>JAZJZK010000014.1:0-305069 GCA_040389905.1 Gemmatimonadota bacterium | reverse complement strand
GGTAGCCGTAGGGGAACCTGCGGCTGGATCACCTCCTTAACGGATCGCGAGTAACCGTCCTCGGACGGGGAAAGCATCTCGTAGTCGTGCCATTGCACAACACACACACACTCGATTGTTCTTCATACACGGAACCCCGCGTCTCGACGGAGACGCGGGGTTTCGTGCGTCTGCTCCCGTGCGATTCGCACCCCGAGCACGCGCACGATGACACGCCACCGCTCGCGCTGGCTGAGGCTACACATTAGTTTATCGGCATGGGAAGGTCCGCGATCGTGGTCCAGATCGGCGGGCCTTTCTCATATCCGCGTTCCTGACCTGCGGCCGGTCGAACGCCCCGTCTCTCCCTCTTCCCGCACACGACGTCATGCGCCGCACACACATTGCAGGAATATTCCTCGCCCTGGCGTCAGTGGCCGGGTCGGCACGTTCACAGAACATCGACACCGGGGCGCCGGACAGCTGGACGGCGTACGTGGGACCGTCCTGGTACTACAAAGTCGGGCAGGTGTTCACCCCGGGGACGCCATCAGCTCTCACCAGCTTCTCGTTCTATCTCGGCGAACACAGCGAGAATGCCTTTGTCGGCCAGGAGTTCTACGGTGCGACCGGCGTTGCGTTCACGGCGCATCTGCGCGCATTCGACGGCGCGTTGCCGTCGGGGACCGACCTCTTCGCATCTGCGGTTCAGGTGTTCTACGGGCCTCCCGCGACGACGGACTACAACGACTTCACGCGCTTCACCTTTGCGACGAACGGCCTCCAGCTCTCGAGCGGGCAGCAATACATCGCGTACCTCGAAGCGATCGACGATGGTGAGCACCTCAGCAATGCGGTCGTCGGCTATACGACGAATGTGACTGTCCCCGCCGGCGCCGGGATCTTCCTGGACGGCATCATTGGAGACGATCCGAGCTGGAACATCTACGTTCCTGGTGACATGATGTCGTTCGACGCGACGTTCGAGGAGAGCGCGACGCCGGAGCCAGCGAGCGTCATCCTGCTTGCCTCCGGTTTGCTCGGCGTCATCGGTGTCACTCGGCGGCGGAAGCGACAGTAGAAGCGCAGGTCCAATGTCGGCGACCGATTGACCAAGGACACGCGGTCGGGTAAATTTCCGTGCTCTACCCGAAAGGGGCCTGTAGCTCAGTTGGTTAGAGCGCACGCCTGATAAGCGTGAGGTCAGAGGTTCAACTCCTCTCAGGCCCATCATCAGTACTTACAGCAAAAGCGCCGGCGCGATAATCTCGCGCCGGCGCTTTTTGCTCGATGAGCACGCACTCCCGTAGAACCAAAAAAAGCGTCCCCGCCGCGCATCAGCGCAGCGAGGACACATCGAACGAATGAGGCCTGCCGTCAGTCCGAGCGCGTACGGCTCGGCGGACGCGTGTTACTGGATCAATGCGCCATCGACTGAACCAGCACGTCGCGCGCAAATGTCTGCTGCCGCGCATCCTGAACGACGGCATAGGCGAGCGCGACCACCGAGAGCGCAATCGTCAGCATCACCGCGTGACGGAACCGGCGCCCCTTGCGGCTACGCCGCCAGATCATCTGGCCAGGTTCCCGAACAGCGGGTACGAAAATGGGCGAATCGCGGCGCGTGCGATACGCGGGGGCGTCCGACGAGACAGTAATTGCGTGGATTGCGCTCACGTGTTGCCTCGGATCTAGCGTAACAAGCAGACATCCTGTCCGGCACCCGCGGCGGCTCCGAACGCAAGCAAGATGATGCGCTGTGCGAAGAATCTCCAGTGTAATAGTTCCATCCTGTTGAGCTCTCCAGCTGTCATTTTACTGTCCAAATTAGGTCATAATGACGTACTTTCGTTCCAAGGCAAACGGTCAGAGTGACGAGTGCGACACCAGGGATCTGAATTTGCAAGAATCAGGACAGAAGTGGACGAAATTGACTCACAGTTATTCGGCACGATCCGATACTGATCAGTGCGAGCATCGCTGTTCCTTCCGCTCGCCGGTCATGAAAATCAGGCCGGTGTACCACCGCTCGTAGCGGGCTTTTGTCTCGCCTGCCGCGGTCAATGCCCCGCTTTGAAAACGTAGTAGTCACACGAGGCGACACCATGTGGTCGAACACCGTACGCCAAATCGCAACTTGCGTCTTAGCGGCGAGTGGACTCAGCATCGGCTCGGCCACCGCGCGCTCGCAGCAGGGCGACCCGATGCGAACGATCTCGCTCGACTCGCTCCTCAATACGCGGATTAGCACGGCGTCGAAGTACGCGCAAACGAGTGCCGAAGCGCCTGCCTCGGTGACCATCATCACTGCAGACGAGCTCGCGCGCGGCGGGTATGGCAGCTTGCAGGAAGTCCTCGAAACCGTGCGCGGCTTCTATACCAGCAACGATCTCAATTACGTGTCGCTCGGCGTTCGCGGATTCGGTCGCCCGTCCGACTACAACAATCGCGTGCTCGTGCTGATCGATGGGCATTCCCTCAACGACCAGACGTGGGGTGGAGCTCCGCTCGGCGGCGACCTTCCACTCAACCTCGACGCCGTGGAGCGCCTCGAAATCGTCCGGGGCCCCGGCTCAGCGCTGTACGGGACGAGCGCGATGTTCGCGGTGATCAATATCGTCACCAAGTCCGGCGTCGCACTCGATGGCACGACCGTCAGCGTGCGCGGCGGCACCGGAAGGCTGCGTGAGGCGCGCATGGTGACCGGCCGCGCGATCACCCCCGCGGTCTCCTACGCCGCGTCCGGGGTCATCAGCCGCCTGGATGGCAACGATCTGTACTTCGCCGAATACGACTCACCCGCCACGAACCATGGTATCGCCCATGCGCTCGATTGGGAGCGAGCGGTGTCGGGCCTTGCCGCGGTGACGGTCAAGGACGTCGTCGTCCGCATCGGCTATCAGAACAGAGGGCGTGGAATTCCGACCGGTTCATTCGGGACCGCGTTCAACGACCCCCGGAGCGAGGCCGTCGATGAAAATCTCTGGGGCGATATCATCGCGACACGAGACTTTGCCGGCGTATTTCATCTGTCGGCACGGCTGTATGGCGACCGCTATCGGTATCGCGGCGTCTACCCGGCGGACGCCGGGCCAGCCTACTCGGATGGGGGCGGCAGCAGCGCGGTCGGCACCGAGGTCATCGGCACCTGGGAACACTCATCGCGCAACAAGCTGACGCTGGGTGTCGAAACACGTCTCGTTTCTCGCGCTGACTATTACGAACTCTTCGCCGACCAAACCAGTGCGCGAGATGATCAGCCCTCGAACGTCTACTCCGTGTATGCACAGGATGAGTTCCAGCTTTCGTCTCGGCTCATCCTCGTGGGAGGCCTCCGGGCAGACCGGAATTCGCGTCACGGTGGGGCGCTCACACCACGTGTGGCAATCATCGCGGCCCCCCGACACGGAACGACGATCAAGGCGCTCTACGGCGAAGCCTTTCGCGCGCCGAGTGCAGCGGAAGCCGACATCACGACCTCGTTCTACACCAGGAACCCGTCCCTCAGCGCAGAGCGTATCAGGACGTTCGAGCTCACGGCCGAGCAGCGGCTCGGCGCTCCGTGGCTGCTCGGAGGGTCGCTCTATCGCTACCAGATTCACGGTCTTATCGATCAGGTGGAGCTGGATCAGCAGGGGCTCGTCTATCAGAATCTCAACGAGGCGGAGGCCGCGGGCCTCGAGCTCGAGATGGACTACAAGCCCGCCAGTGCGGTGAGCGGTCACGCATCGTACGCCATTCAGACGACCGACGACGCTGCGAGCGACGAACGACTCACGAACTCGCCGCAACACATCGCCCTCGCGTCCGTGTCTGGCCGCACCGACTTTGGGGTGCAAGCGACGCTCAGTGGCCGGTATGAGTCGGGTCGCAAGACGCTCTCGGGGCCATCGACCAAGGCGTTCCTTCGGTCGGACGCGAACATTTCCTACACGCCAGTGACATTGAACCAGCTGGAAGTGGGGATACGAGCGGTGAACCTCTTCGACACGTACTATGCAACACCGGGTGGATTGGAGCATCGACAGATGGCAATTGCGCAGGCCGGGCGCACCGTGAGCGTCCGCCTGTCGTGGCGGTTCTGATCGAACCGAGGCGAGAACGTCTCATGCGTACGCTCTGGGTGGTCGCAATCGCCCTCGGGGGCGCGATGTGCCCGCGAGCCGATGCGCGAGCGCAAGAGATGGACGCGCCGGTCGCGATCCAGATTCCGGTATTGCTCAAGGTCATGGCGTTCGACCGGCAGTTGCCGCTCCGAGCGCCGGCGGAGATCGTCATCGGCGTAGTCTTCCAGAGTGGAAACCGAACGTCTGCGATGGCCAAGGATGAGGCGCTCCACGCGTTTGTTGGTGCGCGCGAGGGGGTGGGCGGTGTTCCGCTGCGCGCTGTGGCAATCGACCTGGATCGTGAACGACTGCCCGATGTGCTGCGCGCCGGAAAATTCACGATGCTGTACATCACGCCACTCCGGGGCGCCGACGTTGCCGCGATTGCGTCGCTCACCCGGGAGTGGCGCGTGACGACGCTCACCGGTGTGCCACGCTATGTCGCGCAGGGGCTCGGCATCGGTGTGGGGGTCAAGGGCGGCCGCCCCAGGATTCTGGTGAACCTCGAGGCATCGAAGCTCGAAGGCGCAGAGCTTGGAGCAGAACTGCTGAAACTGGCGGACATCCTGCCATGACCATCCGCCCACGCTTTGTTCGCGGCATTCGCCACAAGTTGCTGCTGGCACTTTCGGCGCTCATCGCCGCATTTGCGGTGTTCGTATTCACGTTCTTTCCGTCGCGTCTCGAACGGCAAGCCATGAGCGCGACACGCGCGAAGGCCGCGACGATTCGCGACATGACCGCCTACAGTCTCGCGTCGGCATTGGTCTTCGACGATACCGTCGCCGCACGACAAGTCCTCGGAGGCGCATCGCGCGAGGCGGAAGTGTCGTACATCATCGTGCGAGACAAGGCGGGGCGCGTCGTGGCGTCGATCGGCGCGCATCCGGCCGACGTGCTGCCGGTCGAGACCCTGGCCGCCGACCGAATCTCTGCCGACGGGACGACGATCAGCACGTCCACCGCGGTCATGAGCAACAAGGAGCACGTGGGGTCCGTCGAGGTGGGCCTTTCCCTCGCGTCCCTCCGCGCGGAGGTCGCCAGTGCGAGACGGATCGGCGCGCTCGTCGGTGTCATCATCATCGGCGTAGGTCTCCTGCTGGCCTACGCCATCAGCACGCTCGTGACGCGCCCGCTCACCGACGTCGCCGACACGGTGAACCGGATCGCGGCCGGTGACCTGAGCCTGCGAGCAAGCGAGACGAACGACATCGAGATCGCCGAGCTTGTGCATGCGTTCAACCGGATGGTCGACACGCTCGTGGGTACACAGGCGGAGCTCGCGTCGGTGAACGAGGGACTTGAACGGCGCGTGTCGGACCGCACGTCGGCGCTGACCTCCGCGATCGAGGAACTGCGACGGTCACGGGCCGCCCTCGAGGAAAGCGAGACGGGCGCCCGGCGAACAAGCGAGTTGCTCCAGTCGCTGATCGACGTCGCGCCGCAGGCGATCGTCACCACCGATCACGAGGGCTACGTCACGCGCTGGAACCGCGCGGCCGAACGGCTTTTCGGCTGGGCCGCGCCAGAGGTGCTCGGCCGCCCGCTCCCCTACGTGACGTCGAACCAGGTGCACGAGCTTCGCCATGGAGGCGCCGCGGTCGATCCCGGCTCCGGCACGACACCCGCCGAAGTGAGCCGCGCGCGAAAGGATGGCAGCGTCGTGAGTGTGCTGCACGCGTCTGGTGTCCTTCGCGACGAGCACGATCACCGCATTGGCTACATCGATTTCTACGCGGACCTCACGGAGCGCAAGAAACTCGAAGAACAGCTACGCCAGTCGCAGAAAATGGAGGCACTGGGCCGTCTCGCTGGAGGAATTGCGCACGACTTCAACAACATTCTCACGATCATCACTGCGTGTACGGAGCTGCTGACGGAGGACGTGGAAACAGCTGACGCGCGCACGCAACTGGCGCACATCTCTGGTGCGGCGGCGCGCGCCGCCTCGCTGACGCGTCAGCTCCTCACCTTCACACGGCAACAGGTCGTCCAGGTGAAGGTGGTGGATGTCTGCCAGACGGTTCGCGAGTTCGAGCCAATGTTGCGCCGAGTGCTGCCGGCAAACATTGATTTCTCGGATTCGATCTCGCGAGCGCCTGCGGAGATCCTTGCGGATCGGACGCAGTTGGAGCAGGTCGTCATGAATCTCGTCGTGAATGCCGCGGATGCGATGCCGCGGGGAGGATCGTTGACGATGGAGGTGTGTGTCATCGATCTCCAGGGTGCCGACATCGTCGCGAGCGAGGGAACGCCGGGTCGCTATTCCCAGCTCATCGTTCGTGACACGGGCATCGGAATGGACGACGCCACGATGGCGCGCATCTTCGAGCCCTTCTTCACGACGAAGGACATGGGAAAGGGAACGGGCCTCGGGTTGGCGACGACGTATGGCATCGTCACCGAGATGGGCGGGTTCATCCGCGTCCAGAGCGCCGTCGGAGTGGGCTCGCGGTTCGAGGTCTACATTCCGGAAGCGCACGGCTCGATGTACACGACAGGTGAGCACGGCGTGCCTCGTGCGGGACAGAAGGAAGCGCGATCGCCGCGCTGCGTGCTGTTGGTGGAGGACGAGCCGGCGGTTCGGCGGGCCGTTCGCCGGACGCTGGAGCGCGCGGGCTTTCAAGTGCTCGAGGCGGACGAAGGCGGGGCCGCGCTCGCGGTGGTCGCCGATCAGGGAGAGCGCATCGACGTCGTCGTGAGCGACCTGATGATGCCCGGAATGAATGGCGTGGTGTTCGGGGAGACGCTGTCGCAGACGCATCCAGACCTCGCTGTCGTCTACATCTCGGGCTACACCGAATTTGGTGCGGGCTCGGGGCCGAAAATCGACGAACGACATGCGTTCCTCCAGAAGCCATTCACCGGTGAGCAACTCACCGCGGCGATTCGGCTGGTGACGTCCGAGCCGGGCTAACCGCTTCGCGCCGACTCGTGGTGGCGTCGCAGCGTACAGTCCGAACAGATTGAGGAGCGGATTGAACGGATTCAAACGGGAACCACCGGATTCTTCTTGACGCTTTATCCGGTCGTTTCCGATGCATCTGTGAAATCCGTTCCTCCTGAATCGTTGAACCGTACGCATGATGGAGATTCCATGTCGCTGCCGAGTATTTCACTGCCGCGCCGATCCGTGCTCGTCGCTTCACTCGCATGCTGCGCGCCGGTTTTGCTGGAGAGCCAGCGCCCGTCCGGTATGCCGCCCGCGCGTTTTGCGGACGCAGATCGCGCGACCAAGCTCGCCGCGGCATTTCCGCAGATCGACAGCGTGTTTCGCGCAATGACGCAACGCGAGCACGTGCCTGGTGCCGCCTGGGGCATCATCGTCGATGGCAAGCTGGTGCATCTTGGCGTCACCGGAGTGCGTGATGCGGACAACGGGTCGCCGGTGGACTCCAACACCGTTTTTCGCATTGCGTCGATGACGAAGAGTTTCACCGCGATGTCGATCCTCAAGTTGCGCGACGCCGGCAAGCTCTCGCTCGACGACCCTGCGGAGAAGTACGTGCCGGAGCTCAAGCAGCTCTCGTATCCGACGAGCGACTCGCCGCGCATCACGATCAGGATGTTGCTCTCGCACGCTGAGGGCTTTCCCGAGGACAATCCGTGGGGTGACCAGCAACTCGCGCGCACCGACGCCGAACTGTCCCGCATGATGCGGCGCGGGATTCCGTTTTCCACGGCGCCGGGCACCGCGTACGAGTATTCGAATTACGGGTTCGCGATTCTCGGCCGGATCGTGGCGCGCGTGTCGGGTGTGCCTTATCGCGAATACGTCTCGCGAAACATCCTCCAGCCGCTGGGCATGCACTCGACGACGTTGGAGAGCAAGGCGGTTCCCGCCAATCGGCTTGCGCAGGGATACCGGTGGGAGGACAATCGGTGGAAGATCGAGCCGCAGCTGCCCGACGGTGCGTTCGGGTCGATGGGCGGCATGTTGACGTCGATCCACGATCTCGGGACCTACGTCGCGACCTTTCTGGCGGCGTGGCCGGCGCGCGATGGCGCGGAGACGGGACCGGTGCGGCGGGCATCGCTCCGGGAGATGCAGCAGATCTGGCGACCGAGGACTCCCGGCGTCACGCGGAATGCGACGACGGGCCTCAGCCAACTGAATGCCGGCGGCTACGGATTCGGCCTGGGAATTTCCAGCGACTGCGATTTCGCGCACATCGTGGCGCATAGCGGCGGCCTTCCGGGATTCGGCTCCTACATGCGGTGGCTTCCGGAGTACGGCGTCGGGATCGTTGCCTTCGGGAATCGCACCTACACCGGATGGGGCGCGCCATTCGTCGACGCGATGGGGCTGCTGGAGAAAACGGGCGCATTGCAGCCGAGAGAGCCTCAACCATCGCGTGCGCTTGGAGATGCGCGCGATGCCGTCACGCGCCTCGTTCTCCGGTGGAACGATGCGCTCGCGGACAGCATTGCGTCGGAAAACCTGTTCAGGGACCGGTCACGCGATCGACGGCGCGAGGAGCTCACCGCACTCGTGGCGAAGAACGGACCGTGCGCTCGCGCGACGCAATTCTCCCTCGTCGAGAACGCCCTGCGTGGACAGTGGGTGCTCCCGTGCGATCGTGGGCCGTTGCGCGTGTCGATTACGCTCGCGCCCACCATGCCGCCGACGGTCCAGTTCCTCGACGTCGCGCCGGCGACGCTGTCCGCTCCGCCGCCGCGACGTCGTCTGTGTAACCCCTAGAGGCGACTCACAAAGATTGCACAAAGTCGCGGTGCGTTGCTATTTCTCGCCGAGATGTTTGGCTATCCCTGAATGATGACGAACCCGCTCCCTTCCGCCGCCTCGGTCCACGCGAATGCCATTCTCATCATCGACGACGAGCCGCATATCCGTCGAGCACTGGTCGACGCGCTGGCGCACCTGAGTGACCGCTTTCACGAGGCCGCTACGGGCGCGGAAGGCGTGGCGCTCGCGGCCGGAGCGCGTCCCGATCTCATCATCCTCGATCTCGGCCTCCCGGACATGGCGGGCGTTGCCGTCTGCCGCGAGATCCGTCGCTGGTCGTCGAACCCGATCGTGGTGTTGTCGGCGCGCCACGCTGAGCAGGAAAAAGTGCTGCTCCTGACCGCCGGCGCCGACGACTATGTGACCAAGCCTTTCAGTCTCGGTGAGCTCGTGGCGCGCGTGCAGGCTCAGCTGCGCCGAGCGCGGGGCCCAAGTCAAATGGCGGCGAGCACGGTGCGGTGTGATGGCCTGACGATCGACTTCGTGCACCGTGAGATCCGGCGCGACACCGTGCCGATCCGTCTCACGCGCACCGAGTGGCAGCTGCTACAGACCTTCGTATCGCATGCTGGGCGAACGCTCACGCACCAGCAGATCTTCGACGCCGTGTGGGCCAAGTCCTTCGGCAATCCGCAACAGTATCTGCGCGTCCACCTTACAAACCTCCGGCGCAAAATCGAACGCGAGCCGGCGTCGCCGCGCCTGATCATCACCGAGCCAGGTGTGGGTTACCGATTCGGGGTGCCCTTGGAGTGATCGTCAAACCAGCGGTGCGCGCGTGGCTGATGTGGGGCGCCATGCTCGTGCTCTGCACCGGCCTGCTGCGCGCCGCGCGACCGGATGTCGATGACGCACAGGCGTCGCTCGCACTCTTGCTCGTCGTGCTCGGCGGAAGTCTCGCCGGTGGTCGTCCGCTCGGCTTCGTGCTGGCGCTCCTCAGCACCGCGATTATCGATGGGTTCTTCCAGGTTCCCTACGGCTTCGTCACGGTTCCCAAGCCGCTCGACTTCGTCGTACTGATGTCGTTTCTGGCAACCGCCTTCGTCACTACGGAATTGTTGACGCGCTCGCGCCAGGAGGCGAGTGCCGCGCAGGCGCGCACGAGCGAAGTAGAGACACTATCGCGACTCGGCGCCGAATCGCTCCGGCATGCGAGCTCCGAAGAGGCGCTCGGCGCGATGGCGACGCTCGTGCGTGGCGCCATCGGCGCGGAGTCGTGCGCCATCATGACGCGAGACTCTCCGCGCGGCGCGGAAGGGATGGCGTTCGCGAGCACGGGACAGTCGCGACCAATCGGCGAGGAGACCACCGAGCGGCGCGCGATCGAGGGCGCGATGGACGCGCGGCGACCCGTGCTGCTCGACACCGGAGGCCACTGGACGGAGCATACCGGAGCCGACATTGGGCAGCCTGGGGACCTCGTAATGCGGCCGAAGCTCCTCGTGCTGCCGCTGCTGGCCAAGGATCGCGTGATCGGAGTGCTGGTGGTGCGCGGTCATGACGCGCTCGAACTGGATGCTCCGCGCCGCCGCCTCCTGGCGGCGCTGAGCTACTATGCGACCCTCGGCCTCGAACGCATGCGACTGATGACGGAGGCGGCGTATTCCGAGGCGTTGCGCGAGGCGCAACGGGCAAAGGACGAGGTCTTTGCCTCCGTGTCCCACGATCTTCGCACGCCGCTCACGACGATCAAGGTCCTCGCGCAGAGCGGCGCGGATCGTGGTGAACGGACATCATTGGCCATCGTGGAGCAGGCGGATCGCCTGGCGCGTCTCGTCAGTGACCTGCTCGAGATGTCGCGCTTTCGGGCCGGCGGCTTCACGCTCGTGCCGGAGTTCAACACGATCGAGGATCTCGTCGGCGCGGCACTCCGTCAGGCGGAGGGCGTTCGCGCTGGTCGCGACATCGACGTCCACATCGATTTCGATCAGCCGGCACTTGTTGGGCATTTTGATTTCGTGCACACCCTGCGCATCGTCGGGAACCTCCTCGACAACGCGCTGCGGCATACGCCGGAGAGAGGGCGCATCGAGGTGAGTGCCCTGCGCGATGGCGCGTGGCTCGTGCTGTCCGTGGCCGATCGAGGTGCGGGAGTGCCTCCGATGGAGCAAGAGCGGATTTTCGAGCCCTTCTATCGCCCGGCGGACGCGACCCCCGATGGAGGCCATGCCGGCCTCGGTCTCTCGATCGCGCGGTCGTTAGCGGAAGTCCAAGGGGGGACGGTGTCGTATGGTGAGCGTGAGGGTGGTGGAAGCATCTTTGAGCTGCGCCTTCCCGTGGCCGATGTGGGCGATCTTGGCGGGCTCGACGGAGGCTAGCACCAACACTCCCTCGACCTGCGCGTATCGTGTGGTGGGTAGGCGCATGCGAAGGTCCTTTCCAGGATGCCGGTGAATCACGTCCCTCGTTTCACAGTTGGAGCCTTGTTTGTCCTCGCCGGCATCGCATGCGGTGCCTCGTCGGCAACCGATGCGGGCGCGATCGCTTGCGAGCAATCCGGAGAATTCGGCTCCTACGGTTGCGGTGACGTCGCCGGTCGTGTGGTTGGAACGTCAGGCGCGGGCGTCCGCGACGCGTACGTCGTCGTGTTTACCGACGGTTCTTCCGCAGGTGGATCATCGTTGTCGGGGCTCGCGCGCACGGACAGCGACGGACGGTACACGGTGCGCGCGTCATGGCTGTTTCCAGGCGCGCGACCGAACGACGTCGCGGTCTGGGTGCGCGCGACGGTGCAGCTTGCCGGAACGGCAACGGTGTCCGACAGCGTTCGCGTGGTGGCGCGGCTTCGGGACGTGGGGCAGGCGGCCGCGAAGGTGGACGCGCCGACAATCACGGTGGCTGTGCCTTAAGGCAACAGACGTACTGGGTACCGAGTACAACCACTTACGTACGAGGTACCCGGAACCTTGTACCCGGACTGGCATCCAACCCAAGAAGAGCCATCGACGCAGGGGATGGCATCGACCCGACGCCGAACGCCGTCACGATGTTGCGAACGGCGTTTTTCGTGACATCACTCTCTGATGGCTCCTCTTGGTCAGTATGCCAGTCAAGGTACCGGGTCAGAGTACGCAATACGTATGCGGTTGTACTCTCGTACGTCAGTACGTTTGTTAGCGCCGGCCCCCAAGCGCGATGCTTGTCCCGACACCAGCGGCCAGAGCTCGCATGTAGACATGCTGTGCCGCGGCCACGTCCTCGATGGCGAGCCCCAGCGACTTGAACAGCGTGACCTCTGACGACGCGCCACGCGCCGCGCACCGCTCGATGAGGATGTCACCGATCTCGCCGACAATGTGATCGTCGCCGATGACGCCCTCCGATTTCGGGATGAGAAAATCTCCCGCTTCGTTCACCGTTGATTCCCGCCGATCGACGAAGAGCCGAGCGCGATGCACCAGTGCCGTGTCCACTTCACGTGCGGAGGGGACGCTCGAGCCGACCGCATTGATGTGCGCGCCGTCCGCCACCCATTCACCGCAGAGCACCGGCTCGCGTGACGACGTGGTGACACAGATGATGCTGGCCCCGCTGACCGCCTCACGCGCCGATGCAATCGCCTCGACCGCGATGTTGTGGCGCTCGGCACTGGCGCGCGCGAATGCCAGACCGTTCTCGCTGTTTCTGCTCCACACACGCACGCGCGAAATCGGACGCGCGAGAAGCATTGCATCGAGATGCGTTCGCGCCTGGACACCGGAGCCCATGATGCAGAGGTCGGTCGCATCCGAGCGCGCAAGCAAACGCGTCGCCACGCCGGAGACCGCCGCCGTGCGGATTGCGGTAATCGAGCTGGCGTCGATGATCGCGACGAGTGATCCGTGCTCGGCTTCGAACAATAAGACGACTCCCTGATGCGAGTCGAACTCCGTGCCGTGGTTCGCCTGGAATACGGTGATGACCTTGATGCCCAACGACTCTTTGGATCCGACATATCCTGGCATCATCGCGAGGATGCCCGCGCGGTCCGGCACGCGGAGCATGTGTCGCAATGGCTGGACGGCGTCACCCCGCGCGAGCATCGCCAGTGCATCGGCCATGACGGTCATGCACTCGTGCATCGGCAGCAGCGCGGGGACCTCGGACTGACTGATCAGCAGCACGGGCTAGCGCATCACTTCACGAGTACGAAATCGAGCTGCATCGCGGGCATCGAGATTTTCACGACGCGATGTGGTGCGGCCGTTGTCACGAAGATCGTCTGCGCTGGCTCTCCAGTCATCTCGACGCGATACACGGGGAATGTTCCTGCGGGCACCGTGACGGACTCGGTTCCAGCAACGGTGATCGATGCCTGGCGCGATTTTCCGGTCGACCCGTCGAAAACCGTGGCGGTGAACTTCGCGTTCGGAGCCCAGCGAAGTCCCGGCACGAGTGCGGGAATCATGTTCTCATCGAGTACGCCCGGTGCCAACGTCGTATCGATGGTGACGGTCTTGGGTCCTTGCTGGCTCGGGGTGCTTGCCGTTCCCTTCGCGCGACCGCCCGCGTACGCGATGGTAATCGCGACGTCCTGGCCCTGTACCTTGCCCTTGACCGTCGATGCGCTCGGCGCGAGGTCATTGCCGAACGACGTTTCCGTCGCCTGCGACAACATTCCGCCGGCGAGTTGCATCACCGTGCGGTACGAGTAGCCCGTCGGCGTCTTGCTCAACGTCGTCGTCTGGAAGCCGAAGGGATTCCCCTGCGCAAGGACGACGAAGCTGTCAGTACGCGCTGCGAGCTTCGTGAGATCTACCGGCAGCGAGGTGACCTTCACCACGAGATCAGCGGGCTGCATCGCGTCGCCCTGCGCGTTCACGATCTTCGTCGGCGCGATCTTCGCGAGCTTGTCATAGATCTGCTCGCCGTCACCGACGACCACGATGAGCGCCTGATCCGCACGCATGTACGACTTGGCGGCCGCCTGCACCTGTGAGGCCGTCACGGAGGCGAGTCTGGGCCGCAGCGTGCGGATGAAATCCTTCGGCAATCCGAGCATCGTAAAGCGCCCCACCTGTTCGGCGATGCCCTGCGCCGTCTCGAGCTGGAGGGGCAGTCCGCCAACGAGTCCGCCCTTGGCCGCTTCGAGTTCCTCCGTAGGCGCGGGAGTGCTGCCCAGGCTGCGCTCCAGCGCGAGCAACTCGGTCAGCGCCGAATCCGTGACCGCATTGCGGACCTCGGCGTTGGCGTCGAAGGTACCGATATCGAAGTTTCTCGTGAGCGCAGAATAGGCGCCGTAGGTCCAGCTCTTTTTCTCACGGAGGATCTTGAACAATCGACCATCGGTTCCGCCGCCGAGAATGCGGCTGGCGACCGTGAGCGCGTAAAAGCTCGGATTCGAGGGCGCGTACGTCAGATTGCCGACCAGGATGTTGCTCTGCACCGATCCCGGACGATGAATCAACAGGATTTCCGTCTTCGTTCGCGTCGGCAGCGCCGGGCGCTTGACCGCGGCGGGTGCGCTGCCTTTCCAGCTGCCAAAGCTCTTCTCACCGAGCTCTTTCGTGCGGGCCATGCTGATGTCGCCGGCAACGACCAACAGTGCGCCTGAGGGAACGAGGCGCGACTTCTGGAATGCGCGAAGGTCGTCAACGGAGAGCGACCGCACCGTGATGGGAGTCGGTCGTTTGCCGTACGGGTGTGCGCCGAACAGCTGCGCCGCGTAAAACCGAGCGGCCAACGACGCCGGCTGCGACTGTTCCAATTGCAGGCCGGAGAGCGTTTGCGTGCGCGCGAGCTCCACTTCCTTGCTCTCGAATGCCGGACGCGCAACCGCATCGGCGACCAGCTCGAACGCGAGTGGAGCGTTCTCCGCCAGCACGTTCGCCCGAACGTTCATGAAGTCCGGAGTCGTGCTCGCACCGATACTTCCGCCGACGTTCTCGATGGCCGTCGACACTTGATCCGCGGAGCGAGCGCCGGCGCCCTTCGTCAGCACACCGGCGACGATCCCGGCAAGGCCCTCCTTGCCGGCTGGATCATAGGCGTCTCCCGCAGGCATCATGAGCGCGATGGACACCACTGGCTGCCGCTTGCTCTCCACGAGCATGACCCGCAGTCCATTGGAGAGCGTTGTTTCCTGAAATGCGGGAATCGCCGCCGGTTTGACCGGAGCGGGCGCCGGGGCCTTCCTGGGTGCCTGCGCGCCAGCGGCGAGAAATGCGCCGGCCAATGGCGCGAGCATCAATGCACTGACGATACGATTGCAGCGGGTCATGGGCGTGGCCCCTCGGGCGGCTTGATCAGAATCACGGTCGAATTCTCGGGTCGCAGGTATTGCTGCGCCACGCGCTTGAGGTCGTCTTTCGTCACGCGCATGTAGCGATCGAGGTCGGTATTGATCGCATTCGGGCTGCCCAGGTACATGGTGGCGGCCTGAATGGATTCGGCGAGGTTGAGCGCCTGTTGCTTGCCGAAGATCTCACCGGCGCGGCGATTGTTCTTCGCCTTGGTGAGTTCCTCGTCCGTCACCCCGTCGGCGGCGACCTTCGCAATCTCCTTCGAAATGAGCTTGTCGAGGGAGTCGGTGGACACGCCTTGATTGGCAATGGCCAATGCGGCGAACGTGCTGGGTCCGCGGTGCGGGCCCGTGACGTCGAGTCCGACCTGCGTGGCGAGCGCAGCCTTCGCTTCGCGCGCGATCGCCCGATTCATGCGCGAACTCTCACCGCCGCCGAGAATCGTGGCGAGGAGTTCGAGCGCGGCGTGGTCCTGGTTCTTGTATTCGGGAACGAGGAAGATGCGGAGGAGTGCAGGGAGCGTCGCCTTGTCGTCTGTCACGGACATGCGCTTCTCGCCCGCGTTGAACTTCGCGTCGCAGGTGACGGCTGGCGGGTCCTTTGCACGCGGAATATCGCCGAAATATTGCGTGACCAATTGCTTCGCTTCGGCGGGATCGAAATCGCCGACGAGTGTCAGTGTCGCATTGTTCGGCGCGTAGTAGAGGTCGAAGAACGCCTTGACGTCCTCGGTCTTCGCGGCGTTGAGATCCGTCATCGAGCCGATCAGCTCATGGCCGTACGCGAAGCAGGTCTTGGCGTCGAACGGCGCAGTGACGCCCTTCAGGAATGCGCCCGTGTACGGCTGGTTGTCGATGCGCATCCGGCGCTCTTCCTTCACCGTCTCACGCTGGTTCTCGAAATTGGGCTGCGTGATCGCGAGCGACTTCATGCGATCGGCCTCGAGCCAGAGGCCCATGTTGTAGCGGTTCGAGGGAAGTACTTCCCAATAGTTGGTGCGATCGTCCTGCGTGCTGCCGTTCATCTGGCCGCCCGCGCGTTCGACCATCGACATGTGATCGCCTTTGGCGACATTGCCGGAGCCCTGGAACATCATGTGCTCGAACAGATGCGCGAAGCCGGTGCGCCCGGCCACCTCGTTGCGCGAGCCGACGTTGTACCAGACGTTGACCGCGACCACCTGAGTCGAATGGTCTGGCGCGAGCACGACACGCAGCCCGTTGGCGAGGGAGAATGTGTCGAGCTGGATCCGGCCGGCGCCTTGTGCCTGGAGCGCGTGTTGCGGAACCGACGCGAGCGCGATGGCGCTGGCGAGGGCGAGAGTCAAGCACCGCATCTCGTAATCCCGTGGTAGGAGACGGAAATCCCGTTCCCACAGAGCCGGGAGCGGGACATTGGTGAAGTCCCTAAAGCTACGACCGCGCAGTGGGAGACGCGAGTCCCGCCACGGCGCCGAACGCTGCGCGCATCTCCTCCACCAGCGCGGGCGATACGATGTCGCCGCCGAGCCGCATGCAGCCGCGCGCGGCGATATCGATGAGGTCGCGTGCGCGCGACGCCCAAGGTTCATCGGCGAGCCCGGCGATCCCCGCCGCGCGCAGCACATCTTCATCGGGCCGGCCGAGCAGGTCGACGGCGTCCTGCGCAGCGGCGCCGTCACACAGCACTCCCGCGACCAGGCCCAGGGCGATGGCGCGACGCGCGCCGTCAACCGCATCGATCGACCGCAGCTCCAGGTACTGTCTCGGGCGAACCTCCGGAAACAGCGTCGTGAGATGCGTCGCCAGCGCGGCGTCGGTTGCGACGCCATCAGGTAGTGCGTGGAAGGGGACGCTCTCGTCTGCCGCGAGTATCGCACTCGCGCGCAGGGCGAACGCCGCATACTCACGCACAGGATCTCCGCTGTCGAACACGCCCGTTCGGCACGGGTCGACGCCACGCCACGTTTCCGCGCGATAGCTGGCGCAGCCGGTGTCGGTGCCGGCGTACTGCGCTGAGTTCGCGAACATGGCCACCAGCATCGGAGCCATCGCGTTTGCGACCGCCCAGCGTTCGGTGGGCCGAATGCCGCCGATGTTCACCTGAAGGCTCGCCGTCTGGCGCATCATGCGCGCGCCGTCTGCACCGATGGTCGCGAAATGACGAGCCATGCGTGCATACCGCTCTGCGGTGAGCTGGAGTGGAGCGTCGCTCGCGCCGTTGTATGGATCTACGCCTCGCGCGACCAACTCGATCCCATGTTCCTGTGCGACGCGAGTGAGCAGTGACTCGACGGTGGTCAGCTCGTGGGCCAGCGCGTCGAGCGAGTGGTGCACGGCGCTCGCATACTCGAGCTGGCCGCCAGGCTCGAAGGTCAAGGACCCGCCGCTCGCACTCGCGAAGCGCGGAACGCCTTTGGCAGAAACACATTCCGCCCACCGCATGGATTTGGCCGCGATGCGCACGATGTCGAGGGTTCCCGTCTGCCCGTGCTGTCCGACGATGGGAGCGATCGTGTGGGACGGACTGGTGTACGCGAGCAGTTCGAGTTCTGCGCCGAACGTCAGCCGGCTGGAAGCGGGCGGAGAAAAACAGTGCTCCGCGAGGTAGCGCTCGACCCACGCTGAGCGAGCGCTCGCCGCGTATTTCAAGGCGCCGGCTCTGCGAGCAGGAGGGCAAACTGCGGATGCTCTCCGACCATCCATTCCGTGAGGCGAAACCCACTGCCCTCGAGCAGCGCGGTTGCGGATGCGCGGTCGTACTTGCAGCTGATCTCCGTGCGCACCGACTCTCCACCGGCAAACTGCACCGTGCCCAACTCCGGGATCGCGACGGTCACCGGAGTTCTCGCGACGAGATGCATTTCGATGCGTGCGAGACCCTCATTGTAGAACGCGTGATGCGTGAAGGCATCGAGATCGAAATCTGCGCCCAGCTCGCGATTCAGCACGCGAAGCACGTTGAGGTTGAAATCGGCGGTGACTCCGCGCGCGTCGTTGTAGGCGGCATTGAGGGTCGCCACGTTCTTGACCAGGTCGACGCCGAGCAGCAAGCGGTCGGTCGGGCGAAGGGAGCTTCGGATCCGCATCAACAGTTCGCGCGCGGCGTCCGGACCAAAGTTTCCGATCGTACTTCCGAGAAAGGCGTACAGCAGGGGATGACGCGCACCGGCCGCCGCGACGTCATCGCGCATATCGGCGACGATCGGAAGGATCTGGAGCGACGGGAACTCCGCGCGAAGCTCGGCCGCCGTGATCGCGAGTGTGTCCCCATCAACGTCGATCGGTAGATACTGTGCGCCGGGGGCCGCGTCGGCGAGCGCGCGCAGAAGGATGCGCGACTTCTCCGCAGTGCCGGCGCCAAGTTCCGCGAGCGCGCGGGCGCCGCTCGTCACGATGATCTCTTGTGCAAAGGCCTCGAGGAGCGCGCGCTCAGCGCGCGTCGGATAGTACTCATCGAGGCGCGTGATCTCATCGAACAGGATCGAGCCGCGCGCGTCATAAAAATAGGTGGGCGGCAGCTCCTTCTGGCCGCCGCGAAAAAGTCCGTCGCGCACGTCGGCGCGCATGCGCGATTGCCCCGCGGCAGCGGACAGCAACGTCGCCGGAACGACGGCCGACTCATGCATCACGCGCACATCGGAAGCCCGCGAAGATCTGTCGGCGGATCGGGTAGTCCCAGTTGCGGAAGGTGGCACGGGCAACGTCGGCGGCCGTCGCCCACGAGCCGCCGCGCAACACCTTGTACGCATTGCCGAAGAAGACCTCCGAGTATTCGGCGTAGGGGAAGGTCGCGTAGGACGGATACCCGGTGAAATCACTCGACGTCCATTCCCAGACGTCGCCGATCATCCCGTAGCAACCGATCGGCGACACGTTGCGCGGGTATGCACCCACCTGCGCCGTACCGAAGCCAAGCTGGTCGACGTTCGCGAGATCGCGTGACAGCGGCTCGTCGCCCCAGGGGAAGCGTTGCTGGCGCGCCTGCATCGGATTCCACGTCGCAGCGGCTTCCCATTCGTGCTCGGTGGGCAAGCGCTTCCCGACGGAGCGCGCGTACGCGTCGGCCTCGTGATAGCACACGTGGCACACCGGCTTCAGCGGATCAAGTATCTCCACCAGATCCATCGAGCGCGTGCTCCAGTTCCCATCGTCGTCATATTGCCAGTGTTTCGGTGCGCACGCACCGCTCTCCGTTCGCCAGCGCCAGCCCGCCTCGCTCCAATGGGCTCGCGTGTCGTAGCCTCCGGCTTCGACGAATTGCAGATACGCCTCGTTGGTCACCGCGGTCGCATCGATCAGAAACGGGGCAAGCTCGACCTCGTGCGCCGGGCGCTCGTTGTCGTAGCTCTCCGTGCGATCGTCCGTGCCGATCTGAACGCGCCCACCCGGGAACGCGACCATCGAGTCTCCGTCCCGCGCTCGGCCTCGAGGCAGCGTCCACATGCGCGGTGCCGGATACGGCAGGCCGGTCTTCAGTTGGAGAGTCTGGAGAATCGTTTCCTGATGCTGCCGCTCGTGTTGAGCGACCATCCGGACCACGTACGCGTCGCGCAGGAGGGGAGCGCGGGCGTCGAACGGTTCATTGGCGAGGCGCGTCTGCACACGCGCTCGAACCCGTGCCAGCTCAGCGCGCTGGCCGTCGAGCGTGGGTAAGGGGAGTGCGCCCCGCGTCGAACGGGGATGTTCGAAGGGATTGTACGTCCCCGGCATCTCCGAGAATTCGATCGGCCCGTCGAGATTGTGAAGCAGCCACAGATTCTCGAATGCGGCAATGTGTCCGAGGTCCCAGAGAATCGGGCTCATCAGCGAATCGTGCTGCGTGGCCACATCGTCATCGGTAAGCGGCGCGATGATCGCCAGCGTGTGTGCGCGCGCCCGCTCGAGGGACGCGATCGCCGACTGGACCTGCGTCGGGTTGGAAACCCGCGGCGTACCCTGCGACGACGCGATGCTTGTCATGAACACCTGCGGCTGGCGGATCAGCTAATCTGGCGAGAAACGCACCGTAGCAAAACTTCGCCAACCTGCACGAAGTTCCTGCGCTGTCGACAGGTTACGCGGCGCGGGGCAATCGTCAACCTTAAAAGGTGCGGCGCCCGTCCCGCTGCCGGCTGACGTCGAACAGCGTCCCGTACGTCAATACTACGTACGGTTTCGGCGATAGGATCTCGCTCCGGACGACGGGAAAGCCGACGTCGAGTCGAACGCTGCTCACGGTGCCGTTCGCGGACAGGACGCGCAGCCGCGCGCCCACGACCCCGACGCGAAGCGACTGGTCGGGGACGTCCATCACTTCCCATCGATACGAGCCCGCAAGAAAACCGCCCACGTTGACCACCGACGCCCCTCCTGCGTGAAACAGGTGCACGTCGCGGCCAAGGGACGCAGCGACTGACTTACCGCCACGTGCTGCCCAATGACGGACGACGGGCGTGGTGCGGTCAGCGACCGCCATCAGCGACAGTCCGCGACGGTCGGGATCGACCTCGAGCAATTGCTCGGCGGTCACGCGCGCGGCCCACATGCCGCGCGCTGCCGCATCATAGAATGAAACGGCACCACGCGTGATGCGATTGCGGTCCATTCCGCTGCCGAAATAGCTCGACGCCCAGCCGTCCACCATGAGGATGCTGCCACGATGCGGCATCCACACGCGTCCCATCCACGCGTCGAGCTTCATGGCTGCCCGACTCAGCCCGCGCTCATATCCCGTCGCGACGACTCCTTCGCCCTCGAGTCCGAGTGGGATATCGATGAAGCCCCGGCCTGGCACGATCCAGCTCGCGCTGTCGAACTGTGCCGTGCGCCGCTGAAGTCCGACGTCGATGCCTGCAAAGCTCCGCGTATGTGCCAAGTCGGGCCCAACCGCTCGCTTCGACGGAGAAATGCTCGCCGCACTGTCGAATTCCGCCCCAATGAGCAGCAACGTCGATCCGCCGAGCCCCCCACCGATGCGGCGGCCGACCATCGTCATCGCGGTGATCGTGTGGAGCGCGCGCTCTCCGACGATGGTATCCCCAAAAGAGAGGCGCGAGAGGTTTCCTTCCGCCTTCCAGTCGTCGAAGACGCTGTAGTCGTGTTTGCGCACGCCGAATCGCAACGTGTGCCCACCGGCGAGGTTCGCGAGCCGGCCACTCGCGGAGACGTGCGGCCCGAAGAAGAACGGGTCCGAGAACGCGAACGCCGCACCGTTGCCGCGCATCGTGTATTCGCGCGTGAGAGAGACGGACTTGCCAGTGCCGAGGAAATTCCGGTCTTCGACGCCAAGCGACAATTGGGACCCGGTGCGAAGCTGTGCCCTCGGCCGGAGCGTCCAGGTATCGACTGTGCTCACGGTGAGCGCAACACCTCCCGAGGGATCGCACCGCGTCGCGAGAATCTTCGCGTCCGTGAACAGGCGCTGCGCCCGCAGCCGGCGCATCGTTTCCCCCACGAGCAGCGTGTCGACGGTATCGCCGGGCGCGAAGAGCAATTGGCGCCGAATCACCGACTGGAGGGAGACGACGTGCAAACCGTTGAAGAAGGCGGCAGGGCCGGGCAGCACCGGTCCATTGCTCGTGATGTCCACCGATGAGATGTGAACACCACTCATTGGCGCGAGCGAACCTCGCGATTCCATGACCGCGCATTCCGCGGCCCGAGCGGGAATCGACAGGACGCACGAGCTCAGCATCGAGCACGCGAATGAGCGAGCGAAGAGGCGCAGCGGTTCGGCGGTGGGGGCCGGTTGCGGCGGAGCGAGAGATGGCGGCACAACGCTGTGCCGCGGGACTGGCACGAAGACTGTCTGACCCGCGCAAAAGATACAAGGGTTTTATCGACCCTTGCGCCCGGCACGCGCCGGCGACAGCGTCCGGACGACCAGAAATCGAGTGTTCATGCAACTCCGTGTCTCTTCGCTCCTCGCGCTCGCACTCGCTGCGTGCACCAACGCGACTCCCAAAGCAGACTCAGCAAAACCTGAGTCGACGGCCACGGCCGCCCCAGCGCATGTCGCGCTTGCGTCGACGGCGGACTCCGCCATACCGGACGGTCCACTGGGTATCTCGATTCGCCGCGGGAAGGCGCTGATCGAGCATACGCCGGATTCCCTGCCGGCATACGTCGGCGGGAACCTGAAGTGTTCCAGCTGCCATCTGGACGCGGGGCTCCGCCCGAACGCGGCGCCGCTCGCTGGCGTTCATGCGCGCTTCCCCAAGTACCTCGAGCGCTCGGACGCCGTGATCCCACTCGAGGATCGGGTGAACTACTGCTTCACGCGCAGCCTGGCCGGGCGTGCGCTACCGACGCGCAGTCGAGAGATGGTGGATATCATCGCCTATCTGGCGTTCATCTCGCGCGGCGCTCCGGCGGGCGGACACGTGGCCGGCGAGGGGATGCCGAAGATGGTGGCGCTCGCCTCGGATAGCGGCCGTGGGCACGAGGTATTCACGAACAACTGTGCCCGCTGTCACGGCGCGGATGGTGGTGGCGTCGCGGTCGTTCCTGCACTCTGGGGCCCCAAGTCATACTCCGTCGGTGCGTCGATGGCGCGCGTCGAGCGGGCCGCTTCGTTCGTGCGGCACAACATGCCGTTTGACAAGCCGGGCTCGCTCACCGACCAGCAAGCGTTCGACGTGGCCGCGTACATCGATGCGCATCCGCGGCCGGATTCGCCGGGCAAGGAGCTCGATTGGCCGAATGGTGGCACCCCGGGGGATGTGCCCTATGCGACGAAGGGACACACGCCGGCGAAGGTGACGCCCGTACTCCCTCGCGCGCGCGCCGATGGGGCGATCGTTCCGGCGCCGGTGACCGTGAAGGCTCAGTCGCGCTAGGGCGCTAACTGAAAGACGCTTTAACCACAGAGGACACAGAGGACACGGAGGACTGCGTTGGTCTGGTGCAGCGGCGCCGCTATTGCTCCCACGCTATGGCTTTGTACGAGCTATTAGACGCAGAGGTCGCGGAGGACGCAAAGGACTGGCTCTGTGTCCTCTGTGTCCTCTGTGGTAAAGGCTGTTTCGGTTCCATGCTTCTTACCGCCTAAGGATCGATCAGCTCGATCTCGCGCGTCGACGTGACCGGTTTCCCCTCGAGCGGCGTGACGGACAGCGTCACCCGGTAGCGACCCGAATCGAGATTCTCGAGGTCCAGCGAAATGGCGTGCGGTGAAGCGCCGTTGGCTCGCGGGCGCGTGTCCGTCCACCGAATTCGGATCGGCGTATCGACTGGCGTCAGCCCGAGACGCTGGCGGGCGCTCCGAATCCAACTGTGGTCGATGCGTTCGACGCTGACTGCCACATCGACCGTTTCAGCGTCAAACAGGCCGTAGGTTTCCCAGAACAAGCCGATTGGCTTGTTGCGCGTCGCGGTGTCGCCAGGAATTGCCCTCGCCAGCGCGGAATCGAGCGATGGCGCCGGCTCCTCCCCTGCGCGATAGATGAGCACATCCGACAGCGCGATGCGCCCGGAATCCGCGGACGGTGGAAAGACCACCCGGGAACGAGCGAGCGTACCGGTTGCGGTATCGACGACCTCGGCGCCGGCTACCAGGGGAGTTCCCACAAATCGCAGTTGAGCGCGTCCAAGCCGAGTTGTGTCTGCCGGGCTCGTCGCTGGTGGCACACCGATCGCGGCCGCGCTCGTCATCGCGACGCCGTTTCGCAGCGAATCATCGCTGGCGACATAGGCTGTCACGACCAACGTACTATCGCCCCGGCGGAAACGCGCGTATTGCGCACTCGCGACGGTGACGCGACGAATTCCGCGCGGCGCGAAACGAGCCGTGGATCGGGCATCGTTGAAGTCCCATGCGCCTGCGCCAAGGCTCCGCGTCGTATCCGCGAGCCATCCGTTGGGCGCGAAGGCAAAGCTGGGCGATGGATCGTGCCCAATGATGCTCGGTTCGGTCGCTCCGACGCTCGATGTCTGCACCTGACTCCACGCAACCGGCCATCCGTAACGCAGTACCAGCTCGGCGGCATCGTCACCCCAGCCGAGGAGGTGCGGCGTGGCGGCGCGCTCGCCAAGCCAGATGATTACCCGGCGAACGTTGAACTCGTTCTCCCAGTCGTTCGCGGCGGTGTTCAGCTGCGGCTTGCTCAACAGCCAGTAGCGCCGCTCGCTCGCGACGCGCGCCTCGCAGCTTTGCTTTTCATATGCGTCCCGGTCATCACCGGACAAGAGCGACCTGATGTCGCTCCACTTGCACGCAACATCCGGCGGCATCGCCCCCCGTGCTCGCGTGAATGCGGAATCAGCGCGCGCGCCCATGAAGTGCGCGGTCGCCGCATAGCCGACGAGAGCGCTGCACCACCAACTCGTTGCTCGGCAGGATGTGGCGGCGCTGTCGGCTGCGTCGAAGGCTTTCGCGTCGATCCGGTAATGCACGCGCATTGCGGCGAGCCAGTCGTCTCCGGGCTGCCGGGCTGCCGCAGAATCGAGCTCGGCAAGAAGCTCCTCGCGACGTCGTCCAATCGTTTCATTTTCCGCTGGGAACTTCGGCGTCGCCGCGTCGTACCACCAGCAATATCTGCCGAGCCGCACGTCGCACCGGCCGCCGCTGCTCGAACCCTGAGGGAGCAAGGCTCTCCGGCTCCGCTCGAAGTTGCGTTGAGCACTCTTCGCGTGCTCCAGGTCGCGTAGCGAATCCGCGCTCGTGCGCTGGCGAGGATTCTGCGAAACGTCCGCGAGCATGGGCGCTCGTAACTGAAATGCGAGGGCGAGCAACGCCAGATACATGATGATCGTCCTTCAGCTACCGGAAGAAGTAGATTAGCGCGCCGAGTTCGAGCGTCGCTGCCACGATTCCGAAGATGATCGCCGCCCGAATATCCCGCGCGGTCTGTTTCTGCTCATCCATCACGCTACCTCGCTGTCTGGGCAGGCCGTCTATTAAAGCCTACTACCGGGCGATACTCTGCACCATGTTTCCAAACGTATGACCGCAAGCCTTCAGCGCCGCATCGGCATCGGTTACTTCGTGGCATTTCTGGTGCTCCTGGGCATCGGGGTCGCGTCGTTCCGTGGTGTCCGAGATATGCAGGCGGTCTCCGCGGCTGAGCGCAAGTCGTCGGCCGTGTTGGCCGCAGCAAGTGAGCTTTCGCAGACGATCACGGATGCGGAAACCGGACATCGCGGATATCTATTGACCGGCGACCAGCGGTATCTCGTTCCATATCGTCGTGCACTTCTGTCGCTCGAACGTGTCCGCCGGTCGCTGCTTGCTACGAGGTACCCCGAGGACTCGCTTCTCGTCACGCACCTGCTTGGGGTCGTTGACCGAAAGCTCGCGGTGCTGGTCGAGACCGTTGACCGCTGGGAGCGTGGCGACCACGAAGGAGCCCTCGCGCTGCTGCGTACCTCCCGCGGGCGTTCGCTCATGGACACGCTCCGCGCGGACACACGCACGCTTCGGCAACTCGAGCTGGGCCGCATCGAGGGGCAGCGGGTGCTCGCGGGCGCCGAAGGGGATCGTGTCGCGCTGATCATTATGCTGGGCACGCTGATCGCCGCAGCCATTGCGGCATCGGCGACGGCACTCGTCGTGATGAACGCCCGTCAGCGGGAACAGGCGCGGCGCGCGCTTGTGCGCGCGAACGAAGCCGCGGAGACGGCGACGCGCGCCAAGGGGGAGTTCATCGAACGGATGAGCCACGAGCTGAGAACGCCACTCAACTCCATCATCGGGTTTTCCGGCGTGCTGATGCGCAACAAGCGCGCTGCACTCGATGCACGAGAGCTCGCCTACCTCTCGAAAATCGAGGAGAATGGCCGTCGGCTCCTGACGATCATCAACGACATTCTGGAGCACGCGAAGATCGAATCAGGCCGGCTGGACGTCAGTACCTCGCCAGTCGACCTGCTGGAACTCGTGCGGCAGACCGCCGAGTCGTTCGAGGAGCCACTGTCTGCGAGCGACGTCGTTCTCGCGCTCGACCTGCCGGACCAGCTCGATCTTCTGCAGACAAACGGCGACAAGCTGCGGCAGGTGATCACAAACCTGCTCGCGAATGCCTTGCGGTTCACCGAGCGCGGGCGCGTGGTCGTTCGCGTGCTGGCCGCACCAAACTCGGCCAAGCCCTGGCGACTGGACGTGATCGACGAAGGGATGGGCGTGGCTCCTTCGAGACAGGCGGCGATTTTCGGTGCGTTCGAACAGGCGGAGAACACGATCTCACGACGCTTCGGCGGCACCGGACTCGGCCTCGCATTCTCGAAGTCCGTCTGTGAACGACTGGGCTTTGGGCTGACCGTGGTCAGCTCGGACGGCGTCGGGTCGACATTCAGCATCCTCTTCGATTCCGCGGCAAGACCACCACTGCGGCACGAGCCGCCAGCGGGCGGCGTGCCCCTCGCCGTTGAGCGGAGGCGGCTGACCCCCGCCTACGTCAGGGTGGTGGAGTCATGACCAGATGAGGGCAGCCGCTGCGCCGGCCCTCGCGCTTGCGCTTGCTGCTGCCGCCTGCGACACGCCAACCGCTCCCACCGTCCTCGTGTATCGCGATCGCCCAATCGAGGTCGCGCCGGCGTCGACGGGGTGGAAGGCGGTGAGCGTCGGCGCCGCCCATTCGTGCGGTATCCGCCTCGATGGTGCGCTGTACTGCTGGGGGTCCAACGCATCGGGGCAGTTGGGGGTGGATGCCGCCAGGGGGAAGTGCGGGCGCTTTCGTTCCGCCTGCGAGGCTGGGCCGAGGGCCGTCGCACCGACGCTTCGATTCCTTCACGTCAGCGCCGGCCAGCGGCATACCTGCGCGATCACCACAGAGCGCCGGTTGTATTGCTGGGGAGACAACGTGTCATTCCAAGTCGGTGTGCAGGGCGAATTCATGGTCTTCGCGCCCACGCCGATCATGCCGGAGGCCCAGTTCCTCGATGTGGGAGCGGGTCTCACGCACACCTGCGCGGTGCGAACCAATGGCGTCGTCTATTGTTTTGGCGATGGGACCCTCGGCGCACTTGGCTTCGGCGATACCACCACCAGCGTGTTTCCTCGGCCGATCGATACCCAGGAGCGCTTCACTCGCGTCAGCGCAGGGCGCCTGCGTAGCTGCGCAATTGCGCTCGATGGGGCCGCGTGGTGTTGGGGGCTCGAATGGGAATCGGCCGATGGCGGGTTCGAGTACTATCACCAGCGCCTTTCCCCGCATCGCATCAACGCGCTGCCTGCGCTCCGGAGCATCTCTGTGAGCGCCATTTCGATGTGCGCGGTTTCCGTCGAGGGCATATCGCTGTGCTGGGAGGCGAACTCGTTCGGCCAGTTGGGTGATGGCACAACGGCGGGAACGGCGACTCCCACGCCCGTCGCGACCGACGATCGGTTTCTCGATGTCAGCAGCGGGATCATCCAGAGTTGTGGCACGCGGGTGGACGGCGTGGCGTTTTGCTGGGGCAACAATTCCTTCGGGCAGCTCGGCGTGCCGCGGCCGGGCGAATTCTGCGGGTCGCTCGAGTGCAGCCGCCGTCCCATCGCCGTGTTCGGGCAGCAGCGCTTCGTGAGCATCGTGACCGGCCTCGGCAACCACAGCTGCGGCGTTTCAAGCACGACGGCCGTACTTTGCTGGGGACTTGGGGCGGATGGACAGCTCGGTGACGGCTTCACCCGGGACCGCCAGAGTCTTCCCGTCGGCGTGCTCGCGCCTACACCTTGATGGTATCTCGCCCGATACTTCCGCATCATTAGCTTTCCCGTCTCATTTACGTTCTCGACCTCAGCACTACAGACACGTGACGCATTGGTTGGTCAACGCCGCGGCTCGGGCCGGAATTCCGGGCGCCAAGACTGCGAACATCGCGCAAGGCGTGACGCTTGCCGGAGCATGGGAGCAGTTGGGAAGGGAGCTCAAGCTGACGGAGTCCGCGCTTGTTGCGCAGGTCGCTCCTGTGCTTCGCCTCCCGGTGGCGGAATTCGAGCGGGCAGAAAGCAAGGCGGCGCGACTGCTGCCTGAGAAGTTGGCCCGCAAGCATGGCGTGTTCGCACTCCGAGAGACTGACCGCGAACTGACAGTCGCGTCGAGCGATCCGCACGACTACGAAGCGGAGCGCGACATCGGTTTCGCCAGCGGTCGCCGCATCAAGTTCGAGCTCGCCGGACCGAACGCGATCGAGGGCGCGCTGGGCGGCGGCTATTCGGCCGACAGCGTCGTGCAGAACCTCCTCGACGCCGCGGACTCGACGCTGGCCGACGCCGTGCGGTTCGTCGAGGATGCCGCTCCGGAGCAGGTCGCAGCGGCGGACGTCGAATCTGCGCCACTGGTCAAACTCGCGAACCTGATCCTCAGCGACGCAGTGGTCCAACGCGCCAGTGACATCCACATCGAGCCGGGTGGCTCGAAGGGCGGCGTCGTGCGATTCCGCATCGATGGCGTCATGCGGCAGCACATGTCGCTTCCATCGGCGGCCGTCGGGCGTGTGGTGTCGCGTATCAAGGTGCTCGGCAAGCTCGATATCGCGGATCGCATGCGACCGCAGGATGGCCGGGCGCGCATTTCGGTGATGAACAAGCATTACGACCTCCGCATCTCGACCGTCCCCACCCGCGACGCCGAGAAGGCCGTCATTCGTATCCTGCGGCCCGATACCGCGAAGACGCTCGACGACGTCGGACTGTCGAACTACGAGTTGCAGCGGATCCGACAGCTCATCGGCAACCGCGACGGAATCGTCGTGGTCACGGGCCCGACGGGGTCCGGAAAAACGACGACGCTGTACGCGGCGCTCACGGACGTCGCCACGAGCGAAGTCAACGTGATGACCGTCGAAGATCCAATCGAGTACGAGCTCGCAGGTGTGACGCAGATTCAGGTCGAGACGAAGCGCAACGTCACGTTCGCATCCGCCCTCCGTTCGATTCTCCGTCAGGATCCCGACGTCATCTTCGTCGGCGAGATTCGAGATCAGGAGACGGCGGAAGTGGCCGCACAGGCTGCCGCGACGGGCCATCTCGTGCTGGCGACGCTGCACACCAATGACTCGATGAGCGCCGTTTCGCGTCTCACGGATCTCGGCCTGGACCGCACGACGATTGCCTCGGTGCTGCGCGGCGCCCTCGCTCAGCGACTGGTCCGGCGCGTGTGTCCTGATTGCGCTCAGCGAATTTCCGGTGACTACACCGAGAATGAATCACGGCTTGGCGCGCAATTCGGCGTCATGCCGACCGTTCGCGCGCACGGCTGTAACAAGTGCAACAATTCCGGATATCGCGGTCGAATTCCGATTGTCGAGGTAGCCATCTGCTCACCGTCGATCGGCGACCAGATTACGGCGGGCACCTCTGCGCTTCAGCTGCAGCGGTTGGCCATCGCCCAGGGGATGCGGCCGCTCCGAGAGGTTGCGCTGGACAATGTGAAGCGCGGCGACACCACGCTGGAGGAAATCGAGCGCGTCCTCGGCGAGGTGGCGGACGACGCGCCGGCCGCGCCGGCGCTGCCCCCGGCTATTGTGTTTGCCGACGACGATCCGATGCTCAGGCATCTGGCGACGACGATTCTCGAGTCCGGTGGCTATCGGGTCCGGCAGGCGCGCGACGGTGCCGAAGCGCTCGACCTGATCAATACTGGCGAGGACATCGCACTGGTGATCACCGATCTCCGCATGCCGGGAATGGACGGCGACGAGGTGGTCCGGAAGCTTCGTCGCAACGTGGCGACCGCCATGCTCCCGGTCATCGTGCTCACCGGCGCCGACGAACTGGATACCGAAGTCCGATTGATGGACGCCGGTGCCGACGACTACATTCGCAAACCAATCGATCCCCCAAGATTTCTGGCGCGCGTCAAGGCGGCATTGCGTCGCGCAGGAGTGTCGTGATGGAACCCACCAACGAAACCGAACTCCCGTCCACCGATAGCGCCTCGCTCGATCGGCTCAAGCGCTTCGGTGGGGGCAAGCTGCTGAACGAGATGATCTCGCTGTTCCTGAGCGCTGCGCCCGAGCGCGTGGATGCGGCGCGATCAGGACTCGCGGCGAATGATGTGAGTGCCGTCGAGAATGCCATGCACTCGCTGAAGTCCAGTTCGGCGCAACTCGGCGCGCTGCGTATGCAGCGCATCTGTGAAGAAGGGGAAGCCATTGCACGCGCCGGCTCACTCGAGGGAATTGCTGCCCTCGTGGCGAACCTCGATGATGAGTTGCCGCGCGTCCGCACATGGTTGGAGAACGCACGCAAACCGGAGAGCGCATGAACACCGTCGCAGTGGTCGAAGACAACGCCGACAATCGCCTGCTCCTTCAAGCGATCCTCGACGGACTCTACGACGTCGTCGAATACGAGAATGGCATCGATGCGCTTGCTGGGCTCGCCGCAAACCTGCCGGACCTGGTCCTGCTGGACATCTCACTACCCGGCATGGATGGCAACGAGATTCTGGCGCGCATTCGCGCCGACGAGCAGCTCCGCCGTCTCCCCGTCATCGCACTCACGGCGCACGCAATGGCCGGTGACCGAGAGAAGTACCTCAACGCTGGGTTCAACGACTACATCACCAAGCCAATCGTCGACGAAACGCTGCTCCTGAGCGCGATGGAGAAGTGGATCGCAGCGGGGCGCGACGGGCTGATCTGATCGGATCAATCAGTCGCGCCGTGGGTAGGAAATGGAGGTGACGCGCGGGGTGTTTGCGTCGTCCTTTCTGCAAGATTCGCATTTCCTACCCTTGTCGTTCCCCTCGATTCATGCCGAAACTCTCACCCACGGTGCAGCGCCTGATACTGGCGTTCACGACAGGGATGTTCCTCGCCTGTGCTGCCGGCGTTAGCGGACAATAGCAACCGTCCGAGCATACGTGGTACAAACACATACGTACGAAGTACCCTGAACCGGGTACCCGGACTGGCATCCAAGCCAAGAAGAGCCATCGACACATTCGATGGCATCGACCCAACGCCATTTTCTGATGGCTCTTCTTGGCCAATATGCCAGTCAGGGTACAGGAGCCCGGGTACCTCGTACGTCAGTGTTTGTACGAGGTACCTGAGTACGTCAGTTCATGCTTCCCGCAGTGCGGCCATCGGCGTTTCGGCGAATACCTCTCTCCCCGTGAGCATCCCGATCGCCACCGCGATCGAAATCATGAGCAGCGCCACCAGGAGCGCAGGCACCAGCGCCGGCCTGAACTCCATTTCGAATTGGTAGTGCAGGAGCGCCCATGACGACGCGACGCTCAGTACCGCACCGGCAAAGCTCCCCAAGCCGCCGAGCAGCAGGTACTCCGCAAGCATCACGCGTCCAACCTGCTTCTTCGTGGCACCCAGCACCTTCAGGAGAACTCCCTCACGTAAGCGCTCGCGCCGCGTCGCGCTCACCGCGCTGAACAGCACGGGGATTCCGAGCGCAAGGCTCAAGCCCGCCATGAAGCGGATCGCCGTCGTCACCTTGTCGAGTACACGACCGATGGTCTGTTGAACCAGCGTGAGATCGAGGCTGGCAATGTTCGGGTACTTCGTCACCACGTCGCGTTGCAGAAGCGCGACCGCATTCGGCCCCCGTACGTCGGCCATGACGACGAATTGCTTCGGCGCTTTTTCGATGGCGCGGCGTTCGAGCACGGCGAAGAAATTCGGCTCGAAGCGCGTCCAGTTCACATCGCGCAGGCTCGTGATGCGCGTCTTCACGCGCATGCCCTGAACATCCCACGTGATCGTATCGTGAATCCCGACCTGAAGACTTTTTGCGATGTCCGCGTCGAGCGATACCTCCGGCAACTTGTCGGCTGAGCTTCCGTCGGCGTGGAAGCGTCCCGTCTTGATGGTTTCCGATGGCATGAGCGAATCACGATACGTCGACCGGAACTCACGACGCAGGACCCACCGCTCGCGCGGCCGGTTCTTTCGGCTCAGCGTGTCGCCGGTGAGAAGCTTTTCCCCCTCGAGCGAATTGATGGCGACGATCTTCATGAGGACGATGGGCGTCTTCTGCGTCACGGCATAGCCGCGCGACCGGATCATCGAATCGAGTGGCACACCCTGATCGTCCTGCACGTCAAAGAAGAGCACATTGGCGCGTGACGCATCCATCTTGACCGACACGGTGCGCAGCAGGTTTTGTTGGACCTGGTAGATGGTGCTCATGAGGAACACGCCAAAACCCAGGGCGAGGACCACGGCGCGCGTCTGGTTTCCCGGCCGGTACAGACTGGCCACGCCCTGCCGCAGAACGAATGGCCACGATGGCCGAACCAGTTTGCGCGCGGAAAGACTCAGGAGTGTCGCGGCACCGTAGAGCATCGCTACTGCGGCGGCGATGGCGCCCGCGAACGCCAACCCCTGCTGGACGGTCTCGGCGCGTGCGACGCCGAGCGCCCCAACGCTGAACACGATCAATAGCGCGACAAGCACGCGCATCGGATCGAATTTCCGTCCGCGCAGTGCCGCGGCATCCGATTGCCGGCGCAGTGTCTCCAATGGACTCACGTTCCGGAGCGCGATGAGCGGGTTCAGCGAGAACACGAGCGCCACCCACACGCCGACGAAGACGCCCGTGAGGAGCGCGACCGGCTCCATCGAGACGACGACGTCCACGGGCAGGAAGTCCTTGAGTACTATCGGAAGGCCGAGTTGCAGCGCAACACCGAGCACGGCGCCGAACGCCGCGCCGATGAGTCCCATCACGACGGCCTGTACGACGTAGATCGTCAGCACCTGCGCACTCGTGGCGCCGAGACACCGGAGGATGGCAACGGTGTCGATCTTTCGCATCACGAAGGCATTCACGCCACTGGCGACACCGATTCCGCCGAGCAGCAGTGCCACGAGGCCGATGATGCTGAGAAAGTCCCGCAGCTGATCCACCGCCTGCGTGAGATTGAACTCCGTCTCGGCCGCGGTGCGGTAGCGCACCTGTGCTTTCTCGAGCCGCTCCTTGAAGCGATAGATGAAGCGCGACGGCGGAAGCTCCGCGGTGAGCTTGAGCAGGGTCCTGTGATCGGAGCGGCTACCGAACAGGAGCAGCGATGTCTCGTCGAGGTAGCGGGCGGGGATGAAGACACGGGGGCCGATCGTCGTGCTGACGCCCACATCACCGGGCACGCTGACGAGCGTTCCGCTGATGATGAACTTCGTGAAGCCGAGCGACAGCGTGTCGCCGATCTTCGCGTTGAGGGACACGAGGAGCGATGGGTCGACGAGCGCAAAGCGGCCATCGTGGAGGTGTGCCCATTCCCCTGCAGGACTGGTGACGATCTCGCCATAGAAGGGATAGCCCGGGGTCACCGCCTGGATCTGCGAGAGCCGCGTCATCCCCGTGCGCGCCACGAGCGCCATCGACGCGAAACTCGTGACGTCGGCGACGCCCGTGCCTTCGGCGCGCAGCGAATCGAGCGCCGCCTGGACTGGCTTGGTGTACGCGGCGCGCGACGACAACGCGATGTCGCCGCCGAGGAGTGCCCTCGCTTGCTCGCGGACGGATCGCTGTGTGTTGCTGGCGAAGGAGTCGATGGCCACGAGGGCGCCCACGCCCAGCGAGATCGACGACATGTACAGCAGGAGACGCCGGCGCGCCGTACGGCTTTCCCGCCAGGCGAGCGCCATCAGGTACGATGATCGTTTCATGCGATCACGGGTTCCGCGACGATCCGCGGCGTCGTTGCTTCATCGCTGACGACGAGGCCGTCGGCCAGGCGGATGATGCGTTGCGCGCGACGTGCGAGGTTGAGGTCATGCGTGACGAGGACGATCGTCGTGCCTGCCTCGCGGTTGAGCGTTTCGAGCAGCTCGACGATGTGCGCGCCGGTGTCGCTGTCGAGGTTGCCGGTGGGTTCGTCGGCAAAGAGGAGCTTCGGCGAGTTGCTGAACGCGCGCGCGATGGCGACACGTTGCTGCTCGCCGCCGGAGAGTTGATTCGGAAAATGATGCGTGCGGTCGCCGAGTCCGACGCGCGCGAGGAGCTCGCGCGCGCGCGCTGGAGCGCCGTCGTCGCCGCGGAGCTCGAGGGGAACCTGAACATTTTCGAGCGCGGTCAACGTAGGGATCAGTTGAAAGCTCTGGAACACGAACCCAACTTTCGCTCCACGCAGTCGTGCGCGCTGATCCTCGCTCATCTTCGACATGTCGGATCCGTCGAGTATCACGGTGCCGCGTGTGGCGATATCGAGGCCGGCGAGGAGTCCGAGCAATGTCGTCTTGCCGCTGCCCGATGGTCCGACGATCGCGACGAATGCGCCGTCAGGAATCGTGAATTCGACGTCGCGTAGTACAGTGAGGCGATGGTCGCCGCTCTGGTATTCCTTGGTCAACTGACGAGCTTCAAGCATGAGACTCTGTGGATGTGCGGGAACGATGCTGGCCGTCGTGGTGCTGGCGACAGCGTGCAGCGGTGACAAGCGTGGCGGAACGGCGGCCGCTGATTCGGCGAAGACGGTGATGGCTGATGCGATCGGCGACTCGGGTGCGGCGGGTGTGCGAGACAAAGCTGCGGTGCTGTTCCTGGGCACGTCACTCACGGCCGGACTCGGACTCGAGCCAGACAGCGCGTACCCGCAACTGCTCCAGCGGAAGATCGACGCTCGCGCGCTTCCATACCAGACCATCAACGCCGGTGTGAGCGGGGAAACGTCGGCGGGATTGCTCCGGCGTCTCGATTGGGTGTTGCAGCATCCAGCGGCGGTGATCGTGGTGGAAACGGGCGCGAACGACGGATTGCGTGGCCAACCTGTCGAGGCCACCAAGGCGACGATCGGGGAGATCCTGACTCGAATTCGTCGGGATCGGCCCGAGGCGAAGATCGTGCTGGCGCAGATGGAGGCCCCGACCAACCTCGGTCCCGTCTATACGCCGGCGTTCCACGCGATGTTTCCGGAACTGGCCAGGGAGCACGGGGCCGTGTTGATGCCGTTTCTGCTGGACGGCGTCGCCGGCCGTCAGGCGTTGAACCAACCGGATGGGATTCATCCGAATCCAGAGGGGGAGCGGATGGTGGCGGAGAATGTGTGGCGGACGTTGGAACCGTTACTCGGGGGACAGGTGACAGGGGACAGGGGACAGGGAACCGCGGATAGGAGGGGCATGGCCGTTCCTGTCCCCTGACTCCTGACCCCTGTCCCCATCACTTGCTCCGTCGCCCGAGACAGGCTAAGTTCCAAGGCTATCTAACTTTACGTTCACTGTAGGTGTACAAATGGCTGTTCCAGCCACGCAAATCCGCCGCGGCATGGTCATCGTCTTCGAAGGCGAGCCCGTCCGCGTTGTCGAGTTTCGCCACCATACGCCCGGAAATCTCCGCGCCATGGTGCAGGCCAAGCTCAAGAGTCTCCGGACTGGCTCGAGCTTCGACCATCGTTTCCGCGCCGCCGACTCCATCGAGCCGGCGTTCATGGAGACGCACGAACTCGAATACATGTACGATGCTGGCGGCACGTATCATTTCATGAACTCGTCCAACTACGACCAGATCGAAATGGACGAGGAGGCACTCGGCGACAATGCGCCGTGGATGCAGCCCGGCATGAAGATCCAGGCGGAGTTCTACGACGGGAAACCCATTGGCGTGCGCCTGCCGAACAGCATGACGCTGACGATTGTCGAAACGAACCCGGTGATGAAGACGGCCACCAAGACGGCGTCCAGCAAGCCAGCCAAGCTCGAGAATGGCGTGACGGTGAACGTGCCGGAATTCGTGGCCACTGGCGACAAGATTCGCGTCAATCCGGGCACGGGTGAGTACATCGAACGCGCCAACAAGAGCTGATTTTCGCGTCCGCCCTGGTCGCTAGCGGTTGATATGCGGGGGTCGGCTGATTACAATCCAAGCTCTCTGCGGTATTGAGGCAGAGATCATGGTGGCTGTAGCTCAATTGGTTAGAGCACCGGTCTGTGGCACCGGGGGTTGCGGGTTCAATTCCCGTCAGCCACCCCTCGTTCGGCGGCGAGCAGCGCGTTCGGCGCAGTGCCGGATTGCGCTGCTCGACGGTTTAGGTCCGTAGCTCAATTGGTAGAGCACCGGTCTCCAAAACCGGCGGTTGGGGGTTCGATTCCCTCCGGGCCTGTCGGGGTAGGGTTGGAAGATGTTTGACAGTGCGTTGGGCAGTATCGTCAACGGCGTCCCCGCCGAAGGCGGAAAACCACGGCGGTATCGTCTAGGGGACTAGGACACGGCCCTCTCAAGGCTGGAACACGGGTTCGAATCCCGTTACCGCTATTGTCGCTCAGTGATTTCCGGCCCGTTCGTCTATCGGTTTAGGACGGCACCCTTTCACGGTGCAGAGACGGGTTCGACTCCCGTACGGGCTATGAGTTTGTAGGTGTAGGTGCACGGAGCTGCGGTGACTCGCAGTGCAGGACATCGGATTCCAAGCGGTAGCAGGTCATGTGAGCCCCAATTGGTTCGAGGGGCCGTAGCTCAACTGGTTAGAGCACTCGACTGTCACTCGAGAGGTTGCGGGTTCGAGCCCCGTCGGCCCCGTTGGTTAGCAGGTGCGTTGCCCTGGTGGTGAAACTGGTAGACACGCCATCTTGAGGGGGTGGTGCCGCAAGGCGTCGCGGTTCGAATCCGCGCCAGGGCATGCAGGTTTCTTGTTCGACAGTACGTCGCCACAGTAGCTCAGTGGTAGAGCACTCGATTCGTAATCGAGCGGTCGTCGGTTCAATCCCGACCTGTGGCTCTCATCAGCCATTACACAGCCAGACGCATCAACAAGCGTCTGGCTTTGTCGTTTCTGGAGTCCGCCCGAACGACGGCGCCAGATTTGTCGGGCGTACTCTATGCATTGTCGCGCGCGTAGACCTTCTACGCCGTGACATATGAGCGACCAATCACTCTGGCGGCTTCTCGAGACTCCGCGCTTCGGCGCGACGCCGCTTCCAACACAGGTTGACGTCGTCGTCATCGGCGGCGGGATCACGGGACTCACCGCCGCATTGCTCCTCAAGCGACAAGGGAAGCGCGTCGCGGTTTTCGAACGCGAGCGCATCGGCTCTGGTGAAACAGGAAACACGTCGGCACACCTGACGTACGTCACCGACCGCTCGCTCCGCGACATGGCGAAGAAGTTCGGGGAGAACGCCGCGCGGCAGGTGTGGAACGGTGGCGCCGACGCAATCGATCTCATCGAGACACACGCGGCCGGCTCGTCCTGTGGATTTCATCGCGTGCCGGGCTTTCAGTGCGCTCCCTTCTTTGGCGGCCGCGACGACGCGCCGTCGCTCCAGGAAGACGCCGCCTTCGCAGTGCGTCTGGGATTCGAGGCACGGTTCGTCGAGCAAGGGCCTGTCACCGGAAAACCCGCGATCGCGTTTGCGGATCAGGCGATCATCCAACCGCTGGCGTACCTCGCGGTTCTGGCCATCGCGATCGAAGGGAGTGGCTCGTCCATCCACGAAATGTGCGAGGTCGGAAGCGTCATGCAGGATCCGCTCGCCGTCGTGGTCAATGGAGAAACCATCGCGTGCGACGACGTCGTCATCGCGACGCACGTTCCGATGACCGGCAGCACCAACCTCCTCAGCGCCACGCTGCTTCAGACGAAGCTCTATCCGTACTCGCCGTACGTCGTCGACGCGCTCATCGATGAGTCGATCGCGCCGGGCCTGTATTCCGACGGCTCCGATCCGTATTACTTCCTGCGCGTCCACGACGATCGCGACGGGCGACATGCGATCTTCGGTGGAGAGGATCACAAGACCGGTCAGGAGAGCGATACGCGTGCGCGCTTCGCCCGTCTCGAGGAGGCGTTGTTGGCGCTGATGCCGAAAGCACGCATTCAGCGTCGATGGTCGGGACAGGTGATCGAGACGGACGACGGACTGCCGTTCGTCGGACCGACGGACGAGCACCAGTACGTCGCGACAGGATACTCGGGAAACGGACTCACCTTCGGCACACTCGCCGGCATCATGATTCGCGATGCCATTACGGGCGTGGAACATCCGCTCGCGAAGTTGTTCGACCCCAACAGGAAGGCATCATCGCTCGATGCACTGGCGACATTCGCTGCCGAGAACGTCGATCTTCCACTGCATTTTGTCGCCGATCGTCTGCGCGGTGTCGCGGACGACGACGTCGAGTGCGTCGCACGCGGGGAGGGGAAGGTCCTCACGATCGATGGGAAGCGCGTCGCGTGTCACCGCACGAGCACAGGAAGGCTCTACAAGGTCAGTGCGGTGTGCACACACCTGGGATGCCTCGTGCGCTGGAACAATGCCGAATCGACATGGGACTGTCCCTGCCACGGATCGCGCTTCACGCCCGAGGGGCTGGTACTCGGCGGGCCAGCTGAGGCGCCGTTGAGTCCGATCGAGTAGAAGTGCCGCGGCCGTCTTCTATACTGCCAAGGAGCGGATTTAACGGATGCGCACGATTTGAACGGATCACACATCAATTCGTTGTATCCGACATTCCGTTAAATCCGTGAAATCTGCTCGGCAGTTGCAGTTCCGTGATGAATGCGTGGAACTGGCAAGACGAGAGCAAGCGGCACGGACCTATCGCCCAAATCGAAACAACTCAGCATCCGCATGTCGCTTCCCGAGTATCGCATCGCGGATGATCTCGGCAGCGAGCAGGCTGAACGTGATTCCATTACCGCCATAACCGAGCGCGAAAAATGTGCTCGGCCAATCGGACTGATCGCCGATATACGCAAGCCCATCGGCCGTTTCGCCGAAGGTGCCCGCCCACGCAAACGCGATCTCGAACCGCACATCCGGAAAGAGCGAGGAAAAACGTTCCACGAGTCGCTCGGCCTTCTCCGGAATCAGACGATCGCGCGCGTCGCCGTCACGGAATGCCTCATCTTCGCCCCCGATGATGACACGATGGTCGGACGTTGTGCGGAGGTAGAGGTAGGGCCGCGCATGCTCCCAGATAATGCACTGGTCGTGACCCCAATTGTCGATGGAGGGCAGGGGCTCGCTCGCGATTGCGTAGGTGCTGGCCAGCGTCGCGACCGGCGTTGCGAGATAGTCGTGCGTCTCGTAGCCCGTCGCGAAGACGAGGAACCGCGCGCGAACTATGCAGCCGTCGGCGGTCGTGAGGGCCACCCCAGCACTCGTCGCATCGAGATGTGTCACATTCGTCCGGTCGAACACGCGCAGCCCGCGACGCGTGGCGTCGTCGAATAGCGCATGCGTCAATGCGTACGCGTCCACCTGTGCCGCGTCCGCCGAGAGCAACGCGGCTGGCCGGCGAAACGGGAACTGTTCGGCGATATCCGATTCGACGAGGAAGTCGACTGAGATCCCGATCGCTCGGCGCAGTTCGCATTCTCGTTGCAACACGTCTCGGTCGCGTTCCGTGCCGGCGAGGTAGAGGCTCTGCTTCTGCTCGAACATTGTCGGCATGGCAAGGCCGTTCGCCATCGCACCGAGGCGTTTCACCGCATCGCGACAGGCGAGGTACGCCCGTGAGGCGACCTCCGCACCACGCCGCGCTGTCAGATCGGACAGCGTCGTATCCAACTCGTACTGAAGGAGGGCGGTGGACGCAGCCGTGCTCCCCCAACCAACTTCGCGCTTGTCCAGCACCACGGCGTCGATGCCGGCCTCGGTCAGGTGATATCCAACGAGCGCGCCCGTGATGCCGCCACCAACTACCGCGACGGTGCACCGGACGTCCTCATCCAGGCGTGGGTAAGTGCGAATGAGGCCATCGTTCACGGTCCAGAACGGCAACCCAGAGCGGAGATCCATGCCCCGTGTGAGGGCAAGGGAGGGGCCGCGTCTGCAAGCGATCGCGCCTGCGAGTGATCGCTGATGCCATCGTGCCGGGCGAGTGAGCGTTATCTTTCCTGGCTATGCCACACCGTTCCGAAGGCGCGTCGCGCGCCACTCCGCTCGAGATCAACACCCCACCCGACCTCGACAGTCGAGTCCGCGACGCGATCGCGTTGCTCGAGGCGTTTGCCGCAGATCGCGACCAACTGCTGGACGTGGCCGAGTCCGAACGGAATCGCCTGCTCCGTGCCGCTGGGGAGGTATCGCGTCCCGATGCCATCACGCGTCGCCAACTGGTCAAGGCCACCAAACGACTGAAGAAGGCGCAGCGCCGCGAACGTGTCGGCGAGATCGAGGCGCAGTTGGCGACAACGGGCATCCGCCAGCTTCGGAAGCAGACCGTCTTTACAACGCCCAACTATTACCTGCCGGACGGCGCCACCGCCGGCAACGCCACCGACGCCTCAGAAGCGGGCGAGGAGACCGAGCAGAAGCACTGCTACACCTGCAAGCGGCAGTACACGGTGCTCCATCACTTCTACGATCAGCTGTGTCCCACGTGCGCCGCGTTCAACTACGCGAAGCGCGGTGAACTGGCAGATCTTCGCGGTCGTGTCGCGCTGCTCACCGGCGGACGCGTCAAGATCGGCTATCAAGCGGGCATCAAGCTGCTCCGCGCCGGTGCGCACCTCGTCGTCACCACGCGTTTTCCGCGTGATTCGGCGGCGCGCTACGCGGCAGAGCCTGACTTCGCGGAGTGGGGACATCGTCTCGAGGTATTCGGACTCGACCTGCGGCATACGCCGAGCGTCGAAGCATTCTGCCAGCAGTTGCTCGCCACGCACGATCGTCTCGACTTCATCGTCAACAACGCCTGCCAGACGGTGCGTCGGCCACCGGACTTTTACAAGCATATGATGGAGCTGGAAACGGCGGCGCTCGGCAGCATGCCAGAGCACGTGCGACGGCTCGTTGGCAAGTATGAGGGAGTGCGTGGCTACGACATGTTGCCCGGAAGCGCGGCTCCAGAGGAAGCGGTTACCGCACTGGCAAAGGGCGCGACACCGCGCGACATCGGGGAGATCGCCGGTCTGACGCATGCCGCGGCACTGTCGCAGGTGCCATTGCTCGCCGAGGAGATGACGGCGCGGGCGCATCTCTTTCCCGAGGGGCGGCTCGATCAGGACCTTCAGCAAATCGACTTACGGGAACGGAACTCGTGGCGCTTGCTGATGCACGAGGTGCCAGCGGTTGAATTGCTCGAAGTGCACCTGGTGAACGCGGTGGCACCATTTCTCATCAATGCGCGGCTCAAGCCGCTCATGCAGCGTGTGCCAACGCGCGACAAGCACATCGTCAACGTCTCCGCTGTGGAAGGACAGTTCTACCGCAACTTCAAGACGACGCGCCATCCGCACACGAACATGGCAAAGGCGTCGCTCAACATGATGACGCGCACCGCGGCCGCCGACTACTTCAACGATGGCATCCACATGAACAGCGTGGACACGGGCTGGGTAACGGACGAGGATCCGGCGGAGATCGCGGCGCGGAAGGTGTCGGACCACCGCTTCCATCCGCCGCTCGATATCGTGGACGGCGCGGCGCGCATCGTCGATCCGATCATCGACGGGATCAACACCGGCAATCACATTTGGGGGCAGTTCCTCAAGGACTACAAACCAACGGAGTGGTAGCCCCTCCTACCCGTCCGTCTTGAGTGCGATGGTGGGTTCGATGCGGAGCGCGCGCATCGCCGGAACGACGCACGCCATTGCGCCGACGAGCATCATGAACGCGCCAACCACCGCAACGGCCACAAGCCCGCCCGACGCACCAGCGCCCTCAGCAACTTCCGGCGCGCCCCAGACCACGAGTGCCGTTCCGGGTACACTTCCGGCGAGGATACCGAGCCCGATCTGCCGAATGCCGCGCGAGAAGGTGGCCGAGATGATACGGCGCTTCTCGGCGCCGAGCGCGACGCGAATTCCAATTTCTCGCGTGCGTCGGGCGACGGTGAACGACAACAGCGAATAGACGCCGGCCGTCGAGAGCACGAGCGCGATCGCCCCGACAATGGCAAGCACGCGGACGATCAGGTTGAGGATCAGCGCTTCCTCTGCCTTGCCGAGCTCATTCATCGGTACGATGTCATAGAGCCGTAGCGACGGATCGGCGGCGCTCGCGATGCCGCGGACGCGGGTTGCCAACGCCTTCGGATTGGTCGCGTGCGCAGCCAACTGGCTCAGGCGCGCGTCGGACCGCGATGCCGGACGATAGAGCGTCGCACGCGTCGCGGATGTGTCGCGTGCAGTCGTGAGGTCTCTGACCACGCCGATGATCTCATACGCGGGGGCTGGGGTCCCATCTGGCGCTGATGCCCCGATCCGGACTCGGCGACCTACGGCATCCGGCGCACCGAACACGCGTTTGACGAACGACTCGTTGACGATCGCGACACGTCGCTTCGGCTCGGCGTCGGATGGACTAAACTCGCGGCCGGCGAGGAGCGTCGCGTTGAAAACACCGAAGAACTGGTCGTCCACGAACGCGCCTCGCGCATACTGCGCCCTGCCAGACCCGCCATCCGCATCTGGCTGGACCCAGACGGACGGATGATCCATGCCCGGCAGGCGACTCGCGAGCGTGACGCCGGAAACGCTGGGGTCTGACGAGATGCGCTCCGCGAGGGCCACCCGACTTCGCGAGGGGCCGTCTGTTTCCACGCGCAGCGTGAGGTACTCCTTCGCGGGAAGCGCAAGCGCGTCGCCGCCGAATCGGCCGATGTGCACATTCCATCCAATCGATACGACGATCAGAAGAAAGATCACGGTGAGCCCAACTTGTGAGACGATCACGCCCGTCCACATGCCCCCGAATTGCATTGCGGATCCGCTAGGCGCGGCACGCTTGAGTCGAGCTTCGAAACCACTGCCGGTGGCCTTGAGCGCCGGCAGAACTCCGACGAGGAGCGCCGACAGCACCGCGAGGACAGCGACGTAGATCATCGTGGAGGTTGAAAGGTCACTGCTCCAGGTGGGCAACGATTGTTCGGTCGCCGTGCCGATCACCGCGCGCACCCATCGCATGCCGGCTATCGCCACCACCAGGCCGATTGTCGATGCCACCGTGGTGAACACCGCCGCCTCGGCGAACAACTGCATCACGATGCGCTTGCGGCTGGCGCCGAGAGCGGTGCGGACGGCCATTTCGCCTTCACGCGTTACCGTCCGCGCGAACACGAGCGTCGCGACGTTGACGCAGCAGACCGCAAGCAGGCCAATGAAGAAGAGATTCGTCGCATACACGATGTTCCGTTCCAGGGCATCCTCACCAAGCGACTTGCCGCGAACCGATTCAAGAAACGGTTTGACGATCGTGCGGACGTTCCGCTGCTGGTGTTGCGCCTCGTGGGCGTGTCTGGAGGCAAGCGTGGTGAGTTCTGTTTGCGCCTGCTCGATCGATGCGCCATGCGCCAGGCGGCCGAAGGCGAGAATCGAGCGGTCGCTGTCGGGGCGCGTGTCGAACTCGTCGAGGCGAAGCGGAGAGATGACGCCCCGGCCGGGAAAGTGCGCGGGCATGACGCCGACGACGGTAAGCACCGAAGCACCGAGCCTCACGGTGCGTCCAATGATGTTGGAGTCGCTGGCGAACCGCGTCTGCCACACGCCATACGTGAGCACGACAACGGGAAGCGCGCCGCTCGCCTCATCGGAGTCGAGGAGCGGACGTCCGAACAAGGGCGGAACGCGCATCACGCGAAACCCGGACGCGCTCATTTCCGATCCGGCAACGGGCTCCGAGCGTCCGTCATCGGTGATCAGGTTTCTTTCAAGCCGGGCGAGTGTGCTGACGTCCTGTATCGTCGTGAGCTCGTGCCTCCAACGGACGATGTCGCTTGCCGCGTGGTCGTCGGCCTGGCCGGTGATGATGCTCCAGTTCCTGATCCCCACGACCTCTGCTGCGTGGTCCACAGGAAGCTCGGGATCGTAGAGGTCGCGCACGAACTCGAAGTAGATCGCGCCGATCGCGATGGCCACGGCGAGCGCAAACGTCCCGACGACCGTGAGGCCGGGATACTTGACGAGCATTCGTGCGCCGAGCTTGAGGTCGAGCGACAGGCCGCTGAGCCACGCCGCGCCGCGTCCCTGCCGCAGCGCTTCCTTGTGATTCTCGACGCCACCGAAGGCCGCGAGTGCGAGTCGTCTCGCCTCGCGGGGCTCCACCTGCATCTCGCTCGCGAGGCGTTCGGTCTCCATCTCGATGTGGAAATGGAACTCGCTGTCCATCCGCTCCTCCGCGGCGTTCCGAGCAACGAGGAGTCGAAGTCGCGCGAGTGCGCCGTCGATCCAGCTCATGTTGCGCTTCTCAATACCGCCTCCAGCCCTGCGGCGAAACGGCGCCAACTTTCGAGCTCCTTGCCGAGTGCACGCCGGCCGCTCGCGGTGAGGCGATAGTAGCGCGCGCGGCGATTGTTATCGGTCGTCCCCCAATCGCTCGCGATCAACCCGTCCTTTTCCAGACGTTGGAGGGCGGGGTACAGAGACCCCTGATTCACGTCGAGGGCGCCGTCGGAGATTTGCTGAATGCGGCGGCTGATCCCCCAACCGTGCATGGTCTCGAGGGACAGCGTCTTGAGGACCAGAAGATCGATCGAACCCCGGAGGGCGTCAGTCTGGAGGCGTGGCGGCACGCGTCACATCGGTGTGTGGTGTCTTCTGTAGCTGTCGAGAGAAGGTGCAACTGACTCCTGTAGTTGTCAAGAGGAGATGGTTTGGTGGGGTGCTAAACATCATCCTCAAGGAGGACACGCAGCCGGGGCTCCCCACAACGCTTGGCATGACCTCGCTGCACGAGGGCCAGGTCGCACAGGACCGAGTCGCTTAAGAAATTCTAGGCGCAATGTCACGCATCGCTGGCCATTTGCGGACGTCCGGGATAGGATGGCAGCGAAATTCTCCAGCTCGCCATCACCTTTTCGAGGACGTCCGAATGGCTACCACCCTGAAAGCAGGCATCATCATCCAGATCAACGAAAAAGATGTCATGCTCACTCCGAAGGACGCCGCAGGCGACCTGAAAAAGACCGGTGCGCATTACAAGCTCGACGAGCCCGTCTACTGCGGGACGGCCGCCGATCTCGCCACGTTCCTGACTGCCCAATTCGGCGTCGGCGGGCTTCCGGATCCAACGACCTTTCCCGCTCCGCTCGACAGCGTCTACGCCAAGCTTACGAACCTCGGCCTCACGGTCAGCGACTTCCAGGTGACCGTGCCGCCGAGCGTCGGTGCGGACGACAAGCCCATCGCGAAGCGGAAGGCCGTCTCGTTCGATCTCGGACTGCTGTGCGCGTGGAAGGCGGGTGAGGAGGTCGCTCTCGTCGGCAGCCTGAAGTTCAAAGGCCTCTTTATCCACGTGGCCAAGGACGACGCGAACTAAGCTGCCGCGGATCGCGCTCCTGCGCGTGCCTCGGACATGACGACGACGTCGTCATTATTCCTGCTGTACACCTTCGAGCTGGACGTGGGAGCAAAGCGCGTCCAGCTCTATGGTCTGACGCAGGTCATCAACGGCGAGTTCCGTTTTTCCATGGATGCGCCGCCGTACGACGCGCACCTCTTTCCGGCGGATCAGGTCACGCGGGAGATCCACGAGCCACTCGGACTGACGGGCGTCGTCGTCGAGGATTTGGGGCTCGACGGGCGCGTCTACATGAAGAATGGCCAGCGCTCCATCGATCTGGCCATTCGTGCGAAGGCACGGTTTACATCGTCGAGCCTCGCGCACTTTGCCATGCAGGGCGCCATCGTCATCGACGACAGCACGCCTCGGCTCGCGATGGTCGCGCTGGCGGCGTCGCCGCCGCTGACGCTGACGCAGTTTCTCTCGTCCGTGTTCGGCGCCGGCGCTGCGTGGGCTGCAACCGTCACCGATCAATTCGCCTTCGTGCGGGGAGCCATCTACGCCCTGCGCGCGCCAAAGGACGCAAAAGCGGACTACGTCTTCACGTACGACCGTGTCACGTATGTGCCGGGCTATGGCGTCGAGTCGAAGATCATCCTGTTTCAGAAATATGAATTCGACATCAGTCTCCTCACGAACGGCGACGAGTTCGCCCTGGTCACGCGAAGTCCCACGACGATCAACGCGTTCGACTTCATCGAGCTGACGAAGACATCGCTCGAAATTTCGAGCAAGAAGAGCGATACGCACCTTCGGGTGAAGAGCGCGGTTCGCTTCTTCGAGTCGGAACCGACCTTCAACGTCATCGCGGACTACAACACCGGCCAGGAACGCTTCGTGGGGCATGTGGATGCGAACCTCGGTTCGATCAGTATTCCCAACGGCAGCGGCAGCTCCGCGCGCAACGTCACACTCAGCATCGATTTCGGCTGGACGGCGGACTCCGGAACGAGTGGGTCCGGGAAGAGCAACGGGCTCGTGATCATCGCCATTGGCGGTCTTCCAACCAATGGGCTGGACCTCATCAGCCACTATCTCCGCGCCCTCAACAATCTGCGTGGAAGCAAGTGCCGAGAGATCGTTCGTGGGTGGCTCGATGGCCTGAGCGTGACGACCTTCAAGCCAGCACTCAACCCTGATAGCAAGCCAACGCGTCGCGCCGACGGCGTGATGGTCGTTCCGCTTCAGATCAAGTACGAGATGGAGATGGCTGGCCGAGTCATCGTACGTGAAGCGGTTCCATTCGACGCGAAGATCGCCCTGCCGAAGAGCCTCAGCGAACTCCCGGAGAAGATTTGGAGTTCGATCATCGGCAGCCTCCCCGGCATCGCCGAGGACATTCTTGGGAACCGAACGACATACGAGATCATCGCGATCGAGGTGTCCAGGCGCGCGGGGGCGTCAGCAGCCGCGTCCTTTCTCTGCACGATGTTGGAGAAAGGCCTCGAGGACATGGCGAAGCGGCTCGCGAAGGTCGCCGAAACGCTCATCGCGGATTCCATTGCCGCGGCGGCGGAGTTGGCGGGGGCGCTGATGGGTGTCGCGCTACTCGGCGTGAAGGGAGTGCTGTCGGCCTTCGAGGAGCTCTGGGACGCCATCAAGGACTTCTTCACCGGTGGCGACAGCAAGAGAGAGGAACGAGAGGCAGCCGAGCGGCAGATCAGGGATCTGCAGGCGAAGGTCGAGGGGGCCGTCTCCGGCGTCGACAAACTCGTCGCCAAGATCAAGGGCGAGATCGGCATCCGGTCCCTCGACACCGGGCTCGATGACTCCGGCCGTTTCGTTGCGTCCGTGGATTGGAACATCGCCGGTGACAAGGGGCTGGCGCCTGAGAGTATTCTGCAATGCCACCTTCGTTTGCTCACCGGACATCCGGGGGCAGCGGACGGTACGATCATCGCCGACGCGCCGAATCAGCGCTTTCCGCTCGCAATGTCGTGGTCGGACATTCCGCACAGTGGCGACTATCAATTCAATGCCGCCGTGCGGCCGGTGCTCAAGGGATTCACCTTCATCGGTGACCAGACTGTGGCGACGATGAACAGCGCGATCAATCAGATCGGGAACATCGACAACGGGACGGCACAGCAGTTCGCGAACTATCTCAAGGGGAAGCGAGACGAGTTCCTCGACTACAACAGGAACGGATTGACCGGCGACTGGGTGTACGCACATACGGGTACGCCGCACCGCATGACGGTGGGAAAGAGCCGGATCGGCGTGAATTCGCGGATCAGCACATGAACGAACGTCTCTCAGTTTGCTTTAGACAACGAGGTCGTCAGTGTCCGACAACGTGACGGCGCCGCTACGGCCGCTGTATTTCGATCAACAGCTGCTCGGCGTCGGCGATTTCGTCCGTGAGCAGCAGTATCACGCTGCGCTCCGCGAACTGCTGACGCGCTTGACCTGCACGCCAGGCGTGATCTCCGGCCTTACCGTGGTCGCCAGTTCGGTACCGGCCGTGGTCAGTCTGCTGCCAGGCATCGCCATCGATGCGTCCGGCCACGCCATCATGCTGGCGGACGTCGCCACGCTCCATGTCAGCCCGAAAACGGCTGCACCGACCGACACGCCGCTCGCGGCATCGAACAACGTGTTTCCGATCAATTTCGCGGACCCGAGCTTGCATACGGTGGGGGTCACGCGCAGATGGACGCTCGGCATTTCGTTCGCCGAGCAGAATCTCCACGACGAGAAGGATCCTGCGCAGGCGTACCGCATGGCGCGGCAGGCGCCTGTGCTCACCTTGAGTGATTCGGGACGGGGCGATCCCGCTATCATTTCGCTGGCGGCGTTCTCCGTCATTGCGGCGAGTGAGCCAGCGGTGGGGCAAGCGCCGGCGAAGATCACGGTGACGGTCGTCATCGACAGCACCGTCACGCGCATGGCGACGTTTGCTCCCGCGCTCATGCCATCGCTCGATGCCAGCTTGCTTCGTAGCGGCGTCCTCGCGCGCGAGCGGCTGCCGAGCATCGATGCGGCGACGTTGACCGGGGAGCTTCCGGCGAGCCGGATTAGCGGTGTGCTGGGACTGGCGCAGCTGCCTGATGTGCCTGTGTCGAAGGTCACAGGTGTTCTCTCTGTCGACCAGTTGCCTGAGATTCCGACGTCGAAGGTGATTGGCCTCCTCGACGCGACGCAGTTGCCGCACATCCCGGCGTCGCTGCTCGTTGGGGCAATCGATGCCGGGCTCATCCCGGATCTTCCTGTGTCGAAGGTCACCGGTGTGCTCGGCGTCGACCAATTGCCCGAGATCCCGACGTCGAAGGTGATTGGGCTGATCGACGCGACGCAGTTGCCGCACATTCCCACGTCGCTGCTCGTTGGGACAATCGATGCCGGGCTCGTTCCGGATCTCCCGGCGTCGAAGGTCACCGGGGTATTGGGTGTGGCGCAGGTGCCGGATCTGCCGGCGTCGAAGGTCACGGGTGTTCTAGGTGTGGCGCAGGTGCCGGATCTGCCTGCGTCGAAAGTCACGGGTGTCCTTGGTGTTGCGCAGGTGCCCGATCTGCCTGCAGCGAAAGTCAGCGGCGTTCTCGACGTCAAGCAACTACCATCGATTCCCGCATCGAAGATCACCGGAGCGTTCGACCCATCGCAGCTTCCTGCGATCACCGAGATCGCGGCGTCGAAAATCACCGGTGTTCTCGACGCGAAGCAATTGCCGGACACGCCAGCGGCGCGAATAACCGGCACGCTGGCGATCGATCGCGTCCCGAACATTCCGGTGGCGAAGCTGGCCGGCGTACTCACCGACGCTCAGGTGCCGAATACGCCAGCAACGCGAATCACCGGCACGCTCACCCCGCAGCAGCTGCCCCCGATCAACGCGGCGAGCCTCGTTGGAACACTCAGCGTGGATCGACTGCCGCCGATTCCACCGGACCGGATTTCACCACCACTTGGTGAGGCGCAGATTCCGCTGCTGAAGGAACTGATGGCGCGGGTCGTGGCGTTGGAAGATCTCGTGCACGGAACGATCCTTCCGACGCCGGTTCCCGAGAAGCTGACGGTCGACAAGACGGCGATCATCGCCGAATGGATTGCCGTGCCGGGCGCGCAGCGGTACGAGGTCGAGCTGCAATCAAGTCCACACCCATTCGCAGCGCCGCCGACGGTTCGGATTGTCGTGCCGTCGGCGGGTGAGGGGGGGAATCCACGCGCGTATTTCACCGGCGTTCAAGGGCGCTTCGACGATGTCCTGCACTTCCGAGTCCGCGCGGTTGCCGACGAACGACGGAGTGCGTGGAGTCCTGACGTGAAGGACGCGAAACTTTCACTCGCCTCGTACTCGCCGGCCCCGCTCCGTTTTGAGGAGGATGTGTACGGACTCTACCTGTATTGGAAGCACGACGATCGCGTGTCGCACGAGTATCGCCTCCTGGATTCAGCTGGTGCCGCCGCGCCTGCAGAGATCTTGGATACGCGTGGGCGGCGCGTCTGGTTCAAGAATCGCCTGCCCGTCGGCTCGACGTATGTGGCGGGCATTCGTGTTGTCATCGCCGGCGTCCTGACCTTCGACTGGATCGTGCTTCCCCCCGTTACCGTCACCAAGACGATACCGCCCGAGCCGCGCGTGACGTCGGTGATATATGACGCGCCCTCGGTCGTCGTCGAATGCGAAGTCGCGCCGACCGCGGCCAACTACCTCTTCGTCCTTGGTGATGACAAGGGCAACGTGGTACCGCCGTCAGCCGCAAGTTCCGTCAGGGTGTACCCGGCTGACGTGCGGCCTGGTGACGTTCCTCGAGCACGCTTCAAGAACACCTTCACGGAGGGACAAGCTGTCGTTGGGTGCTTATTGGTGAACTTTCGCTGGGAGGGGTCGTCCGCCGCCAACGCTGCCCCGGTCGGCGAGGACGATTTGCTGAGTGCCGAGGAGATCGTACGTAATCAGACCTCGCCGGGCATGCTTCGCGGGCCCGACCGGGTCGAACGTCTTGTCATCATGCTTCTCCCCGCGCCTACAAGTGTCAAGGTGGTAGACCTCGGCAGCGCACTCACGGTGACGTGGCAACCGGTGCCACGCGCCGAGGGCTACGTGATCAGTCTGCGGAGTGGAGATGGGACACCGTTGCCTGTGCAGCCCACGCCGACGTTTACGTCAGCAACGTCCGCCAAGCTTCCGACGGACCGGCTGTCTCCGAGTGCAACTTATCAACTGGTGGTGCGAGCGCGGTCAGGAAAGAATCTCGGCGAGATGAGCGCGCCGGTGTCGATTGTAAGGGTTGGCAGCACCACGTTGCAGAAGGTCGACTGGAAGACGGAGGGCGACTCGCTGCTGACCTACGACCCCCGCTCGAGGCTCTACTGGTTGAACTGGACCGTAGGCCTGCAGCTGACACGTGATCAAATGCAGGCGCAGTTGGCACCAGGCGGCATGTTTGCGGGGTTCCAGTACGCGGATCCGGCGCGGCTTCTGGACCTCATGATGTCCGCTGGCGTACCGAATCCAGGCGCGCGCGTGCCGGCCAACATCCCGTCGGTGAAGGCGCTTATCTCGCTACTCGGCGCAAATGACTATTTCGGCTTTCTCGGGGGCGGCAACTCGACGGCGGCGCACATCGGCGCGCCGGGGCAGTTCACGCTCTTCACGATCGAGACAAAGGACAACCCGGTGACGGCCAAAGCGGGCGAGTACGGAAGCGCCGCGACGAATTTCGCCGGGCTCGGGCACGCGCTGGTGATTGGAGAGCGGCCGCCGATTTGAGTTTGGTCCGCGCGGCTCGTTGATTGGCGGTTCGCGGTGCGCTAGCTTGAAGGGACGCGGGCGTAATTCAGTTGGTAGAATGCCAGCTTCCCAAGCTGGACGTCGCCGGTTCGAGTCCGGTCGCCCGCTCTTTGTAAGTAATTGTGTCGGAATGAGTTATGATGCTTTTGCTTCGGTTGCAGCGGGTTAGATCTGAGTGTCGCATCCACACAGCATCCCCTGGCCTCGTTTTCGAAGGAATCAGCTCGCACATCGATTGATGGGTGGGCTTTTTTGTTTGGTGACAGGGTTCCTGCTTCACGCGCGGTAAGAAGGTGGCTTCCTGTTTTGGAGGTTGAGCGAGCATCGAGAGCCGCCCTCGCTCGAGCGCGGCATCAGACCTTTCCAAGTCACACATTATGCCGCAGTGCTTTGCACAAGGCTGGGCTGCGATTTCGTCTTCATCGTCGGGACTTGTCAGGGAAGCCCGACCTCGTCTTCCCCCGCCTTCGAACGGCGCTGTTTGTTCATGGTTGCTTCTGGCATCGTCATCCCGACTGCAAGTACGCGACATCTCCTTCGATTGGTGGCAGGCAAAACTGCTGAAGAACAAGGAAAGGGATCTCCGACAGCAGCGCGGGCTGTCAGCTGCTGGGTGGCGCGTTTTGGTGGTTTGGGAATGCGCAAAAGATCCGCGGAGGCTCCAACGCTTGGCGCGTAGAATCAAGAACGGCTGGTAGTCGCTACAGCTTGTAGCTCGACTAGTGGCATTTCAGGCTGGCTCGCTCCGAGGACCAGTTTGCCGCTCTTGACGAGGGTGCGGGAGTATGATCCGGTAGCAACGCAGGTGATGACATCCGGGGCTCGCTGGGCTCTCCCTGCGAGCCTCCTTGCTCGAGCTAGTTCGGCAAGAGAACCGCGATGCCTGGTCAGCTGTGGCGGCTTGAAGCGAATCCCTTGCAGCAATGGATTGGAATCAAGAACTTGGCGGCACATCACACCGGCGTTGCCTGACCGACGAATGTCCGTCTCGCCGCTCCGGGGCGACTGAAGCTCGCTGAGGTTTTGCGCTCGCGAACAAGATCGAAGGGACATCTCCCAATGGACCAGCTGCATCGTGCTATCGCGTCGGCAAATCAGATCGCGATCGCCCTCCATCAGCAGGGCCGAAAGGCGGAAGCGGCTGACGTGGCCTTTCACGCTTGTGCAGAGTGCCGCGAGCATTTGTCGCTGGATGATGACCTCAGGCGTACTGTCTTGCTCAACGCCGCAGGACTGATGGAAGTAGCCGGAGACATCGACACCGCGATCGTTCTTTACAGAGAGGCGCTGCAGACTGCGGATGCGCGCCACGATGTTGTTACGGCGGGACACGTGTTGGACAGGCTCTTCGCCATACATCGCGCGCGCGAGGAATACACCGCAGCGGTAGGTGCGGGAGAACGCTCTCTGGCCCTGTGGAGGGAAAGGCGCGAGCAGCACAACGAGGTCGTGCTCGTCTTCATGAACGACCTTGGACAGGCGCACTACCGCGCCGGCAACATCGGGGCTGCAGCAGCACTGATCGAAGAGGTGATCACGCGTCGTCAGCAGCTCTCGGCAGATGATACACCCGCGCTCGCACTCGCTCTGCTGAACCTCGGGAGCGTACGGCAGGAAGAGGGAGACTTCGTTGCGGCCGAATCACACATGTTGGCGGCGCTCGCCATGCGCCGCCGCTTGTTTCCTCCGGCCGACCCCACGATTCGCGAATCACTCCGACTCCTCGCCGAGCTCTACGCGGCCCAGGACGACCATCGGCGAGCAACCCCGTATTTCGAAGAGCTTCTCACCGTAGCTCGACACCGCGACGATCCAATGCAGCTGTCGCGGGCCCTGAACGGGCTGGCTACCGCATACTACAAGGCGGGCGATATCGAGCGCTCGGTGCCTCTGTACGAGAACGCCCTCGCCATCGCCATTCGTACTGTCGGCGAGGCACATCCGAATACCGCAGTCACAATGGGAAATCTGGCGAACGCGCTCCGCCAGGTCGGCGCCTACGATCGCGCCGAGCATCTGCTGCGAGAGGTGATTGCGGCACGACGAACAGCATTGGGTGAACTTCACAGCCATGTCGCCGTCGCCATCGATGACCTTACGGACTTATTCCGTGACAAACGATCGGGCGATGACCTGCAACGCTCCTACACGGAAGTCGTGGGCATGGTGCTGCGGTACGTGAATGATCCGTCTGCGTCGATTGCGCGCTTGCTGCAGTCGCTGCGGAAGATCGATCGTACGCATGCCTCACTTGCCATGGATCGTCGGAGCTCACTGGCGCGAAGCGAGGTCGAACGACTGCGAAACAACGGTTCACTCGATCTCCGACTGATCGCGCGCCTGACGTTTCACTTGGGCGAATACTCGTACGCCGCCACGCTCTTCGCCGAGGTGTGTGGTCGAGAACCTCGCGGAACGCTCGAGTGGTCGCAAGCGATGACCTGGCTCGCCGGTGCCGTCGCGCAAGGCGCTGATCTGGTCGAGGCCGAACGGGTCTGCGACGACTACATCGCTCTGGTGCATGCCGGCTGGGAGCCGCCCGCCGATCATTTTGCCGCGCTTCTGCGCACGAAGTCACAGGTTCAGGAACTCGCTGCTGGAGCACGTGCCGCAGTCGAAACCATGCGCGAGGCAGTGGCACAGAGCGCACGGGCGCGATCGAAGGGCTTGTCCGACTCGCTCGCGGAGAATCAGCTGCGGCTATCAGAACTGCTCCTGTCTGCTGGTGACCGAGATGAAGCGGCCGAAATCAGTCTCGATCTCCTGAATGAACAGCCGTCGGTCGGCGTTCAGACGGTTGCACGTGCCCAAGCGGTACTCGGGCACGTCAGATGGAATAGTGGTCATCTCGTCGAGGCGGAGTCGCTCTTTCGGGCGGCTCTCCCGCCGCTCCTGGCCGTCGAGCCGACGGCGCGCACGGCGCGGCTCCTTCGCGACTTCGGTGTCTTTTACGCCAGCCAGAGCAACGCAGAGAAGGCCACGGCGTTGATTCGGCGCGCGGTGGATATGGCCGAAGCACTCCTCGGGAAACGATCGCTGCTCTATGCCGACGTGCTGGAAACGCTAGCCGAGATCACGGGCGCATTTGGCCCAGTGCACGAAGCACCGCCGATGTTCGTCGAGGTCGCGGGAATCGCGGAAGAGACGGGCACGCCACAACTTCTCGCTCGCGCCCTTCGTGGTACGGGAGACATCTACGTGCGGCTCGGTGCCTCGGAGGGTGCTCGGCTGGTCTTGACCCAAGCGCTGGCAGCCACGGCTAGGTTTGACGCCACGGCGCTCGAGATCGCGATTGTTGAAATCGACCTCGCGAGAGTCGAGGGGCGAACCAAGAAATACGACGTCGCCATCGAGTTGATCGACAGAGCGATTGCGAGGCTGCTCGGCGTGAACGGCAGTCATGCACTCCTGCTCAAAGCGACGATTGCGAAAGCATGGATTTTGGGCGGGAGCCAACGTTGGGAGGAGGCGGCTCTCGCGGCACGTGAGGTGTCGATTATCCTCGACGAGCGCTTTGCCCAGCCGTTCACGATCACATCGACCTCCGCGCAGGATAGAATCGCCGACGCGCTCTATCAGCACCTCGACGTTGTTGTGTCCATTGCCATACGGCTGCGTTCACCTGCCGCCATCCGCGACGCGTGTGAGTGGACACTACGCTGGAAGGGTGCGACGCTCGCCTGGAATGCAACACGTGTGCGGGCGCTGGCTCACTCCGTGACGGTCGAACTGAAGGCACTTCGTCGCGATTACATCGACGTCCAGCGCGCGATCGTTCGCCAGTCGATCAGCGGGCCGCCCGCGCCGCAGGACAGCGCGACCGCGATGGAAGAGCTCCGCCGCCGCGCGGAAGCACTCGACCACGAGATCGGGCGGCATCTCGCGTCGGAGTCGAACGGAGAAGCCGCACGAGCAACTCGCGTGAGCCTGGAGACCGTCAGGGAAAAGCTGCCGATCGGCACCGCATTGGTGGAATACCTCCGCTATGAGGTGATCGATTTCCATCGTGGCGCGCCAGGCGATCGTTTTCATCGGGGCACGCTGCGATATGCCGCATTCATCGTGCGTCCAGACTGCGAGCCCGCGATCATCGACATCGGTGACGCCGACGCGGTCGATCTGGCAATCAGCCGCTTTCGGTCCGCAATCACGTGTGAAGCGGATCCTGGTGGAATCCCAGCGGAAGGTCCGTGGGTGGATGATTCCGTTGCGCCGAAACCAACGCCGGCGCCTATGGGGCTCGACGCTGAGGATTGGGTTGCCGCCGGGAATGCGCTAAGGCAGATGGTGTTCGATCCCTTCCGCGAAGGCATCGGTTCGTGCACCCGACTATGCATTGCACAGCATGGAGAGTTGACGCGCTTGCCCTTTGCCGCGCTGCCCATCGACGACGGGTACCTGATTGACCGGTATGAGCTGATTCTGCTCGACACAGGCCGAGACCTGCTAAAGGAGGCAGGGCCCACAATCGTAGGAGACGCACCGCTCGTGATGGCGGATCCGGATTTCGATCTCGAGTTGGAAGGCGTACCGAAGGGGGAACGCCGTCGGCCGTTCACACCGTTATCAGGGACGAGGGAGGAAGGAGTGGCCGTTGCGGCGATCCTTGGCGTTGCACCTGTCATGGGAGGCGATGCCGTCGAAGCACGCCTTCGGTCGGCGCTGCCCCCGCGGATCCTCCATCTAGCGAGTCACGGCTTCTTTCTCACTGACGAACGCCCGCCCAAGTCGGCAAACTTCGTCGACACGCTCACTGTCATCGAAATCCCGGGCTTTGGAAACTATGCGGCGGAGGCACTCGACAAACCGCGCGAAAGCGATGTCGGTGTCGATCCCATAACGCGTCTAGGTCAGTTGCAAGACCCTTTGCTGCGTTCTGGAATTGCGCTCGCGGGCGTCAACTCATGGGCGTCGGGCCACTCGCTGTCTTCGGGGGATGATGGGTTATTGACCGCGGCGGAAATTGCGTTGCTCGACTTCACGGCCACGGACCTGGTCGTTCTCTCCGCATGCGAGACTGGGCTCGGAGAGGTTCGCCGGGGCGAGGGCATATTTGGTCTGCGGCGTGCGTTCGCCATCGCGGGGGCATCAGCGCTCGTAATGAGTGTGTGGAAAGTCCCAGACGAACAGACGCGCGATTTGATGATCGAGTTCTATCGACGTGTCAGCGCAGGCGAGGCATGCGCGCAGGCACTGTCATCAGCGCAGCGATATGTGCGCGCAATCACGCCGCATCCACAGGCATGGGCGGGGTTTCTGTGCATTGGAACAACTCCGCTCGACGTTTCGTAGCCCGCAGAACGCCGTGCGTTCAGTACAGGCCCCGTGGGCGCGAAACATAGCCCGCTCGAGACTTGTGACGCGACGAGTGAGCGACCCACGATACTCGAGCGACACGAGTTCGGTTTGCAGCAACCTGCGCTCCAAATCGAGAGCAGCCAGCCGTTCGCGCACGACGTCGGCGCGTTGCCACCTTCGTGGCGAGTCACTCGGATTCCTGGTCGATCGTCTTGCACGCCTTCATGAGGTCATCCCAATCCGATGGCGGTGCGCCCCGTTCAAGCATTCGATGGAAGACGCTGTATGGATCGGTGTGGCTTCCGGGTTTCCTCAGCGTGTTGTCGTCGCTCAGCCAAGCATAGATGATGGTCCGTGACGCCGTGTGAAATCGGAAGAACAATCGGAATCGCCGATGGAACTTCGCGCGCCGCCAGTGGGTGTGTTCACCGCCGAGTGTCTTTCGTTGCCGAAACTGTGGATGATCCGGATTGACCGGGATTTCCTTGAAGACCAGTTCGCGCACGGTATGGAAGATCTTCACTTCCGGCGCGTGCATATAACGCTCTGGATCTGAGGCTCGCGCTTTCTGTACGGCCCTGCCAAGGTCGGTCCAGCGCTCACGGAAGGAGGTCCAGAAAAGCAATGTCCAGCCGTTGATCACCACCGGAGCGGTGGTCCGCGCAGCGGGGCTGTTCTTGCTTCTGGTGCGCTTATCCATGAGGCCGCCGAAGCGCCATTACTTCTTCGACACTCGTTTGGACTTCTTGCGTGAGCGGGTATCGCGCGAATCTCCCGGCAACACAAAGTCGTCTCCCAAATCTTCGCCCGGGTCCGATCGTACGCCACGAAGAAGTTCGGCCGCCTCTCGGCGATCGGCTTGGGTGACTGCGCTGATCAAGTTTGGCCGCAGTTCCATCTGAAGCTCAACGAATCCGAGGAACGCGTCAAACACTGGATCAGTCTCATCCTTGGTGCTCTCGGCTATCGCCTGAATGAGTAGCTGGCCTGGAGCGATTACACTGACGGCAAACTCGCCCGTCCCGAATTCGGGGTGGGCGCGAAAGAGCGCGGCATCGAGGCGGAGTGCCTTGGAGTTTCCGACAGTCGCTGCTTTGGCGCGATACGTCATGGTGGCCTCTGGTGTACTTCCAAATGTAAGTACCTATCGCACACCATCAAGCCCCGACGTCATTCGTCGGTGTACTTGTCTTGGGGCACGCGGACACACCGATCGAGCGAAGCTTTGTCGAGGGGGCTGCACCTCAAACCCAGACGGAACGTGCAGATCCCTCGACTTCGCTCGGGATGACATCTACGGCCATGGGCGCCAGGAATGACAGTTAAGGTACGAACGCGAGTCCCTAACCTTCGGTTTCCACCACACGCGCGCGGGAGGTAGCGACGGCTTGCTCCGCGTCACGCAGTTCTGCGGCGGCCGTCGCGGCGCTGTTTCGCGCACGTTCGAGATCGGCGCGTCGGGACTCTGCCTCGGATTGAGCATGCCGTAAGGCACGTTCAGCGTCGTCGAGTTTCTCCTGGGCCTTCAAAACCGCTCGCTCCGCGTGCTCCGATCGTTCGCTCGCCGTGGCGAACGACGCTTCGGCTCGCCGCAGCTCGGCGCGCGCGGCCTTTGCAAGCTCAGCGTTCTGTTTCGCGGCCTCGGTTTCCTGCTGCGCGGCCTCAGCGCGCGCATCGGGTTTTCCTGTCTCCTGCGGCGGCGGTGCAGGCGATGGTGATGTCGTCTTGTCTGTTCGATCGAGGGCGGCGGCGGCGAGCATGTCGAGGCCGCCGGCTTCCGGAACTTCGACGAGCAGGCCCGCGCGCAGGTCCGCAAACGCGCTGGCATCACCAATTATCGCGTACAGCGCCGTGACCACGACGTTCGGCTCGATCGGTTGTCCGGCGCGGAGCGCGACGCGGGCGCCGACTGCGGCGACACCGCGCACCGCTGCCTTCATGGTGTCGAGCGCTGTGCGCAAGTCGGCGCCGGTTTGTGCCTCCTTGATTGCGGCAGCAAGCTGTTCGACGGACGCAGGGTCCTCATGAACCACGCTGTCGAGCACCCAGGCGATGCGGCTTGGCTTGCGCAGCGCCTTCACGCGGTCGGCGGCGTCACGTTGCTTGGTGGCGCGCAGTTGCTTGACGAGCGCATCGCGCCGGCTGACAAATTCGTCGAGCGGTCCGCGGTATACGGCGAGTATTGCCGTCTCGAGTTCGTTCGGGCCGCCGGGCTGCGTCATAGGTCTTCAAAGGTACTCGTTCCAGCGCAGAAAGAGCGCTTGGCGTCACGGAAAGGTGAACCGCACGAGGATCGGCGCGACGTTGATACCGAACTCTTGCCTCCCTTCGCATCCGCTGAGGCAGGTGCCGTTGCCGGGCTCCGCGAAGCGCCCGATGTCCATCTCGGATGCGAGGTTCATCCGCCGCCATTTCGCCCAGCTGTACTTGGCGTTCAGCCCAACGAAGTAGCCGCCGCCGGGTTCGTCGTCCGAGCTATCGAAGTGGAGGAACGCCGACACCTTCGCGCCGAGGTCGAGATGCTGGCTCTCGCTGAAGCGGGTGCGCATGAACACGGTCGCGTGGGCGAGCTCGACGAGCGACGAGTTCCTGGCTCCGCCCTTTGAGAAGTGGCTGCCGGCGAGTGTGTAGTTCACCCAGTTCCCACCTCCGCCGATTTCCACGCCGAACATGGTCCGCTCAGAGGTGCGGGCGGCGAAGCCCACGGCGGCACCGGCGATGGTGAGGTCCAGATGCACTTGCCTCTCCGGAGCAAGCGAGGAGGAGACTTGGGCAAGCGCCGGCACTGTGGGAACGAAAAGGAGCACCGAGGCGCAAAGCGAACGGAACAGCTTCATGGAGATTCTGTGCGATAGAGGGGAAGAGGAACGCTTCCTCAGTAACGCGAGAACTTCGCAAGAAACGGCTCACGCCAGTTTTGCGCTGCACGCCACCATCGTTTCAAGCGATCGAGGCGCCTCGCGCCAGGCGCTTGGATGCAGCCCGGTCGTCGAAGGAATTCGCAGTCGCTACCGCGGCGCGATTGCCCGCTCGAATGCCTCGAGGAATTTCTTTGCCAGATCGGATGCGCCGTCTTCCGAACCGACGTTCTCTCTCCGGCCTGCCAGCGGTGTCACCTTCACGTTGAGAGATCCGGCGCCGCCCTCAGGGATCATCACCTCGAGGCGATACGGATCAACGCGAGGATCGCCACGCTCGGCCATGACGTACCCGGCCTCGGCGGAAATCGTCTTGGGCACCCAGTCGGTGGATGTCGCTGCGATGACAGTGGCCTTAAGCGCGCGCTCCATCGAGCCAGCGGCGATCGGCCTGCTATTCGAGACGGGGTTGCCCAGCGTGGCGCAACCGGTGAGAGCGGACACACTCAGTGCCGCGATAGCGAACAGGTGACGGCGCATAGAACCTTCCCTGGAGCGTTCGGCGTTCCTGACGTGCAGCCTCGACGGGTCACTATGCTCCTAACGTGCAATTGTATCCAAACGTTGAGACAGTGATGGCGGGCCCATTCAGGAAGGCGGCGGCAGTTTACTACGAATCGTGATCCTTGCGCGCGCACGTCACGGCGTCTTCGAAACCGTCGGTTTTGCTGAGTTCGTCTTTGCCAGCGCCGCACTCAAACCGCGCGCGAGCTTGACCGCATCGTCGTTGGCCCAGAAGTGCATGAAGTAGAGGCGCGGCGTCTCGCCGATCATGTGGCTGTGCACCGCGGTGACGCCGATCCCGTTTTCCCGCAGCGCACGAATGACCGGATTGACCTCTGTCCCGATCATCACGAAATCGCCGGTAATCGCCGACTTGCCACCGCCCGTTGGCTGGAAGTTGATCGCGGTCGTCAGGCCCATCGACGCGGGCACCTCGTGTCCGTCCTGCATGATCGTCTCAGCGCGGGCCACGTTCACCTGGTACACGCCGCCGTTCACTCGGCCGGCGTAACCGAGCGCCTTGGCGACGGCCGCCGTATCGAGATTGAAAGAGGCGGCGGGACCGGCCGCAACGGTGTCGAGCGGCGTGCCGGTCGTTTCCAGTGCTCGCCGGATCGCGCGGGCGATATCGATCTCTTTGCCATGCGCACTGATGTGCAGGTACATCGTGTTAGGCGTTCCACCGACGATGTGGTTGTGCAGCGCACTCTGCTCCACGCCACCCTTCTGGAGCGCCGAGATGACCGGATTGATCTCGTTGTCGGTGAGTACGAGGTCGCCCATCGCCATGGCTTGTCCATCCGGCATCCGCTTGAAGGCCACCCACGAGCCCAGCGCGAAGGCGGGACGTACCTGAACGTCGCCAACGGTGACGCGCAGATCGCGACGCGGGAAGTTGAATCGCATGACGTCGCCGGGCTGCGCGATGCCGGCTCGACCGAAGGCCTGTTCGACAGGGGCCCATGACTGTGCCTGCACGCTGCGCGATGCGAACGTGAGCACCGATGCCAAGGCAGCACCACGGGCGAGCGACGAACGACGAAGGATGTGGCTGGTCATGTGTTCTCCGAGTTGGCAGAGCCCCGTCACGAAACTGACTGTGCTTCAACTGTGATAATAGTTGTACGGAAGGAGAAAACCCAGACGGAGCGCGCGGCGTCGTCGACTTCACTCGTGATGACAGACTCACCCACATGGCGAGATTTGCAATGATTCAGTTGTGATATTAGCATGTGGCCATGACTCACCATCCAACGGGCGGGTTCCCGGCCGGGTCGTCCAGTACCCTTGTTCTTCGTCGCGGGGAGGTCGCGAGACTCCTCCGCATGGCGGAATGCGTCGACGCCGTCGAGCGCGCGTTTCTCGCCCACGCCCTGGGCCGCGCCATTCCCCCGGCGATGCTCGGCGTCCACGTGGACGGCGGCGGATTTCACGTGAAGGCGGCCGGGTTGTTCGCCGGAGCGGACGGTCGGCCGGTATTTGCGTCGAAGATCAACGCCAACTTCCCAGGAAATCCGGAGAGAAGCGGGCTGCCGACGATTCAGGGCGTGATCGCGCTGTTCGACGCGGCCGACGGGCGGTTGTTGGCGCTGCTCGACTCCATCGAGATCACGATTCTGCGGACGGCGGCGGCCACCGCCGTCGCGGCGAAATACCTCGCGCGAGAGACTGCCGTCGTCGTCATCTGCGGGTGTGGTGAACAGGCACGAAGCCAGCTTCGTGCATTGGCCTGCGTACGCACGCTCGAACGCGTCATGGCGTTCGATCTCAACGCCGAGCGCGCGGTGCGCTTCGCCGCGGACATGACATCGGAACTCGGGGTGGACGTCGCCGTGATCGACTCGCTCGACGGCGACGCGCGGACGGCCACGATCTGGATCACCTGCACGCCCGCACGTCACTGGTTCCTCGGCCGAGCGCACGTCGCACCCGGCGCATTCGTCGCTGCGGTGGGTGCCGACAATCCGGACAAGCAGGAGATCGAGCCGGAACTACTGGCGGCCAGCGTCGTCGTCGCGGACATCCTCGAGCAGAGCGCAACGATCGGGGACCTTCACCACGCGTTGAACTCAGGCGTCATGCAGCGCGAGGCGGTGCGCGCAGAATTGGGCGAGATCGTGGCGGGCAAAAAACCGGGGCGCCTCGCAGCCGATGAGATCATCGTATTCGACAGCACCGGGACTGCCCTTCAGGATGTTGCGCTGGCGGCGCTGGTCTACGAGCGAGCGCTCGCGACCGGGGTTGGCCGAGCGATCGCGCTTGGGAGCCTCGACGCATGAGCGCCGCGGACGGTACCGATCGCGACTTGTGGCTGCTGCTGATCCACCAGATTCCTCCCAAGCCGGACTACTTGCGAGTGAAAATCGGTCGTCGCGTTCAGCGCATCGGTGCGGTCGCGGTGAAGAACTCGGTGTACGTGCTCCCCGATCGGTCTCAGTCGCTGGAAGACTTCCAGTGGGTGCGCGCGGAGGTGATCGAGGGCGGAGGCGATGCGTCGATTTGCCGTGCCAGTTTCATGGATGGTCTGACCGACGATCAGATCAGGCATCTCTTTCGCGCTGCGCGTGACACCGACTATGCGAGCATTGCCGAGTCGGCCCGCGACGCGTCGACGTCCGCTCGACCGCAGGACGAACTGGCGCGCCTGCGAAAGCGTCTTTCCTCGATCATCTCGATCGATTTCTTCGGCGCCGAGGGACGAGCGGACGCCGAGTCGGCGTTGCGTTCACTCGAGAAGGAAGCAGAGCCAACTGCTGTCGTCACACCGACAGCCACCCAGGAGGCCGACCGCGGCGCGTATCACGGCCGCACGTGGGTTACGCGGAGCGGCGTCTTCGTCGACCGCATCGCGAGTGCCTGGCTCATTCGCCGCTTCATCGATACGGACGCGCGCTTCATGTTCGTGTCGGAGGGGCAACGGCGCCGCATCGCCGGAGCGCTTCGCTTCGACATGTTCGAGGGTGAGTTCTCGCATGAAGGCGATCGATGCACCTTTGAAACGCTTCTCCAACGTTTCGGTCTTGCTGATTCCGCGCTCCAGGCGATCGCGGAGATCGTTCACGACATCGACCTCAAGGACGAGAAGTTTGGCCGCGATGACACATCGGGCATCGAGCGCGTGCTCTCCTCGATCGCCGCGGCGCACGCGGACGATGTCGCGCGTCTGGAGCGGGGCTCGCAACTCTTCGACGACCTGTACGCACTGTTTACCGTCGAGGCTGCGCGCGCAGCGGCGTCACGTGCGCCTGGCTGAGTCGCCCAAAACGGCCCGGCCCTCGGTCCGTTAGCGGCGCAACTCGCGATGTCTCTCCGGTGCGACGGCGGCGGTCGGCGTCTTCGCACCGGTCTACGTCAGCACGATCGTGCTTGCCCCGCACTATGATCGTCTCAAGACGAATCCGCGTATCCGCGCGTTCGTGGATGGCATCACGGCGGCTGCGACGGGCGCGATCGCTGGGGCGGCGTTCGTACTCGGTCGCCGGGCCCTTATGGATGTCACGACGGTGATCATCGCGATGGTTGCGCTCCTCGTGCTGACGCGGACGCGACGAATCCCTGAGCCGCTACTCATTTTAGCCGCCGCGATATCCGGGATCGTCGCGCAGGGATTGAAAACCGGATGAATTGGCTGCATCGCGAGCGTTGAACGGATCGAGTTGCCGTAATCCGAGAGTAGCCGCAGTATGTCTCATGCTTTCGATCCGTCGCACCACCATGCTTGTCGCCGTGCTCAGCGCGTGTTCCTCGCTCGCCGCGGCCGCGCAGTCACGCCCCCGGCCGGCCGGCATTCGGCTCGCGGACCTGTCGTGGGTCGAAGCGGGGAAAGTGCTCGATTTGCCCTTCATGCGAACGGCATCATGCTGACGTACACCGATGGCGGACGCCGCACGGATTCGGTGCGCACGGCAATCTCGAAGCAGCCCGGCGGAACGCACGCCGACGAGATGGAAACGTCGATGCTCCTCTACATGTATCCGCAGTTCGTCGACATGACGAAGGCGGCGAACGATTATCACCCGGGTGCCGGCGGTCTGGCACGCGATTCGGCAATGTCCGTGCGCGACGGAAAGACGTGGTCGCGCACGGGTATTTACGGCGACGCAACGCTGGCCACGCGCGAGAAGGGACGTCAGTACGTGGAGGCGCACCTTCTCGACATTCTCGAAAGCATCGAAGCGCTGCGAAGAATGCCAGTGCAGTGAGTTACGGTACCGGCCAGCGGTCGGACGCTGTACGCGCCGTACGGAGGTACTCCTCGATTGTCGCCACCACGCGCGGGTTCGACGTGGCCACGTCGCGCTCCTCGCGCGGGTCGGCGGCGAGGTCGTACAGCTCGAGCTGCGCATTGGCCGACAGCCGCACGGCCTTCCAGCGATCCATGCGCACCGCCTGCTGAAAGCCGCGCTCGTGAAATTCCCAATACATGAACGGATGCACCGGCGCCGCCACGCCACGCAGTGCAGCCGTCATCGAAACACCATCAAGTCCCGTAGGCGTTCGAGCGCCGGCGAGTTCTGCGAGCGTCGGCAGCATATCCCAGTGTGCCCATGCGTGATTGCTCACGCGCCCGGCGGGGATCGTGCCCGTCCACCGTGCGATCATCGGGACGCGGATGCCGCCCTCGTACAGATCGCGCTTGATGCCGCGCAAGCCACCGCTGCTCTTGAAGAATGCCGGATCTCCGCCGCCCTCGCTGTGCGGACCATTGTCGCTGACGAACAACACCAGCGTCTGTCGTTCGATGCCCCTCGTGCGCACGAGGTCCACGAGACGGCCGATGTCACGATCCATCCGAGTGATCATCCCCGCGAAGGCGGCCCTCGGTGTGGGCTGCGAACGATAGCCGAGCGATGGGGCGTCGGCGCGCGAGCCCGTCGGCCGCGCGTCGGCGGCTGGGTTCGCGAAGGGGCGCTCCGGAAAACGCCCGATGAACGGCGCGAGCGATTCGTCGGGGACGCGAAGCTCTGCGTGCGGAACGGTGTAGTTCAGATAGACGAAGAACGGACGGTTGTCACTCCGGCTGATGAACGACGCAGCCTCTTTCGTAAACAGATCGTTGACGTAGTCACGCTCGACGTCGACCGCGACACGCTCGCCGTTGCGCCACAGGTGATCTGTGAACTGGCGGTGCGCGTGACGATTGTCGAGGAAGCCGAACGCGTGGTCGAATCCATGCTTGTTCGGCTCCCCAGAGCTGCCGAGCTGGCCGATTCCCCACTTGCCCACGACGGCCGTCCGATAGCCCGCGCTCCGCAAAACCTCGGCGATTGTTACGTCCTCCTCGCGTAGCGGCACGTCGCCCTCAGGGAGTGCGCCGTTTCCGCGCACTGACAGGTGGCCAGTGTGCCGCCCAGTCATGAGCGCGGCGCGCGAGGGAGCGCACACCGTGCTGCCGGCGTAGTACTGCGTAAAGCGAATCCCCTCAGCGGCGAGACGATCGAGCGCGGGCGTAGAGAAATTCGACTGGCCGTACGCGCTCACGTCGCCGTAGCCGAGGTCGTCGGCCTGAATGAGGAGGATGTTCGGAGCGAGCGGCGCGGGGGCGGACGTCTGGCCGACGTGTCCACATGCCATTCCAGCGGCGACGAGCAGTCCGAATCGCGGTAGCCTGGTCACGGCAATCATAAGGTCTCGATGTCGACGGGGGCGGCGACAGTCTACCGCGATGACGGCGCGTTCGCGAGCTTGCGCTCCGGAGGCATCCGAAGCCAATTCAATCCACTGGACAGCGATCGAACCTCAAGACGGGAATCGTACCATGAATTACGCCACGTTCCGCGCCACCGCCACGCTCCTCGCGTTGGCCGCGTTGCCGATCTCGCTTGCCGCGCAAGGCGTCGTGCGCGTGACCGTGACGCCGTCGCCGGCGCGTGTCGTTGCGGGTGAAACGCTGCAATTGAAGGCGGCGGCGCTCGACAAAGATGGCAAGCCGGTGACCGGTGTTCGCATTCGCTTTCAGCAGCAGGATTTCCCATTTCAAGGCACCGTCGACAGCACCGGCTTAGTCATGGCCGGATCGGTCAGCACGATTCCCGTGGTTGTGTCCGCGATTCAGCCTGGGTCAAAGCCGGTCATCGCGCGCATCGACGTGAAGATCGTCCCTGGCCCCGCGGCGTCGATTGCCCTGTCAGCCGCGTCGCTCAAACTCGTGCCGCGCCAAACGGTGGCCGCCACCGCACGCGTCTTCTCGAAGGCCGGCGACAGTCGCGACGACGCAGTGACATGGACGAGCTCTGCACCAGCCATCGCGAGCGTCGATCGCAGTGGTGCGATCAGCGCCACCGCCGCGGGTTCGGCGACGATCACGGCGGCGGTCGGTGCCGTCAAGCAGTCGCTCAGCGTCACAGTAGTGGGGACGCCCATCGCGTCGCTCAGCGTGACACCGTCGAAGCCACAGGCCCGCACCGGCGATGTCATCAACTTCAAGGTCGTGGCGAAGGACGCGGCTGGAAAGGAGATCGCGGGCCTGACTCCATCGTGGGTCTTCTCGCCGGGCAAGGGAGAACTCGACGCCGACGGCGTATTCGTGGGCTACGACGCCGGCACGTATACGGTGACAGCTCTGCTCGGGCGTAACGTGGCGCAGACGACGGTGACATTGGCGGCGCGCGACGTTCGGCGCCCTGCCACGGTGGTTGGCTCAGTGATTCGCAGTTCACTCGCCACGTCGGAAGTCTGGGTGCATCCGAACGGCAAGGTCGCGTATCTCGGAACGATCCTCGGTGGCGACCGCGTGTACGTCATCGATGTCTCCGACCCCTCGAAGGCAGCGATCGTCGATTCCGTCGTCGTGAACGCCCGCACCATCAACGACATCATGACGTCGGAAGACGGCAAGGTCATGGTGATTACCCGCGAAGGCGCGGACAATCGCAAGAACGGCATCGTCATCGCGACGCTCGATGATCCGTTGCATCCGAAAGTCGTCGGCGAGTTCACGGACGGCGTAACGGCGGGCGTCCACTCAGCCTACATCTACTCGCAGCCCAAGTTCGGGCGTCACGTGTACCTGACGAACGACGGTACTGGGGCACTGCACATCATCGACATCAACGATCCGGCGCACCCCAAGCAGGTGGCGCTGTGGCAGACGAACCGCAGCGATGCGGGGCGCATGCTGCACGACATCGACGTGCGCGACGGGATGGTCTACGCGAGCTATTGGAACGACGGGCTGGTGATGCTCGACATCGGTGCCGGCATCAAGGGTGGTTCACCGTCGAATCCGCAGCTTGTCTCGCAATACAAGTACAACCTGGACGAGTTGTACAAGCCGGTCGAGGCGGTGGGCGGGCCAGGGTACATTCGCGGAACGCACACGGCGTGGCGCCATGGCAAGTACGTCTTCATTGCCGACGAAGTGTTCACGAACAAGGACATCATGGCGCTCGAGGAGAAACAGGCGAGCCGAGCGTACGGGCGGTTGCAGGTGCTGGACGTGAGCGACATCGCGCACCCGAAGTCCGTCGCATTCTACGAACCCGAGATGGGCGGCGTGCACAACATCTGGGTGGCGGGCGACACACTGTACATGGGCGCGTACAACGCCGGTTTTCGAGCGTTCGATATTTCCGGCGAGCTGCGCGGCGATCTCCGTGCCCAGCAGCGCGAAATCGCGAACGTCTATCCGTCCGACCCGAAGGGTTTCATTCCGAACAACACGATGACGTGGGGTGTGGTGGTGAAAAACGGTCTCGCGTACATCAACGATGTGAATACGGGATTGCTCATCGTGCGGATCGAGCCAAGGATTCCTGTGGTGCCGTAAGGACCGGCGAGGGTCGGCTAGGGTGCAGTCTCGGGCACTGTGTCCTTCATCAGGTCCCCAAAGTGCTTCTCGACGCACGGTGGGCAAATGCCGTGGCTGAATGTCGCGTCGGAGTGGTGCCGCATGTAAGCCTCCAACCGCTCCCAATAGCCTTCGGCATCCCGAATCGCGTGGCAATGCGAGCAGATCGGCAAGAGACCGCTCAGCGTCTTCACCTGAGCGGTTCGCTCGGTCACCAGGTACTCGAGGTTCCGGCTCGCACTGAGCAGTCGGCTCTGCGTGCGTAACCGGGAGAGCAACTCCGCCTTGGCGACGGGTTTGGTCAAGTAGTCGTTGCCTCCGGCTTCGAAGCCGTCGACGATGTCGGACAACTGATTGCGTGCCGTCAGGAACAGGACAGGTAGCTCGTGGGCTGGATGCGCTTGACGTAAGCGCTCGCAGGTTTGGTAACCGGACATCTTCGGCATCATGACGTCCAACAGGACGATGTCGATGGGAGGGCCACTCTCGATGGCGACAAGTGCCTCCTCTCCTCCGTTGACCGTGACGACTTCGTAGCCGTGCATGACGAGACTGTTGAGCATGACCTGGCGGTTTGTCGCGTCGTCGTCCACGACGAGAACACGGACGCCGCGCCCTTCATCGCTGACCTCGCTGATCGACTCATCCTCGCCCGCTGCGGGTGCGAGGTGCAGACCCCTCGACTCGCGGAGCCTGCCCTGAGCCAAGTCGATGGGCTCGCTCGGGGTGACAGTGCTGTTGTGACCCGCACGCGTCTCGCTGCGGGGGAGCATGAGCACGAAAGTGCTCCCCACACCAAGCGTGGACTCGACGGACAGACGGCCACCGTGCAGTTCGGCGAGATGGCGCGCGAGCGCGAGCCCAAGTCCCGTACCGGCTTGCTGGCGCTGCGCGGAACCCTCGACCTGATGGAAGGGCTCGAACACCGCCGTGATCTCGTCCGGTGAAATGCCTCGCCCCGTGTCCGTGACGCGCAGAGCGACCATGTCACCCTCGACCGATCCTGAAATCACAACGGACCCGGTCTCCGTAAACTTGATGGCATTGCCGACCAGATTGTAAAGGATCTGTTGGACGCGGCCCTCGTCGGCTTGCACGGAGGAGAAGTCCATGGCCACATCGTTGCGCAGCACGAGCCCTTTCTCGTTGGCTAGCGGTCGCATCAAATCGGTCACGCCGTCGGTGAGACAGCGCAAATCCACCGGTCCCAGATCAAGCCGAAGCGCTGCATTCCTCATCTTCGAGAAATCGAGGATGTCATTGACCAGCGACGCCAACCGTCGCGCTCCGGTGACGACGATCCCCAGATCGCTGCGCGCCTTGGCCGGCAACGCTCCTGCCGCTCCGTCGCGCAGCGATTCGGCCATGCCGATGACGCCATGTAATGGCGTGCGTAGCTCGTGCGATATGTTGGCGAGGAACTCGTCCTTGAGGCGATCCACCTCGCGCAGGCGCGTGTTGACGGCACGCTCACGCGTGAGGCGCCGGCGGTGGTTCCGCTCCCAGCCGAGCACGCCGGCAACGAGGATCAGCACATACGTGGCGTAGGCCCACCGACTTGCCAGAGGATGCGGGCGAATATGGACTACCAGCGACGCCTCCTTCTCGCCACGCGCCCCGCCGGCATCGATCGCACGCACACGGAAGGTGTACGTGCCGGGACTGAGGTTTGTGTACGTTGCGCGCCGATTGTCGGTTGACGTCTGCACCCAATCGCGATCGAAGCCATCGAGGCGGTAGGCGAAGCGACTCCGTTCAGCGCTACCATACTCGAGGGCGCTGAACTCCAGGGCAAAGCTCCGCTGCTGATGCGTGAGCGTCAGATCATCCGCGAACTGGAGGGAGCGCGGCAGCAATGCGCTACCAACCGGCACGGGCTCATTCGAGACCCGCAGTGCCGTGAGCACCACCGCAGGTGAATGCGCCGCTGCGTCGAGATCACGTTGGCTGAAGGCTGTGATTCCGTAGGTGCCAGGGATGTAATACCGTCCGTCGCTCGCGCGCAGCGACACGTTCACCTGCGTCTCGTTGCCGAGGACTCCGTCCTGCGTTTGATACGCGTGCGCGGCGCCTGAACGTGGGTCGAACCGATAGATGCCGTGATTGCTGACAAGCCACAGGATGCCTCCCTCGCCAGGGAGAATGCCATTGATGAAGTCCCGCGGCAGGCTGGGGTCGAGATTGTAGCGCACGACCAGACCTGTGACCGGGTTCAGGCGATTCAGTCCGCGAGCGGTGCCCACCCACAGCGTGTGCGCGTCTGCGCGGTACAGCGATGCAATGACGCCGTCACTCAGTGTCGTCGTGTCGTCTGGCACACTGGTGTACCGAACAAAACTGTCGGTCTTGGGATCGTACCGGTTGAGCCCATCGGTCGTTCCGGCCCAGGTCGTCCCGGTCGCGTCTGTGTGGAGGACGTACACCACGTTGCTGCTGAGCGAGCGCTTGTCGAGCGAATCCAAGACGTAGGAACGCCAGGTGGCGCGGTTGGGCGAGACGCGCACCACGCCGAATCCGTAGGGCGCCACCCACAGTGAGCCGGACGTGTCCTGAGCGAATGTCGAAATGCGGCGGGCGCCGTTGGGCGGCGGTGTGGTCCAGTGAAAATCGACGTACGCGCCACGCTTCGGATCGATGTAGCCAAGTCCCCCGCGACTCGCGACCCACAGACGGTCCCCCGGAACGTTCTCGATGGCCGTAATGAAATTCCACGGGGCGGGCTCGCCGGCACCGCGGAAGGGCATGTGCGTGACGACATCGGTGCGTGGATCGAGCCAGGCAAGACCACCTTCCGCACCGATCAGGATCCGATGATCTGCCCCTTCACCAAGCCCCCATGGCGCTCCGGCAGGCAGTTGGGACGGCTTGTCCGGGTTGCCCACATACGTGGTGAACGCAAGGTTGAGCGGCGCAAGCCGAGTGACACCGGCGTTGGTGCCGATCCACATCACCCCAGTGCGGTCGCGCAGCAGGGAGAGAACGCTTGAATTCGGCAACGCGAACGGATCATCGGGTTTCACCGGGTGGTGGACGAATCGCCCGGTCACGGTGTCCAGCCGGTCCAATCCGCGAGGCGTTCCAATCCACAGGTTATTCCTTGCGTCTTCGCCGAGTGACAACACATCGTCGTCGAGCAGACTGTTCGGGTCCGTGCGTGAGTGCGCGAAGCGGCGAACCGAGCTGGTACGCTCATCGAGCAAATAGAGTCCGCCATAGCGCGACCCCACCCAGAGTTTCCCCGGGGCAGATTCGAGAATGGCAGAAATCCGTTGGTCACCCGCACTGCGAGCTCGCGCCGAGTCCACGCCGAAGTGAACGAAGGCACCCGCCGCGGCATCCCACCGGTTCAGCGACGCACTCGTAGCGATCCACAGGCGGCCGGAACGATCGGCGTACAGTGCGTTCACCGGACCCGCGCCCAGAGAGCTCGGGTCGCGGGGATCGTGGCGGAATCGAGTGATGTGGCCCGTACTCGGGTCAAGCCGTTCAAGCCCCGACGCGGTGCCAATCCAGATTTGTCCGTCCGCCGTCGCAATGAGCGCCTCGACGCGATCGTTCGACAACGAGCTGGTGTCGGCTCCGTCGTGCATGTACGTCCGGAACGTCTCGGTGCGCGGATCGAAGCGGCTCAGGCCTCTGTAGGTTCCCGCCCACACATAGCCGCTCGGATCGACGGTCAGCTGGTTAACCCAGCCCTCGTGGAGCGCGGACTTGTCTTCGGGCTTGTGCCGAAAGACCACGAATCCATTTCCGTCGTACCGGTTGAGCCCACTGTAGGTGCCGATCCACACAAAGCCGAGGCTATCCTGCGCGAGGGACAGTCCGGATTCCTGGGACAGCCCCTGCGTGGTATTCACTCGTTGAAAGCGCTGCGTCGACGCCTGACCGCCTCCCTGGTGAGGAAGGGTGGCGAGGAGCGCCGCGGAGAGCGCAGCGACGCCGCGACGACGATGGGTCGGAAAACTGAACTTCATGAAAATGGCGCTCATTTGGCGTCGTAACGCCCAGCGGCGGAACGTCGACGCGAAGTTGTGGCCTACAACTCACTCGAGGCTTTGCCGAAAGTCACAGCCTGTTGACTGTCAGTATCGGCATCGCGTACGCCGAGCGTCAGCCGGCGTCCGATGTGGTCGTGTCAGGCGTTATGGCGCCGACTTCGGCTTTGGCAGGTGGACATGCACGGCGAATCCGCCCGCGGGGAGCAGCGCAACGGTCAGGGAGTCCTTGCTCGTCACCAACGTCTTCTCCATCACGAGCTCGGTCTTGTCCGTGCCATCGCGATAGATCTCCGCCTAGTACGTCACTCCCTCCTTCAGGAAGGCGAGTGGCACGCTGACGATGCGTGATTCGCCACTGATCCCGCCGACGAACCACGCGTCGCCCTTTCGTCGGGCAAAGACGGCGTGGCTCGACGGCAGACCGTCGATGAATCGTGTGTCGTCCCACGTTGATGGAACCGCTTTCAGGAATTCGACGCCGGCAAAACCGAGGATGCGATCGTAGCGCTCGGCGAAGATCTGTATGCCCGCCTCGTACAGCACGACCTGGCCGAGTTGATACGCGAGTGATCCGATCGAGCGCGTGAGGTGGAAGGGCGTGTAGCTCGCGGGCCCCATGACATTGCGAACGTACGGAATCGTGAGATCGTGTTGGAGGTTTTGCACCCGGCGTTCGAGTCCATAGATCGCCTCGGCACTCATGACGTGCGGCCAGCGACGGCGTTCGCCCGAGGGAATGGCCGCACCGTGGTACTCGACCATCAGCTTGTGCTTGGCTGCGGTTTCGGAGAGAAAGTCGCGCAGCGCGAGTCGTCCCTGCGTGTCTTCGAGATCATCGGTCGCCGTTGCGACGCTATCCAGCTGATCGAAGAAGTCGATCTTCGCGCCACGAAGGCCGAGTCGTTCGAGCTCGGCCATCCACGCTTCCGCGCGATCGTGCTTGTAGAGGAAGTCGCGGTTCGCAACCTTCCCCCACGCCATGATGGCGACGTTGCGCGCCTTCGCGTACGCGGTCGTCTCCATCATGTGCGGAACGCGGCCTTGCCACCCAGCGTCCGTCACGTGCCACTCCCAGCCCATCTCGGCGTCGAAATCAATCCAGGTGCCGAGCTTCTTGCCGTCGCCCGCGATGAAGTCCCAACTCGCGCGGCCAGGCCGTATCCAGTCTGCGTTCCGGAGCTCGGGCTCGGTCGGCGGATTGAGATTCTCCACCATCACCGACTCGATGATCTTTCCCACGGTTCCAGGCGAGACGAGCATAAAGCGCCACGGAGACACGAAGGGCAGGGTGGTACGCACCGGTGTTTTCTGGTCCATCGGAAAGCTGACGGAGAGCGTGTTGCCTTGCCGGATGAAGTTCGGGATGATGTAGTTGCCGTAACTCGCAGCCTGTGCGACGAGCACGAAGTGCTTCCGCTCACCCAACTGCGCGAGTACCGGCATCGAGATGCGGCTTGCGGTGATGAGTCCGAGTGCCGTTTCGTATCCGTAGTTGTTTGGATGCGCTTGGCCCCAGTACGTCACGTTCGATCCACTGAGCGGAAAGGTGGTGCTCTCACTCGAGATCTCGACGTCACCCGATCCGGGCAACGCATAACGAAACGCGATACCGTCGTCGTACGCGCGAAGAACCAGGTGAAACTCCTGCTCGCCCTTGATGAATGCGAGGTCGAGCTCGTTCGCGCGGTTGACGTAGGTCGAGCGCTTTCCCACGGGAAGTTGGTAGGTCTCGTCAATCGTGTTGCGTGTCTGGCGCACGAAGCGAAGTCCCGCATCGAACGCGCCGCGACTCGTGGCGATACCCATTGCGCCGCGGTCGACGAGGAGCGTCTTGCCGCTGGCGACCGAGAAGACCACGCCCTCGCGAGCGTGATGGACGGAGAGCGAGAGGTTGCCGCCGGGAGATGTGACCGTGTACTGGGCGTGTGCGGTCGGAGCACAAAGAGCGAGCAGCAGGGCGTTCAGCGTGACGCGTCGGCGAGTCGGCATGCGCGCTCGTAAGTGGAGGTCGTGGCAGAGCGAAGAAGCTAGCGCGTCCTTGGCCCCGCGGAATGCCTATCCGCCGAATGTCCGCCGCAGATCACCGGGCGCGCTGGCGGCGGCGCATCCCGGCCACGAGTGGTGAGGTGCGGGTGCTATCATACAGAACTTCAGGCGTCCCCACTCGTTTCCTCAAGCCATGTTCAGCGCGCTTGCCCACAGCGTTGCCCCAATTGGTCGACTACTGATCGGCCTCACCGCGTGTACCACACTGGCGTGTTCCGACGGCTCGGCGCGCGCTCAGGCGGCTGGTTCGGGCGCGCGGCAGAAGGCCGAAGCCATGCGCGACACAACGCCTCGTGCGCTGAGAGACTCTGTCGATTCGCTCGTGGCGGCGCGCCGAGCAACGGTGATGGACACGACGACAATCCGCACCGCGCCGACCACGGACTCCAAGGCACCGGCGGACACAACGCGACGGCGAGCCACTGGCGCTTTGCTCGGCCCAAAATCGGGAGATCGTCACCCCGCGTTTCGCGATGACAGCGCGGCTCTCGATTCACTCTGGCCGGTGAAAGGTCCCGAGCCATTGCCAGGAAGCATCCTGCCCGTTCGGCGTATCGTGGCGTACTATGGGAATCCGCTTTCGAAACGCATGGGCATTCTTGGTGCGTTCCCACCAGAAGAGATGCTGAGCAAGCTCGACTCGGAAGTCGTGGCGTGGAACCGAGTGGATCCGGCGCATCCCGCACAACCTGCGCTGCACCTGATCGTGCTCGTTGCAGATGCCCAGCCTGGAGTGAGCGGGAAGTATCGGACGCGTCATGACAGCGCGATGGTCGAGAAGGTGTACGGATGGGCGAAGAGTCGGAACGCCCTCCTCTTCCTCGATCTCCAGGTGGGACAGAGCACGCTGGAACACGAGCTACCCTGGATCGAGAAATTTCTCGTTCGGCCGGATGTGCATCTCGGCATCGATCCAGAGTTCTCGATGAAGAAGGGAGGCATTCCCGGCAAGCGCGTTGGTACGTACGACGCTGCGGACATCAACTATGCGTCGAAGTTCCTTGCCGGGTTGGTGGATCGATACAAGCTGCCGCCGAAGATTCTCGTCGTGCACCGCTTCACGCCGGGCGGCGTGACGAACACGAAGAAGATCGCGCTCGACCCGCGCGTGCAGATCGTCATGCACATGGACGGATTCGGTCCGCCGTGGATGAAGCGCGATACGTATTGGCGCGACATCAAGCGGGAGCCCGTGCAGTACACGGGATGGAAACAATTTTCGAAGTTGAAGAACGACCGGCCGCCGACGTCGCGCGCGGAGATCCTGCGGCTCTGGCCCGTACCCCTCTACATCCAGGTTCAGTAGGCAGAGGTCGTGAAGACTCAGGAACGACAACAACAAATGAACCACAGAGGACACAGAGGTCACAGAGAAAACACTTACGTTGTTCTCCGTGCCTCTGTGTCCTCTGTGGTTCAAGTTTTCAACTTGTCGACGTGAGGAGGTCGTGCACGCGCGGCATCACCTCGCGTCCATAGAGTGCGATGCTCCGCATCATGGCGTCGTGGCCGAGTGGCCCCGAGCTGTACTTCATGTCGAAGCGACTGAGGCCAAGCGCCTGGACCGTCGACGCAATCTTACGCGCGACCGTGTCCGGCGCGCCCACATAGAGCGACCCCGCTTCGATCTCGTGCTCGAATTCCGCGCGACTGGTCGGCGGCCAGCCACGTTCGGCGCCGATACGGTTCCGCAACTCCCGATAGGCCGGCCAGATCTCTTCCCGCGCCTGCGCGTCGCTCTCTGCGACGTGCCCAGGCGAATGTACGCCGATGGGGAGCGCACTGCCGCCAAGCTCTGACAGGGCCCGGTGGTAGAGATCGACATACGGCGCGAAGCGGCGTGGTGAGCCGCCAATGATCGCGAGCATCAACTGCATGCCATAGCGGGCAGCGCGGACCACTGACTCGGGACTTCCGCCGACCCCGATCCAGGTCGTGAGACTGCCGCTGTCCGTGCGCGGAACGACGCGACCTCCCGCGAGCGGAGCACGCGTCGTTCCACGCCACGAGACCGATGTGCCCTCGCGATCGGCTTCGAGCATCGCGGCATAGAGACTCAGCTTCTCCTCGAAGAGCACTTCATACTGATCGAGCGAATAGCCGAAGAGCGGGAACGATTCGGTGAACGAGCCGCGTCCGAGGATGACCTCTGCTCTCCCATTCGAAACGGCATTGAGCGTCGAAAAGCGCTGGAAGACGCGGATTGGATCGTCGGAGCTGAGTACCGTGACCGCCGAGCCAAGGTGGATGCGCTTGGTTTGGCCGGCGATCGCCGCAAGCACCATCTCGGGCGACGAGACGGCGAAATCATCGCGATGATGCTCCCCGACGCCGATGAAGTCGACGCCGAGTTCGTCGGCGAGAACGGCTTCGCTGACGATGTCGCGAATCACCTGCGCGTGGGAAACCGTCTGCCCGTCGGCGGTGCGCGTGACGTCGCCGAAGGTATCGAGCCCGAGTTCGACCTGTGAGTTCATGGGAGGCAAATCCTCCGCGCGGGTTTACGGTTCCGCCACTATTGCGGAAGCAGCACCGACGCCCACACGGCCCTGTGGTCGCTGACGCCTGCGCTTCGCTCCGAGATTCCCGCGACATTGTGCACCGGAATCTCGAGGCCGCGCACGAGAAGGTGGTCCCACGCCCCGAATCGCGTCGTGCGTGCTTCGTGTTCCGTCGGCCAGGCAAATCCTCCCGCTCGCGCGATGTCGCTGAGTGACGACGAGTTCATGTCCCCACCAAGGATGACGTACACGAATGCTTTCGAATCAGCCACGATGGTCTCGAGCTGCTCGCGCCGCGCGCCGGCACCAATGTCGGCCGGTGTACCGAGATGCGTCGAGTACACCCGCACGCGCACCGAATCCACCTGCAGCGTAACGGCTGTCGCCGACCGCTGCGTGCTCGCATAACGGGAGCGGTGTGGAAGGATGAGCTTGTCGTCTCCCACGATAGGCCATCGAGACAGCACCGCGTTGCCAAAGTCCTGTGCGCTGCGGTAGTGAAAGATGGCTGGATAGTACACATAGCCCATCTGGAGTGCGCTGGCGATGCGCTGCGTCGCCGACGCCGTCATCTCCTGAAGCAGGACGACATCGGCTCGCCGGAGCATGGCGTCGTTGGACAGCACCACGATCGCGCTGTCGATGTTCCTCGCGAACGCGATGTTGAACGTCACGACCCGCAGGGTGTCGCCGCGGGAGCGCGTGGGCTGGCCCGGCGGAACCTGCTGCCAGTACCGAGGCGCATCGCGCTCGAGATAGTTGAACCCACCGTGGCACGCGCTCGAGAGCAGCCCGACGATGACCGACAACAGCATCGCGCGCGCTGACCTGTTAGCCAACGCTCGCCGGAAGTGATCCGAAGACACCCCGCCCAATGGCCATGATGCCACCAACGATGAGCATCAGGGCGAGTGTGATGCCGATGAGTCGCGTCAGCAACTCACGCCGATCGTCCTTCGCGCGAGCGGCCAGTATGGATGTGGCGTGCGCAACGACCACGGCGAGCACCATCATGACGAGATGCCCGGTCGCGGCATCGGTCAGCAATCCGCCGATGACGAGACCGATGCCGAGCAGCACCTGGAGGTCGAGCAGCCCGGTGAACGATGCCGTTACTGCCCGAGTGGCTCGGAGCGGCTTGCCCGTCGCGAGTCCGGCGGCAAGGACGATGAGGCTCGCGGCCGCGGCGAGAAGGATGAGAAAACGGAGGCCGGAGTGTGCGTGGTAGAGGCTGTTCATTCGAATGCGCTGGGGAAAGAATGGCCAACGGGGCCGTGTCACTGGTATAATCTGACTGACGTCGAGCAATCTCGCCCACACGAATCCTCGCTCCATGCCGCGAACCACCGGAATTGCCTTCGTGCGCGCAGCTGCCGCGCTCCTCGTCACGACCCCATTCGCCGGTGCGCAACTTCCGGTTCGTGCGCGCGCGAAGCAGACAATCACCGTGGACCACGTCGTCTTCAAGGACCTGAACGCGAATGGGCGGCTCGATCCCTATGAGGACTGGCGGCTTGCGGTCCCCGTTCGCGTGCGTGATCTCGCCGGCCGAATGACGCTCGAAGAGAAGGCCGGCATGCTGCTCATCAACACACTCAACGCCGAGGCCGGCGGGCGCATCTCCGATCGTGGTGTGCGATTGATCCAGGACGAGAAGATGACCCGCTTCGTCTTCCGGAACACCGTCACGCCGACGCCGCAACCACCCGCAGCGGGCGGAAGGGGCGGCGGTTTCGCGGGAACGCAGATCACCGCCTACGAAGCGGCGCAATTCACGAACCTCGTACAGGAACTGGCTGAAGGCACGAGGTTGGGAATACCCGCGATCTTCAAGTCGAATGCGCGAAACCACTTCGAGCGCGACGCCCGCGCAGGCATCAACGTGGGCGCCGGCGCCTTCTCGGAGTGGCCCAAGGAGCCCGGCCTCGCGGCGATGCGCGACTCGGCGCTGGTGGCGGAGTTCGGGCGAATCATGCGGGCGGAGTGGTCTGCGATCGGATTGCGCGGCATGTACGGTTACATGGCGGACCTCGCGACGGAGCCGCGCTGGTTCCGCATCCACGAGACCTTCAGTGAGGATGCCGATCTCACGTCGTCGATCATTACGACACTCGTCAAGAACATCCAGGGCGAACGACTCGGTGCCGGCAGCATCGCGATGACGATGAAGCACTTCCCGGGTGGAGGAGCGCAGGCAGGCGGCGCCGACTCGCACTATGCGTTCGGGAAGAACCAATCGCACCCCAGTGGCGATCTCGCCTACCAACTCAAGCCGTTTCGTGCCGCCATCGCTGCCGGCGTGTCGTCGATCATGCCGGCTTACGGAATTCCGGTCGGTACGAAATACGCGCCCAACGATGTGGGCATGGCATTCTCCCGCGGGCTTCTCACGGCGCTCCTTCGGGACACGCTGAAATTCGAGGGCAACTTGAACTCGGACACGGGCATCATCGGCGCGCGAGCGTGGGGGCTCGAGTCGAAGAGTGTCGATGAACAGATCGCGATCGCGGTGAACGCCGGCGTGGACGTGCTGTCCGGCTTCGAGAGTAATGCGCAGATCGTCAATCTCGTGAAGTCCGGCAAGATCACGACCGGCCGGCTCGACGACGCAGTGCGGCGATTACTCGCCGAGCAATTCCGACTCGGACTGTTCGAGGATCCCTACGTCGATGCCGATCGCGCGTCGTACCTCGTCGGCAATCGCGCGTTTCAGATGCGCGCCGAGGAGGCGCAGCGGAAGTCGATCGTGTTGCTGCAGAATCAGGGAGCGATGCTTCCATTCCGTACCCCGACAGCCACGGCGCCCGTTCGCGTGTACACGATGGGAATGCACGAACTCGCTGGAGACTCGCGCTGGAATGGCTATACCATCGTCGAGGGCGACTACGATGCGGCCAAGGGTGAGAAACGCGCCGCAGTGCCTGTGGGGACAGACTACGCGGTACTGCGCGTCGAGGTGAGCAACGCCGGGGCAAACCGCGATCTCACCTTCGGGGGAGCCAACGAAGACGAGCTGAACCTGTTGGCGTTCTCCGACATGGCGAAGGCCAAATCGTGGAAGGTCTCTCCGTCGGTCGAGGACATCAAGGCGGTGATGCGCGAGGCAGGGGCAGGGAAGACCGTGCTTGCGATCTACTTCCGGCAACCGTATGTGCTCGACGAGGCCAGCACGTTCCGGAACGCTGGAGCGATTCTCGCGACGTTCGGCGTCCGTGATGCAGCGATCATGGATGTGTTGACGGGGAAGTTCAAACCGGTCGGCAAGCTGCCCTTCGCGCTGGCGTCAAACGCGCGGGCGATCGTGACGCAGGCATCTGACTCGCCCGGCTACGATCGTGCCGACACGCTTTTCCCCTTCGGATTTGGACTTCGGTACTGACATGATGACACGCACACTCGGTACCCAGGGCCTCGAGGTCTCAGCATTGGGGCTCGGCCTCATGAGCATGAGCATGTCGTATGGCACGGCGGCGGAGCGCGACGACAACGAGTCCATCGCGACCATCCATCGCGCGATCGATCTCGGCTGCACGTTTTTCGACACGGCGGAGGTGTATGGCCCGTACACGAATGAGGAATTGCTCGGTCGCGCGCTTGCACTGAGACCCGGTGCCCGGGATGGCATTTCCATTGCCACGAAATTCGGATACCACATCGCCAGCGCGGACGCGATGAGCACGGCGCCGCTCGGCGGATTGAACAGCCGTCCCGAGCATATTCGCGTGGCGGTGGAAGGTTCGCTGCGCCGACTCGAGACCGATCGTATCGATCTGCTGTATCAACATCGAGTCGATCCCGCCGTTCCGATCGAGGATGTTGTCGGCGCGATGGCGGCGTTGGTCCAGGAAGGGAAGGTGCGATTCCTTGGGCTTTCGGAGGCGGGCGAACGAACGATCCGTCGCGCGCACGCGGTGCACCCGATCACAGCGCTTCAGAGCGAGTATTCGCTCTGGGAGCGCAGTCTCGAGGCGACCATCATACCAACGCTTCGAGATCTCGGAATTGGCCTCGTGCCGTTCGCACCACTCGGCCGCGGCTTTCTTACGGGAGCGGTGAAGCGCGCCGAGGAGTATCCGGCGGAGGACTTCCGCCGGAACGATCCGAGATATCAGGGTGAGAATTTCGACGCAAACGTGCGATCGGCGCAGGCGGTGCGTGACATCGCCGTGCGAAAGAATGCCACGGGAGGGCAGGTCGCGCTCGCGTGGCTCCTGCACAAGGGCGATGACATCGTCCCCATTCCGGGGACGAAGCGCAGGTCGTATCTCGAAGAGAATCTCGCCGCGGCGGAGCTCGAGCTCACGCGCGACGAAATGATGCTGCTGGAGGACGCGCTTTCGCCCGAAAAGATCGCCGGGCCGCGGTACACCGCGGAACGGATGGCGCAGGTCGATCGGTAATCGGCGGAGGTATCTGCATTTCATCTCCTCGTCCAGCGGCCTTCATTCCAAAATTGGAATGAAGGCCGCCCACTCACCCCGCAGCCTCGATCCGGCCGAACGCCGTCGTCAGAGCGGGGGCATAGGCATGGCGGGATGCTCGTCCGTAAGAATTGGGACTCGCGGCCCCTTTCTCATTCGCCGCCACCCCTCGCCGACTGACGTTGCGACGAGGAGCCCAGCCGAGAGCGCGGTCGCCGCAAGGATCATCGCGAATGCAGTCTGGACACCCGCGATGACGTTCTGTTCGAGAAGGCTGTTCAGGCTGCGGAATCCCACGCTTCCCGGCACGAGCATAAGGATGGCGGGCACCAGGACGACGCTTTGCGGGCGATCGCGCCAGCGGCCCCAGAGCGCGGCTGCAAGGCCGTCACTCAGCGCGGCAACGAACAAGCCGATCTCTGGTCCGGCCAGACGCACCGAGGTGCTCGCGAGGAGATAGCTGGTCGCGCACGCACCCACGATCCACGCCGTGTCGCGCGGTTCTGCCTTGAGAATCACCACGAAGCTCGCACCCGTTGCCACGATCGCGACGCCGAGTGTCCACCACGGGAGCGCGACGGGGCTCAGTTCGCGGATGTTGCCGAACAAGAGCACCGCTGCGCGATCGCCCAGCGCGACACCGAAGACCAGCGCGAGCAGGATCATCACCGCGCCGGCGAGTCGCGCCGTTCCAGAGGCAAGATGTCGTTCGGCGAGTTCTCGAACCGCGTTCGTCAGCACGAGGCCGGGAAGCAAGACGATGATGCCGGCGAGGATTGCGGTCGATGCCGCGTACGGGCCGAGGAGCGTCGCGAGACTCGTCGCAAGAAAGGCGGCCACGAACGCGGCAATCGGCTCATACACGCGCTCGAGCGACGGACGCCATTCTGCCAGCGCTTCGAGCGATCCGGTGATGAGGCCGAGCATCGCACCGACCAGAATCTCCTTGACGCCACCGCCGAGGAATCGCGCGATACCGGCGGAGCCGAGCCCAAAGGCGAACACCGTGACGAGCACCCCATACGGCGATGGCGCCTTCTCGATCTCCTCGACCCGCTGCAACGCTTCGGTCGTGGTGATCTTCGTGTCGAGCACGTCGGAGACCACCCGGTCGAGCTTCGACAGGCGCCCGATGTTCGGCCCTGCTGGCGCAAGGCGGAGCAGGTGCGTCTCCTGACGTTCCAGCTCACCGAAGGCGCACATGATGCTCGTCGGCGTCGAGAAGAACTGCGCGTTGGTGATTCCCAGCCCCCGGGCGATCAGTGCGAGGGAATCCTCGAGGCGCTGTGCGGTGGTGCCCGCGGTGTGCAGCGCGCGCGCCATGGTGAGGAGAAAGCGAACGTCACGCCGATTGGCGGCGTACTGACGTGCGGGCTCGCGCTCTGTGCCTGACATGGCAACAGTGTAAGTGCTTGGGAGCCCGCTCGTCACCTTCAGGCACGCGGTTCGGTCAGTACTACCTGCCCATGGTGGAACTGCAGATGCGAATTCCTGCTGAGCAACACACTGAAGCGGTTGCGGTGCGGTTCCTTCGCGAAGTCGTCCTCCGAGACAGACGTGTGCCGGGAGAGCCAGTCTGCCGGCGTCCAACTGCTGAACGCGTCCCAGAGCGCCCCGTCCACCTCGTGCAGGATCTCCTTCAATGCAGCACCGGACACCGGTGCCGGCCCGCCGCTGTCCGGGTTCAGGAGGAAGGTCGCGTCCAGCTCCGGGTGACGCTGCGGTCCGATCCCGAGCAGCGGCAGCATGCGGTCGTGCACAGCGGCGATGTGTCCGAGCAGGTAGAGCAGCCGGTTGCGACCCGGAGCGACCGGTGCTTCCAACTGTTCGTCGGACAGCTTGGTGAATGATGCCTCGAACCGGTCGACGCTCGATTTCCACGTGCGCAACGCGCCGTCGACGAGTTGTTGTTCTGGTGTCATGCGGGGGGCTCCTGTCGAGGGTTTGGATCAACTTGCGGGCAGGAGAACAATCACGCGAGCCGCACTATCGTTCGCCACGGGTCACGGGCTCGCGCAGCCGCAGACCGCGACGTTCCACGGGGGCTACAAACTGCAACAGCAGTCAACCGCAGAGGTCGCAGAGGACTGCGGAACAACGACAAAGGAACCAAGTTTCTTGATTGTTCGTCCTCTGCGTCCTCTGCTCTTGCCAAGCAGCAAGAAACAGCGCTGCTATCTCTATTTGGAAGTTCTTCCACTCGCGTCCAACTACCGCACGTCCAACATTCGAGCGTCGATCTCCACGATCGACCCGAATACCCCAAGCGCACCGGCGAGATGGCCGATCACGCCGACGCCGGTAAAGCTGTCGCTCGTCCGGCGGTAGTAATCGTAGTAGTTCGAGTCCACCGCGCTCACGATGAGCCGGTGCATGTAGCCGCGGACAAAGAAGTCGTGGTCACCCGATCCCTCGAGCGTCCGGCTGTTCAACTTGATCGACGTGTCAGCGAAGATGGCTCTTGGATTCCGGTTCGGGCCGTGGAGCGCGTCACCTCCCGAGTTGACGCTGACCTCATAGCTCCGCGCGCCCGGCACACGCGGCCAGGCCAGGGACAGCGTATCGCGAACGTAGTTGAAGAGCTGCGCGGGCGGCATGATCGAGATGGCAACAGCGTTCGGAACCGTCGTGTGCCCGGTCACCACGCGCGCGTCGGGGAGCTCGACGCGCAGGCGATACGTACCCCCCGGTACAATCGAGAAGCCGAGCTTGTCGAGTGAGAAGCGGTACGCCGACGTGACGCGCGGCTCATCGTTATCCGTGATGAAGCGCGAGCTGTCGCGCTCTTCATCAGCGCGGAGGGAGCGTCCGTCGGGCAGCGTGAGCGTGACGAGGGCGCCCGCGACCGGCTTCGCCTCATCGAACGCGCCATTCGTCGTTTGCACGAAGACGTACTGGTCACGTGCGCCGGCATCGAGCAGGGCGTGCACGATCACCTCGTGAGCCGACGGCAACAGTGGTTCTTCCTGGCTACAGCCGGCCAACACCGCGAGTGCGGTTGCCGCCGCGATGCGGCGCGCGTCAATACGCAATGGACACCCCCAAGGTGGGCGCGAAGGGCAGGTTTGGTACCGAGGCGCGGTTCGATCGCGTGCTATAGTCGTACAGGAACCCCGCCGGGTTATGCGCGTTCAGCAGGTTCACGACGCTGAGATACGGAGACACGGACGCGCCCCACATCCGACCGGCGCGCGTTGCGCTCACGTCGATCCGACTGTACTTGGGGAAGCGGACGGAATTGTACTCGCCGGGGATGACCTGCTCATCGAAGGTGGCGTCCGGGGTCCAGCGGCGCGCGATCGGATCGTAGCGCGCGCGAATGTATCCGCCGATCAACGGCGTTCCGGGCAACCCCGATGCGATGTTCGCACGCGCGCCGAGGGTGTATGCGCCCGATCGCCAGCTACCGACGAGATTGAGGTTGTGCCGGCGATCCTGCGTGGGGAAATAGCGGAGGCCATCGGCACGCTCGCGTGTGCTGACGGAATACGTATATGCCAACCAACCGCTGAACGGCCCGCCGTCGAGTTGGCGCAGCATCACATCAGCGCCGTACGACGCGCCGCGCGCCCGATAGAACTCGTCGCCGCGGACCCCGGCATCGTTGTAGGGATTTGGTGTGAGCAGGTCGTCGTAACGTTTGTAGAACGCTTCGACGTGAAAGAATCGCGTCGGGTTCATCCATCGTTCGACGCCGACGATCGCGTCGTGCGAACGCGAGACGGGGAGCGTCGAGTCGCTGGCGATCCAGAATTGAATCGGCTGGATCGGCTCCTCTTCCCGTCCGAGCGAGTGCATCCACTGTGCGTAGCTGCCCGCGGCCGCCGTGACCGCGAGGTTGCGGTCGAGCCAGTACTTCATCGACACGCGGGGTGAGAATCCGATCCAGTCGCTGGCCTGGACCGCGTCGACGCGCCCGCCTACCTGAAGGAGCAGCTTCGTGGTAGGGCGCCAGAGCTGATCCGCATAGACACTCGAGGCACGCGACTGCTGCCGGATCGAATCGAAGGGAATGATGTCGGCGAGGCCGGCGAACGACGAGTTCGAGTGGTAGTCGAGATCCTGAAACGACAGCTCGTACCCGAGCGTTCGCGTGCTTCCTGCGCTGTGCGCGGCGATGGAGCCGGCCAAACGGCGGTCGGTGACGCGATCGGTCGCCAGGTACACAATTTCCGGAATAGCGATCTGCGATGAGAAGCGCGTGAGCGACGCGCGTTGCTCGATTGTCACGCTGTCTCCGAGCCGAATGCCGAACAGGCGAGCGTTGTCGAAGCGCTTCGCCGCCGTCACGCCGGCGACGCCATTGCCCCACCAGTTATCGAACGAGTAGTTCAAAACGGGCGTCAGCACATCGGCGCCGGCATATGCGGTGGCCGACATGCGGACGCCATTGGCCCAGGAGCGCGCGACGTGAGCCTGACCATCCTGGAAGTGATAGGGAAACGTGTCCGAGCTGAACCGGTTGACGATCGCGTCCGCGTAGGTGCGCCGAGCCGCGATCATCCACGAGCCGGCGCCGTCGGCGAACACTCGCCCGACCGATGCCGAAGAAGACACGAGTGACACCTCTGCCGTGCCGTGCGTCCCCGTGCTCGTGGGCTCTGCCGGGCTGACATCGATGACGCCCGAGAGCCTGCCGCCGTATTGCACCGGCATGCCACCGCGGTGTAGCTCGACGCGCCCGACCGTCGCATCGATGAACGTGCTGAAGATCCCGCCAAAGTGAAACGGACTGTAAATCGGATAGCCGTCGATGAGGATGAGATTCTGATCGTTCTCACCGCCGCGCACGTTGAAGCCCGCCGTGTAGTCGCTGCGCGCGGAGATGCCCGGCATCAGCTGAACGGAACGCAACACGTCGGGTTCGACGAACGCGGGCGCGCTTCGCAGCTCACGGCCAGTGATCGAGATGCCTCCGACATCGGTGCGCGATGCGAACCGCACGCGCTCGAGCCGCTCGGCTTCCGCATGGACCGCGGCGAGCACGACAGGGTCACGTCGCGTTGTATCCGGTGTCGCGCTGCGCGCCGCCGGTGCCGATGCCCGTGCTTCGACGACGATGATCTGGCCGCTCGGCGAGACGCGAACGCGCAGGTTGCTCGCGTCGGCGACTTCGATGAGCGCCACGGCGGCCGAACGAACTGAGGAAGGGATCGTGATCCTGCTTTGCATCCCTGAGAGGCGCGGATCGAGCGTGAAGCTCAATCGCGCTGTCGCGGCAATTGCCTTGAATGCCGCCTCCGCCGTCTGCCCGGAGAATCCCGCCGTGATCGGACGAAGGAGGGCGGCGACGCCGTTGCCGTCGCGCGAGAGATCGGCGAACGTCGAATCGGGTGATCGCGACTGCGCGGCGGCGGACGATTGCGTAGAGGCGATCGCGAGGGCGAGCGCGGCGAGCATGCGATGCAATCGGAGCGGCATCAGCGCGACCTCGGGCGCACGGTGATTGCGCGGCCAGATCGCGTGTACTCGAAGTGCATTGCCGAGGCGAGCGCGTCGAGCACGTTGCCGAGCGTGGCGTCGTGGTACATCGCTGACACGCGGCGCTTGGCGAGGGCAGGATCGGCGATGCGGATGTCGGCGTCGAACCAGCGTCCCAATTCCTTCGCAACCGCGGCAAGCGGCTCGTCGTCGAACGAGAGACTGCCGTTGAGCCACAGCGCGTATGTCGCCGCGGTGGCCTGGCGGACGGCCACCGGCGCATCGTGTGACCGCACCATGCCGACGTCGCCTGCGCGCAGCGTTAGTGCGGACGTCGGTGCCGCAGCGGAAGGATTCGTCAGCGCGACCGTACCTGACGCCACGGCAACGTGCACGCTCGAGTCGCCGCTGTAGGCGCGCACCACGAACTCGGTGCCGAGGTCTGTCGCTTCTGCCCCCCGCGCTCGCACGACGAATGGATGTGCACTGTGGTGGACGACACGGAACGCCGCCATTCCGTCCAGCTCGACGGCGCGCGCGCTGTCACCGATCGTGTAGCGGAGCGTCGATTCCGGGCCGAGCGTTACGACGGTGCTGTCGGGAAGGTGGACAATGCGTCGCTGGCCCGCTGCTGTCGTGACGACGCGGGCTTCAAGGGCGGGCGGCGTGCGGACCATCATGGTGGAGGCCACGCCGACGGCGATCATGGCGGCGGCTGCTGCCGCCCACGTTACCCAGCGGACTCGCGGGCGCGTGCGGTGAACGGCATCCACACCGGTGGCATCCATGCGAGCGTGCAGTTGTTGCAGCACCTCTTCGGTGCGCCAGGAACGTCGGCGGGTGGGCTCTTCGGGTGTCATGACGCAAGAACGCAGCTGATGCCAAATCCCCTACCTGCCTATTCAAGCTTCTTGGGCCGGCACATTCGCTCGTCGTGCGCCGGCACACTCGGCAGTCGTGCGCCGGCACATTGAACGCGGATTGAGCGGATTTAAACAGCAAAAAACAGATTTCTCTCACATGTGACGCGATAGAAGCATCTCGCCACGGGACTCATGGAGAAGGCTGCATTTCCTGCTTTATGCTTGATCGTTGTTTCTTTTTTCCATCCGCTCAATCCGCGTTCAATGTGCCGGCGGTATGAGCGCTAAGCCGTCGTCGGAATGGGCACCGAGCCGCTCGCGGAGCCTCCGGCGCGCGATCGCGAGCAACTTCTCCACGCCCTTAACGGAGATTCCCATGGCCGTCGCGACTTCCGCCTGCGTCATCTGGTGCTCCCAATGCAACACGAGCGCGAGCCGCGTGCGCGGCGGTAGCCGGTCGATTGCGTCGCGGAGCGCGGCCGCCCGCTCGTCCGCCTGCAGGATCTCGTCGGGACGCGGAACCGGCGTCGTGCCGGAAACGCTCTGGTCATGCAGCGCGCGGCGGATCCAGCGGACCACCACGGACTGGTGACGGATGTGTTGCAATCCGCGATTGCGCGCCGCGGCGAACAGGTAGGCGCGCAGTGAGGGCGTCTCGATCGTCGCGCGGCGCGTCCAGAGCGCAAAAAACAACTCCTGAACCGCATCCTCGGCGACATCCTGCGAGTGCACATAACTGTCCACGACTTCGCAGAGCGGTGCGTTGAACGTGCGGAACAGCTCGTCGAACGCCGCGACGTCGCCGGCGCGCAGACGACGTCCCAGCTCGGCCAGGCGGGAGTCGTCCATCACATCGGACTGCCGACCGAAGGCCTCGTTGTGGCGCGACTTGAGGGAAGCGAGTACGCGACGAGCTCCGCATCCGCGCCCGCGCCGGTTGCGATCACGACGTATTGCCTGCCATCGCGAGTTCGATACGTCATCGGCACCGAATACGCGCGCCGTCCAAGGTCAGCAGACCACAGCGTGCGGCCATTCGCCTTGTCGATGGCATAGAGTACCGATCCACCGCCACTCACGAACAGCAACCCACCCTTGGTGACGATTGTACCAGGCGCGCCTGATACGCCGAGCAGCGGCGGAAGCGGAACGTCCTTGAGGGCGGGGTGACGTCGAATCTCCGGCGAGTCTCCAAGGGGCACCTGCCATTGTTGCGCGCCCGTGTGCAGGTCGATGGCGGTCAGCGTCCCATACGGTGGTTTGACGACGGGGATCTCCGCGTTAGCCGACGCGTCGATGCGCACGCCGAGCGACGAGCGTGGCAAGTCCACCATGTAGTTGGCGTCCACTGTGTCGGATGGAGCCGTCGTCTTGAAGATCGTGTATAGCGCCGGCGAGTTACTCGCCTTGATATAGATGATTCCGGTTTCGGGATCGAAGGCTCCGCCGCCCCAGCCTGAACCGCCAATGGCGCCGGGCATCACAACGGTGCCCTGCATCGACGGCGGCGTGAACATTGGGCCGGTCTTGTACCGGTGAACTACCTCGAGCGCGCGTGACTTGATCTCCGGCGTGAAGTCGACCACGTCATTGTCGGTGAAACCCTGTCTTGCAAACGCCGCGGGCTTCGTGGGAATTGGCTGCGTTGGTGACACGCGTTCGCCAGGCACGTCGCTCGCCGGCACCGGCCGTTCGACGATCGGCCACACCGGCTTTCCCGTGACGCGATCGAACACGAAGAGAAAGCCCATCTTGGTGGCGACGGCAACGGCGTCGATCGTCTTGCCGTTTACGCGGATGGTGCCGAGCACCGGAGGCGCTGGTGGATCGTAGTCCCACAGCCCGTGGTGCACGAGTTGATAGTGCCACTTCCGCTTCCCAGTATTGGCATCGAGGCAGACAATCGACTCACCATACAGATTGTTGCCGAGCCGGTCGCCGCCGTACCAGTCGTTCGATGGGGTGCTGACGGGCAGATAGACGAGGCCGCGCTTCTCGTCGAGCGAGAATGGCGCCCACACGTTGGTGTGTCCTGCCGTTCGCCACGATCCATGCTCCCAGGTATCCACGCCGACTTCGGATGAATCCGGAATGGTGTGAAAGATCCAGACGCGCTTTCCCGTGTGGACGTCGAACGCCTGTACGTCCCCCGGTGGATCGCTCTTGTACACGAGGCGGTCGCCGACGCCATTGCCGACAATCACGAGGTTCTTGAAAACGACCGGCGGCGATGTGTTCGTGTAGTGAATCCTGTTCACCGGACGGCGCAGTCCAGCGACGAGATCGACGACGCCGGTGTCGCCAAAGCTTCTGATCGGCTTTCCTGTCGACGCATCGAGTGCGATGAGATTCCATCGGCTGTTCATGAAGATGCGTCGCTCCTTTCCATCGCTCCACGCGGCGACGCCACGATGCACCAGCCCGGTGCCGTTCGACGGTTGGCCCGCCTTGTATGCGCCTGGGTCGTAGATCCAGAATGGCGTTCCCGTGACAGCATCCATCGCCACGACGCGATTGTACGACGTGCTGAAGAACAACGTGTCGCCGATCATCAGCGGTGTGACCTGAAAGTTTCCCGGACGAGCGGCCTTGGTGCTGTCGGTATTGCGGATGGGCACTTCGCCAACGCGCCAACGCCACGCCATCTCGAGCGTCGCGACATTCGCGCGGTTGATCTGCGTGAGTGCCGAGTACTTGGTAGCGCCGGCGTCCCCACCGTACACGGGCCACTCCCCGACGCGTGCAGCGGTGGACTGTGCCATCGCGTCGACGTGGATGGCAAACGCGAGGACCGACCAAAGAAGCGCTGGAGCACGCAGCGCTGAGAGGAGAAACGCTCGTTGGGCGCGACACGTGCGCATCATGCAGATCACCGGCGGTTCGTGACGTTGCGAACCCTACAGCTGCCTGTAGTTTACGCAACCGCTCAACGGTTGGTCGCTACCTCCTTTCGGAGCGCGTTCGATGCGTGTACACCTCCGAGTACGTTTGCTCGCCAGCGTGCTTGCCGGTCTCTCGATCGGCGGCTGTGCTGACACGCCCGCCGAACCCGAATTGGCTGCAAAGTCCATCGGCATTCCTCCGGGCTGGCAAGGTACGCTCGGAACATTGGATGCCTACGAGATTGGCATTGCCCTCTCGGAACGGCACGGCGGACACTCGGCGGGATACCTGATGGGCGGCGCCAAGCTCGCCACGCCAGAGGTGGCGACCCTGAGTCAACTGATCCGCGTCGACGATTATCGCGGGAAGCGCTTGCGCTTGTCAGCGTGGGTCAAGGGGTATGGACTCGTTGGTCCGATCGCCGGTCTTTGGATGCGAGTGGATGGAGCTGGTGTGGTTACCGCCTATGACAACATGGGCACCCGGCCCGAGAGCGGGACAACGGACTGGCACGAAGTCTCGGTCGTGCTCGACGTCCCGTCCAATGCGCTCGGCATCCTCATCGGGGCAATGCTGCAAGGTCGCGGCACGCTGTTCATCGACGACATGAAGCTCGAGTCGGTTGGGAATAGCGTCTCGTCCACGAACATGTTCGATGCGCCGCGGGCAAACACGATCGATCCGGCAACGACGATTGCCGCCTATCTCAAAGCCGGCACGAGTCCGACGAACATCGATTTTGAGGGTACGCCCTGACGGGCGCGCAACCGGCATCGTTGCGTCCGACGCTGAGCGCGTTGCCGCGCTAAGTTCAAGACACCGTGACCTCCACCACTATCCGCCCCGCAACGACCGCTGATCTTCCCGCGGTCGGCCGACTCGGCGCGTTGCTCGTGCGCGCGCACCATGCGTTCGACGAGACGCGCTTCATCGCCGCCACCCCGGGAACGGAGCGTGGATACGCGTCGTTCCTCGGCACACAGCTCGCCGAGCCGAACGTCATCGTGCTGGTGGCGGTTTTCGAGGGAAACACGGTGGGCTACACGTATGCGGGGCTCGAAGGACTGGACTACATGTCGCTGCGCGGGCCGGCTGGAGTCCTCTACGATATTCTCGTCGATCCAGACCATCGCAGTCGGGGAATCGGCGGCGCACTCCTCGATGCAACGATCGCGGCGCTTGCGGCGCGCGGCGCGCCACAAATCGTGCTTTCGACGGCAGACCGCAATGAGGCGGCGCAGCGCCTTTTCGCGCGCACGGGGTTCCGGCGGACGATGATCGAGATGACGCGCGACCTGGATGGCGGTCCCAGCTGACCGTATTGAACGACCGTGACCGACCATCCGGTGTACAACACGCTATGAGACTCCTCCGTACGCGTCGCCCGTACGTGCATTCGGTTCACTACGATCACGTACTTGGCACGTCGCTCGACTTGCGTATTGTTGCCACCACGCCATCGGTCGCGGCGCGCGCCGAAGCGCTGCTGCTGGCCGAAGTCGACCGGCTGGAACTCATCCTCAGCGGATGGTCCGATTCGAGTGAGTTCGCGCGGTGGCAGACGACGCATGCCGTCGACGTGGCTGTGTCGCCGGAACTCGCGGAAGTTCTGGACATGTGCGAAAGCTGGCGCCAGCGAACCGTAGGATCGTTCGACTCCGCGGCGCAGGCGGTCATCCAGGCATTGGCCACGGATGACCAAATCCGCGTTTCGGATGTTCTGAGTACGCTTGCGCGAAATGAGCCGCGCTGGGTCGTCGACCGCGCGAACGGCACCGCTCGTCGCCTGACCGAACTTGCCGTCTCGCTCGACGCCATCGCGAAAGGCTTTATCGTCTCCTCGGCAGCACGGTGCGCACGATCAGTGGAGGGTGTGCGCGGCGTGCTCCTCAACATCGGGGGCGATGTCCAGCACCTCGGTGAGGGCGACGTGGATGTCGGCGTGAGCGATCCATTCGCCCCCATGGATAATGCGCCGCCACTGGTGGTTGTGCGCATTCGAAATGCCGCAGTCGCCACCAGCGGCAGCTATCGGCGCGGCTTCGTCGCCAATGGACACAGCGTGTCGCACATCGTCGATCCGCGCTCCGGAATTCCGTCGCATCGCATCGCGAGTGCGTCAGTGATCGCTCCCGATTGCGCAACGGCCGACGCACTCTCTACGGCATTCAGCGTCATGGCGCCGCACGAGAGCGTCGCGTTCGCCAACAGTTCGCCGGACATCGGCTGTATGCTCATTGAGGACGATGGCACCATCACGACGAATGCATCATGGAGCGATCGGGCGTTGCGTCCGCGCAGGTAGAATTTCCCACAACAAATGACATTATGTCCCACATAGATTCGAATCAACCGCTCGGCCGCCGCGATCTGCTCGCGCGCATGGCGGGAGCCGTGCTGGCCATTACTGGCCTTGCTGCGTTCAAGCGCCCCGCCGCGCCGAAGTGGGACGACCGCTTCGAGCTCGCGGTCGACCTCGAAATCGCGACCCCTGGTGGCGGCCGCTATCATCGCCCCTACGTCGCCGTGTGGGTCGAGGATGCGACCGGCAAACCGGTGCGAACGCTCAGTCTCTGGGTCAACACCAGCGGTAAGGGGCCGAGGTACATCCGCGAACTGCGCAAATGGTTTGCGGTGGATCGTGATGTCGAGGCAGCGAACGGGCCAGATCTCGTGGCAACCGTTTCGAGCGCCACTCGCCTTCCCGGGCGATACAGCGTCAGCTGGAACGGGCGCGACGATCGTGGCGGCGTCGTGGAGCAGGGCAGCTACCGGGTCGTCATCGAGGCGGCGCGCGAGCACGGCACCTATCAGGTCATGAAGCAGGACATGGCGCTCGTTGCGAAGCCTGTTGCCGCGGACATCGCTGGGAACGAAGAGATCGCGAGAGCTCGTGTCGAATACCGCCTTCGGAAGTAGCGCGTTGGTAGTCGAGACGGTACCAGACGCCGGCGCCATTCCGCGTCGCAAGCGTCCGCTGCGGCTGCGCGTGCACACGGTGCTCCGATGGCTGCACATCTACTCGTCGATGGCCAGCCTCCTCGTCGTCCTGTTCTTCGCCGTCACTGGCGTCACGATCAATCACCCCGATTGGCTTGCCACCGAGCGAACCGAGGAGCTCACGGGAACGCTTCCGGCAGCGTGGAAGAGCGACAAGGGCGTCGACTGGATGGTGGTTTCCGAGCACCTGCGCAGTGCTCACGGTGTGCATGGCACGGTGGCCGACCGAACCGAGGACGATCGCGAGGGAGCGCTCACCTTTCGGGCGCCCGGCTACTCCGCGGCAACCTTCATCGACATGAAGGACGGGCGCTACAAGCTCACGGTCTCGTATCAGGGCGCAGTCGGGGTGTTGAACGACCTGCATCGCGGTCGCGACGCGGGGCAGGCGTGGTCGTGGCTGATCGATGCCAGTGGTATCTTCCTCGTGTTCCTCTCGCTGACTGGGCTTGGGCTGCTGTTTTACCTCAAGAAGATTCGGTTGAAGGGGCTGGCTACGCTTCTTGCAGGAGCAGCGCTTGTCGCCTGGCTCGCCACGCTCGCCACGTAACCCACAGAACGCATGCCCACGTACCGCGCTCCGCTCGATGAAGTCCGCTTCCTTCTCAACGACGTATTGAACGTCGGTCAGATCGCAGCGCTTCCCGGTTTCGAGGACGCCACGCCGGACATGCTGCAGGCGGTGCTCGAGGAGGGCGGCCGGCTCTGTGAAGAGGTGCTCGCACCGCTCAACCAGAGCGGCGACGCCGAGGGATGTCGCCTCGAAGGTGGCATCGTGCATGCGCCAAAGGGGTTCCACGACGCGTACCGCGCTTACTGCGATGGTGGCTGGCCGGCGATGACCGCGCTCGTGGAGTTCGGCGGACAGGGACTTCCGCACCTGTCGCGCTTCGTGTTCGATGAGTTGCTCTGCGCGGCGAACCTGTCGTTCAGCATGTATCCAGGGCTCGCGCACGGCGTGACGACGCTGTTGACGCAATTCGGTGAACCGGAATTGCAGCAGCGCTTTCTTCCCAAGCTCGTGAGCGGGGAGTGGGGGGGCACGATGTGCCTCACCGAACCGCACGCCGGCACCGACCTCGCCATCATCCGCACGAATGCCAAACCCGCCGGCGACGGATCCTATCAGCTCAACGGGACCAAGATCTTCATCTCGGCGGGCGATCACGATCTCACGAGCAACATCATTCATCTGGTGCTTGCGAAGCTCCCCGACGCACCGAAGGGCACGAAGGGCATCAGTCTCTTCGTCGTCCCCAAGTTCCTGCCGACGGATGAAGGTGGCATTGGCACTGCCAATGGCGTGACCTGTGGCGCCATCGAACACAAGATGGGCATCAAGGGGAACGCGACGTGCGTGCTCAACTTCGAGAATGCCAACGGATGGTTGATTGGCGCGCCGCACACCGGCATGAAGCTGATGTTCACGATGATGAACGCCATGCGGCTTGGCGTCGGCATCCAGGGACTCGGGCTCGCCGACGTCGCGTATCAGAACGCCTTGAGCTACACGCGCGAGCGGTTGCAAGGCCGCTCGCTTCGCGGGGCGCAGAACGCCAAGGAAGAGGCGGACGCCATCATCGTGCATCCCGACGTCCGGCGGATGCTGATGACGATGAAAGCTTACGTCGAGGGCATGCGCGGGCTCTCGTACTGGTCGGGTATTCTCATCGACGTGCATGACCGCCATCCAGATGACGCGACGCGCGATGAAGCGGGCGACCTGCTCGCGCTGATGACGCCCGTGGTGAAAGCCTTCTGTACGGACATCGGCTTCGAAGTGACCAACCTCGCGCTCCAGTGTTTCGGCGGCCACGGATACATTCGCGACTTTGGCATGGAGCAGTTCGTGCGCGACGCCCGGATCACCCAGATCTACGAGGGAACGAACGGCGTGCAGTCGATGGACCTGCTCGGCCGCAAAATTTCGGAGGGCAACGGACGCCTGCCGCAGCGCTGGTTCGCCATCGCGACGACAGATCTCGAGGCTGCCGGCAGAAACGCCGCCATCGCAGACATCGCGACTCCGGTAACTGCGGCGCTCGATGTTCTCCGGAAGACGACCAGAACGATTACATCGCGCGCCGAGCAGAACCCCGACGAGATCGGCGCGGCGGCGGTAGAATATCTGCGCATGTTTGGCCTCGTGGCGACGGGCTGGATGTGGACGCGAATGGCGTCGGTCGCCGCGGAGCAGGGCGGAGCGCGCAACGAGGCGCGCCTCGCGACGGCGCGTTTCTACGTCACCAGACTCTTACCGCAGGTCCATTCCCTCGCGGCACAGATCGATGCCGGCGCCGAGGTCGTGATGGCCGTTCTGCCGGACGCGCTCTGAGCCTTGCGCGCGACGACGTCTACGCCGGCGCGCTGATCGCACTCGAGGCGATCTCGCGAACGAAGCCGGCGACGCAATCAGGTGCGGTGAGGGGCAGCATATGCCCGCCTGGAACAAGTTGGAGCCGAAGCCGCGGGATGCGCGCGGCAATCCCCTCGCCGTGCACACGATGATCGAGAACGCGATCACCAGTGCCGTACAAAATGCCAACAGGGACGCGCAACGTACCGCAGCGCTCCACCAGCCCAGGCAAGTCATCGCGAATTGCCATGAGGTCGGTGGATGCCGTAACGAACGCGCTCGGCCGCAGCGATAGAAGGCCGCCCCCGACCGTCGCGAAATCACGTGGCGGCGTGTCCGGGCCAAAGATCGCATCGAGCGTCTCCCGCCGGCGCAGTATCGCGATGGGTGCGGCGATCGTCCACGCAATGATCATTCGAACGAGGCGACTCTTGAGCTTGAGACCCGCGAATACTTTGGGAATGTCGTCCTGGATCGCGGTCAGCGGTGCGATGAGCGCCAATCCGCCCACAGCATCAGGAGCCTCGAGCGCCGTTGCCAGTGCGATGGCTCCGCCGAGCGAATGTCCCACGAGTATTGGTCGCTTCAGGCCGAGTTTTCGGATGAAGGCAGCGACTGTCCGCGCCTGCGCGAGTGGTCCCGCGGACGCCCCCCGCATCCGCAACGAGTATCCAGAGCCCGGCCGTTCCAACACGACGACGTGAAACTCGCCGGCGAGCCGATCGACCAACGCGTACGTAAAGTGTCGCGCATGCCCGCCGAGTCCGTGGATCATGAGCAGGGTTCGAGGTCCCTCGCCGCGCTCGAGATAGTGGATCCGCGCGCCGTCCACGTCCACGAACGTTCCCTCGGCAGGCAGCGCGGCCTCGACGCGACGGGCTGTGTTCGCGGTGAACAGCACGAGCGCGATCAGCACGAGTGCCGCGGCGCCGAGCGTCGTCACCAGCGCGATGGACATGCTCATCAACGTATCAACGGTGAGAGCAGCTTCCAGTACGAAACGGGCGCGAGGCGAGCGGTCAAGGAAAGCAGCACCGCGTCGACGCCGACGAGCACGCGCTCCTTTCGTCGTTCGATGCCTCGCACAATGATCTCGGCGGCACGGGCTGGCGGGAGACGCAGGTGCTTCCGTGCGTTGGAGAGGCGCCGAGTCCGCTCCTCTTGCGACCACGATTCCAAAGGCCGTGCGTTGTCTGCGATGGACGTCGCCACGCCGCCCGGATGCACGACCGTGACTCCCACGGTCGATCCCTCCAATTCATGACGCAGCCCCTCGCTGAAGCCGCGCACGGCGAACTTGCTTGCGGCGTACGCCACTTGCCCGGCCGGTGCGATGAGCCCGAAGACACTGGACATATTCACGAGGCGCGCATCGTCGCTCGCGCGAAGGAGCGGAAGGAATGCGCGCGTCATGCGCACGACGCCGTGGAAATTGATATCGAACAGCCAGTCGAAGTTCGCCTCGCAGACTTGCTCGAACTTTCCCCCGACAGCGACTCCGGCGTTGTTCACGAGGAGGTCGACGCCCGCGTGCAAAGAAGTCACGGTTTCCGGAAACGCCGCGACTGCGTCGCGATCGGCAACATCGAGCCGATGCATGCTCACGCGCACGCCGGCCGCACCGACCAGGACTGCCGTCTCGGTCAGTCCGCTCTCGTCCACATCGGCGAGCGCAAGGTTGCACCCGCGGTGGGCCAGAGACGCTGCCAGCGCACGCCCGATGCCGCTCGCGGCGCCGGTGACGACGGCCGTTCGCCCCGCGAGGCGCAGTGGATCACTCAATGGTCACGAGCCCGATCATGGCGTAAGAGTCTTCGGATCGCCGGAATAGATCCACACCGTTGCGGAATAGTCCGGCACATCCGAGCCACGCGCATTCCGCTGTACCATGTTCTTCCGCCCCGCAGGCGACACTCGCTCGGCCGGCATGAATTTGTTGCCGATGGCGGGAATTGCATGAAGGAATGAGATGTCGCCGGCGGGGAATTCCGGTGACGTATTCAACGGTGCACCCGTGCCACCGACTCGTCCCTGATCCGCAGCAGGAGGCTGGCGAGGCGTAAACACGCGCAGGAACATGTCTGTCTCGGGCGTTGCGATTGTGAGCGGTGCCGAGCGAGTCTCCAACACGGCCCAGTGGATACCGCCGTGAAAGCCCTTGAACTCGGGATATTGCCAAACGACACCGGTCACGGCGTCGTTGTATGCCTTGTGCCAAACGTCGTATTCCTGACCTTCCGCGCGATTCTTCCAGACGCGGTACGGCCCCTTGCCCAGCCAGCGAAGACCCGTGACGCTCGCCTCCGGGAAGTCGAAGGTCACACCGGCGGCGTCGACGTCGCCATTCACGTCGTACTGATAGTCGAGCCGCAGCCAACCGTCCGGACGCATACGCCAACGCACCGTTCGCAGACCACCTTCGTATGTCGCCTCGACGATGTGATCCGCGCCGTCCGCACGATGCGTGAGCGCCGTGAGCTTGCCGTCCACTCCGCCGACGATCCGCGGGCCGTTGGTCAACGGCACGATCTCCGCGCCGCGCTGCAGGCGCGTGAGGCGCCCGGTTGCGCGGTCGAAGTCGACGCGGGCATCGCCGCTGACGAGGGAGAGCCTGTCGCTCGTTTCCGTCGCCGTCACGACACGCTGCGACGGCGCGGTCGACGTCACTCGTTCCGCCATGGCGCGCGGAGCCGCAAGCATCCACGTCCACGTATAGATCTCGCGCCCGTGTGCATCGGTTGCGGTGAGATACAGGGCGTCCGCACTCGAGCGATCGCGCGGCATCGACAGCGCCACGACGCCGCGCATGCCGGCGGCGACGTTCGGTGAGGCCGCGGTACCGCGCGCGACGACGGTGTGACCACTCTGCTTGCTCGCCGACGTTGGAAAGCGAACGAGCTGCCAGGTGAAGCGGACACCGCTCAGGTTCGCGAAGTCGTACCGGTTCTCCACGACGAAGCGCCCGTCGAACGTGGGCGATAACGTTTCGACGTCGCCAAGCTCGAGGTGAACGGGCGACCAGATCTTCTTGATCGCGAAGAAGCTCGCTTCCTTCTCACGGTGTGGTCCAACAATGCCATCGGCACCTCGATTGCCCGCGGCGTCGAGCGTGTCCCTCGACAGGTCGGTTCTCTTGACCCCTTGGTCCACGAGGTCCCAGAGGAACATGCCGGCACCACGTGGATTGGCGAGCATCGCCGCCCAGTAATCGGCCAGCCCCGCCCCATGGCCGCCGTCATAGAGACCGTGTTGCAATTCGGTGGGCATCACGATATCGCGCCCCTGGAACACGCGTCCGGCGCAGCATGCGAGCGGCCGATAGTGTGCCGTCTCGACACCCCCATGCAACGTCCACGGATGGAGCACCGCTCGGCCCTGCGGATCCCACTTCGCGAAATCCGCATCGAGGTCGAAGTTCCAGCCGCCCTCATTTCCGTTGTCCCAGAAGATGATGGAGGGATGGTTCACGTCGCGGGTGACTGTTTCCCTGACGAGCTTTCGGCCGACGGGCGTGTCGTAGGCGCGCTGCCAGCCCGTGAGCTCGTCGAGCACGAAGAGGCCGAGCGAGTCGGCGACATCGAGGAAGTGCACATCGGGCGGATAGTGGGACATGCGCACCGCGTTCATGTTCATGTCCTTCATCAGATTGACGTCGAGCTCACTGATGGCGCGACTACTCGCGCGGCCGGCCTCGGGCCAGAAGGTGTGCCGATTGACTCCCTTGAGCCGCACCTTTGCGCCGTTGACGTAAATGCCGTCCTGCGGACGCACTTCGACGGTGCGGAATCCGAATGTCTCCGTGACCGTGTGCCCCTGGGCACCCGGGAGCGAAATACGCACGCGATAGCGGTTCGGTGTCTCGGGCGTCCAGAGTCGCGCGCCTGATAGCTTGGTTCGCAATGTCGCCACCGTGTCGTTGCCCGCGACGACGGCGGAAAACGGCGCGCCGAACGGATGGCCGTCGAGCGTCACGACTTGCGCGGTGACCTGCGTGCCCGACGGCACGCCAGCGCGCGACGCGACAAAGGCATCGACGCGTAATGAGCCATCGGCACGCGCATCGATCGCCGTGCGAGCGATGTGCCGCTCCGGCATCGCTTCGAGATACACGGGACGAAAGATTCCCCCGAAGAGCCAGAAGTCGCCGCCACGTTCGGCGCGGTTCACGGATTCATCTGCGGAGTGCTCATCGACCGCGGCTTCCAGCACGTTGTCTTCACCATACTTGAGCAGCGCGCTGACATCATAACTGAACCGATAGTGTCCGCCCTGATGCGTGGGGCCCGCGGATGTGCCATTCACCTTGACCGATGCGTCGGTCATCGCTCCCTCGAAGACCAGTCGCACTGCTTTCCCACGCCATGTCGCCGGCACTTGAAAGTGATGCCGGTATTCCCCGCGGTCCGGGGACTCAGGGTCGCGTTGGTAGCCATACGTCCCGAATCCCTGCAACTCCCAGTTCGATGGGACGGGGATCGTGGTCCAGCGTCCGGCGTTCATGCCTCCACTGATCCGGAATTCCCAGGGAACAGTATGGTCCTTGTCCGCGCCCGAGAGCATGAGAGTCTCGGTCTTCTGCGCGAGGAGTGGGGCCGCGAGCAGTGCGACGAGTGCCACGTGCGTGGTGCATCTGGCGTACATGGAATTCCCCTGTTATCGAGAAACTGAAGGTGCGGGTAAGATGAGAAACTACTCTCTTCCTCGCAGGACGCCTGCTCAGCCAAGCCACAGCAAGAGCATCTACTTCGACGTTCTGTGATCCACGAACGCCGAGATACACTGCGCGAGACCACCAGGCCGTCGCCACTCCGCCGGCTTTTGTTTCGCATGCCGGCGGCACGCGTTGCGAAATGCGGACGGCGACGCAAAGCTGAGTTGGAGCGCCACTTTCTCGACGGTATAGCCGGTGCTCTCGAGGATCGCCGCGGCAAGAAAGAGTCTCGACCAGATAACGAGGTCACTCGGTGCGGGTAGGCCCATTCGCGCCGTCGTGTTCCACAGCGTCTTTCGATCGCAGCCGAGCGCCCGCGCCAGGCCGGCGATGGAGAGATCCTCGCGAGGGTACTGGAGGCAATAGTCGACAAGAACGCGAGGCTCGCCGGCGACGATGGGATCGAGCGCGCGCCGAACCGCTCGCGCGGCACAGGCCTCGATTCCACCGTCATAGGCGGCACGAAGTGCCATCCCAAAGTCATCGACGCCTTCCTGAATCAGCGCGTTGACGCCGCTGTTCACCAGGTCGCGAATTCCCGCCGACGGCGACGCGTGCGGCAAGAAGCCGATCGTGACGATCGCGGGGGCGTGGTCGGTCAGGAAACGGAACAGCGGAGCGGTTGGGTCGCCGGAGACATCCTTCGCCTCCATGAGCACCATCAATGCGTGTGCGGAGTCCGCAAGCGCCTCGCGCACATCGGCAACCGTCTCGAAGAAGCGGATCTCATCAGAGGCAGTCAGTGCCGATCTGAGTCGCGCCTGAGCGATGCGACCAAGCACGAGCGCGAGCACCACGCGGCGGAATTCGCTCATGGAATTGCGAGCACGAATTCGCGTCGTTCCCCGTAGCGTGACGCCCTACCCCAGACGATGACGGGCTGAAGAGCCAAAGCAACGCACATCTGAATCTCCCTTTATCTGGAGCTTCCGATGTCGGCTGCCCGCCTTCGATTGATCGTCGTTCTCAGCGCCATCGCTACGGTTGCTGCCTGTAGCGCGTCCGATTCTGTCGCCCCTCGCCAATTGAAGCCGGTGCCTTCGACACGTGATGAAGGCGACAGCATTCCGAATCCGCTCTGCAAGAGCGGATACCAGAACCCGAATGGACGGTGCATAGGCGACGAGTGATCGGTTTGCACTAGAACGCAGTCTGCAATTCCATGCCGCTGCTCACCTCCTCCAGCCCAGCGAGTACCTCGCGAAGCTCGACGGAGGCGAGCGGCGCGGGGCTGCTTGCCTTTTTCGGCGGCGTCAAGTGCGCCATCCGGTAGGCAATTTCATGGAAGCCCGCCGCCTCTGCTTCCTCAAGCACTGCCTGCCGCCGCACTTCCGCGGTCGCGTCGCGGAGAATGGTCAGCGCCATCACCGCTTCCGCACGCGACGAAAGGGAATCGAATGGATGACCAGTGCTGGCCGTGAGGTCATCGATACGCCGGACGATGCGCGCAACGAGGCGTCGTTCGCCAACTTTCGCCGCCGCGACGGCCGCGCCTCCGAGGCATGGGAGTTCGGCTCGCTTGGGGAGCGGCCGACGGAGCACCACGGCGAACGCACGCAGTGCGATCGCCGGCTCTCCGTAATCGAGAACGGCCTGCGCCACGGTCAGGAGTGCGTTCACCTCACGCGCCGGATCTCCACGAAACACACTGTACTCCCCCCACGCATGAAGGACCGCGTCATCGAGCTTGCCGACCGCGGCGGAGGCAAGCATCATCGAACGATGCCCCATCGCGAGCAGCTCGGGAAGCTGGGAGCGCACGCCGTACTCCAACGCCGCGCGTGCGTGCTCGGTCATGAGGGGAATGTTGCCGCGGGCGCGGGCGAGCACGGCGAACCCGACGTGCGCGCGGGCGTGCAGCTCCGGCGATGCCTCTCGTTCGGCCATGTCGCGCACGAGACCGTACAGCGTCATCGATGCCTTTTGGTCGCCAATCTTACGCGCCACGCGTGCGCGCTGCGCGAGAATGCGTCCCTGCTCGATCACCCCTGCGTCTGCACCGAGCACGCGATCGGCGAGGAACAGGAGCGCATTCGCGAATCGCAGGGCCTCCGTGTCCTCCAGGAGACTTGCTGCGGCTCGCAAGACGGCAGCGACTGCGGCCGGCGTCCTGTCCGTGATTTGGTCTGGCGACCGAATGTCCAGCGCTTCGGCCACTGATTGGGCAAGGCGCGCACATTCGGCACGCAGCGCGGCGTTGACACGCGCCGATGCCCCGTTCCTTGGAAGCTGCGTGCAGCGCGTCAATAACTCTGCAATCTGTGTCAACTCGGCATCGACGGGCGTAAAGACGTCAACGCCAGCCGACGCGCGATCTCCCCGATAGGCATCCAGGGCGGACAGTGGGGCGATCATCGTTGCGACTGGTGCTGATGCGTCACCGGGGAGCTCGACGTGGCCTGATTTCGTTTTTTCCCCAAAAAGCTTCCATATATCCCCGTACGGTGACGGCGCGCACGCGTGTTAGCCACAATACTCTCGGAATGAATGTTGGCAAGAGTGTCCTTCTAGGGCCTGCAGGCAAGCAGTGGGCTACCGCACTGCGGGCGCTACCTGAGTGGTCTCGGTATTCGGTTCACGTCCCCGGGCGGCGCGCGTGCCTGAATTTCGCCAAACTTCACGCGCCACGCGTCATCGTCGTCGGCACGCGCGATCGCAGCGGCATTCCGACGCTGCCACTGCTCTCTCGCCTCCAATTGGTCGCGCCGCAATGCCAACTCGTCTGCCTGCATGACGAGTCGGTCGTGGCGCTGCCGTCCGTGTGGAGCATTCCCGTAGAGAGAACGCCTCACCACGTATTTCTCGTCGCTCGTTCGCATGGAGAGGCAAGCATCGCCGCGTGGCGCCTCGTCCGGTCGCTCCTCGACTCCCCAGAAGAATTCGTGAAGGCCTCAGCGCACGGGCGTGCGCCGACCTTCTGACAAAGATGCACCACGTGGGCGCCATATACCGTCACGCGGTGGGGAACGGCGCGAGTTATTGTTGAGGTCGATCGCTGTTCTGTCCGGATGGACAGTGTTTGGCGGGCACCGTACGTTGGCTCGTCGGCCGCCCGACCCACTCGCGACCAGCACCTCCCCATGAATCGACGCGAATTCCTAGCGCACGCATCCGCGCTTGCCGCAGTTCCTGCGCTCCACCGCGAGGCGCGGCCTCGCGCCTCGATCTTCCCTGTGGCCGTGCCACTCGTAGTAGACGGAGCGCGGCTCAACGGCTGGCTTTCGGCATTCGACGCCATTGGACGCACGAGTGGTGGGGTCAATCGCGTCGCGTACTCGGACGCCGACCGCGCGGGGCGGGCGTTCGCCCTCGATGCGATGCGGCAATCAGGGCTCAATCCGCGCATCGACGCGGCCGGAAACATCTATGGTCGCGTCGAGGGAAGCGACCGCGGGCTCGCGCCGATCCTCATCGGTTCGCACGTCGACTCCGTCACCGACGGCGGCAACTACGACGGGCCGGTTGGGTCGTTCTCGGCCATCGAGGTCGCTCGTTCACTGCGGGAGCAGCAGGTGCGCCTCCGTCATTCCGTCGATGTCGTGGTGTGGCAGAACGAGGAGGGCGGAACGATCGGCAGCAAGCTCGCGATCGGTGCGCTCACCAGCGAGGATCTCGACAAGGTGGCGCGGTCCGGGAAAACCATTCGTGAGGGGATCGGCATCGCAGGTGGCGACGTTGGGAAGCTGCAATCGGCGGAACTCAAGCGCGGGGATATCTCGTGCTACCTCGAGCTACACATCGAGCAGGGCGGGTTTCTCGATCGTGATGGCCGCCAGATCGGCATCGTCGAAGGCATCGTCGGTTTGCGGTGGTTCGAGATCACGATCACCGGCTTCGCGAATCACGCTGGTACGACACCGATGGACCGCCGGCAGGATGCCATGCTTGCCGCGGCGAAGTTCACCGTTGCCGTGAACGATGCGATTCGCGGAGAGCCGGGCCGCCAGGTGGCCACGGTGGGTCGCGTCATCCCGTCGCCCAATACGACGAATGTCATTCCGGGGCAGGTGGTGATGACCGTCGACCTGCGCGACCTCGACCGCACGAAGCTCGCGCGATTCAGCGAACGGTTCGAGTCATTGGCCCGTGACATCGGGACCGCCACGGGGACGACATTCGCATTCAAGCGGCTGGTCGACAGCGAACCGGCACTCTGCGATACGCGAATCATGCGGTGGATCGAAAGCAGTGTGTCGTCGCTAGCGCTCACGTCGCAACGCATGCCGAGTGGCGCGGGACACGACGCGCAAGAGATTGCCCACGTTGCGCCGATCGGCATGATCTTCGTGCCAAGTGTCGGAGGTATCAGTCACTCGCCGAAGGAGTTCACGCGCCCGCAAGACGTCGTCAACGGTGCGAACGTGTTGCTCAATACCGTGATTGCCGCGGATTCCTGATGTGATTTTGCAGCGGCCACTGCAATGGCAACGCCAATTGGAATGGAAACAGCAACGGCAACTGCAACGACAACTGCAACGACAACTGCAACGACAACTGCAACTGCAACTGCAACCGATTCACCGCAGAGGTCGCAGAGAACTGAAAAAGCCGCAGAGGATCGCAGAGGACGACGTCAATGACGCACACAGTACCGGGAAGCGTTTGAGCAGTGTGCAGTTACGTCGTCCTCTGCGACCTCTGCGACCTCTGCGGTCAATTGGTTTTGGTTTTGGTTTGTTTTTGGTCTTGGTTTGGCCGTTTCCGAATTGACTATGCGTGATGGCGAAACGCAGAACCACCGGTGATGACATGTCGCTGATCCGCCCAGTGGAGCGCACGGATGCTGCTGTCATCGCAGCCATCTACAACTACTATGTGTCGAATTCGATCGTCACGTTCGAGGAAGAGCCCGTGGTTCCCGCTGAGATGGCGCGACGCATCGACGCCGTTGTATCCGCTTCGCTACCCTGGTTGGTGTTGGAAGACGGAGGCCGCGTTGCGGGGTATGCATATGCCACGCAATGGAAGAGCCGGCCTGCGTATCGCTTCGCGGTTGAAAGCACCATCTACCTGGCGCACGACGTCATGACGCGCGGATTTGGCACCACGCTGTACGAGCACTTATTCGATGCGCTCCGCGCTCGCTCGTTCCATACGGTTATCGGTGGTGTCGCCCTGCCGAACGACGCGAGCGTCGCACTGCATCAGAAGCTGGGGATGACGAGAGTGGCCCACTTTCGCGAGGTCGGCTTCAAGTTCGGTCGCTGGATCGATGTTGCCTATTGGCAGCGCAACCTCTGAACGACATGCTGGCTACCTTCCGACCTTCCAGTCACGTTCATCCAATACGCGATTGACCACCCTGTGATCTCTGCGACAATTCCCAATACACCAGTGGTGTCGCCGTCTCCCAAACGTTCGGCGCTCAGGTGCCCTGAATTCGCGGTACTGACCGCGCTGGCGTTCCTCACACGCTTCTGGATGCTGATCTCTCCACGCGCGGTGGTGTGGGACGAGGTGCACTTCGAGCGCTTTACGGGAGCCTATTTCACGGGCAAGTACTACGTCGACGTGCACCCTCCGCTCGGCAAGTTGCTGCTCTACGCCGCCGCGCGCGTCCTCGGCGTGTCCGGCACCGATCTCGCCACCAACCAACCGACCCCCATGCTCAGGGTCCTGCCAGCGCTTGCCGGCGCACTGATCATCCCGGTCGTCTTCCTCCTCATGCGCGAGCTCGGTGCGAGCCGTCGCATGGCGACCTTCGCCGCAGCTGTCCTGCTCCTCGACAACGCACTGCTCGTCATTTCCCGCGTGATCGTCATGGACAGCATGCTGACGCTGTTCGGGGTGTCAGCGGTGTACTTCTTCGTCGCGGCTCGCAACGCCACCGGACGCACGCGTTGGATGCTCCTCGTCGCCGCTGCCATCGCGGGCGGCATGACCGCGGGCACGAAGTGGACGGGACTCACCGCGCTCGCCCTCATCGGGCTGCTCTGGCTATTCGACGTCGTGGCTGAGCGACGACGCGGTTTCACCGTCGTACTCGAGGCAGGACTGTTCCTCGTCGTGCCCGTGTTGGCGTACGTGATCCCCTTCGCGATCCATTTCGCGTTGCTTCACCGCTCCGGGCTCAATGACACCACGATGCCCATTCCATTCCAGGCCACGTTGATCGGCAGTCGATCGTACGTGCCTGGGGCGACGTTCCCATTCTGGAGTGCGTTTGCACTTCTGCATCGCGCGATGATGCTCATCAACCTCGGCTGGGCGACTGACTTCAACGTCGGTGCCTCTCCGTGGTACAGCTGGCCCGTCGCGAAGCATGGCATCGGTTTCTGGGAATCGCATCCCGATGCCGCGCATGTTCGGTGGATCGCGCTCTTCGGCAACCCGGCCATCTGGTTTCCGCTTCTGTGTGGCATGATCGCCGTCGCGGTCAGTGCAGCGACGCGTCGCGTCGCGCTCGTGCGCTACCGTCATGCGCTCATCGTGCTTGTCGTCGCATATCTCCTGAACTTTCTGCCCTTCGCGCTCATCTCGCGGCCGATGTATCTGTACCATTACTTCTTCGCATTCATCTACAGCGCGATGCTCGTTGCGTTCGGCGTCGGCGCGCTGGCCGGATGGGGCACGGACGACGAGAGTCGATTCTGGGCGTTTGATTCCCGTGGGTCTGCGGCGCTGTACGCTGGGTTCCTCTGTTTTGCCGCTGCGACGTTCGTGTATCTCCTGCCTCTGAACACGGGCGCCGTACAAGAGAGGAGCGAATACCTGCACCGCCGCGCCACCGCCGAGCGGCCGTTACCTGCGCTTCGGGACTACCTACTGAAGTAGCGACGTTAGTGGGCTCACGGATGACAGATGACAGCTGACAGACTGAAACGCTGGTAACTAGGGATGGGGGCCGCGGGCGGGGGCTGTGGCTCGGGCTCGGGCCGACCTGCAGGCTTGGGGCTGGGCCCGGGCCCAAGCCTTAGATGTCAGCCCCGAGCCCGAGCCCGAGCCCCTGCCCGAGCCTGCAGGCAAGCCCCAGCCCCGGCCCTCGCCCCAGCCCGCGCCCCAGCCCGCGGTTGGCCCGGGCACGAGCCCCGCCTCCATCCTCAGTTATCAGCTGGGCAGCCCGGGCCCGGAGTTGGCCGAGGTCCGGCCCTCATGCCATGTACAGTTCCCATTTGATTCCGTCTGGGTCCTTGAACGCGACGTACTCCTTGCCGAGCGTCGGATCGGTCTTCACGCCGGTGTTCTCGATGCCCGCAGCACACAAACCGTCCGTTACGCGGCGCAGCTCCTGCGCATCGGTACAGGCCAGCGCGATGTGGTCGAGCCCGACGCGGAAGGGATCGAATGTGTCGCCGCCCTGGGTGCGCGCATCGGGAGCGCGGACGGCGAACGCCGTGCCGCCGGCGGCGAAGATGAACATCTCTGGCGTCTCCAACAGGAGGGTGAAGCCAAGCTGCTCCAGATAGAACAGGCGCGACCGCGCGATGTCAGTCGACCTGATGGCGACATGATGCACACCGGTCGTCTGGACGTTGATTGGCTCGATGGCGGGAATACTGGTCATGGGATCATGTCCTCGCGAAGGGGGGTCGAAGGCTCGGCACACTTGCCGATGCATTGGATGCGACGGTAGGATAGTCCGCAGGTCTCACCTGATTCTCACTTGCGTCCAGACGGGCGAGCGAAGACTCCGATGTCGTTGCGGCTCAACACTTTCGGGGGTCTGCGGCTCACGCGGTCGGACGGCGACCTCAGGGGAGCCGGTCAGCAGAAGCGGCGCCTCGCGCTGCTGGCCGTACTTGCGGTGGCCGGTGAGCGCGGCGTGACGCGGGCCAAGTTGCTCGGACTGCTGTGGCCAGACGTGGACGAACCGCGGGGACGTCAGGCGCTCTCACAAGCGCTCTACGCGCTGCGGCAGGACTGCGGTGGCGCCTCGTTGACGGAGGGAGGCGAGGATCTTCGCCTCGACGCGCGCGTCCTTCCGAGCGACGTCGAGCTTCTGATCGCTGCCGTGGCTGCTGGTGATGACCAGGCCGTCGCAGATCTGCACACCGGGCCCTTTCTCGACGGCGTGTACCTCAACGACGCTCCCGATTTCGAGCGCTGGGTAGAGGACCAACGTGCGCGATACGCGAGCGTGGCGCAGCAATCGCTCGAGCGACTCGCGGTCACCGCCGATGCAGCAGGCGACCATGCCGCGGCAGTCCGTTGGTGGCAACGCCTTGCCGCACTCGATCCGTTGCGCACCATCGGCGCAGTCGGATTGGTATCCGCGCTGGCGCGCTCCGGTGAGCGCACCAGCGCGATCCGTTACGCCGAGCGATACGCCCGGCTCGTCCGCGAAGAGCTGGATGTGGAGCCGAGTGACGACGTCACGACGCTCGTGGAGCGACTGCGCGTCGTCCCGGACGAGCCTCCGCTCGCCTCGGCGTTTGCCGGCCGCTATCGCATCGAGCGCGAGATTGGACGCGGTGGCATGGCCGTCGTGTTTCTGGCGCGCGATGTCAAGCATGATCGCGCCGTCGCAATCAAGATGCTGCATCCGGAACTCAGCGCTGCCATCGGTGCGGAGCGGCTCGCGCGCGAAATCCTCGTGACCGCCAATCTCCGGCATCCGCACATTTTGCCGCTGTTCGACTCCGGCGAGATGGACGGCACGCTCTACTACGTGATGCCGTTCGTCGAGGGTGAAACGCTGCGTGAGCGTTTGGTGCGCGACGGGCCGCTTCCACCGGCGCTGGTGACGCACCTCGTCGGCGAGATCGCCGAGGCGCTTCAACACGCGCACCAGCGCGGCGTGATTCATCGCGACATCAAGCCCGAGAACGTACTGCTGAGCGAGGGGCACGCGTCGGTGATGGATTTCGGCATTGCGCACACGACGCGAGCGCCGGGCGAGCAAACGCTGACACAGCATGGCCACGCCGTCGGCACGCCGGCGTATATGAGTCCCGAGCAGGCCACCGGCGACGCCGACATCGACGCGCGAAGCGACATCTTCTCCCTGGCGTGCATCGCGTTCGAGATGTTCACGGGCCGTCCGCCGTGGATCGGCGCGACCGTGCAGGCGACGCTCGCCAAGCGATTCGTCGAGGACCCGCCGAGTGTGGCGCATTTGCGGCCGGAACTGCCGGATGCCCTCAATGTGGAGCTGGCGAGAGCTCTGTCGACCGACCCCGCGGCACGCCACGAGACAGCACGTGCGCTCGCCGACGCCATTGCGCGCGCGCTCGCCGATCGCGACGCACTGGAGTCGTCATCCTTTCCTTCGGAGCCACCTGGCGAACTGATTGGGAGAGACCGGGAGCTCAGCGCGCTTGCGGCGCTCGCGCTGCGGGCGGATATCCGGTTGATCACGCTCACCGGCTCTGGCGGAAGCGGTAAGACTCGCCTCGCGCTCCGGCTTGTTTCCAACATTGGTGCGCACTTCGAGAGCGCGCAGTTCGTCGATCTTTCGGCGATCACGGATCCACTGCTCGCGCTTCCGACGATTGCGTCCGCAGTTGGTGCGCGTGATGCCGAAGGGCGGTCGACGTTGGAAACCCTCGTACGGGTCGTGGGCGCGCGGCGCATGATACTCGTCCTCGACAACCTCGAGCAGATCACGGCGGCCGCGCCTGACATCGCCAAGCTGATCGCGAGTTGTCCGAAGATGACGGTGCTGGCCACGAGTCGCGCCCCATTGCGTGTGCGCGGCGAGCACGAGTTCTTCGTCGCGCCGCTCGCCGTCCCCGACGGAGTCGGCACTGTCACGGCTGAGTCATCACCGGCGGTGCGTTTGTTCGTGCAGCGCGCCACGGAAGCGAAGAGTGATTTTTCGCCAGACGACGACTATGCGGCGATCGTCGAGATCTGTCGCCGACTCGACGGGTTGCCGCTCGCGATCGAGCTCGCGGCCGCCCGCTGTCGCCTGCTGTCACCGCGCAATCTTCTCTCTCGGCTCGATCAACGTTTCGACGTTCTGACCGGCGGCGCACGCGACCTTCCATCGCGGCAGCGAACACTCGAGGCGACCATCGCGTGGAGCTATGACCTTCTTGGACCACGAGAACGCGTGGTCTTCGCGCAGCTCGCCGTGTTTGCCGGAGGCGCGTCGCTAAACGCGGCGGCGGCCGTGGTGGCCTGCAGTGAGATCGAGTTACTGGAGCTGGCACAGATCCTTGTCGATGCGAGCCTGCTGCGCCAACGCGGCGACGACGACGACGGACAACCTCGATTTTTCATGCTCGAGAGCGTGCGAGAATTCGGACGTGCACGGCTCCGGGAGTCACCCGATTCCGACGAGGTCTGGGCTCGTCATCGCACGCACTTCAGGTTACTCGCCGTGGGTCTGTCAACAGCGAGCGAGGGAGAGTCATCGGCGGCAGCGCTCGTCATCACTCACCGCGAGCATGACAATCTGGGCCTTGCACTCGACGGCGCGCACCGCGCGGGGGACGCGCCTGCGCTCGCGGAGCTGGTGCTTGCGCTCTGGCGAACGTGGCTGGTGCGCGGCCGGTGGACGGAAGGGCGCGAGTGGATTGCACGGGCGCTCGCGCTTGGCGCCGCGCTCCCGCCAGAGGTTCGCGCTCGGCTCCACGCGGCGGCGTCCACCCTCGCCCAGAATCAGGGCGATTACGCAAACGCGTTCCTCGCGACCGAGCAGGCCCTCGCGCTGTGGCGCGCGGCCGGCGATCGCCACGGCGAAGCCTCCAGCCTGGCGAGCATGGGGTGGATCGATTGGCGACGGTGCCGGTTCGCCGAGGCACGAGCGCTGTCGCTGGAGAGTCTCGCCCTGCACCGCGCACTTGGGGACGATCGTGGAGCAGGCCAGGCGCTGAACAATCTTGGTTGGACGGCGCTATTCGTCGGCGATCTCGCAAGCGCCGTTGGGGCACTCGAAGAGTCCCTCGCCATCCGGCAACGAGTTGGCGATCGGCGGAACATCGCCTTTACGCAAACCACGCTCGCATGGGCGCTTTCGGGTTTGCACGAAAACGATCAGGCGAGGGCACTGCTCGAAGAGGCACGAACGACATTCGAATCACTGGGTGAGCGTCAATTGCTTGCCTTCAACATGCGTGTGCAGGCGGGCGTCGACCTCGAAGCTGGCAATGCGGATCTGGCGCTCGGAGCGCTCGAGCGCACGAGCATTCCGGTGTTTCGTGAACTCGGAGACCGCTGGGGTCTTATGAGCGCGCTCACGGTGCTCGGCGACGCATTGATGGTGGGAGGCCGGGAGGAGGAGGCACTGGCAGCACACGTGGAGAGTCTCGAAATCGCGCGCGCCATCAACGACCCGTTGGGAGTCGCAACCGGACTCGCGCGTGCGGCGGAGGTCGTCGCGCGCGTCGGGAACATCGATGAGGCAGCCGCACTGGTGAAGGAAGTGGACCAGATTCTGGTGCAAGTGAACGCGCCGCTGCTGCACGAGCACCGAGAGCGGTATGAGCAGTTGCGGCATGCGTTGGAGACACTCCCCTCTTAGCGCGGCGGCCTTTCGAACGGCGAGCGACCGACGAGGAATAGGGCGGGAATCAGATGAGGCAGGTGCTCAGTAGCCAGCCACGGCCTACAGAGTGACAGTTGCTGTGGCGCTCTGGCGCATCGCACCCGGACTGCCACACCCCCTGAAGCTCTGTTGGCTGCGGCTGATCACTGAGCACCTGACATAGCTGATGTCCGGCGCGCAAGTCAGGGACTGTCGAGGAAGTTGCGATACGCGCTTACGAGCCGCCGCGCAACAGCAATGGCGTCGCCCGTTGGCCGTATTGGGAACGCAGCCGTTTGCCGAGACCACGCTTGCTCCCATGCGCACATATCCGTCGCGAACGACGCACGCTCGAATGGAGCGCCCGTCTCGACCGAGTGGTTGAGCCGAGTGAAGAACTCCTGCCAACGCGGCTTGAAGTACGAGGTGAACATCCCTTGCCATTCCTTGTACGCGTAGAGGTTCAGGTCGTCGTTCTGCCCCTCAGTACACTTCGTGCCCCACAGCGTCACGATGTTTCGCGCGTTCCACTCGTACAGGTGCCGCTCCGCGTCCGTCGTGCCCCACCGCTTCGCGTCGGCAATCCAACGTCCGAGCAGGAACTCCTCGCGCGTGCCAACAAGCTCATCGAGATCGGTCAGTAACGCGAGCACGCGCTGTTCGCTCGAGCGCAGTGCCGGGCGGTCCTTTCGGACAAACGCATCCTGCACCTGGTTCACGAGCGGCAACGCGAGTTGGCCGAGCACTTGACGCGTCAGGTTGACGACGTCGTACCGGTACGCGTCGTTGCGGCCCAACGCCGGTGCCGCGTTGAGCAACGTATCGAGCGCCGCCGCAAGGAGCCTGCGGTCGTATGGCGCCGTCGGTTCGGAACGATACGATGTTCCCTTTACATAGAAGCCCGGACGCTCGGCCAGAAAATTGCCCGTCTGCGTCGGCGACTTGTACGCGGTGGCGAGCAGCTGCTCCCAGGTGCTCTGCGCGGATGCATTCTGGGCGCCGTAGCGTCGCGACACATAGGTCGCCGTCCACTCACGCAACGCCGGCACGCTCGTGCGCCACGTTTGGTCCATCACGAAATCAGGAACCACCGGGTTCGTGCCCAGCCCCTCCATCATCATGCCGAGCCCCAACAGGCGGCCCTTCGCCGGACTCCGGCGGACGCTATCGAGATTGGCGGCAATGTGCGGGAGGTCGCCATTCAGGCTCGTCTTTCCGCCGAAATTGTACAGCACGTTCCAGATCCACGGTTTCCCGTAGAATGCCTGGCGCTTCTGCCACACTGGATAGCGATCGCCCCACAAGTCGAGCACGATCATGCGATCGTCGGGAACAGCCCCCAGTAGCGCGCGCGCCTGCGGCTCTTGCCAGAACTTTGCCTGATAGTAGAGAAACCAGCCCTGAAGCACCCACGTTGCGTTCGAATCCGCGGACTGCATCCCTGAGTAGATCGCGCGACCCATCCCCGCGAGGAAGGTCGAGTCGTTCGATGGGGGATCGATCTCGTTGAACGGGTCGGCGGCGTACAGGTGGTCCGTGCCGAAAAGCTCCGCCTGTCGCTCGATGAATCGTTTGCCGAAGCGTTGAAAAAGCGGATCGAGCGGATCGATGAACCAGGTACCCGTGAAGCCGGCGGACCAGTCGCCCGTCTTGTGCAGCTTTGCATTCGGGAAGACATCCTTCGTCGATTCCGGCACATGACCGGTAAAGCCCTGCAACACCGGCGTCATGCCGAGCGAGCGTTCACGCGCGAGGATGCGACGCTCGAGCGCAATGTGACTGTCGATCCACGAGTCCGGCAATGGGCCGCCGAGTCCGTCGATGTTGCCCATCCAACCCCATGGGAAATACGCGGGGCCTACGAGAAAATCGTCGCGCTGCTTTCGGCTGTATCCCAGATCGCGGAGCACGAGCCGCCACACGGCTTCCTGGCCTGTAACCGCGAGCGGCGTGTTGATACCCTTGAGCGCCATCCAGTCGATCATCTGCTCCCACTGCGCCCAGTCCCACCACGCCATGGAGTAGGAGAAGGTGCAGTAGTTGAAGAAGTATCGTTTGGCATACGGTGTGGCGATGCGGACCTTGGCCGCGCCCAGCGGTAATGAGGTGAGGCGCACGGGCCGCAACGGCACGGACACATTGACGTGTGCAACATTCTCGAGATACCAGTTCAGCGCGGACGCAATCGCCACGCCGGACGATCCGCGGAGAACGACGCGGCCGGCGGCGCGATCAACCTCGAACACATCGAGGCCGTTGCTGTCGGCGATGATCTCCAGGCGAAAATCGCGCGAGTGGCCTGGAACAACGCGCGCGATCAACGCGGCGGCCGCAGCGAGGTCAACGTCGCGCGCGGTCTCCCGTTGCATGGCGGGGGCGGGCGCCGAGGTCACTGTGCTCGCCAACGCGAGCGTTGCTACGATGTGGCGAAGGCAGGCAATCTTCATGGGCGCAAAGGATGCACCCGCCGTCGGGCACGAGCAATGGCTTACGCTGGGCGCGCCGGCGCGCTGCCGAACACGCGCGCGACCTGAAACCGCAATGGCGTCGTCGCGCCGTCCGGGTGCCAGGACAGCTCGTCGCTGACGATCGTGTTCTCCTTCCCGGGTTTGATCACGATGACCACGCGGCGCTCAGGATCGACCATCCAGTACTCGCCGACTCCGGCCTCCATGTAGAGATCGCGCTTCTGCTTCGCGTCGCGGCGCTTGGTGCTCGGCGAAAAGACCTCGACGATCAACGACGGGATCGGGGCCGATGCCCATGTGCTGCTGTCACCGTTGTGTTCCTGACGCACCATGAGATCCGGCTCGACTTCAGAATCCTCGAACTGGAGCACAGCGCGAGGATGGTAGACCAGGCCCAACCCCTCGCGTTCGACATAGGCGTCGAGAATGCGAGTCAGTCGCGCCACAACCGTCTCATGCGTCGGCGTCGGCGCGGGCGTCACGAACAACTCCCCGCGAATGACCTCGTACTTGTTCCCGTCGTCCGGAAGCGCGTGGAGCTCGTCGAGCGTCCATCGCTTTGCGAGCGTGGCCATAGGCATGCCGCACCATCCCCTGGTAAGTGTGCACTGGTGTCCATGCACCAAGGATCGCATGGAGACCATCTGCCAGCGTCATCAATTCAACGCAGCACGAACCAATTCCACCCGCACGCTACGCTCGGCTCGGCGGCCGAGTCAAGGTTGTCGTGGCGGCGTTTGCTGAGCTATTCACGGAGCGTCACCGCAGGATCGACGGCAGACGCCCTCCACGCGGGGATGCAGCTGGCGAGCGCCGCGACAGCGAATAGCGCGAGCGGCCCCGCGGCGAGACTCGCGACGTCCAGCGCGCCAATGCCGAACACGAGACTGCTCATCAGCTCCTGTAACGCCGCGGCAACAACGAGTCCGGCGACCGATCCCGTCAACGCCATTGTAATGCCTTCCCGAAGGACGAGTCGCGTGACCTCGCTGCGCGTTGCTCCGAGAGCGACGCGAATGCCGAACTCGCGCCACCGCTGCGTCACACCGTACGCCACAACGCCATAGATGCCTACCGCCGCGAGAATCAACGCGATCACGCCGAATGCGACGATCAACATCATCGTGAGTCGGCGCTGCACGAGCGAACGCTGTACGACGGTGTCCATTGTGCGCACGTCGTACACGGGTTGTTCCGGATCGATCGCCTTGATTGCCTGGCCGACGGGGTCGATGAGCGCGCGCGCGTCGCCGCTCGTTCGCACAACCAGCACCACTCGATCCTGGGTGACCTGATGATGGCTCCAGTACACCTGCGGACGGGGATCGACGTCCACACTGTTCGCGCGAATGTGCGCGACCACGCCGATCACTGTGCACCAGACCCCGTCGAAGCGCTGCACCCGTTTGCCGACGGCGTCCGCACCGGGCCACGTTGCCGTCGAGAGACGGTCGTCGACGATCGCTACCGGGACGCCCGTTTCGTCGTCGCGTGCGTCGAATGAACGCCCGCTCCGCAGCGCAATCCCCATGGCCGCGAAGTAGCCGGGTGTCGCCGGGCGCGAATCGATGGAGGAGATGTCGACGCGCTCGCCAGACGCCTTCTCGACGCTGATTGACATCGTCTGATTTCCGGCGAGCGGCAGGCGGTTTACCATTCCCGCCTTTTCAACCCCGGGGAGGCCGGCGATCGCCTGAAGCAGACGGTCGTAGAAGGCGGCGACTTCAGGGTCGGACGGGTATTTGCTGCGCGGGATCGCAAGATGGAATGTCGCCACGCGATCGCGCCTGAATCCGAGATCCACGTCCGCGAGCTTGATCGCGCTGCGGACAAGGAGACTTGCGCCGACGAGCAACGGAACCGCGAACGCAATTTGCACTGCCACGCCAATCCGTCGCGCGTCCGCTCGGCGGCGGCCACTCGTTGAGGAGCGCCCACCATCCTTGCTCATCGTCGTGAAGTCCGCGCGCCACGCATGCATCGCCGGGATGACACTGGCGAGCAATCCCGTGACGACGAGGACCGCGAGCGAGACGAGGATCACCGGTGTGCTGACGCTGATACTCTCGAGTCGTGGCATGTTCGGCGGTGCTGCGGCCACGAATGCACGAACGAGAAACACCGCGGCGGCAACGCCAATCATGCCGCCCAGCGCAAGCACCGGAGTCACCTCCGCGATGGCCTGCGCGACCAGCCGCTGCCGGGACGCACCGAGCGCGAGCCGAAGGGCGAGTTCGCCGGAGCGAGCTGCGGCGCGCGCCGCGAGCAGGTTCGAGAGATTCAAGCACGCGATCACCAACAGGCACGAAGACGCTGCCAGCAGCGCAACCAGTGCTGGCTGGACGTCGCGGATAGCGCTCGCGAGCATCGGTTCCGCGATCACACCGCGGTCGCGGTTCGTCGCAGGGTGCTCCATAGCGAGACGCGTCGCGATCACGTCCAATTCGCGCTGCGCCTGCGCGACGGTCGCATTTGCGCGAAGGCGGCCGACGGCGAGGTAGTTCTGGTTGACTTGCCGGTCACGCTCGCGGGGATCGAGAACCAGCGGCACCCACGCCTGAAAGTCACGCGTTGGATACTGAAAGCTCGGCGGCATGACGCCGATGACCGTGTACGGCGCTCCATTGAGTTGAATGCTGTGGCCGAGGATGGAGCTGTCGCCGCCGAAGCGCCGATGCCACAGTCCGTCGCTCAGGATGACGACGCGATCGTGACCGTCCATGTCTTCGTCGGATCGAAAGTCGCGTCCGAGTGCCGGTGTCACACCGAGGACAGCGAGCACGTTCGGTGAGAAACGCGCGCCCTGGATCCGCTCGGCGTCACCATTGCCCACGAGATTGAAGTTGGCCGTCGTGCGAATGAGCGCGATGTCTTGCAGCTGATGACTGCCTTGTCGCCAATCGCGCACGTCCGCCGACGAGGGGTACATGCGTGTGAGCGTGAGCGTCGGTGCTTTGGTCCAGATGCTGATCAGCCGCTCCGGCTCGCGGAACGGCAACGGCTGAAGCATGACCCCATAGACCGCGCTGAAGATCGCGGTGACGGCACCAATGCCAAGCGCAACCACGGTCACCGCCGCCGCCGCGAACGCTGGCGACTTGGCGAGAAGTCGTATGCCGAAGCGCAGATCGCGGATGATTTGCCGAAGCGCCGCCGCAGGCCGTTGGTCGCGCGCGGTTTCCATCGCGTCGTCGACACTTCCGACCGTGAGACGCGCCACACGGCGTGCCTCGTCAAACGGCATTCCCCGCGAGGTGTTGGCGTCCGTCTCGCGATCGATGTGGAATTGGATTTCGTCGGCCACGTCGGCGTCGACGCGCCTGCCGCGAAAAATGGCGCGCAGCTGGGGAATGATTCGGTAGAGGAGTCGCACGGCTCGCTACGCGGTTCGCATGACGAGCGAGATCGCGGCGGAGAGACGATCCCAGTCCGCCCGCTCTTCCTGCAAGCGCTGCGTGCCAGGCGCGGTGAGGCGGTAAAAGCGCGCGCGCCTGTTGTTCTCCGACGTACCCCAGTCGGCGGTGATCCACCCCTGTCGCTCGAGACGCTGCAGGGCCGGGTAGAGCGAGCCCTGGTTGACCTGGAGCACTTCCTTCGAGAGTAGTTGAATGCGCTGCGCGATCGCCCAGCCGTGCAATGGCTCGCGGGCGATGGTCCGCATGATGAGCAGGTCCAATGTGCCCTGGACGAGATCCGTCGGTTTCGTCATCGTCTTCCCATGTTTATCTACAAGAGACGATAGACAGCTTCTTGTAGATAAGCAAGGGGAGCGTCTGGAACGCAGGATGCGTTGACGCCGTCAGTGATTCGCCTGAGCGGTCCCGGGTCCTCGGCGGATCTCGGTGGTCGAGCAGTGCTGGCTGTGAAGTGCGACCTTCAGGTACGACACACACGCGACCGTGTCGAGCTTATCGCCGCAGGAAAAAAGATCGACCGCAGCGAAACCGTGCTCTGGCCACGTATGAATCGCAAGGTGCGATTCTGCAATCACGACCACACCCGTCACGCCGTGCGGACTGAAATGGTGGAAACAGTGGCTGACGATCGATGCGCCAGCCGCCCGTGCTGCTTCGATGAGGCATGACTGGATCGCCGCCTCGTCATCCAGGATCGCTGGATCGCAGCCGTCCATGTCCACGAGGATATGGATTCCGAGGCCCTTCAGTGCGTTATCTACCATGGACGATGATCAGGCGACGGACGCCGTGACAACCGCGACGCAGCAGGCGATGACAAACTTCATGTCCATACTCCGGAGACTGGCGAGACCGTCGAATCCATGGACGTTCCGCGTGTGCATGCATTCTCGCAAGAGTGGAATTCTTCTACCACTTCTTCTCGTCGCTGCCGCGTGCACGTCGGCCTATGCTCCGCCGAACCCGCCCTCATCGGCGTGTGTCCGGACCTTCACCAACCCCATTGCGCCCGGCGCCGATCCCTGGGTTACCCGTCGGGGCACATCCTACTTTCAGGTCGAGTCTCGCAACAACGGAATCTGGGTGTACCGCTCGGATACCCTCACGAAACTGAAGCAGAACGCGGTGAAAGTCTGGTCCACGCCGTCGAGTGGATGGAACCGCACGGATGTCTGGGCGCCCGAACTCCACTTCATCGACGGACGCTGGTACATCTACTACGCGGCAGGGATGCCCGGTCCAGCAGGACAGGACGCTGCCTTTACAGATCAGCGGAGCGGCGTCCTCGAGTCAACGAGCGACGACCCGCAGGGTAGCTACGTCGATCGCGGAATGCTCTATACCGGCAATGACGTCGTGGGGCGGACCAATCCGATCTGGGCGATCGATCTCTCCGTCGCCCGCATTCGCGGACAACTCTACGCGGTGTGGTCGGGCTGGACCGAGAACCGTTCGACGCACGTGACACCGCAGCAACTGTACATCGCGCGCATGGCGAACCCGTGGACGATTGCCACCAATCGCGTTCGCATCAGCGCGCCCGTCGAAGCATGGGAGTTGGGGCCGGAGCTCAACCTTCAGGAGGGACCCGAGTTCCTCTCGCATGGCAACGACACGTTCATCGTGTATTCCACGCGCGAATCCTTCTTGCCCGATTACAGGCTCGGGTTACTTCGCCGTCGGACGCCAGATGCTGACCCTCTCGATCCAGCGAGTTGGATCAAGACGGGGCCAGTGTTCACCGGTCAGCCCAGCGGCGGAGTATTCGGTGTCGGTCATGCGAGCTTCACGACGTCGCCGGACGGCAGGGAGGACTGGATCGTCTTTCACGCGAAGTCCGTCCCGGCGCGCGGGTGGAGCGACCGCGTCATTCGCATGCAGCGCTTCGGCTGGAAGGCGGATGGCACGCCCGACTTCGGGACACCGGTTGGAAACGTTCCAACGGCTGTTCCGCAGGGCCAGTGCCGCTAAGCCGTTCCGTCGCTAAGCTCCGTGAAAACGCGGAGGACGCAGAGGAGCAGGGGCGCAGAGGAGAGCTTCACGACGCGCGATGCACCAAAGCGCCACACCCCCTGAGAATCTGTAGGCTGTGGCTGATCACTGAGCACCTGTCACATCTGATTTCTGGCGCGAGATGACCTCCGCTCACATCTGATTTCTGGCGCGATGTGATCTCCGCTCACATCTGATCTTTGACGTCACATAGCCGCTACCGCGCCCCGCAACGCCGCACGATTCCCACCGCATCGCCCACTCCGCGCTCTCCTTCCTTATCCGACGGACGGTTCGCGAGCTCGAGTGCGCCACCATGCGCAGCATCCGCGTAGACCAACGTCGTTGATCCCCCACCATCGAGATTGACCGCATCACGCGCGCCGAGTGAGAGCATGAGCGTCGCCAACTCGCGAAGCGTCATGCCGTCGCTGTACGGCGCCTGCCGTCCATCCACGACGACCAGCAGCAGTCGTTTCCCTCCCGCCATGATGCCAGCCGCGGTGCGTGGATGCCGCGCAGCTGCGAATGCGGCGCCGCCCGCACTATCGATGTTCGAGACCATCACGCCGTTGCGCACCAGTAGTGGTCGCCCACCAACGGCATCGCGAGGATAGAATGGCCGAAGTGTGCCCGCCGTTCGCGTGAACACACCGATGTGGGGTGTGCCCGCGGAATCGAAGGCAAGCACCGGCTGCGCTGAGGGCGGCGTCAGCATCTTGCCGTCAACGATCAGCATCCCCGCCGGCGTGCCGTTGGCGAGTGAGAAGAAATCCGCGTTCACGCCGCCGAACACCGTGGTTCGTGTCGCGAGATCGCGGAGCAGCACGGTGGTCTTGATCCGCGACGCAGCACTGTCCACGCCTTTCACCGCGACGCCCGCGTTGCAGCGTGCAAGGTCCACATCGAGCACGTGAATCGCCCAAGGGCCCTGCGGCGAATAGACGAATCGGCGCACCACGCCGTCAGATATCTGTTGAGCGCGAACCGTGTCGGTCGCGAAGGGCAGGGCAGGGAGTGGCGCGATGGCCACCGGTCGAGCACACGCACCGCTGGCGAGGCACAGAAGAAGGAGTCGTTTCATAGGATCAAGTATGCTCTTCACGCACGTTTTGTCGCCCTGAGCGGAGCGAAGGGCCTCCACCTTCCGCAGTTCCGCCCCCCAGTGCCCAAGCATAGCGAAGCGTCCGCAATTTCTGCATGATTCCCCCATGAATCGACCAAGTCATCTGTTCGCATTTCGCGCCGCCGCCTTTCTCGCCCTCGCCGCCGCGCTCCCTGCCGTCGCGCAGCAACCCGCGCCAGCAGCCGCGCCGCAACTGGTGTTCACGCCCATCAAGGCGAGCGGGATGTACGCCGTGGGCGAGCGGGCCGGCTGGACCGTGACGTTGGCCCCCGGCGCCGCCGTCCCTCCAGCTGGATTCCCCTTCGTCATCACGAAGAATCGCAAGGACACTCTGCGCTATGGCGTCCTCGATTTCTCGACGGGGTCAGCGCAGCTCGAAGAAAAGATCTCGGAGCCGGCGATGCTGTACGCCCAGGTCCGAACCGGCCCGACGGGACCACGCGCCACGGTCAACCTCGGCGCCGCCATCGGTATTACGCAGATCGCGCCTGTCGTACCGCGTCCCTCGGACTTCGACCACTTTTGGGACGAGAAGATCGAGGCGCAAAAGAAACTTCCGATGAACCCGGTGCTCACCCCCGTTGAGACCAAGGTTCCGGACATCGAACTCTTCACCGTCAAGCTCAATGCGCTTGGCTCGACGGTGCAGGGCTACCTCGCCAAGCCCAAAGGTGAGGGCAAGTTTCCCGCACTCGTCATTTACCAGTACGCCGGCGTCTATCCGCTTCAGCAGCAATGGTCCACCAGCCGAGCGACCGAGGGATGGTTGACGCTGAACGTCGACTCGCATGACGTCGCGCCTGACCAGACGACCGACGTGCCACGCAACTATCAAGCGGTGGGCAATACGAGTCGCGATTCATCGTACTTCCTGAAGATGTACCTTCGCGATACGCGCGCGGTGGACTACCTCGCCTCGCGCCCCGATTGGGACGGCCGCATTCTGGTGGCCACGGGCACGAGCATGGGTGGGCAGCAGAGTCTTGTGACCGCAGGGCTCAATCCGAAGATCACCGCGGTCGTCGTCAACGAGCCGTCAGGTGCCGACGTCAACGCCGCGTTGCATGGCCGAGCGCCCGGATATCCCAACTGGCTGGCGAGTGATCCAAACGTGATGGAGGCGGCGCGCTACTTCGATACCGTGAACTTCGCGTCGCGCATCAAGGCGCCCGTGTGCATCGCCGTGGGTTTCATCGATACGACCGCAACGCCAGTTGGTATCATCACCGCCTTTAATCAGATCCCCGGTGCGAAGGAGTTGATTCCCATGATCGACTCCGATCACAACCACATCACACCTGAGAAACAGGGACAGTGGAACGCCCGCTCGAAGGAGATTCTCGATCTTATTCGGACGGGCGGGACGTTCGTGCCGAAGTCCCTGCAGCCATGACCGCTAACGGCTGACGGCCGCGCCCAGCAGCAATTGTCCGTCGGTGTTGGAGCGCGCACCACGCGCTCGGGCGCCGCTGTCGTAGTTGTCGTTGAGCGAGACGGTGACCGCGAAGGCTGCTGTGAGCGCATACGCAAACTGTGTCGCCGACGTCAGCAGGAATCGCGAGGGGTCCACGAACTCCGGTTGATACATCGTCGCCTGTGAGAATGACGCTCGGTCGATCTTTCGATCGGCCTTCGTGCGAAATGACCAGCGCGCCAGCGAGGTCTCCGTGCGAACGCCCGTAGCCGGCGCCGCTGTTGACGTCGTATGTTCGGCCAGCAACGCCGCGCTGAAGTTCGCATTCGCTGTTGACGATCGCACGGGCGTCCACTTGACCCCAAGCCCACCGGACTCGCGATGCGCCAGACGCTTCTCGTAGCTCGATTCGATGGTGCCGAGGATGAACGGTGTCACGAGGGCGAAGGGCCGGGCGTCGGCCGAGAGTGACCCCAGCCAGCTTCGCGCCTGTACGGATCGCACGCCGCTGGCATCGGCCGACTCGCCATATCGGAACTGCACGCGCGCGTCGAGCCTGATGGTGCTGTCAGCACGAGACAGATCCGCCTGGGTGCCCACGAGCTGCTGGTCCGTCGCGCCGAAGAGAAGGCTGGCGTTGACCTGCCCGCGCGCGCGCCAGACCGGAGGCTGCGCGAGTACGGAATGGTCGGCGACCAACATCAGCACCGCAACAATGAAAAGCCACGCTCGAAATCGAGTGGAAAAGTGCATCACGCAATCCTAGCGCGGCCATCACCAGCGAACAACAAAGAGCAGAAACAAGAACGGAAACCTTAACCACAGAGGACACAGAGGACACAGAGGACTACATGAACAATGCGGTCCTCCGTGTCCTCTGTGTCCTCTGTGGTTCATTTGTTGTTGTCGTTGCGGTTGAGAGAATTAAACAGACACCGCCCGTCCCGTCCGCGCCGCTTCGTAAATCGCCATCAGCAGCCGAACATCGCGCAGTCCCTCTTCGCCAGACACCTTTGACCGCACATTGCTCCGGATGCACCGCGCGAAGTCATCCATCTCCGCAGCGAAGACGTCGATCTCGTCGAACTTGAGCGGCTGGCCATCGCTCCGCCAACCGCGGTTGCCATTGTAGTTGTACGCCGGCTCCATGCCGAGTGCACCCCGGTCACCGATTGCCGTGAAGCGATTCAGGCCATTGATCTTGTACGTCGTGGCGCAGTGGGCCAGCACGCCGCTCGGAAAGGTGAGCTCGAAGGTCATCGTCTCTTCGACCGTCTTGAACTTCACCGGATCGGTCTTGGTCGCGATCGCGGAAACCTTCACCGGTTCCTCGCCCGTCAGCATGCGCGCCGATTGGAGCGCATAGATGCCGACATCCATCAGCGGACCGCCGCCCGACAGGGTCTTGTTCAGCCGCCACTGTGTTGGATCGCCGATCGAAAATCCGAATGCCGCGTCGATCAAGCGCAGGTCGCCGAACTGTTTCGCCTTCACCAGCCGCATCGCTTCGAGGTGGTGCGGCTCGAACTGGCAGCGATAGCCGATCGCGAGTTGCTTCCCGGCCTTCTTGCTCGCCGCGATCATCTCATTGCAGCGCTGGACCGAAATCTCCATCGGCTTCTCACAGAGCACGTGCTTGCCGGCCCGCGCGGCCGCGATCGAGTGGTCGGCGTGCAGCGCGTTCGGCGTCACCACGTACACGATGTCGATGTCGGGATTGTCCGCCATCCGGCTCATCGTTTTGTAGTCGTAGATGCTCTTGTCCGGAATGTTGTACGCCGCCTTCCATTTCGCGGCTTTCGCCGGCGTGCCGGTGACGATCCCCGCGAGCCGGCAGTTTTTCGTCTTCTGGAGTGCGGGCGCAATCTGGTTCGTGCTCAGGCTGCCCAATCCGACGAGGGCGACGCCGAGTGGCTTGCCCTGAAAGCCCATCGCCAGATCCGCGAGGTGGCTGCTGAGGAATGGCGCTCCAGCACCAACGAGCGCAGCGCGCTTGACGAACTCCCTGCGGCTTTCGTGCTCCTGACTCATGTCGCGATGTCTCCGTTCTTCAGAGGGTCTTATGGGAAGCCAACACCCTTCGTCTTCACGCGCACGCGAAGGAGTTGGTTATTCGCCGTGATGTAGAGCATCGAGCCATCGTCGCCGAAGGCGCAATTGGCCGTGGGCATTCCGGTGAGGATCGTACCGAGGTGACGGCCCTGCGGCGAGATGATGTAAACGCCACCTGGACCTGCCGCGAACAGGTTTCCGAGCTTGTCCACGCGCATGCCATCGGGCACGCCCCTCCGTCCTGCTTTCACTTGTGCAGACGCGTCGAACAGCACGCGCCCTCTCGCGACGCTGCCATCCGGCTGAACGTCGTACGCCATCCAGATCGGCCGGTCGCCCGCCGCGTTGGAGACATACAGCGTCTTCTCGTCCGGCGAGAAAGCGATGCCGTTCGGAAATCCGAGCTCCTTGGTCAGGAGCGTGATCTGTCCGCTCGGCGTCACACGATAGACACCGCTGAACGAAAGCTCCTTGGCCGTGTCGGCGTTGAGCTTCCACAGCCCGAAGGGCGGATCAGTGAAGTACGCATCACCGTTTGCGCGGAACACCACGTCGTTCGGGCTATTGAGACGCTTGCCCTCGAAGCGGTTGGCGAGCGTCGTCTTGGTGTATTTGGTCGTATCGAGGCGGGCGATCTGCCGGTTGCCATGATCGGCCATCACGAGCGCACCACTGCGGTCGAACGTCAGCCCATTGCTCCCCAGCTCCCGGCCGGGAGGATTCGGGCCGGTGTAGCCGGCTGGACGGAGGTACACGCTCAGGCCTTCGCCCTGCTTCCACTTGTAGATCGTATTGGCGGGAACATCGCTGAAGAGGAGGTAGCCGCCCTTCACGTTCCATGCTGGCCCCTCCGACCACTGAAACCCCTCGGCGAGCTTCTCGACGCGCGCATCGGAGGCGATCAACGCGTCAAGCGCTGGTTCGAGTCGCTCGATCGTCGGCGCCTGCGCACACAGAATCGCCGGAGCGATACCCACGAATACCGCACTGGAAAACAGCAGACGCGTAGCGTACAAACTGTACCTCCACGAGGGCCCCACAAAGTCATCCGATGAGATCGTCTACTATGAGCCGAGCACCTTGAATCCGCTAGGGACTACTACGTGCTCGATCCGAATTGATCCGCCTCGATCCGCCCAATCCGCGTTCAATCAGTTGCGGTTCCATTCCCAGCCGTGACGATAGATTTGGCGGGAAGGTCATGCTGGGAACGGCTTGCCACGACACCGGACACACGGACTTCCATGCGCAAAGCGATTCGAATTGGCCTGATGATCAGCATCGCATTTGGGCTCTCCGGTTGTCTTGGTGGCGCCACCGAACCCGTGATCGTGATCGGGAAGTACCAACTCGAGAGCGTGAACGGCGCAAGCCTCCCGTACATCTTTCCGAATGGTGTCGGCATCAAGAGCGAGGTCATCGAATTGAAGGAAGACGGCTCGTTCACGGACAACGCCGAGCATAGCGATGGCACGACGCTGAGTGATGTCGGCACTTATACGAACTACGGCAACACCGTCATTCTCTACGACCAGACCCTCGGCTTCGTGTATCAGGGCTTGGTCGACGGGAAGACCATGAGCGTGACCGTCGGCAGCTACACGGAGCGCTTCGTCCGGCCCTGATCGACGCCGAGCCCCATCTCCCCTCCTGGATGCCCGGGCCCGGTCACCCGAATTATCCATTGACAAGTCCGCCGAATGATATCATCGTGATATCACTCTTTAACGGACTCAACACTCATGCTTCGCGAAAACGAGTACAACGCGTCGTCCGGGATTCCTACCTTGGTCACGACGTTCGCCCTCATGATCCTCTCGCTCGCGGCAATGGGCTGGGCGGGGAAGAACGCCATGCCGGTCGTCGCCGTGCTCGCCATTCTTGTCCTGATTGCCTGCTTCATCTCCTTCGGCGGCTATTTCGTCGTCAATCCCGGGGAGGCGAAGGCCCTCCAGCTCTTCGGCGAATACAAGGGCACGGTGCGCACGCAAGGCTTCTGGTTCGCCAATCCGTTCCTGTCCAAGAAGAAGATCTCCCTCCGCATCAGGAACTTCGAAACGGCCAAGCTCAAGGTGAACGACAGCCGTGCGAACCCCATCGAGATCGCGGCGATCGTCGTCTGGAAGGTGGTGGACACCGCCGAGGCGCTGTTCGAGGTGGATAACTATGCCACGTACGTTGCCGTGCAGAGCGAGTCCGCGGTGCGGGCCGTCGCGCAGTCGTACCCGTACGACTCGCATGCCGACGACGAGGAAGCGCTGTCGACGCACACCGCGGAAGTCTCGCACGCCCTGCAGAAAGCCATCCAGGACCGCCTCGCGAAGGCCGGAATGGAAGTGATCGAGGCGCGCATCTCGCACTTGGCGTACTCCCCGGAAATCGCGCAGGCGATGCTCCAGCGGCAGCAGGCGGGCGCGATCATCGCGGCGCGCTCGAAAATCGTCGAAGGCGCCGTGGGCATGGTGGAGCACGCGCTGGAGATGTTGTCGAAGAAGGGCATCGTCCACCTCGACGAGGAGCGCAAGGCGCAGATGGTGAGCAACCTGCTCGTGGTCCTGTGCTCAGAGCGTGCCGCGTCCCCCGTGGTGAACGCCGGCTCGATCTTCGGCTAGCGGCGGAACGGTGGCGGAAAGAAAACCCTTTCTCCTGCGGGTCGATCGCGGGCTGCTCGACGCGGTCGAGCGGTGGGCGAATGACGATCTTCGGTCCGTGAATGCGCAGATCGAGCAGATCCTGCGCGAGGCCCTCAAGCGCGCCGGCCGGCTCCCCAAGGGCGAGCCGGCGCGTGGCGACGGTTGATGCACGGCGCTCAACTGTAAAGGCGTCCCGTGCGTACGATGGAGCGAATCATCCGCCCGGATTGCCCACCCTTTCTGAGGCTGACTATTGTGCCTGCCCCACGGCACCGATATCGTGCGATGTGCGTCGGCGTACCCGAACTGCTCGACGCACCATCGGCTGACGCAGTTGCGCGGCGTTCGCCGTCACGTCAAGCACCCTGCCAGGGGTGACGGCCTGCCAAGGCACTGATCTCACGTACCCGCGCAAAACTCGATGACGAGACCTCCGGAACGTCGCTGGATTTGGCACATCACACTGTTGGCGCTGTGCTGCGGTTTGCGGCTTCTCGTTCCCGCCATGGCATGGGCGCACACCCAACTCGTGAGCAGCACGCCGCCAGCCGGTTCCACCATCACGGTGAGCCCGAAAGAGCTTCGCCTCTGGTTCAACGAGGCGCCGGAACTCGTGATGACGGTGGTGACGCTGGCCGATTCAGGAGGGAGACTCGTCACGCTGGGTCCAATCGAACGCGTCATCGACAGCACGCTCACCCTTCGCGTGAAGGTGATGTCTCCCCTTGCCGACGGACGGTACGTCGTGAAGTGGAAGACCTTCGGCGCCGATGGCCACGCGGCGCAGGGTGAGTACTCCTTTCTCGTCTTCCTCAATGCACCGGCGCACCGGGTCGCCACGCAACCGGCGTCGGTGACGACCGTCGACAGTACCGTGCCCGCCGCCGTCCGCGAAAAGTCCGCCCAGCGCGCACCGAAGCCACGGCGCGATTCGCTTCCGTTCATCGTCGTGCGCACCATCCTGTTTACGACAATGCTGGCGATGATCGGCGCCGTGGTGTTTCGCACGGCGGTGCTGCCGCGGACGCCGGGGAGTGACAAGGAGGGACGCGCGCGGCTGCTGGTGCAGATCGCAGGGTCGTCGGCCTTGGCGTCGTTCGCCTTTCTCGCGGCGGCGCTGGTCCGTCTCTTCCTCCAGAATCACATGGTCGAATACGGACTCGAAATCGACGTCCCCATACGCGAAATCATCTTTCACTCGCGCTGGGGTGTCGGGTGGCTGACGATTACGGGATCGGTGAGTGTCGCCGCCCTCGGCTTCATCCTCGCGAGCCGGCGGAAGGACGCGGGATGGGTGTTCGCCGCGATCGGTTGCCTGGGACTATCCGCAGGCATGTCGATTGGCGGGCATCCCGAGGCGACGGATCATTTCAAGGCATTGTCGATGGTGTCGAACTCGGTCCACGCGTTCGCGGCAGGAGGGTGGCTCGGCACCTTGCTCTGGTTCACGTGGAGCGCCATGCCGTATCTGCAATCGACCGGCGACGGACGCGCACAGCGCTTGAAGTACATGACGAATGCCTTTTCTCCGGTCGCCCTCACCTGCGTCGCGATCGTCGCGCTCACCGGCCTCGTGAACGCGTGGCTCCGATTAGGCACGTTGAACGAACTCTGGGAAAGCCTCTACGGCCAAGTCCTCATGGCGAAACTCGCGTTCGCCGGCGTCGTCGCCAATTTCGGCTACGTCAATTGGCGGCGGGTTCGGCCGAGGCTCGGTGCCAAGTCCGGGGCCACGGCATTGCTCACGAGTACCGCTCGCTCCGAGTTGGCCTTCTCGATCTTCGTCATCATCACGACGGCGGTGCTCGTCGCACTGCCGGCGCCCGGAGCGCCATGAACTGACGATGTACGGTCACGTGCGCGGTGACGCAAGCACCGACGGGTGAAGCAAGCACCGACGTACGAGGTACCCTGCACCTCGTACCTTGACTGGCAGAAAGGTCAAGAGGAGCCATCGGAAAGTGGAGTCACGAATAACGCTGTTCGCACCAACGTGACGCTGTGTGGCGTCGGATCGATGCCGCCAACCTGTCGATGGCTCCTTTTGGGTTGAATGCCAGTCCGGGTACCCGGTTCCAGGTACCTCGTACGTTCGTTGTCGTACGGGAGTCCGTCCGTCCGTTGGCCCAAGCCCGTCTGGTTAGATTTCGATTGTGACCATCGACCCAATTCTGCACGACGCGATCAAGACGCGCCGCACGTTCGCCATCATCAGCCATCCCGACGCCGGGAAGACCACCCTCACCGAAAAGCTCCTGCTCTATGGCGGCGCGATTCACCTCGCCGGCACCGTGAAGGCCCGCCGCCAGCAGCGCCACGCCACGTCCGACTGGATGCAGATGGAGCAGGAGCGCGGCATCTCCGTTACCTCCAGCGTGATGCAGTTCGCGTACGAGGGGTACCAGGTCAACCTGCTCGATACGCCGGGGCACGAGGACTTTTCGGAAGACACGTATCGCGTCCTCATCGCCGCCGACAGTGCGGTCATGCTGCTCGACAATCGCAAGGGCGTCGAGGAACGCACTCGGCAACTGTTCGCGGTCTGCAAGCGCCGTCGCATGCCGATTTTCACCGTCGTCAACAAGTGCGACCGCGTCGGCGAAGATCCCCTCAAGCTCCTCGGCGACGTCGAAGCCGATCTCGGTCTCGATTGCCATCCTATTACGTGGCCCATCCACGCGAACGGCCAGTTCATCGGCGTCTATGATCGCCGGCGCAAGCTCATCTACCGCTTCGCCCGTGGTGAAGATCACGGGGCGAGCCGAGCGGACGTTCGCGTGAGCTCGCTCGAAGACGCTGAGCTGAGTGACCTGCTCGGCAGTGAGGCGCATGCGCAGCTCGTGCATGACATCGCGCTGCTCGACGAGGCAGGGCATCCCTTCAGCGAAGCGGCGATGCTCGCGGGGACATTGTCGCCGGTGTTCTTCGCGAGTGCGCTGACGAATTTCGGCGTCGAGCCCTTCTTGCGTGAGTTTGTCGAGCTCGCGCCGGCACCGACTGCGCGCGAGTCGACCGACGGTCTCGTGAATCCCGCCGATCCCTCGTTCAGCGGATTCGTGTTCAAGATCCAGGCGAACATGGATCCGAAGCATCGCGATCGCATTGCGTTCGTGCGCATCTGCTCCGGGCGGTACGAACCAGGTATTTCCGTCACGCACGTTCGCACCGGGAAGCCGATGCGCCTGTCATCCGCGCAGCAGTTTCTCGCGCGCGAACGCTCCGCGGTCGAGGAGGCCTGGCCCGGAGATGTCATTGGCGTCATGGACCGCGGAACGCTCCGCATCGGCGATACCCTGGCCGTCGACGCCGGCCTCGAGTTCTCCGGGATTCCGCGTTTCGCGCCGGAACACTTCGCGCGCGTGATCGCGGCGGATCCGCTCAAGCGCAAGCAGATGGACGCGGGGCTACGACAGCTGACGGAAGAGGGCGCCGCGCAGGTGTTCTATACGTCCGGCACAGATACGCTGAGTCCGACGCCAATCGTCGGCGCCGTCGGTTTGCTCCAGTTCGACGTCATGCTGCATCGGCTCGAACATGAGTACGGGGCGCCGTGCAAGCTGGAGAAGATCGCGGCGCGCTATCCGCGCTGGGTCGTGGGTTCGCAGGACGAGATCGATCGCATCGCGCGCGATCGTGGGCGGATTCTTCTGTACGATGCGAAGGGCCACCCCCTCATCCTGTTCGAGGATTCGTGGGGAATGAAGTGGGCGCTCGATCGAGAAACGAGCGTGACGTGGCACGAAGTGGCGCCATGACGCCTTCAAGCAGTTGTCACCCCGAGCGAGCAACGCGAGTCGAGGGGTCTGCACCTCTGCAAGCGTCAATGCCGATTCGGCTTTGACGCCGCGCCGACGCAATCCGTCAAAATCCGTAGAATCCGTACAATCTGCTCGTCCCCCTTCGAACAACGCAGGTCACACCGTCTTTCCAACGCCCTATCGGAGAAATCAAAAAGGGCTAATCGACAACCCAAATCCTCCCCCCGGCACGGGCACCACAGACGCCTTCAGCAACATCCGATCGAATCGATTGTTCGGATGCGCGTGGCTGAATGAAACCACCTTGTACGCCCCGAACACCCCCATGAACGCGCCCGATACGATGTCGCTCGTCCAGTGCTGGTCGAGCTTGATGCGCGCCAGCCCTGGCAGCAGCCCCGCTCCAAAGGCGAGCGGCGCCAGCACATAACTCGCTCCTGGGTGACGCCGGTGTGTCTCCATGACCAGCACCGTCGCGACCGCCATGCTCGATGACGTGTGAATCGACGGGAATGCGCGGTTGTCGAACGAGCTCTTCCCGAAGAACCCCTTCATCGGCCGAAAGTAGTACTGGTCGGAATCCCCGGTCACGTACGGCCGCGTGCGCCCAAGCGGCCCGCGGATCACCTGGCTGGCCAGGCTCGCGAGCACGACCGATTCTGTCGCATGCAGCGCCACATCCGTGACCAGCGGAGACTTGAACAGCCGTCCCGCTCCGTACGCCAGAATTCCGGCCACCGTGAGTGTCGTCTCATTGACCTTGCTGATCTTCGTCGACCACCGCGACAAGTCGTCGGTGTATTCATGCGTGACGGGATCGATCACCCTGCTGCGCTGCGAGGCACGGGCGATGTCGTCGTCGAACATGGTGACGAGGCCAACGCCGCCGACCGCAATCGTCGTCGTCAGTAGGTCTCGGCGGTTGAAAAGGACCCGCGAACCCGAGCTGGTATCGGGCTGTTGCGCGGACACAGACAGAGCGCACAGCACGAGGCCGAACGCGAACGAGGAGCGGAAACGCACGAGAATGAGGGTCTGAGGGAGAAGACGTGAGTCTTCTTGCACTGCTCGTGCCGCAGCCGCGTTCGTCAAATGGGGAAATCGCAGAAATGTGATGTGGTTTGGCACCGCCTATGCGAGTACAAAGGCCACGACAATTCACTCGGAGCGACCCCGGCAGTGGCGGGCGGCGCCCGATGGAGGCAAAAATGGCGTATCGAGTTTTTACGGATTCGCGCGGCACGGAATGGCAAACATGGGACGTCGTGCCGCGCTTCGAAGAACGGCGGCTGGCGGAGCGGCGAACGGTTGCCAGGCAGCTCGCGCACACCGACAAGCGGTCGAACGAACGTCGGGTACTGTCAGGCCAGCGGAGCGTGCTTTCATCCGGCCTTCGCAGCGGATGGTTGTGCTTCGAGGCGCCCGGAGAAAAGCGGCGCCTGACGCCCATTCCCGGAGACTGGCACCGGTGCCGGGTCGACCAGCTCGAGGAGTACTGCGCGAGCGCGACTCCGGCCCGGCCGACCATTCGTGCGCTATCGCCGATCGACGTGAACTGATCCAGGCGGACCGCACGTCCGCTCGTTTTTGAGGAGCGGATTTAACGGATGCCACGGAAACAGCCAGATCAAGCGACGCTGCATTCGGCAGTTTCAAATTCGCGATAGCGACTCTATCGATCTGTTGGCGTGTTTGGCGCTAGCTGACCAGACTCCAACGCCCGCTCCGCAATGGCCTTCAGCCGCGAATCCTGATTTACCTTGAGCGCCCGCACGTTTCGGCGCACACGCCGCATCGCCGCCGGGATGAACACCTTCGCGCAGTCCAACTCGGCACCAGCTGCCTCGGGCGAACCCGCACGTTCGATCTCCCAGGTCGTCCGGGAGAGCACCGCCGTCGCGAGGTAGATGTCGATTGCCGCGTTGGCGAGCCGCAACTGGAGAAACTGGTGCTCGATCACGTCCTTCCCGTGCTTGAGCAGCAGATCCTCGACCGCTAACGCAAGGTCATGAATCCCGTTCGCGACGAGCTTCGCCTCCTCGTCGAGCGCCTCGTGCACCTTCGAGAACGATGGATGGGTGATCTTCCGCTGCACCTTGCCCGCGACGTACGACCCGATCGCGCCCAGTGAGCGAAGTGGATCCTTGAACGCCTTGCCGAGTGCCTTGAGTCGTTCGCCCGGTTGCTGGAGCGCCATCAGGGCGATGAGGGCGCGCAGGATTTCGTTCGTCCCCTCGAAGATGAGGTTGATCCGCGAGTCGCGCACCGATTGCTCGTACGGGAACTCCTTCGAGTAGCCAATGCCGCCCGCGATCTGCAGCGCATCGTTCGACGCGCGAAACGCCAGCTCGCTCGCGAACACCTTGCACACCGCCGTCTCGAGCGAATAGTCGATCCCGCCGCGATCCACCATGCCTGCCGTCAGCATCCACGCGGAATCCGCCGCGTACGTCTCAGCAGCGTTGATCGCGAATTTCTGTTGGATCATTTCGAACGAGCCGATGGAACGCCCGAACTGCTCGCGCTGCTTCGCATAGGCGAGGGCATTTTCCATGATCTTCCGTGCACCGCGCGCCGACCCCGCCGCCAGGCCAAGCCGGCCGGAGTTGAGAATCTCCAGCGCGAATTTGAACCCCTGACCGACCTTGCCGAGCCGGTCCTCGACGGGAACGCGCACGTTGTCGAATGTGACCGTGCGTGTGTCGCTCGCCTTGATGCCCATCTTCTGTTCTGGCTGGCCGAGCGACACGCCGGCGGCGTGCGCATCGACGATGAACGCGGTGACGCGTTGCTTCGTCGAGCCGTCCGCCTGCACTTCGGGCACCTTGGCGAACACCGTGAAGACCCCCGCGTACCCGGCGTTCGAGATCCAGATCTTCGTCCCCGTTAGCAGGTAGTGCGAACCATCCGCACTCGGCAGTGCGACGGACGTCATCGCCTGCGCGTCCGACCCCGATCCTGGCTCCGTCAGGCAGAATGCCGCAACCGTCTCGCCACTCGCGCAGCGGGGAAGCCACCGCTCCTTCTGGTCCTCGGTTCCGAACAGCGTGATGCCCTTGCAGCCGATGGATTGATGCGCGCCGAAGTACACGGCGAGGGCAGGGTCCGTCGCGCCAATTTCGCCGAAGACGCGCGAGAACACCTTGGACGATGCGCCGAACCCACCGTAGGCCTCGGGAATGTTGAGGCCCATCAGTCCCAACTCACCCATTCCTGCGCGCACCGACTCGGGGAACTTCCCGTCGTGATCGTTCTGCGACGAATTGACGTTCTCCGCAGCCCAGCCGTGGAACGAGTCGAGAATGGCCGCGAGCGACTCCCGCTCGTCGGCGTCGAGCGCCGGAAAGGGGAAGACCAGGTCCTCGCGGATCTCTCCACAGAACACGCCCTTCGTGAAGGACGGATAGAGATCAGGGTTCGCGAGGTGCGGCGCGTCGGCAGCGGTTGCGGGGGCGTGAACGGTAGCGGTCACTCGGCCTCGAAATTGACGTCGCTGACAAAGGGGGGACTACGCGGAACGGTTGCGTATGCTATCGTAAGATAGCGCGCGAGATATCTCCTCTGGCACCTCGCGCTGGTCCCTGAGCCCCAAGTCGATCGATGATACGCACACTACGCTCCACTGCGTTCCTCGCTGTCGCTGGTTCCCTGACGTTGGCTGCGCCCGCACGAGCGCAGACACCCTGGATTCCCGACCGGCTCGCGGACAGCACCTTCTGGCGCATGATGAATGACTTCTCGGAGCCATGGGGCACCTTTCGTTCCGAGAACTTCGTTTCGAACGAAACGTCGTACCAGTGGATCATCCCGGAGCTCCAGAAGGTCGTGAAGCCCGGCGCGGTCTACCTCGGCGTCGCGCCCGACCAGAACTTCACGTACATCGTGAACCTCAGGCCGAAGATCGCGTTCATCGTCGATATCCGGCACCAGAACGCCATGCAGCACATGCTGTACAAGGCGCTCCTCGAAACGTCGGCCACCCGCGCCGAATTCCTCGCGAAGCTTTTTTCGAGGAAGCCGCTGGAAGGTGTCGACACGAATTCCACCGCCATCCAGCTGTTCACAGCGCTCGCGAACACGCGGGTCGCGGACAGCGCGCTCTATCGCCAGAATCTCGCGGCCGTGAAGGACCGCTTGATGAAGGTGCACCGCTTTGCGTTGAGTGACAGTGAGCAGGTGTCGCTGAGTTGCGTGTACGGCGCGTTCTACAGCCAGGGCCCTGGATTGACCTACAACTATGCGTCTGAGTGCCGGAATCCCGGCCCCTACGGCGGCGGCTTCGGGGGCGGGCGTCCCGGTGGTGGTGGCGGCGGTGGCGGCTTCGGCGGCGGCATGCCGAGCTACGTCGGCATGATGGTGGAGTCCAACGGACTCGGCGTCGATCAGGGCTATCTCGCCACCGAGGCGAACTTCCGCACGCTCAAGGACTATGAGGAGCGCAACCTCATCGTTCCGCTTACGGGCAACTTCGCGGGACCGAAGGCGCTCCAGACCGTCGGCAAGTATGCGCGCGATCACGGTGCGACGATTGGCGCGTTCTACGTCTCCAATGTGGAGCAGTATCTCTGGCAGCAGGGCGACGAGGCGCCGCGCTTCTACAAGAACGTCGCGACCTTGCCGCTCGATGCCGGCAGCACGTTTATCCGGTCGTACTCGGGTGGTGGCGGTGGCGGGTTCTATGCGGGGAACGGGCCGCTCCAGTTGAAGCAGCAGAGCGGCCGGTCGATGCAGTTGATCGGTTCAATCAAGGATCTTCTCACCGCCTTCGAGAAGGACGAGCTGCATAGTTGGATCGACGTCATCGCACGGTCGCGGCAGTAGCGTCGTTGTCACCCCGAGCGAGCGGCGCGAATCGAGGCGCGCTCGCGACGGTGGCGTTGTTGTCACCCCGAGCGAGCGAAGCGAGTCGAGGGGTCTGCACCCTTGTAGTTCCGTTCGTTTTGTCGCCCTGAGCCCTTCGTCGCTTGCGCTCCTCCAGGGCAGGCTTCGCGAAGGGCCCGCACCTTCAGTTCCGCAGTCGTGACCAACCAACTTCCGCAACGACTCGCTCGAGCGACTCGCATTGCCGGCGCGCTGCTCACCGTTGCGTGCGCCGGCGCGTGCGCAATCGCGACGCCAACGCTCGTCCGCGATCCGAGCGGCGCGCGCATCATCATCTACGGCGCGTTACCACTCGCGCTCGCACTGTTTGGTCTTTACGCTGTACGACGCCCCAACGCCGCTGCGCTATCGGGCCTCGTGACTCTCGGCGCTATCATCGTCGGGCTGTACGGCATCGAGCTCGGCACCCTCGTGTTCTTTCCGCACCGCTACGCGCGACCGTATCGCGTGCTCGCGCAGCCCGGCGTTCGCGACGCGGACACGCGCGCGCCGCTCGTCGTCGCCACGGAGATGCAGGAGCATGGCGTCGATGCCGTGCCTCGCCTCTATCGGCCATACTTTCGTCAAGTGGCCGGCGCGAGCGGCATCCGGCCACTCTCCGGCGTGTCTGGTGTGCTCACCGTGATGTGCGCCGAGGATGGGCGCTACCGCACGTACAAATCTGACCGTTTCGGGTTCAGCAATCCGGATAGCGTGTGGAATTCTGCAGCCGATGTTGTCATTCTCGGAGACTCGTTCATGCTCGGCGAATGCGTCGATCCGTCCATGACCGTCGCGGCGCAACTGCGAACACGCGGCGTGCACGCGACGAGCCTCGGCGTCAGCGGCAACGGCCCGCTCTCCGAATTGGCGACGCTCATCGAGTTCGGCTCACTCGCCCGCCCGAAGACGGTCGTGTGGGTCTATTACGAGGGCAATGACCTCGCCGACCTTGCGAATGAGCTCTCCGATTCCGTGCTCGTGAGCTATCTGGCGAGCGGAACGCCGAGGTCCGTCGCCATGCGCCAGCCCCAGGTCGACTCATTGCTGCGCGCCGCCATTGCCGCTGACCAGCGCGAGTATCGAGCGTACTTGTCGGCCCCGTTTGCGCGTGCGCGATTCACGCTGCTGCTCAAGAGCACGCGCTCGAAGCTGATGCTGCCGGAGCTGAAACGGATCGGCGACCCGTCGACCGGGTGCGTCGTCGATTCCACCTTCGAGCGCGTGCTCGTCGCCGGCCGAGACGCCGCGCGTCGACTCGGCGCAGAGTTTCGCTTCGCCTATTTGCCAACTGATGCGCGCGACGCCGATAAGTGCTCGCGCGAGGCGAGCGTAACGCGTCCGCAGGTGCTTGCGCTCGTGAAGCGTCTCGGTATTCAGGTTACGGATCTCGAAGAGTTGCGGACGGCGGAGTTCTGGCGTTTCCGTGGCTCGCATATGAACGAGCGCGGCTATGGCCGAGTGGCGGATGCCCTGAGGTAGTTCCCCCCGTTTTGTCGTCCTGAGCGAAGCGAAGGACCCGCACCTTTGTAGCTTTGAGCGCATGCGCATACGCATCGCTCTCGTTCTTTCGCTGCTCTCCATGGGCGCAGCGCTGAACGCACAGGTCCCCGTTCCTCACGTCACCGACAGCGCCGCCGTCGTGCGCGTTCATGTGTTGCATGACACGCTGCCCCTCGTGTCCGTGCTTGTTCGCGCAGGCACCGCGTCCAGCTCGACCCAATCCAATGGCGTCGCGACCCTGCGCCTGCCAGGCGGAGCGCATCAGCTCATCGCGTCACGCCTTGGCTTCACCCCCGAAACCGTCACCGTGGTCCTGCGCGCGAGCGCGGATACCACACTTACCATCCAGCTGGACCCCCAGGCCGCGGGCCTCGACGACATCGTCGTTACCGCCACGCGCTCCGAACGCCGCATCGAAGACACCCCACTGCGCGTCGAAGTGCTCGCGCGTGAGGAGATCGAGGAGAAGATGCTGATGACCCCGGGCGACATCAGCATGATGCTCAACGAAACCGGTGGACTTCGTGTCCAGTCAACCAGCCCGTCCCTCGGTGGCGCGAGCGTGCGTGTCCAGGGCCTTCGCGGCCGTTACACGCTGATGCTCTCCGACGGTCTTCCCCTCTATGGTGGCCAGACCGGCGCGCTCGGTCTTCTCCAGATCCCACCCATGGATCTCGCGCAGGTGGAGATCATCAAGGGCGTCGCATCCGCACTGTATGGATCGGCCGCACTCGGCGGCGTCGTGGATCTCGTCACGCGTCGTCCGTCCGTCGAAGGGGAGCGTGAGCTGCTCTTGAACCAGACCACGCGGAACGGCACCGACGCCGTGCTCTGGTCATCCGGGCAGCTGGATGCGCAGTGGGGATACACCCTGCTCGGCAGCGCCCATCGGCAGCAACGTACCGATGTCGACAATGATGGGTGGACCGACATGCCCGGCTACGAACGAGCCGTCCTCCGTCCCCGGCTCTTCTGGTCCGGGGAGAATGGACAGTCTGCGTTGTTCACCGTCGGTACCACAGTCGAAGATCGGCGCGGCGGAACCATTGGCGCACGCACGGCGCCGAACGGTGCTCCGTATGCCGAGGAACTCGACACGCGACGGGTGGACCTCGGCAGCGTCGCACGAGTGCCATTCGGCAGCGGAATCCTCAGCGCCCGGACCTCCGTGACCGGGCAGTGGCACGATCACCAGTTCGGCAGCGTCCGCGAGCGTGATCGTCACGAAACGCTGTTCGGCGAGATCTCCCTCTCCACGGCGCACGGCGCTGGCACGTCAGTATTCGGCGTCGCAATCCAGCACGACGGCTATGTTGCGACCGACGTCTCGCGTTTCGACTATCGCTATACGACGCCCGCTCTCTTCGCGCAGTTCGACCTCGACGCCACGAGCAGAATGTCTCTATCGGCGAGCGGTCGACTCGACGTGCACAGCAAGTACGGCGCGTCCTTCAACCCGAGAATCTCAGCGCTGATACGGTCGGGTGACGGCTGGACGACGCGCCTCTCGATCGGCACTGGTACCTTCGCTCCGACACCACTCACCGAGGAGACCGAAGCAACCGGCCTCACCCCCCTTCGCTCACTCGGCGCTCTCACGGTCGAACGAGCACTCGGCGCGTCTGCGGACGTCGGCGGCACGATCGGCGCGTTCGAGATGAACGGCACCCTCTTCGCGTCGCGGATACGCGATGCACTTGCCGTACGTGTTCCCGCAGGCGACGCGAACGCGCTCGAACTGGTGAATGCCGACGAGCCGACCACCACCGCCGGCGCTGACATGTTGCTCCGTCACCGTCGTGGCAATTTCGCAACGACGGCGACGTACACCTTCATTCGGTCGCGGGAAGAGGCGCCAGACGGGCGCACCAGTCGCACAGTGCCGCTCACGCCGCGCCACGCCGCCGGCGTGACGGCGGTCTGGGAGGCGGAGGGTCAGGGACGCGTCGGGCTCGAGTTCTATTACACCGGCGCGCAGGCACTGGAGGACAACCCGTTTCTCTCGGAGAGCAAACGGTATGCGCTCTTCGGGGCGATCGCGGAGCGGCGTGTTGGGCGGGCGCGGTTGTTCGTCAACCTGGAGAATCTGGGTGACGTGAGGCTGAGCAGCTATCAGCCCTTCGTGCGTCCAACGCGCGGTGAAGGAGGGCGCTGGACGACCGACGCGTGGGCGCCGCTCGATGGTCGCGTCATCAATGGCGGCGTGCGTCTCGAGTTCTGATCACTTTCCGCTCGTTTTGTCGCCCTGAGCGCAGCGAAGAGCCTGCACTTTCCGCCGCCAAACAGTCGCGCAGAGCGTGGGACCGCGCCTTGTTCGGGTCGGGCTCGGTGACTAGGTTCCAAGTCTGTCCGAGAAATTGGCGGACGGGACGTAGCGCAGCCCGGTAGCGCACCTGAATGGGGTTCAGGGGGTCGCGGGTTCAAATCCCGCCGTCCCGATGTCGCACATTGCTACAGCACGACTAACGGCGACCTCTCTTGGTCGCCGTTCTCGTTTCGGGGAGCCCTGTGTGCTTCATCCCCCGCGTTGAGCACGCTGTAAACCATTTTAGCACAGACACTTACTCGACAGCCCTGGGACGGGAGAATTGGCTGCCACATCAGATGGGGGCCGCGTGCCCGCAGCGGTCTCCGGAGAGCGCCCGATCCTCGACGCAAGCGACACAATCGCGACCCCTTCAACTCGTGCCCGAGCACGTGCCGTCGTAGACCACTGGTCTCACAGCCGATGCTGCATGCAGACCGTTCGCCGACGCGGTGATGCAGGGCTAACTTCGTACCCTCCTCAATTTCGAAGTGACGCCTGCCTTCTTCTGATCTACGCGACCAGATTCAAGCGACCCTGAGCGGAAGCTTCGCGCTTGAACGCGAACTCGGCGGCGGTGGGATGTCGCGCGTGTTCGTCGCCGAAGAGACCGCCCTCGACCGCAAGGTCGTGATCAAGGTGCTCCCGCCCGAAACCGCCGCGCAGGTCTCACTCGAACGTTTCAAGCGCGAGATTCTCCTTGCGGCCAGGCTCCAACATCCACACATCGTGCCGCTGCTCACGGCGGGCGACTCGAACGGCTTGCCGTACTTTACGATGCCCTTCGTGGACGGCGAGTCGCTGCGGGTTCGCCTCGCGCGGCACGGCGAGTTGCCCGTCAACCATGCCATTCGCATGATGCGCGAGATCGCGTCCGCGCTCTCCTATGCGCACGCCCACGGAATCGTGCACCGCGACATCAAGCCCGACAACGTGCTACTCTCTGGTGGCAGCGCGATGGTGACGGACTTCGGCGTCGCGAAGGCGCTAAGCGCTTCGAGCAAAGTGGAGCACAGCAGCATCACCTCGCACGGTGTGGCGCTTGGCACGCCGGCGTACATGTCGCCCGAGCAGGCGAGCGCCGATCCCAGTGTCGACCATCGCGCGGACATCTATTCGTTCGGCGTGCTCGCATATGAACTGCTGACGGGGCAGCCGCCCTTCGCGGGCCGCACGCCACAGCACGTGCTGGCGGCGCACGTGACCGAAGTGCCCGAGGCGATCAGCAACCGGCGCGCCACGTTGCCCCCCGCGCTCGCGGCGCTGGTGATGCGTTGCCTGGAGAAACGGCCGGCCGACCGGCCGCAGACCGCGAGCGAGGTGGTTCACGCGTTGGACGACATCACGACGCCGAATGGGGGAATGTCGCCGACCGGCGCGCAACCGCCCACGGCGTTGGCACGGTCGAGCCACGCGTCTCGTGGCGGTTCGCTTCGGTGGGGCGTGATCGCGGCGGTGGTCGTTGTCATCGTGATCGCGAGTTGGCTTCTCGCCACGCGAATCGCCGGTGCGGCGAAACCGCGTAGCATTGCCGTGCTGCCGACGGACATCGGCGCAGACACAGCACATGCCTTTCTCGCTGACGGGCTGTCGAGCGACCTGACCACCAAGCTGTCGAAGATTCCGGGGCTCTCGGTGCGGGCCTACTCGCCGTTGAGCGTCATGCATGGGCGCACCGTGCGCGAGGCGGGGAAGGAACTTGGCGTCGGGGCGATTGTGATGGTGAGGATCGCGCGGTCCGGGACGCAGCTCCGCGCGACCGCGTCACTCGTCAATGCCGCGAACGACGACCTCCTCTGGTCGGAGGCCTTCGAGGCGAGCGACCAGGATCAGTTCGCGCTTCAGGACAAGCTCGTTTCCGCCATTACGGGCGCCCTCAACCTCTCGCTGTCGCCCGCGACCACCACCGCCGTGCGGGCGCGCGGAACGCGCAACAACGAGGCGCACCAACTGGTCCAACGTGCGCGATTCGAGACGGACGAGTTCACGGCCGCCTCGCTCGCGTCCGCCACTTCGCACGCGGAAGCCGCGATCGCGCTCGATTCGACATACGCCGACGCGTGGGCCGCGCTGGCCGAGGCGTGGGGCTACAGTTCCGATGACTTCGTGTCGGCGGCGACGGCTGGTCCGCAAGCACGTCGCGCTGCCGAACGTGCGCTGGCGCTCGACCCCACCCTTGCCGATGCGCATGCGCAGGTGGGCTTGTGGTCGATGACGTACGGAAATGATCCAGCTGCGGCATCAAAGCAGCTGGAGCAGTCCCTGAAAATGGATTCCGCCAACGTAGCGGCTGGCGCGTGGTACCCTTTCCTTCTCACCCACTATCTGCATCTACCGGACTCCGCGCACGCGGTCGAGCAGCGGGCGCAGCGGCTCAACCCACTTTCGTTTGGTGTTTGGAACCCGTTTTTCATTTCGCTCGATTTCGCGAAACTGTCACCGGACAGCGCGCGCGTGCTATGCGTGCGTGCCGCGCGCATACAGGAACGGCTGGCAGCCGAGTGCGAAGCCCGTCGGAACCAAGCCGCAAACGACGGACGAGGAGCTGCCGCCGCGTGGCGGCGCTGGGCCGGTCCCACGCCGAGTGGCCGGGATCTCGCGTACCTTGCCGTCAACCTCATTCTTGCGGGCGACACGTCGGGCGGGCGTGACGCGCTGCGTCAGGCGCTCATGCGTTCGAACACGGAGTACGTTCGGGAAGATCTGATCGCAAACGCGTTCATGAGGCTTGGCGATCGGGAGCCGGCGATCCAGTGGTTGGTGAAGGGCGCTGCCTCGAACGTCGGTGGGATCGGTTTTTCGCTCGAGGACTCGCTCTACGCTTCCATTCGGTCCGACCCCCGCATCCAGGCCATCATGAAGCGGCTGAAGGTGCGATGAGCGCTGTGGCGCGCAGGAGGACCTCTCCCCCCATGGTGGCTGCCGATCCCCTCATGGTTTCTGGCTATCCCCCTATGGCGGGTGGCGATCTGATCGCATCCGGTGTCTTGGCATATACCATCCCGGAAATGCCGAAGCATCCTAGCCAGAATTAGGGGTTCAGGGGGTCGCGGGTTCAAATCCCGTCGTCCCGATGGATCGTAAGGCGAAGCCCTTCCTACGGTTACGTGCCTTGAAGCAGCTCTTCACTGAGCCGAGTCGAACTCAGAGTCGGCGCGGGAATTCCTTCTCCAAGGTGGTGAATTGCCGCTAGGGGGAGGCGTTACCTGACCGCAGGCCGCTGGGCTATCGGGGGCGCGCGCTGACCCTCTTCATCATGCTGGGTTTCGGGCTCGTGGCCGGCCCACACTGGCGGGTGGCCGCAGAGATGCCGAGCCTTTTGTACAACGAACCTGAAACGATCGCTCCATCCAAGGGCTGCGCCTGCTCTCCACGATGACGAGACGGATAAATGGCCTCGGATCAATCAATCCAAGAGAAGCACCATGGCACTCGTTAGGAAGCCCAGCGTCGTCTCGCAAGTCGCCTACATTCCAGTCGCCTCGGCCAACGGCGATGGAAAGCCGTCCGCCCCGAGGCGTGACGCGTCGTGGGCTCCCCCAGATACTCGGATGGGCATAAAGAGTGCACCGACGCCTTCGGCGGCACGCCGACGCCGGGGTACATGAACCTCTCCACGACCAAGCACCGCCGGTCTATGCGCGAGCAAAGATGGCTGGTACTCGCCACCGCCGTTCTCTTGGTGCTCGTCCTGCTGCCGTGGCTGGTCCCGTTCGGACCGCTGCAGGGCGATGCCGGCGGGACGATGGCCGCCGTGCTGGTGATGGGCGTGCCAGCGGTGCTGCTGGCAGGAGCCGCGCGCCGGGGCGACCTCGACATTCGGCTGCGGCAGGCCCTGGCCCTGCTGGTGGGGAGCATCGGGCTGGCGGTGCTCGGGAACCTGGTCCGCCTGCTTACGTCGCTCGGTGTACCCACCCCCCAGGTGCCTGGCATCAGCGTCGTTTCGAACGTCATCATCTGGGCACTTGGCATCGCCGCACTGCTCAGGATCCCGCTGGTGCGGCTCGGGCGTGGCGCAGCGTGGCAGTTCGGGACGGACACGGCCATCGCGGTTGGCGGGCTGGCACTGGCCATCTTCGCGGTCTGGACGCTGCCGGGCTTCGCCCACGCGCCGCGTGCGGCGCGGCTCCAGTTGCTGGCGTTCAACGCCATGGCGGCGGCCAATCTGGTCGCCCTCAACCTGATCCTGGTCCGCGGTCCGAGGCGAGCGCTCCGCCGCGCCGTGTGGTGCCTCGCGGCCACGATCATCATCGAGACGACGTATCTGGTCGCCATGCAGTACGCCCTCGGCCGACAGAGCGCTGATTTCCGCGTGCCGAACAGCCTCTTCTTCGTAGACTACCTTGCTTTCCTGTTCGCGGGGGTGTTCTTCCTGAGGGACCCGCAACCCAATAGCGACATCCCGCTCCTGCCGGAGCAGGTGCGGGCGTTCAATCCGCTGCCGATGGCCGCGATCGTCGGAGTGAGTGCCTTGCTCGTTCTCTCCACGCGCCATCCCTCGGATCCGGCGCTATTCCCCCTGGCGGTCGGCCTTGGCGCCATGGCCCTGCTGCTTCTGGCGCGAGTGGTCGGCGCGACAACGGTCATTCTGCGCTTCGCACGCGAAGAGGCGGCGACCCTGCAGCGGCAGCAGACGGAACGCCTGCAACTGATGAGACGGCTGGCCGGCGGCATCGCCCATGTCATCAACAATCTGATGGGCGTCGTACTCATGAACTCCGAGCTCGTCGTGGACGTGGCTGGTTCGAACGAGGAGTTGCGCACCAGCGGCCAAGAGATCGGCGAGTCGGCGCGGCTGGCATCCGGCTTGGCCTCTCGCCTACTCCTCGCCAGCGGCCACCGCCCGTTCGACGCCGAGCACAGTTCGCTCCGTGAAGCCGTTCGGGCGCAGCGCGAGCTGGTTGGTCAGGCGGCCGGATCCCGCGAGATGGCTTGGGAGGTTGACGAGATGGGTGGTCAGGCGATCGTCGCGCCGAGCTCCGCCGCCGCGGTCCTGCGGGAGTTGGTCTCGAACGCCATCGAGGCCAGCCCGGAGGGCGGCCGGATCACGATCCGAGTTCATGACGATACCCGAGCCGCGACCCACGACGGGATGACGCTCGCGCCGCCCCCGGGCCGGTACTCCGTGCTCGAGGTCGAGGACGCCGGCTGCGGCATCGCGCCCGATTCCCTCGCGAGGGCCTGCGAGCCGTTCTTCACGACGCACGACCTGTCCGAAGGGCGTGGACTGGGGCTCTCCGTCGTGTACGGCGTCATGGCGAGTTCGGGAGGCGGGCTGCAGATCGAATCCAACACCAGCACCGGGACGCGGGTCAGCGCCTACTTCCCCGTGAGCTTGCCCGATGTTCGATAGGGCCGACAGAACCATGCGCGTCAACGGACATCACTCGCGCCCTCCCCGACGCTCATCATCCCCGCCGCAGCGTGGAGCACCGTCGATCTGGTGAACGCCCGGACGAACGCGGCGTTGGGCACCGCGCGCATTCCGTTCCTCGCGCATTAGCGCTCGCGAGGCTTTGCGGTCGGCTAACCGCGTGCCGCATGCTCGTCGGTCCGCAGGTATTCCGACGCCCGGGGGCTCTTCTCGTTACGCCTTCACGATTTGCGCTTGATCCCTCGTGATGTACTCGAATTGTGTTCCGTGCGCCTCATCGAGGGTCCCGGGGCAGGATCGTCGCGCCGCACCGATCCGCAGGAGCGGATGGAATTCATGGATGGCGCGAAGTTCATCAGAAGTGGCGGGCGCACTGTCGTACCAATAGTGCACGCTGTTCATCAGGCGTGGATTCCGATCCTGATAGTAGCACGAGAGAACGAGTGCCCGCCGGTTGAAGACCTGAAGCAGGGAGGGACGGAGCAGACTGGACATCTGTGGGCTGAAATCCACCTCCATCGGCGCCCCGAAGTCACCATTGGGCGAATAGCGCCGAAGTGTTAAAGCGTGGATCAGGGCGCCCGCCCTTGTACCACTCGATTGTGATCTGGTTGGTTGGTCAGACAGGAACCGCGACTCGGCTGGCGGGTCGCTGAATTTCCGCAGTGCGCTGGCAGCCAACGCGCGGGTTGCGTCGGGGGAGGCTGCGCAGGCACGATTGTAGGAATCGATCATCGCACGGTAGGTGTCGGGTCGGCGCGCGGCCAGCTCTGCGACTCGCGCCGGCCACTCGCTCGGGAAGTCCGCAACGCCGAGCGCCGACTGGCAGAGCGCGCGCTCGAGCGCTTCGCACGGTGGCGCGAAAATCTGGCCATCCTCCGCCGCCTTCTCGAAGGAGCCGCGTGAATAGTCGCCCCACAGCACCGTGCCATCTGCGCCTGTGACGTGGCCCACGCTGCTCGTGCTCACATAGTGCGGGAGCATGATCGAGCACAGGTCAATGCAGCTCAACGTACCGATGCGTGGTTGCCAATCGGCAGGAGGCTGCCGGTAGTCGCGGATAGCCTCCGTGTACGATCGCTGAAAGCTCACGACGGTATTGGTGATCGCTTCGCCAACAACGCCGGTGCCGAGCTTGCGGTTGACCTCTCCGACGATCAGTGACTGCGCGGCGTCAGTCGCGATGGTCGACGCGTCCGCGCCCGACAGCAGCGACACGACAGCAGTGGCGACAGCTCCGGCGGCCGCTTCGGTACTGGTACTCGCCGGCTTGTCGCCGCTCGTCATCCACCAGGCGAGGATCTGCGCGCCAAACGTCTGCAGCATTGCCTTCTGAAGCTGTTCGCGAGCATTGAAGCTGTGGGCATAGATCTCATAGGTCGCTGGCGCGCCGGATGAGGAGGCAACGTCCATGTAGAGCCGTCTGTACACTTGACCTGCCGGAATCACCCAGACACGCGTCGATGTTCCGTTCGACGGGTTGATGTCCAAGAGCCGCGTATGGGCTGCGTCCGAGAAAATGCGCGCCCGCAGGCTGCTGCCACTGGATGGAAGAACGATTGTAATGACGCCGACATGATCCGGCGCGAGATCGATGATCTCATCGCACGGTTGCTTGCCCGGGTACAGCGAGCGGTACGGAACGACTTGAACGATGTCAGGTGTGCTGAGCGTCCTGAGCTTTCCAGCGTCCTGCGTCGCACGCGTGGCTACCTGGCCCGATCGGTCGCCTGCGAGCGGCTGGACGTCGGTGACGTCCGGCGACGCCTGCCGTGCGAGCCGTGCCGTAGCGACTACACCGCCATCCCGAGTTATCTCTTCCCACTCGAGAGTGGCTCCCTTCGCGAGGACACGGACGAGTAGGCCGGTCATGCATTTCGCCGCGCCGTACGTCAAGTTCTCGCTGAAGATGTCGCGTCCATCCCGGCGTTCCTTCAGCGTGAGAGTCCCGCCGCAACCTGCCGATGGATAGTTTATGCTCCCCGCCGTTCGTTCCAGCGTCATCGTCACCGCGAACGATTGGCCAGATTGTGTAGCTCGGCCGGCCCATCTGCCGATGTATTCCTGCGCCGTCACATGCCGGGGAGTCGACATGAGCAGCAGGACAGCAGTGCAGGTGAGACGGAGATGGCAATAAGTTGGCATGACGCCTGATGTGGGTGGAGGCGAGTAAATTGCTACCGGGTCACGAGTCCTGAAAAACCGTGGCACCGCGTGCCGCCTCTCGAACACCGTGCTCGAGCGCGCCTGAATGTTCCTTGAGAGCGACGGATGGGCATTGCGAGGCGGCCGTCCGATTTGATTCAATTCTGGATGTTGGATGCGGCCTCCAGCGCGTCCGCCGCGCCGCGGAGATCTTCCTGGAATGTGGGCCGCACCCCCGCCGCGATCAACATGTCACTGTGGAAGCCAATAGGAAGCATTGCGACCAAGGTGCGCGCGCGGACACCCAGCACCGTAGGAGTTCGGTGTTACATTCTGTGCCAGCTTCTTCAGATCGGCCTCTCTCGTGACCAGCCAACATTTGTCGCCGCCCCTCCCAATTAGTGCAGCCGACCTCGAGTCTCACCTGTGGGAAGCGGCGAACATTCTCCGTGGTAGTCCCGTCGATCGCGCAGATTGGAAGTCCTATATCCTGCCGTTGCTGTTCTTCAAGCGCGTCTGCGATGTGTGGGATGAAGAGCATGCGGCGATGCTCGCCGAGTACGGGGAGGACTTCGCCGACGAGCACCGCTTTCAGGTGCCCGTTGGCTGTCACTGGCACAGCGTCCGGAGTGCGTCGAAGAACGTCGGCACTGCACTCGCCAACGCCATGCGCTGCGTCGAGGCCGCGAACCAGGCGCACCTGTATGGGGTTTTCGGTGACGCGCAGTGGACTAACAAAGACCGCCTCCCCGACGAACTTCTCAAGGATCTGATCGAGCACTTCTCGGCGCTCTCGCTTGGCAATGACCGTGTCGCGTCCGACGTTATGGGTGACGCGTATGAATACCTCATCAAGCAGTTCGCCGACGCCACGAACAAGAAAGCCGGCGAATTCTATACGCCGCGCAGTGTCGTGCGACTCATGGTCGACATTCTCGACCCGAAGGAAGGCGAGACCATCTACGATCCCGCCTGCGGAACCGGAGGCATGTTGCTCGCCGCCGTCGCGCACTGCCGCGAGGGCGGTGGAGATCCGCGGACATTCTTCGGCAAGCTCCACGGACAGGAGAAGAACCTGACGACCGCTGCCGTCGCGCGGATGAATCTCTTCCTGCACGGCATCGAGGATTTCGTCATCGAGCGCGGGGACACGCTGCGCAATCCGGTGTTCACCGATCCCAGCACCGGCGGTCTCGCGACCTTTGATGTGGTCATCGCCAACCCGCCGTTTTCACTCGCGCAGTGGGGACGCGAGCTCTGGGAAAGCGATCCGTGGGGCCGCGCCTTCGCCGGCATCCCGACCGATAGCAACGCGGATATGGCCTGGGTGCAACACATGGTGACGTCCATGGCTGCGCGCACCGGACGTATGGCCGTCGTCCTGCCGCAGGGTGCCCTCTTCCGCGGTGGCGTCGAAGGGCAGATCCGGAAGCATCTCATCGAACGCGATCTGATCGAAGCAGTGATCGGGCTCGCGCCGAATCTGTTCTACGGTACCGGTCTCGCCGCGTGCGTACTCGTGCTGCGACGCAAGAAGCCAACGAAGCGGAAGGGCAAGGTGCTCGTCGTCGATGCGTCGACGCTCTTTCGGAAGGGACGCGCCCAGAACTTCATGGAGCGCGAGCATGGCTCGCAGATCCTCTCATTCGTCCAGCAGTTCAGCGATGTCGAGGATAAGGCGCGCGTGGTCGGCATCGCTGAGATCGAGAAAGAAGGCTGGACGCTCAACATCTCGCGCTACGTGCTACCGCCCATTGGCGCGGACATCCCGCCGTTGCCGGAAGCGGTCGCCGCATTCAAGGACGCGCTGGCGAAGTGTCGGGACGCAGAGGATGAGCTGCGAAGAGTGATGGTCGAAGGTGGGTGGGTTCAGTGACAGACGCCACGCTCCCTCCCCGTCGCATGAACCAGCAAGAACTCGAGTCGTACCTTTGGGGCGCCGCCGTCATTCTTCGCGGACTCGTCGACGCCGGCGACTACAAGCAATTCGTCTTTCCGCTGCTCTTCTACAAACGCCTCTCTGACGTCTGGGACGGAGACTACGCCTCGGCGTTCGCGGAATCGAACGACACAGGCTACGCGTCGGCGACCGCGAACGATCGGTTCGTCATCCCCGAAGGCGCACACTGGAACGACGTGCGCGCGAGTGCCAAAGATGTCGGGCGCGCGCTGCAATCGGCGATGCGCGCGACGGAAGCCGCGAACCCCGGCCGCCTCGACGGCATCTTCGGCGACGCACAGTGGACGAACAAGGAACGGCTGCCCGATGCGACGCTGAAGAACCTCCTCGAACACGTCTCGAGTCAGACGCTCTCGCTCGCGAACGTTCCGGAAGACGAACTGGGCAACGGCTACGAGTTCCTGATCAAGAAGTTCGCCGACGACAGCGGTCACACCGCGCAGGAGTTTTACACCAACCGCACCGTCGTGCACCTGATGGTACAGATGCTCGATCCCAAGCCGGGCGAGCGCATCTACGATCCCACCTGTGGCACGGGTGGCATGCTCATCTCGGCGCTCGATGAGGTGAAACGAAAGGGCGGGGAGCATCGCACGCTCAAGTTGTACGGTCAGGAGCGCAATCACATGACGGCGTCGATTGCACGCATGAATCTCGTGCTGCACGGCGTGGAGGATTCAGAGATCGCGCGCGGCGACACGCTCGCTTCCCCGGCGTTCGTCGAGGACGATGCGCTGAAGACCTTCGACGTCGTGCTCGCCAATCCGCCGTACTCGATCAAGCAATGGAATCGCGAAGCGTGGGCGAGCGATCCGTGGGGCCGGAACTTCCTCGGCACGCCACCGCAGGGTCGCGCAGACTACGCGTTCTTTCAGCACATCCTCAAGAGCATGGACCCCAAGACCGGCCGCTGTGCGGTCCTCTTCCCGCATGGCGTGCTCTTTCGGAAGGAAGAGGCCGAGCTTCGGCGCAAGCTCATCGAAGCAGACCTCGTGGACTGCGTGCTCGGACTTGGCCCCAATCTCTTCTATAATTCGCCGATGGAGGCGTGCGTCGTCTTCTGTCGATCGACCAAGCCGAAGCAGCGGCGACGCAAGGTCCTCCTCATCGACGCGCTGAACGAGGTGACGCGCGAGCGCGCGGTGAGCTTCCTCAAGCCGGAGCATCAGGCGCGTATCGTCGCCGCGTATCATGCCTTCGCGAGCGAGGCGGGTTTTGCGACCTTGGCGACGATCGACGAGATCGCGGCACAGGACTGGAGTCTCTCGATTCCCTTATATGTGAAACGAGCGGCGGCCAATGCTGGTGAGGCGTCCGCAGAGACGCAGACCGTGGCGCAGGCGTGGGCGGCGTGGGAGACGAACGGGCGCGCGTTCTGGGCCGAGATGGACGCGGTGGTTGAAACGCTGGATGCAATGCTGGAGGAGTAGCCAAGGAAAGCGTTCACCGAATTGGTGAACAATATCTTGCGTGGAGCCCACCGGTTGGATATACTTTTTGGGAACAATGATCTGGAAGCGTTGTGCTCCACCGAGCGCACGCAGAACAAACGGCTGGGCGCGGTGGGAGCAAAGAAGCTCCGGTCGCGTCTGGCCGATCTCGACGCTGTATCCCGCGTGTCCGAGCTCGTCGCAGGGCGGCCCCATCCCCTCAAAGGCGATCGCGCCGGTGAGTTTGCGCTCGACCTCGACGGTGGTCGTCGCCTCGTGTTCGAGCCCGCGGATACGCCAACGCCGGTCCGTGCTGACGGCTCGATCGACTGGCAGCGCGTGACCCGCGTCCGCATTACGTACATCGGAGATTATCATGACTGACCCCCGCCCATTCCGCCCCGACTGGGTGTCGGTGCCGGGCGATACGATCGCCGACCTCCTGGAGGAGCGCGGCTGGTCGCAGCAGGACCTCGCGACGCGCACCGGATTCACCAAAAAGCACGTGAACGATCTGGTGCGCGGGAAGGTCCCTATCTCCCCCGAGGCAGCGCAGCGTCTCAGCACGGTGCTCGGTAGCACGACTGAGTTTTGGCTGACGCGCGAAGCGAAGTACCGCGCTGGCCTCGAGCACGAGAGGGCGCTCGAAGCGCACGCTGCGGACGCGGGCTGGCTTGCCGAGCTCCCGGTGGCGTGGATGGTGTCGCGCGGACTGATCGCGTCCGTGGCGTCCAAGCCTGCCAAGGTAGATGCACTATTGCGCTGGTTCGGCGTTGCCTCAGTGCCGGCGTGGCGTGAGACGTACGCGCAGCCGTTGGCGGCCTTTCGCGCATCGGTGAAGGTGGACAAGCGTCTGGGTGCGGTCGCGGCCTGGTTGCGGGCGGCGGAGCTCGAGGCGGCGACCATTGATTGTGCACCATTCAACGTGAGTGCGTTTCGCGAGGCGCTCGTCAGTATTCGTGCTCTTGCGGCGGAAGCTGACCCGCAAGTGTTCGTACCGCAGCTTCAGTCGCTGTGCGCGGCATGTGGCGTGGCGGTGGTATTTGTGCCTGCGCCGCCCGGATGCCCCATACACGGGGCGACACGCTGGCTGACGAGCGACAAGGCGCTGCTTGCGTTGAGCGTCCGGTACAAGAGCAATGACCAGCTGTGGTTCAGCTTCTTCCATGAGGCGGCGCATCTCATCAAGCATGGCAAGAAGTTGCTCGTCATCGAAGGACTGGATGGTCTCGATCAGGACAAAGAGGACGAGGCAAATCGCTTTGCGGCAGATGTACTGGTGCCGCCGGAGCATGCAAGTCAGCTACAGTTGCTTCGAACCGAGGCCGAAGTCTCGGCGTATGCGGGGCAGGTGGGTGTTGCGCCGGGAATCCTCGTCGGGCGGATGCAACACGATCGGTTCATCACGCATGCGCAAATGAACGGGCTCAAGGTGCGCTACGCTTGGGCGGAGGAAACCGCGCGTGTCTGACCTCAAGCCGGGTTGGACGCGCGTGAAGTTTGGCGATGTCGCGCGCCAAGTGAAGGAGCGCGTGGATCCTGAGACATCAGGGCTAGAGCGATTCGTCGCCGGTGAACACATGGATACAGATGATCTGCGCATTCGCAGTTGGGGCGAAATCGGTGCGGGGTATCTCGGTCCGGCATTCCACGCGCGATTTCGCCCGGGTCACGTACTCTATGGGTCAAGGCGCACGTACTTGCGAAAGGTCGCACTTGCTGACTTTGATGGCGTTTGCGCCAATACAACTTTTGTTCTCGAGTCTGCAGACCCGAGCGTGTTGTTGCCCGCGCTGCTCCCGTTTGTTATGCAGACCGACGGTTTTCACGCTCACTCGAAACGCGAATCTAAGGGCTCCGTCAACCCCTATGTAAATTTCTCGGATCTCGCGTGGTATGAGTTCACGCTGCCATCGATGGAGGACCAGGTTCGCTTGACCAGCCTCCTTACCGCGGCCACCGCAACTGTCAACGCTGCTCGCGCCGCACGTGACGAAGCGGAGCGCCTTCGACGATCATATCTTGTTAGCCTCTTCCGTCCCGCCAGAGGATCCCGAGATGTGTTTCCCGCGCATTGGGAAGTTCTTGCTGTTCGAGAGGCGGGGGATGTGCAGCTCGGCCAACAGCGTCATCCGTCATTCGAAAGCGGCAGCAACGTTCGCCCTTACTTAAGGGTGGCGAATGTCATGGATGGTTGGCTAGACGTGAGTAACGTGCTTTCGATGCATTTCCCACGCGACGCAATGTCGAAGTTTCAACTTCGCGCAGGAGACATCCTTCTGAACGAAGGACAGAGTATCGAACTTGTCGGGCGAAGCTGCATCTATCGTGGGGAGATAACGGGCGCATGCTTTCAGAAGACCCTTATTCGGTTTCGCTGTGGCCCACGGTTACTTCCGGAATTTGTACAGGCGTTTTTTCAGCACATGCTCTATTCCGGGCAGTTTGCCAAAGTTGCTGTACAGACAACGTCAATCGCACACTTGACGGCAGTGCGGTTCGCTCAACTTCTCTTGCCCGCACCTCCTCTCGATGAACAGCGACGGATTCTGGAAGAGCTGCGTAGACAGGAGCGCGCGCGAGACGTGATTGACGTGCATGAACGCGAGATCAAGTCTCTCACAAGGAAAGCCGTGAATATGCTCGGGATTGTCCGCGATGTTCACTGAGGCGTCCACAGTCGAGAACCTCGTCCGCGACCTCCTCTGCGGCGGCGTAGTCCACCACACCGCCGCCGGCCCTGGCCTCGCGCACCACGCCGGCAAGATCTCCGGCCTCGGCTGGCACTACCTCGCGCCCTCCGTCATCCCCCGCCAGCACCACGAAGTATTCGTCGAAGACTGGATCCGCGACGCACTTGTCCGTCTCAACCCTGAAATAGAAGCCGACCCCGATCGCACCGACGAAGTCCTCTACAAGCTCCGCGCAATCCTGCTGAGCGTCCGCTCCGATGGCCTCATCAAGGCCAACGAGGAACTGACTGCATGGCTCCGCGGCGATCGCTCGATGCCATTCGGGGAGAACAACGAGCACGTCACCGTTCGCCTCATCGATTTGGAGAACCTCGAGAACAACCACTACGTCGTCACCAGCCAGTTCACCTTCCGCGCCGGCAAGTCCGAACGTCGCGCCGATTTGGTGCTGCTCGTCAACGGCTTCCCACTCGTCGTCATCGAAGCCAAGACCCCCGTCCGCCACGCCGTGAGTTGGCTCGACGGCGCGCTCCAACTCCACGACGACTACGAGAAGAACGTCCCCGAGCTGTTCGTCGCCAACGTCGTCAGCGTTGCCACAGAGGGGAAGGAGCTGATGTACGGCTCCGTGCGAATGCCCGTGAATCTCTGGGGTCCGTGGCGCGATCACTCTTCCGCCGCTCCGGGCACACTCGCCGGCCTCAAGGCGGCGGTCAACGGACTTCTAAGACCGTCGGTACTGCTCGACATCCTCGCCCACTTCACGCTCTACGCCACCGACAAGAACAAGCGCCGCATCAAGGTCGTCTGTCGCTACCAGCAGTACGAAGCGGCGAACATGATCGTCCAGCGCGTCTTGGCCGGCCAGCCGCGCAAGGGCCTCATCTGGCACTTCCAGGGCTCCGGCAAGTCGCTCCTCATGGTCTTCGCCGCGCAGAAGCTTCGCATGCAGCCCGCGCTCGGCAATCCCGCCGTCCTCATCATCGTCGACCGCATTGACCTCGATGCGCAGATCAGCTCCACCTTCCACGCGTCTGACGTCCCGAATCTCGTGAAGGCGGAGACGCGCGAGGATTTGCGCGTGTTGCTCAAGCAGGACACGCGAAAGATCATCATCACCACCATCTTCAAGTTCGGCGAAGCAGGCGGTGTCCTCAACGAGAGCAGCAACATCGTCGCACTGGTCGATGAAGCGCACCGCACGCAGGAAGGCGACCTTGGCATGAAGATGCGCGCCGCACTTCCGAATGCCTTCCTGTTCGGACTCACCGGTACCCCGATCAACCGGCGCGACAAGAACACGTACTATGCGTTCGGCGCCGAGGAGGACGCGAAGGGCTACATGAGCCGGTATGGTTTCGAGGAGTCCATTCGCGACGGCGCCACACTCCCGCTGCACTTCGAGCCTCGTCTCGTCGACCTCCATATCGACAAAGCCGCAATCGATCAGGCGTACCACGCGCTCACCGGCGATCTGTCGGACCTGGACAAGGACAACCTTGCGAAGGCCGCGTCGAAGATGGCCGTGCTGGTGAAGGTTCCAGATCGCGTCAGCAAGGTCTGCGCGGATATCGCGAAGCACTTCCAGGAGTCCGTTGCCCCGAATGGTTTCAAGGGGATGGTTGTCACCTTCGATCAGGAGTGTTGCCTACTCTACAAGGCCGCGCTCGATCAACTGCTTCCGCCAGAGGCGAGCGAGATCGTCATCTCCGCCAGCGGGAATGACGAGCGTTTCAAGCCGTACGCTCGCGGGCGCGACGAAGAGGAGAAGCTCCTCGACCGCTTCCGAGATCCCAACGATCCGCTGTCGCTTCTCATTGTCACCGCGAAGCTCCTCACCGGCTTCGACGCGCCGATTCTCCAGGCGATGTATCTCGACAAACCGATGCGCGATCACACGCTGCTTCAGGCCATCTGTCGCACCAACCGCACCTACAGCGATACCAAGACACACGGCATCATCGTCGATTATCTCGGCGTCTTCGACGATGTGGCCAAGGCCATCGAGTTCGATGAGAAGGGTTTCCAGAGCGTCGTCGGCAACATTGAAGGACTCAAGTCGCAACTGCCGGAGGCGATGCAGAAGTGCATGGCCTTCTTCCCCGGTGTGGACCGGACGCACTCCGGCTACGAGGGCTTGATGGCCGCGCAGGAGTGCCTACCGAACAACGATGTCCGCGATGCGTTCGCCGCCGAGTATTCCGTGCTCGGCAAGCTGTGGGAGGCCATCTCGCCGGATCCCGTCTTGTCAGCGTTCGAGACCGACTATCGCTGGCTCACGCAGGTGTACGTCTCCGTGCAGCCCACGAGCGGAACGGGCAAGCTGATCTGGCACGCGCTCGGCGCCAAGACGATCGAGCTCATTCACCAGAATGTGCACGTCGATGCCGTGCGCGACGATCTTGAGACGCTGGTCGTCGATGCGGAGTTGCTGGAAGCGGTGATGGGATCGCCGGATCCGAACAAGCGCGCGAAGGAATTCGAAACCAAGCTGATCGCGCGTCTGCGCAAACACATGGGCAACCCGCAATACAAGCAGCTCTCTGAACGATTGGAAGCGTTGAAGGAGCGTCACGAGCGCGGATTGCTCAACAGCATCGACTTTCTGAAGAGCCTCCTCGAGTTGGCCCGCGATCTCGTGGCGACCGAAAACGAAACGCCCGCAGAGGCGGATGAGGATCGGGCGAAGGCGGCGTTGACGGAGCTCTTTCAGCAGGTGCGGAATTCCAGCACGCCGATTGTCGTCGAACGCATCGTTGCAGATATCGACGAGATCGTGAGGCTCGTGCGCTTCCCTGGTTGGCAGCAAACGACCGCCGGCGAGCGCCAAGTCAAAGCCGCGCTCAGGCGCAGTCTGCTCAAGTATCAGTTGCACCAGGATGTCGAGCTGTTCGAGAAGGCCTACGGGTATGTGCGACAGTACTACTAGCCTCCCCGGCCGATCTCTCCATCATGGCCTCGAGCGAATCACGAGGCTCGGGTTGTTGCTGTCGATCCTATTATTTGTGATCGCTGCGACTGCCCGGCCGATTGCCGGTCAGCAGTCCCCGTCATCGACGAGTGTGCGGAAAGGCAATGCAAAGTATTGGATCAGCGCCGATCTTCGGGACACCGTGCGTTATCGCTCGCCGGACGAGGAAGAGCCGATCAACAGGATCCTCGATGCGGTGAAGGAAGGCGCGGTGGATATCATTGTGCAAACGCTTCAGAGAACGGTCCACATGCCTGCACTGCGATTCACGGTGCGTCCGTGCGGACTCTCGAATGCGTTCTACAGACCGCGCGCGGATGAGGTGCTCGTTTGCGCCGAGCTTCTGCTCGACATGCAGCGGAAGCAACCCGCCAGCGACGGCAACCCGCTGAGAACGGCCGTGCACGGAACGAGATTCTGGCTTGCGCACGAGATTGGTCACGCGGTCATAGCGCGATACAATCTGCCAATTACCGGCGATGAAGACCCGGCTGCCGACGAGTTCGCAGGGTGGATGCTCGCTCGCGCCCAGGATTGGATTGGCCTGATGTCCGCGAGTCTCGTCTTTCGTGCGATGGCGCAAAGTGAAGAATGGACGTACGAGCGCGTGATCGACGTCCACGGACTCGATGCGCAGAGGGCCGCCCGCCTGGATTGTTGGACGAATCTGCGTCCGGGAATGAACCTGAGCGCAATTCCAAGGGCGAGAGCGGACGCGTGCGCCGTCCAGATCGCTCGCGCACAGAGAAGCTGGACGCACTTGCTCGAGCAGTACGGGCCGCGAAGCGGCGGATTTCGCGACGTCGTAGTCGCCGTGGCGGGACGAACGTCGCCGTCCGGGACGTCTCCGACGCCAACGGGGGACCCGCCAAATACCGTGCGTGGCGTCGATGGCCAGCTCTATCCCATCCAGGGGTACGCCTGGGTCGATGAGAATTCGAGCACCGATTTCCGGGTAAGGCGAGTTGCGGTTGCGGAAGCCTCTCCGACCGTCGGGGGAAGTGATGGCGGCCAAGATCCACAACACACCGTTCGCGGCGTTGATGGTCAGCTGTATCCCGTAGAGGGGTATGCGTGGGTCAATCCGACGTCGAGTACGGACTTGCGGGTGACGCGCGTCCCCACGGCTGCGCCTGTGCAAACGCGGGAATCTACGGTTACGGTCTCGGACCGGGATCCACCGAATACAGTTCGTGGCGTCGACGGTCAGCTGTATCCTATCGAGGGCTACGACTGGGTGGATCCGTCGTCGAGTACGGATTTGCGTGTTAAGCGAAAAACGGCGCGGACGACTACGCGCTCCGTAGGCTCCACGAGCGTACCGGGCGATCCTCCGAATACCGTTCGAGGCCCGGACGGACAGCTCTATCCCATCGAGGGCTATGATTGGGTGAATCCGGAGTCGAGCACCGATTTTCGCGTCAAACGGGTGACGAAGCCAGATTGAACGAACGCGCTGATGTTCGCAGCTCTAAACGATTCAATGCTCGCAAGACCAGGGCATCATTCCTTGACAGGCCGGCGTATCACTGAGCCCGCGCCCGCAACGTCATCGTCGCCGGCACGTAGCCATCGGCGTTGGCGACACCCGACGCGAACGTGATGGTAACCGACGCCCGTTGCCGATCGACCGCCGCCGTCGCGCCATTCGTGAGGGCCGCATCGAATACGCCCGGCGCAACAATGCGGAACGAATACGACCGCCCCGCCAGGCCCTCGAGCGCGACGCGATAGCTCCCGTCGTCGCCCAGGCGCTCGCTCACCACCCTCGGCGCTGACGACCGTGCCCCGACCGCCGCCGGCATGACGGGTGGCACGATGCTCCAGCCGCCCCGGTACGTCACGGTCATCGCGGTGGAATCGAACAACTGTCCTCGCACGGATACGTGCACATCGCCCGCGGTGCGCTGTACCTGCGCGTTCGGTGACGACACGCGCGCGCCCAACGGCAAGGCTGGCGCGAACTCGATGCCGAGGGGCGCACGATCTCCGCCGCGGCGCTTCACGGACAGTGTCATGCTCCCCGTGCCGCGACGAACGACGAACGAAAGCCGCTCCGCGCCAACGGGCACGTTATCCACCGCCACGGAATCCCAGTCGGGCGGCAGGTGCGGCGCGATCGTCACGTGACGCCGCGGTGCATCCACGTCGATGCCGAGCAATCCGCGAATGAGCGGCGTCAGCACCATGGACGTGGCGAAGAACTGCTGCGGCACCGCGGTGTCGAGCGGTTTGTAGAGACGCCCGGAGATGACCTCTGGATTCCGGCCGAGCGAATGGTCGAACCCCGTTCGCGCAATCGCTTGGAGCGCGAAGAGGCCGGGCGCGGCGTTGTGATAGCCGTACTCCGCGAGCGACACGAAGCCGGTGACGAACGGCCACACCGCGCCGTTGTTGTAGTGCAGCGGGTCGAACAGCGTGCTCGTCGCGCTGAGTGGTCTGGCGCCCCAATCCGTGAGCACGCTCGACGATGCCAGCTTGGCCGCCATTTCCGCGCCATGCGCGGGGTCGAGTATGCCGAACGCCATCGCCGTCGCGGCCCATGCGGTGAGGTTGGGGTTCACCGAGCCATCCTGGAGCAGCGCGAAGGCATACTGGCCCAGTGCCGGCATCCACAGCGTGCCCTCGATCGTGGCGAGCGCCTTCGCGCGCACCTGCCGTGCCTGCGCCGCGAGCGCGGGCTGGCCCTGCGCCTCCGCCAAGCGGGCGAAGCGGTCGAGCGCGGCGACCCACACGCCGCTGAGGTAGACGTCGGAGAGGATGCCGACCTGGAGATCACCCACTTCGAGCGCGCCGGCGCCCGCTGAAGGATTCTCCATCAGGCCGTCACCGTTCTTGTCCGTCGCGAGCGACCAGCGGAACGCGCGCTCGAGGTTGGGCCACAGCTCGCGCACGAGTGCGGAGTCGCCCGACTGGCGCCAATACTCGCCGAACGCGAGGATCCAGAATGGCGTGGTGTCGCCGTGATAGTAGGGATACGGATAACTGAACCAGTCCACGTGTCCGGCGCCCTGCGAGATCTCGTGCGTGATCTTGCCATCGGCGCGCTGGAACTTCGCGAAGAACCGGAGCGCGCCGTCGCGCACGAGTGACGACTGGCCAACGCCATTCATCGCGAACGAGTTGATGGATGCGTCGCCGCCGAAGAACCAGCCGAAGCCCGGCCGGTCCGTGGCGGCGCCCGAAAGGCCGTAACCCGCGACGAGGCCGCAACCGAGGTCGGGATTACAGACGTACGACTCGTCGAGGTTCACCTTCGCGTACTCCACCGCGCGATTCAACGCCGTGTCTGGCGACCGCAGCGCGAACATCGTGGTGCGCAGCGAGTCCGCGTGTGCGACGCGCTTCTTCCACTCGCGCTCCGCGGCCCCGGGCGCGATGAGCTCGCGATAGAGCGCGAGCGCGGAGTCGCGCGACATTGGCCCGCCCGCGAGCACGATGGGGATGTACGCCACGCGCACATTCACGTTGCGCCCCGGTGGCTCGCCGAGCCGCGGCGCCGTGTAGCGCTGCGCCCCGCTGCCAACGCCGAGCACCAGTTGCGGCGGCGCGGCCGACAGCATGTGTGCGGGCACGTCGCTCGCCTCGGTCACCGCCGGTGAGCCCATGAACGCATTGACGGACCGCTTCGCCTCGGAGAACAGGAACGCGCGCGCGTTCTGCTCCCAGATGAGATACTGTCCGCCGAGTGACGCGGGCCATGCGAAGTGGATGTCGGGGCTGAACCGCGCGATGATGTCGAGCGGACGAATGGCGTCCACCTCGAGCAGGATGACGATCGCGGGCTTGTCGAGCGGCACGAAGATGTGCTCGCGCACCGTGAACTGCTCGTACGCGTAGTCGATCGTCACGCCTTCCGGACGCTCCGTCACCGACTGTGCGATGGTGCGTCCGAGTATCGGCTCGGTGTACTTGGGGACGCGGAATGACAGTTCGAAGTCGTGCAGCCACTTGAGCGGCCAACTCCACAGCTCGAGCCGGCCGTCCTCGGTGCCCATCGCGATGGCGCGCCGGCCCACGGCGGAGACAAACACGCCGGGCCGCGCGGGTCCACGGAGCGCGAGTGGCGATTCGCCGAGCGCGAACCACGGAATCGTCGTGGCGGAGTCGAACATCGAACGCGCGACGGCGGGCGGCGCACCGGGCGCGCGCGGCGGGGGGTCCTGGGCGCCGGCACGGCCGAGGGGAGCGCAGGCGAGCGTGGCGGCGAGCAGGAACCGTGATGGTGTCATCGCGCGCGTCTACGCGCCTCCCTTCTCCCGCTTGGCGACGAACGTCTCCGTGGCAAAGTCTCCCACCTTGCGCGTAAAGGCGATCTGATCGGCGGTGACGATTCCCGTATACGTGATGGAGAGCGTGTTGCCCTGAAAGTCGAGCGTCTCGGTGAACGTGAGCGTGTCGCGATTGACCTTCACGTCGCGCAGGACGACATCGCGCTTCTCGCCGGCCATCTCCGCCTTCGCCGCACCTGTGAGCGCTGCGCCCTCTTGCTTGAACGTGTACAGGTACTTCTGCACCCCGACTTGCGTGTCGAACTCCGCCTTCCATTGGCCGGCGACGCCGGTGCCCTGCGCCGCGATCGGACGCACGCTGAGGATGAGGAGCACGAGCACGGAAAGAAGTTTCTTCATTTGCTCGATCCGGGTTTTGAGCGGGGAGGGAACAGGACTTCCGTTCACGCCATCACCAACGCGGCACGGGAGTTCCCGAACATGTACTGGCGCCATGGACTCGAGCGCGGGTTCGAGTCCCTTCGAGGATAAGATACGCGCAGTGCCCCGGCTGGAAAGACCTGCTTGGTCCACGAAGTAGTTCACGCGGCTTGGGCGCATTCGCATGATAGCACATAAAGGGGATTTGGGATGACCCTGAAGTGCCAGTACGAGAACTTCACCTAGGTCGACTCCGGAACGCCGTCCTTCTCTTCTGGATGACGGAGTCAACGGCATCGCTCGCCACAATTCGCGTTACGGCCGTCTTTCCGGACATGTCAACAAAAACCCTCCAAACCCTGACTGTTCCCGAAGGCATCAACCACTTCAACACGTTCGAGGTTGGCACTCACACCGATGTTGCATTCCAGACGGCGTCCAACGCCGTGGGATACGCACGCTTCGACCGGAACGGGTGGCACCGAAACGACCCCCGTCCGCTACGCAGTTCAACAACCACGCCGGCGATCGGTGAGTTCAGGAAGACCGTGATGATCACCGGACTAGAAAGCAGTAGTAGCGGCGTTCGACGGCAGTGGGTCGCCACTCAGCGTCCCACATGTTAGCAACGACCACACTTCACTCACGTGGAAGGAAACAAGAATGACCAAATTGCGACGCATCAGGAACGTGTTGCTAAGTGCCATCTGTCTCGCGTCACCGCTCGGGAGTTGTGCAGAACACATGGTCGGTCCACAGATGCGCTCCCCACTGTCCGCAAATCACGACGATGAAGGCGATCAAGGGCCGCTGAGTTGGCGTGCCAGTTCAAGTGAGGTAGTCCCAACCGCAAGCACGTTCGAGGCGCGTGCGGAACATTCATGGTATGGGGGCGATTTCGGCATTCTTGGGTCCACGAACACCCGACTTACCTCCACAATTCACATGAACATCGTCACCTCAAAGAACGGGCAGAATCAAGACACGTTCGAAGGAGACGGAGCCCAAGTCGCTGGAGTGGCTTGCACTCCTATCTGCCTGTACCACAAAACGCCAGCAGCGCAGCAGTTCGTCATGGAGTGCGAGGCAAGCTCCCACGTATCGTCATCTCACACGGGTGTCAGCGCCGACAATAGTCAGCTCACGGACGCGTCCGTAGCGACATATCCGAATCTAAAATTGTGCCATGCTGCTCAACCGGCCTCCCCGACTCCCCACTCAGCTACCACATGGCATTCGCTAGGTGTAACTATCACGAGCGAAAGTAGCGGATATTGGTATGTCCCGACGTATCACACGGGTGCATGGAACGAATGGTGCACCGATACAATCTGGTCCGATGGCACAAATACTCGCGAATGCCATTGGGTGTGGGTGCAATAGTGACATCACCAACGCCATTCCTCACTCACGAGCCGGGAGTATCGATGTTACGTTACAGTAGGCTCTCATGGCTGCTACTCATCGCAGCCCTCGTCGTCACGCCTTGCGTGAAGTCCGTAGGCGCGCAAGGCTCAAACAGTGTGGCGATTGCGCTCGTCGATACCCTTCCGCGCGGAACGGTCGCGATAGTCGTGCGCCAAAAGAGCGGCGCCACGAAAAACTTGATTATTCTGTCGGCGACAAATCTCAATCCATTCACCTACTCCGCGGCGATGAACCGGCTTCTCGCCGAACGAAATACCAACGGGGTGTCTCCGTCGAAGGACGAGACGATTCGCCTTGTGGACGCTAGCATCTCCCTGACCGAAGAACAACAGGCGCAAATACGTCTTCATCTCGCGCACTTACGCGCGGCGCGAAAGATCGTGCTGCCGGGCTACGGCTCCGCGACCATATTGGAGTTGCGACTCGAGCCATGACGCCGCCGTCAGAGAGGAGCGACGCGGGATGTTGGCGGCACTCTGCGAACGTACTCGGCGTCATCTATGTTTTGCCTGCGATCGGACTTCGTTTCGTGGTCCGCCGCGACCGGCTTACTCGTCGGCATCGCGTTCCGGCGCGTACACGCTGGCATCGCGCGCGAGCCGCCACACATCGTGCGCTTGCTCAGCCAACTGTTTCTTCTGGCGCGCGGCGACTCCCTTGGTTGCGTGCGCCACAAAGTCTTCGCGCGTCATCGCTCCAACCTCAGCGACGGTAAGCCCGGCCAGACGCCTGCCGAGCTGGGAGGTCTCGGATACGCCGGCGAGCGTCGTCACTCTCATCGCGTCCGCGTCATCACCTGTGGCTGCTGCCTCCGCGTCGAAGACCGCTCCCTCGAGGGGACCAAGCGCCGTGGCCGTGGAGCTCAGCGCCGTTGACAGTGGAACACCTGCCGCGCGATAATTGTCGCGCAGCGTGTAGAGGCGATCCGCGGCTGCGTCATAGTACTCGCGGTCTCCTTCGCGCTCGAGCAAGTCGGCGACGGTGGTGCCACGCTCGACCGAAAAGTGTGCCGGGAGCATCGTCGTGCTGGCGTCGCTGCGCGAGAGGGCGACCATGGCGCGAGGTGCTTCGCCCGACATTGTGGCACTCGTGTCCATCAGATTCGCGGTGCCCGACATCATCGACATCATGCGCATGCTTGCAGTGGCGTTGGACAGCGGCGCCGCGTTACCGAGGGAGAAGCCGGTATTGGGCGCTGATTGCGCACAGACGAAATAGAAGTCGGCGAACGAAACGACGTAGCGCCGATGTGTAAAGCAGTTCACCCCGCGCACCTTGCAGTCGTCGGTGATGCTGACGTCGGCAAGAATGACCCACGGGTCGGCGGGGCAGGGGGGCGGGCCCGCGCCGATTGCGCTCGACGGCAGGGATCCATCATCGTAAGCGTTCGGCCTGCCCATGTTGAGCTTGTGATGTAGCGGACGATCCTTCTGCCTTTCTCTCTGAGAGACGACAGGAGGAGACGATGGCGCAGAGGACAGTGGCCGATGTCGCGCGGGTGACACGGCAATCCCATTGGCGGGAAGACGAGGCCCGCCACGTGATCGAGGGGTGGCGCCGCAGTGGGGAGTCGCGGCTCCGCTTTGCCGCGCGGCACGGGATTGATCCCAAACACCTCCGGCGGTGGATCGTGCGCCTGGCCGGTCGATTCGCGTGCCGCCGGGGATTCGCGGCTGCGGACTCGGCACGCGTGCTGGCGGTCGTCGAGGCAGCGCCGCGGCCGGGACCACACGGCGAGCGGTCGCCGTCGGGGTCCGCAGGCTGAAGGCGCGCGCGCGACCTAAGAAGAAGGAGGGGCGACTTGCGCACGCTGACGACGGCCCGGATCTCGCGTCCGAGTGCGCCAGCCACGGTGCTGGGACAGGAGGTCCAGACAGTCACTGTCGCTCGCGAGGGCTGACACACTATATAGCATGAGATGCATCACCCAAACGAAGTCCATCGCCGGGCGAGGGCTGCGGCGGTCATCCTCGGCGGCGTCATGTTCCTGCTCCTCGCGAGTTTCTTCCGGGCTCAGGTGATCCACCGTGAGAGGTATTCGCTGCAATCGGAGTCGAACCGGCTGCGCGAGATTCCACTCCCGGCGGCACGCGGAGTGATCGTTGACCGGAACGGAAAGGTGCTCGCCGACAACGTCGTGGGATACTCGGTATCCGTGCTGGCGCTGCGCGAAGACTCGCTGCGCGCGATGCTCGAGAAGTTTGGCTCGATCGTGAGCATCACGCCACGGGACATCGACCTCGCGGTGCGGAGGCTTCGCCGGGCGCCCGGCCGACCCACCGTCATCATTCCCGACGCGGGGTTCGACGTTATCAGCGTGCTCGAGGAGCATCGTCCGCAACTTCCGGCGATGATCATCCAGAGCGCACCGCGGCGCTTCTATCCGGACGGCGCGGATGTCTCGGCGGTCGTGGGGTATACCGGCGAGCTCACCGAGTCGGACCTGTCGCATTCGAACGACACGCTCGACTACAAGTCGGGACAGCTCATCGGCAAGCTGGGCCTCGAGAAATACTACGATGCACGGCTGCGCGGCCATGAAGGAACACAATTCGCCGAGGTGGATGCGCGCGGCCGCATCGTGCGAACGGTGAATGTTCGTCCCGACGTCGCCCCGGTGGCCGGCGACTCCCTGCAGACGAATATCGACGAAGACCTCCAGCAGTACGCCGCGAGCCTTTTCGGCGACACCCTCCAGGGAAGTCTCGTCGCCCTCGATCCGAAGACAGGTGGAGTACTCGCGTTCGTGAGTGAACCCGGATGGGACGGGAATCGATTCACCGGTGGAATCCCCGCGGCCTACTGGGACTCGCTGAACACCGATCCGAGGAGGCCGCTCTACAACAAGGCGCTTCAGGGAGAGTATCCGCCGGGCTCGACGTTCAAGATTGCGACGGCCATCACCGCGCTGGAAGGCGGGATCGTGCGGATGGACGAACACATGCCACAGCCATGCAACGGGCAGCTCGTCTACGGCGGACGACCATTTCATTGCGACGCGCAGCACGGGAGCCTTTCGCTGTCGGAAGCAATCGCGAAATCGTGCAACGTCTATTTCTATCAGCTGGGCCTTCGCGTGGGGCTCACGAAGCTCATTGCCGGCGGTGTGGACCTCGGCTTCAACAGCAAGACCGGCATCGACCTGCCGGGCGAGCGCACGCCCGTGTGGCCGAACGCGCAGGCGTATTTCGACCGGCGGTATGGACGCGGGAAATGGACGAATGCCGTCACGCTCAACCTCGCAATTGGACAAGGCGAGAACGCGCAAACCGTGCTGAACATGGCCAGGTTTTACACCGCACTCGCCACCGATGGAATGGCGGCACGTCCGCAGATCGTTCGAGGGACGCCGGAGCGAACGCGCCTCTTCCAGCTGACAGATCCGCAGTTCGCGTTGCTACGGGCGGCGCTCGCCAACGTTGTGGAAGAGGGAACGGCAGTGCGCGCAAAGATGGAAGGCGTGGTGCTCGCGGGGAAAACGGGAACGGCGCAGAGCCGGAAGTACGCAGCGAACGGAAAAGAACTGAACTTCTCGTGGTTCGTGGGATTCGCGCCGGCGAACGATCCAACCATCGTGGTGGCGATGATGCTGGAATACGTGCCCTTCCAGGGCGCGACGACGGCGACACTCGTGTCGAAAGTGATCGGCAAATACCTCGGTGTCGTGCCGAAAGTCGACGTGGTTCCGTACTAACGTCTCGATCGCTCACATCACTGCTCTGAGCAACGTGATCGCTTCGCCCTCCAGTGTTTCGGCCGGAAAGTTGAACGTACGGGACGGTTATCCGCGTCTACAGTCTGATCGCGCACATCACTGAACGCGAAACGCAGTGAGTTCTGAGTTCACCGCAAACCCACAGACCGCGGAGAGGAACGTACAGAACGACTGTCCCGCTGTACGGCTTGGCGAGCGAACATTACTGTGCCGCAGGGCGACTTTAACGGGAGCGCGTCGCACTTTTATCCGCGCACTACCGAAATACCGGAGCGCAACGACCTGTTCCATCGGCGCATCGCGCTATTTACGCATCGCGCGGCGGAAAATTGGCAGTGCGCGCCTTGTTTGCAGCGGCGCATCGCGCTGTGTACGCATCGCGCGGCGGAAAATTGGCAGTGCGCGCCGTGTTTGCACCGGCGCCGCGCGGAATTGATGTGCCGCGCGACGATGTGCGCCCGGCCATTTGCGCAATTCGCGGCGCGCTCGCCGCACAAGAACGGCGCCGTATCGCAGTTGGGTGCCGTCGCGACACGTGTCCCCCCGCGCATCGTGCGCTTTCATATGAATGTGTCCGACTTGGAGCGGCGCTATGCGAACACCAACGCATGCCTCGGGGCGTATCCAGCGCCGGCGGCGGACTTCGATCCCAGCAGTTCGAAGTGGAAGTCGCCCATCACGGAGTTGCACCCGGCCATCACGGAGTTGCCTCGCGAGCGTCCGACTTCGCACCTGTGGAGTGCCGCGCCACGCCATGCACGAACCAGTTCACGCAATGCACCAACCAGTACACGCCATGCAGATCGCATCGCACGTGTGAAGCGGAGAGTGTCACCAACGCACGCCGCAAGAATCCATCCTGGGCGCGTGAACATCCGCCCGGCGATCATCAGCACCCGCATGCCCCAGCGAGCTTCACCTCGGAACACGATCGGAATCCGTGCACCGAGCGACCGTTCATCCGATCACGGCGCACGCCCACTCGACGCGACCCCGAGCGCACCCGGGGGGGCGTACACGCCACGATCTGGCGCCGCGCCTCCACGTGATCCAGCATTCGCCTTACCCCGCGTGCACAAGAACTCACGAGGCACGCGAGTCGCATCACACGCCGAACCATTTACGCCACGCCAGCACCACCTGACGCCACGCGCAGATAACACCGAGAAACGTGCGCCATGCCTCGCCGTACTACCTCTTACAGTCGGCATACGCCACGCGCGCGTTATCCACGCCGGTCGCGCACGTCCTGCTGTTCATGCCGACCTTGCGAGCCTTACCCGCGTACCTCGCGGGCGCGTATCATGAACGATCGACAAACGCGAGTCTACGAGACTCGGCGGCTGCCCGCCCTCTTCGCTGCCGCACGCCTGGAAGTGGACATGCTGGCCGCATTCGTCGGCGCGCGGCGTCGGAACGCCATCGATCGTCCGCTACCGGCGAGCTTTCGGACGAGGCGGCGCGCAGGTAAACTCGAGCACTCGCAGAAGAAGATGCATGGCCATCAGACGAGGGGAGCTGATGCTGGTCGTTCATCGACACACGGGCGAAGCGCTCCTGACCGTTGACGGCAACACGCTGGCCGGCGCCTCACTCGCCGGGGCGGCGCTCGCCTACGCGCAACTGAGCGGCGCGACTCTCGTGCAGTGTGACCTGCGCGGCATCGATCTGTGTAACGCGGACCTCACCGGCGCGTCATTCGAAGGGTCGGACATGACGTCGAGCGATCTCACCCTGGCCACCATCAGCGGCGCGGACTTTCGCCGCGCGCAACTCGGCGACGCGCGCTTGCAGGCCGTCAACAAGACGGCCGTTGGGGACACGGGCGTCGACTTTCGCGAGGCCGACCTCACACGCGCCACATTGAGGAATTCGATCCTGACGAGCGCGTGCTTCGCCGACGCCAACTTGCGCCGTGCCGACTTGTCACGCTGCAATCTCGAGGGAGCCAACCTTCGCGGTGCCGATTTGAGCGGCGCTGACCTCGGTTTTGTGAACCTGACAGGGGCCGATCTTTCGCATGCGACGCTCGTGGGCGCGACGCTGCACGGGGCAATTCTCGAAGGCGCTCGGCTCGATCACGCCGATCTCACACTGGCGTCGCTGAACGGTGCCCGCGTCGCTGGCGCTGATCTCACCGAGTCCCTCTGGTCAAAGACGGTGTGGGCGCGCTGCGACGATCTCGCTCGAACGCACGGACTCGATACGGTGCACCACGGTGACGACTCGTCGCTCGACATGCAGACCCTGCGCGCCGGCATCGACGGCCTGCCGGACGAGCTGCTCGAGCACTGCGGTGTGCGTCCGGCCGAACTCGCCCTGTTGCGATCGCTCCGTTCGCGCTGAGTGGCCGCTTCCGCTAGGCCGCGTCGATTGCGGCGGTAATGCGAGCGAGGACCTCGGGGGGCATGTCGATCTTGCGAATCTTCGTCTTCAGTCCTTCGAGCACACTGGCCTCGAAGGTGAACTCACGGGCGCACGCGGCGCAGGTGTCGAGATGGTCCCGCACACGCGCCATTTCGGAGACGCCGAGCTCTCGGTCGAGATAGTCGTCGAGACGGCGGAACGCCTCTTCGCAGGTGAATCGGTCTGGGTACTTCATGCGTGCGGCTCCTGCGTATGAGTGAGGGCCCCGATGACACCCGCGTCCTGAGCGATCTGCCACAGCGCTTTCTGCAACATCTTCCGGCCGCGATGTAACCGCGACCGCACGGTACCAACCGGCACCTCGAGCACGTCGGCGATCTCACGGTAGGTGAAGTCTTCCATGAAATAGAAGCTGCACACGACACCGTACTCCGTAGGCAATACGCGAATGGCGTCGACCACTTGTTCGATGCCCAGGCGGTCGAGCAAAATGCTGGCCGGATCATCGCCTGAAGACCGGAGGCCGCTCCGCATGAAATTCTGGTACAGTTGGAGGTCGGGCGTGTCGTCCAGCTCGACGGTTTCCGGGCGACGCTGCGCGATGCGATGCCGAGCATAGAAGCAGCGAACAAGAATGCGGAAGTACCACGCCTTGAAGTTCGTGCCGGCCTCGAACGTGTGCGCCGCGCGACAGGCGAGCAACGCGGCCTCCTGAACGAGATCCTCCGCATCGTCGCGGTTGCGCGTGAGGCGTAGCGCGTATCCGTAGGCCGGCGGGAGTACCGCGCGCAGTTGGGTATTGAAGTCAGCGGCGTCTGACATGTCGGGCACGCCAGCAATGTCCGCGTGCGTTGACTCGTCGTCAACGGCGACAGGCACGTGGTCAATCTGCCACGCCGATTGCACGGTGTCGTCGATCATCGGCGCGGAGCAGGCAGCAACCATGAGGGCCTCGTGATCTGTGGTCGAGGGCTGTAATGCCAAACCGTGTGAAATGGTTCCAACGGCCGCCGCCACCGATTGGAACCATTCGAGGCGTCGCCGCCTTACAACGCGCATCGATCATCACGCTACCTCGTCTTCGATCATGGAACTGCGACACCTTCGCTACTTTATCGCCGTTGCCGAGGAGTCAACGGTGGTGGGAGCCGCACAACGGCTGCGCATCGCGCAGCCGGCACTGACACGCCAGATCCACGATCTCGAACGTGAGATCGGCCTGGAGCTGTTTGCGCGCGGCGCCAGGGGCATGGAATTGACACCGGCCGGTGACGTGTGCCTCACCGCCGCGCGCCGCATACTCACCCGCCTCGAGTCGGCAATTGCACTCGCCAAGGGATCGAGTCGCGGCGTCGTCGGTCGTTGTGTCATCTGTGTCGGCGCGCGCGCTCTCTCGTCCGGACTCATTGCACGAGTCGTCGCACGTGTTCGTTCGCAGTATCCCGGCATCGAGCTGTCCGTGACAGAGGCCATCGGTCCTCGCCAATGGAAGGCGCTTCAGCTGCTCGAGGCAGATATCGGCCTCGGCTTGCCGATCTCGCACGAGTACACGGATTTGGTATCGGAAACGATGAACTACGACATCTTCGATTCGATCAAGGTGTCGAAGGCGCATCCGCTCGCGGTGCGCCGAACGGTCAGCATCTTCGAGCTGAGCAAGGAGCCGTTCCTTTTCTGGAAGGCCGGCCTTGCTCCGGAATTCACACGACAACTGCGCACCGAGTTTGCGCGAATCGGGTTCCAGCCCACGATCAAGCGCGAATGCGAGCAGGTATCGCAGGTCTCGTCGTTGGTCAGTGCTGGCCAAGGATGGACGCTCTTTCCCGGCAAGACGACTGGGTTGGCCCCTTCCGACTCGACGATCGTTGCGCTCACCGATTTCAAGGTGCCACTCGCACACGCCATGGTGTGGAGACGCGACGAACGGCGCCCCGTCGTGCACACCGTGCTCGACGCCATCCGGCGGCAGTTCGAGGAGGAGCGAACGCGCGCCGGCAATGTCACCGTTGCCGCAATCGCACCGCCCGAGACAATACCCGCAAGCGGCACGCCGAACGGACCGATCCTGCAGGGACAGGCGATCGAACTGCGACACCTCCGCTACTATTGCGCCGTGGTGGAAGCGCGAAGCTTCGGCCGTGCCGCCAAGCTGCTCGAGCTGACCCAGCCAGCACTCTCGCGCCAGATTCGCGATCTCGAGCACGTTGTCGGTCTCGAGCTGCTGCAACGCGGCGCGCGCGGGGCAACCACCACCCCGGCAGGCGAGTCGTTTTACCGGAGTGCGCGGCGCATTCTTCACGGTGCGGCGGCGCTCCACTCCGAAGCACATCGCGCGCGTCGCGGCATCTCGCGCTGCGTGATTGCCGCAGTTCCCACGACGCATGCCAGAATCCTCGTGACCGCGTTATTGCGCCGGTGCCTGGACGAGATGCCGACGGTCGAGGTGACACTCGAGGAATTCCATACCCCCGAGCAGCCAGCCGAGCTTCGTGCGGCGCGCGTGGACGTGGGGCTATGCCACGCGACACCACTCTCCCCCGTTGCAGAGCGCGGTCTCCGTCGCGAGCGGCTGACTGATGATGTCGTCAACCGCGCACTGGTGAGCGCGCACAGTCCCCTTGCCAGGCGTGCATCGATCGACTTCGCCGATCTCATCGACATTCCGTTCCTGTTCGCGAACCGGGCGTTTCAACCGGGCCTGCATGACCAGCTCTTCTCGACGTTCGAGCGTCACGGGTTCCGGCCACGCGTCGATCAGACGTTCGGCGGACTGAAGACGATCTGGGCAATGGTCGCCGACGGCCGCGGCTGGGCGCTGGGCTTCCAGTCCCAGCGTGACGATCCGCCCCCGGGAACCGCGACCGTGCCGATTTCGGGATTCGCCATGCGCTGGGGTATCGACGTCCTCTTTCGCGCCGACGAATCGCGTACCCTCATCCTTCGCGTCGTCGAGATGCTCCGCGATGCTGCTCGTGCGCACGGCACGCCGACGAGCGCGTGATGACCGCCGCCTACTTGACGATCACCGGCGTCCATCCGCCGAGCACGTACGCCGGATTGCTGTAATTCGCGATCGTCTGCGCATCCGCCGCCATCGTGAGCTGCTTGGACACAGGGTGCCGCTGCGTCGTGTCAACAGGCTTCCTGTCCATGTCGGTACTGTTGAACTCCCATAGCTTCGCGTTTGTGACCTCCGCGCCGATGGGGCCCCAACCGATTGCGGGAATACCCTTCAACCGACAGTTGATCAACACCGCCTCGGCGTACGGGTAGTTGATCCCGTTGTTGTTCGGCAGCCGAGCGAACACACTCCCGGATGGCGTCAGTGCCGGCGGCGGTGTTGCCGGAGCGGCTCGCTCACGCGCAATGAACGTGGAGTTGACGAACACGTTACCGTGATTCTCGTCGGTGTTGCGGATCCACATGAACGGTCCGAGCGACTGAATCTCGCAGTTGTTGAAGAACGCGGGACCGACGCCGAGGATCGTGTCGCCGTCACCGATGATCTTGCAGTCGGTCAGGTAAACGGATCCGCGCGTGTTCAGCGCATCGCCAGACCCCTTGATGGTCACGTTGCTGACGATGTTTCTCGACCCGGAGATGAGCAGCCCCTCGGCCTGACCGTAGGCGTAATTGCTCACCGAGAAATTCTCGAGCTGGATATCCGTCGACTCGTAGATCGTGAATGCGCAGCGCCGGTTCGGGCCCGGTTGCGGCGGGTTGAATCCGCTGTTGTTCGCGTATCCGACCTGCACTTTGTCGCGGTCTTCACCGCGAATTGTGAGGTTCTTCTTGTTGCGAATGAAGACAATTTCCTCGTACGTGCCGTTCTTGATGAAGATGGTGACGCGCCGAGCGGGATTGTCCGGAACGAAATCGGCCGCGCCTTGCACGGTGTTGAAGTCACCGCTGCCGTCATCAGCGACAACCACGCGCGCGACATCAGCGCGCGGCGGGGCCGCCTTGGTGGAGAAGGTCCACGCCTTGTCGGTCGCATAGCCGTCAAAGGTGCCTGCGGAAGGCACGAGCACCCCCGGATCGATCTGCACGATGTACTTGCGGTTGTACCGAAGGACGTTGTTGTGCAGCGAGATCGTGGCTGTGTTGCCGCGGACGATGATGGGATAGAAGTGAAAGTCGGACAGTCCGCCGATGGTCGTGACCTGATAGTTGTGAATGTCCGCGGGGGTGAATCGCACCGCCGGCGTCGTAGTCCTCGGCGACGTGGGGATCGCGGAATCGAGCGGAATGCCATTCGCGGCCGTCACGGCGACTCGGCGCGCGGGGTCGGGACCGGCCGGAATGCTGAGGTCCAGCGAGTCGACCAGCCGGTGATCGGCTGCGTCAAAGACTCGGATCTTGCCGGACTTGCCGATCGCGGGCGGCGCAGGGAAGGTGAGCACCAGATGCGCATCGGGATTGACGTTGACCGCCTTGTCCGCCGGCAAGCGCAGAGGGCCCGTCTGCGCGTGCCCCGCTCGCGGAGAGATGAACGCCACCGCGGCGGCGACGGTGATCAGGCGGCTCAGGCAGTATGAACGCATGGGGAACCCTCCAGAAGACGCGCGATTGCAGGTCGCGAATTGTACGGCACGGAGGCGTTCCCGTCGATGCGTGGCGTACGCGTGCCGCTTACGGCGACGCAGCCGCGCTCACACGCCACACGGTGTTCCCGACATCGTCCGCAACGAGGAGTGCGCCGCGCTTGTCCACCGCGACGCCAACCGGCCGGCCGCGTGTGTTGCCTTTCTCATCCAGGAAATCGGTGAGCACATCGATCGGAGAACCAGCAGTTGTCCCGTGCGCAAATGGAACGAAGATGACGGCGTAGCCGCTGCGCGGGTTCCGATTCCACGAGCCGTGTTGTCCGACGAACATGCCGTTGGCGAACTGTGCGCCAAGCGTCGAGCCACGAGACGACGCAAGGCCCAGTGAGCCGGTGTGGGTACCGAGCCCATAGTCCGGCGTGATCGCCGTGGCGACCAGGTCGGGGCGCTGCGGCTTCACCCGATCGTCCACATGCTGACCGAAGTAACTGTAGGGCCAGCCGAAAAACGCGCTGTCGCGCACCGAGGTGAGGTAGTCGGGAACCAGATCGCTTCCCAACTCATCACGTTCATTGACCGACGCCCAGAGCACCCCGGTCTCTGGCTCGATGGCGAGTCCGACCGCGTTCCGCAAACCGGACGCATAGATCCGGTGGGCTCCGGTCTTTGGATCGACCTCCCAGATTGCCGCACGGCCTTTCTCCGCGGCCATGCCGTTTTCGGCGACGTTGCTGTTGCTGCCGACGCTGACGAAGAGCTTCGATCCGTCTCGCGACGCGACGACGGTCTTCGTCCAGTGATGGTTGAGACGTCCGGCAGGCAAGGCGACGACCGTCGCACCAGCCGCCGCGATCGTCGTTGCGCCTTCCGTATATGGATAGCGGACGAGTGCATCGCTGTTGGCGACATACAGCTCCTGTCCGATCAACGCGATACCATAGGGCGAATTGAGCCCCGACAGGAACACGGCGCGAGTTTCGGCGACGCCATCGCCGTCGCGGTCCCGCAACAGCGTAATGCGATTCGCGCTGGGCACTGCCGCTCCCGCCTTCTTCTGGAACCGCTTGAAGAACCAACCCTTGATGCCCTGGTTGTCGTCAGGCTTGGGCGGCGCGTTCGTCTCCGCGACGAGCACGTCGCCGTTCGGGAGGACGAAGAGAAAGCGCGGGTGGTCGAGGCCGGTCGCAAACGCACTCACCGTCGTCCCCGCGGCGGCCGTGGGCCGCGCACCGGAAGACCAACCCCTGGCGTCAGCAACCTTGACGGTCGGGATCAACGTCTTGTTCGGCGGGGGAAGCGTGGGCCGAGGGCCGAACCCAGCAGACAGTGGGAGGCGGGCGGTCTCGCCGCAACCGAGCACCAACGAATACGCAGCGACCGCGAGGGTAACGCGCGCGCGGGCGGGTTTCCAAGGCGCTTTTATTTCCATAGCACGATCTCGAAGGGGGCCGGCACGGTACGCCAGCCAACAGCGGACTTTGCATACGGCGCGCCCCCGCAACTCAGGTGAGCTCGAGCGTGAGCTCGAAGGTGAGCCATCAGCGGGAGCTCGACCTTCATTCCAATTTTGGAATGAAGCCCGCCGGACGAGCACCTGAAATGCTGATACCCGCCGACGACCGATCCACTCGCGCCATCGCGAGCGCAGCCGATGGATCTGCAGATGCGCGGCTGGATGGTACGGGATTCGCCTGAGACGGGTATCGACGTCCCGATCACCCGAGGAGAATCCGCTATGAAAGTCAGTGAGATCATGACCGCGAGCCCAACGTGTTGCGCTCCGACCGACTCGCTCCGTGAGGTCGCGCAGATCATGCGTGCGTGCGACTGTGGCGCCGTACCGGTCGTGCAAGATGACCGCGTCGTGGGCATCGTCACCGATCGCGACCTCGCCATTCGCGCCGTGGCCGAAGGCAAGTCCGCCGATACCAAAGTGTCCGAAGTGCTGACGGCGAGCCCGTGCTGCTGCTCCCCCAATGAAGACGTAGACGAAGTCTCCCGAACCATGTCGGAGAAGCAGATCCGGCGAGTGGTGATCGTGGATGCGAGTGGGTGCTGCGTGGGTATCGTCTCGCAGGCTGATCTGGCGCGAGCGGCGCAGACGGGTTCCCAACTCAGCGATCGCGAAGTGGGGATTGTCGTCGAGCGTATCTCCGAGCCGCAGCAAGCCAGTAACTCATCGAGCGCGCCGCCCGCGAGCGCCGAGCCGGCCGCGCGGACCTAGAAACCGACCCGTCCGAGCTGATGCATGACGGATGGATGAAACACCCGGCAATTTGGCGCTGCCGGGTGTTTCTGCTGCGGCCAACCACTCAGCAACACCGCGCCCATCTGGAATTCTCTCTTGCACTTTCTGCCGGTGTGTCCTTCGCGGCGGGCATGGCCGGCTTCGCCGCTCCGTACGTGCTTCCCACCGGGATTCTCTCGCACCGGTGCCCTGAAGGCGCTCCCGGACGCGGTCTTCGCCTGAGCAACCCCGAGTGGAAGACCAGCCTTTCTTGAGCGGGGCAATCCCGCTCTAAAGAAACCAGAACGCCGCACGCTTCTCGCGTGCGGCGTTTTGCAATCACGCATGTGCACCATGGACAAGCCGGACTCGACAGCACACATTGGCACGACTCGCGGCGACGGCGCTTCGGTTGAGATGCATCCTCAGGGAGAGGTGTATGACCAACCCGCCGTTCATCTTTGGAGGCAAGGTCACCGCGGTGGCCGATCAGGGTTACGGGCAGCTCTACGTCGATCCGTTTACGACGGTTTTGAGCCTCGGACCTGTTCAGAAGTCGCCGCCGAGCGACGGAAGCGGCGCCTTTGCGTTCAACGTGGCCGCGGTGCCGTCGAGTCTCGAAGGCGACTCGTTTACGGTGTACATCCTCTGCATCGCTGGCGTAACCGGGTATCTGGGGACGGACTCGGCAACCAAGGCGATTCTTGCGAACGGTCCGACCGCGAGCACCGAGACCCCCTTCGCGAGTTTCTGCACCGCCGGTCAGGTTCCGCTCTCCGGCACCACCAGCGGCTTCAACGGCTTCGACGCGGTGACGGATGAGGTCTTCCTCTACACGCCGACAACGGACGGATCGAATCCGTCGGTGACGTTCTCGGTCACGTTCGTGACGCCGAGTTTGACGACACTCCTCGCGAGCGGAGAGGAGGGGTGGGCGAACGCCGATCTCCGCAACGTCGACTTTTCGCTCCTCGGCCCCCCGATCGCGCCGCCGGCCACGGTGCTGCAGGATGCCTCGCTCGCCGGGGCGATCCTGAGTTGGACCGACGCAAACGGCAACGTCACCGGGCAGGATCTCTCGAAGTTTACACTCGGTTCAGCGATCGACTTTACCAATGCAAGAATGGCCGGCGTCGTCTTTCCGGTCGGAGTCGATCTCACCAGCGCAAAGTTCACCGGTGCCGATCTCACGGGCTGCGACCTCACGCAGGTAAAACTGTCGCCGAGCGTGGACTTCTCGCGATGCAACCTGACGAACGCAAAGGTTGCCGGCCTGGACCTGCACAATGCCAGATTCGTCGGCGCGACGCTCAACGGCGTCGATTGGACGAAGGTAACGATGCCCACAGGCGGCGTGCTCAGTGACGGTACCCAAGCGTTCGGACCCGGGAGTGCGAGTACCGCGGCGTCGTTCGTGGGTGCCACACTCAATGCGTCCACGCTCGGAGGGCAGTGGTCGTACCTCGACCTCACGAATGCCACAATCGTCGCCGACCAGGTCATCACGAACCTCGACGCGAGTTACACGAAGTTGAATGGCGCCAACGCGGATACGCTCCAAACCACGACGACGAGCGACGGGGCCATCAGCTTCGCCTACGCGCAGCTCATCGGCACGTCGTTGCACGCGGCGAATCTCGAGGGCGCCGATTTCAGCAGCGCGCAGATGTTCGGTGCGCACCTGACCGAGGCGAATCTCCAGAAGACCACATGGGTTGACGCATACCTCGGCGCGAAGCAGCAGATCTGCGTCGTCGCCATCGCCACCAATGATGTCACCACCCTGGACGGCGGCACGCTGCCAGCAGATGTGCAGACGCAGATGACGCAGGCGGGTGTGGTGTTCGCGGGCGCATCGCTCATCACCGTCGTGTCCCAGGTGAAGGACACGCAATGGCTCGTCACGGTGATCAGCGCGAGCGCCCAGGACACCTATACGATCAAGGTCAAGGATTCCACGTTCGTGGTGATCAGCAACAACCGCACACCGGCAATCCTCGACGGGGCCTTCCTGACCGATGCGGTGCTCGACGAGGGGAGCTTCGCCCAGGTGAGCTTTCTCGGCGCCATCTGGGTGGGTAACAACGTCACGGCGAAGAACGCGGACTTCGAGCAGGCAAAGTTCAGCGGAGCCGTGATCTCCTCGAGCGTACAGAACTATCCGGACCTCTCCGGTGCGACGTCGGTCTCCGGCGCCTCGTTCGCCTCCGCCTTTCTGGCGAGCGCGAACTTTCAGGGTCTCGACTTGAGCCCATCGTTCAGCGATGCTGCGGTCTCGTTCGAGAGTGCCGTCCTCACCGGGACGTCGTTTGCCGGTGCGGTGTTCGACGGCGTGAATCTCGACTCGGCGTTCGTGGCAATCGAGGCTGGAGGCGCCACACCGCCGATTTATGGGACGCCGTTGTTTACAGTGGACGCATCGCTCGTGAAGTCGCTGGCGACCGTCACTGCCACTCCGACCACCGTTGGCAGCGACGTGGCGAACGCGTTCAACACTTACAACTACGCTGTTAGTGGGGCGATGGTCAATCTCATCGCCAAGGACGCGCAGTGGTACGTGAACGCCGGGCTTCCCGCGCCCGCCGGGCCAGGGGTCAGCAACCAGTGGACCGCGTTCACCATCCTCGCACCGCCGACGGGCACCACCTACACGGTCTACGGCAACGTCATCTGGGTGTCCTACCCTGCGTATGCATCACCGAACGCGAATCAGACCGTCTATTCGATTCCGACGACCGGTAGTTCGGAGTGGCTTTTGCCCGCGACCATGACGCCGACGACGACCTGCCCGAACGGCGATCAATACGACGCGATCGGCGCCAACAGCTGGGATCAAGTCATGACGCCCGCGTCCGACGTTGGTCCGTTCACGAGTACGACCAAGGGTGCGAAATGAGCGCCGCGGTGACCACGGCAGGAGCGTATACGATCGTCGCGGATCAGACTGGTGCTCAGCTCTACGTGAATCCGAACACCGCGGCGTTGACCTTTGGGCCTGTGTCCGCGCCCGTGCCCAACAACACGTTCACCGTCTACACCGCGGCGTCATCCGGTGCGACGGAGATCCTCATTCAGGCAACGACTGGCTACGTCACCCTGCAGCAGAATGCATTCGTGTGGGTCGCGAATTCGGCGACGGCGGCGTCTACCGCCCAAGGATTCTCGGGCGTGTGGTCGAATGCGGATACCGTCTCGAGCGTGGACCTTCGGAGCCCAACGACCGACGGCAACTTTCCGACCTTCGCCGTCGGCCCGCTGTGGATTGCAGAGATCGGGGGCACGCAATTGACGTTCACCTTCACCAAGGTTGCGTCGCCCTGATGGGAACGAGCAACGAGCTGGTCTCGCCAACGCGGCCTGCTCGCGCGCTCATTGGCTGGATGACGGAGAAGGAGGCGCGTCTCTGCCTCACCGGTCGCCGGCAGAATCTCACACCGTCGGCCAGTCAACTCGAACACTACGTGCGGGCGGTCGAGAACGTAGCGGCTCGACCACCGGGAGTCGCACAGGACGGTGCCATTACGGCGCTGTCATCGTCGCTCGACAACTTTGTCGACGCGTTTCGCACGAGCAACGTCGCGGCGGACTTCTTCAACAGCGGTTTCGAGCTGCGACTCGTCGACCTGACTCGCATCTGCGCCATTCAGCGAACCGTTCATGCCGATCACGCGGCCGAGCGCGTGCAGCAAGTCGACGCCGATGATCTCGCGTCCATTGCCGCCGTGACGCTGCCGTTGCCTGCGGCAGCGCACATCCCGGTGGCCTATGACGCATCGAAGAACACGTGGGTGTTCTCGTCGCCGAATCCGAATCTCCGCGTGAAGGGACAATTTGCGGGGGAAGTGCGGCCCGGCGTCCACGGTTTTGGATTCGCCGTCGGCTTCGCGCCCTCGTTCGTGCAGGTGGCGAAGTACGCGGGCCGGCTGCTCCTGCGTGATGGCTATCATCGCGCGGTCGGCCTGATTGCCCGCGGCATCACGCACGTGCCGGCGTTCTACAAGGAATTCAGAACCGTAGGGGACATGGAGTTGCCCGCCGGACTCATACCTCACGAGGTGTACCTCGGTAATCGCCCCCCACTGCTGACGGACTACGGGAATGACGATGTCTCGGCGGAGGTGGAGACTGTCATCGCCCAGAAGACCGTGATCGTCCAGGCGCTCGAAATCCAGTCCATCCTGTAGCAGCAAACCAACTCCCCTGATCCAGGAGATTCGTATGTCGACCACCGCCGCGTCGGTTCGCATTCACGTCGAACTCTCGCACTTCGGCGTCTTTCCTCCGGACTTGCGCCTGCACGTTGGCATTGAGCGAATCCCGTTGACGCCCCACACAGGCGCCACGCTTGCGCACGCGATCATGACCAACCGCGCGATCGCGCGCATGAAGCGCCCGTCCCGGATTACGCATTTTGCCGATGTGTCGCTCGACCTGCTGCCGGATCACAAGATCACGCCATACAGAGTCACGTACGATCACGGTAATCCGGCGATCAAGCTGCGCGGTCTCGCGTTACTTGGGACGCATATCCCGGCAAGCCATCTCCGGCGCGTGCGGAAGTCGAAAGCCGATCCGGCAAACGGACCGGTGGTGCACGCCAAGCTCGTTTACCTCTGCGCCACTCCGCCGAACTATTACGAGGCACTCGACGTCCTCGCTGACGGCGACAAAGTCCTGACGCCGTTCGATGCCGCCGCCACCACCTGCGGTTACCACCCGCAGCTGGGGTCGACCTTTCTGCCATCGGCCGCAACGCTTTCTGACGTGCACATCCAGGGCTCGGCGAATATGAATGCCCTGCTCAACTACGCCATGACGATCCGCAACCAGAAAGCGGCCTGGATCGGGGTGGTCCCAGTGGTCGATGCGTCGAACAATCCGATGACGTACGGTTGCGACATTCCTGGTGCGGCGGGCGAGCCGAATGCCGCCAACGAAGGCGACCCCGTGGAGCGATACGAGCTGAGTTGCGAGTCGCTGTATGGGCCAAGCGGGACCGACAACGGCTACCAGCAGGCGATGCCGACCGCGATCCAGACCGCGAGCAACGACCTGACGCTTCAGAACCAGAGCTGGTCCGTCGCGCAAGGAACGCCGACGTCACCTCCGGTCATCAATAGCTCACCAGCGATCGCGGACGACGCGCCGGACGCGACCAGCGTCACATGGACCGCCACGAACAAGACCGGCAACAACGGGCTGTCGCTCGACGCGTCGTCGATTGCGCTCGACGCCGGCACCTTCTCCGTCAATGTCACCAACAGCTACGTCCGAACGTTGGGCGCGTATGTCTCGATCTTCAATGAAAACGAGATCGTCAACCTGGACAACTACGGATGGTCGAACGTCCTGAATGGGACCATGGCGGAGCTCGAGACGCCGACGCTCAAGTACATCCAGCCCATTCACCCGGAAACGATGGTCATGGGGATTCCAATTTCCTCGACCTCGGCGACCGTGACCTTTCCGTGGCCGTTGGACCCGAATACCCAACTGCCGGTCGGAACGAGTGCAACGCTCTACTTCGGGTCTCTTGGCGGATCAGGATACCAGAATCCGCAGTGTGTACTCGGCGGCATCCTCACCGGCATTTTCCAGTTCGGATTCCCAGCGTTGTTCCTCGTGCAGGGAATCACGGGCGGGAGCAGCTTCCTTACGAGCCTCATGTCTGGCAACACGACGGCGATGGCGATCGTCGCCGTCGCATTCGCCGCGGTCAACGGTGTCGCGGGCTTTACGGCATCCATCGGCGATGCCACACAGTTCCTCACGACCTTTGCCGGCATCGTGGCTGGCCTGATCGTCTCGACTGCGCTCAAGGCGATCCTCAGCGAGTTACTCGCCTACATGACGGGTATGGAGCTCGTCGATTCGACGTCGATCGTCGGCCTCGGGATGCGTGCACTCGCCATTACCGGCTACGAGATGCAGCTCACGGAAACATCGACGCAGGTGTTCAGTGCGCCCGCGACGCTCATTTACGACATCGCGCAGACGTGCGACATCCAGGCCACCTTCAGTCCCGATCCGAAGCATGGGTTGCCCGGCGATCCATCGACCGCGGTGTGGCCGGCACTCGCAGCAACCTATCAAGCCACGTTGCAGTACCAGGGCGGCACGAGCACGTCGACGTCGGGCACCATGCCCTCGCCGTGGAGTGGAACGCCGGTGGACGTTGACTTCGGGATGCAACCCGCCGGTGGAACGATTCAGGTTGTCGTGCAGGTGCTTGCCGCGAACGGGTGGCTCTGTGGATCGTGGACCAGCGGATGGGTGGACGGGTCGCCGCCGGCCGGCTCTGGTACCGTGATGGTCACAGGGAACATCACCGAGATGCTTGCGCCGCTGACCGCGGATACGACGTACGGCTACGGTCAATCGATCGTCTACGACGCAACGGCAAAAGCACACGTCTGGAGCGACTCTCCGCCGCTCGCGACGATGACGAGCCTGAATACGAACGTCGGCGTTCAGGCGATCGGGTCGCTCGGCGACATCGACATGCTCGACATTACCTACGACGTCGCGTATTCGTGGACGGGCTTTCCACTGAATCCTCCGCTTTCCGGCGGGAACACGCAGGCACCGGGGCAGGCAGGAACCTTTCAGAGCATCAACGTGCTCAAGGACCCCGACCTGCGCCTCATGACGCCCGCCAATGTCGTGACTGCCCCATTTGCCGTCTCGTATCAGAAAACGGGACCAGCACCGAGTACCGCCGCGGGTGTCGCGCCGCCGTACAACTTCTATGTGGACGATAGCTCCGGCACGCCGACGTTGCGCCTACTCGATCTCAGCGGAGCACCCGGCACGCTTCCCATTGGACCGCCGGCGTTGGCATGGGCCACCTTTCCGGATCAAAGCAAGAGCACGATCGATCAACTCGTCGTCCACCAGAGCGGGGTGGCGATTGGTTTGAACCGCGCAAACAGTCGCATTGCGATTGTCACGCTGCTCACGGAGGGCGTAACGCCTGACAGCGCCGCGCCGGTGGCGCAGACCTGTTCTGGATTCGGAACGAGGCAGGGTCTGATGAACTCGCCGGTGGCGATGGACATCGCGCCGGACGGCAGGATTCTCATTCTCGAGCAGGGCAACTTGCGCGTGCAGGCTTTCGATCACTTCGGCAACCCCGCGCCGTCCTTCGATGGCGCGCTCCTGTTCACCGCAGTTGCAGCGCAGTCGATCCTGGATTCGCTGAACACCGGCGTTGTTCCTGCGGCGTTACAGTCGGCGTTTCAAGCGAACAATATCAACTACATCTTTTCGATCGATCCGAACGTCGCCCAGTCTCTCAGCGTGGGCACCGTCGCGCCGGCCGTGACCAACGCATTCGCTGCGCCGACTGGCACCGCTACTGGCATCATGCTTACGCCTAACGCCGCGGTGAGTGTATCACCCACAGCCAGCGATGATTGGCTCGTGAACGATACGCTGTGTTCGAATGCGTACGTGATTTCACCGACGCCCGCAGCGACCTCACTCAATGTGTACGTGTCGTGGCTCGGCGCGACGGTCACGGCGATTCCTGGTGGTACGCGATGGATCATCGCCAATGCGTCAACGGCGACGTCGTACGATCTCGTGCTGAATGGCGATACGCTGTCCGTCTATGAGTATCTGTCCACGTTCCCGCTCGTGCAGCCGGCGAACGGCGACACACCCACGTATCTCGACATTGCGATCGATCCGACGGGAAGTGCGTACATCCTCTACTACACCGGTTCCCAGCCGGTCGCGAGCGACTATGCGCTCCAGATCTATTCGCAAAATGGGTCGCTGCTCGCGATTACGCCGAACCCTGATTTCCCTTCGACCGGCGCGACGTTCGTCGGAGCCGGCATCGCGATCGACATCTGGCGGAACCTGTTCACGCTCGACTATCAGATGACGTCGGGGCCGGGCGGACAGGCGGAACCAACGATCAGCCAGTGGCTTCCGACGCCGCCGGTCGCACAGCTCGATCCCGCGACGTACGAGGCGTGTTTCCTGACCCCGAACGCAGCGAACCTCGCGCTGATCAAGTCCGGACTTGGCGCAGCGGGCAGTGCGCTCCCGGAAGGATTCTCGGTGAACACCGTCTCGGAAGCCGGTCATTGGCAGATTATTGGTCCGCCAAGTTTCGACGTCATCCTCAGCGCGGGAGGGAGCTCAACGGGTCTGTCGTTGTACGTTTACGCGAGCTCGTAGCCGCGCCCACGATCGGCGCGACAAGGAAAAGACGGCGCTGTCATCGCACTTCGAGCGGTGGCAGCGCCGTGTTTCGTGACACCTGTCCACCGCCTCACATCGCGACCGGACAAAATACCCGGACAACAGCGATGCCTTTCGCTCGCTCAACATTTGCTGCGCACACTCCGATAATTGCACGAGCCTACTCCGTCGCGGCAAATGTGATTCTGAGTACAGCATCGGGGACGGAACCGGCTAGAAATTTCTAAGCGTTGTGCAGCGAAGGTGTTGACACTCGCTGCCGGAATTCGCAGACAAACGAGGAGGCCTCACCCGCATGGCTGAACGCGCTCGCGACGATGCAGTGCACACGCCGGTCCATTCTGTTCCCGCGCTGATCAGCGGTTCTCCGCATTCGACACATCGAGCGTCATCTCCAGAGCATGGAGGCGGCGCCCGGCTGTCGATCGAGCACACGCTGCCCTTGATCATTGGCGCGCTACTGCTGTTCGTGATTCTCGTCCTCTCGTCCGCGGTGTACGTCGAAATGCGGCGCACAGCGCTGGAGACGTCGTCGGCCCGGCTGGCGAATGTGGCGAATCAGTTTCGCGACGGATTCCAGGCATCGAGCGCGCAGTTTCGTGCGCTGTCTGCACGAACGGCGAATGCCGATGTCATTCGCGCCTATGCGGCGAACCGCGCACCCGCGCTTCACGACAGCGCGCGCGCCGCGCTCGCCTATAAAGGTGCGCAGCCGGAACAGACGGTGCGCAGTGAACTCCGCGACAGCACGGGAGCACTTCTGCTCAGCACCGCAGCGAGTGCGGTGTTGGACACGATTACCGTTGACGACATCATTGCGGGGCTTCGCGGGAACGACTCCGTCATCACGGGAAAGTACCGAGTCGTCCGCGATACGGCGTTGTATCTCGCCGCGGCGCGAGTGCCGGCAACGGGCGGCGCGTTCATCGTGCACTGGAGAAAGCAGGTCAGCAACCCGCGCACGCGTGCGGCGCTTTCGAAACTCATCGGATCGAATGCGTTGCTGCTCGCGGGCAACGCGGACTTCAGCGTCTGGACTGATTTCGACCGCATGGTCGTGCTTCCGGCAACCGCGCGGTCGACGAATGGTGCGGCACAGGTCTACTCGGATGCGGATGGCGTTCGACATCTGCTCCACGTTGCGCCCATTCCGGGTACGCCGTGGGCTGTCGCCTTGTCGATGCCACTTGATACCGTGTTCGCACCGGTGACGTCCTTTCTGCAACGGATCGCGCTGATCTCGCTCCTCGCCTTGCTCATCGGTCTGGCCGCGGCATGGGCGGTGAGCCGGCGGATCACTGCACCGCTCGTGGAACTCACCCGCGCGGCCGATGAAATCGCGCACGGGCGCGTGACGAGACAAATCACGCTGCGGCGATCGGACGAATTGGGCCGCTTGGCGCGTGCCTTCGGCACGATGGCGGGGGAAGTCGAGCATGCGCGGACGGCGCTGGAGCTCAAGGTCGACGAGCGAACGCGGGATCTCAACGCGACCATGCTTCAGCTGCAGGACACGCAGGAATCGCTGGTTCGGCGTGAGAAGCTCGCGATGCTCGGCCAACTGGCGAGCGGCGTCGGTCACGAACTGCGCAACCCGCTCGGCGTGATGACGAATGCCGTCTACTACCTGAAAATGGTGCTGTCCGCGTCGCCCAAGAATGTGCATGAATACCTGGACATTCTTCAGCAGCAGATCACGCTCTCGGAGAAGATCGTCAGCGACCTGCTGGATTTCGCGCGCCTTCGGCCTCCGCAACGCGAGCGTGCATCACTACTGCAATTGACCGAGACGCAGATCGCACGTCTCGGCCCGACCGCGTCCGCGGAGATTATCGTCGACATTCCACAGGACGTTCCGCAGGTAACTGTCGACCCTGTGCAGATCGGTCAGATCATTCTCAACCTGCTCACCAACGCCATTCAAGCGCTGGAGGGGCCAGGGCGAATCACCGTTCATGCGGAGACCGGAAACGGAATGGTCTACTACGACGTGACGGACACCGGCGGCGGAATTCAGCCGGAGAATGTCGACAAGATCTTCGAGCCGCTGTTCACAACCAAGGCGCGCGGCATCGGTCTCGGGCTCGCCGTGTCCAGGACGCTCGCACGATCGAACGACGGCGACCTGACGGCAACGAGCACACCGGGCGAAGGCGCAACGTTTCGCCTTACCCTACCTGCAGCGGAGAAGCCCACATGACGCCGTGCGCCCTCGTGGTCGACGACGACCAATCGATGGTTAGGACCCTTTCGGACGTGCTCGCGCTCAGCGGCTGGGAGGTGACCCGAGCGCTCTCGGGACGCGATGCGGTCGAGCACGTATCGGCTCGCCCATTCGACGTCGTACTGATGGACGTGAAAATGCCCGGAATGAACGGGGTGGCGGCGTTCAAGGCGATGAAAGCTGCGCGTCCGAACGTTCGTGTCATTCTCATGACCGCGTACGCCGAACAGGAACTCCTCGAAGAAGCGAAACGCGAGGGAGCTGTGCGCATCATGCCGAAGCCGGTTGACCTGCGCGCTCTCATCACGCTGATCACCGCGCAACTCGAGCAACGAAAGCCCATACTGGTCGTGGATCACGACGCAGCCTTCCTGAAGACGCTCTCCGAGGTCCTGGCGCTATGCGGCCTCGAAACGACCGTGGCAGCGGATCTCGCCGAGGCGACCCGATTGATGGAAGCCCGTCATCCGGTCGCGGTGTTGCTGCATATGCATCTGCCGTCGATCGAGACACATACCGCGGTAGCCACGGTCCATCGCGCCGATCCAGCGACGGCCCTCATTCTGTACAGTGGCCTGGCCGGCGCCGGCAAAGAGCTCGATGGAACGATCCCGTCGGACTGGATTCACGCGTACCTCCAGAAGCCCTTTGCGATCGAAGACGTGAAGCGAGTGCTCGATGCCATTCGTTAGCCTTGACGATCGTCCCCGTGTGCTCGTGGTCGATGACGATCCGTCGCTGACACGCACGCTCTCGGACATTCTCGATCTGCATGGCTACGCGTCGTCAACGGCGGGCAGCGGACGCGAAGGGCTCGAGATGGCCCAGCTCAACGAGCCGGTCCTCGCCGTGGTCGATCTTCGGCTGCCGGACATGGATGGCATGGAAGTCGTCTCGCGGCTGCATGCCCTCTCTGAACTGACGGAGGTCGTTGTTCTGACGGGCAATGCGAGCATTGAGAGCGCCGTTGCCGCACTGCGAGAACACAGCGTCGATTACCTGTTGAAGCCGGTCAAGGTCGAACAGTTGCTGCACGTCGTCTCTGTGGCGAACGAGCGGTGGCAGCGCCGCCTGGCCGAGGGGAAGCTGCGGGACTCGGACGAGCGATTCCGACGCGTCGTCGAATCGGACATGATCGGTATCATGTTCTGGGATTCAGATGGCTCGATCTACGATGCGAATGAAGCCTTTCTGCGCATGCTCGGCCGAACTCGTGGGGAACTCGAAGCCGGCAACCTGCGGTGGACTGAGCTCACGCCTCCTGAGTTCGCGGCGCTCGATGAGGAAAAACTCGACGCTCTGACGGAAGATGGCCTCATCGCGCCGTTCGAGAAGGAATTCTTCACCGCACACGGGAAGCGCATTCCCGTGCTGATCGGCTCGGCGACGCTGTCGCGTCAGAAGGACCGAGGCGTCAGCTTCGTGCTCGACATCACTGATCGCAAGAACGCAGAACGTGGGCTTCGTGCGAGGGAGCGGCAGCAGACCGTCGTTGCAGCGTTCGGCCAGCGCGCCCTGGCCACGGACGATCTCGGCGTTCTGTTCGACGAGGCGGCAGGCCTCGTTGCCGATACGCTCGAATTGCCGTACACGACCGTGCTCGAGCGTCGGACCGACGGCGTCTCGCTCATCGTGGTGGCGGGTCGCGGTTGGGGTCCCGCGCCGCAGGAGGGCGTGATCGTGCCCATCGACGACAGTACGCAGATGGGTTACACCGTCCTGCACAACGCGCCCACGATCCTCTCCAGCCTTGAAGCGGAGCGTCAGTTCGGCGTGTCGCCACGCGCACAGGAGTTCGGCATCACGTGCGGAGTGGCGGTCGTCATTCCTGGCGAAGTTCGCCCGCTTGGCGCGCTGATGGCGCACGACATCCCGCCGCGCGATTTCGGCGTCGATGACGTGCATTTCCTCCAGGCGATTGCACATGTGCTCGGTGCCGCCATCGAGCGCCGCCGGCGCGAGGCGGCGATTCGTCAGACGCAGCGGCTCGAGGCCGTCGGCCGGTTGGCGAGCGGCATCTCGCACGACTTCAACAACGTGCTGAGCGCAATTTCAGGTTATGCCGAGTTGATTCGCGGAAGCGCGACCGCCGATGACGCCATTCGCGAGGACGCGGGAGAAATTCTGGCTGCGGCGCAACAGGCGGCCGCGTTGACACGCCAGTTGCTCGCGTTCAGCCGACAGCAGACCATCACCACAAAGCGGCTCGTGCTGAATGACATCATCGGCGGAATGGGCAATATGGTGAAACGGCTCATGGGTACCTCCGTTACATACTCCGCCGTGTTGGCGAACGATCTGTGGGCGGTGCGCGCCGATCCGAGCCAGATCCAGCAGGTTGTGGTGAACCTCTGCGTGAACGCGCGTGACGCCATGCCAGACGGAGGATTGCTTACGGTCGAGACGGCGAATGCCACCTACGACGACGCACAAGCGACGGCAAATTCGCTGGGAGCCGCCGGCGAGTACGTCCTGTTGAGCGTCACCGACACGGGAATCGGCATGGACAGTGCGACCAAGGCCCGCATTTTCGAACCGTTCTTCTCCACGAAGGCGGCCGACAAGGGGACGGGCTTGGGTCTTGCCACCGTATACGGTATTGTCAAGCAGAGTGGGGGAGAGATATCGGTTCGGAGCAAGCAGGGGAATGGAACGCGGTTCAGGATCTTCCTGCCGCGGGCGATCGAGGAGACGTAGGAAATGAGCCACGATGCGGCGACAGGTGGCACGCGAGGCCGCGTGCTGGTGGTCGAGGACGATCCACAGAACGCGCGGCTCCTGAGCCGCCTGCTCACCATGGACGGTTTTGTGGTGAGCGCCGTCCACGATGGCGAAGCGGCGCTCTCAGCTGTTGGCGCACAGCCGCCGGACGTCATCCTCCTCGACTGGATGTTGCCGAAAGTCACCGGCATCGATGTCTGCCGCCAACTCAAGGACGACGCATCGACGCGACTTATCCCCATCGTCCTCATCACGGGACTGGGCGCGCGCGAGCATCGCCTCGAGGGGATCAACGCCGGCGCGGATGACTTTCTCACCAAACCGTTCGATCACGAAGAGCTGAAAGCGCGCATCCGCGCGCTCGTTCGGTTGAAGCACGCCACGGACGAGTTGGACTCTGCGGAGAGCGTCATCGTGAGTCTCGCGCTCACGGTCGAGGCACGAGATTCCGGCACCGACGGACACTGCCAGCGGTTGGCAAAGTACTCGATGGCGCTCGGCGCGGCGTGCGGCATGAGCAACGGCGAAATTGCTGCGCTGTCGAGGGGCGGTTACCTCCACGACGTCGGCAAGATCGGGATTCCCGACTCCGTGCTGCTCAAGCCCGGCAAGCTCTCGCGCGAGGAGTACCTGCTCATGCAGGAGCATACCGTCATCGGTGAGCGGCTCTGCGGCAATCTGAAGAGCCTCGCCGCGGTGCGCCCGATCGTTCGGCATCATCACGAACGGCTCGACGGCAGTGGCTATCCGGATGGGCTCAAGGGATCCGCCGTTCCGGTGCTCGCGCAGATCGTTTCAATCGCCGATGCCTTCGACGCGATGACGTCGCTGCGCCCGTATCGGGCGCCAGCCACGCTCGATCACGCCTTCGCCGAACTGCGCGAGGATGCTCGCTGCGGGCGGATGGACGAAGCGCTCGTTTCCGAATTCATTCGGGTCATCGAAGCCGGGGCGCTCCAGCCGGCTTGACGAACGCTCGACCCACAGACAACTGTCATCGATGGGTCGAACGATCGGGCTTGGGTGCATGCGGCTGTCGACGGCCGCAACGCGCGACGATGACAATGCGGTCGCCGTTATTCGCGCGGCGCTCGATGCCGGCGCGACGCTGCTCGACACCGCGAACGCCTACGGTCACACCGAAGCCGACGTCGGACACAACGAGCGCGTGATCGCACGTGCGCTCGATGGCTGGGTGGGCGAGCGGGCGCGGATCACGGTGGCGACCAAGGGTGGGATGCGGCGCCCCAACGGTTCATGGGTTCCCGATGGCCGTGCAACACACATCCGGGATGCCTGCGAGGCGAGCCGCCGAGCGCTCGGTGTGGATGTGATCGACCTCTATCAGCTCCACGCGGTCGATCCGAAAACCCAGATCGAGACCAGCGTGCGCGCACTTGCCCGGTTGCGGGAAGAGGGAAAAATACGCGCGGTCGGACTGTGCAACGTCACGGTGACGCAAATCAAAGCCGCGCAGTCGGTCACGGAGGTCGACGCGGTACAGGTGAGTCTCTCGCCGCTCGACGCCGAGAATCTGCGGAACGGCGTCGCAGAATACTGCCGAGACAACGGTATACGAGTGATCGCCCATCGGCCGTTGGGTGGCGATCGGATCAAGCGTCTCGGCAAGAATGCCGTCGTGACACGCGTCGCAGGCAAGCATGCGGCATCGAAGGAGGAGGTGGTACTCGCGTGGCTCATGACCTTCGGAGACGGTGTCGTGCCGATTCCTGGAGCGAGTCGGGTCGAGACGGCGACATCGCTGGCTCGCGCGCTCGGCATCGAACTCGATGACGAAGACTGCCATGCGCTCGACGCGGAGTTCTCCGGCCGCCTGCTCCGCATTCCGCGCGTCGAGCGGCGACCAGCGGACGACGCGGAGGGTGATGTCGTGATCGTGATGGGAAGCCCTGGGGCGGGGAAGACGGTCTTCGCTCGCGATCTCGAAGGGGCCGGCTATGCGCGGCTCAATCGCGACGCGCTGGGTGGGTCACTTGCCGATCTCGCACCGCGCCTCGATTCGTTGCTCGCAGGTGGGAGTCGCCGCGTGGTGCTCGACAACACGTATCCAACCCGCGCCTCACGGAATGAGATCGTCGAGACGGCCTGGGCGCGTGGTGTGCCGGCGCGCTGCATCTGGATGGCGACGGACGTCCCGAATGCACAGATCAACAGCATCCTGCGAATGCTCGACGTACACGGCGGCCTTCCGACACCAGAGGATATTCGCGCGCTCGGGAAGGCGGACACGCGCTATCTCTCGCCGGACGCACAGTTTCGCTATGAGCGGATACTCGAGCCGCCAGCGCTCGACGAAGGGTTTGTCTCAATCGAGGAGCACACGTTCGTTCGCACGGGCGGAAGCACGGGAACGCCGGGGTTGATCTTCGATTTCGACGATCTGGTGGGTACCGTCGATCCGGTGCTGCGCGCGGCAGATGTGAAAATTGACGAAGACCGGTGCGCGGTGCTCCGCCGGTATTCCGACGACGGTTGGCTGCTCTTCGTGCACGCCTGGCGGCCGCAGGTTTCGCGCGGTGTGACGACGCGCGAGGAGGTGGACGCGTGCGTTGCACGACTGCAAACGCTACTCGGAATCGATTCTGGCGCCGCCTGTTGTCCCCACGACGCCGGTCCGCCGGCGTGCTGGTGTCGCAAACCGATACCCGGCTCCGTGCTCGAGTTAGCGAAGCAGCGCGGTGTGTCGCTGACACATTCCATCGTCGTGGGTAGCTCAGCGGCCGATCGAACAATGGCGGAGCGAATCGGTGCTCGTTTCGAGCCCTCGGCATCCTTTTGGACATGTCACCCCGAGCGAGCGTAGTTGCGGCGCATATCTTCTTCCTATGCGTACTTCTTTCGCTTCTTTGCTTCCCGTGGTGGCAATCACCCTGACGCTCGCTGCGTGCGCGCCGCCACCAAGCGCACTCGAGTTGTCCGGGTTCACTCCGGCCGAGCAATTTGGTGAACGCGTCCGTGTCATTCAGTTCGACCCGGGCGTCACGGCAACGATTGTCGCGCCATCGCAGTTGGATGGACGACAGCGCGTCGATCTGATTCTCTACGCACTCCCCAACGGCAACTCCACGGCTGAAACGATGGGACGCCTGTTGGCCGACGGCGTCGGCTGGCGGTACGACATCCAGCACATCGGCGCGCAGACCCGCGCGCTGCGCGCCCGGGGGCTGAGTCAGGCGATCATCGTCTACCTCGAGGCCGACCGCAAGAGTTGGCCCGAGTGGCGAAGCCGGCACGGGTACGAGAGCGCGAATCCACGAATCGTGTCGATTGTCGACCAGCTACGCGCTGAAATTGGCAATCCAGAGCGTCTCGCGGTGACACTCACGGGCCACAGCGGTGGAGGTTCGTTCGCGTGGGGCTTCATCGATGGGCAGCAGTCGCTGCCTGATTGGCTCGAGCGTATCGCGTTTCTCGACAGCAACTACAGCTACGAAGCGCGACACGGGCGGGCGATCATGGAATGGCTGCGTCGCGCGCCGGAGCACACGTTGGTCTCTCTTGCGTACGACGACCGCGAGATCATGCTCGACGGCAAGAAGGTCGTGTCAGACTCGGGCGGGACGTGGCGCGCCTCGCATCGCATGCTCGCGGACCTGCAAGCGTCCTACGCGCTCACCGCCGATTCGCTGGGGGAATTCCTTCGCTATCGCGACACGCAGATTGAAATCCTCCTCCATCCGAATCCCGCCAATCGTATTCTCCACACGGAGATGATCGGCGAGATGAATGGCTTCATGCATGCGTTGCTCTTTCGCCGGCCCGGCTACCGCGCGGAGGATTCCGTCCTGCGAACGCGGCGCGCGTATCCAGAGTGGATCTCGAGCGATTAATCAGCGTTCTTCTTTTCCATCCGCTCAATCCGCGTTCAATGTGCCGGCGCATCGATCGTGCGAATTATGAACCGAGTCGCGATCCTACTCGGCGCGAAGCGCGATCATCGGCTCGACATGCGCCGCCCTGCGCGCCGGAATCCACGTGGCCGTCGCAGCGACGATCAGCACGGTGACGGCGACCAGCAGGCCGATAATCGGCGCTGACGTCATCGCATTACCGATGACCGCCCCCGTTCCAATTTCCTTCGACACCAGCTGAAGGACGGCAACACTCAACGGCAATCCGATCAGCAGTCCGAGCACCGCGAGCCGCAGTCCAACTCGAAACAACAGCATCACGACCTCACCAGCGCGCGCGCCGAGCGCCATGCGGATACCGATCTCCCGGTTGCGCTGCGCGACCGCCAGACCCACGACGCCGTAGAGTCCGAGCGACGCGAGAAAGAGCGCCGCCAGCGTCGCCGCCGTTACGCCGCTGCTCAGCACGCGCACCTCCTGCAATCCATTCGCGATGATGTCGGCAAACGTCTGGAACTGCCCGACGGCAAGCCTCGGCATCGCCTCCCGCATGTGCGCACGAAGTGGCTTGACCATGGCAGCCGCCGGCTCGGACGTTCGCACCAGGTACGTATGGTCCCGTCGCGCACCAGCGCGGATCGCGAAGACGCGCAGTTCAGCACCACGCGTTGTCTGTTTGCGCGCATCGAACACGCCGACGACTACTGCGCGACGATCGAGCACCCGTCCGCGCGTGGTTTGCGTAAGACGCTTGCCGATGGGATCCTGACCGTGCCAGAGCCGGAGCGCGAGATCGCTGCCAATGACGACAGCGAGGTCGCGCGAACTGGAGTCACTTGCCTCGAGCTCGCGGCCGCGGACCATCGGCACATCGAGCAGTGCGAAATACCCAGGGCTCGTCGCCTCGACATGCACGCTCACCGGCGCATCTGAAGATACGGCCCCCGTATCGCTGTCCGCCGCGATGGTGAGATCGACCAGCGCAATGCCGACGGCTTCGCGCACGACGCCGGCGACTCCGGGCATCGATGTCAAGTCGCGCATCGCTGCCCGGAGTTCCTCCTCGACGCGCGGGGTCGGCCTGTCGAGGTCGAAACGCGCACGAATCAAGTGATTCGTTAGATCCTCGGAAATGGTCGCGCCGCCATCCTGAATCGCGAGCAGGAGCACCAGGCACAAGCCCACGAGCAGCGGCTGCGTGACAGCGATCTGCACCACCACAAAAGCGGACTGCAATCGAGAGCGCCCGGTCGCACCGGCGCTCGAACTCTTCAACACGCTGGCGAGATCCCGGCGCGTGGCGTGGAGCGCCGGCGACAGGCCAAACACGACGCCCGTGCCAAGTGCAAACAGCAGCGTGAAGGCGACGGTGCCGAAATCGGGAGCGAGGTTCATCTCCGGATACTGCGTCGCGAGTACGCGCGTGACCGACGCAAAGATCACAAGGCCGAGCAGCCCACCAGCCACGGCGAGCAGGCAACTCTCCGTCACGAGCTGGCGCACGATGCGCGCACGCGACGCACCGAGCGACAGTCTCACGGTAATCTCCTGCCGGCGCGCGATGCCGGCGCCGACGACGAGCGCGCTCACGTTCGTGCATGCGAGGACCAGAATCAGCGCCGCGCCGACGCCGAGCACGAGGACCAGGAAGATGCCGTTGGTGTCGGCGGGAAGCTCGGTGTCGCCGCTCAGGGGAACGACGTCAGCATCGCGCATTCCGTCCGTCTGAAGTGGAGCCATCTGCGCAGCGGCTCGCGCCGCGAGGACGCGAACCACACCGTCTGCCCGCTCGATCGTCACACCGGGGGCAAGTCGGGCGATCGCGGACAGGATGCTGGTGTCGCGGCTGAATAGGGACTGAGCGTCGCTGCGCATCACCGCATTGCGTGCGGACAGCGGCATCCAGAGCGTTTGCGCGCCCGGCGTGGGAACGGCGCCGTTGAAATCGGGAGCCGCGACGCCGATCACGCGAACGGCGACGTCATTCACCCGCACCACGCGGCCCACGACATCGGGTGCGCCACCGAACGCGCCATGCCAGAGCGCATGACTGAGCACGGCAACGCGCTCGTCGTCGCCTGCCTCCACGCGGGGCGACGGATGTATCAGCGTGCCAACCGCGGCACGCACCCCGACCGTCTCGAAGAAGGGGCCAGCGATGAATTGAACTCGCGCGCTCTGGGCGTCGTCCGAATTCGTGCTCTCGAGCGTGACCGACTCGCTCGTCCAGCCGGCGACGAGCGTGAACAGCTGTCGTTGCTCCGACAGATCGCGGAATTCCGGATACGAAAAGCCGCGCGAATACCAGCGGTCGCCCCGACGCGGTTGTTCCTTGCCGCGGAGCCGCACGAGATCAGCACGCGACTCCACACCCGGTGCCGCGCGCTGCGTGATCGCCTGGAAGACAGCGAACAGCGCCGAGTGCACGCCGATTCCGACCGCGAGAACGGCCACGATCGTGATCGAGGCGAGCGGCTTCCGCGCGAAGTGCCTGACAGCGAATCGCAGGTCGGCGACGACGGACTCGATCCAGCGAAGTCCACGTGCGTCGCGACCTTCTTCCTGATGGAATGCAATGCTACCGAACTCACGCGCGGCGGCTTCGCGCGCGCGTTCCGGGGAAAGGCCGCGCTTGGCGAAGCGCTCCGTTGCCAAATCGAGATGCTGGCGCATCTCCGCCTGCATTTCGTGCTCGAGCTCGCGTCGGCGAAACATGCGGCGAAGCATCCCCCGCGCGCGAAGAAATACTTCGGACATCATGTGACGCGGAGAATGGCGCCGAGGGCGCCGGAGAACCGCTCCCAGCTTTCGCGCTGTTCGGCGAGGTGTTTCCGCCCCGCCGACGTGACCGAATAGACCTTGGCCTGCCGGCCGCTTGCGGTTTCTTCCCAGACTGCCTGAACCATCCCGCGCGCTTCGAGCCGGTAGAGGGCAGGGTAAAGGGAGCCGGCGTTGACGTTGAGCACGTCACTCGAGATCGCCTGGATGCGGAGGCTCATGTCGTATCCGTTGGTGGGCTCCGCGCGGAGGAGCTGGAGGACGATGAGGTCAAGCGTGCCCTGGAGCAGCGGGGCGGATCGTGGTTTCATGTGCGTGGACTAGTCAGTCTAGTGGTGGAATTAGGAAGGTGTGATGTGACCACTAGACTGTCAAGTGAAGAGGCGCAGAGGAAAAGCGTTCCCATGGGTTTCCTCTGCGTTCCTCTGCTCCTCTGCGTCATCTGCGGTAAGAATGAAGCCGGCAATTTGATCAGCTCGGATGCCTACGTGCCGGGCGGCCACGACCACGAACGTTTCCCGACGCAGCGGATTGGTAGGGCGGGCGTTGATGGAGAGGATCGTGCACTACCACCGTCGTCGGTGATTCGTGCACTACGTCATACCATTCCGGAGCAGTCCATGAGTGAGTCGCGCAATGACGCAGGCAGCCCCATCGCCGCGTGGGTGGCCCAGGCGCCAAGGTTCCAGAGCCTCCTGCGCATCGTCGCGGCCGCCGCGTTCATGCTCCACGGTACGATGAAGCTGTTCGCCTTCCCGAGCGGGCTTCCAGGTGGTTTTACACCCCCATTGCTGTCGCAGGTCGGCATTGCCGGCATTCTGGAGACATTCGGCGGCGCGCTGCTCCTGGTCGGACTGTTCACGCGACCCGTGGCCTTCCTGCTCAGCGGCGAGATGGCCGTCGCGTACTTTCAGTCGCACTTTCCCAAGGGATTCTGGCCGTCGGGGAATGGCGGTGAGCTCGCGCTGCTCTACTGCTTTCTCTGGCTCTACTACTCCGCCGCCGGCGCCGGTCCCTGGAGCGTCGACGCCGCGCGGCGAAAGTAGGGCGGCCTGTGTGAATCCCGCGCCGCGCACGCTCCGTACGGCATGACAGAGCGGCGCGAGACCACCGTCGGCACGGAGACATCATGCGACTCATCCTCAGGATTCTGATCAACGCGGCGGCACTCTGGGCCGCCGTTCATTTCGTATCGGGCATTCATTTCACCGGGAGCCTGGCGAGCTTGCTCATGGTGGCGCTCATCTTCGGCGTGCTGAATGCCATCGTGCGGCCGATCCTGATGCTCCTGTCACTTCCGCTGCTCGTGTTGACGCTCGGCCTGTTCACACTGGTTCTCAACGCGATCGTGCTCCTGCTCACGAGTGCAGTGTCGCGCAGCGTTGGCCTTGGACTGCGGGTGAGTGGTTTCTCCGCTGCATTCTGGGGCGCGATCGTCATCAGCATCGTGAGCATCGTGCTGTCCATCTTCATTCGCGATACGGACGACGACAAACACCGATAAGGGTCCGCGCGATCACCGATCGTGCGGTACCAGTCGTACGCGTTGATCGTACAGCGCGGCCCCTTCGCCAATGTCCGTGAGCCGCGCGGAAATGAGCGTATTCAACCCGCGTCCGTCGCGGCGCTGTCCGCCCTTCGGCACGAGCGCGACGTCGCGGCGCTGCGCTGGATCATGTTTGACGACGACGTGCAGACGTCCGTTCGGGCTTTCCAACCATGCGTCGGCACCGTGCGTCAGCGTCGTCGCGTCCGGATGAACCGTCACCTCCAACGGCCCGTTCGGCGGTTCGGTCCATTGCGACCCCTGGAATTTGTCGGTGGACCTGCTCAGTAAATGCAACGGAAAGCCGGGAACGTCGGGCGCTCCATCGCCGAACTCCGGCCACTCATGGATGAGGCGTACGCGGCCGCTCGCCGTAGGAAACTGACGGTCGGGAAAGAGTACCACCGGCGCAAGCGGATTCCGTTCCGCGGCGCGTTCCAGCCCTTCGACCGTCACGCCGAGCGCCACCAACTCTGGAGCAAGGAGACGGCGTTTCCAACTCTGTGCGTCGCCCGCCATCACGTCGCCGAGTCCGAGCCGAAGCGCGAGGAGCTGCACGATTTCGAGGTCGCTTTTCACGCCATCGGGCGGCGGCACGACGGGACTCGATGCGCTCAGGTAGTGATGACCGTAGGCACCCACGAGGTCGTCGGCCTCGAGCAGCGTCTGTGTCGGAAGAATCAGGTGAGCAAGCTCCGCAGTGTCCGTCATGAAGGAATCCGCGACCACCACGAACTCGCGCGTTCGCAGCGCTTCGGCCGTTGCGCTGGCGTCGGGCAGCATCGCCACCGGATTTCCCGCGGTCACCCACACAGCGCGAATTGGCGGTGACTGCGCGTCGAGTATTTCGCGCCCCAATCGTGGCTCACTGAGAGTGCGGGGCGCGACCCGCTGGCCCTGTACGAATGACGTCGCGAATGCGCTCGCCCTGCTCGCATTGAAGAACGCGCCACCGCCGGCGACGCCGATGTTGCCCGTGATGGCGCTCAGCGCATCGAGGGCACGCACGATGGCGCCGCCGTTGACTCGACGCTGCATGCCCCAGCCGATCATGATCGCGCACGGACGGTCGACGAGGCACGCCGCGAGTGCCTCCACTTCGGCACGTTGTACATCCGCGGCGGCGCACCATTGCTCGAGGTCGCGCGACTCGGCAAGTGAGACCAGCGCGTCGAGATGATCGCAGTATGTCGCTGCCTCAGGGGCGATTGCACCGCGATGTGAAATGCTGGCGATGATCGCCATGACCAGCGCGAGATCGGCGCCCGGACGTGGTTGAATGTACCGGTCGCTGATGGTCGTCGTGCGGGTATGCACCGGATCGACGAGCGTGATACGCGCACCTCGGCTGCGCGCATCACGCAGCACGGGCAACGCGTGCACGTGCGAGACGAACACGTTCTTGCCCCAGAGGATGATGTTGCGGGCGTTGAGCAGGTCGTGGAGATCATGCGTATCGCCAGCGCCGAAGTCCATCAACTGCGCGGCGTCACCCGCGCCGGAGCAGATGTCGCCACGCTTGATGGTGACCGGGCCCCATTGCTCGAAGAACCACTGTGTGAGCACGCGCAGCGTGCCAAGTGTGCCGCCACTCTTGTAATGCAGGATGGCCGCCGCGCCGTCTTCCCGCTTGATGCGTTGCAGGTGCTCCGCGGCGAGATCGAGCGCGTCGTCCCAGGCGATTTCCCTGAACCCGCTGCTCGTGCGTTGGAGTGGATGGGTCAAACGTTCGGGCCCGTACTGTCGTCGCAGGAAGTTGCTCGTGCGGTGGCACAGGAAGCCGCGCGTCACGGGATGCTCCTTGTCCCCCTGCAGCCGAATGACGCGCCCATCCTGAATCGTTGCGATCATGCCGCACGCATCCGGGCAGTCCCGATTACAAACGGTGCGCTTCGTGGTGATGGGCGAGCCGGAAGGCATCTCTGTATGCCCCAAGTGTGCGATGCGTGCGGGAGAGGAAATGTGAGTCGTGGACGTGCCGCCGGCCAGCCATTCGATAGCCCGGTTGGGAACCGTACCGCATCTTTCGCACGTGTTCCTCAGCGGCCATTACAGTCGTCGGCGGCTGGACCCGAACGTGCGAGGCGCGATAGCATGGCTCTGACGAGCGCAGGGATCGTCATGTACCGCAAGCAGGCTGGGTCGCTCGAGCTGTTCCTCGTACACCCGGGCGGTCCCTACTATGCCAGGAAAGATCTCGGCATCTGGTCGTTCCCGAAGGGCGAATACTCGGCGGGAGAGGATCCGCTTGCGGTGGCCTGTCGCGAGTTCGAGGAGGAGACGGGATCGCCCGTCGTGGGGACATTCGTTCCGCTGACCGCGGTGAGGCAGGCGAACGGAAAGATCGTGAGCTTGTGGGCCGTCGAGGGAGATGTCGACGCCGCTGCCATCCGGAGCAACACGTTCACGATGGAGTGGCCGCCCAAGTCTCGACGACAGACCGAGTTTCCCGAAGTCGACCGCGCGGCGTGGTTCGCGCCGGACGTGGCGAAGACCAAACTCATTCCCGCGCAGGCTCGTGCGGTCGATGAGCTCTGCGCGTTGCTGCGGACGTGAAGTGATGCGCTACGCACTTCGCGGGATTGCCGTGTAGACGCGCTCGATGAAGCCGTAAAACTCTTTCATGTAGTTCCGGAAGAACTCCTCCGTCGAGGCAATCGTGACTTGTCCGTCATCGGTGATCAGGCCCGGGGTGAATTGGATGTAGGCCTCGATCGCATTCATCTGCGGGGAGTTACAGAAGCTCAGAATGCTGCGCAAATGCTGTTGCGCCACCGCGGTTCCAATCGCCCCCGGCGATGTGCCGATGATTGCCGACGGCTTGCGGCGAAAGGAATTGGTGCCCCATGGACGGCTTGCCCAGTCGATCGCGTTCTTCAATCCACCGGGGATGGAGCGATTGTATTCTGGGGTCACGAACAACACCGCGTCGGCCGCTGCAATCGCATCCTTCAGCGCTTTCCCGGCCGGGGGATAGTCAGCATCGAAGTCCTGGCTGTAGAGCGGAAGATCCTTGAACTGGATCTCGGTCATCGTCAGTTCTTCGGGCGCCAGACGCACGAGTGCCGTCGCGAGCAGGCGGTTGATCGACGTGCTCGAGAGACTGCCGACGAAATAACCCACGGTGAATGTTGTCATGCCGTCACATTCGCATGCTCCGCGCCAAAGTACGCAGATGCAGGCGGCAGTCGGATGGGCTTGCCAGATGTCACCGGAGGCGGCACATCTACGTCATGAAAAAGGAACTCTGGCTTCGGCTCAGGAACTATCGCTTCGACCACGTTGTCCCCGATCACCTCATGGATCGCGTTGCTGCCGTCTTTGGCGGCTCCGATGCATCCACACGCGCCTTCGCCAGCAAGGTCGCGCGCAAGCTCGGATGGACGAACAGGTTCGCGTTGCGGGCCGTGGAGGAGTACAAGAAGTTCGTCTACCTGGGAATCAGCAGCGGCACGAACGTCACGCCTCCGAAGGTCATCGATCAGGTGTGGCACGAGCACCTGCTCTTCACCCGAGCGTATCGCGACTTCTGTCGCGACGTGTTGCGGAAGGAGTTCGATCATAACCCGGAGCTGCTCGCCACCGACGCGCAGACCGATGTCTATCACGAACAGTACGCCGCGACACTCGCGCTGTATCGCGCGGAGTTCAACGTGAAGCCGCCCGCGGACATCTGGGGCACGCCGAAGTTCAAGCCGGGCAAAAGCCGGACGGAATACGATTCGTCGACGCTCCCCTCCGATTCCGACACGCCGCTCTATTTGCAGTTTTCCTCGGATTCCTCCAGCGGACACACGATGGCGGAATTCGGCGGCGGCGGTGGATTCAGCGGCGGCGGTGGTGAAGACTCCTGGAGCGACAGCGCGGCCGATTCAACGGCGAGCGATTCCGGGAGTAGCGACAGCGGCTCGTGCAGCGGGGGCTCCGGCTGCTCGTCGAGCTGTGGGGGCGGCGAGTAACAGCTCGCTCGCTGGACGGGAACTACGCAGTCCGTGCTGTCCAGCGAGGTGCAACGCACCGAGCGGGCTGTCAAGCGCGCGAAGCGCCGCGGGCCGTCAAGCGCGCGCCAGCGAGCGAGCCGTTACCGCGCTTGTCCAAAGAATATCTCGTCCGCAATCGCCGTCATGCTGAACGTGAGGTGGATGTCCAGACTCTCCTTGATGCGGCGAGACATCGACTCATCGAAGATTCGCAGAATGAGTCGCAGATCAGGTGCGAACGAGCGCGCATTCAAGCCGATCTCGAGATTCGCAAAGTCGTTGTTGACGACCGAGTAGAGCGCCTTGGCGCGCGTCACGCCGACATCCTGTAGCACGCGCGGCAGCCGCGCATCTCCGATGTAGACGTCCGCACCTCGAGCACGAAAATGCTCGATCGTCGACGACGACTCCTCTCGTTCGACGATCAGCACTGTTTCTCCGGCGTCGATCAGCTGTTCGGCGATGAAATAACCGAGGCGCCCGAGGCCGCAGATGATGACGTGCCCCTTGCGGAGGTAGCGCTTGCGACCGAGGGCGAGCTGTACGCGCCGCTTGATGATGCTGTCCACGGTCAACGAGAAGATCATCCAGATGAAAAACGTCGAGCCCAGGATGAGCGCAATGCCCAGGAGCTTGCTGGCGGCCGAGGAGTTGACGAGGGTGATGTCGCCGTAGCCGACGGTGGCAACCGTCACGACCACGAAGTACACAGCGTTCAACCACGAGAGGTGCTCGGCGGCGTGGAAGTAGGCGATCGAGGCGATAAGGAGCAGGGCGAATGATGCCACCAGCCCTCTGATCAGCCCATCGGTGCGCGCCGGTGCTCGCTCCGGCGCGATCTTCGCTGGTACGTACCGCAGTGTGTGGGTGAGCGGCACGGTCAGCGCCGAGACGAACGTGGGCGCCGCGATCTTCGCGGGGTTCAGCACGCGCACGTTCGGGTGAGCCGCTTGAAGGTGCGGCGCCATGTTTTCGTTGAACAGCGATGCGACGATCGGCAACGACTGGTCGAGTGAGATCAGCGCGATGAGCAACTCGAGATTGTACTCGTCGCGATCATCGACGAGGAACGCCATCGCGAGTGATGCGATGTCGAGCTCCTGCAGCCCGCGCGCAATGTCATCGAACGCCGAGTGCGCGGAATCGGCGCCGCGAATATCGGCATGCGTGCGGTAAAGACACCGGTGACCCGCTGCGGACGCGAGCGACGTGATGCGAAAGGCGAGATGCCCGGATCCGATGACGAGAACCGTACCACGCGAATCGGTGTGTGGGTGTGCGGACATGTGCAGGTGGCTGAAGGGCGCTGCGCACGCGCGGCGAGCTCGGCGCCATCCATTCTGCCGCCGAAATGCTCAAAGAGCAATCAATACTTATAACGGTTGTGTCGGCGTAATACCGTCACGCTACGGGGAAAGTCTAAAAGTGTTTCGCGCACGCATCGTTCGCGTGCGACACGCCTCGCAACGCGGTAGAATTGTAGTATGGGAATTTCCGACAACCATTCAGCGTTCGACCCGGGCGCTACGCTGCTCATCGTCGGTCTCACGCTGCTGGCGATCCTGCTGTGGCATACGCGACGGCAGATCGGAGCCCAGGTGCGTGCGCTCGTTCGCAGTAACCTCACCATCGAGCAACAGAACGGTACGCTGCGGAGTCATGCGGCGGAGCTCGAAGCGCAAACCGTGCAGCTCCAGCATCAGGCAACGGAGCTCGAGGCGCAACGCGCTCATCTCGAGCTCACCCTCGAGGAGTTGCAACGCTCGGAGCGGCGACAGCACGAGCTCGCGGAAGAAGGCCGCCGGCTCAATCGCCGGTTGATGGAAGGCCAGCATGTCGCGCAGCTGGGGTATTGGGAAATCGATCAGTCGAGCGGCGAGGTCTTCTGGTCGAACGAGATGTACGAGTTCTGCGGCGTGGAGCCAGGCACCGTACCGCCGCCAACCGATCGCTATCTCGAGCGCGTCCACGCTGACGACCGCGCCAGGATGACGCAGGTCGCGGCCGACGCTGTCGCGAATCGGCGCGAGTTCACCGAGCAGTACCGCCTGATGCGCCCCGATGGAGGAACCCGCACCGTGCAGGCGAAAGGCCGCCTCGTTGCGGACGCCGACGGCGTCACCAAGTTGATCGGGACGGTGCAAGACGTCACTGATCGCGTCATGCTCGAACAACAGCTGCGCCAGTCGCAGAAGATGGAGGCCGTTGGTCGGCTCGCGGGGGGCGTCGCCCACGACGTCAACAACATGCTGACCGTTGTCGGTGGCTACGCGCAGCTCATCGCCGCAGCGCGGGAGGGCGACGACGTCGTGCAGCCGTTCGTGCGTGAGATCGTCGGTGCGATCGACCGGACCACGAACATCACGCGTCAGCTGCTGGCGTTCAGCAGGAGCCGGCTGATCGAACCGAGAATCATCGATCTCAATCACGTCATCCGAGAGGTCGAGCCGATGCTGGGACGACTGATCGGGGAGGACGTCGTCCTCGCGATGCGCCTGGAGACCGGGACGCTGAACATTCTCGCCGATCCCACGCAAATCACGCAGGTGCTCATGAACCTCGCGGTCAACGCGCGCGACGCGATGCCCGCTGGCGGTCGTCTCACAATCGACACCGCGACGATAACGCTGGATGCGTCCTACGTGTCGCAGCACTCGGCCGTTCGCCCTGGGCGCTACGCCGTCATTTCCGTTGCTGACAACGGGCTGGGGATGTCTTCGGAAACCCAGGCGCGTATCTTCGAGCCGTTCTTCACCACCAAGCCAGAGGGGCGTGGTACCGGTCTCGGGTTGTCGACGGTGTTCGGAATCGTTCAGCAGATGGCGGGCACGATCTGGGTCTACAGTGAGCCGGACAAGGGCACGACCTTCAAGATCTATTTTCCCCTGGACGTGCGGCCCGACGATGCGCGAGTCGCGGCGAACCCCGGGTCTGCTCTCCTCGGCCGGCAGCAGGGGGCAAAGGTCCTCGTGGTCGAAGACGACGTCGCACTTCGGCGTCTAACCACACGGCTACTCCAGCGGGGCCACTATTCGGTGGTCGAAGCCGCCAATGGGGAGGAAGCGCTGGCGGTGCTCGAGACGACCGCAGTGGACGTCGTTCTCACGGACACCGTCATGCCGCGCATGGGCGGACGTGAGCTCGCGAAGAGGTTGGCGGAGGCGCACCCACAGTTGCCGGTTGTGCTCACCTCTGGCTATACGGCGGACATGTTGGAGCCCCTCGGCGCGGTGCCGGAGCGCCTCGTCTTTCTCGACAAGCCGTTCACCTTCGATACGCTGGACAAGGCGATTCAGGATGCCCTCAGCGGGCGCGTCGCGTCGCTCTGAAGGCGTCCGTTCGTGCGCTCGCGCTAGTGCGTTGCCTGCGCGGCCTCAATGCCTTCGCGGAGTTCGCGGGCCTCGCTCTTATACAGACCGCTGATGGTCACCGGCGCGGAGCCGCCGGATGTCTCGATGGTGACCGTCGAGAACAACAGCCCGCTCGAGATGCGGACGGACGCGATGTGCTTGTAGTGAATCAGCTCTTCGCTCCCGCCGAATAGTTTGGGCTTTTCGTATCGAAGTCCGGTTGGCGTCAGCGTGACGCTTGGCCGGAAGAACCAATTGCCGGCGAGCCGGCTGGCGACAAATGTCTTTTCCATGGCGACAAGGTACGCGACGCCGCGGGCGAGCGAAACCGGCCCATGGGCACTGGCGATCGGTGCGCGGCGTGCGCAAGATCAGGGCGTCTCTCTTTTCGCTCGAGGACAACGTTATGGGTGCAGGCGGGGCTGCCGTCGCGGCAATTGTGGCTGCACATGCCAAAAGGCTTCAGGACGTCATCGACGCGTTTCGCGTGGCCGATGCGACCGCGCCAATGCGCGCACGCAGCCTTCAGGAGCTTGGGGTGACGCACGAGTCGGAGGTCGAGGAGCTGGTCAGCGAAGGCGTCGTCCTGTCGGGTCCGCGTGGGGGGACGTGGTATCTGGACGAAGCGACTTTCATCGCAAACCGGGACGCGACGTCCCGCGTGTCACGACATGTGCTCGTCGGCATTGCGATCGCGGTTCTGCTGATCATGGGCGCACTCGCGTTGCTCGTGCCGGTACGGAACCGCTGACGGGGCTGGTCACATCATACCGCCAATGTAAGCCGGAACTCCGTTCGCCCTGGTCTCGATTCGATAAGGTCCAATCGCCCGCCGTGGATTTCCGCAATGCGGCGGGCGATCGCGAGTCCGAGTCCGGCCCCGCTGGTGGTGTTGGTCTCCGAGCGCGACCGCGCCGCGTCGACGCGATAGAAGCGCTCGAAGACACGGTCGCGGGACTCGGCGGGTATTCCCGGACCTGAGTCGGCGACCGCGACTTCCAGCGTGTTGTTTCGGCGCACCATCGTGACATCGACCACGCCACCGACCGGCGAATACTTGATAGCGTTGTCGAGGAGGTTGAGGACGAGACGACCGAGGAGATCGGCGTCACCCGTGAATGGCGCTTCCGGATGATCGTGCATGACGATCTGCACGGAGCGCTGTTCGGCGACCGACCGGACGCCGCGTGCCGCGTCGTGCACGACTTCCTCCAGATAGAGCGGCTCATGCCGAGCGGTCAGATGGCCCGCATCGAAGCGCGCGAGGAGGAACAGATCGTCGACGATACGGGTTAACCGCCGAGCGGCATCACCCATGATCGCGACGGAGGTGCGGTATTCGTCTTCCGAACGGTGCGCGCGAGACAACGTCACATCGGCTTCCGCACGGACGATCGCCGTCGGCGTGCGCAGTTCGTGCGACGCGTCGGCGACAAAGCGCCGCTGTTGCGCGAAGGAATGCTCCAACCGGTCGAGGAGTCCATTGACCACCTGCGCAAGGCCGACGAGTTCGTCACCACCGCTCACCGGCAGGCGTTCATGCAGGTTGCTCGCGCCGATCTCGGCGGCATGCTCGGCCATCGCTGCCACCGGCGACAAACTCCGCTTCGCAAGGAAGAAGCCCCCGGTCGCCGCACAGACCACCAGCACCGGAATCGCCACGAGAAACATTCCGCGGATGCGGGCGAGCACGACGTCGATGTCTCGTAGCGAATACGCGCCGGCGAGCACGAACCGTTGCGCGTCGAGCACGACAGGCCGCGCGACCACGCGAAAGTCCTCCGATGCCGTGGGGAGGGTGAGGGCGACGGACTGCGCATCGCCGAGCGCTCGGACTTCGGACACGAGGCCCGGGGTGGCGGACGCCAGTGCGTGGTTGCGGATGTTATCTGCGCCGTCGCGTAGTTCGTTCATCGCCAATGGCCGGCCGCTCGTGTCCAGAATGGCGATGTGCAAGTCGCGAAAGTGGACCTCTTCGACCGTTCGCTGCATCGCGTTGGCGATGCTCAGCGCCGCCCGCCGTTCCGCCACCAGTTCACGTGAGAATGCCGTCAACGCATCGCCGATGAATCGGTCGGTGCGATCCAGCAGGGCCTGCGCGAATACGAGGTAGCAGATGACCGCAAAAACAACCAGTGGAATTCCGAGCAGGACACCGTACCACACGGTGAGTCGCGACCGGAGCGATGAAGGCCAGAGTGGCATCGGGGTGGCTAGTCGCGTCGTCGCGCGGACGATGTCGTCATGCGGCGCGCCGCAGGCGTCTCGAGAACGAATCCGCTCCCACGAACGGTGGTGAACATCGGCGTGTCCTCGCCGTCATCGATCTTTCGCCGGAGACGGCTCGCATACACGTCGATGATGTTCGAGTACAGGTTCTTGGCATCGTCCCAGACGTGCAGCATCAGGTCCGCGCGACTGACCACACTGCCCGCGTTCCGCGCGAGATATAAGAGGAACGCGAATTCGCGGGCGGTGAGTGGGATGCTCCTGCCATTGCGCTGGACGGCGTGCCGTCGTGTGTCGATCACGAGGTCGCCGATAATGAGCGTCGGCGGACTGACGTCGGTGTGGCGCCGGATGAGGGCACGAATCCGCGCGAGCAGCTCTCCAAAATCGAAGGGCTTGGTGAGGTAGTCGTCCGCGCCCGCGTCGAGACCCGTGATCCGCTGCTCGATACTGTCGAGCGCCGTGAGCATCAGGATGGGCACTCGGCTGCCGCGTTCGCGGACCGCGCGACAGACCTCGATTCCACTCACGTCCGGAAGCAGGATGTCGAGGATCATCGCATCGTATTCCTTCGACGTCGCCAGCGATAACGCCTGCGGGCCCGACGCGGCCTGTTCGACGGTATAAGACGCCTCCCGCAGGCCGCGCGTGATGGACGTTCTGAGTTGGCGGTCATCTTCTGCGAACAGAATGTGCATCGGGTTCTCCGTCGAAAAGCAACCATCAGGTGCGTAGCAGTGTATCACGGGAACGCGTAGGATTGAAATGCCTCTTTCGCCGCCCCATGCGCATCCTCGTCGCCGCGTTCCTCGCGGTCAATAGCGGAGTCCTTCCCATGGCCTCGGCGCAGGTAGCGGCGCCGCGTCGAGAGCCCGTCACGCCAGAGCTCATGCGCAGCGCCTTCGGCGACTCCACCGCACGCGTCCTGTTCGAGCGCGCGCGCGGCGCGAGGCTGGCGCAGGATTCGGCGCTCAGGGGATACGATGCCAAGTCGTTCCTCCGGCTGTCCGTGGGCATGGGAGTGAGGAAGATCGGACCGGAGAAGCTCCTGATTCGGAGCGAGCAGGCGGCGCGCGTGCGCTGGGGACGCGCCGCGGGTGTCTCCATTCAGCCAATTGGGCGACGCACGGCGTTCCCGATGGGCGCGGGTGTGCTCGACATGACGGACGCGGTTCCCATCCCGTATTTCCCCGGCCGAGAGGCGCTCTGGCTTCCATACGTCGGCGCGGTCAAGACGGAAATCGGTGACGACGACCTGATTCATCCCCTCGCAAATGGCGCTGAAGCATTCTACCACTACGCCACCGGCGATTCAGTGACCCTTCGTCTGCCCGATGGACACGCCATCGCGCTGCGCGAACTGCGCATCACCGCGCGGAAACCGGACTGGCGCGCGTTCGTCGGCTCGTTCTGGTTCGACGTCGACAAGGGGAGCCTCGTGCGCGCGGCGTACCGCTTGTCGGCCGACCTCGATTTCTGGACGCTCGCGAACGAGGAGCTCAAGCGGTCCATCGACTCCCTGGAACAGCGGATTCGCACGGACACCGGTGTAGTGGCGGAACGAACGCGCAAGGAGCTCAAACGCCTGCAGGGCGGCATTTGGGACAAGATCGGAATGAAGGTAGCGTCCGGCGTCATGTCCCCGATGTACGCGAAGCTGTCAGCCGTCACCGTGGAATATGGGCTGCACGAAGGGCGGTTCTGGTTGCCGAAGCAGAACATTGCGCAGGGCGAGGTCGCCGCGGGTTTCATGCGGATGCCGTTGAGCTGGAGCGAGAGTTTTACCTACAACAGCGTCAACGGCGCCGAAGCGGATGCGCCGGCTTCGACGCTTGCGCAACTCGGCTTTGCACCGGATGACACAACGTGGTACGGGTCGAGCAGGCTGACGGTCGGCGCGTCGCCTGACGTGATGGCGCGGTATCAGCCGGGTCCGGTCCCCGACGATTCGATCATCAAGCGCTTCACTTTGCGGGCTGATACGCTGCGCGCTAACGCTGTCTACCTTCGCGCGGGGGGAGACACGATCAACGCGCGCCTTCTCGAGCGGTGGGAGCAGTCCCTTCGGGCGGGCGCTCGACAGGCCACGCGCCACAGGGATGCGTGCAAGGGGGACAGCACCTTTATCGAAGGCGTGAGCTCGCGGTACGGCGGAGCGGTCCGCGCGGTTGTCCGAATGCCGTGCGACCGAAGTCGGCTTGCAGACACCACCGAGTTCGCTGGCTCGATCTATGGCGAAGGAGAGGAACTCTTCGGGAGTGCCGAACGCGACGAGCTGCTGAAGAGCCTGGATTTCTTCCTTCAGCCGCCATGGGGCCCCATGCGCCCCGTCCTGCACTCCGGACTCGACATCACGCGCTTCAACCGCGTCGAAGGCCTTTCCATGGCGCTCTCGGCGAAGTCCGAATTGGGACTTGGGCTTACGGCAGAAGCGCTCGGCAGGTTTGGTACGGCTGACCGTGAATTGAACGGGGAGCTGTCGCTGGCGCGCTCGAACGGCCGCGAGAATTTACGGGCTGGCGTCTTTCGTCGGTTGTCTGTCGCGAATGACGACTGGGGCGCGCCCCTGTCGTTCGGGGCGTCCATGTCAAACTTCCTGTTTGGGCGCGACGAAGGGTTCTACTACCGGAATTGGGGTGCTGAACTTGTCGGCACCCGCGACGCGCTTGGTCCGCTTAGCGGCGCCACCCTCACATGGCGCGCGTTCGCGGAGCGGCAGGGAAGCGCCGGTGCGGTTGCCAACACACAGGTGTCGCTCGCGAAAGTGATTGCCGGTTCGCGATTCGGGGCCAACATCGACGCTGAGCGTCTGACGACGGTCGGCGTCGGCGCTGACGTGGCACGGACTTTTGGTGCTGATCCGGCAGTTGCGCGGCTGTTTACGCGTGCGCGTATCGAAGGGGCGCTCGTGTCACGCGAGCAAGGGGCCACCGGCTCGGGCTATGGTCGACTGGTGCTCGACGGCACACTCAACAAGCGGCTCGGCGGGTTCGACGTTGCGCTTAGCGGCGGGACAGGAGCGTCAGCCGGGACCCTGCCAGTTCAGCGCGCATTTTACGTGGGTGGCCTTCAAACCGTGCGTGGAGAGTTCCCAAGTGCGGTCGGCGTCGGCCATGTCGGTGATGCCTTCTGGTTGTCGCGCACGGACGTGGGTCCGGCGTGGCTGGCCTTCCGTCCGTCGATGTTCTTCGATGTAGGATGGGCTGGTGGACATAAGGATTTCCTGAAGCCCGGTCGACCACTCAGCGGCGCGGGGGTTGGCCTGTCGTTGATCGATGGCTTGGTGCGAATCGAGGCTGCGCGCGGAATCTTCCCCGAAAAGGGATGGCGTTGGGACATCTACATGGGGTCCAGGTTCTAGGCGGCGTCGCAGAGGAAACACAATTCAGTTTCGCAGTCCCCCTGCGTCCCTCTGCTCCTCTGCGCCCTCTGCGGTAAACGACTCGCCTCCGTGCTGTCGTTCGAAGCCGAGCGCCGGTGAGCGACCACCGGATCAACCCTGTTTCACCTTTCGCGCAGGTTTTGCTCGCTCGCTGACCACCTTCCCATTTCCTGACGCCACCGTTCGGTTGGCCACGGACCCCAACTCCACGAGGGTGGTCCGGATTCTGACGTCCATCATCGCATCGGAATTGTGCTCGATCATCCCGATGAGGATGTGCGCCGTGCGCTCGCCGACTTCGATTCCCGAATGACGCAGATGGGTGACGTTCGGATGGAGGAAGCTCGGCGCCTGGCCGTCACTGATGGCCAGTAGCGATACGTCCTCGGGAATCCGCAACCCGCGGCGTGAGACGAGATGATGGGTGTGGACGAGGAGCTCGTCGGTCATCGTGAAGATCGCCGTCAGGTCCGGATGCTCGGCAAACGCCTTGTCGAGCTTCTCCTCCAACTCCGAAATCATCGTGATCCTGACGATCTGGCTCTCGGCGAACGCGATGCCGTGATCGGAGTGCGCGCGGCGAAAGCCCTTCATGCGGAGCGCGCTGATCCGCTGCCGAGGATCGCTGAAGACGCCAATGCAGCGGGAATGACCGTGTTCGATGAGGTATCCCGTTGCCTCGCGACCCGCCTCCTGATCGTCGATGGTGACCGTCGTGTGCCTGATCGTCTCCATCGTCTTGTCGAGGAGCACGACGGGAATGCCGCATTCGTTCAGCACGTCGAGGTGCTGGAGATCGGTCGTTTCGGACGAGAGGACGAGCAGCACGCCGTCGGTTGAGAGGTGCGTGCAATACTCGACGAGTCGTCGCTCCTGGACGATGGAATTGTCCGACTGAAAGACGATGAGCGAATAGTCGTTGGCCTGCACCACGCGATTGATCCCGGTGATCATCGAGGGCACGAAGAACATGTTCATCTCGGGGACGATCAGCGCGATCAACCGGGAATGTTTCGCGCGCAGGTAGCGAGCGCGGTAGTTGGGGATATAGCTGAGCTGCTGCGCCGCATTCCGGACGCGCTCCTTGGTCTCCCCGCTGATGTCGGGGTGATCGGCGAGGGCGCGCGACACGGTGGCCATGGAGAGGCCAACCTGTTTTGCGATGTCCTTCAGTGTAACGCGTCGGCTTGGCATGGATTCCGGAGCCAAAGTCTCGCAACATTTACGCAACCGATTGCGAAGAATGTTGCAGTGAACGTCCTTGTGCACCGACATTTTCGCTGCTATCTCAGCGTACGTCAAGAAATAACTTTTTCTGTCGACTTTGCACCGCGGCGGGACGAATGACAAATAGTTGCGCGAAAAATTGCACTGAAATGGCACCTTTCACTCCAGGAGACCTTTGATGTTGCGGACAGTCTTCACCGGGATCGTCTCCACGATCGTGGCCGGCGCGCCACTCATCGCACAAACGGGGACCATCGCCGGCCGAGTCACCAGTGCGGAGTCGGGCGGGCCGATCGCGCAGGTGCAGGTGAGCGTCGTCGGCGCGGGCGCAGGAGCCGTCACCCGCGACGATGGGCGATACACCATTGCCGTGCGCCCCGGCAGCTACACCATGCGCGCGCAGCGCATCGGATACGGCGTCGACTCGGCGTCCGTCGTGGTGACCGCTGGAGGTCAGGCGACCGTCAACTTTCAACTGCGTGCGTCCGCCGTCGCGATCACTGGCGTCGTGGTCGTCGGCTACGGAACGCAGGAAGCGAAAGACCTCACCGGGTCGGTGGCAACGGTGGCCAGCGAGGAATTCAACACCGGCCGCATCGTGAGCCCCGAAGCGCTCATTCGCGGCAAAGTCGCCGGCGTGCAGGTCTCCGAAAACAATGAGCCCGGCGGCGGCATTTCCATTCGCATTCGCGGCGGTACCTCCGTGAACGCGAGCAACGAACCCCTCTACGTCATCGACGGGGTACCGATCGATATCGGTGGCGGGTCGACGGTCAATGGCCGCAATGCCCTGAACTTCCTGAACCCGAACGACATCGAGACCATCACGGTGCTCAAGGATGCCTCGTCGACGGCCATCTATGGAAACCGCGGCGCGAACGGTGTCGTGATCATCACCACGAAGACCGGCGGTGCCGGCTCCCAGGTGACCTATACGGGAACCGTGTCAGGTTCTCGCGTGACCGGCGGCCCGAACCTCCTCGACGCAGCGCAGTATCGCACCGCGGTGCAGACATACGCACCATCCAACTCGGCCTCGCTCGGCTCGGCCAACACCAACTGGCTCAGCGCGATCGAGCAGAGCGCGGGTGGTCAGGAGCACAACATGGGCTTCAGCGGCCGGCGTGAGACGATGAACTATCGCCTTGGGCTCGGCTTCCTCGACCAGGATGGCATCCTCATTGGCAGTCGCACCCAGCGTGCGTCGGCGTCGCTCAACTACAGCGATCGCCTGCTGAACGACAAGCTCTCGCTCAATACCCGCGTTCGTGGCTCGCGCTCACTCGACTGGTACACGCCCGGGGGCGTGCTCGGCTCCGCGATCGCCTTTGCACCAACGCAGCCGATGTACACGGACGCCGGCGCATACTTCCAGTATCGCGATCCGACGTCAGGCGCGCTTGTCGGACTGGCTCCGAACAATCCGCTGGAGATGCTCAAGTATGTGCAGGACCAGGGGAATATCCTCCGCAGCATCGGCAACCTCGAGGCGGAGTATCGTTTGCCATTCCTCTCCGGTCTCTCCGTCACGGGGCGCGGCAGCTACGACGTCAACCGTGCCGACCGCAACAGCTTTACGCCGACCAACATTGCCTCGCAGCTCAAGGCGGATTCCCTCACACGCGGCTCGATCTCCCGGAGCAATCACTCCGAATTGCACACGGTCGGTGACGCCTACGTGAGCTATCGCCGAGACCTGCCGACGTCGATCTCCGGCACGATGGACCTCACGGCTGGTGTCTCGGCAGAAGATTTCAGTGGCAGCTACAACGGCTACAGCGCCCGGGGGCTCTCGAGCAACCTGCTGACCATCAACGGCGTGCCCACGTTTGCGGAAGCCAGCCCGGGCGTCAGTGTGCAGGAGCATCTCCTGCGCTCGCAGTTTGGTCGTGCGAACCTCAACATCATGGATCGGTACCTCCTCACGGGAACGGTTCGTCGCGACGGTTCGTCGCGCTTCGGCGAAGGCCAGAAGTACGGTGTGTTTCCATCATTGGCGTTCGCGTGGCGTGTCCTTCAGGAGTCGATGTTCAAGGATCTGCCCTTCTCGGATCTCAAGCTGCGCGTCTCGTGGGGCCGGAACGGAAACGAAGCGATCGGGTGCAACTACTGCGCATACGGCAGTTACGTGGTCGGCAACTCGCAGGCACAGGCGCAGCTGGGCAACACGTTCGTCACGACGATTCGTCCCGTCGCGTTCGACGCGAATCTCCATTGGGAGACCACAACCTCCTCACAGATCGGCCTCGATTACGGCATCATGCGCGATCGGTTCACGGGGAGCGTTGACTACTATACGAAGACGACCAAGGACCTCCTCTTCAACGTGCCGACGGCAGCAGGCACGGCACTGTCGAACAGCGTGCTCACCAACATCGGCAGCGTGCAGAACAAGGGCATCGAGTTCGTGATCGGTGGCAAGATCATCGACGGCGGACGGCAGGGATTCAATTGGACGGGGAACTTCAACGCGTCGCGCAACACGAACGAGCTCCTGACGATCGGTCGCGCTGGGCTCACGAGCATCCAGACGGGCGGTATCGCTGGTGGCGTGGGGACCACGATTCAGGTTCTTCAGGCGGGGCAGCCCGTCAACTCCTTCTATGTGTACGAGCATCGTTCGACGTCGACCGGGACGCCAGTCAACACCGGCACGGATGTCGAGATGTACGTCGACCAGAACGGCGACAAGATCATCAACACCAGTGATCTGCGCCCCTTCCACAGCCCCGCGCCGAAGTGGATCATCGGTCACACCTCGAACATGACGTGGAAGAAGTTCGACGCAAGCACCACGCTTCGTTCCTACATGGGGAACTACGTGTACAACAACGTGGCGTCGAATCTCGGCAACTACAGCGTGCTCACGTCACCATTCGCGCCGGTGAATCTCGAGGCATCGGTCCTGAAGAATGGATTCACCCGTCCGCAGTATCTCTCGGACCTGTACGTCGAGGATGGCTCGTTCATCCGGATGGACAACGTGACGATCGGGTATACGGTTGCGCGATTGGGACAGCTGACGAATGCGCGCCTGTTTGGAACCGTCCAGAATGTCTTCACATCGACCAAGTACACCGGTGTGGACCCGACGGCGAGCATCAGGGGAATCGACAACAACGTCTATCCGCGGTCGCGCACGTTCGTGGGCGGCTTATCGGTCGGCTTCTAACGGAAGGAGAGTCTCATGTATTCGAAGTCGACCAGGTGGCTTGCCTTGGCGTTGGTGGTCCTGAGCCTCGGTGCCACCTCGTGCAGCGATCTCACACTGCAGCCGCAGAGTCAGATCACGAGTGGAAACATCTTCAGTGACCCGGCGTCGTATCAGGCGTTCCTCGCCAAACTGTACGCCGGTCTTGCGGTAACGGGCCAGGACGGTCCCGCCGGCAACCCCGACATCAACGGTATCGACGAGGGGTTCTCGCAATACGTTCGCGGATACTGGCAGCTCCAGGAGTTGCCAACCGACGAGGCGATCATCGGATGGGGCGACACGGGGTTGCCCGAGCTCAACACGCAGACGTGGTCCGCATCCAATCCGTTCACGACGGCGATGTATGCGCGCATCTTCTATCAGATTGCGCTTGCGAACGAATTCCTGCGCCAGACCACGGACGCGCAGCTCGCGACGCGCGGCACGAGCGCCGCACTGAGCACGCAGGTCGCCGGCTTCCGGGCGGAAGCGCGCTTTCTCCGGGCGCTCAGCTACTATCACGCCGTCGATCTCTTCGGCAACGTCCCGATCGTCGACGAGAACTTCGATCTCGCGAAGCTCCCGGTGCAGTCGACACGGACAGAGGTCTTCACCTTTGTCGAGACCGAGCTGAAGGCCATTCGTTCGGCGCTGCCCGCGACGAGTTCGGGCAACTACTACGGCCGCGCGAGCCAGGCGGCGGTGGACATGACGCTCGCGCATCTCTATCTCAACGCGAAGGTGTGGTCGGGCACCGATCGTCCGACCGATGCGTTGGCGTCAGCGTCCGCGGCGATTGCGGCCGGTTCGTCACTCGACGCGAATTTCGGCCGAGTGTTCGCGGCGGACAACAACGCATCGCCGGAGATGATCTTCTCGGTGCCGTTCGATGGGATCCGCACGCGTACGTACGGTGGAACGACCTACCTGATTCACGCGTCGGTCGGCGACAACATGGACCCGGCGACGGCGGGTATCGACGGTGGCTGGTACGGTCTGCGCCTCCGGCCCGAAGCGGTTGATCGCTTCGCGGCGGATGACCAGCGTGCGTCGCAAATCGCGACATCGGGTCGCACGAAGACCATCGCGAGCATTGGCTCGTCGAACAATGGCTACGCGCTGCTGAAGTTCCGGAACGTCACGTCCGCAGGGAAAGTGGGCTCGAACCTGACGTTCCCCGACACGGACTACCCGATGTACCGTCTGGCCGACGCCTATCTCATTTACGCCGAGGCGGTGTTGCGTGGCGGCGGCGGCAGCCGCGCGACGGCGCTCAACTACGTGAACGCGATTCGTCGGCGGAACGGGGCGGCGGACATCACGGATGCGCAGCTCACGCTGCCATTCATTCTCGATGAACGGAGCAGGGAACTCCTGTGGGAAGGCTTCCGCCGTCAGGATCTCATTCGCTTCGGTAGCTTCTCGAGCGCGGGTGTCTGGACGTGGAAAGGGAACGTTGCAGCGGGTAAGGTGACGGAAGCGTTCCGCGACCTGTATCCGATCCCGGCGAACGAGCTCTCTGCGAATCCGACGCTGAAGCAGAATCCAGGCTACTGAAATCGAATGCGCGGTAGCCCCGAGCGAGCGACCCCGGGATTCTGTCACCCCGAGCGAGCGAAGCGAGTCGAGGGGTCTGCACCTCACAACCAGGCCGTAAGTGCAGATCCCTCGACTTCGCTCGGGATGACAATTCAGGCCGCCGGGCTCTTGGCGCTCGCTCTCATCGGCGCGTGCGCCGGCGGCACGGACCTGCCCAGCGCCATCACGGAACAGCCGGCTCCCGTCGTGCGGCCGACGTTGGGACAGACGTATCGCCCCAGCGGCCACATGGCGGCCGGCGACGTCGCCGTGCACCTCTTCGACTGGACGTGGACCGACATCGCACGTGAATGCGAAACGGTGCTCGCGCCCGCGGGGTTTGCGGCGGTGCAGGTATCGCCACCCCAGGAGCACAGCATCACGCCAAGCCATGACTGGAGTGAACGCTATCAACCGGTGAGCTACAGCATCGACAAGAGCCGGTCGGGGACAGCGGCGCAATTCAGCGACATGGTGAATCGCTGCAAGGCGGTGGGCATCGGGATCTACGTCGACGCGGTGATCAATCACATGACGAACTCGCCGAGTCCGGGAACTGGGAGCAACGGTACCGCATACACGAAGTACAGCTATCCCGGTCTCTATACGTTGGCTGACTTCCACACGCCGTGCGCGTTGAACAACTACGGCAGCGCCGCCAACGTCCAGGACTGCGAGCTCTTCTCGTTGCCAGATTTGAACACGTCACTCGTGTCCGTTCGCCAGAAAATCGCCGGCTATCTGCTAATGCTCGCGCGGCTCGGGGTTGCCGGTTTTCGCATCGATGCCGCGAAACACATCCAGCAGGTCGACCTCGACGAAATCTTTCGGGTGGTGAATACGACACTCGTGTCGGAAGGTCGGCCGATTCCGTACTACTTTCTCGAGGTCAGTAGCGGATCCGGCGAAGCGCTGCAAACGAGCGACTACTTCGGCGAGGCCTACAGTTCGGGTGGAGCAGCCGATATCACCGAGTTCACCTTCGTCGGCGTGGGTAACAAGTTCCTCAACGCCAACGGCGAGCACATCTCGCAACTCAATCCGACGGGCCCAGCCGGGAGCCAGTTCTCGGCGGCCGCTTGGGGGTTGATGCCTTCGGACAAGGCCGTGGTCTTCCTCCAGAATCATGACACGCAGCACCAGGGCGGCATCAGCTATCGCGACGGTGCGCTCTTCAGGCTCGCCAACGTGTGGATGCTTTCGCAACCGTATGGCTATCCCAGCATTCTGAGCAGCTTTGCGTTTTCGTATCCGTCGGGAAACTCGATGGGCCCACCATCGGATGCCGCCGGGAATACGAACGACGTGACCTGCGGGGCAAGCCTCGAAACGGCCACGATCGGTCAGTGGGTCTGTGAGCATAGAGATCCGTCCATCGCTCGCATGGTCGGTTTCCGCCGGATCGTTGCGGGGACCGACGTCAACCACTGGTGGGACAACGGCGGAAACGCGATTGCGTTCACGCGCGGTGACCGTGGATTCGTGGCGCTCAATCGAGAGAGTGCGGTGCTCTCGCAAACCGTGGCAACAGGGCTGCCGCCAGGGAGCTATTGCGATCGCATCAGCGGAGGTCGGTCTGGTGCGGTGTGCGTAGGGACGACGCTTGTCGTGGAGGCAGACGGGCGTGTGGCGCTCAGCATGGCCGCACGAACCGCGGTGGCAATCGACCAGACGACGAAGTTGTGACTCGCCACCGTTTCTACTGTCATGGGCTGTGCAAGCGGAGGCGCGACGTACAGTGGTTTGACAAGTTTACCGCAGAGGTCGCAGAGGAGCAGAGGTTCGCAGAGGACTGCACGACGACCACCATTCAAGCTTTTCCTCTGCGTCCCTTTGCTCCTCTGCGTCCTCTGCGGTTCAAAATGGCACCGATCGAATGCTTCTGTTACGAACCCGGATGACTCTGCTCCACCATCCAAATCAAAGATCAGTGTTCAACTCCCACGAGTCCCTTATGCCACGCACAATGCGTACGCTGTTCCTCCTCTTGGCGCTGCTGCCCGCGACGGCCGTTGCCCAACTCGCACGCGTCGCGCCCGCATGGTCACACAACGCCGTGATGTACGAGGTGAACGTCCGACAGTTCACACCGGAAGGAACGTTCACGGCGCTACGCCAGCATCTGCCGCGGCTCAAGAAGCTCGGAGTCGATGTGTTGTGGCTCATGCCCGTCCAACCCATCGGAAAGCTCAACCGGAAGGGTAGCCTCGGGAGCTACTACTCGATTGCCGACTACCGCGCCGTCAATCCAGAGTTCGGAACGCGGGCGGATTTTCAGGCGTTCCTCGCAGATGCGCACCGGCAAGGACTGCGCGTGATCATCGATTGGGTCCCGAATCACACCGCATTCGATCATCCGTGGATCACGCAGCATCCGGACTGGTACGTCCACAAAGCGGATGGAAGCGTCTCCAACGCCATCACCGAGTCGGGCAGCGAAACGGATTGGACCGATGTCGCACAGTTGAACTACGACAATCCCGAATTGCGGCGTGCGATGATCGGCGAGATGCGCTGGTGGCTCGAGGTGATGAAGGTCGACGGCTTTCGCTGTGACTTCGCGACGGGCGTACCGTTGGACTTCTGGCTCGTCGCGCGGAAAGAACTCGTGAAGGCCAAACCCGGAGTCTTCCTGCTTGCCGAGTCGGAATCACCGGCGCTCGGCGAGGCCTTCGATGCGTCGTATGCCTGGGAATTTCATCACCTGCTGAACGAGGTGGCGCAGGGGAAAAAGCCGACGTCGGACATCGACGCCTATCTCAACCGGCAGAAGCGCGGTTATCACGCCACGGACCTCCGGCTCTCCTTCACCAGCAATCACGACGAGAACAGCTGGAACGGAACGGAATTCGAGCGTATGGGTGCGAACCATCAGGCGGCATTCGTGGTCGCGGCCACGCTTCGCAACTCGATGCCGCTCATCTACACGGGGCAAGAAGCGAGTCTCGGCAAGCGGCTACGCTTCTTCGAGAAGGACACAGTCGACTGGCGCGACACGTCGCTCACGCCGTTCTATCGCAGCATCTTCGAGCTCAAACACGCGCAACCGGCGTTGCTGAGTGGAGTCGAAGGCGCGACGCAGACGTCGCTGAAGAACGATGGCGACAAGCACGTCTACGCCTTCGTTCGCACGCGAGGTGCGAGCACTGTCGTCGTCGCCGTCAACTTCGGCGACACGCCGGCGGTGATGAGCTATCAAGGTTTCGCACAGTCAGGCGACTATACGGATTGGTTTTCGAAGTCCGCAACGCCACTCGGTGCGGCCGGACGGATCGACATCCCTGCACACGGCTATCGCGTGCTCGTGCGCAACTCGAAGAGATAACCCTGCATGGGTGCGAGCGTCTGGAGCGGAATGAGACCACTCACCCGGCCATCGCGCGCGATGCGCACGCGGGCCGCGTCCGTTCCGCCTAGCAGATCGCGTAGCACGAACGATCCGGCTGGCAGTGCGCGCTCGCCGGACGACACGGTGATCCCGTCGAGCGCCGCCGACGAAAGATTCGCCACGACGAGGACCACATGATCTCCCTCGCGTCGCAGGTACGCCGTCACGGCGTCATTGCTCGTCGTCAGCGGAATGAGCACACCGCGTGCAAGGGCCGGCGTGGCGGAGCGCAGATGAATGAGCCGCCGGTGCAGGTTGAGCAGCGACGTCGAATCCTTGTCCTGCGACTCGACGGTGGTCGTCGACGAATCATCCTGGAGACGCTCCCACGGCTTGGCAATCGTGAAGCCACCTCCGGTCACGTTGCGCCATTGCATTGGCGTGCGCAGTCGTTCGTCCGGCTTGTTGCCGATCATCCCGATCTCCTCGCCGTAGTACACGAACGGCAGACCCGGCATCGTCAGCATCAACAGTGCGGCAACTCGCGATTTCGCGACATCCCCACCGAGCTCGGTGCGCGTTCTCGTCTGGTCGTGATTGCGGAGGAATGGGGCGAGTCGGTCACGCGGTACGATGCGTTGGAGCCTCAGGACGGGCTCGAGCAGGCCGCGCGCGTCTCCCTTGCGAACGCCTTCGATGATCTTGTCAGCAAGCGCGAAGGCGAAATAGGAGTCGAGCTGGTCGGGATAGTAACTCTCGAGAATGCCGTTGCCGGTGTCGGTCACCTCGCCGACGGTGAACACATCTCGCTTCACGGAACGAAGGTACGACTGGTAGTCGCGCAACACCGCATGCGTCGCCGGCGAATGATGGATGGCGCCCGGCTCTTCGATGAGATAGGGAACGGCGTCGAGCCGGAAGCCGTCCACACCCATCTCTTTCAGCCAGAAGCGCGCGACCTTCTTCGCCTCGGCGACGACGGGCGGATGTGTGTAATTGAGGTCCGGCATTCCACCCCAGAAGAAGCCGTAATACCACTCGTCACGCAGCGGCGACTTGTGCCAGTTGCTTTGCCCCCACGGATTGAGCTCGGCCGGTTTCGTCGGCGACCAGCGGAACCATGCGCGATACGGCGATGTGGTGTCGCGAAGCGCCTGTTGAAAGAAGGGATGCTGGCTCGACGCGTGATTGAGCACCATGTCGACCAGCACCTTGATGCCACGTTTGTGCGCCGCGGCAACAAGGCGCTTGAAATCCTCGTTGCTTCCGTAGTCCGGCTCGACGCGGTAATAGTCGGTGACATCGTATCCGTGATAGCTGGGCGATTCGGCGATCGGCATCAGCCAGATGCACTTCGCGCCGAGGGAACGCGTGCTCTTCGCGTTGCCGTCGTTGATGTAGTCGAGCTTTTCGATCAGTCCCTGCAAGTCTCCGATGCCGTCGCCATTGCTGTCGTAGAACGAACGAACGAAGACTTCATAGCAGGTGGCACCGCGGGTCCACGGCACGGCAGGCTGTGTCGCGGCGAGAGCGGGAAGGGCCATCAGGGCGAGTGCGGCGAGTCGTTGCATGACGCAAGCGTAGCGCGGACATCTGCGGCTGGCAATCACCATTCCTCGATGCAAATTGCGGACGTCGCTTGCGGTAGAATTGCAGCGGGCGCGCTCGGCGAATTTCACTCACTCTTCCGTCAAACAGCACCATGAGCCAGCGTCCGCGTCTCAGCCCCACGGGGCTGTTCAACATGAGCTTTGGATTCCTCGGGATTCAGTTCGGCTGGGGGCTGCAGCTGGCCAACATGTCGGCGGTGTACGAGCGACTGGGCGCGCGTCCGGATCAAGTGCCGCTGTTGTGGCTGGCGGCGCCCGTGACTGGCCTTCTCGTTCAGCCGATCATCGGAGCGCTGAGCGATCGCACGTGGGGACGCCTCGGCAGGCGTCGCCCGTACTTCCTCACCGGGGCCGTTCTCGCGTCCATTGCGCTGTTCTTCATGCCGACGTCGAGCAGCTTGTGGATGGCGGCGAGCCTGCTGTGGATTCTGGATGCGTCGATCAACATCTCGATGGAACCGTTCCGTGCCTTCGTTGCGGACAAGCTCGATATCTCGCAGCGCACCACCGGCTTCGTCGTGCAATCGCTGTTCATTGGCATCGGGGCAAGCCTCGCCAACGCGTTGCCGCTGGTGTTGCGCTCGCTCGGCGTAGAGGGAAGCACGGCGAGCGGAATTCCGCTGACGGTGAAGTACTCGTTTCAATTTGGCGCGGTGGTGTTTCTCTGCGCGGTGCTCTGGACTGTCGTGACGACGAGCGAGTTTCCGCCGGAGGACATGGCTGCCTTCGAGCGGGCGAAAAAAGGGCGCGCCGGACTCGGCGCGCTATTTACCGAGATCGTCGAATCAATCCGCGATATGCCGGCGACGATGCGCCAGCTTGGCGTCGTGCAGCTCCTGACCTGGCTGGGCCTCTTCTGCATGTGGCTCTTCTTCGTGCCTGCCACTGCGCGGCACGTGTTCGGCGCGACTGATCCGCAGTCGGACCTCTACACGCAGGGCATCGAATGGGGTGGATTCACCTTCGCCTTCTATTCCATCACCTGCTTCCTCGTTGCGCTCGCATTGCCCGCGATTGCGGCGCGCACAAGCCGCAAGCTGGTCCATGCCTCGGCGCTCGCCTGCGGCGCGGTGGGCTTGCTGTCGGTCTACTTCATTCACGACAAGTATCTGTTGCTGTTGTCCATGGTGGGTGTGGGTATCGCGTGGGCGTCGATCCTGTCGATGCCGTATGCCATCCTGTCGAACGCGCTGCCATCGGGACGCATTGGCGTCTACATGGGCGTGTTCAATTTCTTCATCGTGATTCCGGAGATCGTCGCGTCGCTCGGCTTTGGGCCACTCTCGAGGGCGCTTTTCGGTGAAGGCAACGTGAATGCGCCCGTATACTTCGTGATGATCGGTGGTTGCTGTTTGTTGGCGGCGGCGGGGTGCGTTTGGTTCGTACACGACGTCGGCGAGGGCGGAGCTTCGACGCAGGCGTCGTCCTGAATGTTTTGTCGCCCTGAGTGCAACGAAGGGCCTGCACCTCCGGCGACGCGACTCGAGGGTCTGCACCACGAACCCAGACTGGAAGGTGCAGATCCCTCGACTTCGCTCGGGATGACAACCAAGGAATGCGCTCCGGAGTTGACAGCCCATGCATGCCAATGCGGACCCCCGGGTGGCCTGTAGGGTACGCGATGAGGAACGTTCAGACCCCGGACAGCGGCGGTGTGCTGGAAAGTGGACAACTATTAATCAGTGCAACCAACTATTCCGCCGTCTCTGGTGTAACCCTATTATAGGCGCATCAAAACTCCTACAGGCAGCACCGCAGGCAGCCCACGCGCCGGCAATCCCTCCCCGCACCACCAACTCCCTGGAGAACTGGAAATGAGACTGAAAGCAGCAATCATGAGTGTCGCCGTGCTCGCCGTGGCGGCCTCGTCGGTACAGGCGCAGAAGGCGAACTTCGCCGGCAGCTGGGCCATGGTCGTTGATCCGAACGCAGCGCCTCCGGGTGGCGGCGGCGGTGGCGGTGGCGGTGGCGGTGGTGGTGGTGGCGGTCGCGGCGGCTTCGGCGGCGGCGGGTTCGGCATGGCCTTCTCGGCCGCGCAGGACGACAAGACGCTCACCATCACGCGCACAACGCAGGCCGGCGAGATGAAGTCCGTCTACAACCTCGACGGTTCGGACAGCAAGAACGCCGGCCGTGGTGGTGCTGAGGTGATTTCCAAGGCCACGTGGGATGGGGCCAAGCTCGTCATCACGACCACGACCGAATTCAACGGCAACAAGTTCACCACATCGCAGGCGCTGTCGCTGGATGCTGGCAACCTCGTTGTCGAGTCCACGCGTCCCGGCCGCGATGGCGGCGCCGGCACCACAACGAAGGTGACGTACAAGAAGGCCTGACCTCGCGTCAGTCACGAAAAAAGCGTCCGACCGGAGATTCCGGTCGGGCGCTTTTTGTTTACGCGTCGCGCAATGGAACTATCGCCGGGCTCGACCGTAATGCGTAAACGAGCAGCGCCTTCGCGACATCCAACCCTTTCAGAGTCGGTTGTGTCCAAGCGCTGACGGGTGGCGTCAGCCGATCGTCATCCGCGCTTCATCATCTCCTAATGAAGTCCGGATTGAAGTTTGTATACATCATCTACTATGGTGATGCGACTTCTGGTGCCCCACCGCTCCCGTATCCTACCTGCGCGAGAAAACTGCAATGGCACACCTTCGTAAACGCTGGCTCCCGATCGTCCTCGCCCTCCTCGTCATCGGCGGACCGATTGCCTGGTACAAGTGGCCCGCCACAGCCAACGCGGCCGAAGCCATTCTCCTCGCGCCCGTGAAGCACGGCGACTTCAAGGTGGTTGTCACGACGACGGGCGAACTGCGCGCGCGCAAGTTTGTCCAGGTCACCGGGCCAGCGCAGGCGCAATCAGTCAACGTCTACCAGACGAAGATCGCGTCCATCGTCCCTGAAGGATCGCTCGTGAAGGAAGGCGACGTCATCGCGGAACTCGATCGCGCGCCGGCAGCGACGCGCATGGCTGACGTCACGCTCAGCCTCCAGAAGGCGCAAGCGGAGTTCACCACGGCGCAGCTCGACTCCGCGCTCAACCTCGCCAATTCGCGCGAAGATGTCCGAACCGCGGAGTATGTCCTCGAAGAGAAGAAGCTCGCGAAGGAGCAGGCCGCCTACGAGGCGCCGACCATTCGTCGTCAGGCGGAGATCGACTACGAGAAGGCGCAGCGCGCGTGGGAACAGTCCAAGCGCAACCTCGCCACCAAGACCAAGCAGGCCGAGGCCAAGATGTCCTCCGTGGGGGCCGATCTTGGCCGCCAGCAGAACAACCTGAAGAACATCCAGGAGGTACTCGGTCTTTTTACGATCAAGGCGCCCGCAGCAGGCATGGTGATCTACGTGCGCGAATGGAACGGCAAGAAGAAGGGTGTCGGCTCGCAGTGGAGCGCCTGGGAGAACATCGTGGCCACCCTGCCCGACCTCACGCAGATGGAGTCGCAGACGTACATCAATGAAGTCGACGTCAGGAAGATCAGCGTCGGCCAAAAGGTCTCCATTTCGCTCGACTCGGATCCGTCCAAGAAGCTCGAAGGGACGGTCACGCAAATTGCGAACGTGGGAGAGCAGAAGCCCAACCAGGATTCCAAGGTCTTCGAGGTGAAGATCGAAGTCGCGCGCGCCGATACGACTTTGCGTCCTGGAATGACGACCGCGAACGGCATCGAAACGGCGTCCATTCCCAATGTGCTCTCGATTCCATTGGAAGCGGTCATCACCGAGGCGGGCTTTCAGTACGCGTACAAGAAGTCCGGCAGTCGCATCGTGAAGCAGATGATCGAAACCGGCGCCATGAACGACAATGAGATTGTCGTCAAGCGCGGGCTGAGCCAGACCGATCAGGTGTACCTCACGCCGCCGAGCGACAAGGAGGGCATCAAGGTCGAAACGATTCCCGGTCTTCAGCCGCTGACCGCGCCAGTTGTGGGCGGTGATACGGCGAAGAACGTCAAGTTGCCTGGTGCTAATGCGCCCACTGCGCCGCCGGCCGGCATGAAGCCGATGGCACTGCCCGCTCCCGCGAAACCCAAAGGCTGACCCGTGACCGCAGTTCCCATGGAGCCGGGCGCGTCGAAGGTCTCACGCGCCCGAGAGCTGGTTGCGCACATCGTATTCAGCAGTGGCATCGCGGCAGAGGCCGTGGTGCACAACAAACTGCGTGCGAGCCTTACCTCACTCGGCATTCTGTTCGGCGTGGCGTCGGTCATCGCCATGCTCGCCATCGGCAACGGCGCCGAGCAGGAGATTCTCGCGCAGATGAAGCTGCTCGGCGCGAACAACATCGTCATCACGCCGATCGTCGAGCAGAAGGAAGGGAAGGTCGACAAGGAAGAGAAGAAGGAGTCGAAGCGCTTCACGCCGGGCCTTACCTGGCTCGATGCACAGGCGATTGCGGCCACGCTGCCCTCCGTGCGCGCAACAAGCAGCGAGGTCGTCGTCAACAGCATCATCACGCGCGAGGGGCATCACCGCTCGGGGAAGCTGGTCGGCGTCGACTCGAGCTACTTCGACGTGATGAACTTGCACCTCGGCGAAGGCGCACTGTTCGCCTCTGGACACTTCTCAGGATCGATGCCGGTGGCGATCATCGGCCAAGGCGTGAAGTCGCGCTTCTTCACGACGGAAAGTCCGATCGGGCGCGCCGTGAAGGTGGGCAATCAATGGCTCACGGTCGTCGGCGTCCTCGAAGATCGCAAAGTCTCCTCGGAGAACGCGAAGCGGCTCGGCATTCGTGACGCGAGCATGGACGTCTATGTCCCGCTGTCGACCATGCTGTTGCGATTCCGCAATCGCGGCGAGATCACGCAGAGCGAGATGGAGCTGGCGGCGCGGCAGGACGGCTCGAACGACTCGACGCAGACCGAGGACCAGCGCGCCGAGAAGCGCAACTATCACCAGCTCGACAAGGTGATCGTGCAGGTCACGAACTCCACGGACGTCAGCGCCGTTGCGGAAGTTGTGCGCCGCATGCTCCAACGCCGGCACAACGACGTGACGGATTTCGAGATCGTCGTTCCCGAACTGCTCCTCAAGCAGGAGCAGAATACGAAGGCGATCTTCAACGTCGTGCTCGGGTCGATTGCGTCGATTTCGCTCATCGTTGGCGGTATCGGCATCATGAACATCATGCTCGCGTCGATCCTGGAACGCATCAAGGAAATCGGTGTGCGGCGTGCCATGGGCGCGACGCAGAAGGACGTGTTGGCGCAGTTCCTCAGCGAAGCCGTGATGATCAGCCTTGCCGGTGGGCTTGCCGGCATCATGCTCGGTGGGTTGTTCGCCACCGCCATCGAGCGACTCGCGCACATCCATACGATTGTATCGGCGAGCTCCGTGATCGTCGCATTCGGCGTATCGGTGGCAGTTGGTCTCGTGTTCGGGATCGTGCCGGCGTCGAAGGCCGCGAAGCAGGACCCAATTGTCTGTCTGCGCTACGAGTAAGAGCAGCCATCCGCCATCAGCTATCCGTCGGTCACCGCCGAACGGTGATTCCCACGAAGGGTCTCCATGAAGCTCTCAGCTCTTTTCATCGCGTTCGCCGTTCCCGTCGTCGTCTCCGGACAGGCCGCGCCGCGGACACTCACGCTCCAGGACGCCATTCAAATGGCGCAGCAGCAGGGACCGTCCGCGCAGGTTGCGCGCAGCGCACGCGATGCCGCACGCTACGGAGACGAGGCCTTCAACGCGCGCTTGCGTCCACAGCTCTTTCTTCAGGGCAATGCGGCGAACCTGAATCACGGCATCAACCCTGTCGTCACCGGTGACGGCACCACGACCTACGTCGGCCAGGCGCAGAATACGTCGTCATTGACGATGGGATTCAGCCAGCAGATGCCGCTGACGGGTGGAACGATTTCCGTCGGGTCACAGGTGGCGCGCTACGACCAGTTCGATCCGGTCACCAAGCGACTCTACTCGACGACGCCGGTAATCGTCAGCTTGTCACAGGACCTGTTCAAACCGCGCGAAATCGTCTGGCGCGAACGGCTCCAATCACTCAGCGCTCGTGTCGCCGAGCGCGGTTATCTCGAAGCGCGCGAAGACGTCGCGGGCAACACGGCGGATGCGTTCTTCAATCTGTTCGCGCAGCAGATGCAATTGAAGAATGCCTCGGCCAATGTCGCCGTGAACGACACGCTGTATACGCTGAACAAGGGGCGCTTCGAGGTTGGCAAGATCGGAGAGAACGACTTGCTCAAGAGCGAGCTCGCCCTTCTCCGGGCACGCGCGGCCGTGGACGACGCGCGGCTTGCGCGCGATCGTGCCGAGGCGGCGCTGCGCCGCATCATCGCGTATCCCGATGGCCAGCAGTTCACCATCGTGACCCCGGACTCGATTCCGATCATCGATGCGCATCCGGACACCGCGGTCGTGCACGCACTGCGCAACTCGAGCAGCACGCAGCAGAATGAGCTCGACGACGTCCAGGTCAAGCGTGGCATCGCGTACGCAAAGGCGAACAACCGTTTCAACGCGTCGATTCAGGCGAGCGCGGGATTCAACCAGACGGGTGCGGGCTTCAACGACGCCTATCAGAGCCCGCTCGGCAAGCAGACGCTCACGGTGGGGGTGAACCTTCCGATGCTCCAGTGGGGCGCAGGCCGCGCCGACGTCGAGGCCGCGAAAGCCAACGAGAGCCGAGTCGCCGCAAGCAATCGAATTCGCCGCGAGACGCTCGAGGAGGACGCGCGTTTCTCCGCTCTTGCCCTGCAGCAGGCGCAGCGGAACGTCCTCATCTCGGCCAAGGCCGACACGGTGGCCGGCAAGCAGTTCGAAGTCGCGCGCAATCGCTACATCATCGGCAAGATCACGAACGATGCGCTGTACCTGGCGCAAAGCGAGAAGGACGCGGCGGTACTCGCAAACGTCCAGGCGTTGCGGAACTACTGGACCGCCTACTACCACTTGCGGCGCGTGACGCTATACGACTTCGCGAAGAAGCAGGAGATGGCGGACGTACCCTGAACGGCGATGGTGTTCTGGCTCAGTACGCGCTGAAATCAGATGTGACAGGTGCTCAGCTTTCAGCCGCAGCGAACAGAGTGACAGGGGGTGTGGCATTCCCGGTGCATCGCACCTGAGCGCCACACCCCCTGTTGCTCTGTAAGCTGCGGCTGATCACTGAGCACCTGTCACATCTGAGACCAGTGAACACCGGCCCGCCGCGCGCACACGCACTAGAGCCGGTACAGTCGCGCCGCGTTGCCTCCAAGAATCTTCTCTCGGTCGCCATCGGATACGTCGAGCGCGAGTAACGCCTTTTTCATCGCCGGAATACTGCCGATCGCGTGCGGGTAGTCACTACCCGCGAGTATGTGATCCGCACCCGCAAACTTGATCGCCAACTCCAAAGCATCCACGTCGAAGTTCACCGTGTCGTAGTTCCACTGCTTGAGATACTCCGAGGGCGGCCGCGAGATGTGCGCTCGGCACTCCTTGAACGCGTAGAACCCCCGATCGAGTCGCTCGGCGAGATACGGAATGGCGCCCCCCAGGTGGCTCAACACCCACTTGATGTTCGGGTACCGCTCGGCAACGCCGCTGAAGACCAGGTGCGACGCGGCGATCGTCGTGTCGAAGAGGAAGCCCACCAGTGGCATGAGCCAGTATTCCTGCATCGCATCCACGTTGATCGGATTCGTGGGGTGGATATGCAGCACGGCATGCGCATCGTTCGCGGCCTCGTAGAGCGGCTCATACCGTTTGTCTGCGAGCGACACGCCGTTCACGTTCGAGAACAGCATGGCGCCCGGAAAACCGGACGTCATCGCGCGACGGAATTCGATGACGGATGCCGCGGGGTCATTCAGCGGAAGCGTCGCGAGTGCAGCGAAACGAGGGCCACGCTCGGCGACAACCTGCGCAAAGGCGTCGTTCACCAGCCGCGCAAAACGCACCGCAACCTCCGGCGATTCCACGTGCGTGCCGGGCGTCGTGAGCGTGATGATCTGCGTATCGACCCCCGCCTGCTCGAGCACGCGGTGCCGATACTCGATGTCCCGGTGTCCCGGAACGGCAACGTTGTAGTCGCCGGGATAGTGAATCTCCGGGTTGCCCTCGTCGTCCATCTTGACCGTCACGATGCTCGTGTCGGAACGCAGGGCGTCGATGTACGCGGGTGGGTAGAAATGATTGTGGACGTCGATGATTCTCACGTGGGAACACTCCGAGCGGGCGATTGAGTCTTGCGTGACCAGAAGTAATAGACGGGAAGTCCGGCAATGACGAGCCCAACTCCGACGGCGCTGTCGACCGGCTCGTTGTAAATCTGATTCGCCACGATGATCGCCGAGGCGACGACGAAAAGCGCAGGCAGAACGGGATAGCCCCAGATACGGTACGGCGGCGCGTACGTCGCGCGGCGCCGGAGCACCATCGTTGCCACACCGAGCAGCGCGAAGAAGATCCACTCGGTGTAGACGACGCGGGTGAACAGCGCCTTGTAGGTCCCGGTCAGCACGAGCACCGACGACCACACTGCCTGCAGGACGATCGCACGGTGCGGCGTCCGGTAGATGGGGTGCACGTCGCCCGCCCACTTGAAGAGCAGGCCGTCGCTCGCCATCGCGAGATAGACGCGCGGTCCGGCGAGAATGACGCCGTTCATCGCGCCCAGCGTCGACAGCACGACCACCGTCGCCATGATCTGCGCCCCCGATCCGCCCAGCACGAGGTCGGCGTAGTCGGCGGCAACATGCGTCGATGTCGTGATGACGGAGAGGGGCAGCACGAAGAGATATGCCGCGTTCACCCCGACATAGAGCGCCGTGACGGTCAACGTACCGATGACGAGTGACCTCGGGATGGTGACTGACGGATTGATGGTCTCCTCCGCGGCATAGGAGACCATGTGCCAACCCCCGAAGGAGAAGAGGCCGGCGATGAGAGCCAGGATGAAGGCGCGCGCAGAGATCGGTTCTGCAACCGCGGCCGCCGCCTGAAAGTTGCCCGCGGAGCCGGTGAGGGCGAGGACGCCTGCAACGACGACGATGACCGCGAGCGCGATCACCTTGATCGATGTCAGCGCCACCTGCACGGCGCTGCCGTGGCGCACACCGAGGTAGTTCACCGCAGACAGTGTGACGATGCCACAAATGGCAACGAGCCGTTGCCCACCGTCGCCGAGCGTGACGAACGTGCCGAGGTATCGCGCGAACACCATGGCAATGACGGCGATGATGCCGCTGTGCATCGTCCAGAACATCGCCCAGCCCCAGAGGAAGCCAACGGCCGGTGAGAACGTTTCCGAAAGAAAGACATACACCCCTCCGGTTCGCGGGAACGCGGAGGAGAGTTCGGCGATGATGAGCGAGCCGATGAGGGTCAGCACGCCGGCCGCGACCCAGACGAGGAGCGCTCCGGAGACGGAACGCACCTGTGCCGTCACCGCCGAGGGCTGTACGAAGATCGAGGCACCAATGATGATGCCCACGACCATGGCGGTCGCGCGGGTGAGGCCGATCGAGCGATTCAGTTGCGGCATTGGCGGGAAAAACTACCTTCGGGGCGCGAGCTAGATAGGCCGGACCGCTGCGCTATCGGAGAAGGGTGCGCCGGACAGCACCTGACAACGCTGATTCCCGCACATCGAAACGTTCAAGCACTCGCAGTACTCAGATGCTGTTGAATAGCCCCGCGATATCGAGAAGCACGCTCTCGAGCGCCGTGGAACTTGCCGACGAGCCATGCTTGCCTCGCCTGGTGAACCCAACGTCGATCGAGTCGTACTTTCGCTCGCCTTCACCCCGCTGCATTGCGGCAAGCCGGCGCTGTTCGTTCGCAAGCTCCTCGATTTCGCGGCTCCGCTGTTTCGCGAGTCCTCCCGCCTCCACGAAGCCGAGGACACGCTGCAGTTCGCCCCGGTCGAGCCACACCCCGTCCGTCTTGCAGACGTCGAGGATGACTCCCGACGAGCGTGCGAAATTCGTCCGATTCATCAATTTCTTGCAGCGCGGGCACGGGATATAGCGCACCGATTCTGTTCCCACGGTGGCCCTCGGCACATGCGCGGCCAGCGCGCTCACGACGCTCGAGTGATGTTCGCGTTGACTGCAGAGCTTCTGAAGCGACGGGGGATCGAGCCAGAGTCCTCCGCACTCGGCGCATTCCATCGTGTCAGTGTCACCGAGACGCAGCGCCTGCATCGGTTCCTTGCAGCGCGGGCACGGCGGGGCAGGGCCGTCGGAGCGCGTTTCCCGCGTGGCGTTCGCCCCGCACTGCGCACAGAAACGGCTGCCCTTGAACATCGGCCCAAAACAGGAAGGGCAGGTAACAGTCGAGAGCGCCGCAGAGCAATACTCGCAGCGCACCGCGTCAGCGGAGGCAGGCGCGCCGCAGCCTGGACATTTCATGGAGGCGGGCATCGCGAAAAGCTACCGCGAGAGGGAGCAGATGGTGAGGCGCCTGAATTACTTCGCGATGCACCTGGAATGCCTCACCCCCTGTTGCTCTGAAGGCTGCGGCTGACCACTGGGCATCTGTCACATTGAGTCGGGCGCTCACAAGTCCGCTGGGCGAACGTGTCCCCGCTGTTGGCTAGTGCGGCAGCGATCCGTGTTCGGCCCGCTCGCTCATCAGCTTTGCACTGAAGCGTTGCGCCTCGGCAATTCTCTCGACTTCGATTGCGATCGCGTCAACCGACTGCTGGAGCCGTTCAAAGCGCTCGTCCTCAGCACGCGCCAACGCGGCGGGCTTCGCCCGCGGTTTGGTGAGCATCCTGAATGTCACAACCCCAATAAAGCAGAGCGACCCGACAAGCCCAATGATCACCGTTGCGACTCCAGCAAACTCCACGACGTCGTTCATTCGTTTCGCCCGTGTACCAGTGTGTGTGCTATTGGAGCGTACGTCCGCGAACCGAACGCAGTTTCCCGATGCCAACTTGCGCATTTTGTTATTTAGAGATACATAATCGTCCGGACACCCTCCCTGAGCTCTGGAGTTCGTCATGCGCGCTACGCGCCGCGTTGCGCTTTCGATGGTCCTGCTGGCCTCACTCGCCGCCTGTGGCGGCGGAGACGTCACGATACCCGGCAGCACCCCGAAAACGTGTGTTGACGACCCCACGCAGACGAAGTGCATCACGACGACGACGCCCAACCCGGACAGCACGCTCCGCATCGTGGCGGCGAAGACGGGTCGCTACGTCGGTGCCTCGGTAGACGCGCTCTTCGGCCAGGCGACGTACAACGCCGTGCTATCGAAGGAGTTCAGCATGCTCGTCGCCGGAAATGCCCAGAAATGGGATGCCATTCACCCGGCACGAGCCACGTTCAACTACGCGCGCGGTGACGCGATGCTCGCCTTTGCCCAGGCGAACGGCATGAAGATGCGCGGCCATACACTGGTGTGGCTCAACTCCCAGATGCCGTCGTGGCTGATCAACGGCGGCTTCGGTGCCGACACACTCGCGCAGATTCTCAAGGACCACATCACCTCCGTGGTGGGGCACTACAGGGGAACGATCTACGCGTGGGATGTCGTGAACGAGTCGTTCACGGGCAACGGTGCAATCGCGGCGTCGGTCTGGTCGAACACGCTCGGGAAGGGGTACATCGAGACCGCGTTCAGAGCCGCTCGCGCCGCGGATCCTGCCGCGCTGCTCTTCTACAATGACTACAACCTCGAGTACAATGGCGCGAAGCAGGACTCTGCCGCAGCGCTCATTGCCGACTTCAAGGCGCGCGGCGTGCCCATCGACGGGATCGGATTTCAGGCGCATTTCCAGATCAACGCCGATGGCAGCGGGGTCCCCGACAAGGCGGCGCTGACGAGCGTCTTCCAGCGCTTCGCGAACCTGGGCATGAAGATCCACCTGACGGAGCTGGACGTACGAATCCGCACGACTGCGAGCGCGGCCGAACTCGCTGCGCAGACCAAGGCGTGGAGCGACATTACGGGGGCATGTATGGCGGTCCCCGCGTGTGAAGCCATCGTCGTCTGGGGGATCACGGACACGGAGTCCTGGGTGAATGCCACCTTCCCGGGATACGGAAGCGCGTTACTCTTTGACGGCAGCTTTGGGAAAAAAGCGTCCTATACTGCTGTAAAAACCGCGATCGGGGGATGACCCCGGGAGGACACCGTGAGCCCAGTTCAGAAGTACGAAACCCCGTACGCCACCACAGGTCTGGAGTTCCCCGGCTACCGCGTTGTTCGAACGCTGGGTGTCGTGCGCGGCATCACCGTCCGGTCGCGGTCCGTGCTCGGCGTGATCGGCGTCAAGTTTCAGGCGTTCTTCGGGGGAAACATCACCCTGCTCGTCAATCTGTGCGAACAGGCGCGCATGGACGCCTTCCAGATCATGATCTCCCACGGGGGGGAACTCGGTGGCAACGCCATTATCGGACTTCGCTACGACGCCACGGAATTGATGCCGGGCATCACTGAAGTGCTCTGTTATGGTACCGCCGTGTACATCGAACCTGTGTAACGGCGCGCGCTGTCCGTTGCGCTGGGCGATGAGGAGCAACAGAATAGAGCGCGGTCCAACCTGACTTCTACCTCGGGAACTCATGAGCGAACAATCAGAGTCCATCGCACCACCGGAGCCGGTCAAGCCGGCTTCGTGGTGGGAAGACTACATCGACATTTTCTACGCGCCGAGTTCCGTCTTCGAGCGGCGAAAAGACAGCGGCTTCGGTATTCCGATGTTGGTCGTCACGCTGCTGATCAGTGCGATCGCCCTGGCAAACCACGGCGCGATGCAGCCCATTCTGGACGCGGAGTTTTCGCGTCAGACCGAGGCCATGATGAAGGCCAATCCGCAGATGACCGCGGAGATGATGGAAAAGGGGAGGGCGATCGGTGAAAAGATCGCGCTCTTCGGCGGAGTCATTTTCATCCCAATCGCCCTCCTCTTGATCGGATTGTTCCTCTGGGTCTGCGGCAAATTTGTCGGCGCGAAGCAGACCTTGGGAGCCGCCGTCATGGTTGCATCGTTTTCATATGTCCCGCGCATCCTCGAGGCCGTGCTGAATGGAGTTCAGCTGCTGGTGCTCGATCCCTCGAGTCTGACCAGCCTCAACAGCTTGAAGCTCGGTGTGTCGCGCTTCATGGATCCGGACACATCGTCGAAGATCGTCTTGGCCCTCGTCGGCCGTATCGATGTCTTCACGATCTGGACGACCGTGCTGCTTGCGATCGGCCTCTCCGTGACGGGGAAGGTGTCCCGGTCGCAGGCCGCGATTGGCGCAGTCATCCTGTGGTTCCTCGGAGCGCTCGTCCCACTCCTGGGCGCGCTCCGGAGCTGAGACTCCGCCTCACTCCGGCGGGAGCGTCGTTTCGACGACCGCCGGTGTGGGACACCCTTCGCGATGAACGACTCGCTGCACGTGAACGCGGACGTCGGCGTCTTCGAATCGTTCGATCTGGAGGCCGCACAGGTAGCAGTGCGGAAAGAGGGCGAAGGTGTCGCGGGCGATCTGTTCCAGGATCGGATCGCGATAGCGGCTCGAGATCGGCATTGACGGTGGCTCTTTCGGAATGAGCGCGGGCTCGCGGACGACGCACGCTAACTCTACCTTATTCTCGTGCCCCAGCCAGTCGCAACAGCCGAAGCCGGCTGACCGCGAATTCCCGCTGGCGCACTCCCATTCATCAATTGATGACGCTGTCCAATTGGCTGTCCGTCGCCGGATTGTTCGCACAGTCCGGTGTTGCCGTTCTCATAGCGTTCGTGTACGGAGGACTGCTGCGCCGGTATTGGCGCCCATTCCTCCGGCATTGGACGTGGAGTTGGGTCGCGCTCGCCGTGCACGCCGGAGCCGGCGCGGGCGCACTGGTGCTCTCCGAGTGGTTTCCCATCAACAACCCCGTTCGCTTCGCGCTGGCGTTCGCGTCAGGAATCGCGGGGTATCTGCAAATTGGCTGGCTGGTGCTGGGCACCGCCGAGCTGACCTCGGGGCGTACCTTCCCAGCGCGGACGACGAAGCTGCTGATCGCCGGGTTCACGCTGCTTGGCGCCGCGCTCGTCATCGCGAATGCCTGGGACACACAGCCGCGCGAGCTGTTCTTCATCCTTCGCGTCGCCGTGCGCCGCATTGCTGTCGGTGTCGCCTTCGCGATCGGGGGTGTGCTCATTCGCCGAGCGCCCAGTATTGCCAGGGGCATTGGCCGGCGTGTCGTCATGAGCGCGTTCTTCGGCCTGGCTCTTCAGCAGGGAAACTTCCTCGGCGTGGCGGGGTCGGCGGCTCTCCGCCTTCGCTATCCCGTATACCTCGCCAGCCTCGGGTTCGTCGATCTGATCCTCTACGTCGCGCTTGCGATGGGGCTCGTCATCTGGCTACTCGAGGAAGAGCGTCAGGCGACGATGGACGCGGCAGCGCGCATCGAACGGATTGCGTATCACGATTCGCTCACCGGACTGCCCAACCGACAGCTCTTTCTCAACCAGCTCGGCATGGCGCTACACCACGCGCGCCGCAACGGGACGATGTCTGCGGTGTTGTTTCTCGACCTCGACCGCTTCAAGATCGTCAACGATTCGCTCGGACATGCCGCGGGCGACACGCTCCTCCAGACCGTCGCCGAACGCATTCGGACCACCGTGCGCGGCGAGGACTCCGTCACACGGCTCGGTGGCGACGAGTTCGCCGTCCTGGCAACGACCGTACATAGCCCGGATGACGCCGTCATGCTCGCCGAACGGATCATTGCCGCGGTCAAGCGACCGATCATCGTCGAAGGGCAGGAGTTGTTCGTCACCACGAGCCTCGGCATCAGTCTCTTTCCGCAGGATGCCACCGATCCGGAGAGCCTGCTCAAGACGGCGGACGCAGCGATGTACCGCGCGAAAGCCCAGGGGCGTGACAACGTCGAGCGATACATGCCGGAAGTGGGCGGGGCAACGCTCGAGCAGATCGGCCTTGAAAGCAATCTCCAGCACGCTGTCGAGCTGGAGCAGTTGGTCGTCTACTACCAACCCATCGTCCAGTCGCGCACCGGAGACATCACCGCCGTCGAAGCGCTCGTCCGCTGGAATCACCCGCAGCGCGGACTGCTCATGCCTGCGGACTTCATCTCCCTCGCTGAGGCGACGGGCGCGATCGTCGTGATGGGTGAATGGGTCCTGCGCACGGCGTGCACACAGGTCCAGGCATGGCGTGAGCGCGGGCACCGCCAGTTGCGCGCCGCGGTGAATCTGTCGGTGCGACAACTTCAACATCCGGATCTCGTAGCTCGGGTCGACGCCATCCTCGCGGAAACCGGGCTGCCGTCCACGTCCCTCGAGCTCGAGATTACAGAAAGTATCGCCATGCGATCGAGTGGGCGGGCAGTGGACAACCTCCGTGCGCTCAAGGCGCGCGGAGTCCGGGTTTCCATCGATGATCTTGGCACAGGCTACTCGTCATTGAGCGCCCTGCGCCTGTTCCCCATCGACTCACTGAAGATCGACCGGAGTTTTGTGCAGGGCGTTCCGGACAACACGGACGACAGCGCCATCGCTGCCGCAGTCATCACGCTTGGACTCACCCTGGGCGTGAACGTGATCGCGGAAGGCATTGAACGCCCTGAGCAACTCCAGTTCTTCGTGGACCAGCGCTGCGAGGAATGGCAGGGATACCTCCTTGTGCGCCCAATCACAGCCCGGGAATGCGAAGATTTGCTATTCTGCGGGGTACGCGTGAGTGGAAGATTCCCTGGGATAGCGGAGTCAGCGGCGTCGTGACGGGGCCGCCGCCTGGGAGGTTGAGCGGATGCCGGCCACCGCCGGAGGAACCGCCACCTCGCCACGGTTTAACACAATGGATCGGGTGACGTCGTCCTGCCGTGTCCAGTCTGCATGACGACAATCTGTGTGCCGTCGAGTTTCCCCGCGCCGACGCGGACTGAACCTTCCCCACCTCGCCTACGAATGCCGGCTCGTCACACCACCCGAAAGGCCATCTCCACCGTATTCGCGCTGGTCACTTTCACTGCATGTGGTGACGGCACGGGGCCGTCCACGAGCGAGCCAATCCAGAACCCATCGGGGCCAAAAAACGTCGGGGACCTGATGTCGCTGAACGTCAACCCCCTCGACCCCTGCACGAATCCCGTCTATCACGGGGCGCGCGTCATGGCCATCGGAACGAAGTCGATCATCTACAGCGACACGCTGAACCCGAAGAACGGCTTCACGACCGCAGACTTCGAGAAATACGCCGCGCGCTTTGACTCACTGGTCTATCCGATCGACGTCGCGAACTTTGGCGAGCCGACGGATATCGACAAGAATGGCCGAATCGCGATCGTGTTCACGCGCGCGATCAATGAGCTCACACCCACGAAGTCGGCATCCTACACGGGTGGGCTGGCGTTCTCGCGCGACCTGTTTCCCAATGCCGGAACGCCGCGGGCGCAGGCATGCCAAGGGAGCAACCAGGGCGAATACTTCTACGCCCTCGCCCCCGATCCGCTCGGTGAAATCAACGGCAACCCGCGGCCGAAGGGCTTCGTGGATTCCGCGACGACGTCCGTCCTGGCCCACGAGCTCGAGCACATCATCAATGCATCGCGCCGCCTCTACGTGAACGTCACGCCGGCCTTTGAGGAAAAGTGGCTCGACGAGGGACTCGCGCATGTTGCCGAGGAACTGTTGTTCTATCGCGAGAGCCAATTGAGCTCGCGCGCCAACCTGGACATCAACGCGCTTCGCACCACGAACGCATCGCGGACCGCATATAACCTCGACATGTCGGCGAACGCGTCGCGGCTGAAGAGTTATCTCACGGCACCCTCGACGAATTCTCCCTACGGCCTCGACGATTCGCTTGCGACACGCGGCGCCGCGTGGTCCTTTCTCCGGTATGCCGTGGATCGCGTCAACGCGACGGATGTACCGACGGCGGTCAACACGAACACGCTCACCGGCGCGGGCGAGCTGACGATTTCCGCGGGCCCCACACTGGGAGAATATGCACTCGTCATCGTCAACACATCGCTCGTCGGCGGCCCCTCGACGAACTTCACACTCAAGAACGCATCGGTCAACGCCGTTTCCGTCCCAAGCGCGTCGATGGATGCGCGGCCGGAAGCGCGCACCGACGGTGAGACGACGCTTCGTCTCGACGACGCGATGGAATCGCGCCGGCACACTCGGGAGCGAGCGGAACTCACGCCGCTGTTCGCCGCCGCTCGCGCGTGGTATGCCACGCAGCGCTTCCCTGCGCCGGCCACGTTCAGCAGGGCCGCATCGACCGAGACCTATGCCGGTGCGACCGCCGCAACCGACGCCGAACTCTGGTACAGGCTCGTGAACAACCAGAGCGTCGGCATGGCGAACCTCCAGAGCATCTTCGGAACCGATATCGCTGGCTTCGTTCGCGACTGGTCGGTATCGCAGGCAGTGGACGACGTCGCGTCGGTGAACACGCAGTACCAGCAGCGAAGCTGGAACTGGCACAGCATCTATCCGAACGTCGGCACGATTTTGTCACCGTATCCGCTCAACAATCCGACGCTGCCGATCAACAGCACCTTCAATTCCTCGGTGCTGGCCGGTGGTGCTGTGTTCTACCGCTTTACCCTCTCCGCAAGCGGTTCGATCACGCTCACGCTCAGCGCACCGGGCGGCGTCGCGAATCCGAATCTTCAGTTGGTCGTCGTCAGGACAAAGTGAGACAGATGACTCGGTTACGTTCCGCACTTCTCCTCGTGACCCTTGCCGTGACCGCCGCGTGCGGTTCAGACAACGGCACAGGGACAACGGTCGTGGGTCCCCCCACGCTGGTTCTCATCACGACGACGCCGTCGCCAACTGTGGGAGCGGGCGGCTCTGCCGGCACCTTCACGGTCAGGGTCAGCGACGTGAAGGGGAATCCCGTGTCGGGTGTCGGAGTGACCTTCTCGGCGACTGGTTCCGCCTCGGTAGGTACGCAGTTCGGAACCTCCGATGCGTCGGGAAACGCCTCCACCAGCGTCACGGCCGGTACGGTCGCGGGGGCCGCGACCGTTCGAGCCGCCGCGACCGGCGTGGCGACAGCCGCAACGGCGAACATCACGGTTATCGCCGCTGCCGCAGCCAAGGTGGCGGTCACGCCGAAGACGCTCCGCTTCGTCGCGGTCTCCGACACAGCGCGCGTGACGGCGACGGCCGAGGACCAGTTTGGAAATGTCGCAGCCCCGAATGCGATCTCGTACTCGGCGACGGACGCCACCCTCGTGAGTGTCGACCAAGCGGGACTCGTGCGCGTCCTTCGCCTGGGTGGCACGACCTTCGTGATCTCGTCGTCCGCGGGAAAGGCCGATACCACGGTTGTGACGGTGCTTCCCGCAGGTTCAACGCTGTGCACAGGCCTCGCTACCTCCACCCCGATGAATGTCGGGGACATCCAGACCTATAGCGGCAAGACGAACGTGTGCGCTCCGGGCACTGCGGCAGGCGCAGAATTCACGCTCGTCACGTTCAATAGCTCCATCGACCAATCGATTCTGGCAACGACGTCCGTCGTCGCCAACGGAATAGGAGCCCCGCCCTCGACCGACGCGCAGCCGGTGTCCATGGGCGCGCTAGCCATTCGCGACGCGATCAGCGCGGCCGCCACCGCCGCACGGATGCCCGATCAGTCGTTCCATCTCCGGCAGATGGAGGAATTCCAGCAGCGATACAAGGGCGCGCTGGCCCGCGAGCGCGCAGCCCGGCGCTCGATGGTGTCCCGCTCGGTTACCGGCAGCGGCGCGATGTCCCTCTCGGCCTCAGCGATTCCAGCCAATGCCAAGGTTGGTGATTTCCTCAATCTGAACGTAAGTGCGAATAGTTGCACGGGCGCCGTGAATCACGGCCTGCGCGTCGAAGCGATCGGAACGAAATCCATCGTTCTTTCGGACACGCTGAATCCTGCGGACGGTTTCACGACCGCCAACTATCAACGGTTCGCGGCGACGTTCGACACACTCGTCTATCCTCTCGACGCGGGAGCATTCGGCGCGCCGAGCGACATCGATGCAAATGGCAGGGTCGCGATCATCTTCACGCGCATCGTCAACGAGATGGTCACGTCGCAGTCGGGATACTTCGTGGGCGGCTTCTTCAATCCGCGCGACCTTCTGCCCCGTGTCGCGGCGGTGACGGCCGACAACTGCCCCGGCAGCAACGAAGGGGAGATGTTCTACATGGTGGTGCCGGCGCCAGGCGCGGGCATCAATGGGGTGACGCACACCGTGGGATTCGTGGACAGCCTCACGATGGGGATCATCGCCCATGAGTTTCAGCACCTGATCAACTTCTCGCGCCGTTCATTCGTCAACACCACGGCAACGGACTACGAGGAGGTCTGGCTCAACGAGGGACTGAGCCACATTGCCGAGGAACTGCTCTACTATCGCGAGAGTGGGCTGTCTCCGCGTCTGAATCTCAACGACAATGACATTCGCATCGTCAACAGGCCCACGTACGGGTTCTGGAAAGGCGACGCCGCATCGAACTTCTCGCGTTTCCTGTCATATCTGCGCGCGCCCAGCGTGAACTCGCCAATTGCCAATGGCGACGACCTCGCGACGCGCGGCGCCACCTGGTCATTCCTCCGCTACGCCGCGGACCGGCTCGGCACGACCGATGGGACGATGTGGCAGAGGTTCGACAACTCGACCGTCACGGGCATGGCGACGCTTCAGCTGGTCTTCGGAACGGATCCGATTCCGCTGTTCCGCGATTGGACGGTCGCGAATTACCTCGACGATTTCCTGCCCACCGTCGATCCGCGTTACCAGCACAAGAGCTGGAACTACAGGGACATTTTCACGACCACGTTCCTCAACATTCCGATGTACCCGCTCGTCGTGGGGAACCTTGCGGACAACTTGAAGACCGACCTGATGATTCGCGGAGGCTCGGCCGCGTATCTGCGATTCTCGGTACCTCCGGGACGGGAGTCATTGCTCACGCTGACCTCAGGCGGGGGGACGCCGAGCACACCATTGCAGTTCATGCTGGTCCGCACGAAATAACAGCGAGGGCGCGAACTCGGCATCATGGAGCGCCGCCGGACGTCAGTTGTGCCAGGTGCTCAGCAGCCAGCCGCAGAATGCGGAGCGACAGGGGGTGTGGCGTACAAGGGTGCGATGCACCAGAGCGCCACACCACCTGAGAATCTGTTGGCTGCGGCTGATCACTGAGCACCTGTCACAGCTGCTTACAGCACGCAGGGCATTGCATCTCGTAGTCACCTCGACTTCGCTCGGGCTGGTATATTCTCGGCGTGACGATCGTTTGGACTCCCTCCGCCGACCAGGTTGCGCGCGCCAACGTGACGCGTTTCATCCGCGATCACGTTCAACCGCTTGGCGGGCGTGGGAGCGACGTCTGCGACAGCCCCACGCTCTACGAATGGTCGATCGCGGAACCGGAGGCGTTCTGGGCGGCGCTGTGGCGATTCACCCGCATTATTGCGGACGGCGGTGACCCACCGTGGAATCGAGTGCTCACGGGCGGTCATCGAATGGCGCCGCCCGACCCCACGCTCGGACCGGTGTGGTTCGCCGGGGCGCGGCTGAATTTCGCCGAGAACCTCCTCCGGTATGCCGATGATCGTGAGGCGCTCGTTCTCTGGACGGAGCAGGGAGCATCGCGTCGCCTCACCTTTGCCCAACTGACGAACGACGTTGCATGCTTTGCCGCCTACCTGCGGGCGTCAGGTATCGTCGCAGGTGACAGGGTGGCTGGTTTTCTGCCGAATATCCCCGAGGCTGTTGTCGCGATGTTGGCGACGGCGTCGATCGGGGCGGTGTGGTCATCATGCTCGCCGGATTTCGGACCGATGGGAGTCGTGGACCGCTTCGGGCAGATCGAGCCGCGCGTTCTCATCGCGGCCGATGGCTATCGCTACGGCGCGAAGACGATCGATTCGCTCGCGCGCGTGATGGAGTTTCTCCCACTGCTGCCGAGCATCGAGCGGCTGGTCGTCGTTCCGCACCGCGCGGATGGCGGGATGGATCTCTCGGGATCCGAGATTGGTGTTTCGTGGGCAGATGCGCTCGCGCGCGGCGCGGGCGTGCCCCTCGCCTTCGAACGACTGCCATTCGATCATCCGCTCTACATCATGTATTCGTCCGGAACCACAGGCCTGCCCAAGTGCATGGTGCACGGTGCAGGAGGAACGCTGGTGCAGCACCTGAAGGAACTCGTCCTGCACACTGACCTGACTCGCGCTGACCGCATTTTCTATTTCACCACGTGCGGATGGATGATGTGGAACTGGCTCGTCTCGTCGCTCGCTGTGGGCAGCACTGTCGTGTTGTACGACGGCGCGCCGCTCTTGCGCGGTCGCCCCGTGCTTTGGGACCTCGTCGCCGCCGAACGCGTGAGTGTGTTCGGCACGAGCGCGAAGTGGATCGCGCTCACCGAAAAAGAAGGGACCGTACCACGCGACACGCACGACCTCTCGGCGCTGCGAACGATCCTTTCCACGGGCAGTCCTCTCGCCGAGGAGAGCTACGACTATGTGTATTCGAGTGTGAAGTCCGATGTGTGCCTCAGCAGCATCAGCGGTGGCACGGACATCATTTCCTGCTTCGCACTCGGAGACCCGACGTTGCCGGTGCATCGGGGTGAGTTGCAGACGCGCGGTTTCGGGATGCGCGTCGAGGTGTGGAACGATGAAGGGATTGCGATGGTGGATAGTGCCGGAGAACTGGTGTGCACGGCTCCTTTTCCCAGCATGCCCGTGTCGTTCTGGAATGATCCAGACGGCGCCAAGTACCGAGCCGCGTACTTCGAGCATTTCCCAGGCGTGTGGCGTCATGGCGACTGGGCGACGCTGACGGAGCGCGGCGGGCTCGTCATTCATGGCCGGAGCGATGCGACATTGAATCCAGGAGGCGTTCGCATTGGGACCGCCGAGATCTATCGCCAGGTCGAGTACTTGCCGGAGGTGCTGGAAAGCCTCGTGATCGGGCAGGAGATCACGAACAAGCGCGGCAAGGACGTACGGATCGTGCTCTTTGTTCGGCTGCAAACGGGCACGACGCTCGACGACGGCCTACGCGACCAGATCAGGCGACGGATCCGCGAGAATGTGACACCGCATCATGTGCCGAAGAAGATCATCCAGATTGCGGACATTCCGAGAACGATCAGCGGGAAGATCTCGGAGTTGGCGGTGCGAGATGTGGTGCATGGCCGGCCGGTCAAGAATACAGATGCGTTGGCGAATCCCGAGGCGTTGGAGTTATACCGGGATCTGGACGACTTGGGAGGTTAAGGGCTGATAGCGTGCACTGCCAAGGCTCCAGTGCGCGTCCGGAGACCAACGCGATTCAACCGCAGAGGTCGCAGAGGAGCGGAGGAGCGCAGAGGAAAAGCACGCTCGTTTTGTCGCCCTGAGCCCTTCGTCGCTCGCGCTCCTCGAGGGTAGACTCCGCGAAGGGCATGCACTTCGTGCAGTCCTCTGCGAACCTCTGCTCCTCCGCGCCCTCAGCGGTGAAAAAAGGCGTGCCAACTCGATCGACCTTGATTTGTGAGCAAGCGCGACCTGACCAAATGGATCGGCGGGTCGTGCATTGTCGGTTGCTGGCGGGCTCGCAACTCTTAACTTTCGATTCAGACTTTGCTCATCGAGAGGATCCATGGCTACCGCGACACTCGAGGCCGCTCCGGAAGTTCACGACACGTTTCCCATCAACGGGACCGATTTCATCGAGTTCTACGTCGGGAACGCGCGGCAAGCGTCGTACTTCTATCGAGCGGCCTTCGGATTCCAGCTCGTCGGCTACCGAGGGCCTGAGACGGGCTGTCGTGACCGCGCGAGCTACCTGCTACAGCAGGGGAAAATTCGCTTCGTCTTCACCACGGCTATTCGCCCGGACCTCAGCGATGACGCCCGCCGAATTGCCGACCATGTGTACGCCCATGGCGACGGTGTCCGCGACATTGCGCTCTGGGTAGACGACGCGCGTGATGCGTTCGAGAAGGCAGTTGCTCGCGGTGCCATTCCGGAGCAGGAGCCCACCGTCATGCGCGACGACGATGGCGAAATCATCATCGCGTCGTTCCGCATCTATGGCGAAACGATTCATTCGCTCGTCGAGCGGAAGAACTATCGCGGGCTTTTCATGCCAGGGTATCGGCCGGCGCAGGCGCATTACACGCCATCGGACGTCGGTCTCAAGTATGTGGACCACTGCGTGGGGAACGTCGAACTCGGACGCATGAACGACTGGGTCGACTTTTACTCGCACGTGATGGGCTTCCGAAACTTGCTCACCTTCGACGACAAGCAGATCAGCACCGAATACTCGTCGCTGATGTCGAAGGTCATGGCGAACGGCAACGACCGCATCAAGTTCCCGATCAACGAACCGGCGCAGGGCAAGCGCAAGTCGCAAATTGACGAGTATCTCGACTTCTACAAGGGCCCGGGCGTACAGCACATGGCGCTGGCGACGGATGACATCATCAAGACGGTGACGTCCCTGCGCGACCGCGGCGTGGAATTCCTCACGGTGCCGACGACGTACTACGATGAACTGCAGGCGCGCATCGGCAAGATCGATGAACCCGTCGACGAGCTGGCAACGCTGGGCATCCTGATCGATCGCGACCCGGACGGCTACCTGCTGCAGATCTTCACCAAACCCGTCGAAGATCGTCCGACGGTGTTCTACGAGATCATCCAGCGAAAGGGCGCGAAGAGTTTTGGCGCTGGAAACTTCAAGGCGTTGTTCGAGGCGATCGAACGCGAGCAGGGGCTTCGAGGAAATCTGTAATGCCGTACTACCACACGCTCGGGCAGATACCGCGAAAGCGACACATCGCGTTTCGAAAGCCGCACGGCGGGCTCTATGCCGAGCAGCTCGTGGGGCACGAAGGGTTCACGGGAACGTCTGCGCTCTTGTACCATGTGCATCCGCCGACGACGGTGCAGTCGGTCAAGCGACTCATGGAGACGAAGCTCGAGGCGGATCTCGACCTGACGCTCAAACACAGGCATTTCAAAACCGCGCAGGTGAAGCCTGGCGGTAGCCCGACCCTCGATCGCGTTCCCCTGTTGTTCAACGCCGACGTGGCCATGCTCTACGTGGAGCCTACCGTCGCCGACGAACACTTCTACAGGAACGCGCAGGCGGACGAGATCGTCTACGTCGCGAAAGGGAAGGGACATCTCGAAACGCAGTACGGCGATCTCCCGTTCGGTGAGGGCGACTATCTCGTCATTCATCGCGGGATCATGCACCGCTACCGCTTCGACGTGGAGGCAGAGCAGACCAAGCTCCTTGTCATCGAGGGGCGAGGTCACACCAGGCCGCCGAAGCGCTATCGCAACGAGTATGGGCAGCTCATCGAAGGTGCGCCATTCTCCGAGCGAGACATTCGCATCCCACGCAATCTCGTGACCCACGACGAACGCGGCGACTTCCGCATCCTCGTCAAGCAGTACGATGGAATCAATGAGATCGTGCTCGACCACCATCCCCTCGATGTCATTGGCTGGGATGGGCAGTTCTATCCGTGGGCGTTCAACATCCAGGACTTCGAGCCGATCGTCGGGCGGGTGCATCAGCCGCCGCCCGTGCACCAGACCTTCCAGGGCGACGGATTCGTGGTGTGCTCCTTCTGTCCGCGTCCATTCGATTTCCATCCGGAAGCGATCCCCGCGCCGTACAACCACAGCAACGTGGATTCAGACGAGGTGATCTACTACGCCTCGAGCGAGTTCATGAGCCGAAAAGGAATCGAATTCGGTTCCATTACGCATCATCCCGATGGTATACCGCATGGACCGCATCCTGGGCGCGCGGAAGCGAGCATGGGCGCGAAAGGCACCGACGAATATGCGGTCATGATGGACACGTTTCGTCCGCTCAGGGTGGCCAAGCAGGCGCTCGACATCGAGGATCCGTCGTATCACCGGAGCTGGGTCGAGGGGCAGCATGAGGCGTTCAATCCGCCAACGACGTAACAGCCTCACAGGGTCAGTGCAGGAGTCGCGGCACAGTGAACGCGGATTGAGCGGATTGAAGCGGATCAATTCTGATCAGTGATCCGCGCGTTTTCAGTTCAATCCGCTCGATCCGCGTTCGATGGGTTTGCCTAGCGCCCCTTGAATTTTGCAATCGATGCGCGCGTGAACTCCGAAAGCACCAAGCCCCCAGAAATCTTCGCACGCTCGGCCAGAAATTCCGGCCAGTGAGAGGTTCCCTCCCAGAAGACGCGCTTCATTTCAGTCATCGCGTCGGGGTTCGAGGCCGCCAGCGTCCCTGCCAGCGCATTGATCGCTGCATCCATGGACGCGATGTCATCGAAGACGCGGGCGTACAGCCCATGGCGCTCGCCCCACTCGGCATCGCGCCAATCGGCGTCAACGGACATCGCGGCATACGGGCCGCACCCGATTCGGCGCTCGATGACAGGCCCGACCACGAACGGACCGATCCCGATCGCCAGCTCGCTGAGTTTTGCGGACGCCGTCTTCACCGCAAAGGTGTAGTCCCCAGCCGCCGCGATGCCAACACCGCCACCGGCGGTCCGGCCATGAACGCGCACAAGCACGAACTTGGGCGCGGTGATCATCGCGAGAATCACGCGAGCGAAGCCGCTGAAGAATTCTTCTCCCTGTTCCGCGCTCGCAATGCCGACGAGTTCATCGAACGATGCACCCGCGCAGAATGGTCCCGTTCCCTCGCTGCGCAGGACGATCACTTTGGCCGCGGCGTCTCGGCCCACCCACGTGACCGCCTCGGCAATGCGGCGAAGCAATGCAGCCGGAAGCGAATTGCTCTTGGGGTGCGAGAACAGCACCGTGCCGATGCCGTCGGAAATCGTCACGGAGACGTCGCCGCCGGCGACGGTAGTTCCCTGGACCGCAGGCCTGATAAGCATGAGTGGAAGATATCTCGCTGGAGCCGTGTGCGTCGATTGTCCGGCGTGCCCATCGCAGTATAGATTCAAGAGGTACGCCAACCTGTTATACAGCACTACCTTCGGGCTTGTTGGAGGCCTGGTGAACCAGACGCGCGCTACCCCACCCGCAGAAGATCCCGCGCTTGTCGCAGCCTTCGAGGCTCGCATCGCCGCCGGTGAGAGCATCGAGCCCAAGGACTGGATGCCAGAGAAGTACCGACGGCAGCTGGTGCGCATGATGTCGCAGCACGCGCATTCCGAAATCGTGGGTATGCTTCCGGAAGGCAACTGGATCACGCGGGCCCCGTCGCTGCGGCGCAAGGTTTCGCTGATCGCCAAGGTTCAGGACGAAGCCGGGCACGGCCTCTACATCTATTGCGGCACCGAGACACTCGGCGTCGACCGCGCGGAATTGATCGATCAGCTGCTCGATGGGCGCGCGAAGTACTCGAGCATTTTCAACTATCCCACGCTGTCGTGGGCGGACATCGGCGTCATTGGCTGGTTCGTGGACGGCGCGGCGATCGTCAATCAGACGATCCTCGCCAAGGCGTCCTATGGCCCCTACGCGCGCGCGATGATTCGCGTCTGCAAGGAAGAGAACTTCCACAAGCGTCAGGGCTACGAAATCGTCGCGACGCTCGCCAACGGAACGCCCGCACAGAAAGCCATGGTGCAGGACGCGGTGAACCGGTGGTGGTGGCCGTCGCTGATGATGTTCGGACCGAGCGACACCGACTCGCCCAATACGGCCGAACTCATCCGTTGGAAGGTGAAGCGCAAGACGAATGACGAATTGCGCCAACGTTTCATCAATTTGACGGTACCTCAAGCGGCCGCCGTCAATCTCACACTGCCCGATCCGGCGCTGACATTCAATTCGGAAACCGAGAACTGGGATTTCGGACCGATTGATTGGGAGGAGTTCCATCAGGTCGTCCGCGGAAACGGCCCCTGCAACCGTGAGCGCCTCGAGGCGCGCCGGAAGGCGCACGATGAAGGCGCGTGGGTGCGAGAGGCGGCGAGTGCATATGCGTCGAAGCAGCGTGCTGCTCGCGCATCGTCAGCGGCGTAGCGCGTGTCGAGCACGGTGTTGAATCAGCCCGACGCGGCGGCCGAGCAAGCCGAGGCCATCGCTCCAGACAGCCAGTGGCCGCTCTGGGAGGTCTTCACGCAGAGCGAGCAAGGCGCGCCGCATGAGCACGCCGGTTCGCTCCACGCAACCGACGCGGAGCAGGCACTTCAGAACGCGCGCGACGTGTACGCTCGTCGTGGCGGGGTGATCTCGCTGTGGGTGGTGCCCGCGGGGGCGATCACCGCATCATCACCCGGAGAGGCCGGCCCCTTCTTCGATCCGGGTGCCGACAAGGCCTATCGTCATCCGCAGTTCTACAAGGTGCCCCGCGGCGTTCGCGGCGTATGACCGCGCCGTCCGTTGTACCCGCTGCTGTCGAACCGCCGAATGCGCGCGTCGAATTGCTGCTGCGTCTTGGGGATGATCGCCTCGTTCTTGGCCACCGGCTGAGTGAGTGGTGCGGTCACGGTCCGATCCTCGAGGAGGACATCGCGCTGTCGAATGTCGCGCTCGACCTCATCGGCCAGGCGACCATGTTTCTCCGCCTGGCGGGCGAAGAGGAAGGGAAGGGGCGCGACGAGGACGCACTCGCGTACTTCCGCGAGGCCGTGGAATTCAGGAACTGCCAGCTCGTGGAACTTCCGCGCGGCGATTTTGCGTTCACGATTGCGAGGCAGTTCCTCTTCGACGTCTATGCCGTGGTGATGCTCGACGGACTCGCCAAGGGCAGCGATCCAGAGATTGCAGCCATTGCCGCGAAAGCATTGAAGGAAGCGAAGTACCACGTCCGCCATAGCGGTGAATGGATGCTCAAGCTCGGCGACGGTACTGAGGAGAGTCATCGCCGCGCGCAGTGCGCAGTCGATGATTTATGGCGATTCACAGCAGAGTTGTTCGCGCCGGACGATGTCGATCGTACGATGCTCGAGGCTGGCGCCGCACCCGAATTGTCTGCGGTGCGCACGCAGTGGGATACGCTCGTGCGCGACGTGCTGGATCGCGCGACATTGACCGTTCCGCACGATGTGCCGCGCGCCGCCAGTGCGCGCGGCGGCAGGTGCGGCGCGCATACCGAGTTCCTGGGCCACATGCTCGCCGAGATGCAGATCGTCGCGCGGTCGCATCCAGGCGCGACGTGGTAGACGGCGTCGCGCCTCGTGCGTTCACGCGCGAGGACATCCTGGGGATTCTCGATTCGGTGATGGATCCCGAAGTTCCGGTCTTGAGCGTGCGGGAACTTGGGATCGTGCGCGATGTGTCCGTCGATTCGTCTGGCGCGGTCATCGTCACGGTGACGCCGACGTACAGTGGATGTCCGGCAATCGCGGTGATCGAGGCGGATATCATTTCCGCGATTCGAACGGCGGGCGTTGCCGACGTGTTGGTGCGGACGGTCTATGCGCCGGCGTGGACGACCGATTGGATTCCGCCGGAAGCCAGGGCAAAGCTCAAGGCATATGGAATAGCGCCGCCGCTGCGGACAGATTCCCCTGGCGACCTCGTGCAACTGCTGCGTGTGCGACCTTCAGTCCAGTGTCCGTATTGCGATTCGTATGAGACGGAGACTCGCTCGGAATACGGATCGACGGCGTGCAAGGCGGTATGCTGGTGCCGGGCGTGCAGGCAGCCGTTCGAGTTGTTCAAAAGCATCTGATACTCGGAGATTCGCTCGAATGATTCGGGCTGAGTGAATTTGATGACGCTTCTGCAGATTAAGGAGCGGATATTGACGGATGCAACGGAAACAGCCAGATCGAGCGCAAAGGGGTCGACTCCTGGAGCGGGAGCTCACAGGTACCATTATCAGCGCGTTCTACGAGACGTACAACACACTTGGGTTTGGCTTCCTCGAGCAAGTCTACGTGAACGCTCTCGCGATTGAACTACGCCTTCGTGGTCTTCATGTAAGGCAGGAGGCGCTTGTAATGATCTACTACAAGGGATTCATCGCGGGGCGGTATCGATGCGACTTGTTGGTGGAAGAACGCGTCGTGGTTGAAGCAAAGTCGTCCGCTATTCTTCCACCAACATCTCAGCGTCAGCTACTCAATTGTCTTCGCTGCGGTTCCATCGACGTGGGGCTTGTTCTTCACTACGGCCCCGATCCAAAGTTCTACCGGTTGGTCTCGCCGAGAGTCCTTGATGACCACTAGTTCCGTGTTGTTTCCGTTGCACCCGTCAGATCCGTTCCTCAATCAAGTTGAGTCCTCCGGGCTGGGAGCTCGAGATGATGGCGGTCGGTGGTATCAGACGACGCGTGTTTTCCAACTTCCTCGCTTGAACATCACCGCACTCACCACCGCGAGCAACGAAAACGCCACTGTAATCACGACGAACACCCCCTGTGGCCCGAACCCGAGATAATCCGCCGCAAACCACGCCAATGGCAGTTCGAGCAACCAGAAGACGATCAAGTTGATCACCGTCGGCGTGCGTGTGTCACCTGCACCGTTGAAAGACTGCGTGAGCACCATGCCGTAGGCATAAAACAGGAACCCGCAGGCCACCGTGCGAAGTGTGCCAACGCCGTAGCGTGCGACGTCGGCTTCCCTCGTGAACAGATCGACGATCGGCCCCGCGAATACGACGAACAGCACCCCCACCAACCCAAGGAACGCCGCGCTGTACGCCGCCGCTGTCCACACTGCCGTCTCGGCACGCTCTGGTTTCTTCGCACCCAACGCCTGACCCACCATCGTCGCGGCCGCATTCGCTACGCCGAAGGACGGCAGGAGCCCGAAGATGATGATCCGGAACCCGATGGTGTAACCGGCCAGCGCAGCACTCCCGAACTGCGCGACAATCCGCACGAGTCCGATCCAGCTCGCCATCCCGATGAACACCTGGAACGTCGCGGCGCCGGACAACCGGATGACGCGCAGGATGAGGCCGGGATCGAACGCGAAGTGAGGCCGGCGCACATGAACGCGAGAACCAGGACGAAACAGCTTGCTGATCGCGTACAGCGCTCCGATGCTTCGTCCGATCGTCGTCGCGATCGCGGCGCCGACGATGCCCATTTCCGGAAACGGCCCCCATCCGAACACGAGCGTTGGCCCGAGCGCAATGTTGATTGCGTTGGCGAGCCACAACACGCGCATGGAGATGGCTGCGTCCCCCGCGCTGCGGAACACGGCGTTCACCAGGTACAGCATCACGACGCTGAAGTTGCACCCCAGCATGACTCGCGTGAACGCGAGGTTCTTCAGCACGCCTGGCGATGCGCCCATGACCGACATGAGCTGCGGCGCAAACGCGATGAAGAAAATTCCCATGATGATTGACGCGAGAAAGCCGAACAGAAGGACCTGCGCCGCGGTGTGCGCGGCGCCCTCGGCATCTTTCTCGCCAATGCGTCGCGAGATCATCGCGCCCGCACCGATACTCACGCCCATCGCGAGCGCGTAGAGCAGCGTCATGAACGACTCGGTGAGGCCGACCGTCGCGACCGCATCGGCGCCGAGGTGCGCGACGACGAACACATCGACGACGGCGAAAACGCTCTCCATGATCATCTCGAGCACCATCGGCACGGCGAGAATGAAGATCGCTCGGCCGATGGGTCCTTCCGTAAAATCGCGTCCATGCGCGCCGGAGAGCGCTTCGCGAATCGCCGCCCAGACCGATGGCGTCGCGGGGGACGAAGTTTCCAATGACTGAACACTCGAATGCATTTGTGATCCTTACGAGAGTGTGGCGTCACCGAATTGCGGTGGCGCAATGCCAAAAACGAGATCGCCCCGCCTGCGGGGCTGCGCAGGCGGGGCGATGGTTCGCTCCTGGAACTGGGTGCGAGAGCTCGCTACCCCGGTTCGCTGCCTGCGCGGTTCGTGCTCACGACGACGCCCATGCCCGCCTGACTTGCGTCGGCCGACGGCGTGCAATCGAACGTGAGGACAAGGGCTACGAGGCGCACCAGAGACTCTCTGTTGGGGTTTTCGCAAAGTATGGGCGCTTGATGCGCGAGTCAAGCGTACAACCGGTAACAGACGTACGACGTATTCTGACCCGGTACCCTGACTGGTATCCAACCCAAAGAGAGCCATCGACCCATCCAGCACTCCGACAACGCTTCGTCACGCAGCGTAGCGAACCGCAATGTCGTGGCGCAAACAAGCCGTCTATGGCTCTTCTTGGCGTCGGGCCAGTCCGGGTACCCAGTCCGGGTACCTCGTACGTCAGTCAAGGTGTTTATGCCGAGAGCAGCCCTTGAATTGCCAAACCGATCCGTGATACATCGGGGACAACTGCGATGTCGTGGCGCGACCGAGCCGTCTATGGCTCTCTTTGGCGTCGGGCCAGTCCGGGTACCGGGTCAGAGTACTTCGTACGTCAGTTACGAAGTCAGCAATTCCTGAATTGCCACGGCAATCCGGCCAGCATCGGGGAGCACCGCCTCCAAAAGCACCTGATGATACGGCATTGGTACATCCTCCACCGTCAACCGCTCGATCGGCGCATCGAGAAACCAGAACGCCTCACGCGCCAGCACCGCCGCAATCTCGGCACCGAAGCCCGCTGTCGTGGTGTCTTCATGCACGATAAGGCACTTGCCCGTCTTGCGTACCGAGGCGAGCACCGCCTCGCGATCCCACGGGACGATCGTCCTGAGGTCGATGAGCTCCACGTCTCCGCTGAATTGCGCGGCGGCATCCACGCAACGGTGCACCATCGCACCCCATGTCACGACGGTCACGCCGTCCCCCGCGCGCAGCAGGTTCGCGCGTCCGAAGGGCAGGACGTAGTCGTCACCCGGATAACGCGCACTTCCGTCGCTCGTCATCAACAGCGACCGATGCTCGAAGAAGATGGTCGGATTCGCGCCGCGCATCGCCGCGCGCAACAGTCCCACGGCATCCGCAGAGTTCGACGGCATCGCGACCTGCCAGCCCAACGCATGCGCCCACGTTACTTCCGACGAAAGCGAGTGCCACGGGTCCCCGACATCCTTCCCGAATCCACCAGGCATGCGCACGACAATTGGCGCCGCAAACTGATTCGCGGTGCGCCAGCGCATCGTCCCGCAGTTGTTGAGTTGTTCGTGCGCGGGGTCGGCGTACTTGCGGAATTGAATCTCGGCTACGGGCATCAATCCATTCACCGCCATTCCCACCGCACGGCCGATGATGCCTTCCTCGGAGAGGCTCGTGTCAAAGACCCGATCACCGCCGAACCGCTTCTGCAGGCCTTCAGTAACGAGGTGCACGCCACCCTTCCGGCCGACGTCTTCCCCGAAGACAAGCACCTTAGGGTTGGCATCGAGTTCCGTGGCCAGCGTGCGACGAACCGCTTCCGCCAATCGCATCACGTCGCCACCCTCCGCCGGCACATCCGTTCCACCGAGGGTGCTTCGCTCCAACGCACTGAGTCCTCCGAACGTCGGCGCATCTCCCTCGCGCACCGACTCGGCAAAGACGAATCGCTTTACATCGGCGGCATTCGGAACGGGACGCGCACGCGCCGCCAGGAGCCCGGTCTCGACGTCGCGCACCACCTCGCTCTCGAGCGCGCTCCAATTGCTCTCGGACATGAAGTCCGGCACCAGATAGCTGCGCAACCGTGGCAACGGATCTCGAGCCGCATCATCGGCGATCTCGGCGTCCGTTCGATACCCCTTCTGGTTGTCCGGCCCGGAATGGCTGCACAGCCGCGGTACCGTCACGCGGACCAGTGCGGGACCCGCGCCACTGCGAACATGATCGACGCACTCTGCCATCAACCTGGCGGCGTCGGCCGGATCACATCCGTCGCCAGTGCGCACGAGCAGATTCCCGAACGCCGAGAGATTCGCCGCGATGTTGCCATTGGGCGTCTGCATCTCTCCCTTCACGGAGATGCCGAGTCCGTTGTCCTCGATGTAAAACAACATCGGAAGCTTCAACGTGGTCGCAATCGTGAGCGAGGACCAGAAACCATTCGTCGCCACGCTGGCGTCGCCGCCGAGTGCAACACCGATGGCGCCAGACCACTCGCTCTCGTCAAGGGTGCCGGCCCGGTAGGTAATGGACTGCGCCCACCCGGCGGCAGGTGTGTACTGGGAACCCACGTCGCCCGACATTGGCAGCACGGTCGCGCCGTTCCATCCGGGGATGTTGCAGACGACGCCGATATCCCGTCCGTCGCTGAACCCACCAGCTCGGCCGAGCGGGCTTCCGAGCGCATCTTCGATTGAGAGGCCGATCGAAAGGAGCAGCGGACGTGAACGGTAGTACGCCCCGATGCCATCGTGACGATGGTTCAGCAAAGAGCCAAGAATCGCCTGGCCGACGTCGTGGCCGCGCGCAGAGAACTGGTAGAGAACCAGATGCTCGCGCGGAACCGTCGTGCGGTTTCGATTCGTGGCTTCCTCGAGATCGTCGAGCGCGCGCGACACGAGGACGTTGTACGCGATTCGGCGCCAGTCGAAACGAGGGTCGAATTTCGTCGGCGCGGGCTTTCGAGCAGCTTTGGATGGCGCGGCGTGCGTGTGTGACATCGCGTCAAATCTGACACCGGTGCATCGCGAATGGGAGCCAAGCCGACCCCGAGGGGGAGCTGATCAGGTGACCTTCGGCTCACTTCGCGCACCGGGTGTGACAACTATATTCACCCGATGGACCTCATCCTGACCGGCCGCGCCGACGGCGTCCTCACGATCACGCTGAATCGGCCAGACGTACTCAACAGTTTCAACCGCCCGATGGCGGACGCCCTCGTTGCCGCACTGCACGAGGCGGAGGACGACGCCACGATACGCGCCGTTCTCATCACCGGCAGCGGACGGGCGTTCTGCGCAGGACAGGACCTCGCGGCCGTCCTCCCCATCGACGGCAAACCAATGCCGGATCTCGGCGACGTCGTGCGGTGGCAGTACAATCAGATCATCCGCGGGATTCGCACGCTCGAGAAACCAGTCGTCTGCGCCGTGAATGGCGTTGCAGCGGGCGCCGGTGCAAACATCGCCTTCGCCTGCGACATCACGCTCGCCGCCGAGGAAGCGACCTTCATTCAGTCGTTCGCCAGGATCGGGCTCATTCCCGACAGCGGCGGTACCTTCATCCTCCCTCGCATCGTCGGGCTGCAACGTGCCGCCGCGCTCACCATGCTCGGCGAGAAGCTCGATGCGGCGCGCGCGAAGGAGTGGGGGCTGGTCTACGAGGTATATCCGGGCAAAGCGCTGCTCGACGTGAGCTTCGATCTTGCGAAGCGTCTCGCCGCAATGCCGACGCGCGGCCTTGGTCTGACCAAGCGCGCCTTCAACGCCGGACTCTCGAACGACCTCGAATCGCACCTTGCCCTCGAGGAAGAACTGCAACGAGAGGCGGGACGAACGCGCGACTACGCCGAAGGCGTTCGCGCATTCACCGAGAAGCGCAAGCCGTCGTTCGAGGGCCGCTGATGGCGGGAAAAGGATTCGTGATCGGCGTCGTCGGCGCGGGAGCGATGGGCAGCGGCATTGCACAGGTCGCGGCGGCGAACGGTCATCGTGTCATACTCGGCGACGCCAACGACACTGCGGTCGCGAATGCACGCGCGACCATCGCGCGCGCGATCGCACGCGACGTCGAGAAGGGGAGACTTGACTCTGCTGCCGCTGACGCAGTGACCGCACGTATTGCGGATGCTGGATCGCTGGCGACGAGCTACGCGTCCTACGCGGAGTGCGATTTCGTCATCGAGGCCGTGCTCGAAGATCTCGCCGTCAAGCGCGCACTCTTTGCGGGACTCGAGCAGGTGGTGCGCGACGACTGCATTCTTGCAACCAATACTTCCTCGCTGTCGGTCGCCGCGATCGGCGGTGGCTGCGCGCGACCGGAGCGCGTGGCCGGCGTCCACTTTTTCAACCCGGCAGCGCTCATGCCGCTCGTCGAGATCGTGCCGTCGATCATCACGAGCGCGCCAATCGCCGAACGGTGTCGCTCACTCGTGGCTGGCTGGAATAAGGTTCCGGTCATGGCGACGGACACGCCCGGCTTTATCGTCAACAGAATCGCGAGGCCGTTTTACGGCGAGTCCCTGCGGCAGCTCGAGGAGCACATTGCTGACGCCGCGACGATCGATTGGGCGATGAAGGAGTTCGGCGGCTTCCGCATGGGGCCATTCGAATTGATGGACTTCATCGGCAACGACGTGAACTTTGCGGTGACGGTGAGCGTGTTCGAGTCATTCTTCCAGGACCCCAGGTACCGCCCCGCGCTCACGCAGCGGAGACTCGTCGAAGCAGGGTTGTTCGGGAGGAAAAAGGGACGTGGCTACTACGACTACGCCGAGAACGCCACGCGCCCTGAGCCCACGCGAGACACCGTGTTAGGGCAAGCGATACTCGATCGCACACTTGCCATGCTCGTGAACGAGGCCGTGGACGCCGTCTACCTTCGGGTTGCATCGCCAGCCGATATCGAGTTGGCAATGACGAAAGGTGTCAACTACCCGAAAGGCCTGCTCGCGTGGGGTGACGAGATTGGTGCGGCGACGGTGCTCGCGCGACTCGTGTCGCTGCACGCCGAGTATGGCGAGGATCGTTACCGGCCGAGCCCACTCCTGCGCCGGTGCGTGCGCGAGGGAACTCCACTCCTGTCACTATGAGCGACGCATTCATCCTCGACGGTGTTCGCACCGCGGTGGGCAACATCGGGGGCCAGCTGAGTGAGGTTCGCGCCGACGACATGGCGGCGCACGTCATTCGCACACTGGTCGCTCGGCATCCATCGCTCGACGCATCGCGCATCACGGACGTCATTCTCGGCTGCGCGAATCAGGCTGGTGAAGACAACCGAAACGTCGCTCGCATGGCGGTGCTGCTCGCTGGCCTTCCCGTCAGCGTCCCCGGTGAGACCGTCAATCGGTTGTGCGCGTCGGGCATGAGCGCCGTCGCGAATGCATCGCGCGCCGTCAGGCTCGGCGAGGGCGACTTCTTCATCGCCGGTGGCGTCGAAAGCATGACGCGCGCGCCGTACGTGATGAGCAAGGCGACCAAGCCTTTTGCGCGCGACATCGAGATGTTCGACACGAGCCTTGGATGGCGCTTCATCAATCCGGCGCTCCGCGAACTCCATGGTGTGGACTCGATGGGCCAGACCGCCGAGAACGTCGCGGAGCAGTACGGCGTGAGCCGCGCAGATCAGGATGCGTTCGCGGCGCGGTCACAGCAGAAGGCTGCAGCAGCGCGCGCGGCCGGCCGATTCGCTGTCGAGATCGCGCCGCTTGATATCCCGCAAAAGAAGGGCGACGCCAGACGCATCGATACCGACGAATTCATTCGCCCGGATACGACCGAGCAGACATTGGCCAAATTGAAGTGCGTGTTTCGCACCGATGGAAAGGGCACGGTGACGGCGGGTAATTCGTCCGGACTCAATGACGGTGCGGCGGCCCTGCTCGTCGCGTCGGCGCAGGGCGCGCGAGACATCGGCGTCGAACCCCTGACCCGTGTCGTGTCGACGGCCGTTGCGGGAGTGGAGCCTCGCTGCATGGGCATCGGCCCCGTGCCGGCCTCGCGACGAGCACTGGAGCTCGCGGGCATCACGCTGGCCGACGTTGATGTGATCGAGCTGAACGAAGCATTTGCTGCGCAGTCGCTCGCCTGTGTGCGCGAGCTTGGCCTTCGCGACGATGACCCTCGCGTCAATCCAAATGGTGGCGCGATCGCGCTGGGCCATCCGCTTGGCATGAGTGGCGCTCGCCTGCTCCTTACGGCGTCGCTCGAATTGAAACGCACGTCGAAGCGTTACGCGTTGGCGACGATGTGCATCGGCGTCGGGCAGGGAATGGCAACCGTCTTGGAGCGGGTGTGAACAACATCTTCGCATTCGAAGACTTCATCCCGGTGATTCATGAGAGTGCGTTCATCCACCCGAATGCGACTGTCACCGGCAATGTCATCATTGGGCGCGACGTGTACATCGGTCCCGGTGCCGCAATCCGCGGGGATTGGGGTGGCATCGTGATCGAAGACGGCTGCAACGTGCAGGAGAATTGCACCATTCACATGTTCCCTGGCCTCACCGTTGTCCTCGAACCGTCCGCGCACATTGGCCATGGCGCCATCGTGCATGGTGCCCGGATCGGCGCGAATGCCCTGATCGGCATGAACGCCGTGATCATGGACCATGCGCACGTGGGCGGTGGGTGCATCGTCGGCGCACTGTCCTTCGTGCCGGCCGGCATGCAGATCCCGCCGCGGAAAGTCGTGGTCGGCAACCCGGCGAAGATCGTGAAGGATGTGAGCGACGAAATGCTCGACTGGAAAACGGAGGGCACGGAGATCTATCAGGCGCTGCCCGCGCAGATGCACGCGACGCTGCGAGCCGTCGAGCCGTTGCGCGAAGTGCCCGCTGGCTCGCGCGGAACGGCGAGCGTGGCCTACAAGACCTGGAGAGAAACGAGAGCATGACGCGCCTCAAGAACTACGCACTGGGCGAATGGATCGAGGGCACCGGCACGGGGACGCCGCTGTACCACGCTGTGTCTGGCGCAGAAGTGGCGACCGCTTCGAGCGAGGGGCTCGACTTCAAGGCGATGCTCGACTTCGGCAGGAACGTCGGTGGGCCAACGGTGCGCGCCATGACCTTCCACCAGCGCGCGCGCGTGCTGAAGGCGTTGGCGCAATACCTCACCGCGCGAAAAGACGAGTTCTATCGCGTGTCCGCATGGACCGGCGCAACGAAGGGTGACTCGTGGATCGACATCGACGGCGGGTTCGGAACGCTGTTCGCGTACGCGAGCCGAGGACGCCGGGAGTTTCCCGATGAGACGTACTTCGTTGATGGGGGGCCGGAAGCGCTGAGCAAAGGCGGCACGTTCATCGGCCGGCATATCTGCGTGCCGATGGAGGGCGTCGCCGTGCAGATCAACGCCTTCAACTTCCCCGTCTGGGGAATGCTGGAAAAGCTCGCCACATCGTTTCTCGCTGGCGTGCCGAGCATCGTCAAGCCGGCGACGGTGACGAGTTACCTCACGGAAGCAGTCGCAAAGGCGATGGTCGAGTCGCAGTTGCTGCCCAAGGGCACCTTCCAGCTCATCTGCGGCAGTGCCGGCGATCTCCTCGATCACCTCGACCTGCAGGATTCGGTGGCCTTTACCGGCTCAGCGTCCACTGGCCTGATGCTCAAGGGGAGCCGGGCGATCCTGGCGAATAGCGTGCGCTTCAACCAGGAAGCGGACTCCCTCAACTACTCGATGCTTGGTCCGGACGCCGCACCGGGCACTGAAGAGTTCGACCTCTTCATCAAGGAAGTATCGAAGGAAATGACGGTCAAGGCAGGGCAGAAATGTACGGCCATTCGTCGCACGTTCGTGCACGAGAGCATGACGGAGGCCGTCATCGCCGCATTGAGCAAGCGCCTCGCGGGTGTGAAGGTCGGAGACCCACTGGCGGATGGCGTGCGAATGGGCCCGTTGGCCGGGAAAGGCCAGGTCCGGGAAGTCGAAAAAAATGCCGCCATGCTACGCGACGCGTCCGAACTCGTGTTCGGAGGGCCGGGGACGCTCGACGTCGTCGGCGCCGATCCGGAGAAAGGTGCGTTCTACCCTGCCATGCTGCTCTACAACGACAAGCCCTTCGACCGGCGCGAACCGCACGACGTCGAAGCATTTGGTCCGGTGAACACGGTGATGCCCTACGCGTCGGTCGACGAAGCCATCGCGCTCGCGCGACTGGGGAAGGGGAGTCTCGTCGGTTCCGTGTTTACAGCGCGCGACGACATCGCGCGACGCATGGCGTTGGGTACCGCAGCCTACCACGGGCGGCTCATGCTCGTCAATCGGCACAGCGCAAAGGAGTCCACGGGACACGGCTCACCGATGCCTCACCTCGTGCACGGAGGCCCTGGGCGCGCGGGTGGCGGCGAGGAGATGGGCGGTGTGCGCGGCGTCCTTCATTACATGCAGCGCACGGCCATCCAGGGTTCGCCGCAAACCGTGTCCGCGGTGACGCGCGAGTGGAGCAAGGGCGCAACGGAGCTTCGGGACCGGGTGCATCCCTTCCGGAAATACTTCGACGAACTCGAAATCGGGGAGACGCTTCTGACCCACCGCCGAACGGTGACCGAGAGCGATCTCGTGAGCTTCGCGGGCATTTCTGGCGATTTCTTCTACGCACACATGGACGACATCGCCGCGCGGGAATCGCTGTTCGAGAAGCGTGTCGCGCACGGGTACTTCGTGCTCTCCGCTGCTGCGGGCCTCTTCGTCGATCCCGCGCCGGGCCCGGTGCTCGCCAACTACGGGCTGGAGTCACTTCGCTTCGTCAAGCCGGTGTACATCGCTGATACCATTCGCGCCCGCCTCACCTGCAAGCAGAAGACGCTGAAGGAGGATCGTGAAGGGCAGATTCCCCAAGGCGTGGTGCACTGGGACGTCGAGGTGACGAACCAGGACGCCGAGCCGGTTGCGGTTTACACGATTCTCACGCTCGTTCGCCGACTGCCTGTTCCCGCCACGGCGGAGGATGTCGAGAAGGCAATGCTCGACGAGGCGCCAGACGCAAACCGGCCGGCCGAGGTGATGGTGAACACCGAACCGGGATCGGCGCCGGCGCGCGTGTCGTGACCCAACCCGAATATCGTTGCGCGATGCAGCGAATTCTCCGAACTTGATTGGCGCGGATTCAAGCGCTTGCAACAACGGAACAGCAACTGACCATGAAGCAGATTGTACGGATTCTACGGATGAATACGGATTGCATCTAATGGAGTTCAACCGTAGTTGATCCGTGCAGTCCGCCAGTCCGTCGAATCTGCTTCTGGGATTTCCCATAGGAAAAGGGTTGAGGAACTCTCATGGACGACACGCTCTGCTCACACCTGCATTCGCCAGCTCCCGCCTCCTTCATTTCACAGGACTGGGCCTCGTACACGGCTGAGGATCACCTCGTGTGGTCGCTCCTGTACGAACGACGCATGGAGACGCTCGTGAGCACGGGCAGCAAGGTGTTTCTCGAAGGCGCGGCGACGATTGGTATCGGCGCGTCGTACGTGCCCGACCTCGCCGACGTCAACGCGCGACTGGCAGAACGGACGGGCTGGGCGGCGGTGCCGGTCTCCGGGTTTCTGCCGGCGAAGGAGTTTTTTGCCTGTCTCGCGGAACGACGCTTTCCGACGACCGTGACGGTGCGACCGATGGCGCAGCTCGACTATCTCCCCGAGCCCGACATCTTTCACGACGTGTTTGGCCACGTGCCGCTCCACGCGCACCCCGTGTTCGCCGACTTTCTTCAGCGCTTCGGCCAAGCCGCATCACGCGCACGTACGGAAGCGCAGGTCGAAGCAATGGCACGCCTGTTCTGGTTCACCGTGGAATTCGGTCTCGTGCACGAGGATGGTGCGGTGAAGGTCTATGGCTCGGGGCTCATCTCCTCGCACGGCGACGCGGCGAACGCGCTCGGCTCGAGTTGCGATCGTCGCCCTTTCTCACTCGACGCTGTCCTTGCGCAGCCGTTCGAAATCGACCGATTGCAAGACGTCCTCTTCGTCGTCGACGATTACCGTCAGCTCTTTCAGGCTGTCGAAGAGGCGGACAACCGCCTCGAGCTGCTGTAGCTCCCCGACGCTCGTCGCTTCACTCCTCGGGCGGAATGACAACAATCCGCATTCAGGCAGTTGGGTTGAGCTCATGCGCGTCGCGTTAATCGGCGGACCAAGCGCCGAAACACGTACGGTAGGACCTCCCGTCGATTCGAGAGGTACCAGCGAAATGCGAGGTAGTTCGGAAACTCTGCCAGATACGCAATGACGCCGCCGTAGCCTGGGCCGCGCGAGTAGTCCAGCGCGATCCAGAGCGTGTTGCCCACGGGCCCGAGGAAGCGGACCGGATCCACCAGCAGCGTCATGTTCTCCAGCCGCTCGGCGACCGTCGGACCTCGCTGCGTGACCGCCCGGATCACATCCGCCGGAATCGGTGCGTCGAACTCTTTCGCGAGGAAGGAGAGCCCGAGTCCCAATCGGAACGTCACCTTGCGTCTTGTCGCGAAAGCCAACACCGCATTCCAGTCGACTTCCGAGCCACGCGTGCGCAGCACGAGCAGGGCATCAGGAATCCATCGGACGGGAGTGACCGTATTCCAGCGCACCCCGTGCAGCACTGTGTGAACGATCAGTGCCGTCGGATCGAGCTGACGCGCATGTATGCCGAGGAAGCTGCACGGTACGGTATGCTGCCAGAAGAAATCCGTGGACGCGTCGTCTCTGCTCTCGATCAGCACGCGCCAGTGCAGATCGAGCTCGCGTCCGTCATCTCGGGTGAAACGGATGGCATGGCGGAAGCGCAGCGATACGTCGTCAGCGACGTAATCCCCGCGCCAACCGTGCGCCTCCAATACGCGCACGGCGTCAGCCACCTGGGTCGTTCGCACGACAAAGTCCACGTCGGACATTGGCCGAAGCGCGAGGTTCCCGTAGTACGAGAATGACAACGGGGCGCCCTTCAGCAACAGCAGTTCGATGCCCTCATTGGCGAGCTGCTCGAGAACGGGCCGCGTCTCGTGGAAGAGCCGGTTCGTCTCGACGAAGGTCTTCCGATACACCCCCTTCATCCGCTCCATCGGCTCATCGTGCACGCCCAACCGACGGAGGTTGTCGTACGCGAGCGGGAGCAGGCACAGCGCGTCCCATCCGAAGGCGGCGTTCGGGTCGATGGAAGCGCGCCAGTTGGCGAAGGCGTCCACGGCCGCGGCCGGTTCACCAAGGGCGGCACACAGCAGCAGACGCTGACTCGGCGACGGCCAGAGGTGCGCGTCCGCATCAGGCGAACGTGTCACCAGTGGCGGCGCTTCTTGAGTCGGTGCTCCACACACCCTCCCATGTGAACCGGTCGCGCATCAAACGCGGCGACGTCGGAGTGCAAAGTCACACCGGGTCCCTTTGCTGTCCACCCGTCCCACGGTCGAGTCAGAACCAACGCTCGGCGTAGCATCGGAGTATATTGTGTGTTCTCACACACATTATCGGAGCTACCATGCTGTCACGACTCATTGCCGCCGCGCTTCTCGTTCCGACAGTTGTTATAACACCCAACCCTACCAAAGCGGCCCCGGCCGTCTGGAACATCGACAAGACGCACTCCAATGTCTCGTTCCAGATTCGGCATTTCGTCAGCAAGGTCCCCGGTCGCTTCAAAGAGTACAAGGGCACGGTGACGGGCGATCCCGAGGCGTGGCAGAACGCCCAGATCGACGTTGAAATCGTCGCCTCCAGCATCAGCACGAACAACGACCAACGCGACGCGCACCTCAAGTCGAACGACTTCTTCGCGGCCGACAGCTTTCCTACCATCATCTTCAAGAGCAGCCGGATCGAGCGAAGTGGCGATGACGCGAAGATCTATGGGAGTCTCACCATCCGCGGTGTGACCAGGGCGGTGGTGCTGACGGGATCGTTCAACGGCATTCAGAAGTCGGCGCAGGGAGACCGCTTCGGTTTCGACGCAACGACGACGGTCAACCGGATGGACTACGGCGTGAAATGGAACCGCGCGGCCGAAGGCGGTGGCGTGATGCTGGGCGACGACGTCAAGATTGAAATCAATGTCGAGGCAGTGCGCGCCACGTCCGGATCCCGCTAGCTTTCTCTTGTCGTACAGCCCCACGGCGTGTAGCGTGGGGCTCGCACCGCTGTCGTGCCCCCTCCTCTCGACTTGGACGCATGCGACTACTCCTGACTCGCTGCTTCTTTCTGGCGGCCGTTCCCGTCGCACTCTCTGGATGTGGTGGCGACACCGGCCCTGCCGCCGGCACGAGTACGCCACCGACCACCACACCGACGGCCAGCCTGAGTAGCTTCGAGCAAATTCAGACGCAATTGTTGACGCCAAGCTGCGCGACGGCGGCGTGCCATGTTGGGGCCAACGCGCAGGGCGGTCTCGTCCTGACCGCGGATGTCGCGTACCAGAATCTCGTCGGCGTGAAGCCGACGAATCCGAATGCCGTTGCCGACGGACTCAAGCGCGTCGTTGCAGGCAAGCCGGATTCGAGCCTGCTCTATCACAAGCTCGTCTTTCCACCCGGTCATCACGCGAGCGATTACGGGAACCCGATGCCGACCGGCACTGGCGGTGTAAGCCCCGGTCAACTCGAGTTCGTGCGCCAGTGGATTGCCGCGGGCGCGCCAAAGACCGGCGCCGTGGTCACGAACACGGCGCTCCTGTCCGACAAGACGTCGCAGAGCGTGCAGCCCTTTGCGGCGCTGCCGGCGCCGTCCGCCGGGGCAGGATTCCAGCTCAAGGTGGACCAGTTCGACATCAGCGCCAACTTCGAACGCGAACTTTTCAACTACCGGAAACTCGGCAATAGCGGCGACGTCTACATCTCCCGCATCGAAACATCGATGCGCCCGCTCAGTCATCATTTCGTGCTGTACACGTTCAACTCGAGCATTCCGTCGTTCTTCGTTCCGGTGCCCAACACCGTGCGCGACATCCGGAATCCTGACGGATCGATGAACGTCGTGAACATGCTCTCGATGGGCTATCACGTCTTCTTTGCGGGATCGATGACGCAGCAGAGCAACTATGTGTTTCCCGCAGGGACCGCGCTCAAGCTGCCCGCCGACGCCGCAATCGACCTCAACGTGCATTACGCCAACCACACGAACAGCCAGATTCCCGGTGAGGCGTACGTCAACCTGTATACGATTCCTGCAGCGCAAGTCGTGCATCCGCTCTCGACGCTGAACCTTACCAACATGGATCTCAACCTGCCGGCGGGACAGGTGACGGTCGTACAAAAGGATTTTCGTTTCGACAAGCAGACGACGGTAACAGCGCTCACGTCGCACATGCATGCGCGCGGCACAAAGTTCCAGATCAAGATTGTCGGCGGAGCGCGCGACGGTGAACTCGTCTACGAGAACACCGATTGGGAGCATCCGCGGATCGTGACGTACGCGACGCCCATTGTGCTCGCGAAGAACGAAGGTCTCCGGTCGATCGTGACCTACAACAACACGACGACGAAGGCCATTGCGTTCGGCCTGACGAGCGACGAGGAGATGGACATCATCTTTGGCTATTACTACTAGCGATGCTCCCGCTAGCGGCATTCGTCACCCGACGATGCCGGGCGTAAACGCCGAGGGCTAGCTGTGGCAACACTCTTCGGAGCGTTTCCTCAGTCTGGCGGCGGGGCGGTCCTTCCCGAGGATGTGCGTCACTCGGTGACCGTCGCCATGCGCGAACGCTGTCCTGGAAACATACGCGAGCACCGTGCCGGTAATGTGCTCTGTTTGATCGGCGGCGTCGACGGTCATGTGTCGGACAGCCGCGACCACTTCGTGATGGTGGACGGTCGCGCGGGGCTCGGAGCGCGAGAACCTGCGGTCGCTGGAACGCCACTCGACGAACTGGCGCGGGTCTGGGGCGACCAGGGAGCGTCGATACTTCCCGATCTTCAGGGGTCATTTGCGCTCTGCGCGTTCGACCACCGGTCGCAGGAGATCACGCTCGTTCGCGACCGCTTCGGCTCCCGCCCGCTCTTCTGGCTCGTGTGGGACGATGTCGCGTACGTCGCATCCGAATGTAAGGTGCTGGCTGCACTCGGCGTTGTCCTCAACATCGACGAGCGCGCGCTCCGCGAGATGATCGTGGCTCGATGGTTGGTCGGCGAGCACCATCTGCTGTCGCCGATAGCGCAAGTCCCCGCGGCGTTCTGCGTTCGGCTGGGCGGGAGTGGAATGTCACCCGTCGTGCGGCAGTATTGGCGCTTGCCATTTGCGCCCGAATCCGTGCACGCAACGAGCATGGAATCATTTCGCGACCAGGCGCGTGTGGCACTGCGAGCGTCCATCGACTCGATCGTCGAGGGTCGGGAGCGCGTCGGCATTCTCTTGAGTGGCGGTATCGATTCATCCGTCATTGCCGGCGTCGCGAGCGAGACCACGGCGCGGTGCATTGCGTTCGTTGGCCGACTACCGGACTCCGACAACATCGAGATGCATCGCGCGATCGAGGTCGCGGAGCATCTCGGCATGCAATCTGTCGTGGTGGACGTTACCGTCGCGTCGCTGGACGACAGGGTCCGCAGCATGGTGCGGCGCGTGGAGCAGTGTCCGAGGCACGCAAACAATCTGGTGCTCGCGCAACTGCTCGAAGCCGCCGCCGGACATGTCGACGTCGTCATGCATGGTGACGGAGCGGAAGTACTGTTCGGCTTGGCCGATTCGCGCCGCGTCGGGCAATTCACACGAAAGCACGCCCTGTTCGATTGCATTCCTGCTGCCGTTCGGCGCACGGCGGCCCGACGGCTGCGCGCGTTCGAGAGCGAGCGGGCGTGGCGACTTGCTCAAGTTCTGGACTGTACCCCCGTCAGCTTTGCGTCGTTGCTCGATCGCGTCTTGTACACGCCTGGCGTGGCGCGCGTCCTATTGGATGTCGTCGGGCGCGACGCGCATGGACTCTTGCCGATGCAACACTTCTCGGACTATGCGGATGATGCGGATGCGCTCCAGAGCTATCAGGCGAACACGTTCCTCGCCAGTTCGCTCTTGCGGCACGACCGGCTGTCGCAGCCGCTCGGGCTGACGACAGCGGCGCCCTTTCTCGAAGCGCCCGTTGTCGCGTTGGCGTGCCGGCTTCCGCGCGAGTTGCGCTACGTAAACGGCTCCAAGCCGGTCTTGCGTGCCCTGTGCGATCTGTATTATCCGCCCCATGTCTCGCGATGGTCGAAGCGCGGCTTCGAAGTACCATGGGAGCAATGGATGTCGGAGACGTTCGAACAGATAACGGTGTGCGATGAGGTCGCCGGACTTCTTCCCGCGGGATTCGTTCGGGCGGCGATCGTGGAGCGCGACCCGGAAGCGCTCTGGCTCATTCACACCCTCGGGATTCTGCTCGACAGCTTCGGCGTACCGACCTCGCCTGCCGCATCAGAACGATGGGCTGTCGCGTCATGACGTTGCGGTGGGCCGTTCCGTCATGACGTTTGAACGCTGGAGGCGCAGGGTCGAATCTGCCACGGTGTACTGGAACACCGTCAGCGCAATTCACGCCGGTGGGCGGCATCCACTGCACCGAATACTCTATCGGCTGGCCATCTATCGCTTTCGCGACTCCGGTAGCCCGACGATGTTCGGAAAGGCCTCGTTGGCGGATCAGGATCCGTCTTGCTACGGCGCGTACATCAGAGGCGAGGAAGTTCGCCCGCGGCAAGAGGCACTGGCGCCGACAGAGTTCCGCCATCTTGAAGAGAACAAGCTCGCATTTGCCCAGCGTTGTGCGGAAGCGGGCCTTGCGTGCGGGGAATTGCTGGGCGTCATCGCCACCGATGCCTCCATTCCGTCGCCGTGGACCGGGCCGATCGCGCGCACCGCGCCCGAGTTGGACGCCCTGCTTCGCAGCATCGGGGATGCCGATGTCATCGTGAAGCTTGTCTTCGGTGGAAGCGGTCACGGTGTGTTTGGCGTCGCTATTCGCGGTGGCGTGCCGCTGAGCGAGGGCGGTGTAGGGGATGCGGCGGCACTGTTCGCGCTGCTCGCATCCTGCCCCAAGCCGCCACACCAGCCGCCCTCGTTGTGGTTGATTCAGCGTCGGTGTATTCCCCACGCCGATCTCTTGCCACTGATGCCCGGTCCCGGTCTCGGGACCATTCGCATTCATTCCTTCCTGCTTGCTGACGGACGCGTTGAGTTACGGTGGCCGCTCCTCAAGATGCCCGGCGTTGGACGCATCACGGATAATTTCCAGGGTGGAACGAACTTGGCGTCGATTGCGCCCGTGAATCTCGAAGGTGGAACATTGCAATATTGCGTGCATCGGCCACGGAACGAATCCCTCATCCGACGGTTCGATACGCACCCGGCGTCGGGGGAGACATTGTCGGGATTTCGTGTGCCTGAGTGGGAAGCGCTGAAGCAACTCGCGTGTGCCGGCGCGCGCGCCTTTCCGGAGCTCCCGATGTTGAGCTGGGATGTGGCCGTAACGCCGGCGGGCCCGCTCCTCATCGAAGCCAACTGGGAATTCGGGGTAGGGATCATCCAGATCCCACTCCGCACCGGCATTCGATCGGAATTCGAGCGGCTGTTCGCGAGTATTGCCGCGCCGCGACCGTATCGTCCCGATCGGCACTAACGAGGCTCCCGTCGCACGATGCCGCGAGACTCGCGCATAGGAAGGTGGATCGAGTCCGCGCGCTCGTACGCGGGCATCGTTCACGGCGTCCAGCGGGTAAGTCGTCGGCCGATCCACCAGGTCATCCACACGCTCGCCATCTTTCGACTTCGGTACGGCGGAAACCCGCGATTCTTTGCGGACGCGGGGCTCGTCGATGTGCATCCGTCGCATTATGGCGATTACGTCGACGACGCAGCGGTGATTCCACTGCAGCGTCAGACCACCGTTCCGCACTGGCGGTATCTCGAAGAGAACAAGTTGGCGTTTGCTGCCCGCTGCGCCGAGGCCGGATTGCCGACGGGAGAAATCCTGGGTGTGATTGTGACGGACGCGTCTGAGGTCACGCCATGGCAGGGAGCCGTTGCGCGTTCGGCCGACGAACTCCACTCCATGCTTCGAGGCATTGGAGACGCCGCCGTCATCATCAAGTTGGTGTACGGGGGATTGGGGTACGGTGTCCATGGCGCAACAATTCGTCACGGTATTCCGCGGATGGATGGCCAGCTGTTCGATGCGGGCGCGCTCCTTCCCTGGCTCGCGGCCCAGCATCGTTCGCCGTCTCTGTGGCTGATTCAGCGCCGCATTCCACCGCACGCGGGTCTGCACGAGCTGATGCCCGGCCCTGGGCTCGGTACCGTCCGCATTCACTCATTCCTGGGTGCTGACGACGGTGTCGCAATCCGGTGGGCTCATCTCAAGATTCCCGGAGCCGGCCAGACTACCGACAATTTTCGGGACGGAGGAGGCACGACGGCGATTGCGTCCATCGATCTCGCATCGGGACGGCTTCGCCACTGCGTCGGGCGGCGTGATCCGAGTGACGTGCTTCGCCCCTCCGACGTCCACCCCGTATCTGGTGCACGCGTAGCCGATGTTCAACTTCCGGATTGGGAGGCACTCCTGACCCTGGTACGGAGAGCCGCGCTCGCATTCCCGGAACTGCCCGCCCTTGGCTGGGACGTGGCGCTAACGCCGGCGGGCCCAATCATCATCGAAGCGAACTGGCAGTTCGGCGTCACCGGCATTCAGATAGCGCACCGCATCGGTGTGCGCCGGGAATTAGGGGCGTTACTTGCCCGCGTAACAGCGCCGCGCGCCTCCGCGTCCGGGCTCGAATAACCCGGTGCGACGGCGCACTAAGAATTCTTAATCGAATCGGAGACTCAGTCTACGCCGTCCGCGTCACACGGTTGACAGAGGATCGTTTCAACCTTAAAACATATGTGCCCGGAGCGGGGTGATGAGCATCACTGTCTCCCCAGTGTTGCCTTCGCCTCCTTGTTTTTCGGGCTCAACAAACCAGCTGCCGGATATCTCGTCCGGCACGTCCACCCATATCGTTCTCGGAGGCGATGTGAGGAAGATCGTATCGTGGGTTTGCGCGGCTCTCCTGACGGTTGTCGTCAGTACGGAAGCCTCGGCGCAGCGCCGCGTCACGGGTCGAGTTGTCGGCAATGCCGGCGAGCCCGTGTCCAGCGCCAGCGTCTCAGTTCAAGGAACGACCATCGGCGGGTACTCTGGCGAAGACGGTCGTTTTACACTCGTCAACGTCCCGGCCGGCGCTCAGGTGCTTGTCGTGCGGCGTCTCGGTTACAAGCGTGTGAATCAGCCCCTTGCGGCCACCGCTGACCAGATCGAGGTGAAGCTCGAGAAGGACGTGCTCGAGTTGGAGCGTCAGGTGGTCACCGGAACAACGACAAGCATCTCCTCGGCGAATTCGGCGAATGCTATTGCTGCCGTGAGCGGAGAGCAGCTCAACAAGGCGCCAACGCCGACGATTGAAAACGCGCTCCAGGGTAAGATTCCGGGCGCCGTCATCTCGACGAACTCCGGTGCCCCGGGCGGCGGCTCGCAGATTCAGCTCCGTGGCGTGACATCGATCAACGCGTCGTCCAGCCCGCTGTATGTCATCGACGGCGTTCTGGCGAACAACGCCCAGATCCTTTCCGGACTGAACTCCATCACACAGGCCGGAAGTGGTGTGGCGACGAGCCAGGATCAGCCAGTCAACCGCATCTCGGACATCAATCCGGCGGATATCGAGAGCATCGAAGTGCTGAAGGGTGCATCGGCGGGCGCGATCTACGGTTCGAAGGCGTCGAATGGCGTCATCATCATCACGACGCGCCGCGGTTCCACTGGCAAGCCCTCAGCGAACATCACGCAGCGCATGGGCCAATTCACGATGTCGAACAAGCTCAACTTCCGCTGCTACGGTTCGGCCGCGGAAGCGGAAGCGGCGGGCTTCGACCCTGGCGCATGGACCTCTGCCGCGACGAAGTGCAACGACTTCGAGGACCAGTTCTACGGCGGCAACCCGATGTCGTACGAGAGCAACGCGTCACTGCGCGGCGGCAACGGCGGCACGACGTACTATGTGGGCGGGCTCGCCAAGCGCGACAACGCCATTCAGCGGAACTCGTACTACCAGAAGCAGTCGCTCACCGCGAACATGAGCCAGGTCGTCGGCTCCAAGCTGACGCTGCGCGCGAACAACGAGTTCGTGCACTCGCTCACCGACCGCGGCATCTCCGGAAACGACAACGCCGACATCGTCTCCCCCGGCGACGTCTTCTCCGCGACGCCCACGTTCGAGAATCTCGCCGCTGGCGGGCGTAATCCGTACCTCTCGTCGGGATCCAATCCCTTCCAGAACGCGGACCTGATCAAGAATCCGGAAGACGTTTACCGCTATATCGGCAGCATCAATACCACGCTGTCGGCGTATGGGACGCAGCGTCAGACGCTCGACTTCACCTTCATCGGCGGCGTCGATGCGTATTCCTACAACTCGAACCTCACTTCGCCGCCGGATGTGTATTTCGAGGCAAACGACGGGCTGCCGGGCACGCTCGTTCGTGTGAAGCAGCAGAACGTGAACGCGAACCTGAACATCTCCGGCGCACACAAGCTCATCGCGGATCGGGGAACGCTCACAACCTCGTTCGGGTTGCGGCAGGAGCGTCGCCAGTACGACGGGATCACCAACCGTGGCCGCAACATTCCGGCTGGGGTGACCGATGTCGACTACGGCGTCGTCCAGAACGTGAACGAGTTGCAATACCTCGTGAAGGACTTCGCGTATTTCGCCCAGGAAGAAATCCTCGCGCTCAACGAACGGCTCCTCCTCACGGGGGCCATCAATGCCGAGCGGTCGAGCGTCAACGGCGACGACAAGAAGTTCTACAACTATCCAAAGGCGGCGGCGTCGTACCGCCTGCCCATGCTTCCGAAGTACACGGACGAACTCAAGGTGCGCTTCGCCTGGGGCCGCGCAGGCAACCAGCCGCCGTACGGCTACAAGTTCACCACGCTGCCGATCTCGGTGTACGGCGGCCAGCTCGGCGCACGTCCGTCGACGACCGCCGGTTCGCCGAACATCCGCCCGGAGCTCTCGACGGAGATCGAGGGTGGCATCGATGCCCAGATGTTGAACGGCCGCGTGGCGTTCGACTTCACGATGTTCAAGAAGAACGTCGAGGATCTCATTCTCTCGGCGACGGTTGCCAACACGTCTGGCTTCACCACGCGCCTCATCAACGGCGGCGCACTGCAGAACACCGGAACGGAAATCGGGCTGAACATCACGCCGATCCAGCGCGGTGACTTCAGCTGGGTGTCCCGCACGACGTATGCAAACGTCGACGGCCGCATCACGCGTCTCGATGTGCCATGCTTCAACGGCGGCAGCTACTTCGGCACCGCCTACGGCGCACCGTATGTCTGCCAGGGCTACTCGCCGTCCACGGCGCAAGCGCGCAACGGCTATGACTCGACGTTCTCGTGCGGACCTGCTGGCACCTGCAGCACCGGCACGTATGTGAGCCGCGCGCGGCGCATCACGAACTACGAGAGCGCTCCGGACTTCACCATGGGCTTCTCCAACGAGTTCAATTTCGGCGCCGTGCGCCTGTACGGCCTGCTCGACTGGCGGAGCGGTGGCTACGTCGCGAACCTGACCAACATCTATTACGACGAGGCAACGGCGGACAACCTCGGCGCACTGGCCGATACGGCAGCCGCTCACGCGCGCAACACGGCCTTCCTCACGCAGGGAGCGTCGTACTTCGAGAAGGCAGGCTTCCTCAAGCTGCGCGAAATCTCGGTGTCGTACACGCTGCCGCGTTCCCTCGCGCAAACGATCTTCTCGTCCATCACGCAGGATGTTCGTCTGGAAGTCAGTGCTCGCAATCTCAAGACCTGGACGCCGTACACGGGCTACGATCCCGAAGTCTCGAACTTCAGCAACCAGAACATCGGTCGCTTCCAGGACGTGACGCCGTACCCGCCAAGTCGCAGCATCTTCTTCTCGCTGAGCGCCAACTTCTAATCGACCCATCCAACAAGGGATGAAGCTCATGATACACAACCGAACACTGGCGCTCATCGCCGCACTGGGTCTTGCCGCTATAGCGTGCAAGGACTCGACGTCGGTCGGCGACCTCAATAACGTCTCCGCAGAAGCCATCTCTGGTGGCCTCACGCGCGCGTCCACCGGCCTGCTCGTCAACGGCCTGTTGAACGCGTCGCGCGGGGAGCTCGACTCGCGCTATCTCGTCTTCACGGAGACGATGGCGCGCGATTTCTACCGTCTCGACAACGCCGAGGCGCGCTACATCAGTGAGATCATCGGCGGGCCGGCCGATTTCTCGGCGTTCACCGGCGGCGGTGCGTTCTCCGGCATGTACGTCACCATCCGCTCCGCGAACACGATTCTCAATTCGCTGCCCACCGCCACTGGCCTGACGACGGCCGAAGCGTCGGCGACGCAGGGACTCGTGAACACGTTCAAGGCGCTGGCCTACTATCGCGTGCTCGAGACGCGTGATTCGCTCGGCATCGCGATCGATGTCAACCATCCGATCGATGATCCGCCGGCGGCGTTCGTCTGCAAGCCGAACGCGTTGACGTACATCTCGGCGTTGCTGGATACTGCATCGACACAGCTCGCGGCGGGTGGTGCGTCGTTCCCGTTCACGCTGCCCGCTGGTTTCTCGTCGAATGGCAGCTTTACTACGCCGACCGCGTTCCTCCGCTTCAATCGCGGGCTGAAGGGCAAGGTCGAGCTATATCGTGGTCTCGATCACTCCAAGCCGAATACGGGAAGCTTCGCCACGGCGCTGACGGCGCTCAATGCGGCACTCACCGGCGCGCCGGCTGGGCCGGACGGCGGTCTGTACAACACGTACAGCACGTCCGCCAACGAGTCCACGAATCCGCTCGCCGATGCGAACATCTACCTCAATCCTGCGGTGGGTGACAGCCTTCAGGCTGGCGATACGCGTGCGGCCAAGATCCTTACGGTCACGTCGAAGACGCTCAACCAGGTGACGTCGAAGTACAAGGCGGTTGCGACCGATCCGGCTGGCGCGCTTACGCGCTCCATTCCGGTTCTGAAGACGTCGGAGCTGTTGCTGCTCCGCGCGCAGGTCAAGATCGAGCTCGGCGACCTCATTGGTGCCACGGCCGACATCAACACCGTCCGCGCCTCTGACGGTGGACTAGCGGCGATTGCCGTACCGGCCTCGAAGAAGCTGGCGATCGATGCCGTCCTTTACGAGAAGCGGTACTCGCTGCTCGGCGAGAACGCACACCGGCTCGTGGACCTTCGGGCATACACGCGCCTGAACGCCACCTTCCTCAAGAAGGAAACGACGCAGGACGTCTTCCAGACCACGCTCCCGATCCCGAAGCGTGAACTCGATGCGCGCAACACCACGTCGATCGCGCCCACCTGTTCCTGAGGCCGGGCGAGAGTAAATTGTGAGAACGAGCGGCTCCGGTTCGTCCGGGGCCGTTCGTCCTTCACGCTTCCACTCACGGGAGGCACCACGTGCGAAAGACGATGGTCGGCGCTTCGTTCCTCATCGTGGCTACGCTCGCCTGCCACCAGCAAACGCCGGAACAGGCAGCCGCGCGGACCGCGCGCAACGTCATCACACAGGATGAAATCGACTCGACGCGTGCGTCGAATGTCTATGATCTCATCGCCCGTCTCCACGCCGACTACCTGAAGGACCGCGGCACGGTGTCGATCAAGACGAACAAGCGCGAGCGCGCTATCGTCTTTCTCAATGAGCAGGAGTACGGGATACCCGAGACGCTACGGAATCTCCAGCCGGAACGGTTCTCCGAGATTCGCTATTTCAGCAGTACCGAGGCGGTGTCGAAGTTCGGGTCGCAGTACGGTGGCGGCGTCATTCAGCTGATTTCGCGCACGCAATAGTCTTTAGCGATATCCTTTCGCCTGCATCTCGAAGAGCTCCGCGTACACGCCGCCCGACGCAACGAGCGACGCATGCGTGCCCTCTTCCACGACTTTGCCGTGCGCAAGCACGATGATGCGATCGGCCATGCGCACCGTGGAAAACCGGTGTGAGATCACCACCGCCATGCGTCCCGCCATGAGTTGATTGAAGCGGACGAAGACTTCGTACTCGGCTCGTGCGTCGAGCGCCGCCGTCGGCTCGTCGAGGATGAGCAACTGCGCCGAGCGCATGTAGGCGCGCGCGAGCGCGATCTTCTGCCATTCGCCGCCCGAGAGGTCCACGCCGTCGTCGAACCGGCGGCCGAGCATTTGCCGGTACCCGTCGCCAAAGCGAGGTAGCAGGCTCGAGGCAAGCGAGCGATCGGCAGCGTCGACGAGCGCCTCAGGCGGCTTCTCGGCCTCACGTGGCGGGACGTCGCGCACCTGTTCGAGATACGCGGTCACGCTTTGGATTTCACCCACGCCGACATTCTCGTCGAAGCGCATATCGTAGCGGACGAAATCCTGGAAGATGACGCCAATCGCTGCGCGGAGCGATGCGAGATCATAGTCACGGATGTCCACGCCATCGAGCAGAATGCGCCCCTCGGTCGGATCGTACAGGCGTGCGAGCAGCTTGGTGATCGTCGTCTTGCCGGCGCCATTTTCGCCGACGAGCGCAATACGCTCGCCGGGCGTGATCGCGAGATTCACGTGGCGGATGGCCCATCGCGCGCCACCCGGGTACTGAAAGCCCACGTCTTCGAAGACGAATCCTGTCTGAATCGGATTGGGGACTGATTTCGCGCCGGGCTTCGAGCGAATCGACGGCTCCATCTCGAAGAACACGAACAGGTCCTTGAGGTAGAGACTCTGTTCGTAGATGTCACTCGCCGAGAGGAGCAGGCCCTGAATGAGGTCGCGACTCCGGCTGAACGCGGAGGCGAGGAAGGTGAGGGTGCCGAGGCTAATCGCCCCTGCCACGGCGCGCATCAGAATTGTGATGTACGCGCCGTAGTACCCCAGCGTCCCGATGAGTGACAGCACCGCGCTCACCACAGCCTTCCTGATGCTCAGCTTCCGATTCTCGGCGTAGTACTTTTGCGCGAGCACGTCGTATCGGTCGGTGAGCCAGCCCGCGAGGCCGAACATCTGGACTTCCTTCGCCGTCCGGTCGCTCGCGCCCACGAAGCGGAGATAGTCCAGTTCGCGCCGTTCGGGCGTTCGTTTGAAGAGCAGGGAGTAACTGAGCGCTGCGAAGTGCGTTTCTCCAAGGAAACTCGGCACAATCGCCACGGTCAGTAGCAGCAGCAGCCAGGGATTGTGCACGATCAGCGCGGCGGCGAGCGTGGCCAGGGTGAGCACATTCTGACCCATCGAGAGCAGCATTGCGATGAGCCCAATGCGCGCGGTCGTCTGACGGCGAGCGCGTTCGAGACGATCATAGAACTCCGGATCTTCGAACTGCTGAAGATCGAGCGTGGCCGCGTGGCGCATGAGGCGCACGCTCATGCGATTGGAAAACAGGTCGCCGAGGAGTGACTCGACGAGCGAGGATCCGCGCGCGAGAAACTCGCCGACGACGACGATGCCAAGCTCGAGCGCGACGACGCGCCAGAGTGGTGTAAGCGACGCGCCCGGAGTTTGGGCGAGATGGACCACCTGGTCGATGATCAGCTTCGCCGCCCACAGCGCTGCGACGGGAACGAAGCCGCGCGCCAGGCGCAGCAGCATCATCGACAGCGTGAAGACGCGGTGCGTCTCCCAGACGAGGCGGAGGAGCGTGGGCAGGTATCGCAGCGCGGCGACACGCTCTTTCCAGCTCTTTGGGCGCTCGTCCTCGGGAATCGGTTTCGTCGTTGGGCGGTTGCCTGTCATGATGTGAAGCTAATCCGCGTTTGCGACCCTCGGTTCGCTCATGGTGGTCCCGTGCGCGGCACCCGCTAACTCCGGGGGTAAAGCTGGACATACACCACCGGGATCATCCGCCCGTCCGCGCCAACAACGCTGAATCGGTCCACGTTGAGCCCGAGATCGCTGTGATCTGACAGCTCATCTCGCGCATACTGCCATTGCGCCTTTCGACCCAACGGGATCGGAGCCACCCATGCCTTCAGGAGTCGGTTGTTACGTCCATCCTTGACGTACCAGAGAGCTGAGCCCTGGCGCACTCCGTCCGTGTAGACTTTCGGCACATCGCGTCTGACCCACTCGGGAAGGCGGGTTGCAATTCTCGAATCGCCATCGATCCACTCCCATTCACGAATCTCCGCCATCCACACCACGGGAATCCATTTCCCGTTCCTCGCTTTCACTTCGTACGTCCACGGCACGAACCAGCGATCTGGGAATCGGCGCAGTGCTTTCCATTCTGCGTGCGCGGACTCCGACCACGCGGGACCCACCCAGGAGTCGAGCACTCGTTCATTCTGATCGAGCGCCATCCAGACCGCCTTTCCGTTCCCGACACCCGTCCGATAGATCTGTGGTTGTGCGCTCTCGACGGAGATCTCCATTGCGCGCACGATGTAGTCCGGCGGAAACTTCTGTCTGGGCGCCCTATCGCCGGTCTTGTTCGTGTCGGTGACGAACGCATCGTTGTCTCGGCGCGCCGGAAGCTGCGCACGACTCGCATCGCTTGGCGGAGCACTTGGAAGTGGTAGCTCACACGCGACGACAAGGACCAGGACCGCCAGCATCGACGACACGGTTGCCACCGAAGACCAGTGGCGCGACCGCGGAGTGGTCATCGCCCTGATTCTACTCTCGAGAGTGGATTCCGACTCGCCGAAGGCGCTCATCGCGAAGGGCAGGGCCCGTGGGCGGCGGCTGACGTGCAACAGGAGCTCGCCGTACGAGCGCACGTTACCGAATCGCCGTAGTACACGCGCGTCGCAATCCATCTCGATCGCTCGTCGCAAGCGGAGCGCGTACCACCAGAGCACGAGATTCCAAGGCACGAGTGCAACGAGGAGCAGCGTCACTGCGAGCAATCGCTGATCACCCGCGCGTACATGCTCGTTCTCGTGGGCGAGGATGAGGGCGCGCTCTTCCCGAGGCAGTTGAAGCGCCCATCGCGGAATGACAATGATCGGGCGCAAGAATCCCACGACGGCAGGACCGACGTCGTCGGTGACGAGCAGGGACGTCTCGTCAACCACCTCCGCGCTCCAACCGCGGCGGCGTCGCACCAGCCGGAGGGATGTGGCGAGCAGGAACGACAGTGCAACGGCCGCGCTGACGAGCGAGAAATACGTCACCACGCTGTTCCTGTCCGTGCGAAACTGCACAGCGCGACCGCGCAGCGGAGGCCCGAGGATTGGCGCACTCGACGTCGCACGCGTTGGTCCCGTTACCAGCGGTAGCAGCGCTCGATCAGCTACCGACGCAGGACGTCCGATCGAGGGCGGCAGTAGCGCGAGTGTGCCGAGCACCACGACTCCGGTGAGCGCCGCGGCCCAAGCTGCGCGAGTGGGCAAGCGTACCAGCCGCAAACCGTGCTCGGCTACCAACGCTGCGACTCCGAGGAGCGCGGAAACGACCACGACGTATATCGCCCACGAAAGCATCATGGCTTCTTCTCGGGCAGATATCCGTCGAGCATGTCGCGCATCCGTCGTATCTGCGCTTCGCTGACTCCGCGCTGAGCCACGAGTTGTGTGAGCAGCAGTTCCGGCGAGCCTCCACACAGTTTCGCGAGCAGTCGCCGCAATGCGCTCTGACTTGCCGCGTCTCGTTCGACGAGCGGGCGATAGCGATGAAAGCGGCCCTCCTCATCGTGTGCGACGAAGCCCTTGGTTTCGAGCGTTCGGAGCACGGTCTGCACCGTCGTGTATGCCAAGTCGTCCGCAATGCGTTCGCGCACCTCGGGCACGGTCGCTGACCCGAGCTCCCAGAGGACGGCCATGACGTCGAGCTCGCGCTCGGTGAGGAGGATTTCCGACAATCGACGCTCCGTACTAGTGATTGCGTACTATAAATATAGTACATATGGACAATGTCAAGCTGGTTGTCACCCCGAGCGAGCCCCGCATACCGCGCGCGGGGTAAACTCCGCGGTCGAGGCTCTGCACCGCAAACGCAGACTGAACGTGCAGATCCCTCGACTTCGCTCGGGATGACATCCACCTCGGTGCGCTCGGAGCCTACGGCGCTTCCCGGTAGACCGTGCCCGCCTTCATCACGAACAGCACGTCGCGCACGGCGTGCATGTCCTTGGATGGATCTCCGCGCACCGCAACGAGATCGGCGAACGCCGCCGGCTTGATCGCGCCGAGCCGGTCTTCCATGTGCAGCAGCCGAGCGTTCGTGCTGGTGGCCGCTCGAAGCACCGCCAACGGCGCCACACCGTAATCGACCAGTATCTCCATCTCACGGCCTTCCTCGCCGTGCGTGAAGACGCCGACGTCGCTGCCCATGCAGAGTGTCACGCCCGCGTCCATCGCCATGCGGAGGCTGTTTCTCTTGTTGGTGATCCGCGCCGGTTCCGGATCGCCATGCTTCCACCCGGTATACCGAAGCAACGCATCGCCAGCCGCGACCGTGGGACAAAACGCGACGTTCTTTTCCTTCATCAGACGAAACACCTCAGGCGTGCCGCCATCCCCATGCTCGATCGTCTCGACGCCGGCGAGAATTGCCCGGCGCATGCCTTCAGGATTCGACGCGTGCGCAACTACCGGCCGCCCGGACGATTTTGCGATCTCGACCATCTGCGTCAACTCGTCGAGCGTAAACGTCGGACGCGTCTCGCCATTCGGGCCCCACCCATAGTCGGCGTAGACCTTGATCCAGTCCGCTCCGCGGCCGATCTGATCGCGCACCACCCGAGGGATACTCGCACCGTCGGCTTCCTCGGCGCCCTGAGGAATGTCCATCTCCGGCGTGAAGCCGCGCGGCGCATAGCTCCCCGTGGCGACGATCGCGCGCGTCGTCACGTACATCCGTGGACCCGGGATGATTCCCTGTGCAATCGCACGCTTGAGCCCGACGTCGGCGTAACCCGCGCCTTCGGTGCCGAGGTCGCGCACCGTCGTGAACCCATTGCGCAGGGTCTCGCGCGCGTGGTTGGTTGCGCGCGCGACGCGCAGCGCGAGCGGTTCGTGTAGCACCTGGTTTTCCCAGGTCGTCTCGTTGTATGGGTGGAGCAGGAGATGCGAGTGCATCTCGATCATGCCGGGCATGAGCGTGGCGCCCGGCAGGGGTATTCTCCGCGCACCCACGGGAATGGTCAGGCCGGTGAGCGGGCCGGCCGCGAGGATTCGATCCCCGCGCACCACGACGCCCCACCCGTCGTGCATCTCCATCCCGTCGAACACACGGGCAGGAGTGAGAAGCGTGCTCGTCGTGTCGGCCGGACGGGCAGGGGCGTTCTGCGCGATGGTGGGCGTCGCGCCAAGAACAACGAGGGCGAGCGTGAGGCGAGCGGAGGAGTAACGCATGGCAAACGGACCGTGACGGGGAATTGGAGATCGCGCCTTGAGGACGCCGTTGCGTGGCGACAAGATAGCTCGTGCCCGCTCGACGGCGAGTGGCGGAAACCGTATGCCGGTTTCACCGTACTGGTGATTCACCTACTTCCATCGGGATGGATTCAATGCGCCGCACGTCCGACGAGATCGACTACGAACTGATTGGCGATGACCTGCAAGCGGTCGTCGTAACTCTCGATCCCGGCGAGACCGTGATCGCTGAGGCGGGCGCCATGATGTTCATGGAAGAGGGGATCGAGATGAACACGACGCTTGATCCCAACAAGCAGGGCGGTGGCCTGATGGGCAAGCTGTTCGCCGGCGCCAAGCGCGTGCTCTCAGGGGACACGTTCTTCATCACGACCTTCCTCAACACGCACCGCTTGCGGAAGCGCGTCGCCTTTTCGTCACATTTTCCGGGGAAGATCAAGCCGGTGGACCTGCTCGAGTGGGGCGGGACGGTCATTGCTCAGAAAGATTCTTTCCTCTGTGCGCCGAAGGGAACGAACATCGATATCGCGTTCACGAAGCGAATTGGCGCTGGCTTCTTTGGCGGCGAAGGCTTCATTCTTCAGCGCATCACCGGCGACGGCGTTGCCGTCCTCCATGCGTCGGGCGCTTTGTGGGAAAAGACGCTCGAGCCGGGCGAGGTTCTTCGCGTCGACACGGGGTGCATTGTGGCAATGGAATCCCGTGTGCAATACGACATCCAGATGGTTCCTGGCATCAAGACGGCGCTCTTCGGAGGGGAGGGACTCTTCTTCGCGACGCTTTCCGGTCCGGGCCGCATCATGCTCCAGACGATGCCGTTCTCCCGCCTGGCCGATCGTATCATTGCCGCGTCGCCTCGTGCCGGCGGTCACCGCGTTCAAGAAGGCACTGCACTCGGCGCCGTCGGAGGAGCAGTGCTCGGCAGTTTGTTCAGTAACAACGAATAGTTCAAGGTACAACCGAAAGGCGGAACTGCTGTACCACAGAGGACACAGAGGACACAGAGGACACAGAGGACATCTCTCTCTGTGTCCTCTGTGTCCTCTGTGGTTAATTGCTTTTCCGCTGTTGCGTCCAGCGACAAGAGGATGCCGCGCGGTGCGTCACGCAGTCCCCTGTCCCCTGCCCCCTTGTTAGATTTGCGTCGTGTCAGCCATCTCGACGGAAGGGCTCAGAAAGGTCTACCCAATCGCCGCGCCGAAGCGCCGTGGTGGTGCGCCACCGTATGGTCCCCCGGGAATGAGCGCACCGCCGCCGGTCGCCAGTGGGGCGCGCGAGCTCGTCGCCCTCGAGGGGCTCGATCTTCAGGTGGGCGCCGGTGAGTTCTTCGGATTGCTCGGCCCGAACGGCGCCGGCAAGACCACGACGATCGGCATCCTCACGACGCGCGTGCTGGCGAGCGCCGGCCGAGCGACGGTTGGTGGGGCCGATGTGATCAAAGACCCAGTTGCGGTTCGCCGCCGCATTGGTGTGGTGCCGCAGCGCGCGAATCCCGATCGCGGCCTGAACGTACTCGACAATCTCGTCTTCCACGCGGCGTATTTCGGGATCGGACGCGCCGAAGCCACGCGGCGCGCCATGGCCCACTTCGAGCAACTCGGTCTGACGGACAAGACACACGAAAAGGTGGATGCACTGTCGGGGGGCCAGCAGCAGCGCCTCATGATTGCAAGGGCGCTCATCCACGAACCTGATGTCATCTTTCTCGACGAGCCGACGGTAGGACTCGACCCGCAGGCGCGTCTGGCGCTGTGGGACGTGTTACGGGACCTGCACCGGCAGGGCCGCACCATCGTCATGACGACGCACTACATGGAGGAAGCCGATCAGCTCTGCGATCGACTTGCCATTATCGATCGCGGTCGGCTGCTCGCGCTTGACACCACGGCCGGCCTCAAGGCGAAAGCACCGGGCGGAACGCTGATCGAGCTCGAACTGGACGAAGCGGCAAACGATGCTGCGGTCCGCGTTCGCGAGCTCGATGGCGTAGTGAAAGCCGACGCGACTGGCAGTACGGTTCGAATCCAAAGCTCCGAAGGCGGACGCATCATCTCCGCGGCAATCGAGGCCGCCGAGGCCGCTGGTCGTCACGTCAAGAACATCACGCTCAAGGAGCCGAGCCTCGAGACACTGTTCATCGAGCTCACGGGGAGAAAACTCGATTGAGCGAATCCATTGCCGCAACGCCGGTGCGTGCGTCTACCGTCTTTGTCGCGCTCCTCCATCGCGACGTGCGGGTCGCAACCAAGGAGCTGCCGTTCTTTCTGCTACGCACCATCATGCAACCCGTGCTGTTCCTCGTGGTCTTCGGATTCCTGTTACCGAAAATGGGTTTCGTGCGCGGAGGGTATCAGACCGCGCTGCTTCCTGGGATTCTCGCCGTCAGCCTCGCGCTCTCGGCGATCCAGTCGGTCGCGCTGCCAATGGTGCAGGACTTCGGTTGGACCAAGGAAATCGAGGACCGTCTTCTTGCTCCTGTGGCAACCTGGGTGATTGCGGCAGAGAAGATCATCAATGGCGTAATTCAAGGCGTCATCTCCGCGCTCTTCGTGCTGCCGATTGCGCGCGTGATCATGGGCCCCATCCCGAATCTGACCTTCGGGCATTTCGGCGACGTCATCGTCATCACGCTACTCGGCGCGACTGCGTTCTCCGCCCTCGGCATGTGGCTCGGCACTGCCATCGCGCCACAACAAATCGGCCTCATGTTCAGCGCGATCATTGCGCCGATGATGTTCTTCGGTTGCGCGTATTACCCGTGGCGTGGGCTCGACGCGGTGCCGGTGATGAAATATCTCGTGCTCGTGAATCCACTGGTGTACGTCGCGGAGGGCATGCGCGGCGCCCTGACGCCAGAGGTACCGCACATGCCACTGCTCGTGTCCATGGGCGCGCTCGCGGTCATTGCCGCGCTCTTCTGGAATGCCGGGCTTCGAAGCTTCCGCAAGAGGGCCATCGGATGAACGATGTCGCGCCAGCCACCGAGCCGTTCGCGCGTTTCGCCGCACTTCTGGACAGCGCGCGAGCCGTCAGCCGCGACATCCTTCCAGAGCCGACGGCATTCTCGCTCGGCACCGTGGGAGGAGATGGCCAACCCGCCGTCCGCATCGTGCTGCTCAAGGGAGTCGACGATCGCGGATTTGTGTTTTTCACCAACTATGAAAGCCGGAAGGGGCAGGAGTTGATCGCGCATCCGCGCGCCGCGATGTGTTTTCACTGGCAGCCCCTCGAGAAGCAAGTGCGCATCGAAGGCGCCGTCGAGCGCGTGACCGTCGAGGAAGCCGACGCCTACTTTGCCACGCGGCCGCGTGGCAGCCAACTCGGTGCCTGGGCGTCCATGCAGAGCCGGCCCATCCAGCACCCGGGCGATCTGGAGTCGCGGTTGCGCGAAGTCGAAGCGCGATTCGAGGGGCGCGCCGTGCAACGTCCGCCGCACTGGTCCGGATTTCGCCTGATCCCGAGCCGTATTGAATTCTGGCAGGGCATGCCGTCGCGTCTGCACCGGCGTGATGTCTACATCCGTGCGAACGAGGGGTGGGAGACAGAAACGCTGTATCCGTGAGGCTCTGCCCGGAAGGACCTGTACGTGTGTCCTCATTATCTTTCCGCCATGGCAACGAACTCCAACGACGCGAGCACCGCTCCGGCTTCGGGCTGGACCATCGAGAAGGCGCGCGCGCTGTACAATATCGAGGGCTGGGGCGCAGGTTTCTTCGACATCGACGCGCGCGGGCACGTCGTGGTCCGACCCGACAAGGAACATCCCGAACGGCGACTCAGCCTCCACGATCTCGCGAACGACCTCGAAGAGCAGGGCGTCCAGCTGCCTGTTCTGCTGCGCTTCTCGGACATCCTGCGTTCGCGCATCGAAGCGCTGAGCGAGCGATTCCAGAACGCGATCGCAGAGTACGACTACAAGGGCAACTATACGACCGTCTATCCGATCAAGGTCAATCAGCAACGACACGTGGTCGAGGAGATCGTGCAGTTCGGCGAGAAGCACGGCGTGGGGCTCGAGTGCGGCTCGAAGCCGGAGCTTCAGGCGGTACTCGGCCTCTCGGAGAGCACGCAACATCTCATCGTCTGTAACGGATACAAGGACGAGGAGTTCATGCGTCTCGCCCTCATGGGGCAGAAGCTGGGACATCAGGTCTTCATCGTCATCGAGCAGCTGAGCGAGATCGACGTGTTGCTTGCTGCGGCGGACGAACTTGGCGTCTCGCCGTGTGCGGGCATTCGCATCAAGCTGGCGTCGACGGGCTATGGGCGATGGAAGGAGAGCGGCGGTGAAAAGTCCAAATTCGGGCTCAACGCCGCGCAGCTCATGCAAGCCATCGACAAGCTCCGCTCGCTCGGTCGGCTGGACATCGTCAAGCTCATCCACTTCCATCTCGGCTCTCAGATCACCGATATCCGCTATATCAAGGCGGGTCTTCAGGAGGTTGCGCGCTTCTACGCGGAGCTCCGGGCCATCGGCGTCGACATCACACACGTCGATGTTGGCGGTGGTCTCGGCGTGGACTACGACGGATCGAATTCAACGTCGAACGCGAGCGTCAATTACTCGCTGCAGGAGTATGCGAACGACGTCATCTACACCCTCGCTGAATCGTGTCGCGATCTCGACTTGCCGATGCCACATGTGATCAGCGAGTCCGGACGGGCGCTGACCGCGCACCACGCGTTGCTATTGCTCAAGGTCATCGACGTCGAGTCCGTCGTAGAGACGCCAGTGCCAGCGCTTACGGATGACGACCATGCCATTCTGCACGAAATGGCGGAGGACTACCTCGACGTCTCGAAGGGCAAGAAAATCGCCCGGCGTCGCGTGTTGGAAATCTTCCACGACGTCACCTTCGACAAGGAGCGCGCGCAACAACTCTTTGCGAGCGGCGTGCTGTCATTGCGCGGGCGTGCCGTGGCGGAGCAGATGTATCACGCGACGGTGAACGCCATCGCGAAGATCGTCATGCAGGATCGCGATAAGTACGAGGAGATTCTGCTTGACCTCGATGCTGTCCTCGTCGATCGCTACTTCTGCAACTTCTCCCTGTTTCAATCACTGCCCGACAGTTGGGCCATCGATCAGCTCTTCCCGATCATGCCGATTCACCGGCTCGACGAAGAGCCGATGCGACGCGGGACGCTGCAGGACATTACCTGTGACTCCGACGGAAAGATCGATCGCTTCGTCGGTGAGAAGGAGGGCGATCCGTCGCTTGCGTTGCACGAATGGCGCGATGGCGAGCCCTACATGCTTGGTGTCTTCCTCACAGGCGCGTATCAGGAAATTCTGGGTGACCTGCACAACCTGTTCGGCGATACCAACGCGGTGCACATCCGGCTCGCGGCGGGGAGTGGCTATGAGATCACGGATCTCGTCCACGGCGATACGGTAACGGAGGTGCTCAATTACGTGCAGTTCCGTGCGTCCGATCTGTTGCAGACCTTCCGTCGCAAGGTGACCCAGGTGAAGCACCTGAGCCGCGCCGAGGCGAATGCGTTCATCGCGGACTATGTGACCGGTCTCGAGGGGTATACGTATCTCGAGGGCGAAGCGGCACAGTAGGCTGGGGCTAAACGGCGAACGCGGATGCAGATCTGAAACAACCGCAAAACAATGATCATTCAGTGAGTGTTTGAGGAGTGCGCACCAAGCGCTCTTCGAAATTCAAAAGGGCCGACCTCGCGAGAATGAGGTCGGCCTTCTTATGAACAAATCGCTTTTTGCTTCTGTTGAATCAGATTTGTATCCGCGTTCAATGTTCCGGCACGCGGAGGTCTGAGCTACTTGCCGAAGCGCGCCGCCACCTCGGCCCAATTCACCACATTCCACCACGCCTTCATGTAGTCAGGCCGGCGGTTCTGGTACTTGAGGTAGTAGGCGTGCTCCCACACGTCGAGGCCGAGGATCGGCGCCGCTTTGCCTTCCATCAACGGATTGTCCTGGTTCGGCGAGCTGGAGATCGAGAGCTTCCCGTCGTCATTGTTGAGCCACACCCAGCCTGAGCCGAAACGTCCCGCGCCAGCAGCCGCGAACTGCTCCTTGAACTTCTCGAAGTCGCCGAACGCGCTGTCGATCGCGCTGCCAAGCTCGCCCGATGGTGCGCCGCCGGCGTCCGGCGCCATCCACTGCCAGAACTGGGAGTGGTTCCAGTGTCCGCCGCCGTTGTTGCGAACGGCGGTGCGAATGGCTTCAGGCACGGCAGTGAGATCCCGAAGGAGATCCTCGAGCGACTTGTCTGCCAGTTCCGGCGCCTTCTCGAGCGCGGCGTTCAGATTCGTGACGTAGGCGTTGTGATGCTTGCCGTGATGGATCTCCATCGTCTGCGCGTCGATGTGTGGCTCGAGCGCGTTCGATGCGTAGGGAAGGGCTGGAAGTGTGTGCGCCATGAAGTTCTCCGGGTTGGTTCAGTGGTTCACGAACAATGACTGAGCTAATTGGCTTTGTTTTGCTTCGACCGCTCCCGCTGCCACGAAATCAGCGCCGGAAGCAGTGAGAGGAAGATGACGACGATGATCAGCTTCTCGATGTGCTTCTCGACGCCCGGCACCGCGCGTCCGAGGAAGTACCCGATAAGGAGCATCGACCAGATCCAGGCAACCCCACCCAGCACATTGTAGGCCGTGTAGGCGCGCAGATTCATGCGCGCCAATCCCGCCACAACCGGCACGAAGGTCCGCACGATCGGCATGAAACGCGCAATGACGAGCGTCTTGCCTCCGTGCTTCTCGTAGAATGCCTGGGCGCGATACAGATGTTTCTTCTTGAACAGCAGCGAATCGTCGCGGGTGAACAGCTTCGGGCCGGAATAAAACCCGATCCCATACCCTACTGAGTTTCCGATTATGGCAGCCACCGTGAGCAGGATGCCGAGTAGCCACACGTTGAGCCCAAACTGCGGTTGTGAGGCGAGGAGTCCGGCCGTGACCAGCAGCGAATCACCCGGGAGGAAGAATCCGATCAACAGCCCGGTTTCCGCAAAAATGATAGCCGTCAGGCCAACGTATCCACCGGCCTGCACGAGCAGGCGGGGATCCTTGAGCTGATGGAAAAGTTCGACCAGGGATTGCATGAGGTTCGGAGAAAGGAAGACGTCGTGAGCGTCGCAAGTTCGACACTCGTGCATGGCGGGTCAACGGGCGCGCACGCGGAACGCGTGGTCGACGTACTCGGCGCGGCAGTGCTGATCGTGCTCACGATTGGCTGGATCTGGTCAATCGAAACGGGATCGTATGACCAGGATGGCAGCGTCCACCCATCACCAACCGCCCAGATTGCCGCCGCGATCACCAACAGCGATGCACCCACGATGGCGTATCTCACCGACGCATCGCTGAGCGCACTGGCAGGCGAGCTGAGGGGAACGAGCGGGAAGCTCCGTGCCGAGTTGACCACCGAGGGGGCCCCCATCGTGTCGGAGGCAGGGGCGCATGGTGGCGAGTTGCGCGTCGCCGAAACGGAAGGAAGCGGGCCTGCGGTAGCGCCGAAGGCGGGCATTTGGAAGCTCGCTGTCGCGCTCGGCAGCGCGATCAAGCCGATCGCGGACTTCAGTCTGATCAGTATGCGTCCGCGCAGCGAAAAGCAGAATGGTCGCGTCGGCCTGTACTACATCGGCAACTGGCCCGGTGAAACCGGGACGGTGAACGCGCCGAAGAAAGCGCCTGCGGATCGCTATCGTCCGCCGTCGGGATTCATCGAGGTCACACGCGAGAACGCGGACACGAAGCTCTCGGAACACTTCAAGCTCCGGGATTTTCTCACCCACGACCAGCCGAACGTCTGGCCGAAGTATCTGGTGGTTGAACTGCGCAACGTTGACAAGCTGGAGCTCGTGCTGAGTGACCTTATCGAGCACGGCATCACGATCGACGGTGTGCACGTGATGAGCGGATTTCGAACACCGCAATACAACAAGGGTGGTGGCAACACCGGCGGGCGTGCCGGGCTCAGCCGACACATGTACGGCGATGCGGCAGACATCTTCATCGACAATGATGGCAACGGAGCAATGGACGACCTGAATCACGATGGCCGCGTGAACATCGAGGATTCCCGGGTCATTCAGCAGGCGGTGGACAGGATCGAGGCGGCACACCCCGAACTCGTCGGGGGGGCAGGCGTGTATCCGGCTGAGGCTGGGCACGGACCTTTCATACACATCGACTCGCGGGGCTATCGTGCCCGCTGGATCGGATCCGGAGGAGGATCATGAGTGAACTACGGCGGGCACACGATGGATCGATGGAAACGACGGTGAAGGGGGCGATCGACCGCCTCGGTAAGGCACTCAAGCCCGACGACGTGCCCGTGGAAATACCGGGAATTCGCCAAAGCGACCTGGAGCCGTACGTTGGCCTCCGGTACCTCTCGAAGCTCTTCAAGCTGATGGGTGTCGTACTCGGCCTGCTGCTTCTCGCGGAGATCGTGACCGGCTTCATGGCGCAAGGTGGTGCGGCAATGCCCACCCTCCTTGGTGAAGCGAGCCGACTCATTGTCCTCGCCGGTCTGCTATGGGGCGTCGGGGATCTCGCGATCCTCCTGATCGATGTCGGACACGACGTGCGCGCGGCGCGCATCCTGCTCGCGCGCCAGTCGCGCGCGCTGCATGGGCCCGGCGTCGAAACAGAATTGCCTGGACCACGCTGAAGAGATAAGCAGACTCCAGCACGTTTTCCGATGCGTCCGGTACGATCGTTGCCTTTGCAGGGATCCGAAGCGCCACACTAACTCTCAATTGGGGACTCACGACATGCTGTTCACCATTGCGATCGTCCTCTTCATCCTCTGGGCACTTGGCTTTTTCGTGGTGCACATCGGCGGCGGACTCATTCACGTGCTGCTCGTCATTGCACTCATCGTGATCGTCTACCGGTTGATCACCGGACAGAAGATCGCGTAGCGTCACGGTTCCACGGATGCAGCTTGGAGCGCCGCGATCGAATAGATCGCGGCGCTCTCTGCATGTAGCTTCATCGCGATGACTACGCTGACCGAGCTCTACGTGGTATCCCACACGCATTGGGACCGGGAGTGGTATCACACGGATGCCGAATTCCGGCAGCGGCTGGTACAGCTCGTGGATGAGTTGTTGGAGACGCCACCCGTGAGCGGGAGCTTTCTGCTCGACGGTCAATCGATTCTGCTCGATGACTACCTCACGGTGCGGCCCGAGCGAGCCGCCGAGCTTGCGGCACTCCTTCGCGACGGTCGTCTCGAGGCGGGTCCATGGTACGTGCTCCCGGACGAACTGATTCCCAGCGGTGAAGCGCTCGTGCGCAATCTGATGATCGGGCGATCGACGGTGCGCCGCGTGCGAGGCGAGCCGCCCGCCGTGCTCTATTGCCCGGACTCCTTCGGCCATCCCGCCGCGCTGCCCGACCTTGCGGCGGGTTTCGGCTGTGCCATGCTGGTGCTGTGGAGGGGATTCGGCGGTTCACGGGCGCCTCGGTCCGATGTCGTGTGGTGGCATGGAGCGGGAGGAGCATCGGTCCTCGTCTATCATCTTCCGCAGGACGGATACGAATTCGGCAGCAGTCTTCCAGCGAACCTCGAGGATGCGCGGCGGCGATGGGCGTGTATTACCGACGCATTGGCACCCCGCGCGACGACGGGTCGTGGCATCCTCCTCAACGGAGCAGACCATCACGCGCGACAGCGTGACTTGCCGCTGGCGCTCGAGTCCCTCGCACGCGTCGCGTCGCCCGTTCGCATCGTGAGCGCGTCGCTGGCGGATGCGGCCCGAGCGCTGCACAATGGAGCCGCAGCCTCCGACGTTCCACACATTCGCGGCGAGCTTCGCGACTCCTACGGCTACACGTGGACCCTGCAGGGCACGCTCGCGACGCGCGCACATCAAAAGCGGAACAATGCCCGCGCTGAGCGGACGCTCATCCGAGACACAGAGCCATGGGTCGCGCTCGCAGGTGGTGACGGCGCGTCGGCAGCACGTGCGCTGCTCGCAACCACATGGCGCACCCTCCTCACCGCGCATCCGCACGACACGCTCTGCGGCACCTCGGTCGATGCGGTTGGCATCGCGTTCGACCAGCGCGTCGCATCGGCGGAACGGCAGGCGCACGCCCTTCGTCGCACTGCACTGGAAACGCTCATCAGCCATGACGCGGAGTTGGCTCGTCACCGGCAGTCTGACTGGCGCCCGGCGGTGGTACTCCGTAATCCGGTTGCGCGTGCACGCGGTGGCGTCGTCGAGCTCAGACTCTGCGCGACGATCGCCGATGTCGCCGTCGGTCCCGGTTCCGCGACGCGTCAGGGAGTGCGGCGGCGCGTTCCCGCGTGGGGCATCGACGGCATTCCGCTGCAAGTGCTCGCGCGGTCGGAAGAGATCGCGCTGACCGAGTCACCACGCGCATATCCGGATGCGGACCGCGTCGCGGTCGCGCAGGCCGTCGGCTGGGTTTCGCCGCTCGGAGGATATGCGGTCGAAACACGGTTCCACGGTGTGCCGGCCTCGGTGACGATCCCGAATCCAGTCGTGTCGGGCGAGGCGTCGCTCGACAATGGGCGCGTCCGCGTCGACGTCAGTGCGGACGGTTCGGTCACGCTGATCGACCACGAGATGCGTCGCACAATTCGCAACGTCATCGCGCTCGAGCGTGCTCGCGACGTCGGCGATTCGTACACTCCCGCCATCCGAGAGACTCTCGCCGCCCCGGTAGCTCGGCGCGTGCGCGTCACGCAGAAGGGGCCGATTCGCGGTGAGATCGTGATTGATTTCCAACAGGCGCAAGCCGGTCGTCGCGGCAGAAGCTCTTGCCGGCTCAAGCTTCAACTCGACGCGGACGCGCGCTCGTTGCGCGTGTGTGTCGACGGTGAGAATCGCGATCGTGACCACCGCCTTCGTATCTGCTTCGCGACCGATCTCGAGGACGCTGCCACGGTTGCCGACGCCGCCTTTCATTCTGTGACACGCGAGCACCTTGAGATCCCCGAGATCGATGCCGCGGTCGAACATGTCGTCCCCACGGCGCCACTGCATCGCTGGGTCGCTCGGTTCACGTCGCGCCAAGGCGTTGCGCTCGCGTCCGACGGGCTCGCGGAATACGAATCCACAGCCAACAGCATATGCGTGACATTGGTCCGATCCATCGGCGAGTTGTCGCGTGCCGATCTTCAAGAGCGACCGGGGCACGCGGGATGGCCCGCCCCCATTCCCGGCGCGCAATGTCCCGGACCCTACGCGGCCCGCTTCGCGCTAACGCTGTTCGGCGCGGATTCTCCGGACGTTCGCGATGCGATCGAGCGCTTTGCCGAGGACGCACTCGTACCGCTGTCTGGTGAGACACTGCGCTCGAACCTTCTGCCGCCGATCAGGGCAGGCGGGCTGGAACTGAGCGGAAATGGCGTGGCGTTCAGCGCCGCCGCGCCGGCCGAACAAGACGGCTGGATCATGCTGCGCTGTGTGAACCGGCGAGACGAAGCGGTCCGCGGCGCGTGGCGATTAGCCGGGATTCCAAATTGCACGGAGGCGGTGAAGGCGCGTCTTGACGAGACGCCCATTGCGGCGCTCACCGTCGCCGACGGCATCGTGCAATTCGATGCCGAGCCGCTCGAAATCGTGACGATTCTCGTTCGGTGACGCGATCACGAGCGGACTACCACTCAGTTGACGCGTTCCCCCGCCAACCGATCGCGCAACGCATCACCAAGCAGTGTCGTCGCCAGAACGGTGATCACGAGCGCGAGGCCGGGCGCAAGCGAAACCCACGGCGCGACCACCAGCAAATCGCGGCCACCGGCAATCATGTTGCCCCAACTCGGCGCCGGCGGCTGAATCCCCAATCCCAGAAAGGACAGCCCACTCTCGAGCAGGATCGCATTGCCGACACCCAGTGTCGTGGCAACGAGCGCCGGCCCGACGGCATTGGGGAGCACGTGTCGGAGAAGTACGCGCGTCGATGTCGCGCCGAGCGCAGTCGCCGCGGGCACGAACGGCCGGCGTCGCACTGCCATGACCTCCGTGCGAACCAGCCGCGCAATACCCATCCAGCCCGTCAGCACCAGGACGACAAGAATAGTAGAAAGGCCAGGCTGCCACAGCGCTACACCCACCAGTAGAAGAACCAGCCGCGGAAGCGCGAGCAACACGTCGGCGGCTGACGTGACCGCTCGGTCGATCCATCCCTCTCGCCATCCCGCAAGCGCGCCGAGTGCGGTGCCCATCGCTCCAGCAACAAGCGACCCGACGACGCCAACAAGGAGCGAAAGACGCCCGGCGAGCATCATTCGAACGAAGAGGTCGCGCCCAAAGCGGTCGGTCCCAAGCAAATGCCACCCGCCGCTGGAATCGCGCGCGAGTGGAGGCAACAGGCGTTTGGCGAGGACATCGTCGATTCTCAGCGGATCGCGCGACGAGAGCAGGGGAACGAAAATGACGCCGAGCACCAGTGCGATGAGCACCCCATGAGCAAACCACTCTCGACCGTCCAGCCGATGTGCGCCGAGCCGCTTCATCCGCGGGTCCGCGGGTCCGCCCACGGGAGGAGGGCTTCCGCGGTCAGGTTCGCGAGGATGACGAGGAGCGCGAACGCCGCCGCGCAGCCCATGACCACCGGGTAATCACGCCCGACGATCGAGGTGACCATCAATCGTCCCATTCCCGGCCAGGCAAAAATCGTTTCGACGAAGACGGACCCCGCCACCGTTCCGGGAAGTGCCAGGGCGAACAGCGTGAGCATCGGCGCACGCAAGTTCGCGAGCAGATGGTGCCGAAAGACCCGCCAATCCGACGCTCCCTTCGCGCGCGCGGTACGCATCCAATCGGCGCCCACCGCGTCGAGTGCGCCGGTTCGTACATACCGCGCTACACCACCGGCGCCGATGGCGGCAAGCAGCGTAACCGGCAGGATCGAATGGCGCAGGAGGTCAGCGAGGTGCGGCCAGCCGGAAAGCGCCGCACCGGGGGTAGTCATTCCTATCGCGGGGAGTCGCATCATCAGCGGGAGACTCCACGACGATGCCAGATAGGTGAAGCACGCAATGGCACCGAGTCCGAGCCAGTAGGCCGGCGACGCCACGAGCAACACGCTGGCGATCGTCAGCATGACGTCGGCGCGCGTTCCCTTTCGCGACGCCTGGAAGAGACCGATTGCGATTCCCACCACGAACGACAGCACGAGCGACGCGCCACCAAGCGCAAGTGACACCGGCAACGCGTCCGCGATGACGGCTTGCACTGGGCGTCGGTCGACAAAGCTCACGCCAAGATGTCCACCGAGCGATGCGCGCAGCCATTGTGCATATTGCACGGCCATCGGGCGATCGAGACCGAGTTCCATTCGCATGCGAGCGCCGTCGCTTGCACTCGCGCCTGGTGGAAGGAGAAAGGTGGCTGGATCGCCCGGCGCCAGCCTGAGGAGCGCGAAGGTGAGCGACAGAACACACCACAGCAGCAGCACCGCGCGACCGAGCGCGCGCGCGAGATCGGAGAAGCGCACTCGGTGATATCGCACGCGGCGCGGGAGTCGTCAACGCGGCGTATCGCGCGCAGCGTGCATCTCGTCGCATGCGTGCTGGTATTCGCGTGCATCGCACCGCAACGTGATCCCGGTATCCTGGTCATGGCCTCTGGCGCGGACCTCGAGTCCGCGAATCCGCTGGTCACGGTCCATCCGCTCTCACGTCAGGTGCAGCGCTACGCGCTCTTCGTCACGCTCACCCGATACGACGCCGTGCTTGCGGCGCAGCCCTACTTCGCGCGGCGCTGGGAATGGAGCAACGGGGGGCTGACGCTGACGCTGCATCTCGTACCAGACCTTCGCTGGCACGATGGCGTGCTCACGACGGCGCGGGATGCCGCCTTCACCTTGCTGACGGCGCGCGATCCCGCGACCGGCTTTCCTCGGTCCGCGGAGCTGGCGAGCCTGGACACCGCGCTCGCTATTGACGATACCACCCTTGTCCTGCGCTACCGCGCTGCACAGGCTCGCCTTCCCGCACTCCTCTCGGAGCTGCCGATCGTTCCACAACACCTGCTCGCGAACATCGCACACTCCGCCATGCGGACCGCCCCCTACAACGATGCGCCCGTCGGGAACGGTCCCTTTCGCTTTGCCTCGAGAGTGCGCGGAACGCGGTGGACATTCACTCGCAACGAACACTTCCCCGCGTCACTCGGCGGTCCGCCGTCACTGGCGGGCTTCGTGGTCGCGGTCGTCGACGAGGCGACGACAAAATTCGCCGGCCTCGCGAGCGGCGAACTCGATGTCGCCGGCATCTCGCCCACGATGGCGTCTCTCGTGCGGCGGGACGCCGCCCTCCAGCTCTCGACGTACCCCGTCCTCTTCGGTACCGCGCTGTGCTTCAACACCACCCGGCCGCCCTTCGACGACGTACGTGTGCGACGCGCGATCGCACACTCCATCGAGCGAGGCCGAATCGTCGAGATCGGACTTGCAGGGTTCGGTCGCCCGTCGTCGTCACCGGTGTCGCCGGACAATCCGCTCGCATGGAGTCCAGCGACGCCTCGAGATACCGCGATGGCCGACTCGCTCCTCGACGCGGCGGGGTGGCGCCGCGGACCGGATGGACGACGCGCCCGGTCCGGCCGTCCGTTCGTGGTAGAGTTGCTGACCGTCGGTAGCGGCGACAATATCGCAGAGCAGCTGATTCAGAGCGACCTCGCCGCGCGTGGCATCGTCGTAACCGTGCGCCAAACGGAAATGGGTGCCTTTCTCACGTCAGCGCGCGCAACATCGAAGACGTACGACATGCTCGTCGCTGGAATTCCGGGCGATCTCGCCCTCTCATATGTGAATGCAATGTTTTCCGGCGCCCAAAAGTCTTCAACGCTCGACTACACGGGCTTTCACTCGCCCGGTCTCGACTCGCTGCTCGATCGCGCGGCGCTCGCACCGGAAGGAGCGGCCCGTGTTGCCGCGTGGCGCGATGTCCAGTTTGCGCTCGATTCGCTCGCACCGGCCACGTGGCTCTATCACTCCCGTGGCGTGCAAGGCCTTTCCAAACGTGTGCTTGGGGCGGAAATGGATCTGCGGGGTGAGCTCGTCACGCTGCACGACTGGCGCCTCGCGGCGGCTGGCGGGGGTGGGATGTGACGCTCCTGTTGACCGGGGCCGAGTTTTCGACGCGGCGTGGCGTGGCGATGACTGCCTTTGCGCCCCTTGTCGACGGACTCCGCGAGGAATTGGCGCCGTTGATCGATGCGTTGCCTGAAGTGCCGCGCGAAAAGGCGCTGCTCAGCCGGACCGGCGGTCGCTGCACGCTGGATGGGTCGCTGCTCGTGTTCGATCCGCACGACCCCCGGCACTTCTGCGCGCTCTGCGGGCAGGAGTATGCCGGTGGATTGCACGACCGTTTTCGGTTGTACTGGTATCAGCTCTGGCTGGCAGAGCGTGTGCTCCATGCAGCGCTCCTCGGCGCGCTGACCGGCGAACGTCAATGCGTCGTGAGTGCGACCTCGCTTCTCGACCAGTATGCCGACCAGTATCTGCGCTATCCGAACGCGGACAACGTGTTGGGCCCGTCGCGCCCATTTTTCTCCACGTATCTCGAGTCGATCTGGCTCCTCCAGCTCTCGATCGCAATGGATCTGCTGGAAATCGGCGTCCCGTCACCGGAGATGGCGTCGCTCGGCGCAAAGGTGCGTGATCGCCTCGTCGCACCGAGTGCCGCGCTGATCGAGTCGTATGACGAGGGCATGTCGAACCGTCAGGTGTGGAACAACGCCGCATTGCTCGCGGCGGCGCGCCTGCTCGACGATCGCGTTCGCTTCGACCGCATCCTGCATGCGCGGAGTGGGCTGCACGCCCAGCTCGAGCACGCGCTGCTGTCGGACGGAAGTTGGTACGAAGGTGAGAACTATCATCTCTTCGCGCACCGCGGACTCTGGTACGCCACGCGGCTCGCGCGAACGGCTGGCCACGAGCTACCGAAGGCGCTCGCGGACCGCATGCACGAAGGGTTCGTTTCTCCCTTCCGTACGATTCTCCCCGACCTCACGTACCCGGCGCGGCGTGACTCGCAGTACGCCATCAGCGTCCGACAGCCGAGATTTGCCGAATCGTGCGAACTCGGCTTGGCGGCGCGCGACGATGATCGTTTGACGAGCATGCTCGCGCGGCTGTACGACCCGAGCGTGCCTCGCGGCGACACCGGTCGAGACTCGACGTCTGCCGACGTCGAGCGAAATCTTCCCGGCACGGGGCTGCGACGCGAGGATCTCTCCTGGCGTACGCTTCTGTTCGCACGGCCGTCCTTGCCGCCGCTCGTTGCGCGTCCACTCGAATCGGATCTGCTTCCGGCGCAGGGGCTTGCCGTAATTCGGCGCAACGAGGGACGGCTGTATGTCTCGCTCGACTACGGACACTCGGGCGGCGGGCACGGACATCCCGATCGCCTCAACCTTACGTTGATGGACGGGGCGCACCGGTGGTTCGATGACCCCGGCACCGGCTCGTACGTCGACGCGTCGCTCCATTGGTATCGCAGCACGCTCGCGCACAATGCGCCTCTCCTCGACGGACATTCGCAGCCGCGCGTGCACGGCGAGTTGATCGCATGGCATGTGCAGCCGCGTGGCGCGTGGGTCAGTGCCCACGTCGAACTTGCTCCAGGCTGCATGGTGGAACGCACGGTGGTGGTCCTCGACGACTATCTGGTCGATGATCTCCGTTGGTCTGGCGATGCCGTCCACGAAGTCATGCTTCCAATTCATGGCGTCCTTCCGACTGAACGCCGTCGCTTCATGCCGACGCCGCCTCCCGTGGGCGCCGCAGCCGAGGATGGATTCAGCTTCCTGCGACACCTCACGAAGATCGACGCAACCCCCGACAAACCGATCGGTTTTCTCGGCAAGGCAGAGGACGGTGCCTCGATTCATGGGATCGGCATCGGGTCGCATCCAACCATGCTGTGGACGGCGCTCGCGCCCGACGCCCCCGGGCGCGATCGTCGCGTTCCGCTCACCTTGGTGCGCCACCAGTCAGCCGATGGGCGATTCGTGACGGTTTGGAGTTGGAACAACGCCGTGAGCTCGTTCGAACGCGACGGTGACGCACTGATCGTGCACCGGACGGACGGCACGCGAGATCGTCATCTCCGTGCGTCGAAGAGTTGGCTCGTCGAACTGGCGGATGGCGCGGCGGGCATCGTCGAACTCCGTGGCGAGGTTGAGCGTCCAGCAACGACGTCGCAGGCGCTTCCGCAGCGAGAGCCCTTCGCCGCGCCGATCGCCCTGCCAGCCCATTTCGCCCTCGGCGAACCGCACTACCGACGTTCCGAATTCACCTGGCAGGGAGCGGGGGGCCCAGTTGCCACAGTGGATATCATCCACCCCGCGCCCGGCACCGTGCGCGTGCTGGTCGACGTTCCGACTTCACAGCGACTCTTTGTCCCGATCACCACCGAAAACCAGCTCGACAACGAGCCGGCGTCGATCAATGGCGATAGCGTGCAGCTGTACGCGCTCGCTGGCGGGCGCAGCGCAGGTTTGCTGTTGGTCCCCAACGGCGGAGCCGTCGACCAACGGCCGGTGAGTGGATGGGCCAATGATCTCGTCGTCGACGCAACGTGGAGGGCGCTCTCGTCCGGCTATCATCTCGAGGCGACGCTGTACTTCTCGGGCGCCGTCACGGATCTCGCCATCGATGTCGTGATCAACGACGTCGTGTCCGGCCGAGCACGCCGGCGGGGCCAGCTCGTTCTCTCCGGCGCGCACGGAGAATTCGTCTATCTTCGAGGAGACCGTCACGATCCGTCGTGCCTGCTCCATCTATCGTTACCGAATGCCTGACTCGCGACTCTCCAAGATCTCCGTCGTCCTTTTCGAACCACAGAATCCGATCAACATCGCCGCCACGGTTCGCGCGATGAAGAACATGGGATTTACCTCGCTGCGTCTGGTGAGCCCCTGCGCCTACGATCCCGTGCGTCTCGAGGGCATTGCGCACGACACGTGGGACATCATTCACGGCATCGAGCATTTCGATTCGTTCGATGCGTCGGTGGCGGACTGCGTGCGACTCGTCGGCTTCACGGCACGTCGTCGCGCGGCGAAGTGGCGCATCCTCGATGCGAGGGGCGCGGCGGAGGACGCACTCGGCTATACCGAGGCCGGGCGAGTCGGGCTCGTCTTCGGCCGCGAGGATCACGGGCTTCCGAATGAAGTCCTCGATCGTCTGCACGCCGCGGTGACCATTCCCACGACCGATCACGCGTCGTTGAACCTCGCGCAGGCGGTGCTCATCGCATTGTACGAACTGCATCTCGCGTCGGGAGACGCCACGCGCGTTCTGCGCGGTCCGCGTAAGGAAGCGCCGCCACCCACGGCCGAGCTGTTCGAGCGCTACTTTGTCGAGCTGCACAATGCGCTGGAGTCCATACAGTTCTTCAAGACTCGCTATCCGGAGCACATCATGCGGTCGCTGCGCGCCATCACATATCGCGCAGAGCCGGATGACCGCGAACTCTCCCTGCTGCGCGCCATGTCACTCGAGATCGTTCGGTTCCTCGAGCGCACGGGGCGCATCGAGCGCACGCTTCCAGACGACGTTTCGCCGCGACCTCCACGTCACGTCACCGGACGTGACACGAGCGAACACTGATGTCATCCAACGCCATCAACCTCAATTGACCCATGGCACTGTCACGTTTTTTCGGTCGCGGTCGCGACAATCCGACACCAGCGGCGGACGACGCCACCACGGAATCCGTTCCTGACGCGGCGCCCGAAGCAGAAGCCGATGACGCCTCGGAACCCGAATTCGAGGAAGGCACGCCGGAGGAGGCTCCCGACACCAGTTGGCTCATGCGGGCGGACGCCGCCCTGGCGACCGGCGCGTCGACCGGCAGTAAGCGCGCGGACAAGCTCTACGGCCATGCCGAGCCCGATCTTCCAACCCATTTCACAACCGCTCGCGGGGCACGTTTCACCGACGTCTTCGGTATCGAGTATCTCGACTGCACGATGGCGCTCGGCGCAGTCGCACTCGGTTATGCCGAGCCGAGGGTAACGCGCGCGGTGATGGAAGCGGCGTCGCAAGGCAACGTGTGTGGCCTGTCGAGTTGGCGTGAGGTGGAGCTCGCCGAACGGCTGTGCGCAATCATCCCCTGTGCGGAGCGCGCGCAGATTCTCAAAACCGGCGCTGAGGCGACGTCTGCGGCCGTGCGCCTCGCGCGCACGTACACCGGCCGCGAGCAGATCATCGCGTGCGGTTACTTCGGCTGGCATGATTGGTCGTCCGATTCGCCGGGCGTGCCGGCCAGCGTGCGAAAAACAGTCGACTGGATTCCCTTCGACGAGATCGGCGCCCTGGAACTTGCCGTTGCCGCGGCCAAGTCGTCGCTCGCGGCCATCGTCATCGAACCGATCGTGGATCATCTGCCATCGGTCGAGTGGCTGCAGCGCGCCCGCGAGTTGGCGGACGCCAATGGGGCTGTACTCATTTTCGACGAGATCAAGACCGGCTTTCGCGTCGCTCCCGGCGGATATCAGGAGGTGTGCGGCGTCACGCCGGACCTTGCGACGTTCGGCAAGGCGATGGCCAATGGCTATCCCGTGGCGGCAGTTGTCGGGCAGCGCGCGTTGATGGAGGCGGCGCGTGACACGTGGATCTCGTCGACGCTCGCGAGTGAATCGACCGCCTTGGCCGCGGCGCTGGCAGTGCTCGACTGGCACGACGAGGCGAATATTTGCGAGACGCTTGGTGAGACCGGCAAGGAGATGCGCGACGCCGTTGATCGGGCGATCGCCGCCAGCGGAGTCGAGGGCGCGCACACCGAAGGCACCGACCATATGTGGTCCATCAAGTGGGCGGATCGTGCGCTCGAGAATCGCTTCGTGAGCCAGGCAATGCGCGAAGGCGTGCTCTTCAAGCGTGGCGCCTACAACTTCCCTGCGATCGCGCATCTCGAAGCGGAGCTCCAGGAAATTGAGCGCGCGGCGAGCGCGGCCCTCGTGTCCCTCATGGACGACGAAAACGCGTGAGCGAATCGCTGTTGAGTGGTACGACGCCACTCATCGACGCGCACGCGCATTTCTACCATGCGCAGGCGGGCCGAAGTGATTGGCAGCGCGTGAACGAGGCGCGGCTTCGCGCCGGCAATCGCATCGGCGTGACATATCACGTCGCCAGCGTCCTCGGCTCCTACGGGCATTCGTCACCGACGTATTTTCCGTCGCCAGAGGATGTGGTCGTCGGCAACGACGCGATGCTGGCCATGGCTGCCGCGGAGCCGGGGACGGTGCGATGGTACGTGACCGTCAACCCGAATCACACCGCCCACGCGCTGCGTGAGGTCGACCGCGGACAGCGGGCGGGTGCCATTGGCATCAAACTGCTCGCGAGTCGTCGCGCGGATGATCCCTTGCTCGACCCGGTGTGCGAGCGGGCCGCAGCGTACCGCATGCCGGTATTGCATCACATCTGGCAGCACAGGACGCGCGAATGGCCCAACCAGGAAATCTCGGATGGACGCGACCTCGTCCGCCTCGCCGCCCGACACCCGAGCGTTTCGTTCGTCCTCGCGCATCTCGGCGGCGGCGGCGATTGGGCACACACGCTTCCCGCCGTGCGCGACACGCCCAATGTCTACCCCGATCTCTCCGGGAGCGGTGTGGATCGCGGCATGCTCGATCAGGCGCTCGATGTACTCGGGGCGAAACGCCTCCTGTGGGCGTGCGATCTCACGATGGAGACCGGGCTCACCAAACTGCGCGCACTCGAAGTCATCGGCATGACGCAAGACGAGATGGCAGACATTCGTTGGCGAAATGTTGCGCGACTTTTCGGCGACGCGGCGTTTCCGCGCTGTGGGGTGTCCGCATGATCGACTGCGCGGCGTACGTCGGTCAGTTTCCCTTTCGCCATCTGCCACATCCGGATCCGGACGTCCTCGTCCGCGTGCTCGAGCGCGATGGTCTGAGCGGCGCCTGGGTGGGCTATCTCCCGTCACCGTGGCATCGCGATCCGGGGCCCGGCAACACGGCGTTGTTCAAGGCGCTCGAGCCGTTTCCATCGCTTCGCCCTGCGCCGGTCGTCAGGCCCGACTGGCCGTTGTGGGAGGAGACGTTGAGCCACGTCGTCGAGCGTGGTGCGGCGGCGGTCCGCGCGTATCCAATGCATTGGGGTGCAGGACCGCACGACCCCGGGATGCGCGAGCTCGCCGCAGCGTGTGCGCAATTCGGAGTTCCGTTAGTCCTTACGGTTCGCTTCGAGGATCTCCGTCAGCGATCATCCCTCGATACGGCGAGCGACTTGACCGCAGCGCACATCCGCTCGCTCGCCCGCTCGCACGAGTCCCTGAAGCTTGTGGTCCTCGGCGCAGGGCGCGAGGTGCTCGAAGAGACGCACTGGGGGCTGACGCCAGAGGAGCAGACGTGCGTCTACTGGGATTTTGCGTGGATCTGGGGACCGCCCGAAGATCATTTCGCGCACCTCATTCGTACCGTCGGTGCCGAGCGATTCGTGTACGGCACGCACTGGCCGTTGCGCTTGACGCAGAATTCGCGGTCGAATCTCGAATTGCTGCCAGATGATCTGCGTGATCCCGCCATCACGGATGCGCAGTCATTGATGCGTTGAACTGATCTGCTCGTTTTTTGTCGCCTGCCTGCCCTCGAGGAGCGCAAGAGACGAAGGGAGCGAAGCGAAGGGCCCGCACCATCCAAAGTTCGGGCGCTGGAGTCGGAACCATTGCTGATTTAGGAGCGGATCAAACGAATGCAACGGAAAAGGCCGGAATGATTGTTTGAAAGATCTGGCAGTTATCCGTTGCATCCGTTCGATCCGCTCCTTTCCGTGTATGGGCTCGGCTCCCCGCAGAATTTTCTCGGGCGCTTCACCCCCGAACCGCGGGTAAGGAAAACACCGACTTGACCCCGGGCTCCATTCCGGGGACCTTCCCGCGTCGGTGCGGAGCCCTAATCTATTAGGGACTATTTTACTCGGGATTAAGGTGCTTCGCCGTGACTTGCACGACCCCCAACGTCCGATAAATTGCTGCGCGGTAAGGGCTTTGTGAATTCGTTCACAAGCCCCTCGCTCCCCTGACTTTCCCTGACCCCATCGCGATGACGCAGCGAAGGAAGTGGACCGCGTTCCCAGGACTCATGATCCTGGCCGTCGGTGCCGTCATGCTGTCCGCCTATAGTGGCGCCTCATCCTCTCAGGGCAATGCCCCCGATCAGCCGATCGCTTTCCCGCACCCGAAGCACGCCGGACCGGTGGCGAGCGGAGGACTCGGCATGAACTGTCTCTACTGCCACAATTCGGCGAACAAGTCGGCCGACGTCGGCATGCCCGCGGTAAACACCTGCATGGGCTGCCATTCGAGCGTCATGGGCTCCACCGATCAGGCCAAGGCGGAGATCAAGAAGCTTCAGACGTACGCGGATATCGCCGGTGGCGGCAAGAATGCGAAGCCGGTGCCGTGGGTTCGCATCCACAAGCTTCCCGAATACGTCCATTTCCCGCATGTGCGCCACGTCAACGCGGGCGTCACGTGCCAGACCTGTCACGGACAGGTGCAGGGGATGACCAAGGTCTATCAGGCGGCGTCGCTCAACATGGGCTGGTGTGTCAACTGCCATGTGAACGGCTACGATCCCAAGGAAGGGCAGAAGGCTGCTGGGTACGACAATATCCCCCCCGCCGGCTACAAAGGCGGCGTTCCCTACGGTACGCCGGGCTCGTTCGCCGGCATCATGACCACTGGGGCGACGCCCGCCAATTCGGCGAGCGGTTCCCCGTCGCCCGATACCGCGCACAAAGCTTCCAGCGCATCGACGCCATCAGCCGAGCGCCGTCGCGCGCGGTATGACTGCGCCGCGTGTCACTACTAGATCCCAGGACGAGCCGCACATGAGCAACGACTCGGGGTCGACAGGCGTCAAGCGCCGCGACTTCCTCAAGGTGTTGGGCGCTGCGGGTGCGACCGTGACAACGGTCGGCTGCAGCACCGACAAGGTCAACAAGCTGATCCCGTATCTGGCGCATCCGGAACAGACGGTGTCGGGCGTTTCGACGTACTACGCCTCGACCTGTCGTGAATGCGCGGCAAGCTGCGGCATCATCGCCGAGACGCGCGATGGCCGCACCACAAAGCTCGAGGGTAATCCGGAGCATCCGCTGAACCGCGGCGCGCTCTGCTCGCGCGGCCAGTCGGCGCTTCAGGGGCTCTACAATCCCGATCGTTTCCGTGGCCCCATGGTCAAGGAGAACGGGGCGTGGAAGCCCGTTGAATGGGACGCCGCCCTCACACTCGTGAGCCAGAAGCTTGGCGAGGCGAAGAGCCGCGGAACGGCGGCGAATAGCGTCTTCCTCAACCAGCACGAAACCGGAAGCTTTCCTGGCTTTCTCGACGCGTGGCTCGCGGGGTTCGGAATGAAGGCGCACCTGAGCGCCGATTTCGAAGTCGACAGCGCCGTGATCGAAGCGAACCGGCGAAGCTACGGCGTCGCGTGGCCAAAGCTGTCCTTCGGCGATGCAAAGCTCATCGTCTCCTTCGGTGCAGACTTTCTCGAGACGTGGGGGTTGTCGGTACCGCAGCAGCTCGACTTTGCCGATGCGCGCGCCCAGATCCAGGGGGCGCCTCGCTTTGTCTACATCGGGCCGCGCCGCTCGCTCACCGGCCTGAACGCGGATCAGTGGATCGCATGCAAGCCGGGCACTGAACTCGCGATCGCGAACGCGCTCGCCGGTGGCGGCTCCATCCCCGACGCGGCAGCGCAGAGTGGCGTCGCTCCGGATGTACTGATCCGTCTGCAACAGGAGCTCGCCTCGGCGAAGCCGGCGATGGTGCTTTCCGGCGCTACCACGGCCAATGCACTCGACCTCGCCCTCGCGGTCGCGTCGCTGAACAAGGCAAGTGGCGCTGTTGGGACGACCATTCGTCCCGCCGATGCGATCGCGGCTTTCGATGGCGTGGCCCACTATGCCGACGTCGTCGAAGCCGTCGAGAAGATGCGCGCCGGAAGCGTGCCGGTTGCGTTCGTGCGCGGCGTCAACCCCGCCTACAACCTCCCGGCGGCCGCCAAGTTCGCGGAGGCGTTCGCGAAGGTCCCGTTCAAGGTCAGCTTCTCGCTGTATCCGGACGAGACCACGGAGCTGTGCGATCTCATTCTCCCCGATCTGCACTCGCTCGAGTCCTGGGGTGATGCCGAGGCGGCGAAGGGCACGATTTCGGTGCAGCAGCCCGCGATGGACCCGGTCTATTCCGGCCCGCGCGCGACCGCAGACGTCCTCATCGCACTCGCGCAGAAGGATCCCGCGAGCGCCGCGAAGTATCCACAGAAGGACTATCGCAGCTGGTTGATCAGCCGCTTCGCAGGTGGCACGACGGCATTCACGAGCGCTCTCCAGAAGGGTGTTGCGAGCGGATCCACGGGTGCACGCACGAGCGCCGCGCCCGCAGCGCAACTGTCCGCCGCGCCGGCGATCGAACAGACGCAGGGCGACATGTTCCTCGTGACATATCCGTCGCCGGTCCTGGGCGATGGTCGTGGGGCGAACAAGCCATGGTTGCAGGAACTGCCCGATCCCGTCACGAAGGTGCTCTGGAGCTCGTGGGTCGAGATCCATCCGCAAACTGCCAATGCAAAGGGCATCGAGCGCGGCGACATCATCGAGGTGACCACGGCGCAGGGCAAGGTGCGGGCACCCGCCTATCTGTACCTTGGCATTCGGCCCGACACTATCGGGCTCGCCATCGGGCAGGGCCATAGTTCCGCCGCATCCCTCGCGGATCACGACGGCAAGAACCACAAGGCGATTCCCACGCAGTGGGGCTACGGCCGCTACGCGCGCAACGTCGGCATCCGCGCGCACGATCTGCTTGCCGCGACGCGCAATGCTGCAGGTGGCTTCGTCCTCACCAGCACAAAGGCGTCCATCGCCAAGACCGGCGAGCACGAGACGCTCGTTTCCACCGAGGGGTCGGCGCGCCAGCACGGGCGCGGTATCGCCCAGGCGATTGGCATCGAGGAGTTGCTGAAGGGCGGCACAGGCGAGGGTGAGCACAAGGAAGGCGAGCATAAGATCGCCGGTGAGCCGAGTGGCGCATTTCTCCCGGGTTTGCGCTCGCCGGTTGCGGCGGACGCGCAGGGCGATCTTGGCGCGCCGACGGCCGCGGACCACGGTAAGGACAAGGGCATGTATGCGCCCGACCACTGGTCGGGAATGACCAGCCGTCGTTGGGCCATGACCGTCGATCTTGCTCGCTGCACCGGGTGTTCGGCCTGCGTCACGGCATGCTACGCGGAGAACAACATTCCGACGGTCGGCGCGGCATGGCAGAACGCTACGGTGTACGCGGTGGCCAAGTCCGGCTTCAACATCACGCGCGGTCGCGAGATGAATTGGCTCCGCCTCGAGCGGTATTTCGAGGGAGCGGCGGACGGTCAGTTCACCGAGGACTTCGAAGCGCGCTTCGTTCCCATGATGTGCCAGCACTGCGGAAATGCGCCGTGCGAGCCCGTCTGCCCGGTCTATGCGACCTACCACGCGCCGGACGGACTCAACGTCCAGGTCTACAACCGCTGCGTCGGTACCCGCTATTGCAGCAACAACTGTCCGTACAAGGTTCGCTACTTCAACTGGTTCGGCTACGGCGAGGAAGACCGCAAGCAGTACGCGTTCCCCGAACCGCTCGACTGGCAGCTCAACCCTGATGTCACCGTTCGCGGCAAGGGCGTCATGGAGAAGTGCACGATGTGCGTGCAGCGAATCCGTGAAGCGGAAACGCGCGCCAAGACAGAGGGGCGCGAGCTCGTGGTCGACGAGTTCACGGTGGCGTGTGCGCAGGCGTGTCCGTCGCGCGCCATCACCTTCGGTGACGCGTCGGATCCGCGGTGGACCGTATCGACGCAGGTTGAAGACAAGCGCGCCTACCACGTCTTCGAAGAGCTCAACACCTATACAGCGGTGGTGTACTTGAAGAAGGTCAATCATCCCGGGCCGGCGTCGGCGGGGAGGGCGTAATCATGGCGACATCCGTGAAACCGCGCCCGGAGCACCTCAGTGGTTCGAACGTTCCCGCCGCTGGCCTCCGCCTTCCGGGCATCAAGGACTACCAGCAAGTCGATCGCGAGATCATCAACACGCTCCAGCCGACGCTTGGCTGGTTCGCGATGCTCGGTATTGCGATCCTTTGCCTGCTCATCGGCGCGAGTACGTGGATCTACCAGATTCATGAAGGGCTTGGCGCCGCCGGCTACCAGCCGCCCGTCATGTGGGGCGTGTACATCGTCACCTTCGTCTTCTGGGTCGGTATCGGTCACGCCGGCACGCTCATCTCGGCAATTCTCTATCTGTTCCGCGCCGGTTTCCGCACCACGATCTACCGCGCGTCGGAAGCGATGACCGTGTTCGCTGTCATGACGGCAGGCTTGTTCCCGATTCTCCACCTCGGACGGCCGTGGAAGTTTTTCTGGCTGATTCCGTATCCGAATTGGCGGCTCATCTGGCCAAATCCAAAGAGCCCGCTCGTTTGGGACGTCTTCGCGATCCTGACGTACCTCACCGTGTCCGCGACGTTCTTCTACATCGGATTGATTCCGGACATCGCCGTGCTGCGCGATCAGGAAACGAACCCGATCCGGAAGCGCATCTTCGCGGCGCTCGCACTGGGCTGGCGCAATTCGGACAATGAGTGGCGGCACTTCACGCGCGCGTACCTCTTCCTGGCGGCGTTTGCGACACCGCTGGTGCTATCGGTACACAGCGTCGTGTCCTTCGACTTCGCCATGTCCCTCGTACCGGGGTGGCACGCGACGATCTTCCCGCCGTACTTCGTTGCCGGCGCCATCTTCTCCGGCATCGGCATGGTGTTCACGATCATCATTCCGCTGCGCAAATTCTTCAAGCTCGAGCACTACGTCACCATCAACGACCTCGATGCGGCGGCAAAGCTCTGCCTCTTCACGTCGATGGTCGTCGGACTCGCCTACCTGACTGAGTTCCAGGTCGCGTGGATGTCCGGCAACAAGATGGAGCAGGAGTATTTCTGGAACCGCGTGTTCGGGCAGTGGACCTGGGCTGCGTGGATCATGCTCATCTGCAACATGGTCCTTCCCATCTCGCTCTTTTCGCAGAAGCTGCGGCGCAACACGAAGTGGCTCTTCATCCTGTCGATCTTCATCAACATCGGCATGTGGTTCGAGCGCTTCGT
>JAZJZK010000013.1:0-83650 GCA_040389905.1 Gemmatimonadota bacterium | reverse complement strand
GTCAAAATCACCCGCTCTGCGTCGGTCCAACGAACGTGGTGAGAAATCCGGGCTAGCCAGGGTCATTCGCGCGCGCAGATCCATGACCCAATTGTGCACGATCTCGACACCAGACTCGTGGCCGTATTCACGCAACATGACGAAGCCCGTACCATTCGGGGCAATGTCGTACTGGCGGTGATACTCGCTTGCATACGTTGGTACCTCGAACACCCGCCCACGCGAGACACTCGGACAGCCTGACGCACTGGCTGTCAGGGTCGCGGACATGAACCTCCAGCCACTGCGATAATAGAGGTGTCGCCCATCGCGCGACCATCCGGGCTCGCTGCCGCCGTCGTCGGAAATCTGGCACTGCATCACCTTGTCATTCGGTGATGGGGTGGAGCGAATGTAGATCTCGAGTGTTCCGCTCTGGCTCGACGAGTAGGCAATCCATCGATTGTCCGGCGAAATCGCGGGAGCGCGTCCCTGCGCAATCTTCTGCGGCGTTGCGTTCGCCGTGGTATCCAGCCACCAGATGTTCATTCCGAAGCGCGACTCGGAATCCGTTCGGTAGATCACACTTCGTCCGTCGTGCGTCGGAAGGCCCTGTGCCGCGTCGTTGTCCGCGGACACGACACGCTCGGCTTGTAGGCTTTTGTCCGCCATCCGCTCCCATAATTCGGCGCCAGCGCTTCCTACCTTCCTGTAGAGGACGCGTTTGCCGTCCGCCGTCCACTCGGGCCGCGACTTGTTTCCTGCTTGCGCGGTCAATCGTTCGCGACCATTGGTCGCGACGTCGATGATGAAGATGTCGCTGGTCGTGTCCGATCCAATGGCGACCGCAATCTTCCGGCCGTCCGGCGAGAAGCGCGGATCGTTGAATCGCTCCCGCTGCCGGTCGAGCAATGTCTTCACTCGACCCAGCGTGTCCACGAAAACCATTTCAAGACTCGACGCGAGCGACGTCGAATACGCCAGGGTGCCCGAGTGTGACAGCGCCGCCTTCGCCGCACCGGGAAGACTCACGCTCCCCTGCTCGCCGAGCACCGGCACGCCCGTGATCTTCCTGCGGCGGCTATCGAATGGAACCGCCATGATTCGGCCGGTGCTATCGGCGAAGACGAGGTGCTCGTCCACTATACCCAGCCCCGAGGTACCGGCAAGCCCGAGTGGCGTGATGCGCCCATCGTCCAGCGACGCGATGGCGAGCGTCGCGCTGGCTTTCCGTCCGCGCCAAATGGTGAAGAGTGCGGACTTGCCACCCGGGAGCATCACCGGCCATCGGTGGCTGCGCTCACCGGCCGCGGTATCGACGGTGGTCAGCTGGCGAATCGCCCCACCGATCGCCGGCACCGCGGCAAGCCCGCCTCGCACGCGACCCAGGATGAAATCCCGTGCTCCCCAGGCGATCCCGTACACTGTGTCTGATGTCGTGGCGAGCGTGCTCGGTGCTGTGGTACCCGAAAGTTCGACGCGCTGAAGCATCCCGCCGCTCATGAACGCGATGGCGCGCCCGTCCGGCGAGAATGTTGGATGCAGTGCCTTGGTCGTTCCCGGAATCGCTCGGGCGTGGGACTGGTTCATCGGGCGGACGTACAACTCCTGAATGCCGTCGAATCGGCTCGAGAGATACGCGAGGATTCCACCGTCGGGCGAAAGAGCGAGCGGTGTTCCCACCGCACCACTGGCAACGGTTTCATCTTCATCGACTGTGAGCGAGAAACGCACAGCGCGCTCGTGCGGCTCATGCGCCGGCGCCCTCAATTGCATCGCACTCACCGTCGTCAGCACGGCAACGACACCTACGACCGCGAGCGTGGCAAATGAGCGGGCGCGCGACGGACGTCGAGAGTTGTTGACGCTGTTGAATGACGCAGCCGACGGATGGTAGGGTGACGTGGGATCGGCGTGGCCCTTCAAGGCGTCGGCGAACTCCTGTGCCGATGAAAACCTGTCCGCGGCAAGCTTTGCGAGCGCACAGTCGATTGCGCGCGCCACGTGCTCGGGACACGTTGCGCGAATGGTCCGGATGTCCCGTGGCCGCTCAGTGAGGACCTTGGCCACGATCGCCTGGAGTGTGCTCGCCTGATGTGGAGGGTCTCCCGCCAGCATCTCATACAGCAGGACGCCGAGCGAATAGATGTCGCTCCGCCCGTCGATGATCGCCTCCCCCATCGCCTGCTCGGGTGAGGAATACTGCGGCGTGCCAAGCGACATGCCTGTTTGGGTGAATCGCTCGCCTCCCGCCTTCTTCACGGCAAGTGCAATCCCGAAATCCGCGACCAGCGGTTGCCCCTCGTGCATGAGGATGTTCTCGGGCTTGAGGTCCCGATGGATGATCCCCTGCTTGTGCGCGTACTGAAGCGCACTGGCGATGCCGAGCGTGATGCGCACCGCTTCGTCCACGGGGAGATGCTTCTCGCGCGCTAACCGCGCACGCAGCGACCCTCCTTCGACGAAGGGGACGACGTAGAAGAGCTGCCCGGCCGCCTCTCCGGAATCGAACAATGGCAGCAGGTTGGGATGGTGCAGGTTCGCGGTGACCTTGATCTCGCTCAGGAAGCGGTCGACGCCCAGCATCGCCGCCAGCTCCGGATTCAGCACCTTGATCGCAACGCCGCGCCCGTGCCGCAGGTCGCGCGCGAGGTAGACGCGGGCCATGCCACCGGCGCCGATCTCGCTCTCGATCGCGTACCGGTCGGCCAGCTCCGACGTCAACTGTGCTATCGAGTCCATCGCACACGCCCAGCGGCGGGGACCGGGCAGTTGCGCCCGGAGAAGCTCGAACGGGGGTGCGCAATGCTAATGTTTTCCGCGAAGCGTGGCAATCGTCCGATCGTCTTGCCGCCGAGTGCGTGGACGGTACCATTTTTCAACGACTCCGACCCCGTGGTGCGGTGGTGCGGTACCATTTTTCAACGACTCCGACCCCGGCCGAGTGGAGCGAAGAGCAAGCAGCTACGCAGTGAGCAGCGGCACCATCGCGTACGCCACCAGTACTTCATACGCCTGCTGTCGCGTAACAAGCCCTCCTGTGAGGAGACCGACTGCCCCGACGCCCTGTTTCACGTTGTGCTCACCAGTCACCGCGTCCATCGCATGACCGAGCTCCACTCCGCCGCGAACCAGGTCGGCGACCGCGCGCGGTAGTTCGAGCGATAGCGAGCCACCGACTCCCTGCGTTCCATCGCGCGACACGATCGCCGCCCACGCGCAGGTTCGTACGCTTCCATCCGGAGACGCAACCACACCGCCCTCGATGCCGACACCCCAATCCGCATCGAGCGTTTCGCGCGCGGCTCGAGCGCGCGCGACCGCCCCGCGAATCGTTTCATCATCGCCCCACGGCTGATCGGGCACGCCACTCTCCACCGCGACACCGCGAACGTCTGCGTCCGCGTCAACGCGCTCGATCACCGATCGCGCCGCATTGATTTTTACAGGATTCATCGATCCAACTGCGACGAGTCTTGGCATGCCAAAAAGATACTCGGACTATTGCCCAGAATCCTGACGCGGTCCTGGCACTAGCACCTCGCTCCGAGTCCCTGGCTCCTCGCTCACGACCTCTGGTTGCCGCCCCGTGGACCGCGGGATATGCTAGGGCGCAATGACACCCCCGCTCAGACTTTCTCCCTCTCTCAACGGCACGCACGCACCCGAACGCCATGTGTTCGCATTCGTCGCAGAACGGTTGTGGCTCGACTTCGTGAACTCCGATAGCGCGGCACGCGGCGACGACGCGCTCTATGATTTCGAGCGCTTCGTGCGCTGGTTGGAGGCGGCCCACCTGCTCGATGCGGAGCGCGGGAGTACCATGCGGAGGCGTGCGCAGCAACAGCCGGCCGGCGCGCTCGCGGTCCTCGGCGACGCACGACGCGTGCGCACCGTGCTGCGTACCCTTGCCGAGCGAGGTGCGGTGTCGCGCGATATCCGGACGGATGCGCTCACCGAGATCAATCGCGTGCTCGGCCGGAGCGCCGGCACGCGCCGGCTCGAGCTTCAGGGCGACGGAACCTTCGTGCGCGCATTCGTGCCCGTGGGCGATGCATTCGCTGGCCTGCTGATCTCCATCGTCGAGAGTGTCTCTGATGCATTGATCCTCGGCGAGCTTCCGCGCGTGCGACGGTGCGCCGATCCGCGCTGTGGTCGCGTCTTTCAGGACGAGACCAAGAACGGACGCCGTCGCTGGTGCGACATGGCGACTTGTGGGAACCGTGCGAAGGCCGCGCGTCACCGGATGAAGCTGCACCGATAAGGAAATGTCCGACGCTGACGCCGCCCACCCAGCGTTGTCACCTCGAGCGAGCGAAGCAGCCTGCCCGCGAGGGGCGCAAGCGACGAAGGGGGAGCCCTCAACGACCGAGGTCATTCGGACTTACCTCGAATTGCGGCAGCGAGTGGATTTTCGCCCAGCCCGCTTGCCAACGGGAGCCATCACCCTCGCCGAATGTGAAGTGACGCCGGCGGAATACCTCGCACTCTACGAAATCGTCGGCGGGCCGTGGCAGTGGCGCGACCGGTTCGCGTGGTCCGAAGAGCAACTCGCGGCCTATCTCGCGTCGCCGGAGCTGCACCTGTGGATTCTGCGCATCGGGAATGAGCTCGCAGGCTATTTCGAGCTTCAGCGTCAGGCGAGTGATCGCGTCGAAATCATGTACTTCGGCCTCGCCGTGCCGTTCATCGGCCGCGGGCTCGGTGGCTGGCTCCTTACGCGAGCGGTTGAAGAATCATTCGCACTCGGGGCAACGGTTGTATCGCTCAACACATGTACACTCGACTCGCCGCACGCGCTGCCCAACTATCGTGCGCGCGGATTCTCGATCGTTCGAGAAGAACGATACGTGGTTGATTTGTCGCCCTGAGCCTTCGCTCGTTTGTCGCCCTTGTGCAACGAAGGGCCCGCACCTGCTGTTCCGTAGTCCGTTAGCGTGACCGCCCGCGGTTGCGGCCACCTGGTTTGCCGCCGCCAGGACGCCCCCCGCCGCGCTTGTTCGGGTCCTCGCGCTCGCGCTTTCCCGGACGATTCTTGCTCGACCGATCACGAAGCCCACGCTTCGGCTCGCGTGGCACCAAGCGGTCGCGTCGCTGTCCGCGCGCCGCGTCGCGTTGCTCCTCACGCTTGCGGTTGAAGCGCGCCACTTCCTCGTCGGTCCACGGTGCGTCGAGTAGCGTCTGCAATTCATCGATGGTTCGTGCGCGCACCTGCCCACGCTGCCCCCGATAGACGACAAACCGCACTGGACGATCGAGTACCGGCACCTCACTCTCCGTCAATGAGCGCGCGACCTTCTCGGGCAGTTGCAGCCGCGCAATGCCCACCGGCACACCGTCGACCTCCTCGACGTCATAGCCGATCTCCGCATCGCGATCCCGGATACTGACTTTCGTTGGTAGCGAATCGAACCTGGCGCGTTCTGCTCGCGGACTGAACTGCTCGAGCTCCGCCGCGAGATCGAGGTCGCTTTGCTTGAATGCGGTCAGCGAGCGGATATCGCCCAGGCGACGCAGGTACAACTCGGCGAGATCCTGTTGGTTGAGGCGCGGCAACGTACCACCCGAGCGCCGCCACGCTTCGCGCACCGCGTCGATGATGCCGAGGTTGTCCTTCACCGCAAAGTGACGTGCCTCTCCACGCGCCAACGCGTCGGCAAGCACCTTCCGCGCTTCCTCCTCGCGCCCCTCCGGAAACTCCTCGATCGCTTCGACTTCCCGCTCGAGCTCGAAACCGTAGTACTCGACGCGCCGACGCAGCACGAGCGGCGCCTTTCGGCGCTCGCCATCGTACGCCATCGTCGCTTCGTCACCTGTCGCGAAGCGGCGGATGACGTCCATCGGCAATTGCGTGCCTTCGATCGACGCGCGCGGACGACCGAACTTATCGGCGAAGTAGCGCAACTCACCGGCGATTGCTCCCCAGCTGCCGCACACACTCGTCTTGCTGACGCGCGCTTCCTCGCCCCATGCGGTTTGCTCGTCGATGACGAGATCGAACGGCATATACTCGGCGAGCAATTCGGCGAACTTTCGCCGCGTGCCTTCGTGTGCCATCGGCATCTCGGTTGGCAGCGGCATGCCAAGCCCGCGAAACACACTTGCCATGCCGAGCGCCGCATCTTCGATGGATTTTACGAGCACACCGCGATTCTCCGCCCACTCGGCAATTGCCTCTTCCTCGAAGAGATGCCGCGGCAGCCCATAGACCTCACCGACATATCCGGCGACACGATACGCCTCGGCGTAGACGTTGTACGCCGTGAGATGGTCGCTGCCAGGGAGGATCAGCCCTTCGAGGTGCCGTTCCTCGCGCGTCATGCGATGCAGTGACTCCACGCCGCTCATCACCGCGAGATACGGCACGAGCGCGTCATCGGCATTGACGAGTAACTCCGCCCATTCGCGCTCGACCGGCATCGCTTCCACGGCTTTGCCGTAACGCGTCAACCGGCCCTTCTCGATGATCCCGCGCCCCTCGAGGAACTCCATCGCGCGACGATACGCGATGCGGTCGAGCGGCACCGGTAGCTCGAGCTCGTCCGCGGCGACGCCGAGGTCGGCACAGGTGATCGCGACGCGCTCCGAGTCGCCCGCAAGCTGGAACTCGGGCGCGGTCGGTTTGAGCGATGCGAAATCAATGTCGCGATCGCTGAGGATGAACACACGCCCACCCGCAACCCGGCCGTGGACGCGTCCGGCCATCTGAAGGATCTCGTTCGCGCCCAGATGCAGCTTGGTGAGCACGTTCTTGCCACGCTCGACGATCGACGTGAAACGCGTATCGTCGATGACGACGGTATCCAGGCCCTGCACATTGAGCGCACTTTGCCCCGCGGCCGTCATCGCGAGGAAGTAGGGCTTCTGCTCCTCACCTTCGAGAAACGGGCGGAGGATGCGAATCGGCTCGCCGCCGTGATAGTGCGCGGTGTTGATCCGCGGCGCACGCATGCGAACGTTTTCCGCGGCTTGCTCGACACCCTTGCGCGTGGGGACGAAGATCGCGACGCCACGCTTTTCCTTGAAGACGCGCTGCAGGAACTTGTCGTCGAGAAACTCGCCGACCTCCTTGCTGATCACCTCGACCTTCGCCGCCTTCTGCGGGTCGAACGCGTAGACCTCGAGCACATCCGCGCTCTCGAGGTAGCGCCGATAGAAGCTCGGATCGACGGTGGCCGACAACCAGATGAAACGACAGCCAACGCGCTTGCCGAGCGCGAGGCAAAGCTCCAGTTCAGCGGACGTCTGATGGATCTCGTCAACGATGAGCGTGTCGCTCGGCAGGATGTCGCCGTCCTGGAACCATCGGCGCGCGATGCCGGTCGTCACGATGATGACGTTCCAACTCGGCGTATCGGGCGTCGCTTCCCGTTCGCGATTGATGACGCCGACGCGAAGATCCGTCGTCTCGAGAAGCTCTTCGGCGATCGGACGGATCGCGAGCGTCTTTCCGGAGCCCGTTCCCGCGACGATGCCGAAGCCGCGCCGAGAGCGCGCTAACTCGCGCACGCGAGGCCCGAAGTGCTTCTCGAGGTACGTCTCGATGTGAAGCCCCACGGCGAGCTCGATCGTCTCGCACGCCGCGCGCGTGGGCGCAATGACGATCACCCGTCCGGTCGATGGCTCGGCCCGGACGAATGCGTCATGATCCGGCGGGAGGTACTGGTCTCTTACGTCGCGCATGGGGCTCCGCTCGCTGTCATCCCGAGCGAAGTCGAGGGATCTGCACCTCGGCCCAGCGCGTTACGGCTTCTTTTTGTCTTCCCCGAACTTCTTGATAAAGGGGAGTTCCTTCTCCTCGGGCTTCTTGCCTTTCTCGACGTAGTCATCCCCGAAGATAACCTTTCCGTTCTCCGGCTTGTTCTTGAGTGCCGTCGGACAGTCGGTTGGGGCCGGTTGCTGCTTGGGTGGAACCTTGTCCAGCCAGATGCGGCACATGCCCGGTGGAGGCCGATACGCCTTCGGCACATCGTCGTCGTCCTTCTTCTGCTGGGCGTGCGCTACACTGCCGAGCCCGGCGATGAAGGTGATGGCGAGAATTGCGGCACGAAGGGTCATTCTGAGTCTCACTGGCGTCGCGGACATCGCGCGTCGCCCTCCTGTAAGGCAGGTCGGATGCCGCGCGCGATGCGCTGGCCATCCGCTACCTAAGTATAGCATTCAAAGGTACTTACTACGTAAGAGCCTGCTGAATGACGAGTGTATACAAACATTTGTGTCCGCGAATCTGGACACCGGTGCGCCGAGTGAGGACACCTTCGCGTCTCTCTACCCCTAGTCGCCGAAGCTGATCCCTACTTGCCGCGCCGTGAGCACCAGGTCGTGGGTGATGTCCACCCGTTTCTTCTCGCGGAGGACTTCTTCGATGGGAATCGTGACGATGTGCGGTGTCTGGAGCGCGACCATGTGCCCCCACTTTTCGTCGGCGATGGCACGAACCGCCGCCCCGCCGAAGCGCGTGGCGAGCAACCGGTCGTAACCAGTCGGCATGCCGCCGCGCTGCAGGTGGCCGAGTACGAGCGAACGGGTTTCCTTGCCGGTTCGCGTCTGGATCTCCTGCGCAACGAGCTCTGCAACGCCGCCCACGCGGCGCGCCTGCCCCGGCAAGGACGCGCCCATCTGGTGCACTTCTCCACCGAGTGGAAAAGCCCCTTCGGCCACGACCACGATGGAGAAGTGCCGCCCCACGGCATCGCGCGCCATGATCTTCCGGCACACGCTGCCGATGTCGTACGGAATTTCAGGGAGCAGAATGACGTCGGCGCTTCCGGCGACGCCGGAGTGCAGGGCGATGAATCCCGCGTCGCGACCCATGACTTCCATGACGATGACACGATCATGGCTCTCGGCCGTCGTGTGCAGCTTGTCGATCGCTTCGATCGCGGTGTTGACCGCCGTATCGAATCCGAACGTCGTCACGGTGCCGCTCACGTCGTTGTCGATCGTCTTCGGCACGCCCACGATGCGCATGCCCTTCTCGCACATCTTGAGCGCGATTTCGAGCGATCCATCGCCACCGATGGAGATGATTGCGTCGATCCCCATCTTGTTCGCGTTTTCCACCATCTCATCCGAGCGGTCTTCTGGGAGATAACTCCCGTCGGCTTGTTTCCTCGGATAATAAAATGGATTCCCGCGGTTCGTTGCGCGAAGGATCGTTCCCCCCTGATGCGCAATGCCGCGCACCGAATCCTTGCTCAACGGAATGACTTCATCTTCACCCAGCAGACCGGCATATCCCCGCTTGATACCGAGGACTTCCCATCCGCGATTGATTCCGCTGAGCACGGCGGCGCGGATCACCGCGTTGAGACCAGGCGCGTCTCCTCCACCTGTCGAGATTGCGATACGCATCAAAGTCGATTTTCGATACTAGTGAAGTCCGACGTCCATCCACGGCGCAGGTACGGACGCGGCACTTCGCGCGGTCCGTGAGCAAGCCCGCAATATAGCGCAGTTCGTGCTCGCGGCGCCGCCTGCGCATCAAAGCCCGAGTGCCTTTCGTAACATTCCCGCAATCTTTTCTTCGAGCACGCCACTCGACGCACAACCCACCGTTGAGCTGAGCCCATTCGGTGACGCCTGCCCTCCGGCTCGCGTATCGACGATCGTCGCCTTGTCGCCAAGCGGCTGGATCGCCGTGAGGAGTGTCAGTTGCACGGTATAGCGCTCGGCGTTGGGGCCGTAAGCGCCCGACCCGCATTCCAGCAGCCGGGAGAGCCTGTCGCCACCGACGGGGCGTCGCTGAGTCACTCGCACTGCGCCGATCACGTGGCTCGAGGAATCCACCACACTGAGCGGAACGCCAAGCTCCGCATACACCTGGCCCAGCGCTGCCCAGACCTTGTCACTCGTGGCAGACAGCGTGTCTGGTGCGCGTGCCGGCTCGCTCGGCAGAGCGGTGGCGAAGCGGCCGCTCTTCGGGTCGAAGGGACCGGCGCGTGCGGCTCCCTGGGCAGCAGCAGACGGGGCGATGGATATGACCGTGAACCCTGTGACGACGAGGGCCGCGATTCGGGCTCGGTGGCAGGTCTGCATCGACTGACTCAGCGGGTCGGGACGGGAAGATTCGCCATCGACGCCAATTGCCGTAGCAAGGTATCCTGGCGAGCCACGACGATCCTGAGCGAATCGATCTGCTCCGCGAGCCCCGCCGCTTCCTGGCGGCCTGCGTTCAGCTCATCCCCCAACTGGCGCATCTGGTCGAGAATCTGCGCGTCCGCAGACGGGTTCCGACACGCGGCGAGTGAGAGGGCGATGGTGGCGAGTGCCACGTGGCGGCGAAGACGCATGAAGTCGATCGGGTGCGGGTGAGCCATGGCGCTTTCTCAAGGACGTTCTCAGGATGCACTGATTTGATGTCGCGTGCAATGGATTGATGACGCGTCCGACGCGTCTCCTGTACACCATTCCGACATGACTACCTCAGCCTCAGCCCGCCGGAGCGGGCTCACTCTCGTCGAATTGGTCCTGGTGATGACAATCATCGGCCTCACGACGCTCGTCATGATGCGCCAGCTTCAGCTGCTTCTCGACCGCATGGCGACGCGAGATGCGGTGCGTGCGGCCGCCGGAGCGGTCAACCGCGCGCGCGACGAGGCACTCGCGCAACACACACGCGTGAGCGTGAGGATCGATACGGCAACCGCCGACCTCGATGTGCGCGCACACGGCGCATCACTCGGCCACACGGGGCTCGCGCAGACGCACGCGGTGAAGGTGAGCACGACGCGCGACTCCATCACCTTCGATACTCGAGGGCTCGGCTACGGCGCGGCAAATCTCACGCTCGTCGCTCGCCGAGGCGCTGCGGCCGATACCCTGACGGTATCAAGGCTTGGCCGTGTGAAATACTGACTACGCGACCGTCCCGAAATCGAAGCCAGGCACCGAGATGCGCGGGATCGGCTGTCCGATCATTCGTTCGATGGTGCGCACCATCCCGATCTCGTCCGGCGCCATGAAGGTGTAGGCATCGCCCTCCTTCGCCGCGCGTCCGGTTCGCCCAATGCGGTGCACGTAGTCCTCGGCCTGCTGCGGCACATCGTAGTTGATGACGTGCGTGATGCCGCTGATGTCGAGCCCACGCTGGGCAATATCGGTGGCAACGAGCACGGTGGTCTTGCCGTCCTTGAAGTCCTGCAGTGCGCGCGTGCGTTGCGCCTGCGACTTGTCGGCGTGCATGGCCGTCGCGCTCACGCCGGCGCCCTCGAGGTCGCGCACGATGCGATCGGCACCGTGCTTGGTGCGTGAGAAGATCAGCACGGAATCGTGCACCGAGCCGGTGAGTAGTTGCACCAGCAGGGCGTTCTTCTTTTCCCGAGGAACCGGATAAACCGCGTGTGTCACGGTGCTCGCTGCGGCAGAACGGACTCCTACCTGCACGACGATCGGTTTGCGCAGATATTTTCGTGCGAGCGCTTCGACTTCGGGCGGCATCGTGGCGCTGAACAGCAGCGTCTGGCGATAGGCGGGTATCTGGTCGACAATGCGATTGATCTGCGGAGCGAAGCCCATGTCGAGCATGCGATCTGCTTCATCGAGCACGAGCACCTCGAGATCGTCGAAGACGACATTCTGGCGTTCGAGATGGTCGATCAACCGGCCCGGTGTGGCGACCACGACATCCACGCCGTCGCGCAGCATGCGCTCCTGCGGATCGAGTGGGACGCCTCCGTAAACAGCCACGACGGCAATGTCGGCATGCCTCGCGTACTTCCGAAAGCTCTCCTCGACCTGGACGCACAGCTCGCGCGTCGGCGTGAGGATGAGTGCCCGCGTGCGGCGGGGGCCATCGAGAAGCCGGTCGATGATGGGCAGCGCAAACGCCGCCGTCTTGCCCGTTCCCGTTTGCGCGAGCCCCATGATGTCGCGGCCCCGCATCGCAATGGGAATCGCATCGCGCTGAATCGGCGTGGGCGTGGTGTAGCCCGCATCGCGAATGGCGTCGAGAATCGACGCGTGGAGCTGGAGATCGGCGAAGGATGGCACCAGCTCGGCAATCTGCTCTGCGACCGGCTCTTCAACCGCGGCGGTCGGCTTTGGCTTTGTCTTTTTCATTGGTCATGGAATGTAGCCTCGCCGGGCCACTGGCGCTGGATTGGCGCCGTGATGCTGCCCGCACGACGGAAACTGCAAAGCATTGACCGCAGATGGCGGTTAATCGCCCTTGCCGAGCAACGGCGACCGGCGGAAGAAGTCGAGCGCTAGCGCTGAAATCTCCTCAGGGCGCTCCTCGTTCATTGCGTGTCCACCGCGCGCTATGACTTTCATTTCGAGCGCCGTGCAAGCGCCTTGCAGCGCGGAGACGAACGGAATCGCCTCTCGAACGAGGCCATCCTTGTCTCCGAGTATGGCGAGCACGGGAACGCCAGCGCGCCGCAACTGTGCGGCAATCTCGTCAACGCGACCGCGTTTCCATTGAAAGACATGCACGAGCCGGCGCATCGCACGCGTGTACGCAGGAAACTGCGACGGCGCCCAGTACTCATCCTCGTCGCGCGGCTTGATTCTCGACGGGTCGTCGTATTGGAGGCGATGCGTGCGCGCGACGATCCACTTGCGGACGAGCCGAGGCAGCACGCGATCGATCGACGACACGCCGGCGAGGGGAAACAGCTGCTCGAGTCGTACGCGACCGAAGCATGCGGGATTCACGAGCACGGCGCGGCCGATGGGCGACGACGGTTGCGTCATCATCTCGAGTGCGATCGTTCCCGCCATCGAGTGCGCAACAACGTCGATGCCTGTGAGGTGCTCCTGCGCAAGGAATTCGCATACCGTGCGCGTCAGTGACGAGAGCCGATACGCGTCCACGTCGTCGGGCTTGTCGGAGAGTCCGTGTCCGGGAATATCGACCGCGATCGCGCGCCGTCCTGCTGCCGCGAGCAGCGCGAACCAGTCGCGCCACATGTACAGCGACGCGCCCCACCCGTGCAGGAGGAGTATCGGTGCGCAGTCCACCGCGCCGGATTCGGCGACGCGCAGCCGCAATCCGCTCGCCAAGGTCACCATGCGTACGCGTATATACGAGGATCCGGCGGGGAACATCTCCGCCGGATCCAGGCGACCACGCAGACGCGGCTCGTCGCCGTCCGCCGTGGTCGTCAGACGATCTCGATCACGCGTCCTGACAGGCGCGCGATCAGGCCAAGGCGGAACGTGATGTCGGTCCACCGCTCGTCGCCCGCCAGCTGGGTCTCGAGGGGATAGGTCGGCCATGCGTGCGCACTCGTGGTCGTGGGAGCCGCCATGCCTTTGTGCGGATGCCACACGCCGTCCCGGTCGCGATCCTCGAGAAAGCGCTCGAAGAGCTTGGACCAGTTCTCATTCCGCTTGAGATACCCAAGCCGCGCCATCAATTCCATCCAGTACAGGGCGTAGGGAACATCGGCATCGACGGCGTTGCGATGCGGAAGCGGATCGCCCAGCACGAGGTGCGGTACGGGGAGCACGAGCTTGCCACAGAGCTGCACGGCTTCCTGACGCGGCTGCGGCTGGACGAGGTGCGCGTACAACGCATCCATTTCGCGGTGATGCTCCGCGCGAAAGAGTGGCATGTACGCGAGCATGGTGATCGCGTAAATGGAAGGCGGACACGCTTCTGCGGCGAGCATGTGCTGGTTGCCCTGCCGGATAAATGGCTTCTGCGCCAAAGGCGAGCGCAGGTAGTCCGCCATGCGGTTGAGGATACGGCGTGCCGCGCCACGCAGCCGCGGATCACCCTCGTACCCCGCCTGCGCGAGCGCCGCCGCCGCGGCTTCGCGGAGCAGCGTTCGACCCCGCTTGACCGAATCTTCGTCGCTCGCGTTCTGCTCGGCCAACTCGAAGAGGAACGACGGATCGTCGTCCTCGGCGAGGAGCCGGAAGAGGATCCGCCGCGCGTGCATCAGGGGCGGCGTCTCCTTGCTCCATCCGTATTCGATGAGCCTGCGGACAGCGGGAATGGTCCCGATTCCCTCGAACCGATCGTCGCGACCGGACGGGAGGCTGAGCATACCGCCAGCCCAGGTTCCGTCGGGAGCCTGTTGCAAAGCCAACAGGAGCGCGTCTCGATGCGTAAGGGGTAGTGCGGACACCTTCTCGGCATCCCCCGCATTGATTCGCGCGACTTCAGTCAAGGCGCGATATCGAATGGGCGCTGCCGCGTGCGCGAGTAACCAATCCAGAGGAAATCGAACCGGGCCAGGCGGTGTTGGTGGCGCGGTCGGCGTGGGGGGAACGGCCGCGGAAGGCACAGTTGCGCCTGCTGCGGGTACGATGGGATTGCTGAGTGGCGACGGCAGGGTCACGTGGGGCTCTCGGGCAAGCAGTCAGACCAGAGTCGCATGGCGGCGCCGGGCAGAACGCCTTGGGATATAAGCGGCGAAAGTTGACGAATTTTGCCCTCTGCCGCTAGAGGGGCATGTGTAAGTTACTACAGATACACAACTTAGGAAGCACTGCACGTCCATCATTCTTTCAAGGGGTTCTACTATGAAGTCGATTCGTATTGCGGCGCTCGGTGCCGCGCTGGTCATGGGTCTGTCGCTCACCGCGAGCGCACAGGGTGGCGGTGGCGGCGGTGGGCGCGGCGGCCGTGGTGGTGGTATCGCCATGCTGCTCGTTGGCATCGATAGCACGACGATCACGGCAGAGCAGAAGGCCAAGTTTGCGGAGATCACGACCAAGTATCAGCCGGAAATGGCGGCGATCCGTGAACTGATGGCGACGGACCGTGAAGGCGCGATGAAGAAGCGTGCGGACGTGACGGCGAAGCAGAATGCGGACTTTCGCGCGGTTTTGACGGCGCCGCAGCAGGCGATCTTCGACAAGAACGTTGAAGAAGCAGCAAAGCGCGCCGCGGCACGTGCGGGTGGCGCACCGCCCGCGATCTAATTTCCGGAACGAGTGTAAAGGGTGGCGGCGCGAAGGCGCCGCCACCCTTTTTGTTGCGTGCTGCGCGCTCCGCGTCGCATCTTGCGGCATGAGTGCTCTCCGCGCCTCCTCGCTCCACCTTGCTCATGCGCGGTGAGTTCGTCGATGTCGATGGCGTTCGGTTGTACTACTATGCCGCCGGAACCCGCGGCGCAGGTGAACCGGTCGTCTTTCTGCACGGCTTTCCAACATCGGGCCACCTGTGGGGAGATGTCGTCGCCCAGATGCCGCCCGGACATCGGCTCGTCGTCGTCGACCTGCTGGGATACGGTCGCAGCGATCCGCCGGGCACTCGTGCCCTTACGCTGCACGCGCACGCGACGCTCGTCGTCGGCCTCATGGATGCACTTGGCATTTCCAACGCGTGCATCGTTGGACATCACCTTGGCGGCGGCGTCGCGCAGTCACTCGCCCTGAACTGGCCAACGCGGGTCTCGAGACTCGCGCTCATCGACAGCGTTGCGTTCAGCGAGTGGCCCAAGCGTGACCTGCGCATCATGCGCCGGTTGCTGCCGATCGTGCGGACGATACCCACCAACTGGCTTCTCCCCATTGCACGCGCGGATCTCGAGCGGGGCTACTACGATCCGCCGCGGGCACAGCATTCCATCGATCGCTATCAGCGCCCGTTCAACAGTGACGCTGGACGCATGGTACTGCTGCAACACCTGGCGGCGCTCGATTCGCGCGAGACGGTTGCGCTTTCCACTCGCCTTCACGAAATCGCGGCGCCCACGGCAGTCATCTGGGGCGAGCATGATCCGTTTCTTCCACTCTCGCTCGGCGCGCGCCTCGCGGCAGCAATCCCGGGCGCGACGTTCGATATTGCGCCGGATTCCCGGCACTTTACGCCGGAAGATGCGCCGCGCGTGATTGCGGATGTGCTCTCTGGTCTCTTGCTGCGATAGGTAGTCACCCAAGCAGCGTTGTCACCTCGGGCGAGCGCAGCGAGTCGATGGGTCTGCACCTCACGCTGTTTGTCGTGGCGAGCACCGCGAGCATTGTCACCCCGAGCGAGCGGAGCGAGTCGAGGGGTCTGCACCTCACGCTGTTCTGATGATGGTTGCGTTGAAATGATGACGCACGTGAGACACGGCTGCGTGATCATTCACCGCATGTACACGTACTTCATCTACATGTTGAGCAGCCGGTCGCGAACCGTTTACGTCGGTATGACCAACGATCTCACTCGACGCCTCTACGAACATCGCGCGGGCATGGTCGCATTCACGACGAGGTACGACTGTACCAGGCTCGTGTACGTCGAATGTACCTCCGACGTATGGGCTGCAATTGCGCGTGAAAAGCAACTGAAGAACTGGCGGCGCGCTAAGAAGATCGCGCTCATAGAGTCGACAAACCCAGCGTGGGACGATCTGGCTCCAATCGCCGTGGCCGAAGGTGCAGACCCCTCGACTCGCTCCGCTCGCTCGGGGTGACAATTTGGTCGCTCCGCTCGCTCGGGGTGACGGGTTTGCTTGCGCCAGCCGCGGCGAACAGCGGAAGGTGCAGACCTTAGAGCCGACGCACTTCGCGCACGGCGTCCACCGCGTTCCCAATCTCTCGCGAAAGTGCGCGCGCCTCCTGCGTCGCACTCGAGACGTCCGACATCGCGCTTTCCAACCCCGACGAACGCAGCTTCAACAGGTCGAGCCGGAGATTCTGAAGCGCCAGGCCGGCGCTCTCGAGCTGCGACGACAGGCCGGCCCTTCGGCTTGTCAACTCACTGATCGACACGCGTTGGCGCTCCAGGAGCGCGACGCGTCGCTCCTGTTCGGATGTTGGACCGTTCCGCATCTCGTTGCGTAACGCGGCGAGACGCGCATCGAGCGACGTCAAAGACGCGCCACCAACATCGGCATCCAGACGATGCAGCGTCGTTGCCAACGCGCCGACGCGCTCCGCGAGCGCATCAACTGTCGGCGCCACGTCGGGAATCATGTCGCTCTCCGTCTTCGGTAGTCGCTGCAGCGTCTCGCGCACGGCCACATGATCGCTCGCCGCCCGGCGAACCACCTCGCCATACGGACCATCGAGCACGTCGGACGGCGCCAGGCGCTGCGCCGCCTCGGAGATCGACATGCGCGGCATGCTCGCCATCTCCGCGCGCTCCACGCCGGGATCTCCACGCCGGAAGAGGCGAGCAACCGGGATCCCATCGGCCCAGAGCTTACCGGCACGAGATACCACCCCGATCAGGATAAACGCGCTCGGAAAGAGGAACCACGGATAGTGCGACGTGAGCAGATTGACCGCGCCAAGGGACGCAACGGTCGCGAAACTTCCTATGGCGTTCCGGCGAAAGCGAACCAGCCGCTCATCCAGCGTCAAACCCGGATAGTCGTGGTCGTCGCCGTGGCGCATCGCACGATAGCGCTGGCGCTGCTCCTGATCCCAGCGTCGCTTCGAACGCTTCCATTCGCGCCAATCCGCCTTGCTGCCCCACACCGGTACCGGGGGCATCGGCGGCATGGCGGGCATCGGGGGCGGCAACAGGTGCGGCTGCCACGTCGGTACAGGTGGACGCTGCGGCCCCATATACGGCACGCTTGCCGGATACGGCACGCTGGCCGGATCGTCGTAGCGGTGGCGACTGTCGTGCGTATGGCTCGAAAGAGGCGGCGCCGGCACCGGCTTCGCCGGTGTCCACTCTTGTGATGGTCGCACTGCCTCACGTGTATCGAGCAACGCATCTCGAAATGCATTGGCGTCGGGCCAGCGGTCCTCTGGTTTCTTCGCCAATGCGCGAAGAATCGATTGCGCGAGGCCAGACGGAACATCCGGCCGCAACATCGCGAGTGGGCGCGGCGTTTCCGACACGTGCTTCACGAGCATCGCGGGTGTGTTCGACGCCTTGAATGGCGTCTCACCTGCGAGCAACTGATAGCCAATCACGGCAAGCGAATACACGTCGCTGCGTCCATCGAGCTCTCGCTCGCCGAGCGCCTGCTCCGGCGACATGTATGCGGGCGTGCCAATCGCGACGCCCGTGACGGTGAGGCGGGTATCCCCCTGCGCAGCGCGCGCAATACCGAAGTCGGTCACCATCGGACGCCCGCTCGCACGGTCGAGCATGATGTTGTCCGGCTTCACGTCCCGATGGACGACACCCATCGAATGCGCATAGCCGAGCGCATCGGCGACGCCCGAGAGAATGCGGCGCGCTTCGGCAATCGGGAGGCGTGGCTCGCGGGCGAGACGCTGGGCGAGACTCTCCCCATCCACCAGCGCCATGACGAAGTAGACGATCCCTTCCCGCTCATCCACCGTGTAGATCGGAACGATGCTCGGGTGCGCAAGCTGCGCAGACGTCTGCGCCTCGCGAAGAAATCGTTCGCGGACATCGGCGTTGAACGCGAGCTCCGGTGGGAGCACCTTGATCGCGACGCGACGGTGGAGGCGCAGGTCGGTGGCGCGATAGACGACGGCCATTCCGCCGCGCCCGATCTCGGCGTCCACCAGATACTGCGTCCCGACCGCGGCGACGAGCCGGTCGAGCAGGTAGTCGGTCACCCTCGGTCCGACCGGCGTCCGCCGGAACTAGGCCGGCCACCAAGGCGACCCATCTCATCAGCGACGAAGATGGCTTCGTCCACATTGTCGGCGAGACTCATCGCCTGATGGGCAAGTCCCGTGATGTGCTGATGCATCTGCGGACTTGCGCCCAGCCGCATGAGATCGAAGCGCATGTTCTGGAGTGCGAGCGCGCAGGTCTCGAGCTTCGACTCGAGTGACGTGCTCCGCTGCTCGGTGTCGACCAGCGACCGCCGCTGCCGCTTCAGATACGCCAAACGCCGCACGCGATCTTCGCTGCCCCGTTCCAGCGGATTTGCCGCATTTTCCAGCGTCGTGATCTCACGCTCGAGCTGCGCGCGCATTCCGGTGACATCCATGCGCGAACTCTCATCGAGCGCCAGTGCCAACGACTGCACCTTGTCTGCCAACGCCATCGCCGACCGGGAAATCTCCTCACGCTGCGAACTCGGCAGCTGCTTGCCGAGTGATTCCATGCGGCGGAAGATCTCATCGCGATTGGCGAACGCCTGCCGCACGCGGTCAGCAGACGGTCCATCGAGAGCCTGTGCCGCGGAGAACGACGACGCTCCTCCTCCAACTCCACCGCCGACAACGGGCGGCGACATGCGCGCAATCATCTTTCGTTGCTCGCGATTGGCTCGCAAGCGCGCGCGCGCGTTCGGGTCGAAGAGGGCGCGACAGTGCTCGCCAATGTCTTCGATGACCTCCATGACCTCGCGGTCACGCGGTTGCTTGAAGACGTCGCGCCAATCGAATCCCTCGCTCCAGAGCTTCGCGTACTTGAACGCGATGTAAATGCTCCAGAGCACCGTGAACGACAGGAAGTCTCGGCTACCAAACACCGAGAACATCACGATCACGCCGTTGACGAACAGGTAGGGCGCAATCTTGCGCCTGAACGCAACGACGGGCGGCGCTTCCCACCGCTGCAGGTCAGCGCCGGTCGGCACATAGTGTTGGCCCGGCATCTGCCGGTCGGGCGTGCCGTACGAAACGGGCGCGTACGCATAACTCTCGGACGGGTACCCCGACGAAGGCGAGCCGTAGAGATTTGGCGGTGTCCCAGGCCGCTCGGAGAGCGGTGGCGGAACGGGCGACGCAGTCGACTGCCGCATCACTGGCTGCGTCCGCGAGTCCAGCGCCTTCACGAGCATCGCGGCCGACGAATACCGGTTCGCCGGCTCCTTCTCGAGCAACATCATCACGGAGGCCGCGAGATCCGCGGGCACGTCGCTGCGACGCTGCTGCACCGGAATCGGACGCTCGGAGATGTGCTTCACCAACATTGCAGGAGTGCTGCCTGCGGTGAACGGCGGCTCGCCGGTCAGCATCTGGTAACCGAGAATGCCGAGGGAGTACAGGTCGCTCCGCCCGTCGATCTCGCGGTCGCCCGCCGCCTGTTCCGGCGACATATACGCGGGCGTCCCGATCGCCATGCCGGTGGCCGTCAGCCGGCTGTCGCCACTCGAGTCCATCGCGCGCGCGATACCGAAATCCGTGACCATCGGGCGGCCCGTCGTGGCATCGAGCAGGATGTTGTCCGGCTTGATGTCGCGGTGCACGACTCCACGGTCGTGCGCATAGGCGAGTGCGTCGCCGACGTCCCGGAGAATCCTGCGCGTCTCTTCGTGCGTCAGGACGCCGCGTTCATGGAGACGTTTGGCGAGGTTGTCGCCGTTGACGTAGCCCATGACGAAGTAGACGAGCCCACCCTGATCGCCGACTGAGTAGATGGGGACGATGTTCGGATGTCCGAGCTGCGCGGCGGTTTCCGCCTCACGCCGGAAACGCATCTTGATCTCGCTGCGGAACGCGAGCTCGGGCGGCAACACCTTGATGGCGACCTGCCGCTTGAGCTGGAGATCCTTGGCAAGGTACACAATGCCCATACCGCCCCGTCCGATCTCGCAGTCGAGCTCGTAATGGTCGGTGAGCGCGCGCTGTACGTGTGCGCGCAACTCATCATCCGCGGCTGTGGCGAGCGGGTCGGGCAAGCGACGACGGGTCGGCAGGGTGAGGCTGGCAGGGGACATTGTAGCACAGCGAACAGACAACGGAAAGGACAACCGCCATGGCGGCAGGTACACTACGTCACGATGGCTGCATTTAGTGTCACATACTGCCGTGCTGTCGTACCCGAGTTGGAATGGACTGTGCGCTTACGGTCGCCCTTGGCTCTGGCGGCGCCGTTTCCTGAAGTCCCGCCAGTCTGCCGCACCTTTACCACCAGGAACGAACATGGGTCAGCGCCAGACGCTTCCCGTTCTCCCCCTCCGGGGGACGGTCATTTTCCCCGGGCTCACTGCCCCCATTGCCGCGGGGAGGCCAGGTACGCTTCGCGCCATCGAGGCGGCCCTCAAGGGCGACCGGCTCGTGTTTGCCGTTGCGCAGCGCGACAATACCGACGAACCGACGCCCGAAATCCTGTATTCCATGGGCGTGATCGCCCGCATCGGGCAGATCCAGCGCGGTCTGGGCGGCGTGCAACTTTTGTTACAAGGAGAACAGCGCGCCACGGCGCTTCAGTACGCTACGAATCCGGCGGACAACTATTTGAGCGCGGTCGTCTCTCCCCTGGACGAAATGAAGCCGCTCGACGAAAACGACCCGGCATTCGTCGCCCTGTATAAAGAAATCCGCGAACGCGCCGCCGAATTGGGCGAGCGCCGAGGCCTCCCTGAGGAAGTCGTGCACCAGGTGCTCGACGCGGTCAGCGACTCCGGCCGCTTCGCGGACCTCGTGGCGGGCTACATCGAGCTTCCGGTTGCCGAACGGCAGGGACTCCTCGAGAACCTCTCCGTCGAAGACCGGCTGCGCCGCGTGCTCGTGCACGTCCAGCGCCAGATCGGCATGATCGAGATGCAGGAAGAGATCAAGTCACAGGTGCAGGAGGAACTCGGCGAGCGCCAGCGCGAGATGTACCTCCGCGAGCAAATGAAGGCCATCCAGAAGGAGCTCGGCGACGACGACCAGAGCAAGGAGATCTCCGACCTGCGGGAAAAGCTCGAGAAGCTCGAACTGCCCCCAACTGCCAAGACGGAGGTCGAGCGCGAGCTGGGACGCCTCGAACGTTCGGGGCGCGAGTCGATGGAAGCCCAGGTGATCCGCACCTATCTCGAGTGGATCGCGGAACTGCCGTGGAACAAGCGGTCTGACGACAACCTGGATCTTGCTCGTGCAGAACAGGTGCTCGAGGAAGACCACTATGGCCTGCCGGACGTGAAGGACCGCGTGTTGGAATTTCTCGCGGTGCGCCAGCTTCGCGCCCAGGAAATGGCGGATGAGGTGGAGCAGGTCGGGGAGATTCCTGTCGCAGCCTTCAACATCGACCGCGCCGATGCGACGCCGAGTCTCACGACGACGGACGAGCATCGGGCGGTGACTGATACGAAGGAAGCCAAGGCGCGTGCGATGGCGAAGGGTCCGATTCTGCTGTTCTCCGGTCCGCCGGGTGTCGGCAAGACGTCGATCGCGAAGTCGATCGCCCGTTCACTGGGCCGCGAATATGTTCGCGTCTCGTTGGGCGGCGTGCGCGATGAGGCGGACATTCGCGGGCACCGTCGCACGTACGTCGGGGCAATGCCTGGTCGCATCATTCAGGGGCTCAAGCAGGCGAAGACGCGCAATCCCGTCTTCCTGCTCGACGAAGTCGACAAGCTCGGTCAGGGCTTCCAGGGCGATCCAGCGAGTGCACTGCTCGAAGTGCTCGATCCCGCCCAGAACGATACGTTCACCGATCACTATCTCGGCGTCCCCTTCGATCTGAGCGAAGTGCTCTTCATTGCGACGGCGAATTTCGTCCAGAACATTCCGGGTCCGCTCTTCGATCGTATGGAAGCGGTGGAATTCGCCGGCTACACCGAGCGTGAGAAAGCGGAGATCGCGAAGAAGTACCTGATTCCGCGCCAGATCGAGGACTCGGGACTCAAGAGCAAGAAAGTCACGTTCACCGACGACGCGGTGATGACGATCGTGAGCAAGTACACGCGCGAGAGCGGTGTGCGGAATCTCGAGCGCCAGATCGGTGCGGTGGCTCGCAAGGTTGCGCGCAAGTTGGCCTCCGGTGGTACGGACGACCTGACGATCTCTCCGGAGGACGTGCGCGAATTGCTGGGCAGACCGCGCGTGCATCCCGAGCAGGCGAACGAGGAGAATGAGATCGGGGTGGCCGCAGGCATGTACTACACGCCGATGGGCGGGGACATCATGTTCGTCGAAGCGGCGATTCGGCGCCTGCACGGTGCGCAGCGGTCTTCGGATGCATCGGCCGATGACCAGAAGGTTCAGGTGAGCGGCTGGGGCAATGTCTCACTCATCCTGACCGGTCAGCTGGGCGACGTCATGAAGGAGAGTGCCCGCGCCGCGCTGACCTATGCGGCAACGCATGCATCTGCGCTCAAGATTCCCGAGGATCGTCTCGGCTCGATCGAAGTGCACGTACATGTGCCGGCCGGCGCGATTCCGAAGGACGGCCCGAGTGCCGGTGTCGCCATTTCGACGGCGCTCGTGAGTGCGATGTCTGGCCGGCCGGTGCGGCGCGAAGTGGCAATGACGGGCGAGTCGACGCTGCGAGGCCGCGTATTGCCCATCGGCGGATTGAAAGAAAAGGTGCTTGGCGCACATCGCGCCGGCATCACGACCATCATTCTTCCGAAGGACAACGAGGCGGATATGGAGGACATTCCGGAAGAGGTGCGCAACCAGCTCACCTTCCATCCGGTGAGCACCCTCGACGAAGCGTTCGCGATTGCACTGATGCCCGCGCAAAACGGCGTGGGTCCGGTTGCGAAGCCGACGATCATGGAGGAAGCCGAAGCGGCGGTGTAAGCATGGTAGCGCTCTGACCATTCCGTTGACGGCAGTACAGGGCGGCATGCTGTTGCAGCATGCCGCCGCTCCGCATTCAGGGATCAATATTCAGCAGGTTCTCGCGGAGCTGCCACACGAGTTCGACGTGGCGCGGTTGCGCGACGCATGGGCCGAGGTCGCGCGCGCACATCCGATGCTTCGCGCACGAATCGTTACCGACGACGCCGAGGAGTCCAGTCTCGTCATCGATGATGAGCCCTGCGTCGACTTCACGACCGTCGATTTCTCGGCGCTCACGGTCGGCGACGCGGAGAAAGCTTTTGGCGACCTGCTCTTCCGCGACCGCGCGCGCGGCTTTGCGCTCGACGCGCCTCCTCTGTGGCGCGTCGCACTCGTACGGCGGCCAGCAGAGCGACGCACGATGGTGTGGAGCTTCCATCACGTGCTGATGGACGGACGGTCGTACGCGATCGTCCTGAGGGATCTCGGCACTGCGCACGCAGGTTCCGAGGTGCCACGGCCACGACTTGGCGCTCCGACGTTCATGGACTACGCCGTGTGGTCGCAGGCCGTCGACCGAAATCCGTCACGACTGTACTGGCAGATGGTTCTCGAAGGTTTGGCCGGCCCGACTTCGGCGCCGCTGTGCACGCCGGTCGATCGCCACACGTCCTATCCAGCCAGTGGAAAGGTCACCGCGACACTGACGCGCAAGGCAACGTTGGCGTTGCGACACTTGCAGGAGAGCGATGACATCACGCTCAACGCGCTACTCATTGCCGCGTGGGCAATCGTCGTAGCGAGACACGCGGGCAGCGATGACGTCGCCTTCGCAGGAACGAAAACGACGCGGCGACGCGGGATGCCCGGAGCAGGCGATTGTGTCGGCCTTTACCTCGCGACTGTCCCCGTTCGCGTCAAGATCAACAGCGAGGTGCATGCGCTAGAGCTACTGCGCACGGTCCGCGCCAACTGGCTCGCCGGGCGCGATCACGACCACGTGGCTCTCGACGACGTCGTCGAACATGCCACGGGTGGACGTGCAACGGATCAGTTGCGCAGCCTCGTCCAGGCGGACCGCCAGAGCTACGAGGCGTCGCTGCGAGGCGCGCACGAGCTGCTCGCGGACTGGCGTTTCCTCGCGCTCGAGCGGAATGGCTATCCGCTGACAATAATCGGGTATGACGACGACCCGCTGTTCTTCAAGGTCGAGTACGATTGCTCGGCGATCTCCGAACGCGGTGCGCAGCACGTCCTCGATCAGATCGTCACGGTAACTGAGGCCATGCTCGACGACCCGACTCGAAGCGTTGGTTCCCTTCCGCGCATGTCGAGTGCCGAGCACGAAGACCAACTCCGCATGTCGAGTGGGGGGGTTCTGGAATATGAGCGCGACGTCTCCGTAGACGAGCACTTCCGCCGGCGCGTCGCGGAGCGGCCAGACGCCATCGCCGTGACGTGCGGCCGGGTGGACATGACCTATCGAGAACTCCACGACCGCGCCGAAGGTATCGCGGAGATGCTCGCAAGCAGGGGCGTCGTAAAGGGAAGTATGATTGGGCTGCAACTGGGACGATCGGTGGACCTCATCGCGTCGATGCTGGCGGTCACACGGTTGGGAGCGAGCTATGTTCCGCTCGATCGGGCATTCCCAGCGGCGCGGATTTCGTACATGACGCGCGATGCAGGCGTCTCGCTGCTCGTTACCGATGGGGGCGACACCGGCGTAGCGCATGACATTCGCACGTGTCTGTTGACCGAGGTTCCGGCCATCGAATCGCTGGCACAGCCTGGTCAGACGCGATTCGAGACCGCAGGCGGTGGATCTGGCATCGCTTACGTGCTCTACACGTCGGGCTCCACGGGTGAGCCGAAAGGTGTGGAGATCACCCGCCGAAATCTCGCGAGCTTCCTTGCCGCGATGCGCAGAGAACTGGACTTCACGACGAGTGATTCGCTCGTCGCTGTCACGACATTCTCCTTCGACATCTCGGCTCTCGAGCTTTTTCTTCCGCTGGTTGCCGGCGGCCGCGTGGTGCTTGCCGGCGAGGAGGACGCAGCGGATGGTGTGCGTTTGCGCGCGCTGCTCGATGACAGCGGTGCGACGTATTTCCAGGCGACTCCGGTCACATGGCAGATGCTCCTCGATGCCGGTTGGGAGGGATCGACGGCACTGACGGCCCTGTGCGGTGGCGAAACGATGAGCAGGCATCTGATGCGCGCGTTGCGCCCACGCGTGCGGCGTCTCTTCAATCTGTATGGGCCCACGGAAACGACAATCTGGTCTGCAGTTCACGACGTCGTCGGTACAGAGGACTCTGTTCCCATCGGTCGTCCCATTGCCAACACTCGTATCTATGTGCTGGATGACGACGGTCGTATGTCTCCGGTTGGAGTGCCGGGTGAAATCTGTATCGCGGGCGATGGCGTCGGCGTCGGCTACCGCAACCGGGACGAACTGACGGCGCGGCAATTCGTCCGCGACCCCTTTGCCGCAGACGAATCGTCACGCATGTACCGCACCGGCGATCTCGGTTCGTGGCGCGCAGACGGAATGCTCCAGTACCGCGGCCGTGCGGACCGGCAGGTCAAGATCCGGGGCTTTCGGATCGAGTTGGGGGAAGTCGAGACTGCCGTCGCGTCGCTCGACGACGTGGCTGGTGCTGCCGTTCTGCCAGTGGAGTCGGCGGACGGCGTTACGGCAATTGTGGCCTATGTGCTTCGGCGCGGTGAGTCGCGCCGTGCGAGCGTTCTGTGGCGCGCACGGCTTCGCCAGATGCTGCCCGACTACATGATCCCGAGCGAGATCATCGAGCTCCAGCACTTCCCGCTCGCGCCGAATGGCAAGGTGGATCGCTCGTTGCTGGCGACCGCGCGGCGGGCGGACACGAGGGTGCACAAGGCTGCGCCACCGGAAACGGAGACCCAACGCAGGCTCGCGTCGATCTGGCGCGTGCTTCTGTCGCGCCCCGATGCCGGCATCGACGATGACTTCTTCGAGTCGGGCGGATATTCGCTGCTCGCTGTGCGTCTACTTCGCGATGTCCAGACGGCGTTTGGCATTCGGCTGCCGATGAACGAGGTGTACTCGTACCCCACGATCCGAGCGCTGTCTGAGCGCGTCGAGCGCGCCAGCAGCACGCCGGCGCTCGCGAAGGGCGGTGCGCACCTGGTCGGGCTCAGCGAGGATCGTGAAAGCACACCGCTGTTCGTCATTCCCGCTGGCCTGGCGGTGAGCGCGGACGGATGCCGCGATTTGGCGCGGGCGCTCGCCGGGACTGCGGCCGTGTACGGCGTGGAATACCTGCTCGACGCGAACGGCTTCAATCCGCTGTCGTGCGAGGAGCGCGCGGCCGCCCTCGTCAGATCGATGCGGCACGTGCAACCGAGTGGGCCATACGCACTCGCCGGACTTTGTACCGGTGGCACCGTTGCGTGGGAGGCGGCCCATCAACTGACAGAAGCGGGCGAGAGCGTTTCGCTGGTGTGCGTCATCAACGCGTATGACCCGACGTTTCGTCTTTCACGAGTGCAGGCAGTGGCAGGGCAACTGCTGCGCGCGCTGAACACGATCGTGACGAGGCGAAGTGCTGCGGTCGGGCTGTTTGTCAGGGCGATGGGAGTTCGTCTGGGCCTCGTCTCGCGCCCTGAGCACGTCGAGTTTTTTACTCCGGGCGCAGAGACGGAAAATCTGCGGGTCATGCGAGAGTTCGTGCCCCGCGAATTGAGCGTACCAGTGATGATCGTCGCGGCGAGGGATACGATTGGAAGGGTGGGCGAACGCCGGGCATTCGATCCGCGGTTCTCGTGGCGGTCGCACACCAGCGGCCGCGTTGATTTGCACACGATTCCGGGGCAGCATCTCAGTGTGTTGAGGCCCGGCTTCGTGGAGTTGCTGGGATCCCACATTGCAGCTGGACTCCGCAGGGACGATCGTCGTCATTCCGCGGAGCTGCTTCCACCTGATTAGCGGGACCAACCGCGCGTGCTGAGCGAGATTCTGGCGACCCTGATGATGCGCCTGAATTCACTATTGCCCCGATTGCCTGCATGTGCTACTATTCGTTTCAGCGATGCACCCCGTGCTTCGGCCGGGGACTTGTTCCGACGGATTTGGGGCCTGCTTCTCGCGGGTCCCTTTTTTTTCACCCGTGTCGCTGCTTGTGCGGTACAGTTCCGTACCTGTAGGGTGGGCCTCCGCGTGAAGGTTCCGTTCACGTTCAACATGTGACTGGTTGTTCCGATAGAAAATCGGACGCCGGCCACAAACATCATTGAGGAGTTCAGCTATGCGTACGACCGGCACCGTGAAGTGGTTCAACGACACGAAGGGCTTTGGCTTCATCACCCCCGCGAACGGCGAAAAGGATTGCTTCGTGCATCACTCCGCCATCCAGGGTCATGGCTTCAAGTCCCTCGCAGAGGGTGAGGCTGTGGAGTTCGACGTGGTCCAGGGCGCAAAGGGCCCGGCCGCTGAGAACGTCGTCAAGCTCGGCCGCTAAACGGCGAGTCGGACTGGCTGGTCGTCACTGACGAGCTGAACTAGTCCTCTCGAAAAAATGCAACACCCCGTCCGGTTTTCCGGACGGGGTGTTGTGCATTATGTGGGCTCGGGCCGGGCTCGCGCCGGGCTCGGGCCAACGTACGTACTCGGTACTCGGTACAACCACTGACGTACGAGGTACCCGGAACCATGTACCCGGACTGGCATCCAAGCCAAGAGGAGCCATCGACACGTTCGCTCGCATCGACCCGACGCCGAACGCCGTTCCCTGGGGTTGCGAATGGCGTTATCCGTGACGCCGCTTTCTGATGGCTCTTCTTAGGACTTATGCCAGTCCGGGTACGCAAGTCCGAGTACTTCGTACGTCTCGTACGCCGTAGTTATCGATTCAGCCAGTACGCCAGCTTGATGAGGAATGTGTTATCCGGGTGCAGCGCAAAGAGATCGCGATAGTCCTGCGACCATGACAAATTCATGTTCTGATTCACCGATCCGTCGCGGCCGTGCGCCCAAACGAGGAACAGCGTCGAACCGGGCCGGTACTCCCAGCGCACAACCGAATTGCTCCGGAGTTGCGTGACCTTGAAGCTCAGCGAGGTTGACGCTGGCGGCGCGTACGCCTTGAAGCGGCTGTTGTACTCGGCGGCGCTCGGCGTTGAGCTGATCTCGCGCACCTTCGAGTATTCGCCCGTCGTTGCGAAGGGCTCGCCGTAGAACTCGAGTGTGAGATCTGGCGTGATCGTGTAGTTGAGGCGAGTGCTCATCGACACGGTGCGCTGATTCAGATGCGCGAAGCTATAGTGGGTGACCCCAGCGGCATCGGTGAAATTGCCGAGCCATTGTGTGTCGTTGTTGTTGCGCGAAAAGCCGCTGCCGATGTTCAACTGCATTCTCGGCGAGACGCGGAAGTTGACGTACGGACTGAGCGACCAGTTGTCCGAGTTCCCTTCGTCGCTGTAGCCCAGGTTCACCCACATACCGCCCGAGACGACACGCCGGCTGTCCGTGTTCACTCCTCCCCATGGATAGATCGCGCGCGACTGCCGGAGAATCGGACCTCCGCGGGTGCACCGGTCGCAATAGCTGGGGGTCAGCCGACTGAACGTGCTACCGAGGTGTACGTCCCAGTTGTTGTTCAGTCCCATGTGCCCGTTGAAGTTCAACGCGTTCTCGAGACGGGTGCCAGAGGTGTTCCAGGTTTCCCAGTGATTGCCGTTGACCTGCGCCCACCGGTAGATGCCGCGCGCTTCGCGAAAGCTGAGCGCCGCCCAGGTGCTCCAATCGAGCAAGTCGGCACGACGCAGGAACCCGATATCGTTGACTTCGAAGCCCGAGGACTGTCGCACGAGGCTCGTCTCGAAGCGCGTGATACCGCCGCCGTACTTGCCGAACTTGAGTTGCTCGGCGTGGCCCGACAGTGACGTCATGGTGGAATCGACGCGCGCATCGTCTCCGGGCTGCTGGAAGTAGTGGACGGAGCTCTGCTGCGTCCGCAGCATCATCGCCTGCGTGCCTTCGACGTACGAACCCGCGAACTGCGCGGCCACTTCATAGCGCCCGCCACCGAACCGGTTGCGGGCGGTCGCGCCCGTGGCGTACGCGCTCCGGTGCATGTACGGAGACGTGAGGTCATCGAGCGAACGATTCACGGCGGTGGCGATCACGCTCACCCCAGCCTCGCCACCGCGCAGATCCTGCTGTGCGCGCAACACGCTGTAGTTCGTACGCGGCTCGACCGTCTTGTCGCCTAGTCCGTGGACATCCTGCGTCAGTGCGTCGAGGACACCGAATGACAATCCACTCCGGCTTCGGCCGGTGAGCTTCGTCGCAAAGGCAATCGGTGTCGACGTGGCCGTCGTCCCGTCGCCATACAGACCGCGTAGGGCCGGTGAGCGTCCAATGCGGCGTGAGTAGAACAGCCCTTCGTTCGTGCTGCAGTCGACGACGATATAGCAGTTCAGGGCGAACTGATACAGTCCCGTGCCCTCGACGAAGAACGGCCGTCGCTCGGAGAAGAACGTCTCGAACGCAGTGAGATTGACGACCGCTGGATCGGCTTCGACTTGCCCGAAGTCCGGATTGACGGTGGCGTCGAGCGTCACGTTCGGCGTGATGCCGAGCTTGAGGTCTCCGCCGAGCGTCACCTCCTGGTCGCGGGTGTACCGCGCGTTCCCCACTGGTGCACGCTGGACGTTTCTCGTGACGACGTACGGCGTGGCTTCCATTCGTTGATCGCTCGACAGCCCTTCAACGCCGGTGAGTCGTCCCAGCTGCGAGACCAATCCATTGCGCGTCGGCGAGTACAACGGCCAGGATGCCCGCTCCTTCGAGCGCTCGATGTCGCGCCACACGCCAAAGCCGAAGGTGTTCGCTGCGCCCTTCTGATAGCGAAGCTGCGAAAGCGGGATTCGGAATTCTGCCGTCCAACCAAGCGAATCGACGCGCGTGGCCACATCCCAGATGCCATTCCACGATCCGTCTTCGTTCGTGTCGTTCGTCATGACATAGTCGCGCTTCACGCCGTCGGGATTCACTGCGAATTCATACCCGCTGCGTTTGTCGTCGTACGAGTCGATCAGAAGCTTGATCTGGTCCGACGGCCCGCGAACGTCTCGGCGAGACAGGGCGTGCATGATGCTGTCTGGATGCGGATCGAACATCCGGACGAAGAAGTAGAGATTCTTCTCGTCGTATGCCGCCCGGAATTCGGTCCGAAACGAGGGGTCGGCATCGATCTTCGGATCGAATTGACGGAATTCCGAGACTTTCGGGGCGTTCTGCCAGGTCGCGTCATTGTCGCGTCCGTCTATTTCAGGAGCGGACGCCGCACGAACCGCCGATGCGATGGGAGGCGCCGTGCGCGTGTCGGTGGAAGGAGCCTGTTGGGGCAGCGCGAGGGCGGCGGCAACGAGGCCGACGAGTGTGTTGAACATTCAGCATCCTGTCTGGTGGTGCGATTTTGGACAAACGGATGCTGGAATTGGTTGGGATAACAGAAAGACCGACTAGCGGATTACTAGGGATGGTGGCGCGGGGTTGGGCTCGGGCCAACCGCCGGCTTGGCCGCGGGCTGGGGCTACGGCCCGGGCCGGGGCCTACCAGCAGGCTGAGGGCTGGGGGCAGGGGCTCAAGCCTCAGAGGTCAGCCACCAGCCCTCGCCGAAGCCCCGGCCCACGCCTGCAGGCAAGCCCCAGCCCCTGCCGCAGCCTAGGCCCGCGGCCAAGCCCGCAGTTGGCTCGGGTACGAGCCCCCTCCCCCATCCCCAGTTATCAGCTTGTCAGCCCGCTCCCGAGCCAGGGACTAAGGAATGACTGCGCCGAATGCGGCCGCTTTCCATGGAATGCTCCGCAGCGGCTCGGGCTCTGTTCCTGGCATGAAGTACTCAGTGTACCGGCGCTCCTGCGGAGTCATCGCATCCGCAAGCAATCCTGTTGCGCGATCGAGTTCTGCCGTCACGAGGCCTGGCGGTGGTGTCCACATCGGCGGCGCGGAGCGGCCCGCGTAGTAGTGCGTCATCATCGCAGCCCAGATCGGCGCAGCGAGTGAGCCGCCCGCTGCGCCAGGCGTGATGGTCTTCGGCCGGTCGAAGCCGAGCCACACACCGGCGACCAGGTCGGGCGTCATGCCCATGAACCAGACGTCGACATTGTCGTTGGTCGTGCCTGTCTTGCCGGCGATGGGAATCGACGAGGGCACCGCTTTGCGCGCCGGCGCGCCGGTGCCACGCTCTGCGGCGTCGCGCATCATGTCGCGGACGATGAATGCGATACGCGGATCGATGACTTCGCGCGGAATGGAGGGCGCCTGCTGAAAGACGACGCGGCCATTTGCATCCTCGATGCGCGTCACGATACGCGGATCGACGACACTACCGAGGTTTGCCCAGACGGCGTATGCGGCCACGTAGTCGAGTGGGGTCACGACGGATGCCCCGAGCGCACTGGCGGGAACTGCGGCGATGGGGCGATCCAACCCGACGCGCTCGCCCATCGCCGCCATGGAATCGAGTCCGATACGCAGCGCCAACTGCACGGCGACAGGATTGCGAGAGTGGGTCAGCGCTTCGCGCAGCGTGATGTTGCCGAGGAACTTGTTGTCCGAATTGTCCGGGCTGTAGATCTTGCCGTTCTCGAGTTCGATGCGAAGCGCCGTGTCGGGAACGATTGTCGCGGCCGAGAGGCTGTCTTCGAGCGCCTTTGCATAGATGAATGGCTTGAATGAGCTACCCGGCTGCCGGAGTGCGCGCGTCGCGCGGTTGAATGGCGCCATCGCGTAGTTTCGGCCCCCGATGAGCGCGCGGACGTCGCCGGTGGACGGCTCGATGGCAACGACGACGCCCTCGAGCAGATCGCCGCCCCCCTTTGCCGACGCCCAGCTGGGATGCTTGAAGTCCGGACGCTGCTCCACTTTCACGGTGCCTTCGACGAGCGCATCGACGGCCGCGCGCTGCAAGGCCGGATCGGCGGTGGTATAGATGCGATACCCGCCGCCCATGACGTTGATATTGCCGCGCTCGGCGACCTGCTTCGCGGCGTCTACGAAGTAGCCTGACGGCGCTGACGCACCGGCATTCGGCGCCGTGACGACCGGCTCGGCGCGCGCGCGCGCGGCATCCGCCTCCGTGATGAAGCCTTGGCTGGCCATCATGCCGAGGATGAGGTCGCGGCGGCCCTTCGACTTATCCGGGTTGCGGGAGGGATCGTAGCCGACTGGGGATTTTGGTAGCGCGGCGAGCGTCGCCGCCTCGGCAAGCGAGAGCTTTGCGGCGGGCTTGCCGAAATAATGGCGGGCGGCCGACTCGATACCGTACCACCCGTGCCCGAAGTTGATCTGGTTGAGAAAGGCCTCGAGGATCTGCTCCTTGGTGTAGTGCTTCTCCATCTCGCGCGCCGCCTGCTGCTCGCGGAACTTGCGCATCGGGCTCAGGTCGCGCCGGTCGATCTTGTCCGGGTGCATGTTGCCGACGAGCAGCTGCGTGATGGTGCTCGCGCCACCGCGATTCTTGCCGGTGATGCCTTCGAGCAGCTTGCCCTTGATCGCGCCGGCCACGCCAATGAGATCGACGCCATCGTGCTGATAGAAGCGATGGTCTTCCACGGCGACGAACGCCTGGCCGACGTACCTCGGCAGCGTTCGGATTTGTATGGATGTGCGCGACTCGCGACCGATCTCGCCAATGAACGATCCATCGCGAGCGAGAACGAGCGACGACTGCGGTTGCGGGACCAACTGCCAGGGCTCGCCGGTGTCGACCGGCGCCTGAGCCGCTAAGGGTGCTGCGATGAACGCGAGCGCGATGAGTCGTCGAAACATGGGCGCATAATACACTACGGCGGGAACGAAGGTTCGACTGGTCACTCGGGGCTGTTCTCAAACTGCAACTGCCTGAACGCGGATTGAGCGGATGAGGCGGATCACTTCCGATGAACACCAGAATTGGGCCGTTCAACCTGAGTGGATCCGCTCCATTCGCCCAATCCGCGTTCGGTGGGCTTCCTGGTTTACGCTGCCTCCGATATCGACAGGTGCGGTGGGGCAACCGCCTCTGACGCAGCGCGAACCGCGCCAGGCTTCGCGTGGATGCGTCGAGCGGCATTCCAAACGGCGAAAAAGGTTGGGTCCTTCGCAAATTGCCTCGTGACCAGCGCATGGAGAATCGACACCGCTTCGGCGGCGGAGTTGAGGATCTGCTGAATGCCGTGGGTTGCTGCTGCGCGCGCGACCTTCGTATTCGCGCGAGCGAGCAGCGCAGCCTCGAGTTGATCCGCGGCGGCACGGAGTTGTGCGATGGTGTCGGGCGGGAAGCCGCCGTCCGTGAGTGCGTCGGCATGTGGAAGGGCAGCGGACGCCATCGTGCGCGCCGCCCGCACGAGGTGGGGCCCCACGACTTCGCGCGTGGAAAGGGTGAGTGCGGCAAAGTCCGGCGCGCCGTTGAGACAGGCCTTCGCGAAGGTCGAAATGGGGCGCATGTGCTGGACCTTGAGGTCGATGGTCGCCGCCAGTTCGCGACTCCGCTGGCCGGCGAGGTAGCGGTCTGCACTGCCCTGCACCCTGCCGAGTTCCTCGACACGGACAATGGCCGTGCTGAGTCGAAGACTCGCGCGTGAGGTCGCAATGGTGCCGAGTAGCTCTGCGCGGTCGTGGATGAGGTATTCGACGCGGCGAAGTGCGTCGATGTGGCGCTGCTGATACTGGTTCATGATGGGTAGCCTTTGGAAATGGTGGTGGGCGCGGGATTGCGTGGGAATCGGCGTGCGCGTCCGTCACGTCGACCTGGTTGGGTGTCACTGGTGGCTATTACCGCGAAGTGGACGTCTGTTTTGATGTGACGCGTGTTTCGCGACGTGTGCTTGGTCGTTGATGCGCTGTTCATCGAGTCAGTTGCGGTGAGAGTGGAGTCGTAATGGCTGCGGATGGCGGCTGATTGGGTGTGAGTGCCAGTTGGACTGGTGTGTGCTGGGCGCTGGATTGGTGTGATATCGGGCAGTTCTGGCGCGGATCGGGTGATGGCAGGTGTGAAGGGTGCCGTGAAGGCTGGGGCGTGCGGGTTGATGCGTTGGGGTTGCGTGCTGATGGAGCGTGTTTGGAGGTCGAACGAGTGTGAGTGGTCGCTGGACGGGTGCGGATTGTGATTGGACTGGTGTGAAGGACGTCTGGGAGGCTGCGGTCGAAGGTTCAACTTTGGTCCCCCTACTAAAGGGTTGTTTTCTCACTCTCGAGTAGGAGCGTTTTCCAGGTGGACGCGCGCTGCGAGGCATCTGTCGCATAATCGAATGTGGTGTAACGAGTTGCGCGGCGCCTGGCTCGCTGCATTTTGCTCTTGACAGCTTATCCACACCACATTTGTGATGTGGGAACAGCATGCGGTGCGGGCCCTTCGTTTCACTCCGGGCGACAAAACGGGCGGAGGTGCGGCGAGAGGCACCGCGCCTTGTCTCGCTCCGAGTCGGCGGTCATTCTTCATTGAATGTCCCACTTCGTCACACTCGCACTCGCTCAGTTCCAGCCGCGCAAGGGCGACTACGCTGGCAACCTTGCGCGCATCGGTGAGTTTCTCGCACAGTCGGCTGCGCTCGAACCGCGCCCGGATGTCGTGTGTTTTCCCGAGTCTGCGCTGAGCGGATACTTCCTCGAAGGAGGGGTCCGCGAGCATGCGGTGACGGCTGGTACGCTCGCCGCTGATCTGCATCGGACGTATGGCGACGGACCGCCGGTGGACGTCTGCGTCGGCTTCTATGAGGTGTGGCACAACAAGCTCTATAACAGCGCCCTGTACGTCTCACTTGGCGAAACGATCCCGCTCGTGCGGCATGTGCACCGCAAGGTGTTCCTGCCGACATATGGGATGTTCGACGAAGAGCGCTTCGTCGAGCGCGGCCGAGAGATCCGTGCGTTCGACACGAGGTTCGGGCGCGTGGCGATGCTGGTCTGCGAAGATGTGTGGCATTCGCTGACCGGCACGATTGCGGCGCTCGACGGCGCCCAGATACTTCTGGTACCAACGGCGCCACCGGCGCGCGGCGCGTGGCCGAAACCGGATGACGTTCCAGGCCCCGCGAGTGTGTCACGGTGGGAGCGTCTCGCGCGCGACATGGCCGATGAGCACGGAGTTTATGTCGCCCTTGTGAATCTCGTCGGAAGCGAGGGAGGCAAGCAGTTTCCCGGAACGGCCATGCTCGCTGGCCCGAAGGGCGAGCTGCGCACGCGCGGACCGCTGTGGGAGGAAGCGCTCGTCATCGCGCGCATCGATCTCGACGACGTGACGCGGGCGCGTGCCGACATGCCACTGATCGCCGATCTCGAAACGATGCTTCCGCACCTGCGCGATACGATGGCGAAGGTGGACGCGGGAACGCCGCACCAGCTCACGTTCGATGGTATCGAACAGATTGCGTCGACTGGGGAGAGGGAACTCGGGGCATGGGCGAGGGCCGCGGCGGGGGCAGCGCCCGCGACGAGCGTGATCGTCGTCAACAACGACGCCGGGGGCGGGCCGCCGACGCTCGAGATCGACGGCGCGCTCGTGGAATCGTGGCTCGTGAAGTTCCTGCAGGACGAAATGAAACGGCGTCGGTTTACGCGCGCCGTCGTCGGCGTGTCAGGCGGCGTGGATTCAGCCGTTACCGCGTATCTCGCCGCGCGCGCACTCGGCGCCGAGAATGTTATTGGTGTGCGGATGCCGTACCGGTCGTCGAGTCCGGAGAGTCTGGAGCACGGACAACTCGTCATCGACGCGCTCGGTATCGAGGGGCGTACGCTCGACATCACTGGCGCGGTTGACGGATACCTCGCGAACGAGACGGACGCGGATGGCTCGCGTCGAGGGAACGTCATGGCGCGCACGAGGATGATTGCGCTCTTCGACCTGTCTGCGAAGTATCATGCGATTCCGCTAGGCACTGGGAACAAGACGGAGCGGCTGTTCGGCTACTTCACCTGGCACGCCGACGACTCGCCACCGATCAACCCACTCGGCGATCTCTTCAAGACGCAGGTGTGGGCGCTGGCTCGGCACCTTGGCGTTCCCGAGGTAATCGTCGGGAAGGCGCCGTCGGCAGATCTCGTCGTCGGGCAAACGGACGAAGGCGACTTCGGGATCAGTTATGCGAAAGCGGACGAGTTACTGAACTGGATGTTGAATGGCTACAGCGAGGGGGATCTCGTGGCGCGTGGCTTCGATGCGGCGGAGGTGGCGCTTGTGAGGAAGCGGCTATCGAGCACGCATTGGAAGCGGCGTCTACCGACGGTGGCGATGCTCAGTTCGTCGATGATCGGGGAGAGCTATCTGCGGCCAGTCGACTACTGAATTCGACGGCACGGTCTTCGCAAAAAACTGCGGGCATGCCGACGACGAAGAAGCGAGTAGCGAAGAAGGTCGTGAAAAAGGCCGTGAAAAAGGCCGTGAAAAAGGCCGTGAAAAAGGCCGTGAAAAAGACCGTGAAGAAGGTCGCGGCGAAGAAGGACAAGCCGCTCGCCGAGTACAAGCGCAAACGTGATTTCACGCGTACGAAAGAGCCAGCGGGCAAGGCGCCCACCAAGCGCGCGAAGGTCCTCCACTTCGTCATACAGAAACACGCAGCGAGTCACCTGCACTTCGACTTCCGCCTCGAGCTCGACGGCGTGATGAAGTCGTGGGCCGTACCGAAGGGACCAAGCCTCGATCCCTCCGTGAAGCGACTCGCGATGGAAGTCGAGGATCACCCCATCGAATACAACAGCTTCGAAGGGACGATTCCGCAGGGCGAGTATGGCGGCGGCACGGTGATGCTGTGGGACCGCGGGAACTACGACGCCGAGGATGGTGGCGGTGCGGAGTCGCTGCGCGAGGGATACAAGCGCGGCGACCTCAAGATCGTGCTCAATGGCCAGCGGCTCAAAGGGTCGTTCGTCCTCGTGCGGATGAAGCGACCGGGCAGGCCGCAGTGGCTCCTCATCAAGCACAACGATGATTTTGCCGACGCATCGCGCGATATCACTGCTGAAGAGACGACGTCGGTGACGACCAAGCGCGCCATGGACGAGATCGCTCAGGGAAAGCGCGTCTGGCACTCGAACCGGTGAGACCCTTTTTGTCGCGTTGGGGTATGCTACTCCATGCGAAACTCACTGCGATTCTCCGTCGGCACGCTCGCGCTCGTCACGATTGCGGCGTGCTCGAATTCGACCGACAAGCCAGTCCTGGCTGACGACCTGAAGCAGGACTTGGCCAAGATTGGCGCGGGTGACGTTCAGCTCGCCAGCATCTCATCGCCGCGAGTGGATATCGTATCCGCAAGCGAGCGGTTGAAGAGCCCGACGCCGTCGCCGAAGGCGCCAGCCAAGTCGCGTGCGCCGAGTGCGGTACATGGACGGGCTGCAGCTGTGGCGAGTGTGAAGCATGAGACGCCCGCTCCGGCGCCAACGGTGACGCGCGTCGAGGAGGAAGTCGCCCCAGTCGAGGCGCCACGGATGGATCCGGTTCCTGAACCGGCTCCTGCTGCCGCTGGACGTCCGTCTGCACCGCGCCCTTCCACACAGCGAGAACCGGCCGGTGGCTGGAAGACACCCTCGCAAGTGATCCGGAACGCGCCCTTCCCGATCAATCCGTAATCACTGCCTCCGCTTCGATCTCGACGAGCATGTCGGGATCGATGAGGTTGCGGACTTCGACCATCGATGTCGCGGGCCTGATGTCACTGAAGTACTCGCCATGCACGCGGCCGATATCCTCCCAGCGGCTGATGTCGGTGACGTACATTCTCGTCCGAACCACGTGATCGAGACGCGCGCCCGCCTTTTCGAGCGCGCTCCGGATGTTCTCGATCGCCTGCCTCGTCTGCGCGCCCGGGTCTCCAACGCCAACGAGTTGTCCGTCAGCGTTGGTCGCCGTGGTTCCCGAGACGTGCACGACGTTGCCGACGCGCACCGCACGCGAGTAGCCGACGATGGGCTCCCACGTTGTTCCTGATGAGATGTTCTGTCGCATGCGCTAAGCTGCGGCAGGGACCCCGGCAAACGCCAGACTCACCGCTCGCCGGGCCATGCGCTTGAGCGCGCGGTGTACGGCACGGGCATGGTGAATGAAGTTGCTTCCCGCCCAGGGATAGCGCATGAAGAACTCGACGGGGAGCATGTCGGCCTTGAGCCGATTACAGGACGGGCATGCGGCGACGACGTTGCCGGGCGCGTTGGCGCCCCCTTTGGCAAGCGGATAGACGTGGTCTAATGTTGCGCGCGCATACTCCAGCGGCGCGGCGCAGTAGACGCAGCGGCGCCCACAATCGCGCATGGCCGCGAGCTTGATCGCGCGCTTCTGCTCTGCGGGAGCCACGCGTCGAACGCGGCGGGTGACGGTGCGGGTTGAACGGGAGAGAGGGACGCGGTGACCGTGTCGAGCGGGCATTGCACCTCGCTAGAAAAGACGACGCCCCGCTCAGGAAGGAGTTCCTGACGCGGGGCGTCGCACATCGTGGTCTGGGTCGCAGCGGAGAGGCTGACGAGGCGTCGCAACCCGTGGGGTCGCAACGCGCCTGCATCGTCCATCCGGTGTCGGGCAGTAAACGTCACTGGCCTCCGCTGCGAGTCTGGGCGGGTCGTGCGGTATTAGTGTGGGAAAAACGCGGATTGCGCAAGAGGAAATTTGAGTTCGATTTTCAGATGCGGTTACCTTGAAACGCCGACATCTAGCCTGGGCGCGCTCCAGTGGCAGGCAGCTGTTCTGACGGCCTGAACCGAACGCGCACGCAGATCGAGTCAATCTTACCTTGCAAAAGCTGAAGTTCATACCATTGCGTCAGGAATCTGGCTTCCCGCGTTCGAAGGACGTATCGTCGAGAAGACGGCACGTTGTCAATTGAAAAGTCGCCCGCCGCGTTCGTTCGAACTGTACGAATCGGAAGGGTGTCTCTGATGTTGTTGAACAGCATCAAAATCATGTTCACCGGACGTCCTTCGGTATTGACCACCTGCCCTCGAATCGAGGTTGGCGTCGCAGTTTCAGGAGGCACCGTGTCATATGAGGCAACCGCTGCCGCGGTCCCGACCGCCGTCCCGTGCGCGTCGCAGATACGAGGTGTGCTCTGGGCGAGCAATGGTACCGAGATCGCAAGGAGAGATAGACAGGCAGTTCGCACACTCCAACTCAGTTCTGGAATGATTCTGGCTCGACGGATTTCGGACATGGTTGATTTGCTCAGTGTTGGCGTGGAAAAACGCGTGGCTTGAGCCCGGGAGCGACCGGCGTTCGCCGCGGCGCAAATGTTGGCGGGCCCATAGCTGCCCCAGCGATGATGCATCGATCAAGCGCCGATGTCCGGGAAAGCTCCGTCCAAACGCCAAGTGAGATTGCTCCGGCCGACCTTGTGATCGGGATTGACGCGACGACGCACGTAATAGCCGCAGGGGGCCGCGAAACCTCGATCGCGCCGCTTCCCGTTGTAATCTCTGAAGACGGAATACCGGCCGGCAGCTTCTCGTATCCGAGCACCAGCTCGGAGCCGTCTTCCGAAACCACCATCTGGTTTGCACGGGCTCCGACCAGGCTTCCGAGATAGTGTAGCGCTCCAGTATTCAAACTGATGTCGTAAAGCTGTAGAGAATCGTGCGTGAAGAGATAGAAGCGTCGCTCTCTACAGTGCCCAGTTTCCGGGAGCGGCCCCGGTACTTCACAATCCGACATCGCGGGCACGGCGCCGGTATCCTTCGTCGTGAAGTACGCAAATGCGACGAAGCTCGATCGTTGTGCGGATGCGACGGCGTCAACGCTGATCAGACGCGTCTGTTCTTCGCCGTGGTAGTATTGGCTGTGAATGCACTCCCATTGACCAGAGGTGCCGTTGAGACGCTCGTAGTCGCAGCTGCCCACCATGGCAGTGGTCGGCATCGGGGTGTGAATGTAGTTGCTTCCGATCTTCGTCTCCGAATAGCTGATCGTATCCATGACGAAGAGTTTGGTTGTGTCGCGGAAGTAGCGCGGCATCACGAGCGTGTCGCCGTCGTGCATCAGTTGTTCAACACCATTGTACGCTCCACCGTCGTTGGGCGCGGTGGGAGGAAAGAAGGCGGTGGTCGACGACGTCCATTGTCCATTGGCGAACGTGAAGGCGACGCTGGTCGGTCGGGCATACACTTCGATCCGATGCCCACCGTGCTTCACGTTGATTCCACGGAATCCTTCCGGCGCCGGACCTATCGTGTCTCTCACGGTTCCGCGATCGACGACGATCTTGTTGCCGCTGTTGTACACCCGGTTTCCACAAAGGGGCCTACCGGAATGTCGTGCCGCGCTTCGTAACGCCTGGTAGGCGTCGAGCAAGGGATAGCCACCCGCTGTTCTTCCTCCGGCTTGGGCCCCCGCGAGGATATACAGTTGAGCCTGTGTTGCGGTCAGCGTGGAATCCCACGAGAACAGAAGTCCGGCCGTTCCGCTGACCATTGCGGTTCCAAAGCTCGAGCCACTCTGCGCGGTGATGCCGTTCGCGTCGTCGACGGCGACGTCTTCTCCAGGTGCAGCAACGTCGATGTTGCCGGTCCCTGTTGCCTCCGTAAGAAGTGCTCCGGAATTGAAGCTCGCGCCAGTGACGAGCAGGGATTCGAAGGGCAAGCTATCGGCGATTCCCGTGGTCGGAGCCCAACCAGCATTGCTTGCATTGTACATGTTTCCCGCGGATATGACCCACAGGGGGTGGCTCGCAGTGGGCACACTCGATACCGCCTCTGCCGCGGCGTGGCCATAGTCAGCTCGGGCCTTGTTCGCCCCCGCACTCGGCGGGCCAGCGTGAACTCCTCTCTGTCCGAGCGAGATGTTCACGACTCGCGCACCGGTAGTCCCGATGTCGAAGAGCGTCTTTAGCATCGTGCTCCCGTTCATGCGCGGCTCGCCCTTTACCGTGCCGCCGACAAACGAATAGTTGCCCGCGCTATCTACTGACACGTCTTGTAGATTCAGCTTGGCATCCCACATAACACCGGTCATCCCACTCGCGTTGTTTCCTTTCGCGGCAATCACGGAGGAGACGCGTGTTCCATGGCTGAACGCGTAGCCAGGTAGGTTGTTCGAGGTATCGACGTTGGCGACAATGTCGCCGACCCTGTGATGACCCATATCGATGACTTCGATCTTCGTCGTTCCACCGGTCGAGCATCCCCAGGCCATCGGCGCATTGATGGCTTCGAGTGCCCAAGTGCGTCGCGACGAACTCCCGAACGCGCTGTCCGGATTGAGTCGCCACAGATTCTTGGCAAAGCTCGGTCCATCGTTCGGTCGTACGTATGTGGTCGCCTCAGTGAAGAGTTGCTCCGGTATGGCAACGCTGATCACAGGCAAAGTCTTCAGGGTGTCCAGCATATTGAACAGGTTTCCGGTGGTACCATCAGAGGGAACACGGATGAGATAGACACCATCGTGCCCAGTGACTCGCCTCCCGCCAATAACGACGCCGCCCATCCGATCGATGGCCGCCTGCTTCTGTACCTGTGTAGTGTTGGGCTTGAAAATGACCACCGCCACATCTGGCAGCACGTCGCCGTACCAACGCGCGGTCTCGGTTATGGCGCGACTGAAATTGTCGTAACCAACCGGCACGGTGTCCGGCGCGATAGCTGGTACCGGTGTCTCAATCGTGAGGCGGAATCGAATCGAGAGATACGAGGCGTTCCCAAGGGGAACGATTCTCTGTGCCATGAGCATCGCGGGGGTCATACCCGACGGTACCCATTGAGCATCGGTAAATCCGAGTTGCACGCCGTTCTCGAGAACACGAATCCGGTACAACGCGTCCCTCGGAATCGTCATGACCGGCCAGTCGGCGCGATAGTATTTACCCGACGTGGAAACAGTGATGGCAGACCCCGAGTAGCTGGCCACGAGCGGGCCCTCACATGCTCCATTAACCCACTTGCAGATCTCGATCGTCGGCGACCGCGTCGGGTCGAACTGGCCGAAATAGACAGGCTGGTTGGCCTGAATCGGCGTGACGAAATAGAACCCGAGGGTTCCCCCACTTAGGCCATCGAGCCGAGACGTGTTCGCGACTCCCGGCACCATGGCGGCGTTTGGCGGGGAGGTGAGGTCGACACAGCTCATCGCAAATCCGAATGTTAACGCACTCACGAGGATGCGCATTTCACCCATACGTAAGCTCGTCCTCGGCCGCTGCGTGCCGTCGTATTTCATCTGCCTTCCTCTTTAAATGTGTCTTAGTCCGGCAGCGCAGGAGCGTTGCGTACGATTCGGACGCAGGATACCATCGGGATCGTGTCCGCGCTACTCGGCGAATAAAGTCTCTTGCGAACGTTACGCCTAGTCGCGCTTTTGCGACGCAGCGCAGTTGTGCTGCGCGCGGCATCGCGGTGGGTGGCACCCGACGGCCCAGGCCCTTCCGTGCGCACAGGGCGACAACCGAGCGCAACTGCGCGAGGTCTAGACACCTCGAGTACGCGCGGGTGCGCCCCTGGGTGCAGGCCCGTCGCTCTGTTCGGAACGACAAAACGAGCGGAACTTAGTTCAGGTGTAGATCCCTCGACCGCGCTCGCGTGACAACAGATGCAGGCCCTTCGCTTCGCTCCCTTCGTCGCTTGCGCTCCTCGAGGGCAGGCAGGCGACAAAACGAGCGGAACAGCGCACCCTGAGCATCTGTGCCTACGGCGACGATGCAAGCAGACCTCCACCCCACTGATAATCTGCTAGCCGCGGCTGATCACTGAGCACCTGACACATCTGATGTGCGGCGCACTAAGACCTCACGCCTCGACGCCAGCGCCGACCCGGCGCTCCCCTGCTCTTCGCTCCGTCCGCGCCTTCGTTGCAACCGGATCACGAAACGCCGCGATGATCCGCGCTGCGTTCATGTCGAGCACTGTACGATCCGGCATCGACGATCCCGCAAACGGCAGCGACACCTCGAATCCATCATCCGGACGACGCGGAATGACGTGGACGTGATAATGGAAGATGTCCTGCCCTGCCGCCGCGCCGCTGTTCACCACGACGTTCAACCCGTCCGCATTCGCCACGTTCTTCACGACCGGCGCAAGTTCCATCGCAACCTCGAAGAGATGCATCGCCAACGCATGCGGAATGTCCTCGAGGGATTCGAAATGCTCCCGGGGCACGACGAGCACATGTCCGGCGTTCACCGGCTGAACGTCCATGAATGCCACAACGTCGGCGTCCTCGTAGCACATCGAAACCTCCGCGGCTCCGCGGATGAGGTCGCAGAACGGACAAGTGGGTTGGGCGGCTGGCGGCATTTGTCTTCTCCATGTGGTTGCGGCATGCCGAGAATGCATGGGCAGTGCCAGCTGAGCATGCCAGCCGGCCGACCCGCACAGTCCGTCTTTCTGCCCGGCGCCAGAGGGTTATCTTTCCCAGCCTGACGGACCATTGATTCGCACCCGAAACCGCTTCTCCGCATGGCGACCCAGACCCGCGCCGAACGCAAGGGTACAGCTGCACTTTCGCGCGACCAGCTGGTCGCTGCCTACCGCACGATGCTCCTGTCGCGCCGGATCGACGACAAGGAGATCCAGCTCAAGCGACAGAACAAGATCTTCTTTCAGATCTCTGGCGCCGGACACGAGGCCATCCTGTGCGCAGCGGGATTTGTCCTCAAGCCCGCGTACGACTGGTTCTACCTCTACTATCGCGACCGCGCCCTCTGCCTGACACTCGGCATGACGCCGAACGAGATGCTGTACGAAGCGGTCGGCGCAGCGATCGATCCCAGTTCCGGCGGGCGCCAGATGCCGAGCCACTGGGGCCATAAGGACTATAACATCGTCTCGACGTCGTCGCCGACGGGAACGCAGTTCCTTCAGGCGGTCGGCAGCGCCGAGGCATCGCTCCGGGCGAAGCTTCTGGATATCACGGAGGGATTCGAGCGGGATGAAGTCGTTCTCGTCTCCACTGGCGACGGCACCACGTCGGAGGGCGAATTCTGGGAGTCGCTCAACACGGCGTCCAACCTCAAGCTGCCCATCGTCTATCTGGTCGAGGACAATGGGTACGCGATCTCGGTGCCCGTCGAGGTCAATACGGCGGGCGGTTCGATCTCGAAGCTCGTCGCATCGTTCCCCGACCTGTACGTCCAGGAAGTCGATGGATGCGACTTGCTCGCGAGCCATGCGGTGATGCAGAAGGCGGTGGACTACGCGCGCGCCAGAAAGGGCCCTGCCCTTGTGCACGCGAAGGTCATTCGGCCCTACTCGCACTCGCTGTCGGACGACGAAGTGTTGTATCGCCCTGCCGACGAACGCGACCTGGACGCGGCGCGCGATCCGCTCGTGCAGTTCCCGAAGTGGCTCGTCGCGGAGGGGCACGCAACGGAAGCCGATCTGGCGGCAATTGCGGAGGAGGTGGATGCGATCGTGCTTGCGGCGACGGATGACGCCCTGGCGCAGCCGCAGCCTGGTCCGGAGACAATCGAGCAATTCGTCTATTCGCCCGACGTCGACCCCACGGGCGAACAGTTCGACACGGAAGACGACCCGCAGTTCGCCGGCAACGAAACGACGATGGTGGACCTGCTGAACGCGTGCATGAAGGACGAAATGCGGCGCGATCCGAAGATCCTCATCTTCGGCCAGGACGTCGCTGACGTCTCGCGCGAGCAGCACCTCGGCAAGGTCAAGGGAAAGGGCGGTGTCTTCAAGGTGACGTGGGGCCTTCAGAAGGAGTTCGGGAGCGCGCGCGTGTATAACACGCCGCTTGCGGAGGCCACGATCGTAGGGCGCGCGATCGGCCTGGCGCTGCGAGGGTTCAAGCCGGTCGTCGAAGTGCAGTTCTTCGACTACATCTGGCCCGCGTACATGCAGATTCGCGACGAGTTGGCCACGATGCGCTGGCGGTCGAACAACGCTTTTTCGTCGTCGGTGGTCATTCGCGTGACGTATGGTGGCTACATCCGCGGTGCCATCTACCATTCGCAGACGGGCGCGTCGCTGTTCACCCATTGCCCGGGTTTGCGGGTGATCTGCCCGTCGAATGCACTGGACGCAAACGGCCTGTTGCGCACGGCAATTCGTTGCGAGGATCCCGTGATCTTCCTCGAGCACAAGCATCTCTACCGGCAGACGTACAACAAAGCGGCGTATCCCGGCCCGAACTTCATGATTCCGTTCGGGAAGGCGCGTGTCGTTCGCGAAGGCTCGGACGTCACGATCGTGACCTACGGCGCCACGGTACAGCGGGCGTTCGCTGCCGCGAACCAGATGCAGGAAGAGCGCGGCGTCAGTGCAGAGGTGATCGACCTTCGGTCGTTGTCGCCGTGGGACAAAGAGCGAGTTTACGAAAGCGTGAAGAAGACGAGTCGCGTGATCGTCGCGTATGAGGACTCCGTCTCCTGGGGCTACGGCGCCGAGATCGCGGCGCGGATCGCGGATGATTGTTTTGCGTGGCTCGATGCACCCGTCAAGCGCGTGGCCAGTACGGACACGTTCGTTGGCTACGCACCGCAGCTCGAGGACGCGATTCTTCCGCAGGTGGAAACGTTCAAGCGTGCGATCGCAGAAATCCTGAAGTTCTAAAGCTTGTAGAGCTCGCCACAAAACATTTGCTTATACCTTCACGGCGTGTAATCGTCCTGTGTAGGTGAGTCTGCAATGTGATCAGGGTCATTGTGACCTTGAGCAGGAACTCGCAGTTTCCAGTTTTTCGCCAATTCATAGTTGGCGCCGCGGCGACCGATTCCGGTTAGCCTGCGCCGTTTCCCGCGCCCTTTGTTTCCATGCGCTCCAGCTTTCGGATTGCCGGGCTTGTGGCCCTGGCCCTTATCGGAATTACGTGCACTGATGCACCGACTGGGCTACCCAAGAGTCTCAGCCCGCGCTACCTGACATTCTCGCCGAGCTTCTCGCCGGAAGCCGCGGAGATCTACCGCGGCCTGTCAGCCTTCGGCATCGAGGTGAGCGAGGTGCACGTGCGCCTGACCGCTCCCGATGGCACCACTCGCGATACGGTGATCGTGTTCCCCGCAGGGGTCAACGAGCTCACGATCGAGATTCCGGTACCGGCGAGTTCGACGGGACAGGCATTTACCGCCGTTCTCGAGCTGCGCGACGCGAGTCACACCGTACTGTTTTCGGGGTCACAGACCGTCACGGCGACGGTGGCCGGCGCACCAGCGCCGACGAATCCGCCGGTCGTGGTCGTGAACTACACCGGTCCTGGCCGCTCGACCACACGTGTTACGGTCCAGCCAGTCGATCAGAGCATCCCCGCCACGGCGACACTGCCGGTTACAGCGACGGGATTCGACGCGACGAATGCCGCGGTACCCGACCTCCTGGTTCGGTGGACGACCAGTGACGCGGCGCTTGCGGCCGTGACCTCGACGGGCAATGCGACCGCATCGGTCGTGGGTCAGGGACGCCGCGGCACGGCGACGATCTCGGCTATTACGCCGTCGGGAATCACCGGCGCTACCAGCGTGACGTTCGTACCGGCCGCCGCGCGGCTGGTTGTGGTCAGTGGTGGAGGGCAGACCGGTGTTGCCGGGAGCACGCTTCCGCAGCCGCTGGTGGTCGAAGTACAGGCGACGGACAACCTGCCGGTGCCGGGAGCGACGGTAACCTTCCGTGCGGTCACGGCAGGAGGAGCGGTCGCGACCGCGTCGGCCGTCGCCGACGCCACGGGTCGTGCATCGACGACGCTGACGCTCGGGAAGACGGCGGGCGCGTGGACGTACGAGGCGGCGTCGGGGACAGTGACCCCAGTGACCGTCAACGAAACGGCAACCGCTGCTCCTCCAGCCGCGATCGCGGTCGTCTCCGGCGACGGACAGGCGGATTCGGTTGGCCGGACACTGCCGCAGGCACTGGTGGTTCGCGTGACGAATGCATTCGGCGCGACCATCAGTGGCGTGCCGGTGAGCTGGGCTCGTACGGGCAGCGGAAGTTTAAGCGCCTCGAGTAGCACGACGGGTGCGGATGGAACGACGAGCGTGACGTACACGCTCGGCTCGTCAGTCGGCAACGAGGAGGTGCGGGCAACGACCGCTGGGGTGAGCGGCAGCGCCGTGTTCACGCTGCGCGTCACTGCGCGGAGCGCGAGCGCCATTGCGATCACGTCCGGCGGCGGACAAACAGGAAAGGCGAAGACAACGCTGCCGAACCCACTGGTCGCCCGCGTCGTGGATGGGCTGGGTAATCCGGTTTCCGGCGCGTCTGTCAGCTGGAGCGCGTCGGGCGAGCAGGCGACGTTCACGCCTGCCAGCTCGACCACCGGTGCCGACGGACAGGCATCGACGTCCGTGACACTCGGCTCAGCGGCGGGACAGGTGACGGTGACCGCGTCGACCGGGCCACTCACGGCCTCCACGGCGTTCACGATTCAGGCGGGAGCGCCCGCCAGGATCGAGATCACCGACGGCGACGGGCAGAGTGCGCCGGTGAATTCGGCCGTCCCGGTGCAACCGCGTGTTTTGGTGACGGATTCCGAGAGGAATCCGGTTGTGGGACAGCAGGTAGTGTTTGCTGTCGCGAGCGGCGGCGGTAGTGTGACTGGCGCCACGCCGTTGACCAATGCCGGCGGCGTCGCGAGCGTTGGCTCGTGGACGCTCGGAGGTACGGGCGGCACGAACACGCTGACGGCAACGGTTGGAAGCGTGAGTGCGACATTCGTGGCGACGGGTACGAGCACCTCGCCGACGAAATTCGTCGTGGTCACGGGCCCGCCTACCACGATCATCGTCGGAGCGCCGATCCCCGCGATCAAGGTTCGCCTGGCTGACGCGTCGAATAATCCGGTGAACACTGCCGGCGTCGTCGTGTCGCTCACGGGTGTGGTGAACCCGGTGAACAATACCGAAGGCACGCCTGGCGGTCCGAGTGCCGACGAGGATGCCGCGGGCCTGAATGGATTCACGGCGAGCGGCACAACCGACGCGACGGGTGTGGCGACGCTGACGCCCTCCGTCTACCAGTCCTATGTCGGGACGGCGACGATCACCATCAGTTCCGCGAGCGTTACTTCGCTGGTGTTCTCCAGCATCCCCGTCGTCGCGGGAGCGCCTGCGCAACTGGTCCTCGGCAACTACCCGAGCAATGGCACGCTGGGCGCGCCATTCGCGAATCCGCCACAGGTGCTGCTGGCTGACGCGGGACGCAATTTCGTGACGGGCGCCGGCGTGAACATCAGCGTGGCCATCGCGACGGGCGGTGGAACGCTGGGCGGCTCGACGACCGTTCCGACCGATGCGCAGGGACGGGCAACGTTCACGAACCTCACGATCAGCGGAACGCCGGGCGGACGCACGCTCGTGTTCTCGGCGACGGGACTCGCGAGCACGTCGACCAGCACGATCACGATGAACGCAGGTACGCCGGCGACGATGACGCGCAATGCGGGGGACGCGCAGACCGCAACAGCGGGCACCGCCGTCAGCATTCCGCCCAGCGTCCTGGTGAAGGACGCAGGTGGTAATCCTGTTGCTGGGGTGTCGGTCACCTTCGGGCCGGCTTCCGGTAACGGCTCGGTGACCGGCGGGACGGCGACCACGAACGCCAGCGGCATTGCGACGGTTGGCTCGTGGTCGCTCAGCACGACCGCGGGCTCGAACACGCTGCCCGCAACGGCTGGCGCGTTGAACACCAGCTTCACCGCCACCGGAACGAGTGGGAGTGCGTCCAAGCTCGTCATCCTCAATGCGCCGCCGACGACGATCAAGGTCGGTACGCCGATCGCGCCCGTTCGTGTGCAACTGGCGGACGGTGCGAACAATCCGGTCACGCAGAGTGGCGTGAACGTTACACTGACCGTGGCGGCCGCGCCTCCGCCGGCCGGTGACGCGCAGGCGAACTCGGAGTTCCCGACAGGGGAACCGCAGTCGATGACCGTGGGCACCGACGCCAATGGCGTCGCGACGTTCGCAATTCCGCCGTACATGGGGCCAACCGGGCAGGTAACGGTGACCATTACCGCGTCGGGCTTCGCATCCTACCTCTCGCCCGTGATCACTGTTACGCCGGGCGACCCGGCCGGACTCGCGATCGTCGCGCAACCGCCTGCAACCGGAACCGTCGGCACGCCACTTCAACCGGCGACGCGCGTCGTGGTTGTCGACGTTGCACAGAATCGGACGCCGGCAGGTGGCGTGAGCGTCACCGCGTCCATCGGCACTGGCGGTGGCACGCTGGGTGGAACGACCATCGTTCAGACCGATCCGCAGGGTCAGGCCGTCTTCGGCGATCTCACGATCTCCGGCTCGGCCGGCGGTAGAACGCTCGTCTTTTCAGCTCCCGGGCTCGCCGGCACGACGACCAACACCATCGAGATCGGCGCGGGCGCCCCGTCAACCATGACCAGCAACGCGGGTGATGGACAAACGGCGACCGCAGGAAGCGCGGTGAGCATTCCGCCGAGTGTGCTGGTGAAGGATGGCAGCGGCAATCCGGTGCAGGGCGTTTCCGTGACCTTCACGCCGGGCGTCAATAGCGGCGCGGTCACCGGCGGCACCGTGTCGACGAATGCCAGCGGTATTGCGACCGTGGGATCGTGGACGCTCGGCTCCACCGCGGGCACGAACACGCTAACCGCAACGGCGGGCGCATTGAGTGCGTCGTTTACCGCAACCGGAACGAGCGGCAGCGCCTCCAAGCTCGCGCTGGTCGATGTGGTGCCGACGACGATCACGGTCGGCGCGGCGATTCCGTCGATCCGAGTCCAACTGGCGGACGCGGCCAACAACCCGGTGGCGCAGGCCGGAGTGACCGTGTCGCTGGTAGGCACCGTCACGCCCGTCGCGCCTCCGGATGCGACGCCGGGCGGTCCGAACGGAGAGAACGACGCCGCGGGAATCACGGGAACGTTTACGGCTACCGCGATAACGAACGCGAGCGGCATTGCGACGCTGGCGCCGTCGGCCTACGCATCGTACGTCGGAACCGCGACGATCACGATCAGTGCGTCTGGCGCCACGTCGCGAGTATTCCCCGGCATTCCGGTCATCGCTGGATCGCCGGCTCAGCTCATCCTCGCCAACTACGCGGGCACCGGCGTGATTGGCGCGCCATTCTCGCCTGCCCCGCAGCTGCTGTTGGCAGATGCAGGTCGCAATCTCGTGACGGGCGCCGGCGTGAACGTAAGCGCTGTCATCGCGACGGGAGGCGGCACGCTTGGCGGCTCGACCACCGTGCCAACGGACGCACAGGGGCGAGCGACCTTCACGAGTCTCACGATTTCCGGCACCACCGGTGCGCGCACGCTGACGTTCAGTGCGCCGGGTCTCACGAGCGTGACGACGGCGCCGATCACGATGACGGCCGGCGCGGCTGCTGCGATCACCCGAAATGCGGGCGACGGGCAGAGCGCGACGGCGGGTAGCACCGTGGCAATTCCGCCAAGTGTACTCGTGAAGGACGCGAGCGGTAATCCGGTGCCGGGCGTTTCCGTCACGTTCGCGCCCGGGCCGAACAGTGGCTCGGTTGTCGACGGCGTGGCCTCTACGGATGCGAATGGCATCGCAGCGGTCGGGTCATGGAGGCTCAGCTCGACCGCCGGTCCGAACACCCTGACGGCGACCGCGGGCTCGTTGAACACGACGTTCTCCGCCACCGGCACCAGCGGCACGGCCTCGCAGCTCCTGGTGCTCGCCGCACCGCCGGCAACGATCAAAGTTGGCGAGCCGATCCCGCAGGTGCGTGTGCAGTTGGCCGATGGCGCGAACAATCCTGTTCGGCAGACTGGCGTGACGGTGACACTCACCGTGCCGGTCGCATCTCCGCCGGCGGGTGAGGCGGTGGCGTCCGATGCTGCCGCTTCGTCAGGCACGCAGACCCTGACGGCGACGACCGACGCCAACGGTATCGCCACGTTTACGATTCAGCCGTACTTCGGGCCAGTCGGCCAGGTGATCATCACGATCAGCGCGCCCAGCGTCACGTCGTATCTCTCGCCTGCGATCACGGTCATTCCTGGCAACCCGGCGGGACTCATCATACTGACACAACCACCGACGACGGGAGCGAGTGGTGAACGACTCGTACCATCGACGCGGATTGCGCTGGTCGATGCGTCCCAGAATCGCGTGGGTGCGCAACTGAATGTGGGCGTCTCGATCGCCAGTGGTGGCGGGACACTCAGCGGCACCACGACGGTCCAGAGCGATGCGCAGGGTCAGGCCATATTCGACAACCTGACGATTTCCGGACCGGCCGGCCCTCGCACACTCGTGTTCCTTGCGACCGGACTGCAGGGCGTTACAACCAGCGAGATCGTCGTGAGCGCTGGTACGCCGGCGACGATGACGCGCAACGCCGGCGATGGACAATCGGCGCCGGCGGGAAGCTCGGTGAGTATTCCACCGAGCGTGTTGGTGACTGACGCGAGTGGTAATCCCGTGCCGAACGTATCCGTCACCTTTGCGCCGGGCGCCAACAGCGGCTCCGTGACTGGCGGGGTCGCGAGTACGAACGCCAGCGGAATTGCCGCGGTGGGTTCGTGGACGCTGCGCGACACGCCTGGTGCGAATTCGCTCGTGGCCACGCTTGGAGCGCTGACGACGTCGTTTACAGCAACGGCGACCGTCGGCAGCGCATCGAAGCTGGCAGGGGCAAGCACCTTCCCCACCGCGATTACGGTTGGCGTTCCATTCGCACAACCATTTGCGGTGCGCATCGCCGACGCGCTTGGCAATGCCGTGGCGCAGCAAGGGGTCACGGTGACGCTCACGGGAACGGTCCTCCCGTCCAATTCCACCAACAGCTTCACGGCGGTGACAGACGCAAGTGGTCTGGCGACGTTCGCAACTCCGTCGTATGACGGGCCGGTTGGTACGCTGAAGATCAGCTTCACGGCGCCGGGCGTCACGACGCTGACGATTCCAGACATCACCGTGTCCACCGGTGCGGCGAAGCGATTCGTGCTGAAGACACAGCCGTCGTCGAGCGTGATCGCCCAGCAGGTGTTCCCGCAACAGCCAGTCGTGCAACTGGTCGACGCCGGCGACAACCCCGTGTCCACCGCGGGCGTCAACGCGACGGCGAGCATGGTCGGCGGATCCGGGACGTTGAATGGCACCCTCGTGGTGGCAACGAATGCGTCCGGCGTCGCAACATTTACGAACCTGTCGATTGCCAACGCCATTGGTCCTCGCACACTGATCTTCCAAGGCAGCGGGCTCGAATCCGCCGTGAGCGCGCCGGTATCAGTCAACGTTGGGCCAGCGACCAACATCGTCATCGGCTCGGTGCAGAACCAATCGGGATCGGTGAACCAACCCGTGGCAACGAACCCCTCGGTGCAAGTGCGCGACGCGTTCGGCAACAACGTGCCGAACGTGGATGTGACGTTCACGCCGAAGGATGGCAGCCGCGCGAACGGTTCATCGACGCCGGTGGTCGTGACGTCGAACGTCACGGGCACGGCGCGCCTTGCGAGTTGGACGCTTGGACCCGCAGTTGGTACGCAGTCGATCGAAGCAACCGCGTCGCTCTCCGGCAGCCCGATTGTGTTTACGGCCACGGCAGGCCCCGGCGCACCAGCGAGGTATCTGTTCGCGACACTACCGCCGCCGAGTGCCGGCAGCGGCGTCACGTTCTCCTCGGTTCCCGCGGTTCAGCTTGTCGATGCGCCCGGCAATCCCATCGCGCAAGCGGGAGTGCCGGTCACGGTCATCATTCTCTCTGGTGGTGGAACCCTCTCGGGCAACACGACCGTCAACACCGATGCGAACGGCATCGCGACATTCCCCGGGCTCTCGATCAGCGGCACCGCCGGTTCGCGGACGTTGGAGTTCTCCGATGGCCTGCGCACACCAGCGACCGCGCCTATCACGATCACGGCTGGTGCCGCCGCCAAGTTGTCGATTGCCAACACGTTTGCGGCGCCGAGCCAGTCTGGTACGCCGTTCTCGACGCAGCCGATTGTTCAGCTGCTCGACGCAGGCAACAACGCGGTCAGTACGCCTGGTATCCAGATAACAGCGACGATCGCCTCTGGTCCGGCGTCGCCAGTTCCGACGCTGTCCTTTGCGACGGCAACGACGGACGGGACAGGCAAGGCCGTCTTCTCTGGACTCACACTGACTGGCGCAACCGGGACATACGTGCTGTCATTCGGCGCGCCGAGCCTCACGCCGATTTCGAGTGCCGGTATTCCACTCAGCGCTGGAACAGCGGCGACGATGCTTCTCAACGCTGGGGAAGGCCAGAGCGCCACGGTCGGCACCGCAGTTCCGATTCCGCCGTCGGTGAAGGTGACTGACGCCTCGGGCAATCCTGTGTCGGGTGTGGAAATCACGTTTACGGCCGGTCTCGGCTCGCAGGCTCGGATCGGCGCGACGTCGGCAGCCACGATACGCCAGACGACGAACGCAGCCGGTATCGCGCCGCTGGACGCGTGGACCCTCGGAAACGCGGCTGGCCCGTATATCCTCACGGCAACAGCGAGCGTTCCCAACGGCAGTCCCTTCGTCTTCCATGCGACGGCGACCGCGGGTTCGGCAGCGAAGATCAGGGCCGTTTCCAGCTGGCCAGTGTCCGTACGCGTTGGCGCCGAGATATCCCCGAACGCCTTCACGGTGGAACTCACCGACGCGGCAAACAATCGGGTGCTTCAACAGGGCGTATCCGTAACGGCAAGGCTCGTCGTAGCGCCGTCGAACACCACGATCACGAACACGGTGTCGACGGATGCAAACGGACAGGCGACGTTCCCGCTCCCGCCCTACGTGGGGCCGATCGGAACCGCCACGAGCGTCATCAGTGCAGACGGTCTCACCTCGCTCACGTCGCCGGCGATACCGGTGCTTGCCGGCGTTCCGAAGGCAATCACCATGGTGACGCAGCCGTCGTCGACTGCGACATCGGGTGCACCGTTTGCCGTACAACCTGTGGTCCAGATCGTCGATGCGGGCGGTAATGCCACCACCGGGGATCTCTCCGTGGACGTCTCCATCGCATCAGGCTCTGGTGAGTTGACGGGTACCCGTACCGTCCCCACGGACGCGAACGGGCGAGTCACCTTCACCAACCTGGGCATCACCGGACCGGCCGGCGCCCGAACACTTCAATTCGTATCCGCCGGGCTGACGTCGGCGACGTCGTCGTCGATCAACGTGACGTCGCCGGTGGCCACGAAGCTCGCGTTCACGAGCACGCTACCATCGTCGATTACAGTGGGCGCGCCGATCGATCCCGGTTCTGTGAGCGCACAGCTTCGCGATGAATTCAACAACCCGGTGCGCGAGATTGGACGCACCGTCACGATGCTGCTCACGGTCCTTCCGTCGGGAGAAACGGTTACGGTGGAGGGTGTCACACTCGCCGACGGCTCGTTTACGGCGCCGCTGTCGCCCGTCGCGAAGCGCATCGGAGCGCCGAGCGGAACGGTCACGATCTCTATGGGGTCCAGCGGTTTGACGTCGGCCCTTTCGCCGTCAATTCCAATACAGACTGGTACAGCGAGCGCGCTCGCTACGATCACCCAACCGTCGACGACGGCAAAAGTCGGCGTCGCCATCGAGGTGCAGCCACGGGTGCAGATCGTGGACGCAGGCGGCAATCCGATCAGGACTGCCGGCCTGATTGTGGACGCCGAGGTGCTGCCGCAAGGCAGCCTGTCCGGCAACGTGCATGTCGCAACCGACGGCGAGGGCGTTGTGGCCTACTCGGATCTGGCCATCAACGCACTGGTCGGCTCTCGCAACTTGCAGTTCAATCGACCCGGCCTCACCTCGTCTGGTAGTACTTCCATCACCGTCACGGCGGGTGATGCGTCGAAGTTCGCGATCGTCACACAGCCCAGCGCCACAGCGGCAAGTGGAGTCGTCTTCGCGCAGCAACCGATTCTTCAGATCACGGACGCTGCGGGGAACCCAGTTACGAAGGCCGGGATCGAACTCAACACAGTGATTGCGTCTGGCGGCGGCACGCTCGAGGGTTCGCGCTTCCCGTCTCCTGACGGGAACGGCCGCGTGACATTCACGGATCTCAGGATTACGGGCACTCCAGGGCCTCGCACGCTCAGGTTCAGCGGCGGCGGTCTTGTGGACGCGATCTCGAACAGCATCGACATCACACCCGCGCCGGCGTCCAAGTTGGTGATCGCGACGGCGCCGCCAGCGACTGCGCAGAGCGGAGTCGCGCTCACTACGCAGCCGGTGATTCAGGTCGCCGACGCATCGGGCGCGCCTGTCTCGAGTCCCGGCATTGTCGTGACCGCGACGACAACCGGCGGCGAGAGCAGCGTGACCGGCGTAGCGACCGCGACGACCAACGCCAACGGCGTCGCGACGTTCACGAATCTTGGCATCAACGGCAGAGGACTGATTGCGCTACAATTCGCCGCGTCGGGTCTGACCAGCGTGGTCTCGGCCAACATCGACGTTGGTGCGCCGCCCGCCGTTTCCATCGCGGTCAACATCGGCGCGACGCCGAGTACGTCGGGCGCGATCGGGACGAACATGGCCATCCCCATCATCATCGATATGGCCAACGCGCAGGGCCAGAACCTCGCCTCGATGACGTTCGACGTCACCTGGGATCCAACACAGTTCGATTATGTGAGCAGGACAAACGGCTCCTTTGGCGAAGGACCGTCGTACACGGTCAACACGGCCAACACGTCGACGGGCAGGCTCGCGGTCTCCGTCTTCGACAACGACGGTTTTTCGACGGGTTCGCCGACGATTCTCACCGTGACGCTGCTACCGAAGGCATCGAAGTCCGGATCGGTGACGACGGCGATCACGACCGCTGGCAGCGCCGATGGCAACAGCATTGCGCTCTCGAAGTTCGTCATTCGGCCGCTCACGGTCACGACGGGCACACCGGCCGCGGCGTCGATCGTGACGACGTCAGGCCTCTACGTCGCGCGCCTGCCTCGGCAGCCTGTGGCGGAGGGGGTTATCACGTTCACCGTGATGACCGCGTCCAACCAGCCTGTCGGGGCGGGTTACAGCGTCCAGTTCTCCGGCCAGCGCGAGGACTGCAACTTTCCCGGGGGAGCGACCACCAACGCGTCGGGCGTTGTTACCCTCGCTGTGACGACGGACAGCATGAGGATTGGTTGCACGATCACCGCCTCGACGCCGAGCGAATTCTCGACGAAAGCGTTCGTGACGACGGTGCCGTACGCCGCGACGCATGTGTGGTTCGGCGGCACCGCCGAAACGTATTACGACTGGGACCGCGCGCAGAGCTGGATCCGCATGTCGGACATGTCGTCCACCGCGCCCTCGTCGCCGTCGGACGTGCCGTACATCGCCGCGTTTTACGGCAATCCATGGCCGAGGCTTGCCGCAAACAAGACGGTCGGCGGACTGTACATGTCGGCCGGCTCACAGATCGATCTCAACGGCAAGCAACTGACGGTGGCCGGACCGATCGACATGGGGGGAACGGAGTACGAGGGTGAGTCATTCCGCACTGCCGTCCGCAGCGGAACCCTCATGCCCAGAGGGCGACTGAACGGACGCTCCAGCGAGTCTCGTAGCGACTACGAGGGCAGCGGGTACGTCTGGAACGGCACGGTGATCGTGCAGGGGACTGTCGATATCCGAGGAATCTTCGACAAGTTGACGGTCGGTGCAGGAAGCTGTGGTGGCGCGAGCCCGCAGTACGCCCACTTGCGTGATGCGTTTGCGTACGACCTGATGACGGTGGTCTGCGGCGCGATCGTCGAAAATGCCCTCGCCGGACGACTGGTCGGAAACGCCGGCTCGTTCGTCAAGGTTGCCGGCAGCGGGAATTTCTACGTGGAGGGCGATGCCGACCTCCTGGGCGACAGCCTCGTTGTCCTTCCCTACTCCACTACGGAGATCGACGGTCAGGCTCAAATCCGTGGACGGCTCGAAATGTACGGCGGCTCGTATCTCGACCTTTACGGCGCAACATCGTTCAACGGCACTGGATCGCTGGCGAATGGCGAGATTTACGCCGCGTCACACGTCACCTTTGGCGGCGCTGGATCTGCCGGGTATCAGTTCACCGGCGGCGCGCTGTACGTTGGCGGAAACTTCACGCAACTCAACGGCAGCGGTCCCATCGCGTTCAAGTCGTCCGGCGTGCATCAGGTGTCGATGGTTGGCGGTGAAGCGCAGACCATGCAGTTCGCCGATCCGGTGAATAACACGATCGCGAGCCTCTACGCCGACAACCATGCGGGTGTCTCGCTACTGAGTGACCTGACCTTGAGTGGTGGCGAATTCCCCTTCCTCGCGGTCGCGAACGGTCCGTTCGTAGTCGCGGCCGGAAAAACACTCGCCACGACTGGGGCGCTGTTCTTCGATACGGGCGGAACACTGCGCGCAGACGGCACGGTGCGTTTCGGCAGCTGCTACACCGATGACGATCCCTATCCGATCTTTAATGGAAGTGGAACCGTCAACGGCAAGGCTCCCGCGGAGGTCGGCTGCGAGTTGCGAGGTGGGCCGAGCGAACTGCGTGGACGACCCATTCCAACCGCTCGCAATCGAGCGCCGTCACGACTGCCGATCAAGAAGTAACTGAAACGGAGCGCGGTGAATTCACCGCGCTCCGTTTTGACCACCGCCGCATCACGGAGTCGGGGCTCGACAGCGCTTCGCCTCGAATCCAGGTATCGGTGGCAGCCTGAACTCGCAGGTGCTCATGGCGTTGCTGCTCGTGTTGGCAGCGACTTCAAGCAGGCGCAGTTCTTCGAGCTTCCTGAAGAGCGCGACGGAATCCGTCGTCGCGGCGCAATAGACGATGTAGGTGCGCGGCCCGCCACAGGCACGCTCACCCACCGGTGCACTACGACATTCGTTCGCGGACGCACATCCATCGAGCCGAGCGAGCGCGCGCGCCTCCACTTCCAGCGCGGCGATTCGCGACTGCGCGCTACTGTCCGTCGCGGCACCTCCGGTATCGCGCGACGGTTTCGGGGCGCCGCACGCGGTAATTGCCGCTGCGAGCAACACTGCGACACAATGCACTGACGAACCCATCGGCACTCACCTCGCGATTCCGTCACGGTCGAATATCACCCGGCCACCAACCATGGTCAGCATGACACGAACATCCCTGATCGTCTCGACAGGAATGCGTGTCAAATCCCGGTCCATCAGAACAAGATCCGCGAGCATACCGGCCCGCAGCACACCGACATCCTTCTCCTGAAAGCCCGCGCGGGCGCCTCCGGCGGTATAGGCGCGCAACCCCTGGTCGACGGTGATCTTCTGCTCCGGAATCCATCCGTTGGGATTCTTGTCGTCCAGCGTCCGTCGCGTGGTCGCCGCGTAGATGCCGAGCAGCGGCGTCGGCGGCGCGACGAACCAGTCGCTGCCGAACGCCAACGTCGCGCCATGGTCCAGCAAGGACTTGAACGCGTAGGTCCCCTTCGCGCGCTCATGGCCGATCACCCTCTCCGCCCACCGCCCGTCGTCGATCGCGTGATAGGGCTGCATACTGGCGATGACGCCGAGCTTCCCGAAACGCGCGATGTCGGCCGGTGCGATGTGCTGTGCGTGCTCGATGCGGAATCGTCTCTCATGGGCTGCATTCTCAATCGCGACGCGATTGAAAATGTCGAGTTGGGTGCGAATCGCGCGATCGCCGATCGCATGCACGATCACTTGCAACCCCGCCTTGTCGGCGCCACTCGTCCATTCGTAGAGATGCTGTTCCGTGTTCACGAAGAACCCGCGATCGGACGGCGCATCCGAGAAGGGCTCGAGCATCGCCGCGGTGTGTGAGCCGAGCGAGCCATCGACGAATCCCTTGAGCCCACCGATGTGCAGCCATTCATCGCCACGTCCGCGCGCGGCAACGGTGTCGCGCAGCCGGGCCCAGGTCGAGAGCGGAACGGCCGCGGAAATCCGTGTTCGGAGCGACCCGTCATGATGCGCGCGCTCGAATACCGCGAGATCGCCCCAGCCACCCATGTGATGCACGCTCGTGACGCCGCGTTCGGCGACGTACGTCATCGCGGCATCCAGCGCCCGCAGGTTCATCTCCATGCTCGGATCGGGCACCGCCTTCGACATCAGGTCTTGTGCATTGTCCTTGAGGACGCCGGTTGGCTCGCCGGCCGCGTCACGGACGATCGTTCCTCCCGCAACGTCCTTCGTGTCACGCGTGATCTTCGCTGCCGTGAGCGCGAGCGAATTCGCGAGATTCATGTGGCCGTCGAGCCGGTTGATCCACACCGGGTTGTCCGGCGTCACTGAATCGATCCAGGCGCGCTCGGGAAGTTCGCCGCCCCAGTTGGTGTGATCCCAGTCGCCGTTCAGGATCCACGTACCCTTGGGAATCGTGGCGGCGAATGCCTTGATGCGACGAATGAACTCGGCCTTCGTCGGCGCATCGCGAAGCTGAACGGACGCGAGCGCGAAGCCTCCATCGAGAAAATGCACATGCGCGTCGATGAAGCCGGGCGTGACCATCATCCCCTTTGCATCGATCACCTTCACTCCGTTGCCGGCACGTTTCCGGACTTCCGCGCTCGCACCGACCGCCTCGATTCGCTCGCCCCGGATCATGACGGCGTCGGCCCATGGCCGCCGAGTGTCGCCGGTCCAGACCTTGGCGTTGACGATCGCGAGGGCGGTCACCGGCGCCGGCGCGCGCCGAAGGGCGTTGGCCGGTTCGCTCTGCGATTCGGCGGAATTGCGGTTGAACATGGTGGCGAGGAGAATTGCGGCGAGGGTGCGGATACGTCGTATGGGCATGCCTGAGAGTGTGGCATTGGTACGCGGTGCGCGAAAGAGCGCTTGACGTTTCAGGCGCACACCAGCGAGCCTTCGTCATGATCGCAACCAACATCTGGTTCTGGGTGGGTTTCATCGCCTTCGTGCTCGCGATGTTGTCTCTGGACCTCGGCGTCTTCAACCGCACGCCGCATGTCGTTGGGGCGAAGGAGGCGTTGACGTGGACGAGCGTCTGGGTCGGTCTCGCCCTGGCGTTCGCCGCCGGGCTCGCCGTGCTCGTGGACCGACAGAGTGCGCTGACGTTCCTCACCGGCTACGTGATCGAAGAGTCGCTCAGTGTCGACAACATCTTCGTCATCGTCCTGATCTTCCAGTACTTCGCCGTTCCGGCGCAGCACCAGCACCGTGTGCTGTTCTGGGGCATTCTCGGTGCCCTCGTCATGCGCGGCCTCTTCATTGGCCTGGGTGCCGCGCTGCTCGCGCGCTTCGAATGGATCATCTACATCTTCGGCGCGCTGCTGGTGATCACGGGCATCCGGATGGCCACGAAGCAGGACGAGGAATTCGACGGTGAACAGAACCCCGTCGTGAAGTTCACACGTCGTTTCCTGCCGATGACGAGCGGGTACCACGGCAAGCACTTCTTCACCGTGGAGAACGGCAAGCGCGTCGGAACGCCGTTGCTGCTCGTGCTTGTGCTCGTCGAGGCCACAGACCTCATCTTCGCCATCGACTCGATTCCGGCCATCTTCGGGATCACGCGCGATCCCTTCCTCGTCTTCACCTCGAACATCTTTGCGGTGCTCGGGCTCCGCTCGTTGTTCTTTCTGCTCGCGACGGTGGTGACGAAGTTCTACCTGCTCAAGTACGGCCTCGCGCTCATCCTCACGTTTGTCGGAGCGAAGATGCTGCTCGAGCATTGGATCCACATTCCGATCATGCTGTCACTCGGCGTGGTGGTCGTCGTGCTGGCCGGGTCGATCATCGCGTCACTCGTGTGGCCGCAGGCGAAGCCGGAGAGTGAGGGGACGACGGGGTCGTTGTTCGGGCGGTAGTCCTTCTTTCGCCGGCACATTGAACGCGGATTGAGCGGATGGAAGCGGATAAGATCTGATTTCTTGCGTGACCGGCAAGGAAGTATCTCGCGGTTGATCAGTCTTTCGTGTTTTTTGACCCGCTCAATCCGCTTTCAATGTTCCGGCGAGATTCAGCTTGCTTACGCGCTGGACTGCAGTTCCAGCAACGGCTACCGCTTCTCAACGGCGTCGCGGACGTCGAGCAGGATCTCGAAATACAGCTGTTCGCGGCGGTAGGCGAAATCGAGCGTGGCCATCTGGGCATCGTCGCCCGTTGCTTTGGCGCGCTCGAAGGCTTCGCGGTACATATCGTCGAGGTTGGCGAGAATTCGGTCGCGGGAGCGGGACATGCGGACACTCTGGATGGCTTGGGTAGTCAGGCGCGGCGGATCACCGGCGACCTTGTCGATGTTCTCTTCGGTGCGTTCCAGCAGGTAGCGCTGCGCAGCCTCGAACAGATTGCGGCGGGACGGGAGATAATTCATTGCGACGGGAGCAGATCTTCGCGCGCGACGAGTTCCAATGCGTGTACTGCGGCGAGCGATTCGAGCCGGAGGCGCTCACCATTGACCATGTGCAGCCGCGAGTTCGCGGCGGTGATCGCTCCGGGGGCAACTTAGTGACGGCGTGTGGGGCGTGCAACGCTCGCAAAGGCGCCCTGCGTCTCGCGGATTTTCTCCAGAGTGATCCGGTGGCGCACAAGACTTTCTTTGTACGCGCGGCCGCACATGTGTGGCCGAGGATCCTGCGTTCGGTTCGCGACGAGCTGGATCGGAAGCGCTAGCGCAGGCCCTTCTCTCGCATCAGCCCGGCAACGAAACGGTCATCGCGCGCCTGCGGTTCGAGCGCAGCGAGCACGTCAGCCTCGGACTTGCCCTCGGCGATCATGAGGGGCGGAGGGAACCCTCCCTCGTGCTCGCGCGGCGTGCCGGCGCGGCGATCGACCTCGAGGACGGCAGTGACGGGGGTGACACCGGCGTCGGAGGTGCGACGCACGCGAACGGCGGGGCCGTGGGGAAGCAAGCGGGAGAAGAGAATGGAGTCGTCGGGCACAGCGTTCATCATGGGGGGTTGTTGGGGGCGTGGCAAGGCCCGGCGTGTGAGGTGTTCAGTGCGCCACGCATCGGCTGTGACAGGTGCTCAGTGATCAGCCGCAGCCAACAGAATGTCAGGGGGTGTGGCGCTCTGGCGCATCGCCCTTGGTACGCCACACCCCCTGTTGCTCTGTCAGCTGCGGCTGGCTACTGAGCACCTGTCACATCTGAGTCCGGCGCTGCGAAACCCGACACCGGCCACCGCTGTTCAGAGGCGGAAGAATACCGCCTCCTCCACCACCTTTCCGCCCTTGAGATGATCGACCACGATCCGCTCGAGCAACTCAGGCGTCACACCCGCATACCACACGCCCTCCGGGTACACCACCACGATCGGCCCGCCCACGCAGACGCCGAGGCAGGGCGTTTCGCCGCGCTTGACCCGGCGTGGGCCAAACAACAGCCCTTCGCGTTGTAACAGCCGAGCCAGCTCCGCATAGAGCATTCTCCCCTCGCGGTTCGGCGAGCAAAAGCCGCCGACGCAAACCAGGACGTGGTGTGCGTATGGCTCGAGCATTGACGCGGGCGTAATCGGCGACGACTTCACGAAACCAGTGACGATGGGTGAATTGGCATTCTAACCTGCGAACGCTCATCGTGTCCCTCCCGCGCGAGGCATTGCTTCACGGGCGCGCGATGCCGATAGTACGACGTAATGCCGGCAACGCCCGCTCCACCACTTCACCTCGATACCGTCAGCCCCGTGAACCCGACGGGCGCCAACGTGTTGTGCTTGCCCGGCATGTTTACCGGCAGCTGGTTTTTCCAGAAGCTCCTGCCGCTCATTGCTGCGCGCGGGTACCCCGCATTCGCGCTGTCGTATCGGGGCCATCCGCCGAACGACGTCCTCGCTTCGATTGGCCGGCAGTCCCTCACCGACTTCGGACGGGATGCCGCCACCGCCGCGCGCCAGCTCGATCGGCCAATCGTCATCGGTCACTCCCTGGGTGGGCTGCTCGCGCTGATGATGAACGGACGCAATCTCACGCGGGCAGCGGTCCTCATCTCACCGGCCCCCGCTCGCGGCATCAGCGTTTTTACGCCGCGGCTCATCGCGCGGATGATGAACTATCTCCCCGCCTTCCTGCTCTCCCGTCCCTTTCTTCCCAACGATCGCGATCTCGACGCGCTCCTCCTGAACCGCGTCGCGGCAACCGACCGCAAGGCCATTCGGACGCGGCTCGTCGCCGACAGTGGCCGCGCGGCGCGCCAGATCGCGTTGGGAGTCTTCAAGGTTCCCGCACGCGCGGTCAGATGCCCCATGCTCGTCGTCGGCTGCGAGCACGACCGCTTCATGTCCCTTCGGGTGGCGGACCACGTCGCCCGCAAGTATGGATCGCCACTGCACGTGGCGCGCGGCCATGGGCACTTCCTCTTCGGCGAGCCCGGATGGGAGGAGCAAGCACGCGTCATGCTCGATTGGATCGATCGACTCCCGCGCGCGACCCGCGATCCGATGTCCGAGGTTCGTCACGGGTTGGGCCGCGAGAACCCGCTGCCGACTGAACGGATACGTTCAATACCCCTCAACAGCACACTGCACGAGCGACCATGACAGACCAGGAAATCCAGGCAAAGCAGTATGCGCATCCCGAAGCGCTCGTCAGCACACAATGGCTGGCAGAGCACCTCGACGACGACGCCGTTCGCATTCTCGAAAGCGACGAAGACGTCCTCCTCTACGACATGGGCCACATTCCCGGTGCCCTCAAGATCGACTGGCATACTGACCTGAACGATCAGCTCGAGCGCGATTACGTCTCGCGCGACGAGTTCCAGGCCCTCGTCCGCCGGCTCGGCATCGACGAATCGAGTACGGTCGTTTTCTACGGAGACAAGAACAATTGGTGGGCCACCTACGCGTTATGGGTCTTCCAGCTGTTCGGCTTCAAGGACGCACGAATCCTCGACGGCGGCCGCGCGAAATGGGAGGCCGAGGATCGCGAGATGACGACGGACGTCCGCACGGTGGCACCATCACATTACATGGCGCCGGAGCGGGAAGACGCACGCATTCGCGCCTTCATGGACGACGTCCGCAAGCACGTCAGCGCAAAGGGTCGTCTCATCGACGTGCGCTCACCGGACGAATACACTGGGAAGAAGCTGCACATGCCCGAGTATCCGCAGGAGGGCGCGCTCCGCGGCGGGCACATCCCCGGGGCGAAGAGCGTGCCCTGGGCACGCGCGGCGAACGCTGACGGGACCTTCAAGAGCGCCGACGAACTGCGCGCCATCTACGAGGGCGAAGCCGGCTTGTCGAAAGGCGATGACGTCGTCGCGTATTGCCGCATCGGCGAGCGATCGTCACACACGTGGTTCGTGCTGACGTACCTCCTCGGCTACGACACCGTGCGGAATTACGATGGCAGCTGGACGGAGTGGGGCAACGCGGTCCGTGCACCGATCGAGAAATGACCAATCCTCCTGCGACACCGAAACCCTCGCTCGTGCGCGCGACGTGGGTCGCCGAGCACCAGTTCAACACGGGCAAGCCTGACGGACCGTACGCGCGGATTGACGGCTCCGGAGAAACTGGCCAGACGCCGCCAGAGGCGTTGCTCAGTGCTTTGGCGACGTGTTCGGGCGTCGACCTTGTCGATATTCTCGCCAAGCGCCGGACTCCGGTCGAGCACCTCGTCATTGACGTGGAGGCGAATCGGCGCGCTGAGAATCCGCGGCGGTACGAGCACATCGTGCTGTGGTATCGCGTGGACGGTGCGGGGATCGAGCGGATCCATGCGGAGCGGGCCGTCCAACTCGCGTTCGAGCGCTATTGCTCCGTCGCTGCCTCGTTGGCGCCGGACATTGTCGTGGAGACGAACGTGGTGCTCAACGGCGAAGAGGGGGCGAACGTGCGACAGCCGATGTTCACACCTGCCTAGGCGAAGGCCCTTCGCAGGCGACAAAACGAGCGTGAACTGCAGGACGCTGCGCCGCTACTTCCGACCCTTCGCCTGCGCCCAACATCCGCAGCCTTCGCCGCGCAGCTTTTCAGCCAGGCGTGCTCGGAGTGTGTCCGGCGCGCTGAGGCTCGCCTTCAACCGAGCGATCCCTTCGAGGAAGCAGGTCTGGTAGCCCTCATAACTTCGGCACTGCGCGCACGTCGCAATGTGCGCGCGGAGTCGGTCGCTACCGGCAGGCGTCATCTCCTCATCCAGATAGTCCCAGAGATGACGCAGCACGTCGACGCAGGTCGAAGAAAGGCCGAGCGCTTCGAGCTGTGGCCTGGCAGGCGCGCTCATGCCGCGCCTGCCGTGACGGCGGCAAAGCCAAGATCCTGCGCGACGGTGAGCAACTTCTCCTGCAGCAGGCGCCGTCCACGGAACAAGCGGGAGCGCACGGTACCAATCGGCACCCCCATCACCTCAGCGGCGGTCTCGTATGACAGGTCTTCCACGTCCACGAGAATCACCGCCGACCGGAATGGTTCGACGAGTTCGTCAAGGGCGTCACGCAGTGCCGGCGCGAGGTCGAGCTGTGCGTAGAGATCATCGTATCCGCGTTCGCGCGCTGCCGCGTAGACGGAGCCTGCCGCGATGGCGTCCTGCTCCCCGTCCTCGAGATCTACCGTCGGCCGCTGCCGCTCCCGTGAACGAAGAAAGACGTTGCGACAGATGGTAAAGAGCCACCGACGACAGTCGGTCCCTGGGATGAAGGTGTGCCAGGAGCGATACGCGCGGAGATAGGTTTCCTGCACGATATCGTCCGCATCGGCCTCGTCACGCGTGAGCGAGAGGGCAAAGCGGTAGACGTCATCGAGCCATGGCAGTGCGTCCGACGCAAACTCCGCGTCGCGCTTCGCGTCTGCCTTCGAAATTGTCCGTCCCGAAACGTCGAGCGCCACGGCCGAGTCACCGGAGTGGACTCCGGGGGTCGGATACGTGGCGAGAGTGGCCGTATTCATTGTGCCTTCTGTATAGTTTATATGACAACTATACGCTGATTGAATCGAAAAGTCAAGCGGAGGGCAGAGCCAGCGACGCGCGCAGCCGCCGATGCGGGCGGTCCGGCGAGCGGGCTCGTCTTGTAAGCGAGCGAGCTTGCTGCTCTGTATGTTTGCTCGATGCGCGCACGCCTGATTGCCGCTTTTGCGGCTGTCTACATCCTCTGGGGCTCGACATATCTCGCGATTAGCTTCGCGGTCAAGACGTTGCCACCCCTCCTCATGGCGGGCGCGCGCTTCGCCACGGCTGGCGTCATTCTCCTGCTCTGGGCGCGGTTCAGCGAGCGCGGAAACAAGCCAAGCCGACGAGACTGGACCACTGGCCTGATCAGCGGGTCGCTTCTGCTGCTCGGAGGTAACGGTCTCGTCGTGTGGGCGGAGCAGCGCGTCCCATCAGGCATAGCGGCGCTCCTCGCGGCCGTCGTCCCATTGTGGATGGTGCTCCTGGACTGGGCCCGGCCCGGCGGCCGGCGGCCGGCGGGTGTGATGTTCGTCGGACTGGCGTTGGGGCTTGCCGGTCTGGCGATGCTCATCGGCCCGGACGCACTCCGCGGCGAGGGCGGCGCGGTGAGCCTTTCCGGCGCCGTTGCGCTCGTCCTCGCATCGCTCTCCTGGGCGGCTGGATCGCTTTACACCAAGCACGCGCCGCGCGCGACCTCCAGCCTCCTCGGCGCGGCCACGCAAATGATCGCCGGCGGATTGTGCTTGTGGGTTGTCGCCATCATCGCCGGTGAGCCGGGACAAATGGACCTCGCGCATGCGTCCAGAAGCTCGATCCTGGGACTGCTCTACCTCATCACGTTCGGCTCGATCATCGGCTTCACGTCGTACGTCTATCTCCTGGCGCACACCACGGCCGCCAAGGCGGCGACGTATGCCTACGTCAATCCGGTCGTCGCGGTGCTACTCGGCTGGGCCCTCGCGCACGAGACGGTAACGCCGCGAACGCTCGTCGCTGCCGCCATTATTCTGAGCGCAGTCGCCATCATTACCCTCGCGCGCGACCACGAGTCCCCCGAACCCGAAGAAGCGCGCGTCGCAGCCTGATCGAAACCGGCCAACTGGCCGCCTCATTCATCCGATGGGAATGGATCACGTCGAGCAGATTACGGCTTCCGGCCTCACCTTGGCGTACATCATTCGCGCGGGGCGCGCGCCGTCAGCAACGACCTTCTTCACACCTCCGGAACTCCAACAACAGGTGGGCTTCGTCGTCTATCCCGCTGGTGGCACCATCCGTCGCCACGCACATGTGCCGCTCGAGCGCAGGTTGGTCGGGACGTCCGAAGTGATCGTCGTGCGCAGTGGCCGTTGCGAACTCGACGTCTACGACGATGCGCACAACCTCGTGGCGACTCGCGAGCTCGCGGCAGGAGACGTCATGCTGATGGTCGGAGGCGGCCACGGCTTCCGGATGCTGGAGGACACGGTGCTGCTCGAGATCAAGCAGGGGCCCTATACCGGCCTTGCGGAGAAGGTCCTCTTCTGATGCCCGACGTATCGCGAATCGTGGTCAGCGACCCGCAGATCTCAGAATCGGACATCGCCGCTGTCACCGACGCGCTGCGCTCGGGGTGGATCTCATCATCGGGGCGGTATCTCACTGAATTCGAAAGCGCGTGGGCGGCGTATTGCGAGCGCGCGCATGGTGTCGCGGTCAGCAGCGGAACGACCGCGCTGGAGTTGGCGGTCGAAGCACTCGGCCTCGGTCCAGGCGACGAAGTGATCATTCCCTCCTTCACGATCATCTCCTGCGCACTCGCCGTCGTGCGCGCCGGGGCGACGCCCGTGCTCGTCGACGCCGACCCGGACACGTGGTGCCTCGATGTTGGGCAAATCTCGGCGCGCATCACATCGCGCACGCGTGCGATCATGCCCGTGCACGTCTACGGCCATCCGTGCGACATGGACCCGCTCCTCGCCCTCGCCGAGCAACACGGCATTGCGATCGTGGAGGATGCTGCGGAGGCCCATGGCGCGGAGTACCTCTCGCAACGTGGGAATACACCCGCGTGGCGACGCTGCGGATCGTTCGGCACGTCCAGCGTGTTCAGCTTTTACGCCAACAAGCTGATCACTACGGGAGAGGGCGGCATGATCGTCACCAACGATCATGCGCTCGCGGCGCGCCTCCGCTCGCAGCGAAATCTCGCCTTCCAGAACGAGCGTCGCTTCTATCATACGGAACTCGGCCACCAATATCGGTTGACGAACCTGCAGGCCGCGCTTGCCGTGACGCAGATCGCGCGGATCAACGAGTTACTCGCCAGGAAGCGCTGGCTCGGCGCGGCATACACCGAGCGGCTGCGCGCGCTCCCAGTGCTCCAACTGCCGGTCGAGCGCCCGTGGGCACGCAGCGTCTATTGGATGTATGGTATCGTACTGCGCGATGATGCCAAGATCGACGCGCGCGAACTCGCCCTGCGCCTCGCCACACGCGGAGTGGAGACGCGGCCATTCTTCCTCGGGATGCACGAGCAACCCGCCCTGCGTGATCGCGGCTTGTTCGCAAACGAACGCTATCCCGTCGCAGAGCGGCTCGCTCGGCGCGGGTTGTATCTACCATCGGGGCTCGGACTGACGGAAATCCAGCTCGAGCGTGTATGTGACGCGGTGAAGGAGGTTCTCTCATGACGGACAAGACGTTCGGCGCGGATTACGCGCAGCAGTACGACGTGCTGTACCAGGACAAGAATTACGATGCCGAGGTGGACCTGCTCGAGCGATTGTTCTCGGCGCATCGGCTGACGGGCCAGTCGGTGCTCGATCTTGGCTGTGGTACGGGGCAACACGCGCTCCGCCTCGCCAATCGCGGCTACGACGTCACCGGCGTGGATCGCTCGCCGCAGATGTTGTCGATTGCGCGTGTAAAGGCAGAGCAGACGCTGGACGAACTGGCGCCGCATCCAAGCTTCGTCCAGGGCGACGTCACGAGCGTGCGACTTGGGGGCGCCCCATTCGACGCGGTGCTGATGATGTTCGCCGTGCTCGGATACCAGGTCACGAACGCTGCGGTTCGCGCGTCCCTGAAAACCGTACGCGCCCACATGCGCGCCGGCTCCCTGTTCGTGTGCGACGTGTGGTACGGTCCGGCCGTCCTCTCGGTACGGCCGAGTGAGCGGACGAAGGTCGTCGATACTGAGGATGGCCAGGTGATTCGGTCCGTACGGACGTCCCTCGACAGCTTTGCCCACCGCGCCGACGTGAGCTACCGCGTCTGGCGTCTGCGAGACAAGCAGGTCATCGCCGAGATGAGCGAGACGCATGCGATGCGGTTTTTCTTCCCGCAGGAACTGGCGCTTCTGTTCGAGGAAGCGGGGCTCGAGTTGGTCGAACTCAGGGCGTTCGGAACGGACGCATTGCCGACGGAAAGCACATGGAATGTGTTGGCGGTCGGTCGCGCGCTCTGACTAGTGCCCCTCGAAAAGCGGCGTTCGCTTCTCCCGAAATGCCTTCATCGCCTCGGTAACGTCCTTCGTCGCAAAACAGGCTTTGATCTGCGTGAGCTCGTTTCGAAGCTGCGCATCGAGCGGCGTGTCGAAGCTCTGTACCAGTAGCCGCTTCGTCAGCGCCTGCGCGATCGGCGGCCCGAACGAGAGTCGCTCGGCGTACTTCGCGACCGTGGCGGCGAATTCATCATCCGGAATCGCCATCGTCGCAAGTCCAATCAACATCGCTTCCGTTGCGTCGATATCGCGCCCGGTCAGCAGGATGTCGGACGCGCGCGCGAGTCCCACGTGACGCGGCAGGAAGTAGCTCACGCCTGCGTCCGGGCTCAGGCCTCGTCGCACGTACCCTGCGGTCATTTTCGCCGATGCCGCGACGAGTCGGATATCACACGCGAGCGCCAAACCGAACCCCGCGCCGGCGGCCGCCCCATTGATGGCCGCGATCACGGGTTTCTCACAGGAAACCACGCGCTGCACCCACGTACCGACCCATGCATAGGGGTCGAGGCGGTCGGCCCGAGTCGCCACGGGGAGCGTCGGCGGTTCCGCGATGTCGAGGCCGGCGCAGAACGCTCGGCCTGATCCGGTGATGACGACGACGCGCACCGCGTCGTCCGCCGCCGCGTCAGCGAGTGCATCGCCAATGGAAAACGCGAGTGCGTCGTTCACCGCATTCATCCGTTCCGGCCGGTCGAGCACGATGGTGCGCACGCCATCTGGCGTGGTGTCGACGAGGAGATGCTGATAGTCGGTCATGCGCAATCATGCGACAATTGCGGGGAGCGTCGCTAGGCCCAGCTCGAGCTCGAGTTCGTAGAGCGCAAGGTTGAACTTCGCGATATTCTTCAGCCAGTATCTCTCGCTACCGAGGCTATCGTGGGAAGGAAGATTGGAGGGGGCGTGCTGCTGCTCGTTGCCGCCCTCATGCTGCTTGGATTCGCTCGGTCGAGCGCGTCATTGTTCTCGCCGACCGCGCTGTTCGCCCTGCTGCTGACCGTCGCGCTGCCGGGATACTTCGGTATTTCGCTGCTGCGTGGATCACTCGGCGGCACTGCGAAATCGCGCATGCAGGCGCTGCGGCAACAGACGATCGACGCAGAGATCCTCAAGCTCGCAATGGCGCATCGGGGGCGACTGACCGAGGTCGAGGTCGCCGCGGCGCTCGCGCTGCCACCGGGCGAAGCGAAAGCGTCTCTCGAAGGACTCATTGCGCGACAGGTCGCGGATCTCGAGGTGACCGACGACGGAGTCCTCGTCTATACCTTCCACGAAGCACGTTACTTCAAGGGAAAAAACGACACGCAGGGATTGCTCGATGCCTGATCCAGTGACGACCGTCCCATTGCGGCCCGTGCTCGAAGCACGGCTTCCCTGCCCGGTGTGCCTCGGCGTGCAGATGGACAAGGTGGTGGTGGACGATGGACGCCTCACGCTGACGCTCGATCACTGCACCCGGTGCGGTGGGGTGTGGTTCGAAAAGGGTGAGGCGCAGCAACTCGCTCGTTTTTCTCCGTCCGATTTGTGGAGGCACATTCCGCCTCGACAAACGGCGCCCATGCCGCCCTGTCATGGCTGCCACGCGCCGCTCGATCGCGATGCGGAGCAGTGTCCGGCGTGCGGCACCAAGAACGAACTACGGTGCCCCGCATGTGACAAGACGATGGAGCGACGTGAGCATGGTGGGTTGACGCTCGATGTGTGCGCGAGCTGCAAGGGCGTGTGGTTCGACCACATTGAGCTGAGAAGCGTGTGGTCGCTGGCCATTGCTGCGTTGGGGCGAAAAAGACCCGGTCGGGGTGCGGAAGCGCTCGCCGTCGGGGGCGACGTACTACTTGAGTCGTTGTTCTGGGCACCGGGCCTGACACTCTACACCGGTGCCGCCATCGCACATGGCGTCGGCTCCGCCGCGAGTGCGCTCGGCAACGTGTCCGTCGACGGCGCCGCCTCCGCCGCAATGGGAGCGGCGGAGGCGGTCGGTGGTGCCGCCGAGGGTGTGTTTTCGGCGATCATGGATATCATCAGCTCGATCTTCGATTGAATGGCGGTTACTCTCGGCGCCCCATCGTCGCCCGCGATGCCAGACTCGCCGCCATTTCACTGAGCTTAATGAAGTCGGCGCGATAGCCATCTTCATCGCTGCCCCTGGCACCACGGGCGAGGGCGATTTGCTGTTGCCACGTCAGCGAGCCGGCGTTCGCCGATTCGCGCAACAGCATGCCGAATCCCGCCACGGCACTGGCGAAGCGCATGGCCTCTGACGGACGCGACCGCTCGGCGCGAACGGGGTGCGTCACCAGAAGGCTCTTCTCGCCATCGGGGGCCTTGTAGCGCATGGCCACATGCAGCAACTCGCCACTCGGCGACGCACCGTCCATCGGTCGCTGATAGCGCAGCGCCGCGACATCGTGCAGCGTGACATCGAGACGTGCGCCAGCGGGCACGATTTCGTAGAGCGCGGTGACCGTGTGGCCTGCACCGATGTCGCCGGCGTCCTTCGCGTCGTTCGAGAAGTCCTCATCCTTCAGCAACCGGTCCTCGTACCCGAGCAGCCGATACGCCTGCACGCGATCGGGGTTGAATTCCACCTGAAGCTTCACGTCCTTCGCGACGGTAAGGAGCGTGCCGCCCATCTCCTTGACGAGCATCTTTCGCGCTTCGAGCAGGTCGTCGATGTAGCCGTAGTTGCCGTTTCCGGCACCCGCCAGCTTCTCCATCTTCGCGTCCTTGTAGTTACCCATGCCGAAGCCGAGGATGGTGAGATAGGACCCCTCGGTCCGGCGCTGCTCGATGAGGCGCACGAGTTCCCCATCGCTCGACTGACCGACGTTGAAATCGCCGTCCGTGCAGAGGACGACGCGGTTGTTGCCGCCCGCGATGAAGTGCTGCCCTGCGACGTCGTACGCCAGCTTGATTCCGGCGCCCCCCGCCGTCGATCCACCCGCTTCGAGACCGTCGAGTGCGTTCATGATGGCCTGCTTGTTTCCGCCAGACGTGGAAGGCAACACGAGGCCGGCGCTTCCGGCGTACACGACAATCGCGACGCGATCTTCCTCGCGGAGTTCGTTCACGAGCATCGCGAGCGACTGCTTGACCAGAGGCAGTCGGCCCGGTCCGGACATGGACCCGGAGACGTCCACGAGAAACACGAGATTGCTGGCCGGCGCCTGACGCATGTCGACATCACGTGCTCGCAATGCGATTCGCACGAGGTCGTGGCTCTCGTTCCATGGTGCCGCCGATACTTCGGTGCTGATCCGAAGTGGTGCGCCGTCGCGTGCGGGGACCGGGTCGCCGTACGGGAAGTAGTTCACGAGCTCCTCGATACGAACAGCGTCCTTGGGTGGACGCTGTCCCTTCACGAGATACCGCCGCACGTTGCTGTACGAGGCCCGGTCCACATCTACCGAGAACGTCGACAACGGGGCGACGCGCGGCGAGCGGAAGGCATTCTCGTCGATGTGGTCGTAGGCTTCCGTGTTGCTGGAGTCTGGGTGCCCACGGCGTGGCAGCGCCGGATACGGACGATCGCGCTCCATCGCTTTTGCGGAGCCCATGGCGATGGCCCGTTTCTGCGTCATCCCGACTGCCGGCGACGACAGCGGTGCGGGCGACGCCGCAACCCCCGTCGCGGCGTCGGCGCCGAGTTTCTCGTTCCGGACCCTTTCCCTGGAGCTCGCGGCCGCATCAACCACTTCGATGCGCGACGCCGGTGACTGCGACAATCTGACATCGGCGCGCACGGTGTCGGCACTGAGGAGTACTGCGAGGGTTCGCGTTTCGTAGCCTGCTCGTGACACCCGCACGGTGACCTGCTCGCGCGTGCCGGTGCGCGCAACGGAGAGTGCGAAACGCCCATCCGTTCCGGACACACCCGACACACGGCGTTCGATGATGGCAACGGATGCCGCTGCGAGCGGCTGTCCCGTGGCGTCCGAGACGCGCCCGGCAACCACGGTTTTCTCCACGCGGGCCCCGGTCGCCGGTGCAAGGAATACGGCGGCAGCCAGCATCGACGTACCTGCTCTGCGCAGGAGGGCGCCAGTCATGTTCATGTTCATCTCCAGGTTGGATTTGCTGTGGAGACGCGCTCGAACAGTCCACTTGCACACCTGCTCCGGAGCTCACGAAAAAAGCGGGAGCATATGTCGAGCAATTCGCCTATATTTGACCCACAACGCTTACCCCGATCGCCAATGCCCGCCCGTCGCACGCCTGCCAACTCTCGTTCTGCGCTCATACGCGGAGCACGCGGTGCGCGCCCGGTTGACGATTCTGCTTCCGATGCGCCGCATGGCTCGCGTCCCGAGCAGGTGTATCAGCGGCTTCGCGACCTCATCGTCCAGGGGTTGCTCGCTCCGGGAAGCCGCGTCGTCGAAACCGAAGTCGCCGCCCGACTCGGCGTGAGCCGTACGCCTGTGCGTGAAGCGCTGCAGCGTCTCCAGCAGGAAGGGTTCGTCGTGGGCGCCCCCGGCGCCCAGCAGGCCCGCCTGACAGTCGCGCCGCTCACCCACGCCGATGTGCATGAGCTGCTCAACATCGTCGGCGAACTCGAGGGGCTGGGTGCACGGTGGGCCGCTGGCCTGCCGGTGACTGAACGCCGCGCGCTCACCAAGGAGCTCAAGGGACTCAACGCCGAGTTCTACAAGACTGGGCGAGCAGCGCCGATCGACCACGGACGTCTCTACGAGGCCGACGAGCGGCTCCATCGCAAGATCGTCGAGGCGTGTGCCGGCCCGCGGCTCATCGCCATGCACGACAGCGTGAAGCCCCAGGCGGAACGCTATATCCGCATGTATATCAGCATGCTGACGAGCGACATCAAGGCATCCGTCGCCGAACATGACGCCATCATCGATGCGATCGACTCCGGCGAAGCGGATGCGGCGCAGCACGCCGTCCAGACGAACTGGCGGCATGCCGCGGACCGCATCGGCAAGGTGATCGAAGTCGCTGGCGAGCGAGGGAGCTGGTAGCTCTCGCTATCTCACGTTCTCGAGGGCCTTCTTCGCGTCCTCTGACTTCGGATTCACGCTCAGCGCCCTCTCGTACTCCGCGCGCGCGAGTTCCTTTCTGCCCGTCTTCTCATAGATGTTGCCGAGCCGGATGTGGGCAGAGGTCTTCGACCCGATGCTCGCGTCCTTTGGCGGATTCGCGAGCCAGCCCTTCGCGGCCGCCTCGCCACGAGGCAACTGCTCGCCGCTGAGGTATGCCACTCGCGCTACCGCCAGCGGGATATTCAGCTCCGTCGGTATGCGGGCCGTCACGCGATCGAGGATCGCAAACGCATCGCTCCAGCGCTTCTCGCGAACGTAGAGATTCACCAGGCCGTTGTATCCGTTCACGCTGTCTGGCGCCACGGACACGGCGCGCAGGTACGCTGCCTCGGCCTCGGTCGTCTTCTTGTCTTTTTCCGCAATGACGGCGTACGCCAGTGCCGCGCGCATCTTGTTGTGCTTCTCGATCTCGGCCGCCTGCTCGCGCGCCTTCTCGACGCTACCGCCAAGGAAACCGGGAGCATTCAGGTAGTACTGGAGCTCGCCCATCCTTCCCTCGATGTTGCCCGGGTCGAGCTCGACGGCGCGGTCGAATTCTTTCTTCGTTCGCTTGGCGAGGAATGGGAGCTTGAACTTGTTCGCCCGCATGGCCGCGTTGCCGAGCGCATTGCCGAGCCACGCGTGGCAGTCGGCGTTCGTGTCGTCGATCTTCGCGCACTGTTCGAATTGCTTGATCGCCTCCTCGGTCTCGTTCTGCGACATCGCGATCCTGCCGAGTTGCAGCGAAGGCGTGACATCATTGGGTAGCATCCGCGCGAGCGCCGTGTACTCCGCCTTCGCGGCGTCGAGCTCTCGCTTGTCGAGGAGCTGCTTTGCATGAACGAGAGACGGCTGCTGCGCACTGACGTTCGAGCCGATAAATGCGAACGCGATGACGAACGGAGCAATCTGCATTGTGGGCTCGGCTTTTCGGTGGGGTACGCCTGATACGGCCCAACTCGGCAATGGTTCCGGGCCCGGGCTCGGGCCCAAGCATCCATGTTCGGATTGAGGCGGGGGCTTTGGCTCGGGCCAACCGCGGGCTGGGGCGCGGGCTTGGGCTGGGGCCCGGGCCCGGGCTTGCCTGCAGGCAGGGGCAAGGAGCGCGGGCTGGGGCTCGGGCTACCCACGCTCAGGCTCACGCCCGAGCCCACGCCCGAGCCTGCAGGTAGGCCCATTCCCAAGCCCTGGCCCCAGCCCGCGCCCCGGCCAGCGGTTAGCCCGGGCCCGAACCCGCGCCCCCATCCTTACGCTGCCGCCTAAAACGCCCGGACCTTATCGAGCTGGCTTCACTCCTTCGAGCTCTTCCCGCAACTTGATGAAGCTCTCGTATCGCGCCGCGCTCACTTCACCCCGCGCCACAGCGTCGCGCACGGCGCAACCTGGCTCCACGCTATGCCGACAGTCCGCAAACCGGCACGCATTCAGGAAGGGCCGCAGCTCCGGGAAGCACATGTCGAGCTCCGTAGGCGACAGCGCCCACATGCCGACTTCGCGCAGCCCTGGTGTGTCCGCCACATAGCCTCCGCCCGGTCCAGGCAACGGGTGCAAATAGCCGCCGACGGTCGTATGTCGTCCCTTGTTGACCGACTCGCTGATTTCACCGACCCGCAGCTCGAGCCCCGGGAACATCGCGTTCAGCAGCGACGACTTTCCAACTCCTGACGGGCCGGTCAGTACACTCACGACCCCGGCAAGCGAGTCGTGAAGCGCGTCCAGCCCTTCTCGCTTCTTCACGCTCGTGTAGTGCATGGCATAGCCCGCGCGCTCGTAGTCGGCCCATCGCTCCCGCGCGGCGTCCACGCCGCCGACCAGTTCCACCTTGTTGATCACGATCCTCGCGGCGAGATCGTTCGCCTCGGCGATGACGAGGAAGCGGTCGAGCATGCGTGGATGCGGCTCCGGATTCGCTGCCGCAAAGACGACCACCACCTGATCGACATTCGCGGCAACGATGCGTTCGCCCTGACCGCCACCGGGGGCCCGACGTGCCAGCCGGGAGCGGCGCGGCAGTATCTCCGAGATCGCCGACGCCCCGGACTCTTCCTGATCCAATACGACGCGGTCGCCGATGGTGAGCTTCAGCGTATCCGCAGCCGCCGAAATCGTATCACGCCGCAACGATCCGTCGGGGCGTTTTCCGGAATTGCTCTTCTTCACACGGCCCCGCAGCGACGATTCGACCGTGACTCCGTCATCGCGACGCACACGCCACACGCCGCCAGTGCCACTGAGTACGACGCCCTGCATTGGTGCTCCCGGGTCCGTCACGCGTCGCTCGCTTCGTCGGCGTCGCGCATGGCGTCGAACCACTTCCGAGTGGGCTTGCCTTCTGCCTGCCGCTCGATGAGCTCGTGCAGCAATCCGCGAACTTGAGCGAGTGACAGTGCACCAACCAACGCGCGCGCGTCGTCCTCGGTATCCGCCTCGGCAAGGAATTCCGATTCGAGGTGCCCGGTCGGTGAGGTACCTCCGATGCGTCCCCAACGAACGAACAGGAGAAACGCTCCCCACGGCAACTCGGCATCGCCGGTGGGTGACGTCTCGATTTCGACGCTATAGGACAGCCCGTCGCTCCCCTCGAACGCAGCGGGCCTGCCGTGCACGGCGGCGTAACCACCGATAGTGTTGGCGTCGCCTCGGGAGTGGTCCGCAGGTAGATGCTGGCCTGGCATGGCCCGTCCGCTACTTGCGGCCGTGTAGCGCCTCTTTGATCACGTTGCCCGTAATGAAGGCGACGTTGGCGGGGCGTTCTGCGAGCCGGCGCATCAAGTAGGGATACCACTGCGTGCCGAACGGTACGTAGCAGCGAACGCGGTAGCCTTCCTTCACGAGACTCTCCTGGAGATCGCGCCGGACGCCGTAGAGCATCTGGAACTCGAAACGATCGTTGCCGATGGCCTGCTCCTTCGCCCATCGCTTTGCGTCTGCGATGATCGCCGGATCGTGTGTGGCGATGCCCGGATAGTTGCCCTTGAGCATCAACTCGTGCATGCACTTCACGTAGTTCGCGTCGACGTCCTTCTTGTTGGGGTACGCGACCGAGGGCGGTTCCTTGTATGCGCCTTTGCAGATGCGCACGCGGGCACGCAGCGCATCCATGTGCTCGACATCCGCGAAGGTGCGATAGAGGCAGCTCTGGAGGACGACACCGACGTTCGCCTTATACATGGGGTAGAGGCGGTCCTCGAACATCTTGAGCGTCACATCGGTGTACGCGCTCGACTCCATGTCCAATCGCACGAAGGTCTCGTACGTCTGGGCGCGGCCGAGGATGTCCTGCATGATGGAGACGCACAGCTCCTGATCGATGTCGAGGCCCATCGCGGTCAGCTTCACCGAGACGTTGGCCTGGAGCCTCGCGTCGTGAATCCGATCGAGGAGATGCAGGTACTCGTCGCGCGCGGACCGGGCTTCCTTCTCGGTATAGACGCTTTCGCCGAGCAGATCGAGCGATGCGGTAATGCCTTTCGCGTTGAGCTCGCGCGCGGCGGTGAGGGCCTCGTCCACCGTCTCCCCCGCAACGAAGCGACTGGCGAAATTCTTCGCGAGCCGGTTGTTGCGTACGAACTTGAAGATTCTCGGCTGATTCGAAAGGTAGAGCAGCGTGTTACGAAGCATGAATCCCGGAAAAGCAGCGGACGACAATCGGCTCAGAGCAAGAGAAGAAATGTAGCACTCCCCAAATGCGGAAGGGCCAGCGCAAACAGCGCCAGCCCTCACGTTCCCATCATTGGCGGTGAGATCGTCTCACCCGTCGATCTGACTTCCCTCTGGCTTCTCGGGCTTCTTCTCCGGTGTTGCGCTCTTGGCGCGAGTCTCGGCGGCCGCTTCGGGTGGTGCACCCTTGTCGATGTCGCCCGCCACACCGCGCTGGAAATCGGTGATTTCCTTGTCCTTCGCCCCGGCGCCGACCATCGACTTCACGGCATTGACTGCAGCACCCACCGGCACGCCGCGCGTGACGATGTCGGTGAGGACGGTGAAGGGCAACGTGAGCGAGTGACGCAGACCGCCCTGCTTCTTGATCTTCCCGAGCTCCACCGCGGGGACGCCGGCATGAACCGCCGACGCGGCCGCTTTGATCTCATCGGAGCTCGCCAATGCACCAAGCTGTCGGTGTGCAATCGCCATGTCGACGGCGAGCGCGCGCACCACCGCGACGATCTTCGGACCTTCGATGCCGCGGCTGTAGCCTTCCAGGAATTTTTCCCGCAGTGGTGCCTCGGGAAGCCCCTGCGCCGCCGCCGAATCAAGGATGGCCTGAATGGCGGCCCGGCTGGGCGCGTCGATCTTGAGCGGCATTCGCGGATCTTGCGCGTTTGCACTCGCGACTGTCGAACCGGCCAACGCCATCACCACCATCATCCCGCGCATCTTGCGATTGCTCACTTGCTTGCGTCCTCCACGACCAGCATGCTGCTTGGTAGGCCAAAGTCATCACTCGGGGCGCGTAACGCTGATGGATCGGCAACCCATTCCTTCCCATCGACGACGAAGGCGTACCGGTGCAATCCGGTGGCCACAGGCGCTTTGACGCTCCATACGCCCTGGTGGTTCGTCGCGACGAGGGCGGTGTCGCCCACTCCCCAGTTATTGAAATCACCAACGACCGATACGCTACGCGCGGTCTTGTTGACGTACACGAACGTCACCGGCTCCAACCGCGTCGCGCCCGCATTCGGTTGGAGAGCCCGAGCGCGGAAGATTCCCACACTGGCGACGGCGACGACACTCGCGGCAAGCGCCGCGGCCCAGGCGGGACGACGCGATACGCCGGCGATCGCCGCGAACACGGCGCGCACACCACGCGGGCGCTGCGCGGCATAGAGCCGGCGCACCTTAACCATCACGCGGCGATCGAACGACTCATCGAGCCGAACGGGCCGCTGCAATTCCTCGACGAACATCTCGAGCGTCGTCCTTCCCCACTCAGCCACTGTGAACCTCTTTCAGCAGGATTCGCAACCGATCACAGGCGCGCATCACACGCATTTTGAGCGCCGAGACACCGACTCCGGTGATCTCCGACATCTCGTCGTACCCCAATTCCTCGACATACTTCAGGAGAAACGCTTCACGCTGATCCGCGCTGAGCTCGCCAACGGCTCGCTCGATTTCCTCACGCCACATTGTCTGCTCCGCGGGATGCTCCTCGGAAGCATTCAGCAGCGCGCCTTCATCGTGCACGAACGTCTGGCCACGACGCACGCGCCGTGCCCCGCTCGTTCGGCAGCGGTTGACGAGAATCCTGAAAAGCCACGCACCAAAACGCTCCGGCTCCTCACACCTCGCCAACGACCGGTAGGCGCGCGTGAAGGCGTCCTGCAATGCCTCCTCCGCATCCTCCCGGTTGCCCAGCATATGTACCGCATAGCGAGCATATCGGTCCCGATACCGCGAAACCAATGCACCGTACGCGTTCACATCGCCGTGCAACACCCGCGTAACGAGCTCCGCATCAGAGCTCTCCATACCGGCAAGACCCAACATTCACACCTACGGTCACAGTTTTTCAGCGTTCCACAATCTACGGGAGAGACGCTCCGTCGGCCGGATAGAAACGCCTTCTGCCCTTCACATGATCCACCAAAAGGCCCGCCGGCGCAAATCGGCCCGGAAAACGACCGTTCAACTCCTCGAGCTCGCTGAGCACAACCTCCGCGCCCTTGCTGTCGATATATCGGAACGGCCCACCGAGAAATGGAGGAAAACCGATCCCGAACACCGATCCGACATCGCCGTCCCGCGCCGAACGAAGTACCCCCTCTTCTAGACACCGCACAGCCTCGTTCACCATGGCCAGCACACACCGCTGCCGGATTTCCGCCGCCTCGATGTCGCGACGCTGTGAACCATGCGGGAGCAGGCCGTACACGGATGGGTCCACCTCACCCTTCTTTCCGACGGCATCGTACATGTAGAACCCCAGCCTGCCCTTGCGACCCGTTCGACCTGAGTCCACCACGCGGTGCAGCGACTCGCTCGGCGACATCCGCGCGCCAAAGGCGTCGAGCAATGTCTTCCCCACCTTTCCGCCGACGTCGATGCCGACCTCATCCAGCAAGGTGATCGGACCAACCGGAAAACCGAAGTCGACGAGCGCCTTGTCGATCGATTCGATCTTCGCGCCTTCGTCGAGCAGCCGCCCCGCCTCGTTCAGGTAGGCGGACAACGCGCGCGTCGTGTAGAAACCCGGCGCGTCGTTGACGACGATCACCGTCTTGCCCATTCGCTTGCCATAGGCCACAGCGGTGACGGTCGCACTCTTCTCCGTCGCCGGCGTCACGATGACCTCCAGCAAGGGCATCTTGTGCACGGGCGAGAAGAAGTGCATGCCAAGTACGCGTCCCGGTCGCTGCGCGGCCTCGGCAATGCGAGCAATGGGAATGGTGCTCGTGTTGGATGCGTAGACCGCAGACTCGTCAAGCAGTGGCTCGAACTCGCGAAGGACGCGCTGCTTGAGCGGAAGGTCCTCGAACACCGCCTCGACAACGAGATCCGCTCGGCCGAAACCGGCCCACGTTGTCGTCCCGCCAACCAGCGCCAGTTGATCGTCGTACTGGGTGCGGGTGATCTGCTTCTTCTTCAGCCGTTCCTTGAGGACGTCGCTCACGGCGGCGATGCCATGCGCCACACGTGCGACATCGGTGTCCTTGAGGCGCGTCGAGGTGCCCTCGAGCGCTGCGACGGACGCAATCCCCGCTCCCATGAACCCAGCGCCGATGACGCCGAGTGTGGAAATGTTCGCCGGCGCGGGAGCGGGGGCGGCGACGCCGGAGTCCTTCTTCAAGGCCGTCGTTGCAAAGAACAGAAAGACCAATTGCTTCGAGACATCCGAAACCGTCATCTCCCCGAAAGCGCGTGCTTCCTCGCGATAGCCGGCGTCACTTCCCTTGTCATAGCCGATCTGCACGGCCGAGAGCGCGGCAAGGGGCGCCGGATAGTGGCCGTGTGTCTTGGCGAGCACGCCTTCGCGCGCCTTCCTGAACACGATCGAGCGCCCGATGGGGTTGTCTTCGAGGAGCGCGTCGGCGGGACCACGGTTCTTTGGCGCACTCGCCGGCGTGAGCGTTCCGTCCGCCAGCTTCCGCGCGCGATCGATTGCCACCTCGCGCAGGATCGCCGGATGCACCAGCTCGTCCACCAGGCCCATCTGATACGCCTTCTTCGCCCGCACAATGCGGCTGGTGAGGATCATGTCCAACGACCGTTGGAGACCCACGAGCCTCGGCAGGCGCTGCGTTCCACCCGCGCCAGGAACGAGCCCGAGCTGCACTTCGGGGAGCGCGAGGATCGTCTTCGGATGATCGGTCGTGATGCGATACCGGCATGCAAGCGCGAGTTCCAACCCGCCGCCCAGGCATGCACCGTGAATCGCGGCCACCACGGGGGTCTTCATCGCTTCGAGTCGTGCAAGGAGCTGCTGGCCGGAACGGCTGAGCGCCTCGCCGTCCGCCGCGGTGCGCAACGTCAGGAATTCGTCGATGTCCGCGCCCGCGAGCCAGGTGTCCGCCTTGCCGCTGATGATCACGATGCCGCGCACCGCGTCACCCTCGGTGAGCACGGGAAAGAGCGCCGCGAACTCGGCGCGGAGCTCCGCGGTCACCTTGTTCACCGGCTCGCCGGGAAGGTCGATCGTCACGACGGCGATGCCGTTCACATGTTCTACGCGGAGTGCCGTCATCATCGCCTCTCGATGACCATGGCGTGACCCATCCCACCCGCTGCACAGACGGTCATCAATCCGAACTGCCCGTTGCGTCTCGCGAGCTCATGGCAGAGCGTCGTGAGAATGCGCCCGCCCGTGGCACCGAAGGGATGCCCGATCGAGAGCGAGCCTCCCATGACGTTGAGCTTCGCGCGATCGACCTCACCGAGCGGCTCACTGAATCCGGAACGCGCCGCCCACTCCTTCGACTCGAACCCCTTCAGGTTGCAGAGCACTTGCGCCGCAAAGGCCTCGTGCATCTCGATGAGATCCATGTCTTCGAGATTCAGTCCCGCGCGTTTCAGCGCGACGGGCGCCGCCAGGACGGGTCCCATGAGCAATTGCTCACCGGGGTCGAGCGCGGCGTAGCTGTAGCTCCTGATGAACGCGAGCGGTTCGTAGCCAAGCGTCTTCGCTCGCTCTTCGCTCATGAGGAGTACCGCACTCGCGCCGTCGGTGAGCGGCGAGGCGTTGCCGGCCGTCACGGAGCCGTACTTTCGGTCGAACACCGGCTTGAGAACGGCAAGCGCCTCGATCGACGTATCCGCGCGAATGCCGTTGTCGCTGGTCATCGCATCGAATGCGGGCGGCACGAAGACCGGCGCGATTTCCGCGGTCAGACGGCCGTCGGCAGTGCCCGCCGCCGCGAGCCGATGCGAGCGCAATGCAAACTGGTCCTGCGCCTCCCGTGAAATGGCGTTGATCTTTGCCATCTTCTCCGCGGACTCTCCCATGCTCTCGCCGGTGCTTGGTTCCGCGATCGCGGGCGTGATGGGAACGAGATCGCGCGGTCGCACCGCGGCGAGGGCGCGCACGCGTCCGCCGAACGTTTTTGCCTTCGACGCGGCAACGAGCGCGTCGCTCATGCCGCGTGAATGCAGGATGGGAACGTTCGACAACGATTCCGCGCCGCCGGCGATGACGACGTCGTGATGGCCGAGCGCGATCTGGTCGGCGGCGTCCGTGATGGCCTGGTTGGCTGAGGCGCACGCTCGTCCAACCGTGAAGGCCTGGACACCTCTCGGAAGCATCGGCAGCAGTGAAATCTCTCGCGCGATGTTGGGCGCGAGGACCGATTGCACGACAGTTCCGTAGATGAGGGCCTCGACGAGCTCGGGGTCGATCTCGGTGCGCTGAATGAGCTCCGCGACACAGCGCTTGCCGAGGTCGATGGCGGACAGGCCCTTGAGCGTGGTGCCCGATCTCGCGAAAGGAGTCCGTAGCCCGGCTACGATGGCTACCCGGCGAAAAGATGACATGTCAAGAAGCTAGCCCCAACCCGAGCGTGAGCCAGAGCCCGAGCCAACTGCGGGCTTGGGCGCGGGCGTGGGCTGGGGCATGGGCCCGGGCTTGCCGTCAGGCTAGGGCATGGGCGTGGGTCGCGGCACGGGATGGCTCCGAGCCCAAGCCCACTCCCAAGCCCGGGCCTGCAGGCAGGCCCGAGCCCGCGCCCTAGCCCCAATACTGTCTACTTAACGGTTTGGTGTTAGATTCCTCCTGGAACAGGAGGGA
>JAZJZK010000012.1:62928-261536 GCA_040389905.1 Gemmatimonadota bacterium | reverse complement strand
CTCCAATCAGAAGGAGCGCGAAACCGGAACCCACAAACCACAACGCGCGCAGTGAAGGCGCATCGTAGTCCACGAACGTCACTGCGACGTGCAGACCAGAGATCGCGACGATCACCCAGCCACAGACTTTCTGACTGCTTCGCGGTAAGTCCACTCGGCACCTGGGGATGTGAGAGCGCGTCGATGACAATTCTGCAAAGATGCAGTGCCCGCGTGGACCGAGCCAATGGAGGTACCCTCCCTCAACGCAAATGGGCGCAGCGCTCCGCCGCCTGACCTATCGCGAAGCTGCGTGTCGGGAGCCGCGGCGCCTTCGGCGGGCCTACGCTAGAAGCGAACGACATACCCCAGTAGGTATTTGCCACAAGCGTCAACCTGCGGTGTTGCAAATACCACGGATGGTATATAGAATAGACGCATGACGTCTCCCGCTACTGGCTCGTTGAGCGTGAACCTGACAGTCGCGGGCATGACCTGCCTGAATTGTTCGAGTCACGTCAGCGACGCGCTCGAGCGCGTGCCGGGTGTGGTGACCGCACGCGTGGATTATCGCGGCGCCCGCGCGGCGGTGGAATTGGCCGCCGGTGTGGCGCACACGCCTGAAGTGGAACGCGCACTGGTGCAGGCCGTTGAGCGAGCGGGATACGAGGCGCTGATCAGCGAGCCACGTGGCAGCACGGCTGCGGACTCGGTCAGTGACGTGGGAATGCGCACCGAAGAAGGGTCGGTGACAGTGGGCGCGGGCGGCTCCATCGGAACGCCTTCTGATGTGACAGATGCGCGCTCGTGGGCACCGGATGTCCGCGCGACCGCGAGGGCGGAAGGATCGCCACGTCATTCAACGGGCGAAGTGGCGTTTGATCTCCTCATCCTCGGAACGGGAGGTGCTGGCGTCGCGGCAGCCATCCATGCGGCAGGCATGGGGGCTACGTGTGCTATCGTCGAGCGCGGAACGCTCGGAGGAACCTGCGTCAATGTGGGGTGCATACCGAGCAAGGCGTTGATCGAAGCAGCGGCACACTACCATGTCGCGCGCCGCGGCTTCCCCGGCATCGTTCCGTGCGAGCCAGTGCTCGACTGGACGGCCGTCGTTCGGGCGAAGGACGCGCTCGTGACCGAGCTGCGTCAGGCAAAATATGCGGACGTGCTGGCAAGCTATCCCGGCATTACGCGGCTCGAGGGTACAGCCGAGATACTCGAGAGTGCAGTTGGGCGTATTCGCGTACGCGTTGGCGTCACCGAGTACACGGCCAGGAAGGTCATCATCGCCACTGGCACCAACCCCGCCTTGCCAACAATTCGAGGTCTCGACGTCGTCGAAGCGCTCGATAGCACATCGGCGATGGCACTCGTAAAACTTCCGACGTCGCTCATCGTGCTGGGTGGTGGCCCGGTGGGTGTGGAGCTCGGTCAGGCATTCGCCCGCTTTGGCGTGCAGGTCACCATCGTGCAGCGCGGGCCGCACTTGCTTCCCGGCGAAGATCCTGCGATCACCGAGGTGTTGCGCGCGGAGCTGGAGGCAGAAGGACTCGAGGTTCACAAGGGTACCGAGGCCACTGGCATTGAGCGCGACGCAGGCGGCGTCGTCGTAACTGTGCACAACGGCCGTCTCGAGGGTCAACTCCGAGCGGAGCGCGTTTTGGCAGCCACTGGACGGCGCCCGAACATCCAGGAGCTCGGTTTAGAGCGTGTTGGCGTGGCGGTGTCGCCGCGCGGATATGTGCAGGTGGACGCGACCATGCGCACTTCGCATCCCGACATTTACGCAGCGGGCGATGTCACAGGTGGACCGGCGTACGTTTACGTGGCGGCGGCCGGCGGCCGCGTGGCCGCTGAGAACGCGATAAGGAGTATCTCGCCAAGCGGGACACCCACCGAGTCCCCTCGTGAGGCAGAGCTTGCGGTCGTGCCGAGGGTGACCTTCGCGGACCCACAAGTCGCCTCGGTTGGGCTGACCGACGCAGCGGCCCGCGCTGCGGGCATCCACGTGGACGTAAGCGTGGTCGATATGGCGCAAGTCCCGCGTGCGCTGGTAGCCCGCAATACACGGGGGATGGTGAAGCTCGTGGCGGAGGCGGGTAGTGGAAAAATTCTCGGCGTGCATGCGGTAGCGCCGAACGCCGGCGAACTCATGGGGGAGGCCGCACTTGCGGTACGATTCGGACTGACCGTCCGCGATCTCTCCGGAACCTTGCACCCGTACTTGACGTGGGGCGAGAGCGTGAAGCTTGCCGCACAGGGTATCGGCGCGGATATCTCAAAGTTGAGTTGTTGCGCATGACTGCGAGAAAGAAAACCGGCGCATCCGCCAAACGTGCCACGACGTTGCGCACAGAGCAGACAGCGCGGCAACTCCCGATTCACGAACGGGCGATCACCGACGATCTCTACCTGACTCCAGAGGCTGAGGGCGCGATCTACAACCGGCTGTCGCGTCTTGAAGGTCAGGTGCGCGGTGTGAAGCGCATGCTCGCCGAGCACAAGTCGTGTGACGAGATGCTCGTGCAAGTCTCCGCGCTCAAGCAAGCGGTGAATGGCATCGCGGCGGAACTACTGCAGGCGCACATGGCAACGTGCGTCCTAGGCCAGGTCGAAGCGGGGCATGGCGAAGCGGCGCTAGCGAGCCTTCGCAGCGCGCTGGCCAAGGTGATGAAGCATGGCTGAGCAGTGGACAACAAACGAGCTCTGAACTCTCTCGACTACGCCCCCGTACACGTCATTTCGTGATCAAATCCATCCGTCTTTCCGACAGCGCTGGGGTGTTCGGCGCTATCTTCGCCGCATTGTGCTGCGCAGGTGTTCCAATCGTCGTGGGCGCCCTCTCTGTCGTCGGGCTGAGCTTCGTGCGTAAGGACGCGATCCTCTGGCCGCTCATGTCAATCTCGCTAATCATTGCGCTCTGGGGATTCTGGAAAGGACGTCAGTTCCACGGAGGAGCCGGGCCATTCCTCATGGCAACAGTTGCCGCGGTCATGCTTGTGGCGGGCGTTGTCTTCATTCATGGGCCTCCTGCCATGACGGTGATTTGGGTGGCCGTCGTCGCCCTCATTGTCGCAACCGTCTGGAATGTCTCGGCGCGCATCTCGTGCCAAAAGCGCCTGCCCTCGTGACGCGAGTCAGTCTCGCCGCGAGGTAGAGCGCGCTGTCGATGCGTCAGGCGACGCTCGGCGGCTCGTTCTACTCGAACAACTGTTGCGAATGCGACAATCCATGGCAGCGCATAAGTGCCAAGGAATCGAAGAGGGAACGAGCGCCCACTTCCAGTGATGTTGCGCCCATGATGCCAACTTTCGCCCGGTCCGTTTGTCTCTTCCTCTTGGCCGCGCTGGCAGAGATCGGCGGCGGCTACCTCATGTGGCGCTGGCTGCGAGATGGCCGCGGTCTGTTCGTCGGTCTTGCGGGCGCGGTGCTGCTCGTGATCTACGGCGTCATTCCGACATTCCAACCAGCGAGCTTTGGGCGGACGTATGCGGCATATGGCGGAGTCTTCGTCGTCTCATCGCTCCTTTGGGGATGGTGGGCCGACGGGAATCGCCCTGACATTCCGGACGTCATCGGTGCTGGGATATGTCTCATTGGGGTTGGCGTGCTAATGTACTGGCCGCGGACCTAAGGGCCGCAGGCATTCGCTCGTGGATTGGCGCGGGCATCGTGACTTCTTGCATGTCACTCAAAGAAGCTCGAGCAGCAGCGGGCCGCACTGGGCCGAGGTCGCAGGCTCCACATGCCGGTCAATGCAACATCAGGCCGGAGAGCCGACGAAAGTAGACGGACCCGCCGTGTTCCCAAGCGACGAGTGCGCCGCCTGTTGCAAGCGTCAGCACCTGCGGAAGCCGCCCTTCGCCCACGACGACAGGTTCGTCAGTATTGCCCATGCGTCGGAGTTTCACCGCTGCGCCGTCTTGCCAGACGATGTGGGTGGCAGAGCCCCGTCGAGACATCATTGGCGAACGACCCTCGCCGACACGCACTTCGGCGCGGCCCGCCTCGGCGAAGTAGACACTTGATTCTCTTCGCCACAGGCTCGTCAGCACACCCTGCGCCGTCACTGCTACGCTGCCGCCGTCCATCGGGCAGGCATCCAGCTTCCATGTGCCTTCACCGAGCTTTTGCGCCGAGGCAAATGTGCGGCCGCCATCGGCAGACTGGAGCGCGTACATATCGCGCGAGCCGGCGAGCCAATTTCGGAACATGACGGCAACAGCGCGGCCGGCAATGGCGATGCTTGGACGGCAGCACTCGCATACGTGTCCATCGGGCGAGGCATAGACCAGTCTGTTCGCGCGTCGCGTTGCGCCAGCCACTGGCACCGTGCCGAGATAGATCTGGTTCTGTCGCTGCTGCCGCAGATCGAGCCACAAGGCGTGGAACTCACCTCTGCTGTCGGCGGCGACAGTCGCCAATCCCTCAGGCGCGGAGCCAGGCGCATCATTCAACACGCCGCGCAGCCTCGTCCAACTATCCGTGGCATGCTCGAGCTGGAACATCGCGATATCGCCGCCTTGATCGGGGGCGATGACCACCGACCGCGTGTTCGATGATGCGATGGTCGGTCCGCGCGTGTTGCCCAGATGCATCTTCGGGACGACGCCAACGACAACTGCAGAACCGAATGACTCGCCACCATTGCGCGACGTGACGGCGAAGATGGTGTCCCGTCGCCCGAACACCATGCGGATCGTACCGCGTGGATCAATCGCTATCTGTGGCGACGACCCCTCGCGCACGCGCGTCGCAGAATCGCCAACAAACGTGGCAAGGAGCGCAAGCAGCGGAACAATCATCATGGTCTCATATCCTGCTTCGAAGCGCGTCTGGCGTCCACTGCTGGAGCCATGACGACATGACCGTCATGCTGCCCGTGATCATCAACACGCCTACGATGATCAGCAAGGCGCCCGAGATGCGCGACATCCACGCAAGCGCGCCCTTGTACCGCTGGAACAGTAGCATGAAACGGTCGATCATCAGCGCCGCGAGCACGAAGGGAACCGCGAGACCGAGCGAGTACGCGAACAGCAGCACCAACCCGCGATTGAGGTCGGCGGAGCTCGCGGTGTAGGTGAGTACGCCGCCGAGAATGGGGCCGAGACACGGCGTCCATCCCGCGGCGAAGGCCATTCCCACCAGCATCGTACCGAGATAGCCGAGCGGCTTCTGCGCGATGTGCACGCGCCGCTCGCGCGAGAAGGCGCCGATGTTGAACACGCCCAACAGGTACAGGCCGAACACGATCATCAGCACGCCACCGATCCGACCGACCCAGTCGCGATAGCGGAAGAGTACGCGGCCGAGTACCGTGGCCGTCGCGCCAAGCGCTAGGAAGACCAGCGTAAAGCCGGCGACGAACAGCAGCGAGTGCACGAGCGCGATGCGTCGCGAGCGCTGCACGTCGTCGAGGCTCATGCCGGTGATGAAGCTGACGTAGCTCGGGATGAGCGGCAGCACGCACGGCGACAGAAAGCTGAGCAGGCCGGCGGTGAAGCTGATCGCCACGCCGATGGACGCAGTCTCCATCAAGACCCGAGCGAACGTTCGATGGCCGCAGCGAGCGACGTATCGTTCGGCGCGATGGGGCCGGTCTTTCTCCAGCGCAGGATGCCCGCCTTGTCGATGAGAAACGTGGCGGGAACACCGACGGCGAGAAATTGCGTGGAGATGCGCTCGTCCGGATCGCGCCAGATGGGGAAGGTCATCCGGTAGTCGGCCATGAAGGTCCGGATGGCCTCGTCGTACCCGTCCGTGTCGACACTGACGCCAATGAGCTCGAGCCCGCGGTCGCGATAGCGTGAGTGGATGGCGATGAGCTCCGGGATCTCGTCACGACAGGGATGACACCACGTAGCCCAGATGTTGATCAGCACCACCTTGCCGCGCTGTCCCGCGAGGGAGACGGAATCGCCACTGAGCGAGACCGTCGCGTATGCGGGGGCCGGAAGACCCACCTCGACCCGTCCGTCACCGCTCGCGGCAGGTGTGCTGTTCTTCTCCGAGCACGCGATTGTGCCAGCGAGCATCCCCAGGGAAATCGCAGTCCAGCGCTTCATCGAAACTCCGCGAGCGAGGCGCGCGCAACGCGTACACTCGACGGGCGACCCGGCACAGTCCACGCAAACATTGCGTTCTGTCCCGTGATGGTCATCCGGGGGAATCCGCTCGACCGCGCCGCCGAGGACGACGCGATGGTTACGGTGGAACCCAATGCGCCGTTGCGCATGACTCGACGCGCTCGCACGGCGGCGACGTCGCCGCCGACACGCTCAACCCACGTCACGAGCGCACTGCCGTCGGAAGTCAATGCGACATCCACGCGGCCGGATGGCGTGCCGCCATCAACGCGGATCGGCGCACTGAAGTGCGTGCCGGCATCGCTCGAGAACGCGACGTTCACACGAGCGCTATCGTTAGGCGCAGTGAACCACGCGAGCACTACGCTGTTGCCGCTCGCGGCAATGGAGGGCCCGTTCACTGGACACGCAGCGATCTTCCAGTTGTCGGCGTGGACGGCGACGCCGGCGATCCACTTCCCATTGACGCGACGCGTCACGTAGACGTCGCGGATCTCGTCGGACGTGCGATTCCGGTAGGCGATAACTGGCCCGTTTCCGGTCACCGCCGCGGCGTTCTGGCAGCAATCGCACGTGCGCTCGTCCAAGCGTGTCTCCGCCCCAAGCGTGCCGTCCGCGCGCATCGTGGTGGACACGAGCATCATTTCATTCGTTGGCGAATGCCCCGCCTTGTCGAACTTCCGTCCGTCGAGCCATACGGCGCCGAGCGTGGATCCTTCCCGCCACAGCGCGACGAAGCCGTGCTCGGATTGGCTGGTGTCGCGATGAGGCGTGACCGGCGTGGTCCATGTCGCGCCACCGTCGTTCGATAGGGATAGGCGGACGCCGTAGGCGTACGTGCCGGTGCTGTTCCGTTGCAGCCAATGGGCGGCGAGGCGGTTGCCGTCGAGCACCTGCAAGGAGGGGAAGTCGGCCCAATTGACGAAGAAATCCCGTCGAGCCACAATCGTGCGCGGCGGCGACCAGCGCGAGCCATCATACACCGCGAAGCGTAGCGCATGTCCGGAGTCCGCAGGTTCGAGCCACGACATGTAGACGCGACCATCCGGACCGGTGGTGAGATTCGCCTCGGCGCTTCCGGGCCCTGCGGGACTTGCAAGACTGTCGACTGAAACGCCGGCGGTGACGCGAGCGCGTGCGTCTCGTGTGACGGCGAGGCCAGTCAGTGCACACACCGTGAGGATGCCGGCCAGTATGCGGCGAGTCAGCATGAGATGGGTAGTCGGTGCGGGAGTATGATGGTCATGCGCGGGCACTGCATACCTCAGGCACTCGGAGCGTGAGCACCGAAAGCACGGCCGGAAGTCCCAGGGCTTTAGGCAAGCTAAAGCGAGGCTCTGGAATGGGGAATCCATACATGCATGTCCCACCGGCACTTCGGTTGAGGCTCGCCCAGCGGGGCGGGCCAATGGCACGTGCGCAAGGATGACGACTTTCACGCATCCCGCGACCTCGCCAGCGCGCTTCACGGTAGCGCGACCGCGGCTACGGCCGAGGACGTCTTGTCGTGAGGTGTTTATTCCGAATAAAACGATTATTATTCAGCGAGCCGATGCGTCTGTATGCAGTCTCCGCCCACTCCACTTCCCGAAAAGCCATGACGCCTGCGAGAAAGAAGCGACCGGATGGGGTGCGACTGCAGGACACCGTGCGCCTCACGGCGGCAGGTGCGGGCATGCTACTCGGAGATCTCGAGCACCGTATTCTGGAGGCCGCCTGGGTGCTCAAGCGACCCGTCTCCGCTCGTGAGCTGCACGAAAAGGTCGCGAAGACCCACGACGTCGTCTACATAACGAGCGTCACGGTTGCGAACCGCCTGGTGGAGAAGGGCATCCTGCGCCGCGAGAAGCGCGATGACATCTACCACTACTCCGCAACGCTTACGCGCGAGGAATTCAGTGAGCGCGCCTCTCGTCATGTGGTCCAGCGGATTGTCGATCTTGGCTCGACGGCCGTGAGCGCATCCTTGGTTGACGTCCTCGCCGAGCGCGATCCGGAGCAGCTGGCGGAACTAGGGCGCTTGGTTCGCCGCAAGCTCAAAGAACGCGGCGACGCGGAACGCTGAAGGAACGCCGATGGGCGCGGGAGTTAGGCGCATAGTGCGAGACGGAGTCTGTCTCGCCACGAAGAGACGAGCGAGGCAGTGATGGGCGCGGAGACAGATCGGAGCGGAGAACCGCAGGAGCGTAGCTCGAAGGGCAGGTCGAGCTGGCTGGAGCAGGGTGAGGAGAGCCTATCTGCTTCGGAGTCGTCGCACCGCCGTGTGCTACTGATAGCCGTTGCCGGGCTGATCATCCTGAGCACGAGCCCGGTGTTCGGACATCACCTTGCGACGAAGGCTGATGCGCTGCTCACAGGGTACGATCACCTCGGACGCGTGTGTCTGATCGCGCTCCATGTACTGCTCGCACCGGTCCACACGACGTTCCATGTGCTGCTTATCGGTGGCCTGCTCTTCGCGACGTGGGATCGAATTCGGGCATGGCGTGGCGTTCGCGCTACGCTGAACGCCTTGGAGACGTCTCGAGTTGTTGAAGGAAGCGTGTTCGGGTCCGCCGCGAAGCGCGTCGGGGTGCCTTTGGACCGCCTGCGTATCGTGGAAGGTCTCCCGAATCCCGCGTTCACCGTCGGGTTCTGGCGTCCACTCGTGTATGTGTCTGCGGCGCTTCCGGCGTCGCTCGATGGCCCGCAGCTAGAGGCGGTGCTTGCGCACGAGGCTGCACACATCGCGCGTCGCGACCCGCTGCGCCTCTCGCTGATGCGGTTTCTGGCGTGCACGCTCTTCTACATACCAGCGCTCCGGCGTTTGGCAGACGACCTAACCGATGAGGCCGAGATAGAGGCCGATGACGTTGCCGCGAAGCAGAGTGAACCTCTCGTGCTTGCGTCGGCGATCCTCGCATTGGCCGCGTGGGCTGTGCCCTCGAGCGGCAGTGGGCGATTGTCTGCATTGCGTGCCGGGAGCGCCGTTCCGTTTCAGCCCTTCGTCCCGCTCCAGCGAGTTGACCTGCTGGATCGGCGTGTCCGTCGACTGGCAGGGGAGCCAACGAGAGCTGGGACGCATGTGACTCGGCGATCACTCGGAGGAGCTGCTGCCACGCTGCTCGCCATCTGGGTGTCGGGAGTGATGATGGCACATCCGCTGCCTGCCGAGGCCGCCGGGGTGTCCCTAAGCGGGCATGAGCATGCGGGTTCACACTGTCGGCACAAAGGCTCCTTTGCGCTAAGCCACCTGTTCTGTTTGGGACTGCACACGCACCCAAGCGGAACGCCCTGTCCACACACCGGCCGATAACTAGGTAGGGCAGTCCGAGCGTCGAGGTTTTTGCCTACGCGAACCCGCGGCATACCGACGACAAGCGTTCGCGGAGACTTGCGGGACCGCTTTATGCTGAGTAAAATCCTGTGAGTGCGGCGCGATCAATTCGCGAGTTGACTCTTGGACACCGGGAAACACAGCACGCTAAGAAGCCCGGAACCAAATAGGGAAGGGGGGTATAGAGCTCCTCGCGGTCGGAAGCGTTAGCGAGCGGAATATCGGCCACAGATGGCTGGCGTATTTGAACCTGAACGGATGGGGTTGCACACGTGACGTCGAGGTCCTTCCTGCCATGCAGCAACACTATATCGCCGTGCCTGGGTCAGTCGTCAAAGGCGGCGTTGCGACTGCTGGTCATTGTAGGCGCACTCGCGAGCACCGCTTCCGCGGCCGAGGCGCAGACGGATTTCTATAACACGGACCGCGGGCGTCCGGTGCAGATCGAAGATGCCTACGTCACGGAGCGGTATGCATTCGAGCTGAAGTTGGCACCGGTACGACTCGAACGAATGCGTGGCGGCACATACAACTGGGGTCTCGAACCCGAGATTGCACTCGGTATTCTGCCTCGCACGCAGATTGAAATCGGACTGCCTTTGGCATTCATCGAACAGGGAGGACAGCGCCGGAGCGGCATCGCTGGCATCGACTTCTCGGCGATGTACAACCTAAATGTCGAGACGGAGGGCGTACCCGCACTCGCGATCCGTGGCGACGTACTGGCCCCGATTGGCAACCTCGCGCCAGACGGCGCGTACTCGTCGGTGACCGGCATGGCCACACGCACCTACCGGTGGGCCCGATTCCATGTGAATGGCCAGTACACTTTCGGTGCGACGCGAAGCATCACGGCGCCACTTGCCGGCCCCGGGGCCATCGAAGTCTCCCGTTGGCTCGCCGGCGGCGCCATCGACAAGGCTTTCCCGTTGTCATCAACACTCATCACGGCGGAGTTCTATGGCCGAAAGCCGTTGGAGTCGAGTGAGGACATTGAATACACCGTCGGCACTGGGACGCGATTCCAGGTCAGCCCAACCCTCGCACTCGATGGCGGATTCGGGCGCCGATTGAATGGGCCAGAACAAGGATGGTACGTGACGTTCGGAAGTGCGTACGCCTTCGGACTCCGGTCACTCTTTCCTGGCGCGCGATGAGCACCCCTTTCAGAAAGACCAAAGCGCGGGCGCCCATGAGCGTCCCAGGATCGAGTGCTCGCGCCGCGAGCACCTTCTCGGAGGTTGAGATGGACCGCAATCAGACATCTTCTGCTCACACGCTGCCTCAAGCGAACGCGTTCGCATCGCAGCGTCGCGGACGAAACCTGCTCATCGCGCTGGCGTTGGCGATGAGTGTCGGCATCCCGTCGATGGCCCAGGCACAGTGGTCGACTGCCTATGAGCAGTTCTATCTGCCTGGAAAGTTCAATTGGACATTCCGGAACGAGTATCCGGCGGCCGACCGGCTGTTCGCCGCCTTCGACTACGGGCACGCCATCCTGTACGAGCGGTTGTATAACGACGCAAATGCGCCTGTGTCGCAGCTCGAAAGCGACGAGTACGACTTCATCACGAAGAAGTTGCTCGTGAGCCCGCCGCGCCTGCCCTTGGAGGAAGCGGCAATCGAGGTGAACTACGCGAAGATTGCCCCGGAAGCGAAGCTGATGTTTGACTGGGCGCATCTTCTCCACCGGCAGATCTACGATGTGCTCGCGTCAGAAAACATGACGCAAGCGGAGAAGGACGCGAAGATCGCCGAGCTCGTTGCCTACTACAAGACGCGACCCGACCTCGCGTTCAGCTCACTGCCGAAGAACATGGAGCTGATGGAGGGGCAGCCGTACTCGCTCGCCTTCCGTCAGCGCTATCCGAAGTTCAATGGACTGATTTGGGGTTACCATTGGCTTCAGGTAGGCCTGTACGAACCCATGATGATTGGGACAACGCAGGCAGAGAAGCAGGCAGGTGTGGCCGCTGCGGTCTCGCGTTTCCGCCAAATGCTCGAGAATGCACCCGAGCACATGCCCCGCGTCATGCCTATGACGGCCGCCATCGCGCCGACATTTGCGAAGCGGTATCAGGAAGCTGCGATCATCTTCGATAACCTCCACGCGATGCACGACGTCATTTCCGACGTACTCGCGAATGACAAGGTGCCACGCAAGCAGAAGCGGTCGACGATTCTTGAGGCGGCACGTCGCTACCGCGATGGGACGTCATTCCTCATGCCGATTGCAGAGTGGGCGACCATGGGCGAGATGATGGGTATCGCGAACATGGGCGGTCCGGCCGTCGGAATACTTCCCGGTTGGCCGACGCCGACGGTCGCGCGCGGCGCAAGCATGCAGGAGGCCATGAAGAACATGAGCGGGATGGCTGGCATGCAGCACGGCGCAACGAACGCTCCCATGCCGGGAATGCCGAACATGAAGGCCGGCGACTCAAGCGCTGCCGCTCACGCGGGCATGCCCGGGATGCCGGGGATGAAGAAGGCCGATTCCGCATCAGCGGCAGCGCATGCAGGAATGCCCAACATGCCCGGCATGCCAGGGATGAGCATGACGAAGCCGGACTCCGCGATGATGCGCCTGCATGAGCAGATGATGCGTGATCCGGTCATCCGGCAGCGGGTGATGGCGGACACGTCACTGCGACGAATGATGACGGAAATGGAAGGGAAGGGTGCAGCCGCGCACTCACTGCCAGGCATGGAACCCATGGCACCAACGAATGCCGATGGCATGAGCAGCATGTCGCACGATCATGCGGCGATGACCGGGGCGAAAAGCCCGGTCGCCGGCAAGGCATCGGCGAAGGCGCCAGCGAAGAAGACCGCAGCCAAGAAGACGACCACGAAGACAACGACCAAGGCGCCAGCGAAATCGACCACGACGAAGAAGGCCCCTCCCGCCCCAATGAAGCACGATATGCCCGGCATGAAGAACATGCCCGGCATGAAGCCCTAGTCAAATGCGCGCAATCATCTCGTGGCGCGCGTGCGCCATTCTGGTGCTGTCATTGCTGGCAGCACCGCAGATAGCGTCGGCGCATGGGCGGCTCAAGAGTTCGTCGCCAAGTGCTGGAGCACATCTCGGAACATCACCGCGGGAACTGAAACTCGAATTCAGCGAAGTCCCCGATCTCGCGTTCTCGAGGGTGAAGTTGCTGGGCCCGGGCGGCCGTGAAATAACGCTTGGCAGCTTGGCCTACACGGCGCAGTCGCGGCGCACGCTGGTAGCAGCAATACCAGGCCAGCTGCGGGCGGGGACGTACGTCGTACAGTGGCAGCTCGCTGGCGATGATGGGCATCCGATTCGGGGAAACTTCGAGTTTGTCGTCGCTCCCGGGGCAATGGGGACCGTCAGCGACACTGTGGGGCGCGGCGCCGCGCCTGCGATGATGCCGATGGCGGACTCCGGTGCCGATTCGATGGCGATGCATCATGATCCCGCGTCGATGCCGGAAGGAAATGGGTTCGGTGCGGAATCGCCGGCGTACGTCGTAGTGCGATGGGTGCAATTCATCGCTCTCTTGCTAGTCATTGGCACGATTTCGTTTCGTCAGTTCGTGCTCAGCTTCCTGCGCCGGAAGGAAGATCCCGATTCGCCGATGCTGGACCTTGCCGAAGCGCGGGCCGCGAGGGTCGGGCACCTTGCCGTGGCCGCACTGGTCGTCACACTCGTTGCGCGCCTCATTGCTCAGTCCTACGCGATGCACGGTGCCGCTGACGTCTGGAATGCCACGCTCTCTGCCCAAATGATCAAGAACACGGTCTGGGGGCACGGATGGCTGCTACAACTCGCTGGCGTGATTGTTGGCGGGTTGGGCTTCCACCTCGCCGATAGAGCTTGCCGCGCGCGAGGCACCCATTCGACCGCGCCTGTCCGTCCGAGCTACGGATGGTCGTTGGCTACCGTCGGCGCGCTACTGCTCGCGTTCTCAGCGGCATTCTCTGGCCACGCGTCGGCAGCCCCGAAGCTGCAAGTGTTGGCTGTGATCGCGGATGGCCTGCACGTTCTCGGCGCGAGCAGTTGGCTCGGATCTCTCGCGCTGGTACTGCTGGCTGGTCTCCCAGCCGCGGCGTGCCTCCCCGAAGCAGAGCGTGGACCCATGGTGGCTGAACTCATCAATGCGTTCTCGCCAGTCGCACTCATGAGCGCAGGCGTCGCCACGGCGACCGGTGTCTTCGCGGCGTGGCTGCACGTGGGAGCGATCCCAAACCTTTGGGGCACTCGGTACGGCATCACGCTGCTGGTGAAGCTCACGGTGCTTGGTGTCGTGGCCCTGACCGGCTTCTACAACTGGCGGACCGTGAAGCCTCGGCTCGGAACTGATGCTGCAACGCATCATTTGGTGCGTTCGGCACGCGTAGAGGTAACTGTTGCGATCATCGTGCTGCTCGTGACTGCCATCCTCGTTGCCTCGCCGACGTCGATGGACGCAACGATGTGAGGGCAACAACACCTAAGTCATCGTCGGTGAGCGACCGGTGATTCCGTTCGTCGAGCAGCCGGCACTCCATCTCGGACCGCTCACGATTCAGGCCTTTGGTGTGATCGTGGCGTCCGCCGCCCTCGCCGGTGACGCCATCTACCGTCGTAGGCTCGCTGCCCGCGGCCTCGATATGGGAATCGGGAGCCGATTAGCAGGTGCGGCGCTGATCGGCGGGTTTCTGTTCGCCCATCTTTTCTCGGTCGTACTGTATTTCCCCGAACGTCTGCGGAGCGACCCTTGGCTCCTATTACGAGTCTGGGAAGACGTGAGCTCATTCGGCGGAATGATCGGTGGGGCGCTTGGTGTTGGCGTCTTTCTCTATCGCGCACGCGCCGATGTCGGGCGGGAAGACCGATGGTCATTCATCGAAGCCGCGGCCTTCGCACTACCATTCGCTTGGGCAGTGGGGCGGGTCGCGTGTACACTCGCGCATGATCATCCCGGGACGATCACGACCTTCCCGCTCGCAATCAGCTTGCGTACGACGGAAGCACAGGAGTACATCCGCGGTGTCTACACCGCTGCCGGTCGGCTATCCCAAGTGCCGGCAAGCGGAGAACTGGTGAGGCTCGGTTTCCACGATCTCGGGTGGTACGAGTTCCTCTACCTTGCCGTGATCGTCTGCCCCGTCTTTCTCGCGCTCGACAGACGGCCGCGCACGGTTGGCACCTATCTCAGCGCGTTCGCACTTCTGTACGCGCCTATGCGCATAGCACTCGATACGCTTCGTGTGAGTGACGCGCGCTACGCTGGCCTGACGCCCGGGCAATACGCGGCCGTTCTCATGCTCCTCGTGCCTGTCACGATCTGGGCGAGACGCCGGCGCGTGGACCGGGTCTCGCGCGAGTTCACCCCCGCGCTCATCCTACCTTTGGATGAGGAATCAGCAGATCTCACGGCCGATCTCACGCCGAGTTCCCAGCACAAGCCTCACGCGAATGCGACCAACGGAATGACGCTAACGCACGAACGCCTTGGAGACGTACTTGATGTCGTCCCGGACGCGCCCGGCGAATTCTACGCGCGACGAGTGCGGCACGCGTTGGAGCGCGCCGCCGCGGAGGCGGACGCGAGCGGAGACGCTGAGTTCGGCGCTCTGCTTGAACGCGAACAAAGCCTCCTCGACATCTGTCAAATGGATGGCAGCGGCGAGAGTGTATTCCGGGAGCCGCACAAGGCGGAGCGTGCAGCGCATGCCCTGAAGCCCGATGCGGGCGCCTACTTCGCTTTGCGCGCGCAAGAGACTGGGGATCCTCTCCTGCGGGTGTTGTATCTCGAGTACGTGCTCAGCGCGGGGCCCACGTCGGGTCGCGAGTGGCTAACAAACGTCCGAGCCGCGGTAGATGCTCATCGGGAGCTTCTCGAGCACGCACGACGCGTTCAGGTCGCGGACCCATCACAGACAGGCCACCTGGCTGATCACGTGAGCAACCGCCTGACCGTCCTGCTGAGGAGGGGCGGCGTGCTCCAGGGTTCCGCAGAGATTCGCCCGTGGGCCGAATGGGTGACCGGCTTCGCGGAAAGCATGGCCTCGTTCGCGTGGGAGGAGCCAAAACGCGCCTGGTTAGCCGCGCGCTGGTCGTTCCGCCCATTGCGAATGCTCACGGCGCTCCGAGAAAGCGAGATCGCTCCAGACGTCCGTCGCCGCGCGCTGGACGTCGTCGGTCATGCCTACGCGACGATGTCGGCTGATGTGGGGAGTGACCTCATTGCGGCGAATGTCGCCCAGGTCGAGGCCGATCTGCTGAACCACTTCAAGGTCGCAGGTGCGACCGAGGCATTCGTGCGGCGGCGGTACGAGCTTCTGGCCGCGCGCGCGGAAGCGGAGTCAGGGAAGGGAGCGCATGTCGTGGCTGCCCATTTCTATCGTCAGGCCCGCAAAGTGATGGAGGAGCGTCGCGACTTGTTCCCGCGCCAGGAGGTAGCCGCTGTGCAACGAAAGGAACAAGAGCACCTGCGACTCGTGGAATCCACGGGCGCGCTCAGCGAGGTCACTGTGCCATTGCCATTCGACCCCGAGATGCTTGATCAAACTCAAGCGACGCCGGCTGACACCATACAGCTGCTGCTGCGGGAAGCGGAGGCGCGCCTCCCGGATCCAGACAAGCTTGCGGTTCAGACAAAGACGGACGCAGAGGTGGCTCCGTTGGCCAGCATGATGCCGCAGTCGCTGCTGGGCAGTGGAAAGGTCGTCGGTGAGGCCACTACCGACGATCAGTTGCTCGCGGCCGGCATCGAGTGGCGCATGACGATTCATGCGAGCATCCTCGGCACGCGCTACGACGTTACTCTCGCCAAGGCAGCAAAGACCATTGGCCTTGGGCCCGATGACGTCATGCAGGCGCTCGCAGCGCTCCAGACCGACGATGGCACGAAGCTACTGCTCCGCGCTGGCATCGAGCGCTACCTAGCGGAAGACCACATCAGTGCAGTCCACATTCTTGTCCCGCGCGTCGAGGACCTCCTTCGTCAGCAGCTGAACGCGTGGGGAGTGGAGACCACAACGTTTCAGGCGCCAAGCGGTACAGAGACCACTCGAACGGACGATGCGACCTTCGGTGGTCTCTTGCGCCGCACCGCAGCCGATGGCACGACGGTCGAGGCGCTCCTTGGAACGCGGCTCTTTCGGTACGTCGAGGCGATCTATCAATCGCCGTCGGGACTGAACCTTCGCAACACCGTGGCGCACGGCCTGGCTCGCCCCGGCACATGCGTTGGCACGACAAGCGGCATCGTACTCCACACTCTCTTCGCGTTGGCTTCGCGCGCGCAAGCGCGCCTACTCACTACTCCTGCGCATCCTTCTCCTAACGCGAGGGCCACCGCCGCTGTCGCGCCGGCGAGCGAAAGCGCACCACCAACGGAAGAGTAGGGCTCTATGGTGCTACGTCGACCAAGAGCGTCAACCCACCGCCTCCTTGCTCTTCCGTATTGTTATTGAGCGTGTGATGGGCGATGTGGCAGTGGAAGATCCACTTGCCCGGTTCGCGCGCTGGCCAAATCACATCATACCGCTGGCCAGGCCCGACGTTGATGACGTCGGCATCGAAGCGGGCTGTGGATGACAACGTCACGCCGTCACGCGCCACGACGGTGAATGGACCGCCGTGCATGTGCATCGGGTGAATGAAATTGTTGTTCGTGCCGATGATGCGAAACTTTACCCGCTGCCCGACTCGCATGTGAATGGTCTCGGTCTCCGGGTACGATTTGCCATTGATCGTGAAATAGTTGGGGAGCCCGCCCTCCATCAACATGGCGGGGTACGTGAGTCCGTCGCGGTTCAGCCATTCTTGCAGCTGGACGACGTAGTCGATGTCGGCCTTCTCTTCTGTTGCAGGGTCACGCGGATGGATGATCAGTGCACCGTATAGCCCAAACGCCTGTTGGCGATCAGGCCGGGAGTGCGAATGGTAGAAGAAACTGCCTGACTGCTTGACCAAATACTCGTAGGTGTAGCTTCCGCCCGGAGGCACCGGCGCCTGCGTGATGTGCGCCGGGCCGTCCATGTTGTTGGGAACGACGAGGCCATGCCAATGCATGGTCGCCGGCTCGGGCAAATGGTTTGTGAAGGTGATCCGGACACGATCACCCTCCGTCAGCTCCAGACGTGGTCCTGGTACCTGCTGGTTGATCGCGAACGCAGTCACTGTCTTCCACGACAGGATGTTCCAGCGAATCACGGAGGCGTCGAGGTCGAATACCTTGACCCCATTCTCGATCCGCGGAACCAGCGGGCGGTCTCCTCGAGCGGAGGCCGGCGCCCTGTAGGACACATTGCGCGGATCCGCAGCAGCCATGTCTCGCATCGCGTCCGCAGGAGTGTCTGGAGTTGAAATCATCCCTGGCGGCATGATCGCGCTGCGTACGTCCTCTGCACTGATGCGAAAGTTCATTCGTGTCGCGGGGACGTACATGCCGGCGATCAAGGCAACAAAGGTGCACGCGGTGACCGCCACGAGCTGCGCGCTCGTGACGCTGGTGCGCATGCCCGCGTGGTTGGCGCGCTTTGGCGAATCCACTGCGCCGCTTGAGTGCTCGCTCGCCGAAGCCGCGGCGTGCGCCGAGGTGGTCCTCTCATCGCCCATGCTGTTCATGGCGCCACTCATGTTGTGCTTCGCGTGCTGCGTCGCCGACCCTTGCATGCCCGGCGTCTGCGTCTCCGCATGGCTCACTGCGGCATGGTCCGTCACGGTGGCGCTCTCAGGAGCTCTCTCACGCACCGTCATCAGCCCATGCTTCATCTTCTGCGCGACGAGCCAGACGTTGACCGGATACGCGAGTACAAACCCTGCAATCACGCCCAGCGACATGACAAACCAGAACAGCGGTTCTCCAGGCCACATAGCCCGCATGTCGCGACCCATCATGAGGTGGGTCATGACCGGAGCCATGCCAGCCATCATCAGGTTCATGGAGAGCAGCTCCGGGAGGAAGCTGCGTCGCACGTTCTCGAGGTACGTCCCTCCCATAATTGCGCGCATGAACAGCGCTTGAAAAATCAGGAGCCCGAAGAGGGAGCCGGCCGTGTACTCCACGAGGAGATCCGCCCACATCGGAAGCCCGAGGAGCGCCGTGAGGATGGCAGCGAGAATGATTCCTGTCGCATCGCCGGCGACACAGTGCACCGTCGAACCGACCGCCTGCTTCCACAACGGGGCGACGAAGGCCTCATGCGTCCCGGGACGAGGCTCCTTGTCCGCGAGGACGTAGAGCAGCAGCCCGAGTGGTCCCATGTAGAGTGTGACGAGGATGAATCCCCACTTCATCACCGTCGCTTCGGGGTTGTGGCGAAACTGGTCGATCCCCACGTAGAGCGCGGAGAGCAGCGCGAGGATCAACCAGGCATAGACGACGTAGTCGATGGGTTGGAGGATCATTGTCGTCCGTCGCTAGGCTGGGTTCCGTCGAGAACGCAGCGGAAGGCTCACCAGGGTGAAGTGAGGCTCCTGCTGCGGATGCCTTCATCAGGTGCCTACCTAGGCGCCGAGCTTCGCAACTTTGCCTTGAAACTCCCCGATCTCCTTGGTCTGCGCCGCCTTCATCTCCTCGGCCATTTGCTTGAGCATGGCATTCTTGGCCTTCGGCAGATAGTCGTCGATCATCTTCACCGCTTCCTGATGATGCTTGATGACATCCTGGTAGAAGGTGCGCTCGTAGTCCTTGCCGGTCTTAGGCTTCAGCTCGTCTGCCATCGCCTGATGCTCAGGCATGACCTTCGGCGCATACGGATCTTTGAAGTCTTTCTCGAGCATGGTCACCATATGATCGAGTTCCTTGTCCTGCGCGGCGTCCATCTTGGTGGCGTCGGCTTTCGCAGTGCCGATGTCTGAACGCTCCTTCGTCATATGCGCCAGTTCCGTCAACCCACGATGATGATCGCTCATCATTCGGAGGAAGTCGTGATCCGCGTCGCCTGTCATGCCGGCCATACCTGTCATTCCAGCCATATTGGACATGCCAGTGTCAGGCGCCGCTGTAGCTGGCGACGGAGCACCGGGAGTCGATGTTGCCGAGGAAGAATCCGCTGGCTTGTCGCCCGAGCTGCAGGCAAGTACGGCGAGGGCAGCGGTCGCGAGCGAAAGGCGCTGCGCGATGCAGCGCACGCTGGTGGAGGTGCTTGTCATGCAGTATCTCGGCTGAGGGTGATCCGGTAGCGCAAAGGTGCGTTTGATGGTGCATAAAATGTGCGCACGCGGCTTTGCGCCACGGTCTTCTGTGCCGCTGGTGCCGGAGATCGTTCCGGGGGCGATTGAAATGCTTGCTTGACTGTTTTACCGACGGTAAAATAGTGCATCCCACATCAAGGAATGCAAGTGCGCACAGTCTTCCGCCTCGCAGCATGTACATGCGCCCTCATGCTGCCGAGCACATCCGCTATTGCTGAAGCCCACGCCGAGTCGACGAGGTCGGCGACGGCGAGCCGGCAGCTCGTCACCGACTCCGCGGACGTGGTCGGCGTAGTCACGGCCTTCCGCGACGCTCTCGCCCGTGGCGACAGCACTGCAGCACTTCGTCTCCTCGCGCCTGACGTCATCATCCTTGAGGCAGGCGGCGTCGAAACACTTGCCGACTATCGGAGCCACCACCTGCCCGGTGACATCGCCTACGCCCGTGCCCTGCCGGGCGTGCACACCCTCAAGAGCGTCGTCGTGAGCGGCGACGCCGCCTGGGTGACGTCAACAAGCGTCACGGAGGGGCAGTACAACGGGCGCGCGGTTAATTCCGTAGGCGCCGAACTTATAGTGCTCGCACGCGCGAAAGCGGGCGCGCCATGGATGATCCGAGCGGTGCACTGGTCGTCTCGAAGGAGAACACCATGATGATTGGCGTCCGTGGTGCCTCCAAGAGCGTCGCTCGGACACGACAAGTGGCTGTCGGATCCGAGCGAGATCCGACGCTCAAGGAGGCGACGACGGGACGGGAGTGAGTTGAACCGATGCTCGCTACGCCATCTGTGCCATGGCTAAGCAACTCTCCGCGCAACGCCTGCACTCCTCTGCGCACTGCTTCATCATGTCGTCGTCGCCCATAGAATCGCAGGACGCGGCGCAGGCGCGGCAGACTTCGGCACAGGCGCGGCAAACCGAGTTGTGTTGATCAGAGTGACGCGTCATGAAGTCGGCGCTTGCGGTGCAGATCTGCGCACAATCGAGCAACAGCGTTATGTGCGAGGCGTCGGCGTGCTTTCCCCCCTTCTCCAGGCAATGCCGAAGCGTATGCAGACACGTCTGATGGCACGAGGTGCAGGCATCAATGCAGGCCTGCATGGGACCAGAATGGCCGTGACCGGCTGCGTGGGGCATCTGACAGACCTCAGGTTGGAAAGGGAGAGGAACGCATGCGGTCGCAGGCGGCCAAGTCCCAATGGCAACACCTCGGCGTCGCATGAACGGTGCCGCGCTTTACTCCCAATAAAAGGCGACGGCTAGTGCGAAGCGCTCACGTTGAAGACGTAGGTCGCGCGCGCGATTCGCCACTCGGGTGCACCGGAGTGGCGGTAGACGTACGCGGCGCGGAGGTTCCAAGCGGCTGCCGAAGTCAGCGGCAAGTGCAGGACTCCGTTCCCGTCGGCGGACAGGACAAGGGACGTGTTTGCTGCTGTCGCAGGCGCCGCGCCGGATGCCGAGGCAGTCGTGTCCACAGCGGGACCCGCGAAGACGCCGATGCCGGGTACAGCTTTCCCGTTGCCCACGATCTTCACGTGCAGGGTGTCCCCCACATGTAGGTGCGCGGGGTCATTCACCGGAATGAACTCCAGCGGCAGGCCCGTCGAAACTGCAAAGGCGCGCGGACCGCCGCGCCCTACCTCGACGATTGCCGTGGCGTAGGAGGTCGCTTGATACACGACGCTGTCCTGCCCGACGAGCGCGTTCTCCTTCTCCAGGCGGGCTGCCTCGGCAGCTCCGCCCTCAGCGCGCAGGAAGCGCAGGAGGTTTGCCGGCGTTGACCGCGTGGAGGTCGAAGTCAACGTCACGGCAATTACATACTGCCCTGCGGCCGGTGCTTTCTCGTGGAGGCGGAGCGAAGAGCCCTCCACGCTCAGTTGCGTGATCTTGGTCTGGGTTGTTGCACCGATGAGCCGCGCGTCAGCGACTCGCGTCGGCTGCACTGGAGTGCCAACGGGGAAGCGAGTGCCAGCTCGACCGCTCGCGTGGATCACTGAATCCGCCCGGAACACGAACATGTCAGGGATCACCCAGAAGTCATGGGCGCTGGCGGTGGATACAACACCGATGGTGGCGAGTAGGACCGGAGCGACGGCCCGACGCCCGACTCGTGCGAACCGATGACTGAGGGAAGGACGCATTGAAAAACAGCCCAGTGAAAGGTAGAAGCGCGACTAACCAAGAGTCGCATTTTACGTTGAGTAAAAGACGAACGCAAGGATCACCGGGTTGCGTGCGCCACCGGAAGCGATTTCGGCGGCTTGAGGCAAGATGCGCGCAGTCTGTCGGCAGACCAGCGGGGCGCCCTTAGCAGGCCCGTATCGCTGTCCGGGAAGGTTGCGAAAGGTAGCTCACGAACTACCTTAGAAACTAAGCGATAGTGGAGTTGGCTTTTGGCGAGGGAGGAAGCACTGATGGCAGCTCTTGAGGACATTGTCGGCCGACTTGGCCGGCAACACAGCACTGCGGCCGTGCTCTTCCATCATGCGGTCGCTGAACGACTTGGGCTGGGGCCGACCGATCACAAGTGCTTCGACCTTCTGCGGGAGCGCGGCAGGATTACGGGTAGCGCACTTGCTGCGATCACAGGACTGACAAGCGGCGCGATCACCGGAGTGGTCGCGCGGCTGGAAAGGGCCGGGTACCTCCGACGCGAGCAGGACCCCGATGACGGGCGTCAGCAAATCCTGATTCCGAACGCTGATCGCGTGCGGGAAATCCAGGATGTCTTCACTCCGATACGAAAGGAGCTGGCGGCATTGCTCGAAGGATTCGACGCCCATCAACTCTCGGCGATCTCCGACTTTCTGGAAGGGAGCACAGCACTCGTCTATCGCCACATTGCGTTGCTGCGCGGTGGCATTCTCGCCGGGGAGGCGCCGCCGCACCCGGCGAAGTCACGACAACTGTCGCAGGGGCGACCGAAATCCGTGCGGATCCCGCCAAAGCCACCTCGCACCCGCGTGAGGAAGCGCAGTGGCACACGTCATTCGAGCAACGGCAAATAGCGTGAACGCCATGACGCCCGGTGCTCGGAAAGCCGTCCTAACGGCGCACGTGATCTCGTCCGTCGGCTGGCTCGGCGCCGTCGCTGCATTCCTCGTGCTCAGTATCGCGGGACTCACCACCCGCGATGGCGTGGTGGTGCGGAGCGCCTACGTCTCGATGAACCTCGTCGGCCTGTACACCATTGTCCCGATGAGCCTTGTGTCAGTTGTCACTGGGATATGGATAGGGCTCGGAACGGAGTGGGGCCTGCGCCGCTATTACTGGGTGCTCGTGAAACTGCTATCCAGTGTATTCGCGACCTTCCTCTTGCTCTTGCATCAATTCACTGCAGTCGCGGCCGCCGCCAAGAGTGTCTCGGCGTCCGCGTTGAGGGACGTCCCCAATCTTGGCCAAACGGCACCGCAGCTCGTCGCGGACGCGGGTGTAGCGGTGGCGCTGCTCATCGGGATCACCCTCCTGTCGATCTTCAAGCCATGGGGCCGAACGCGATTCGGACAGAGCCTCCAGCAGCAGCGCTTCCAGAGTCCAGTGGGTGCGAGCGTACCAGCTCGCCCAGCTGGGCTCAAGGTATTGCTGGGTATACTGGGGCTGATCGCCACGGCGGTCATTGCCCTGCATCTCGCGGGCGGTGGAATGGCGCGCCACGGTCACTGATCTCGCTGCGCGGAGGGCGTATGTGGAAGTGCGACGGCGGGCTTCGCCACGTCAGCGTAGAGTGCGTGCGACCGACTCGATACCCTTCATGCCAACTCCGAATTGCGCCATTGACTCTCGGTGTTGTTCGAGGGCCGAATAGGGCAGGTAGCGAACCCCTATGTCCGCCACCCGACTGAACGCTGGCCGCGCGAGTTGCTCTCTCACATCGCCTTCGCGGTCGTCCGGGGCAACGAGGAACAGTCCTGCGGCGGCGCTCGAAGTAGCGCCCGCCTCAGGCATCGTACCCAACGCGAGATCGAGCAGGCGCACTATCCCACTGTAAATCGAGGTTGTGTGTTCGACTTCGAACGCTGCGGCGACAGGGTTGGTGCCTGCACCGGGATCTCTCACGAGCCAGAGTACGTCTATTAGCCGGACTGCCTCCGCGCCTGGAGCCCAGGCGACCGATTCCGGAAGCGTATCCACGCATCCATCGCTGAGGACCCCTCCAGCATACGCGCGACTTCGGTCATTCGAAGCAATCCACACGTGATAGCCAAGCGCGAATCCAAGATCCCGCAGCCATCCCTGCACTTGCGTGTGCGTTCTATCGTTTTCACGGGCAGAGGCGAGCGCCTTGTCCTGCGCCGCATTGGCGCGGACGGCAGCGAGGTCCAGCTCCCACGCTGCGCGCGCGCCCTCATCGTCATCGCGCGGAGGAGCGTTGTAGCGGCCTGACCCAACGTCAAAGAGCAGTCCTGCGATGGCGCCGAGGTCGTTCGAGAGCAAATCGCGATACTTGGCATTCATGGCCAACACACCAGCGCGCATCGCGAGGTACTCGTCCCAGCGGCCCAGCTTGACCTTTGCGCCAGTGATGGCGTTGTAGCCGTTGACGATGGCCGTGTTGAATGGCGTGACAAACGTGGGATGAAGAAAATACAACAGGTTCGCGGCGGCCGGCCCCAAACCCTTGATGCGATGCGCGTCGAGCTGCTGAATGGCGCTGATGACCTGCTCTGCGCTCGAGCAGCATACACAGGCATCCAGGAAGCGACCAAAGGCTCGCTGATTGTCTCGCGACTCGTAGATATCGGGGATGCGCAGCTTCGGCTTCCAGAGGAACGCGTGATCGGCCCCTTTGAATATCTGCCGCTGTTCCGCAATCGAATGCACTACGGTCTCGAGCGATGAGCCTCGGTACAAATTGCCAAACGTGCCAGCCTCGATCTCGCTCACGACCTCGGCGATCCCGCGGCGGATTGAGCGAAAGTTCTTGAGGCGTTCTTCCCACAGAAACCACGAACGGTAGGTGCCCCCCGAATCTTCCCGCCATCTGGTTATGAGCGCGCGGAGTGCGTCGGCATGGGGGCGGGACAGCTCGCGTGCGGTCCTGCCTTCGGAAGGCGGGTCTTGGTCTGGCGGGGAGAGAGGAGCCGTCATTGACCGTCTTCTAGGTGCTGTAGGGGTGGCGCGAGGACGAGAAAGTGCACAGATTTTAGGCTGCATCAAGTCACACGGCTAGTGGCCGAGGGCAACTAAGCGCTGCGTGCGCGTGCACGGCGCGAGAGAGCCCTCCGCGCGAGTTGGCGCGCCGACGTGAAGCCGCCCCCCGGCCTCCGCAATGGAGAATCACCCGTGAATTTCGGCGACGCCTCGCTCGAATGGTGCATGTCTTCGGACAACCAACAAAAGCTGCGCGGAGAGTTCGGTAAGATCATGCACGTCGACTCACCGACTCAGGGGCTCAACGAGGCGCTCAGCCGTGTGGGTGCTGAGGCGAAGACTGCCGGCTGCTTGCCTGAAGAACTTCTTGTGTTAGTTCGCGACGCCTGGTCCCAAGGCGAACGGCCTCCGGCCATCGGTGAGGAGGCTTGGAGCCGGATGTATCACGAAGCGTTGGCGACTTGCCTGACCGCTTACTTCAGCAATGCGGGCTGAGACGCGTCGCCTCGAGTTGTGTGGAGGCGGCCAACATCGCACCCAGCTCCTCGAGCACACTCGAGGGTGGCCATGTCAGAATGCGTGCTCGGCAAACCGACGTCCTCTAAGCCGCGGAGCTACAAGCCATGATCTGCTGCTTATCGAGCTATGGGGCGGGGTCGTGCCGAATGCCGCGACGGTCACGCGCGTGCGGTCGCGGATACGCTCGCAGCCGCGGACACGTTCGCAGCACTGTGCAGCGCCCAAAAAACCATCAGATGTTCGGCAGCAAGAAGCCCGGCGTCTGAGTGCGACCCCAACCCTCGAGTCCAAGGCGCGATACAGCGACGTAGGCCGCGCCATCCTGATCGAATCGCCCGGCGCAGAGGTGGGAACAGAAGTGAAAGGTCTCACCATCGTGCTCTCTCGTCAGAGCGCCGGCGGTAGAAATCGTCATTCCGCAAACCGGGTCGATAGCATGCTGTTCTGACATGGGACCTCATCTCCAATGTAGGGTTGTTGGGAAATGCGTCGTTCACCGGCTGTGCTTGTACATCATGTCCACAAGTTCGTCGTACATCTGTTCGGCGTTGCCATCGGGAGAGCGAATAGCGCTGGTCGCACAGTGTTTGAGATGATTTCTCATCAGCTCCCGACCAACGGACCGCAGCGCCTCGTGCACAGAGGAGATCTGCGTCAAGATGTCGGCGCAGTAACGATCCTCTTCGACCATCTTCTGAAGGCCGCGAACCTGGCCCTCGATGCGGCGAAGACGCTTCTGATTGCGATCCTTGATGTCGGGGTCAACGGCGACGGCAGTGCGACCGGAAGCGGTGCCATCGGCGACTCCACATCCGCACCCTGCCGAGTGCTCGTGCACCGCCATAGCGCCGGCAGAGCGCTGGCCTTTCACCTTCCCGGGTGAGCGTGACGTATCCTTGCCAGCGGCCATTGGGGTGTTCTCCTGTCGTCGGTTATTGGGAGGAAGGAACTACGCCCCGATGTGAGCATGCCGAAGGCGCAGACTGTTGCCAACCACACTCACAGAACTGAAGGCCATGGCCGCACTCGCCAAAATGGGGCTGAGGAGGATCCCGAACGCAGGATAGAGTACGCCGGCTGCGATGGGAATGCCGATCACGTTGTAGGCAAACGCCCAGAAGAGGTTCTGCTTCATCGTCGTCATGGTGCGCCTGGAGAGGGCAATGGCATCCACGGCGCTGTTGAGATCTCCGCGCATAAGCACCACGTCGGCTGCGTCAATGGCAACGTCGGTCCCAGTACCAATGGCCATGCCAACATCGGCCTTTGCGATGGAAGGCGCGTCGTTGATGCCATCGCCGACCATGGCAACCACTCGGCCTTCCCCCTGTAGCCGCGTGATTTCGGCGACCTTTCCATCCGGAAGAACGCCTGCGACCACCCGGTCAATGCCGGCGAGACGGGCAATGGCGTCCGCGGTCTTCTGCGTATCGCCCGTGAGCATCACGACGGTCAACCCCATGGCGTGCATGCGTTCGATGGCCGCGCGCGATGTCTCTCGGATCGGGTCGGCGACTGCCAGCACGCCGGCAAGGGAACCATCGAGGGCGACGAAGATCGTCGTCTTGCCTTCGACCGCGAGCCGCTCCGCATCTGCGTGCAGGGGCGTCACGTCGATGCCCCTCTCCTGCATCAGGGCTTCGTTACCCGCGACGACGGCCACACCGTTCACGACTGCGGCGGCCCCACGCCCGGTAATCGAGGTGAAGCCTGCAGGCGCGACGAGCTCGAGCCCACGATCCTTTACATAGCGAACCATTGCGTCAGCGAGAGGGTGCTCGCTCATCGTCTCCAGCGAGCCCACAGACCGTAGCACGCTGTCTTCCGAGAGGGTCGCAGGCGATGCGAGGATCACGTCAGTGACCGTCGGCTTGCCCTGCGTGACAGTGCCCGTTTTGTCGAGAACGACTGTGGTAATGTCGCCGGCACGCTGCAGCGCCTCGCCACCTTTGATCAGCACTCCAAGCTCCGCTCCCTTACCTGTAGCGACCATCAACGCGCTAGGAATAGAAATGCCGACGGCGCAAGGGCAGGCGATAATTAGGACAGCGACCGCAGCCGCAAAAGCACGCACGGCGGGAGCAGCAGCGCCGGTGACGTCGCCAGCAACGAACCACGCGACGAACGTCGCTATCGCGATGGAAACGACGACAGGCACAAAGATGCCGCTGACTTGATCCGCGAGACGTTGGATAGGCGCGCGCGAGCCCTGTGCGTCACGCATCAGCTTGACGATTTGTGCGAGGACGCTGTCGCCCCCGAGCGTGGTTGCCTTGAAACGGAATGCCCCGGTGCGGTTAAGCGTCCCACCGATCACGCGGTCGCCCGGCCTCTTGGCGACCGGCAGCGACTCGCCGGTGAGCATGGATTCGTCGACGGCACTTTCGCCGAAGACGATCTCGCCATCCACCGGAACACCCTCGCCCGGGCGTACCAACACGATATCACCACTCACAACAGCTTCTACCGGGATGTCAATCTCCGCTGAACCAGTCGTCCCATCGCGTACTACGCGAGCGGTCTTCGGTTGAAGATTGACCAACGAGCGAAGCGCGGTGGAGGTTTGCCGCTTTGCTCGCGCCTCGAAAGCATTGCCGGTGAGAATGAGCGCTATAATTATGACCACCGCCTCGTAGTACACATCGGGCGAGACGCCTCGGCGGACAAAGAAGTCCGGGGCAATGGTCGCGACCATCGAGTAGACGAATGCCGCGCCAGTTCCGACGGCAATGAGCGTGTTCATGTCCGCCGAGTGATGACGGAAGGCCGCCCATGCGCGCGTGTAGAAGTCGCGACCGGCCCAGAGCATTACACCGAGTGTCGCGATCAGCAGACTCCATGAGATCGCGGCAGCCGGAATCTCATATGCCCATGGCGCGATGGCGCGTAGCGCCGGATCGAGCACGTGCATCGTCCATCGCAGGAAGGGATCAGCCGTTGGGCTGTCCCCATGAGCGGCGGCTGTCATGGAGCCGAGCTGGCTCATGAGTGGCATCGACACAACCATGGCGATGGCACCAACGATCCCGCTGACGATGGCCTTCCGACGAAGATCGACGAACTCCTCTTCCTGGGCGCGGTCCCGGGCTTCCTGCTCCGCGAATGCCGTCTGATCGGGAGATGCCAGTTGTGCCCCGTATCCAGTTGAACGAATCGCGTTGACCAGCCGATCCGGCGTCACGGCGTTCGGATCGTACGTGATCGTCGCGCTCTTCATCATGAGGTTGACTGCCGCGTCAGACACTCCTGGTTCCTGTTGGAGCGTGCGCTGCACGCGCGACTGGCAAGCAGCGCACGTCATTCCAGAAACGGGGATGCGAATGGTGGCACCCGCTTCAGGCGCATCCACCTTGGCGTCAGAAGCGAGCAACGGAGCAGCGTCTGGGATTGACATGGTATTAAGCCTCGGCAATCAGGGCGCCGCGCAGCATGCTCATGCCACACATGAAGTCGTATCTCCCGGGAGCGGGAGGAGTGACCTCAATGACGGTTGTTTGTCCGGTCGGCAGGAAACGGCGCAGGTTAAAGTCAGGGAACACGACTTCCTCTGAGCAACTGCCGGTATCGCGGCGGTCGAACACCAGGCGGACGGGCTTTCCCGCCTTCACCAGGACAGTCGAGGGTGAGTATCCGCCATCGACCACGATGGTGACTTCGGACGTCGCCGACGCCGCAGCCGAACCGACCGCACTGATCGAGCTCACAGTTCCGGCGGCAGCGACGGGTGATCGCCTGCCTGCGATGAAGAAGTACCAATTCACCCAACCGATGGCGGCGAGTCCGGCCGCAATGACGACCCAATCAGTGGCGTTCATGAGAGAACCCTGAGAAGGAGAGTGCTACGCTGCTGCTGAGGGGTATCCGGCCGCGCTGACCGCGTCGGCGATCTGCGTTGGTGTAACCCGAGATTCGTCGTATTCGACTGTCGCGCTGCCGACGCCGACATTCTGAATGGTGAGGCCGTCTACATTGGCGAGTGCCTTCTTCACGGAGCCGACACAGTGACCGCAGGACATTCCCTCTATTTTGAGCGTGGTCTTTTCCATTGGTTGCCTCGTGTGTGTGAATTGAGAGCGGCTTCAATATTCATTGCTCACATACCCCTAGTGGGTATAACACTACATACCCCCATACCCTATGTCAAGCGGTCGGCCATGTTATGTTTTGATGATGCATAAAAGGCGGCAGGATGGACGCGTCACGCCGTGAGGCGAACGAATACTGTTGTGGCTGCCTACGAGGGGCGGACTGAGCGCATCGCCAGAGTAGGCTGCGCACTCGTGGATCGCCTACGGGCGCAGCAGACGCCTAAAAACCTCGACGAAGTCCAAGACTATGTCCGCTTGGGCTTGATCATCGTGGCGGAGCGCCTCGCCAGTCTTCGATGGCGTGTAAAAGGGGCACGGCGCTCGACTCGCCTCGCCGCCCGATTTGGAGGCCGCTCCGATTTTCCACAGATACTCGAGGAGGTTCGGGCGCAGGCCGACCGCTTTGAGACCGTCCTGAAGCGCCACGCGGCCATGCTCCGCATGATTGCCGATGCGGCGGCGTGGGTTGCTCTTCGGGAAGACCCACGGCGCATCGCTCCGCTGTTCGCTACCCATACCCACGAGCTACCCGATGGGATCGGACATGCGGGTCCCTTGGCGATTCTGGAGACACTGCATGCAGATGGAAGATTCCTGGCGGTGCAAAGCGACCTCACCCGGTGCTTGGGGGTCGGGGACATCGTCGTGGTCCCAGTACCTGGGAGAGAGTCCGAGATCGGGGCACACGTGCATTGGTCAAACCCCCTCGCACTCGAGATCAAGTCCAGCGGCCGAGCGGAGGAAGGCGCGTTTGCTCACATCCAGATTCTCGCGCCGCTCAGCGGCGTAGCTCCGGACGTCGCCCTGTACGATGCCGTGACGGCTGTGTTGGGCACAACAGATGTACCGGCCGCGGACGCGGCTCACCGACTACCCAGCGCGCGCGTCAAACGTCAGGAATTGGAACTGCTGCAAAGCGCAGAGCTGCTGAAGACGCTCAACGAGCCGGGTGTGCATGCAGCGCTTGAGAGATCCGACGTCCACTGGGCAACGATGGACCACGTGATGCGGCGAGCCCGCGGGCCAGCCGGCACGCCGTCGTTCGAAATACCGGAGCGCGGGCTTGCGTTCGTTGCCGCGGCAATCGGAAGCGCTGGGGAAGCCGGCGCACTTCGCGAGACGCTGCAGAGGCTGCAGGAGCTCGGCTTTCCCGCAGGTTCACCCCACCTTTCGCTGGGGCACTTCCTCGAAGGGGACGAAATATCGCCATATGTACCGCCAGTTCCGCTGTGGCAGATATCGGAGGAATCGCGCGTCGCGCTGCTCTCCGGCTCAGTCGAGTTCGCGGCGGTGTTCTCTCCCACTCTCTGGCAAGATGCCTGGAGCGAGGCGGGGTTGCGGTTTGAGGACGACGAGGGATGGTGGGTCGTCGACGCGGAGATCGGAGGCCACTTTATCGGCGTCCGTCTAGATCCCGTCGAGGTGAGACGACTGCGCTACGGCGTGGCGTTCGGCGGAATCAGCCCACGGACGACCGCTACCGCCGTTCTGCGGATTATCGAAAGCAAGGCAGAGCAGCCCCGTGATTGACCTCTGGCCGCACGCAAATAATCCGTTTGCAATGCCCTTTCCAGACCTCACGCTGATGCCGTATTGCGAATCGCAGTGCCGTCGGCATGGCGCGCTACCTCCGACGCAGGCTAGCTGGAGGAAGCGACACTGTCTGAGGCCCAGTGACGAATAGGCGCAATCATCTGTGTTGGTGCGGCTCGGGCAAGAAATTCAAGAAATGCCATTGGGGAAGAGAAAAGCTCCCCTCGCCCAACCCGTACGAATCAGGCCTGCGCTATGGCAAGCTCATGAAACCGCGGAAATGCCTTCATCCGGAGGCGTCACCTAACGAGTGTATGGGCGGGATCGTCAAGGCACACAGCATACGTAGGGCCGCGGATCTTCTGGAAATCGCGGTCGATGGGCATGTGCGCCAAATAACCATTGATATGGCCGTTGCGATGAAGACCGGGGGGAAGTCGGCGACGCGCCTCGTCGGAGTCAACGTCGCGTCCACTTTCACGGGCTTTTGTAACCGACATGACACCACGCTTTTTGCGCCACTGGAGACGTCCGAGTTCACTGCGTCCGACGAGCAGTGCTTCCTCCTGTTCTACCGTGCTTGGTCGAGGGAGGTATACGCGAAGGAAGGCTCCCTCGCCGCCGCTTCGGTGCTCAAAGAGTCTGACCGTGGAAGGCCCCCACTCGTACAGCTCGAAATGCAGGCGTTCATTCGCCAGTACGTTGCGAACGTGGCCTTGGGCGTCCGCGACGTGCGGAAGTACAAAGCCTTGCTTGACGAGGCTCTAAACGGACGCGGCTTCGCCGGTGTACGTTCGTGCGCTGTTTGGTTCACTCTGGCGCTGCCGGTGGTTTGCAGTGGCGCGTTCTATCCGTATTGGGATCTCCAAGGCTCGCGACTTCAGACCTTCTCGCCCCAGAAGCTGTCGGATGCTCTCGCGGTGACGCTGCTGAACGAGAATGGACGCGGCTGTGCCGTACTGTCTTGGGTCGCAGCACACTCCACGGCGGCGGAGGGCTTCGTGCGATCACTGATGCGGGAGGAGAACATAGCCGACGCGTTGTGTCGCACCGTGTACAGCAGCCTGGACAACGTCTATTGCAGCCCGACTTGGTGGGACGCACTTACAGACGAACAGCGCAGTGAGCTTACCGACCGCGCGTCCGACAACGCAAGAGTGTGGGAAGAGGGCGACGGCAAGTTCCTGCTCACTCGTGGCCAGCCATTACTGGCTCTGGAGGTATCGAGTGTAGTTAACGAAGCAGTTGAGCTGAGTTGAAGGCGCCATCAAAGGCGCGAGCCTGACAGCGCGCGTCTTCATTCAGCAACTAGGTGGCGAGAAGTGATTGCAGGCGCGCGGTCAGCGTGCTCCCAAAGTCATTTGAGAACGAGGAAACGGAGTCCTCCATCCCTTTCGAGACTCGCCAATGCATTGCGATTGATGTGGGCAACGAAAAGCCGTAACCGTCTTCAGAGTCTGACATCGCGAATACAGTGGCGAAGCCGACGATGCCTATGACGCGCCCCTGAGGATCCATCTGGTCGATGCGCTTGGCAGCTTGAGCAACAAGCCCGGTCACAGCGGGGTGCGCGGCAGCCTCACCGTCCTTGGCGAATGCAACCTCCGCTGCGCTGTCAAGGTTTAGCGCTATCATGCCTTGCAGGCCGTGCCGCTCGAGTTGGCGAAAGGCGTCACCTACACGGGCGACCAACTTGCGCGGACTCCGCAAGCGTTTTGCTGCGACGCCGACTGTTCGCTTGCCTAGCTTGAACTGAATATCGGGCTCGCCCATCCGCACGCCGCTGATGCCTCCGAGAGTCATCAGGGCCGCTATAAGGAGTTCGAACTGCATATCGCGCGGAGTCGAGTTCGCGTCCTCATACGAAGTGTCATGCCCTTCGAGGAGCCGCACGAGCGTCGCGCGCAGTATCTCGCTAGGATCGGCCAGCGCCGAAGTAATGAGATAGCTCTCCAGCAACGTGCGATGCGCTTCCATGAGAGCCCGAACAGTCAGCGTTGACGTACCGGCAGGGAAGAATGAGCCCTTCCCTCGATTCGCCTCGACCTGCGCGCACGCGCGCGAGATTCGATTCGTGAGGGGAATGGGGACTCCCAGCCGACGCAACCGGTTAAGCGAAACAGCTGCGGAGCGTATGGCGAGCTCTTGGCTCCAGTGCGCAGTTGACGGCCCGAAATCTTGCGACGAGGCGGGCTGGAAGGACATCAGGCGCCGTCCCGCGCTGGACATCCTGGCCGGCTAGTGCCCGCGTCGTAAATGCGAGAGCCGCTGAAGCCGATGAGCAAAGACAACGATCCTACTGTGGGCGCAATGGAGCGGCCATAGGCGCGGACAGCATCAGACTGCTATCAGGCATCGGAGGGAGCGCCGGCGCACCTGCACGCGAAGAGAGCATGTGTTCATCCGCCTCAAAAGGATTCTCTATCTCGAGCAATAGCTGACGCCTGATCCACGCATCCCGCGCGGCGGGATTGTCCTTGATGGCGGCCTCTATGGCGAGAGACTCGCGGTAGTCGCGTGCCGCCGCCGTCATAGTCCACTGAGTGGCAAGGCCCATCGCCTCCAATTGCGCACGCAGGTCCGCGAGCTCAACACGGAAGAACTCTTTGCGATGGTTAACCTTGTTGAGCTGCCCAAGCACGAAGTGCTTGTGCAACCGATTCTCGAGGGCAGGAGCGTCCTCTGCGAAGATGAGCGCGTGCACATCGAATTCGAAGGGCACGCTTGAGTCGCCCAATTCACGGATGCGGTCGATGGGTTCAAGCCGCCGAGTGAGCCCAATCTTGTAGACATGCTCACCGAATGAGCCGACATTGGAAATGATGTAGACGTGACCGCGGCGAGTCTGCTGCGCCATCGAAAGAGCGCGCTGGCTCTTGGTCTCAGCCTCCACCAAGCGCGCGGAGAGGAGGGCGAGCTGTTCCTCGAACTTGGCTCTCTGTACGTCGCTCGCTTTGGCCAATTGCTGCTCAGCCTTCTGCATCGCTTTGCGGAGCATGTCCTCTTCTTTCTCCGCTTCCCGGATGGCGCGTTCGAACTCACGGCGTGCTTTCTCTTCTTCCCGGATCTGCTCTTTGATGCGTCGCTGCTCCTCGCGCTCCTGGATGCGGAGTTCCTGCGCAGTGGCCGCCCAGGTCACCTCCTCCAGGCGGGCATCGAGATACGCCTGCGTTATGCGAGCATTCCGAAACGCGGCACCGTTGTGGTTGACGAGAGCGAATGAATCCTTGATTTGCTGCTGAAGGGTGCCAGCGTTGTCGTGCTTTACCATCGCGAGTATCGAGTCGACCTTGCCGTTGAAGGCATCTACGACAAACCGGATGGCGGTCACTCGCCTGTGTGGCTCTGCGTAGTCGCAGGTCGCCGCTGCCCCACTCAGTACCATTCCGCGGACCCGTTCCCGCGTTTCCTTGAGGCGCGAGCCCGCCTCCGTATGCCCAAAGCCGTCCGCCAGTTCGTCGAGCAGGGCTCTGCCCGGAACGAGATAACGGTCGCCGTAGCCCTTGATCACGTTGTCCATGGCCTCGACCGCAGCCTCATTCTCACGACGTGCTTCGAGCGCCTTCAGGGCATCTCCCGCAATCTCCTCTGCTTTGCGAGTTGCGGCAGCGAGAACTTCCTCTGCTCGACGGCGGCCATCCGCCAGCGCCAGTCGGGCGTCGTTGTCTAGTTTGTCCGCGCGCTCTTTTGCTGCGGCTATCGTCTTCGAGGCGTCAGTGCGTGCCTCTCCGCGCAGCGCTGTAGCGTCGCGGGTAGCACTGGCGCGGAGAATCTCCGCCTCCTGCCGAAGTATGTCGGCGTCCTGCGCCGCCCGAGTCAGGATGCGAAGCGCTTCCTCATCTGCTGCTGCGATGCCCTCGTACCGAGCTAGGCGTGAGACCGCCTGCTCGAGGCGGATGCGCTCAGCCTCGAGGGTTTTCACGCTCGCTGTCGTTTCCGCGTGCTTGGTCCTGAGCGCTGCGAGGGCGGCGGTTGAAGCAGCCGCTCGCCGAGCGAGCATCACAGCGGCTATGGTCGCGACTGCCGCGATAAGAGCCAACAAAAGGACGGGCGCAGCAGACATCGTCTCTCCAGCGAGATGCAGGCTATTAACCAATAGCGAACGCGGGTAGCGCTGATGTAACGTTCACCGCGGAAAAGTAGGAACGAACCCTGGTGGCGCCAGAGGTAGGCGATTGGCTGTCGACGGCGGACGAGGTAGTGGAGGCGTTCATTTCTGCGTCATACCGACACAAACGCTCGCACCACGAAGCACATCAATACCAGTCGGAAGTCAGCCGCGAACTACGCGACGGCGGGTGCGGCACTGCGCTGCTCGGAGTCCGAGAAGTCGGCGTACTACACCCCCCCCCGAGTTCACGGGAAGTATATTCGGGCCCGAGAGTGCACGAAGCTGACACGCCGAGGTACGCTCAGTTGTCCCGAAACCGGAGTCCTTCATGAGTGCCGTCTCTCCACGTCCCGAGCGATGGACACATCCATCTGTGCGCGCGTTTGCTGGCCAACACGACCCAGTGACACTCGTTATCGAGCGTGCTCGCCAAGTGGTTCGCCGCGCAATGGACGCGGGGTGGTCCGGGCCTCCGTTCGATCCGATTAGTCTGGCGGAAATCCTAAAGATTCCTGTTGCAGCAAGAGACGACGTCGCGGAAGCGCGGACGGTTCCAGTGGGCCGAGAAGCCGTGCGTATTGAGTTTAATCCCAGCAGACCGCCCAACCGCGTGCGATACTCTGTGGCGCACGAGATCGCACATACGCTCTTTCCTGACTGCGCGGAACACGTTCGCAACCGAGCGGCGTACCATGAAATGACCGGCGACGATTGGCAATTGGAGGCACTCTGCAACATCGGGGCAGCAGAGTTTCTAATGCCAGCAGGTAGTTTGCACGAGCTTGGCCCAGACGATCTGCAGATGGAGCGCCTCCTCGATATGCGCGCGACGTTTGCGGTCTCTACCGAGGCGATGTTGATTCGCGTCGCTAGGATGAGTGAAGAACCGTGCGCGATGTTCTGCGCATCACGCATTGATCGCGGAGTGCGTCGCGGGCGTTATCACTTGGACTACTTGATTGGGTCTCCCGAATGGTCAGAAGCGGTAGTGCGCGGTCTCATGCTTCCTGAGGCATCGACCGTCGAGGAGTGCATTGCCATTGGCTTTACAGCCGCGGGGGAAGAGCGCTGGGGCGGCGCGCACGTAGAGGTACAGTGTGTCGGCATTCCGTCGTACCCAGGGCGTCTGGACCCTCGAGTGGTCGGCATTCTCCGTCCGTGCGGCGACCGCGATGCGAAGTTGGCTAGCCCGGCGATACACCCGCGCTTGTCATATGTCCGTGGAGACGCGACCAAGCCTCGCGGACGAGGCCTTCGAGTGATCGCGCACATTGTGAATGACGCGACGCCCAACTGGGGCGGGAGGGGATTCGCCTCTGCTGCGCGGCGGGCGTTTCCTGAAGCGCAAGAGGACTTTCAACGGTGGGTCGCTGCGGATCGTCGCCGGCTCACGCTAGGGCAGTCGCACTACACGTCCCTCTCCGACGATCTTGGCATCTTTCACATGGTGGCCCAGCGCGCATATGGCCCATCTGCGAAGCCACGCATTAGATACGCGGCCCTCGACAAGTGCTTGAGCGATCTCGGAAGCTTTGCAGGCGCGCGGGAAGCGACACTTCACATCCCTCGCATCGGTACTGGGGAAGCTGGAGGCGCGTGGGACGTGGTGCGTGACATGATCCTGGAGCAGGTATGTGCTCGAGGGGTCCCGGTAACAGTGTACGACCTCCCAAATCGAAAGGTGGCTGACGCACAGCCTCAATTCGATTTCGTGCTGCGCTCCTAATGGCACAACGGGTCATAATTCTCTCGGGGCGCGTGTCATCTGGGAAGAGTACGCTCGCCATCGCACTGGTGACGCAGTACGGGTGCGTGCGCGTTCGCACGCAGGAGCTAATTCTCAGGGCGCTGCCGGGCACGGGAAAGGAAAGGCGCGCGTTGCAGGCGGCAGGCGATAGGCTTGACCGAAAGACCAACGGAACCTGGATAGCGAGTGCGCTTGCGAAGATGCTGCAGACCCTGCCTCGCGACGCCATAGTAGTCATCGACTCAGCGCGCATACGGGAGCAGATAGTCGCCATTCGTCGTGCGTCGCGACAACCGGTTGTGCACGTCCATCTCGTGGCCCCGTTGGGTCTCCTGGCGGAGCGCTACAAGGCGAGGCGTAATTCCATTAAAGAGGTGGCCGACTACGCAAGCCTGAGTAGAAACGCCACGGAAAGGCACGTCGATCAACTCGGGGAAACGGCGGATGTCGTTATTGACACCAAGAGTTGTTCAGAAGCGGACGTCGTGGCCCGCGTCGCAAGTCATCTTGGCTTCTACGGCCGATCATACCAGCGCCTCGTCGATGTAATTATCGGTGGAGGGTACGGCAGTGAAGGCAAGGGGCACATTGCCGCTCACCTCTCCCCCGAGTACGACGTACTTGTTCGGGTCGGCGGTCCGAACGCCGGGCACACGGTCTACGAGGATCCGCCATATACCCACCATCAGTTGCCGTCTGGCACGCGACGCTGCGAGGCCAAATTGATCATCGGTCCGGGAGCGGTGCTCGACGTCAAGAAGCTGCGGCAAGAAATCGCTGATTGTAAGGTGTCTGCCGAGCGGCTGAGCATCGACCCCCAGGCGATGATTATTACGGCTGCAGACAAACGTTGGGAAATGACTCACCTGCGCGGGTCGATCAGCTCGACCGCGCAAGGTGGGGGGAAGGCGACCGCACGACGCGTGCTTCGTGGAGCCCCACAGCCAGTTCAGTTAGCGCGAGATATCAAGGTCCTAGCACCGTATATCCGAGAGACGCAGCAGGTGCTTGATCGTGCCTTCTTTCGTGGCGAACGCATACTGCTTGAGGGAACTCAGGGAACCGCGCTGAGTCTCTATCACGGTCTTTACCCGTTTGTCACTTCGCGAGACACGACGGTCAGTGGGTGTCTTGCGGAGGCGGGGATCGCCCCAAGCCGTGTGAGGAAGGTGGTGATGGTTTGCCGCACGTACCCGATTCGGGTGGGTGGACCATCGGGCGAGATGGGAACAGAGATTTCTTGGGCCGAAGTCTCCCGACGGTCGGGTATTCCCGTCCAACAGCTGCGGCGAGCGGAGCGCACGTCTACAACCAACCGCCGGCGACGCGTGGCGGAGTTCGATTGGGCACTGCTACGCCGAGCAGCGTCTCTGAACGCGCCGACGGACATCGCGCTGACTTTCACGGACTACATTCGGCAGGAAAACCAACGCGCGCGCCGTTTTGAGCAACTTACGACCGATACGATCCGCTTCATCGAGGAGATGGAGAGGGTGGCGGCAGCACCCGTGTCATTAATTTCAACGCGCTTTGAGTTCCGGAGCATCGTGGACCGGCGCCGGTGGTAATGACCGTTGCCTTCCCGAGTGCGCAAACTTTCACCGAGCGCCATGCAGATCGACGACTTGATTGCACGATATCCTCGCCTCTATCACATGGCGGAGGACGGAAGCTGGGCAAGTATCAAGCGCGACGGGCTGCTCAGCACTCGCGCACTGTTGGACCACTATGAAGTTGATGAGAAGACGAAGGCCCGGCTCTATTCTCATCACAGGCCCGAGAGCGTGACGCTAAGCCATCCCGCATATGGCCGTGCTGTGGTGCGGGATCAGAAGCCCATGGATGACCGTGGTCTCGAGCGCGCGCTCGGTGGTGCGCTGACGCCACGCGCTTGGTACGAGCTCCTGAATGACCGGGTGTTCTTCTGGCTGACCGAAGAGCGATTGACGCGCCTGCTCGGGGCCCGCGCATATCGCTCACGTCAGCACACCGTCTTGACGCTCGACTCCGCGCCGCTGATCAGGAAATATGCGGCGCGAATTACGCTTTCACCAATCAATAGCGGCTGCACCAAGCCAATGCCCCAGCCGCGAGGCCTAAGCACCTTTCGGCGCGTCGCAGACTATCCCTTTGATGCGATGCTCGCGAAGCGCGGTGCCCGGGGAGACCCCATTGTCGAGCTTGCCATCGACTCCGGGGTGGGCGATATCGCTCAGTACGTTATCAGAGTCGAGCAGCGCCGCGGGCCCGAAGTGCTTGAGGTGCTGCTAGGCGGATAGTCCGCATGCGCTGAGTCATTCAGTAACGTGTCAGAAGAGACATGTCATGCCCGCAGGCCTTGCGCTTCGGGAAATGTTCGGTAAATTCCGCGAAGCCCTATGGGAGGACGGTATGCCAGCGCTTTCGAAAACAGCCCAACTCCTCCGGTATTTCGCGCAGCAGTACCAAGCCCCCAGCGGCGTGGCCGGCATCCCACGAAAGCGCCTGATGAAAATGGCGTATCTGTCGGATATGTTGGCGCTGGAGTATCTGGGAGAGGCGATCACGGAGTACCAATACATCAGGTACACGTACGGCCCCTACGACGAGGCGATCAAGGATACGATTGATGAGATCGTGGCCGCCGGTATGGGTGAGATACGGACCGTGTGGGACAACGAGCAGCGCACCATTCAACTGTTGGCGCGTGGCGTTCCGGCGCCGTTCGATTTCACGCCGGGGCAAATGGAAGTGATGCGCTACGTCGTGATGAACTACCTCCGCATGCCCATGGAGGAGTTGCTGCGCGATGTGGTGTACTCGTCAGCGCCGATGACCGACGCGGAAATGAGCAAGCCTTTGCCGATGGAAGTGCTTCGCAATCGAGGCACCCAGAAGGTAGGCTTTGAACTGGAAGCCATGTTGCGAGCCGAACAGGAAATCGCATCAGGGCGTTTCGCGGCCGATTTTTGACAAATCATCCATCGTTGTCGCTCCGCTTCTCCGAGTCGGCCAGGGCGCAGATCCGAGCGTATCTCGATGGAGAAGAGCAGAAAGCAGGGATCATTGGTGCTACGGGTGCGCAGATCGAGCTGCGGAGAATCATGGAGCATCTGGCCAAGGATCCAGCGCTCGGGAGCGCGCCCACCGGGCCGTTCGAAACGCGGCCGATCTACCAGTTCCGCCTAGAGGCGTCGTCGCGACGGCTGGCGCAAGTCTCCTACCGCGTGTCGGGAGAATACTTGGAGGTCCTGCTCTTCTCGTCGACGCCCGTGTGATAGCCTGGGCTGGCGAGTCGCCCCGATCTACGTGGACAATGACGGCGCCGCTGGTTTGATTCGCGTCGTGAGGGGCTTCCTCGTCTAGAGTCGCATGAGAAGCCGCGACGCGACGATTCCCATTCCAGCGATGGCGTTCCGTGCCTCGTCGGTGTTGACTGAGGCGGGAAACGGCCGTCCATGCCCAACGCCTTGCTTGTTTCGGAGTGCGTTAGTCGCACAAGCAAGTGCATACAAGGACGCGTCTATGCGGTCCTGCGGCGACGCGGCTGCATTCGGATCAACACATAGCCCGAGTGCCACAAACGCTTGCCCGAGCAAAGTGGGAAAGTTAGCCGTCGTCGGATAAGCACCAAAGCGCTCAGTGAGCACATGCGCTGCAGTCGCCTCGACGAGATCCTTGCTTGTGCCAGCAAGGAGGGCGGCGTCTTCGGCGCCACGCTGTGCTCGTCGAACGTACGCCTGCAACGCCTCTGTCATACCCTTGCCAGAAAGGCTCTCGAGGACCACTGGACGAAGATCACCATCCGATCCTAGGCTAAACCCGTCCGCGCGAAACGCTTCTGTGGCATCGGCAATGGCTTCCTTCCCGACAAAGTTCGGTGAGCTGTCACGAAACCCTCCGCATCCTTTGATGAGCGATATGATCAAAGCAGCCAAGCGTCCACCCGAATCAGGATCGTTGTCCATTGCCCAATGCAGCACGCCTCTGAGACGCTTAGCCTTTCCAATTGGGCGGCCATTTCGATTTGGATCTGCCTTGCTAAGTCCCGTTCGCAGGAAAGCGTCTTCGAGGACTGAATGACTCGGCTCTCGCGTCTCAACCTTCGCATCGTCGACAAGGCGCGATAGCGCCATGGCGATTGCGTCCGAAAGCGGGGCCGGCGAAGAACCCTTCACTTGCTGCTGTGATTGTGCGTGCGTTGAAGTCATCGTGGAAATGGGAGGCTAGTGTTGACGGTGACTCTTAGCGGGATGACCCACGAGGCTGCAGAACTCAAAAAATCCGCTTGGCAAGACCGTCGATAGCGCGGAGTAGTGAACGGGTTCAACAACGCCTGGGCGCTCACTCCTCTGTCGAAGTTTGACTACGCCCGAGATCGACCTGTTATATCCCAAGCGCATGCACACCATCATGGACAATGAGCATGTACGCGCGGACTAGGGAGACAAACTCACTCAATGGACGCTCGGAAAAGCGACGAGGCCGCGATTGGACTGGGTGCAACATCACACGTACTGGACTGGCGCGAGACATACGCATGGGGAGCCGTTATCGGCAGTACGCTTGGGCAAGAGCGGCGTCATCGCGACGTGCGCGCCGTTCCTCGTGAGCATGCTGTAGACGCCCTCGCGTGGGCGCTGTCAACGCGTTTCACGCATGTCCGCTTGTATCATGGGTGCAGGCCGACAGATTTCAAAGCCTACTACCACGAAGGCATACGTCGGCACGACGTAAGGGTCATCGAACGGGCTTGGGCATTCTTCCGGACGCAAGGCATTCCATCTGCGGCGCTGCAGACTGCCTTGGCCGAGACTGACCTCACCCTCGATCACGGTCGTGTGTTCCTCGCATTTGACGCGGAGCACCTCATCAAGCATTCAGGTCACTATCTCATTTACGGCAGCGAATCCACAATGGCAATCGCCGCCACACTTACACGAATGGGATACGGCGACACGCAACGCACTCTCGCACAAATTGGAAAGCCTGCGCTCTTCGTTTGTGAAATACCAATGAACAACCTCTCTTTCGAAACGCGTCGCGAGATCGCCGCTACGCTCTACCGCGAGCACCGGCGGGCGCGAGGCAAGGTCCCCAATCGTGTCGAGGCCGTCGACCACACGGTGGTCTTGCGCGAGGACGTGAAGGCCCAATGGATACGCGCGCACATGGAACCCGCAGAGATCACGGACTGGCATCGCGGAGGAGCACCTTATCGGAACCGCCGGCCGTGACTGAGCCAGGAGTCCGCGCATCAAGCGATACGGGCCCCGAGCGCTACTTGTCCAGCTTCCGCAACTCCTGCCGTACCGCATTGATGGAGTCGACGCCAAAACGGTCGCGAAGCGCATCGAGGCGTGTATTCCCGGGCACTCGGGAGAACTCCGGGTAGTCCTCTTTCAGGTTTCGCGCGAGCGAATCGCCGCGCTCCCGGCGGAAGGTCCCTTGATCGGTGCGTGAATGCGTTCCAAGCGGCATTGTTTTTACCTTCCGATTTTCGGTTAGTTGATCGTGATGCGCTTGTTGATGTTGGCGGCTACCCACTGCAGGCTGATGCTGCCCAGAAAGCCGTGCCATGGCTTCGGTCCACGGAAACCCATCCGACCACTTCCGGCGTCCCACACCGTGACGACCTGACCGGCAAGTCCGGCGGATCTGGCCGCAGTCTGCAGTGCGATGGAAATGCTCGCCTGGTCAGAGTCTGACTTGTGCCTGAAGTCGCTGCGCATGGGCACGATGATCATATTCTGACCCTGCTCCAGAATGTGAGCGACATCGAAAGTGGTCATTGCGATCCTTGGGTCTGTTGAGGATGCGGTGACTGCTCAGCGTAGAGGGCACTGGTTGAGCGACAACAGATTGTTATTCCAATCGCCGTCAGCGTAGGTGCGCAGATAGGCCGCGTGACCACTTGGCCGTACGACACCGACGTTTGAGCGCCTTCCAGTGTTTGGATCGACGACGAAAAAGGTGTTGGACTTTTCGTCGATGCTCTTGACCACGGCTTCACGCGTCCAGATCCAGTTGCCTGCAGGATTGCCGACGTGCGTGATGTGCTCATGCGGACTCTGCGGGTGAGGCTTCGAGATGCAAGTGATCTGGCAGTCAGGCATGGTTCCCTCGTCAGGCGTGTTGCCGTCTAGGCTTAAAAGCGATAACCTCTATAACCAAGCTAGAACGAATAGTGATAGATGTCAACCGTATTCGACGTAGGAACTTCTCCTGGAGAAACCATGGGATTTGGGAAGCGACTCGCACGGGTACGCGAGGATTCCGGCTTCACACAGTCGTCGTTAGCGAGAGCGGTGGGGTTGTCGCAGTCCGCGATTTCGCAGATCGAAGCGGGAGATCGCAACCCCTCGTACGAAACGATTCGTCAGCTCGCTGAAGCGATGCATCTCACGCCCGCATACCTCGTTGGAGGCGAAGTAGAGGGGCTGACGGAGAGCGAACACGCGCTATTTCGGCAGTACCGCGGCTTGGATGAGAAGGCCAAGCGCGAGCTCGAGCAGTTCGCTGACTACCTTCGCGCGAAGAGTGCGACGAAGGGTCGAGATTCCAAGTAGCCAATGACCGGTCGATTGGCTGCAAAGTCAACGAGTCCGAGCACGCGTGGCCGCGAGATCGCGCAGCTCTTCCGACGGTCGCGAGACCTCCTCGAGACGCGCGCGTGCAATCTCGATGGAATCCTGGAAGAAGCGGATTTGGAGGTCGTCACTTCCCGGTCGGACGACCCCGGGTACGCGGCCGTTCTCCTTCGGCTGAGAGGCGGTGGCGGCGGCATCATGATGGCTGCCAACCAGTCACCGGAACGGCGTCGTTTTTCTCTCGCGCACGAGATCGGGCATTATTTCATCCCCTCGCATGCGGACGCTGGTCCAGCGCTGGCGTGCGCGGATGCAGACCTTCGCGCGCGGTCGACGGACAGCAAAAAGCTCGAGTGGGAGGCCAATGATTTTGCCGCGGAGCTGCTTATGCCCCGCGCACTTTTTTCGGCGGACGCTAAGCATCGACCAATCAGCTTCGAAACCGTCGACTTCCTGGCTGCCGCTGAGATGTACCAAGTGTCGCGCACGGCGGCGGCTTGGCGCCTGATTCAAACGACCCGCGAGCAATGCGCTCTCGTGATGTCAAGAGCAGGAGCCGTGGAATGGGTGGCCAAATCGGACACGATGGCTTTCTGGATTCCGGAGCGCGGACAAGCCGTTGGACGGAACTCGGTCGCGGCAGCCATCTACCGCGGGGAATCACCAACGCAAAACGCCGAACGCGTCACGACTGCCGAATGGCTTGAACCCCGACCGTACCAATCGTTTGACGGCATTGAAACGTTCGAGAGCGCGTGCGCGATTCCGTCTCAGTCTCAGGTGCTTTCTCTCATCTGGGCGAGAGCGCTGGACGACGACGAGGACGAGTGACGTGTCCCGCGACGGAGTCCCTGTCCCGGCCATTCGCATGCGTCACGCGTAATCACGCATCGCCGTCACACCGGCCCGCGCGCCTTTTCGTACGCTCGCCCGAAGTCATCCCAGCTAACTCCCAGGGCGTCGAGTAGTTGAGTAACAACGCGCATTGTTGGATTTCGTCGCGCGCCTTCCACGTCGCTCACGTAGTTCTTGGTGAGCTTGGCGGCGAAAGCCAGCCGCTCCTGCGTGAGTTCCCGGGACTCGCGAAAGGACCGCAGCACTGCCCCTAGGACCACCCGATCATGCTCGGCGCGTTTGGAACTGCCTCTCGTCGACGCTGTCTCGGCGCGCGCTGGCAGGCTGCTCACCCGAGCGGTAGACGTCGGGGTATCGGGTGGGGCAGGGCGAGGAGTTCGTCGAGGCACACCTCGCATGTAACGCCTAGTGGGCTTGCGTTCGACCAACTATGAGGGTACTGTCGTGCCCCCGGAGGTCGGGGCCACAAGGGAAGTCGTTCTTGTGGCCCCGTTGTGGCCCCGGACGGTTTTTTGGGGGCCACAACCGATTACGCGCCGGCGGGGTACAAAGACAAAACCCCTTGTGCCTCGAGGGGTAAGCCTCGTGCACAAGGGGTCTCAACAATGGTCGGGGCGGCCGGATTTGAACCGGCGACCTCCTGCTCCCGAAGCAGGCGCGCTACCGGGCTACGCTACGCCCCGCCGAACAACTCCGTACCGCCCATGCGCCTGGAGGAACTCGAATCCCCAACCTTCTGATCCGTAGTCAGATGCTCTATCCAATTGAGCTACAAGCGCGCAAAGAATTACGACGGCCCGCACGAGACAACGTCATCGATTGACGCGGCGTGAGGAAATTTATAGTCCCGACCGCGAATCAAACTTCGCCGAAGGTACGTCGTTCAGATTAGTGCTTTCTTCCTAAGGTGCGCGGCGATTTGAGGCGGATGCGGATATCGTTTCTCCGTTCCGAGTGCGAAGACCAGCTCAGACTCAATATCCTCTTTGAGGGTGCGCAACGCATCACAGTTCCGCAACTCCCGCGCGAGGCGGACTAACGAAGTACCGGCGATTCTCACAAGGTCTCGGTGCCACTCATCGACTGCCGGGTCGCCCGTTGCACCTACCGTCTTATCGATCTGTACCGAAGCGCGTTGCAACAGCGCATCATCGAAGACAAAGTAGGTAATATCTTCAACTCGTTGTCTTGTTGCTACCATTGCGGCGCAGACGCGCGTAAGCGTTGATGCGCCTGCGTCGGGAAGCGCGTAGACCGAGATCGTATTTGTTTTCATACGATAACTGAGGTCCGAAATCTGGCGACCTTCAACGTCATCAGGGTCGAGCCAAGCCGGGGGATCATCTAGCCAGTACTCCGGCTCAATGCGCCGAAAATAGAGCGTCACAGGTCGGCCGTGATCCGATCCGCCAATTGTGAGATAAAGCGCTTGACGCGCGAATTGCTTTCTTGTTCAGCGGCCGTTTTGAGAGCCTCGCGCACTCGCGGGTCCGGTACGCGGAAAAGGGTTCTTGCCGCGGCATCGCGAACGGCAGCGGAGGAACTCTGGAGGAGCCACGTGAGCAGGTGGTAACGCCCTTCGGACGACACCCCTTCCCGTTCCCCACCCAAGACCAGGACCATGCGTACGGCGACCGGGCTGTTCTTGTCCGCGTTCGCGGCGATCCATCGAACGGAAGCATCTTGAGCTACCACTCCATAGCGCCGAAGAAACTCGCTGAAGGTCCGCTCGAATCTGCTTTCAACACCAAACTCAAAGTCATCGAATTGCGACCGCGCGACCATCACCGAAAGTTCTTTCGAGATTTCGGACGGGGTCGCAAAACGTGCCAGCAAGAGCGTCGAACTCTCGGTGAGGTCTACCGCACGGCAGCTGGTGCCGGACGAGAACCCATACCAAGCCTCTGAGGGATCTGTGCGATTCTGAATAAGCGAGAAGTCAGCGCTGCTCGTTGACACTGCAAATGCTGCTGCCGCCCACGTGGAAGCAACCCGTCCCCGCCGGTGTGTCTGGCACTGAGGAAGTACGTCAGTAGCCCAGTTTCTGTGCTCGCTCCAGTTGTCGGCGTAGAGCAAGCCGACGTCGGCGCTTTTTGGATGAGCCGTCCCACCCGCGATGGTCGTCCACGACGCGTCAGTAACCAAGGAAGTGGAGTCGCGATCTGCCGGTTCGATACATAACCCGCCCCAGTTCCCACTATTAGGGTAGTGACTCATTGGATGAATGTACGGTCTGCGCACCGTCCTCACGGAATGTCTCCATGATCGCGAATCTCGGGAGCGAGTCCTGTGAGTTCATCGAAAAGACTTGAAAGGTGATCGTGAGAAAGGGGATCAGTCCTATTGGCGTCAGTGTTGATGTCGAGTTCGAGACGGACACCGTGACTCTCTGGCGTCCGCGTCGACACGCCGTTCACGACATCGGTGGTCATCACCGAAATTCGTACGGCGGCCCACTTTGCAAGGCGATTTATTTCAAGTCCTTCGACAGTTAGTGATCGTCTTGGTCTGTTGATTTGATACGTGAAGTCTCGCGCACCTGACAAGTCAAACGCGACGGTCCGAATCAGACGCACGACCTCGGCGTAGCTTGCGTCGCGGTCAGAAGTTGGTGACAGCAAGGACACGCCGAATGCAATCCGCAGGACCTTTGCCGGCGATTGTAGAAATCGGCGGGCCACAGTATTGAACGGTTGAATAGCGGTATCAAAACTTCCAATGCTCGGCGGATAGTCGGCTTCTTGTTGGAGCGTGGCTATTGCTGGTCCGTACAATAGGTCCGCTCGCTCAGTCGCGACCGTTCCAAGTGCCAAGCGGCCGCTGGCGTAGGAGCCATCGGCCTGCGCGAGATTACCCGATCTCGCTTCGTTCTCGGGATCGCTTCCAGTGAGACTCGCCCACTTCGGAAGCTCCTCGCGCGACGCATCAGGCTCGTAAAACGCCGTCAGGCGCAGATGTTGGGCGATCCAGGGCATTGTGTATAGCGTCGGATGTCGGGATCGAAAGACTCATCAGGTTCAGCGCAAGGTCGAGAAACTTATCGAAAAGAAATGCCGCCGCCAGCAATACACTAGAGTGCCTTGCTAGTGCCCGTCCGAGCAACGCGAAAATATGCAACTGAGAAACCCCCTGTCGCTTTGGCAGACAGGGGGTTTCTCAACCTATTACTACTACTGTACTTACAATGGTCGGGGCGACTGGATTTGAACCAGCGACCTCCTGCTCCCGAAGCAGGCGCGCTACCGGGCTACGCTACGCCCCGCCGAACAACTCCGTACCGCCCATGCGCCTGGAGGAACTCGAATCCCCAACCTTCTGATCCGTAGTCAGATGCTCTATCCAATTGAGCTACAAGCGCGCAAAGAATTACGACGGCCTGCATTCACCAACGTCCATCGAATGCAGACCGGAAAAATACGCCCCACCACATCGCCAGTCAACCCGCGCAGCCCTCAGGTGAGCATGATTCGTGCGCTGCAAAACATCCATTCAACGACCAGAAAACAAAACCCTCGGCACAAGGCCGAGGGCAACCTAAATGAGCGGTACAAGACTCGAACTTGTGACCTCCACGATGTCAACGTGGCGCTCTAACCAACTGAGCTAACCGCCCATCCTGCTATTCCAGAGCGGGAAACGGGACTCGAACCCGCGACCCCAACCTTGGCAAGGTTGTGCTCTACCAACTGAGCTATTCCCGCACTTCTCTTTCTCGCCCAGTGGAGGCGAGGGGAATCGAACCCCTGACCTCTTGAATGCCATTCAAGCGCTCTCCCAACTGAGCTACGCCCCCGGGCCAGCAATCTACTCGTCAAAACGTCCGAAAAAACCCCGCAGGAGAGCTAACTCATTGTCCAAACACACGTTCCCGCAGGAACCACCATATATAGCCGCGGGTATATGTGATGTCAACAAACGGCCCTAGCGGAATCCCAGTAGGCCGGTAATTTGCACCAACCTCGGATCGTTTGTCCTCCGAGTGCAAAAATGCGCCAGTGAGAGTGATTTTGGTTACCGCATCCTGTCACCAGCGATACAACTTTCTTTACGTAGCTCAGCGACGCCGTTCGACCCGTACTCGTTTCGGAATTCGGTGGCAACAGTCCGGCTGTCGCAGCTCATAGATGCCTACTCTCACGCGTAGGACCTGTACGAGGCAATCATGACCGAAGTCAAAAAGCCGGTTCGCCGTCGTCGCGCGGCGCCCGCGGGCATCGCGCCCAACGAACCAGAGCGCGATATCCTGGACCAGTATCTCTACGAAGTCTCCACGTATCCCCTCCTCAAGGGGACGGAGGAAATCGACCTCGCGAAGAAAATTCGCGCGGGCGATCAGGACGCGCTTCAGGAGCTCGTGAAGCGCAACCTGCGCTTCGTCATCTCCGTCGCCAAGAAATACCAGAACCGCGGACTCCCCCTCATCGATCTCATCGGTGAAGGCAACGTCGGTCTCCTCACGGCTGCCCGGAAATTCGATCCGGACCAGGGCGTGAAGTTCATCTCGTACGCCGTGTGGTGGATTCGGCAGGCCATCCTGTCCGCGCTCGCGCGTCAGGGCCGCACCGTGCGCGTTCCCCTCAACCGCACCGCGGATCTCTCGCGCATCATCAAGGCGAGCGAAATCCTCCGGCAGAAGCTCAACCGTGAGCCGAGCCCGGAAGAGCTCAGCATTCTCACGGGCCTGTCGGTCGATGTCGTGCAGTCGCTCGCGGCGCTCAATACGAGCGACGTGCGCCTCGACGCGCCGATGGATCCCGAAGGCGATCGCTCACTCATCGAGCGCTTCGTCGCGGACGAGATGCCGGACACGGAAGAAGAGGCAATGAACCGCTTCCTCACCGATGAGATCGAACAGGCGCTCTCCACGTTGCCGCCGCGCGACGCGAAGGTGCTGCGTCTCTACTTCGGTCTCGAAGGCGGACGCGAACACACGCTCGAGGAAATCGGCAGCATGCTCGGCGTCACTCGTGAGCGAGTCCGCCAGCTGCGCGACCGTGCGCTCAAGCGCCTTCGTGAAGGCGACGTCGGACGTGCCCTCGGAAGCTTCGCGGCGTAAGAAGACGAAGTCGATTCAAGCGAACGAGCGGCCTGAGAGGGCCGCTCGTTTCGTATAGTTCCGCGAGTTATCTGGTGGTGCGCTTGTGCCTCCGTGTGAATGCCACCGCCGCAAGACCCAACGACAGCAATCCAAGGGTCGCGGGCTCCGGCGTCGGTGTGGAATCGCCGGCGATATGCACATCGTCAAGGGCGAGCGCTTCGTCATTCGTGGGCGCGAATTGCGTCATGAAGCCGCTCTGCACGCGCAACTCATCCATTGTGACGCCGGAGAACCCTACGGTGGAAAGCCCGGCCGGCAGGTTGGTGGCCAATCCAGTGGCGACGACGTTCCCGGACAGCAGCATCTGGTAAAACAATGACGATCCGCCGCCCCATCCATCTCCCGCCGCGAACTCGACATCGCTGAAGGTTCCTCCGCCGGTCAGCGTGAGGCTCGTGTAGCCGCGAACATCGCCGCCGGGGTACCAGCCACGCGTGCCATTGTGGAGATACGTGGACTGAACCCCATCGGACGCGACGCCAATGTACATCGCTGTGATGCCGCCTTTGCTGTACGCTGTATACGACGGGATCGCATTCGGCATCGTCTCGAAATCATTGAAATACCCGCCGGAGATGAACGACGAAGTATGCACAACCTGCGCATCCGCCCGGATCGAGCTGGCGATGAGAACAGCAGCAGCGGCGATTTGCAACTTCATGGTGTGGTCCTGGACGAATGGGAGGGTACGGGCAGGTGGCGCGATCGGTGAGCCATCCTTCTGTGCTCGTGCTCAATGAGAGGGACACCAAACAGCGGGTTCCCAAGCGAATCTGAGAATGCTTACGCTCCCGTCGCCGTCACGCAGGTAGACCTCCGTCGTGATTGGCAAGGACTGGTCGCGCCGTCGCGCGCGTATCACTTTTCTGCTGTCAGGCGCGAGTCCTGCTTCGTAGCACCTAGCACCTAGCACCTAGTCCCCTGTCCCCCTGACGTGTGATCCAGCTCAAGGACGTCCACAAGGCCTTCGGCCCGAAGCAAGTCCTGAATGGCTTCACCCTCGACGTTCCCGAGGGTGAGACGATGGTCATCATCGGCTATTCCGGAACCGGGAAGTCGGTGGCCATCAAACACATCGTCGGACTGTTGGAGCCCGATTCTGGCGAAGTGTGGGTCGACGGCCTGAACGTACCCGATCTTCCACGCCGCGAGCTCTACGCGCTGCGCTCGAAGATCGGGTATGTCTTTCAGTTCGCCGCGCTGTTCGACTCCTTCACGATCGGAGAGAATGTGGCGATGGGTCTTCGGAAGCAGGGTGAGCTCGACGATCGTGAAATCGTGCAGCGGGTCGACGAGGCGCTCGATCTGGTCGACCTACCGGGCGTGAATGATCGATTCCCCGCGGAACTGTCGGGTGGCATGCGTAAGCGTGTCGGCATCGCTCGCGCCATCGCACTCCGGCCCAAGTACATCCTCTATGACGAACCGACGACGGGGCTCGACCCCGTGACGAGTGCCGTCATCGACCAGCTCATGGTCCGAATGCGCGAAAAACTCCGCGTCACCGGCGTCGTCATCACGCACGACATGCGGAGCGCCTACACCGTGGGGACGCGCATCGCGATGCTCTACGAGGGCAAGGTGCGCTGGACGGGCACCATCGACGAAATCCACAACACGACCGATCCGATCGTGCGCCAGTTCATCGAAGGTCGGCCGACCGCCGATGACGACAGCGTCCCCGGCGCCGTCGCAGCGACCGCCTGAGCGACTCGAACGGTGACACGGGCACGCGCGCAGCAGGAAACCTCCGCCGGTGGCGTCGTCTACCGTCAGGAAGCGGGCGCGCCCCTCTTTCTGCTCATTCGCGACAGCTACCAGAACTGGGGCTTTCCCAAAGGCCATCTCGAAAGCGGCGAACGCGCCGAAGACGCGGCCCTTCGCGAAGTCCGCGAAGAAACGGGAATCGCCGACGTCGCCATTCGCGGCACGATCGAGACGATCGACTGGTACTTCCGCTTCCGTGGCCGTTTGATCCACAAGGTGTGTCACTTCTTCCTGATGGAAACCGAGGAGGCACAGACCTCGCCGCAGCGCACGGAAGGAATCACGGCCTGCCAATGGGTCGGCTACGACGCCGCGAACTCGGCAATTTCGTACGCGAACGCCCGCATCGTCCTGCGTCGAGCGCACGAGATGATCGCGGGTAATCCGCTTCCGATCGAATGACGACGCCGGCCAGAAACGGCGCGCCCGCCGCGCCGCGTGCGGTAGTGCCACCGCTCGTCGTGCTGCTCTTCGCGAACCGCGAACGCGCCCGCGCGCTCGTGCGGTCGGCATTTCCCCGCCGCCGCGCGCGCCTGGTGTTCGCGAAGACCCCGGAGGAACTGGAGGCTGGCTTGCGCGCGTCGCTCGTCGACGCGGCCATCGTGGACCTTGCCGGTGCACACGAGGACACGTGGCGTGCGGCCGCCTTTGCGCGCGAGTTCCCGAGTGTTCCATTCTTCGGGCTGACCGCCCTTCGCGCGGTCGAAGCGCCCGCCGTCGCACAGTGCGGCGCGCTCGATTTCGCGGACGTCCTCGTGGAATCCGTGGACGACGCCGTGATGCGCGACCTGGTGTTCCGTCATGCTTTTTCGACGCGCTTCAACACCGCCCTTGCCGAGCCGCCGCAGGCCTTGGGGCTCGAGACGCCGCTCCAGCGTGCCGCGTGGCGCGGGATCGTTGCGTGGTCGGGACGTCCTGTGCGCACCCAACTGTTGGCGAGCGCCATCGGCGTCACTCGCGAGCACCTGAGCCGCACCTTCGCAGCGGCGGGCGCACCCAATCTCAAGCGCGTCATCGACCTCGTGCGCCTGATCTCCGCCGCGGAGCTGGCAAAGAATCCCGGTTACGACGTGCGCGATGTTGCCGAAATCCTGGACTTTGCGAGCTCCTCGCACTTGAGCAGCACCGCACAGCGCGTTGTCGGCACGAAGCCCGCGTCGCTCGCTCGCCTCCGCGCGGTCGATCTCATCGAGCGGTTCAGCCGGGGACACGGGCGGAGCCGGGGCTGACGGCCGGTAGCACGCCTCGCGGCACGCGTGGCAACGCATCGCGCTCGCTGATCTGACGGTCGAGATAGACGACATATCCGGCAAGCAGCTTCGCGACCTGATTCGAGCGCGCGGTGAGCTCGGTGAAGGAGCCGGCAGGGATGAGCTCCGCATGTCGAGCCACGGCAAGCTCGGTCTCGAGCCGGAGCAGGGCTCTTCGTGCGGATGTGTACGATTCGCGCTGCTCGTCGAGCGTGTGACGGCCGTAGCCGTCGGCGATGTGCGTGCCGACGGCGATCGCGGTCGCCATGAGCGAATCGGTGACGCTCTTCGTCTCGCGACGAATGTTCGTCTTGACGGCACGGATGACATCTCCTCCAAGGGAGACCGACTCCTGCCAAACTCTGAGTTCTCTGACGCCTGTTGACATGACCGCATTCTATCGCGGCGGATTCAAAGTGCGTCATCGTATTCGCGCCTGGCGTAGCGAAAGCACGCGGGCTGGGGCGTACGCCGATAACTAAGGGATGGGGGCGGGGGACCGGGCCCGGGCCAACTGCGGGCTTGGGCGCGGGCATGGGCCAGGGCACGGGCTTGGGCTTGCCATCAGGCTCGGGCTTGGGCTCGGGCCAGCGCTCGGGCAACATTCAAGATTCGAGAGCCAGCCCAGGCCCACGCGCATGCCCCAGCCCTCAGCCTGCAGGCAGGCCCGCGCCCAGACCCTAGCCCAACCCCGCGCCCAAGCCCGCGGTTGGCCCGAGCCCGCACCCGCGCCCCCATCCTTACCGCAATGCGTGGCGCCTTTTGGCTCGGGCGAGGGGCTCGGCGTGGGCGGCCCTGTTGCTTGTTCTGCTGGCTTGTGATAATTTTCACAAGCTGTCCCTTTGACGTCCCACCAGACTGACGCATGGCATCCGATACGACACTCCGCCCCGGCGAGATCAAGGACATTCTGCTCCGTGAGATCGAGGCCGCCGACCTTCACAATCTCGACGTCGAGGAAGTCGGCTCCGTCCTCGAAGTGAAGGACGGAATCGCCCGCATCTACGGCCTCCAGAAGGCCATGGCCGGCGAAATGCTCGAGGTTCATTCCAGCGAGACGGGCAACACCGTCACCGCCCTCGCGCTCAACCTCGAAGAAGACAACATCGGCGCCGTCATCCTCGGCGACTATCTCCAGCTCAAGGAGAGCGATGAAGTCCGCCGCACCGGCCGCGTGCTCGAAGTGCCGGTTGGTCCGGAGCTCCTCGGCCGCGTCGTCGACGCGCTGGGACGGCCGATCGATGGTGCAGGCGAGCTGAACGCCAAGCACACGCGCAAGGTCGAGAGCGAAGCGCCTGGCATCATCGTCCGCGAGCCGGTGAAAGAGCCGCTCCAGACGGGTATCAAGTCGATCGACGCCATGATCCCGATCGGCCGAGGCCAGCGTGAGCTGATCATCGGCGATCGTGGTACGGGCAAGACGGCCATCGCCGTCGACACGATCATCAACCAGAAGGGCACCGGCGTGAAGTGCGTGTACGTCGCCATCGGTCAGAAGGCATCGACCGTTGCGTCCGTCGTCGCACGACTGAAGGAGAAGGGCGCGATGGAATACACCATCGTCGTCGTTGCCTCCGCGTCCGATCCCGCTCCGATGCAGTACATCGCGCCGTACTCCGGCGCAGCGATGGCCGAGTACTTCATGTACAACGAAGGCCAGCCGACGCTGTGCGTGTACGACGATCTCTCCAAGCAGGCCGCTGCGTATCGCCAGCTCTCGCTGGTGCTCCGTCGCCCGCCAGGCCGCGAAGCATTCCCCGGCGACGTGTTCTATCTCCACTCCCGTCTCCTCGAGCGCGCGGCCAAGCTGTCGTCCGATCCGAAGGTCGTGGATGGCGTGAACATCCTGAAGCCCGGTGGCTCCATGACCGCGCTTCCGATCATCGAGACGCAGGCCGGTGACGTGTCGGCGTACATCCCGACGAACGTCATCTCGATCACCGACGGTCAGATCTTCCTCGAAGCCGACCTGTTCTACGCCGGTGTGCGCCCCGCCGTGAACGTCGGTATCTCGGTGTCGCGCGTCGGTGGTTCCGCACAGGTGAAGGCCATGCGCTCCGTCGCCGGCCGTCTCCGTCTCGATCTGGCGCAGTATCGTGAGCTCGAAGCCTTCGCGTCGTTCGCATCGGATCTCGATGCGGCCACGAAGAAGCAGCTCGATCGCGGTGCACGTACCGTCGAAATCCTGAAGCAGGGCCAGTACGAGCCGATGCCGGTCGAGCAGCAGGTCATGATCCTGTACGCGGTCTCGAACGGCTACATCGACGACGTCGCGGTTCCGGCGCTTCGCGCGTGGGAGAAGGGTTTCCACGAGTTCATGTCCGCGCAGTTCCCGCAGGTTGGTGAGCGCATCCGCTCCGAGAAGGTGTTGTCGAAGGAGACGGAAGCAGACTTCAAGCGCGCACTCGACGAGTACCGGAAGATCGCCAGCAGCGGCGAAGCATCGTTCACGGCGGCGAGCCTGTAACATGGCGAAAGGCCGCGAGCTCAAGGGCCGCATCAAGACCGTCGAGAACACGCGCAAGATCACGCGCACGATGGAAATGGTTGCGACCTCGAAGATGAAGCGCGCACAGGATCGCGTCGTTGCGGCGCGTCCGTATGCGAACGCGCTCGCTGATGTCATCTCGAGTCTCTATTCGTCAGACCTCGCCGAGCGTTTTCCGCTGCTCCGGCAGCCGGCGACGCAGAAGCACGTGGCGCTCATTCTCCTCACGAGCAACCGCGGCCTCGCGGGCGGATTCAACGCGAACCTGATCAAGGAAGCGCGCGCCCGCCTCGTCGAGATGGAAAAGAAAGGGATGAAGGTCGATGTCCACGTGGTCGGAAAGAAGGGACTGGGCTACTTCAAGTACGTGGGCCGCGCGCTCGCCGTGCAGCGCACCGACATCACCGATCGTCCCACAGCGGCCGATGCGGCGAGTCTCGTCGAAGCGCTGATGGCGGATTACATCGAGGGCAAGCTGGACGGCGTCTACATCACGTACAGCAAGTTCAACTCGGTGCTCTCCACGCCGCCGACGACGCAGCAGATCCTGCCGGTAACGCCGCCCGCGGCGAAGGAAGGCGGGCTGCAGCGCGATTACCTGCTGTTCCCGAATGCGGAAGCAATTCTCACCGAGCTGCTTCCGTCCTACGTGCGCAACGCCGTCTATCGCGCGCTGGTGGAAACGGTCGCGGGCGAGCAGTCAGCGCGCCGCACCGCAATGAAGAACGCCACGGATAACGCTGGCGACATTCTCAACGTGCTCCGTCGTACATACAACCGCGCCCGTCAGGCGCAGATCACGCAGGAGATCGCCGAGATCGTCGGCGGTGCTTCGGCTCTCGAGGGTTAGACATGGCAACAGCAGTCGCTTCCACGCATGTCGGCAGGGTCGTGCAGGTCATCGGCCCGGTGCTCGACGTTGAATTCGAGTCTGGTCACCTTCCTGAGCTCTACAACGCGCTCAAGATCAAGGCGACGACGGACTCCGGCCAGGTCATCAACGTGACGGTCGAGGTGCAGCAGCACATCGGTCGTAACCAGGTGCGCGCCGTGGCCATGAGCTCCACCGACGCCGTCGTGCGTGGGATGGAAGTCATCGACACCGGCTCCGCCATCACGGTGCCCGTCGGCGCCACGGCGCTCGGCCGCATTCTCAACGTGCTCGGCGAGCCGGTGGACAACGGTGCGGACATTCCCGCCGATGCGCTCCGCTGGCCGATTCACCGCAAGCGTCCTGACTTCGTCAACCTCGAACCGAAGACGGAAGTCTTCGAGACGGGCATCAAGGTCATCGATCTCATCGCCCCGTTCGTGAAGGGTGGAAAGATCGGGCTCTTCGGCGGCGCCGGCGTGGGCAAGACGGTCGTCATCATGGAGCTCATCAACAACGTCGCAAAGGGACACGGCGGTAAGTCGGTGTTCTGCGGCGTGGGCGAGCGCACGCGTGAAGGCAACGATCTCTATCTCGAAATGCAGGAGTCGGGCGTTATCAACTCCTGCGCGCTGATTTACGGCCAGATGAACGAGCCACCTGGAGCACGTCTCCGCGTCGGTCTCTCGGGTCTGACCGTCGCCGAGTATTTCCGCGATGAGGAGAACGCGGACGTGCTCGTGTTCATCGACAACATCTTCCGCTTCACGCAGGCCGGTTCCGAAGTATCCGCACTGCTTGGCCGTATGCCGAGCGCCGTGGGTTATCAGCCGACGCTGGCGACGGAGATGGGCGATTTGCAGGAGCGCATCACCTCGACGCGTAACGGCTCGATCACGTCGGTGCAGGCGATTTACGTTCCGGCTGACGACATCACCGATCCTGCGCCGGCAACGGCATTCGCGCACCTTGACGCCACCGTCGTGCTCTCGCGCGCCATCACGGAGCTCGGAATCTATCCCGCCGTGGATCCGCTCGCGTCGAGCTCCCGTATTCTCGATCCGATGTACCTCGGCGCCCGTCACTACAAGGCGGCGACGGACGTACAGAAGATCCTCCAGCGCTACAAAGAGTTGCAGGACATCATCGCCATCCTCGGCATGGACGAGCTTTCCGAAGACGACAAGAAGATCGTCGGACGTGCGCGTCGTCTCCAGCGCTTCATGTCGCAGCCCTTCTCGGTGGCCGAGCAGTTCACGGGTATCCCGGGCAAGTATGTGAAGCTGGAAGAGACGATCTCGAGCTTCGAGCGTCTCGTCGCGGGCGAGTTCGATCACCTGCCGGAGCAGGCGTTCTTCATGGCCGGCGGAATCGACGATGTCGTCGAGAACGCCGCGAAGATGCAGGCCTGATAGGTGCTCACCGTTTCGGTGATCTCACCGGAGGCCGTGCTCTTCGAGGGCACGACGGATTCTGTCGTCGCGCCCGCGTTCGACGGTGATATCGGCGTGCTGACGGGTCACGCGGCGATGGTGACGTTGCTCGGCAAGGGCGAACTGCGGCTCGGCGACGGGAAGCGCTTCAACGTCGAGGGCGGGTTCATGCAGGTCGTGGATAACGTCGTGCGGGTGGTGACAGAGAAGGCGTCGGCGGCGTAATCATCATCCGATTTTTCTGGCAAGGGTTCATCGTCCTCTGTGGATGATGAGCCCTTGTTGTTTTCAGGAGCGGATGAAACCGTGAAGAAGACCGTGAAAAACAGCGTGAAGAAGGCCGTGAAGAGAGGCGTGAAAAGTCGTGCACGGCTTTTCACGTCTTTATTCACGTAGTTCTTCACGGGTCATTTCACGTCGTCTTTCACGGCTTCAGCGGCGCAGCCGCACCGAGCTCACCTGTCGGGCACGGCTCGCCTTTATCGGTCGTTACGGCATCGGGAACTGAGATGCCCCTCTGCTTCGAATGTGTCTTCGCCGAAGGAAGAGGCTAGGTCTGCCAATGGCTCGCACCCAACACCGGGTACGGTTAAGTGTCGGCGGCGTAGCTGCACTGTGGGTCAGGGTGCGAGGGATTCATCGTTCGCATGCGGATGATGAATCCCTCGTTCTTTTGGGAGCGGACATAACTTCCAATGATTCTCGGCTCGTGCGGAAGAAACGCGGCACACCATTCACTCCGACCCATCGCCATGACCTACCTTCCAGCGATTATCGCGATCGCACTGGGCGCGCAGCTAACGCACGCACAGGTGCCGCTCGTCTCCATCGACCTCCTTGCCGGAGTCGCAGCACACAGCACATCGGCGGGTGTCTACCGCAGTGATCCCGTCCCGACGGTACGGCTCGCGGGGGAGGTCCGTCTCTGGTCACGTGGGAACACGCGACCTGTCCTGAAGGTGGAAGTCGAGCCACGCCCCTGTTGTACGGGGAGTACCGGCGCTCCTGGGCCGTACCCATTTCCACGCCCGGGAGGTGTCAGCTACGCGCTCGGAGTTTCGTACCTGGGGAATTCTGGTCTCGTACTCGGTGTGGCGGTGGGCGGTGGGCGGTACGGAGGCGAATACCGCGGCACGCGACATAACAGCGTATTCGGTGAGGCAGAACTTGGATGGAACGGGTTGCCGCACACGGCCTTCATGGCGAACGTACAATACCGCCAATGGTCCGCCAGCGGCACTCGATTCTGGTTCGCTCCGACGACCGTTGGTGTGCGCGTCTTCTGACGCGCCCACACAACGGCAGCGCCGTCAGATCGACGACAACATCCGGCGCAACGAGGTGACGTCACAGCCGCACGACGCCAAGAACTCAGCGACTTCCCCATCCTCGGGCTCGAGCATCGCAAGGAGGAGATTGTGCGGCATAACACCTTCCATTTTCCGCTCGCGAACTAAATCGAAGGCTCGCGCGATGCATGCCTCGGATGTGGCAGCCAGCGGGAAGGGAGCACCCGAGACCAGGTCGTCCCCCGAAAGCAGGCGCCCATCGAGTGCCGTGCGGAGACGCTCGCCGTTATCGGCCGCTACGCTCAGGATCGGGATCGGCATCGAGTGTGCGACGCGAAGCATTCCAACAAGGATGTTCACTGGTGTGATGTGTGTTTCCTGGCACCGTGCCGCGTCATCGCCGGCCACCTCCAACACCTTCTTCAAACGCTGTGTCAGTTGTGGCTCGGGCGCCGGCATCGCATCCAATTCGGCAATGAGAGCGACCGGATCGCCGCCACAGAGCTCGAGCACGCGATGGCTGTCGGGATTGTTGGGTTGGAAGTAGTCGCGAGCCATCTGTCGCGGCGTCGACTCGGGTCGATATCCCACGATGTCGATGCTCGCCCCGCAACGCAGCAGGCATTCCACCAGGCCCGGGAATGCGTTCCCGACGGCAAACGAAATAGGTGTCGATCCCCAGGCAAGAGAATCCACTGGAAAGTTCCGCTTGGCCATGTACTCCATGACATTGGTGCGGTGGTTCAGCATCGCGACCATGAAGGCCTCGACGAGGATCTCCTCGTCGTCGGGTTCGGGCAGGTTGGGCGCGCCGCGCAGGGCGACGCGGAAGTCGGGTCGTGAACGATAGGCTGCTGTTGTCGGTTTGCCGTCTCGATCGAGAAAACCGGCCACAGCATCGACGTTTCCTAAACCGGCGGCGATCCACAGCGCCGACGGGTGGCGCGCGTGCGCGGCGAGTACATCGACCGCCTCGGGATTCCAATACGTGACGAGCGCGTGCTCGAGCACCGACCGCCCGTTGGGTGCCACCCAATCAGCATCGGCACCGCGATCCAGGAGATAGCGTACCTTGTTCGCAGAGATGCGCATGTGCCCGCAGAGCATCCGGTTGAGCGTCCGCTGCACATCGAATCCGTGGTCCGTCAGCCAGTCGGTGAGCCGCCGTTCATTGGAGGGAAGATCGCGCTCGTGAAGAATCGCCATGACGACGATGTCATTGTTCTGCCGCATGTCCACCGATGAGGATTTTCGCAGTTCGGGATGACGCTCGATTATGCGTCCCAACTCATCCAGATCGAAGGACTTCATTGCGCGTGCAACCAGCGTCATCGGTTCCCGCATCCAGTGTTGCTGTCTTGGCTGGGCAGAGTCCGCGACCATCATTTCCCAGTTGGTGTATCCGCGTTCGCGCGCCACGACCGTGCGCGCATCCTCGACGGTCACCTCCGCGTCGAATACTTCGGGCACGGGCATGCCGTAGAAGCGCGGGGCGTAGGTGACGAGCTGGCGGGCCGCGGATATGCGGCGCTGCCGGTGCTCGATCAGCAGCGAACGGACCCACGCGTCCAACCCATCGGGATCTTCGAGCTCTCGGTGCGGCACATGGTCCGGCGCGATGGTTTCGAAGTAACGCACAAGGCGTGGCCAACTCGTGAACCCGTACTCGCGGGCGGCGATCAACTGCGCGTCGGCAAGTGCGATGGCTCGGGGAGGCGAAGCGACGATCGCGGGATGCAGCGTGCGCGCGCGCGCGAGCGCGTCGGGATCGCCGGCGCGCAACTGACGCAGAAGTGCCTTCGCGCGCTTGTGCTCGAACTCCAGATTGGGGCGCGGCGGCAGGGGACGGACATCACCGCCCGAAGGGGCAGGGTTGGTGCCGGGCATACGACCTCCTCTCGATGTGGCCCCGTCCGCCTGGTGGGCCCGAAAGAAGGTGATGGATTGTCGGTGTGATACGACTGCAACGGATGGGACACTCCCTGTCCGCGGACCGGATGCGCTCTGTCAGCGCGCCCGAATGATTGCACAACGGGAGCTCACGGGCAAGACGCCCATTGGCGGAGGCGACCTACGCAGACGAGGACAGGCAACATGGGAAGGTATGAGCAACAGGTGATGGCGTTTCATATAGCTAAGCTGGGCGCGGTGAGTCGGTACAAGACGCACGCGCGCGGCGGGGATCGAGGCCAGGTCCTGGGGCCGAACGTCCCACCGCCTCCAGTCTTGCAGCACAAACCGAGCGGTCTTAGAATATGCTATGCCGGATGACTCCGTCCTCCCGAGTCGCACACCGCCTGAGCATGTAAACCGTACCACTCGGCGTGGCGCGGACCAATACGTGCTCGCGTGTAATGCCCGCCGCGATGCCTCCGACATCATGTTCGCTCAGATCGAGTATCTGGAGCAGCGGAACCGCCGCGCGCGTGCGGACGTCAAGTGGAAGCTCGAGCACGCATCAAAACGCACCAGCCGATGGGTTCACAGCGTACTTACAATCGCTACGTATGTGCTCGTAGGAATGGCAGGTTTGACCGGCTGGATGCTGAGTCCAAGCTCGCGGTCGTTCAGAATCGGGCTCGTCGAAGGCAACTACCACTACATGCCCCCGACCATGATCTGGAGCAAGCCGCACTTCCTGACGTCTGATATGACGCAACACGAAATCGACTCACTCATTGCACACGCGGCGATGCATATGGGGGAGAATGTAAAATGACCGCTAGATGAAGAAGCGATTCAAGGCGATGACTCCCGAGGCGCTCACGAAGTACGCCGCGGAGCACGAAAACGAGTACGTGCAACACTATGTCGAAGCGCTTCTCGACGAACAGCGCGAACTCACGGAGCAGTTGGGCGCGATCAAGCGGAGCGGCTTTACCAATGAGGGTCGCCAGTCGATGGGCAAGGTCCTCCGTGTCTTCCTCTTCGTAGGCGTCGTCGCGGCGGCGTTCGTGGTGGGTCGGTTCAGCATGTGAGCGATCAGGCGAGCGGCGTTTCCAGCGTTGTACGCGCTCGGTCCGCCGTGCGGTTGATGGCATCGACACCGAACTCGAACCGCTCCTCCCGCAGCCTCATCAACTCGAGCCGAATCTCGTGCATCGCCTCGGCGGCGCTGTCCAGCCGTGCGAGCGCACTACCGGTGATCTCCAACTCCACGTTCACGCGCGGCCCGAGGTCCCGAATCTCGGTCACACATCCCTGAACTGTCTTCTGAAGGATAGCCACCGCGGCCGTGACGGATGGCATCATTGCCAGCTGTGCATCTGTCAGCCCGTCGAGCATCCGGCGGATCTCGGTGTGATCCCGTATCGCGCTCTGTTGTGCCACGTCGCAACGCGCCAGGTACGGACTCGCAGGCCAGGGATAGGCGCCTGCGGAAGCTGTGTCCTCGTCGGACGCGACTCGACCCACGAAGAGCGCCTTGAAAGGCACGTCCTCCGTATACAGTGCCGAACCCTTGAGCAGGACGTCGAGCCCAAGCAGTCCACCAATGAACAAAAAGGGCAGAAAACTCGGGTCGTACATGACGTTCCAAACACCCAGAATGGACGTAAGGACGACAGACCCAACAGCCTTGCGGCGAAAGTGCCTGATTCGAGTTGCTATGCCGTAGGAATAAACGCCGGTACTGTTACCGCTCGGCCGCCGTGGCGGAGGAGGCGCAACAGCAATACGCTCGGCGATTGGAGGTAGCTCCCCGAGTGCGTCTCGAAATGCCGAGGCGCTTTGCCAGCGAGCCCGGGGCGTCTTCTCCAGTGCACCATCGATAGCCGCGACCATGGCAAGCGGAGTATCGGGCCGCAATTCCAATAGCGGTACTGGTCGCTCAGACGCGTGCTTCGCATGCAATGCCCGGGTATTCGTGGCCGAGAAGGGCACTCGGCCAGTGAGCATCTGATATCCGACGACACCGAGTGAGTAGATGTCGGATCGACCATCCAGGTCGTCGCTTCCAAGCGCCTGCTCCGGGGACATGTATGACGGTGTGCCCATCGCCATCCCGTCCTGGGTCAAGCGCGTTTCATCGTCGAGAATGCGGGCGATCCCGAAATCCGTGAGGAGGGGAAGGTGGGTGGTAGCGTCCAGGATGATGTTCTCGGGCTTGATGTCGCGGTGCACGACGCCGGCGGTATGGGCGTATTCAAGCGCGCCCGCCACTCCCGCAAGTATGAGCTGCGTATCCGCAATGGACAGCCGCTTTTCACGTTCGAGACGCACCCCGACGTTTTCGCCCTCCACGAGGGGCATCACGAAATAGGCGATGTCCTGGACGACCGCGGTATCGTACACCGGTACGATGGCGGGATGGTTGAGGGCCGCCGCGATGCGCGCCTCGCGCACGAACCGCTCGCGCATCGCGGAAGTGACGTTCAGTTGCGGTGGAAGGACCTTGATCGCCACCCGTCGCCCGTCGCGCCTGTGTACGGCGCTGTACACGACTGACATTCCGCCTCGGCCCAGTTCGGGTCCGATCTCGTAATGCGCGGTCAGGAGCTTCCTGACGTGTTCGTGAAGTTCGTCGCTCACTGGTCTAATGTGCTGCGCTCGGGCTTGGGCAGCAATCGGTGTTTGTTTCGGTGGGGTGTGGTCGCGGTCCTTTCGCGCCGGCGGGGAGACTTCGCGGCAAGTGGGCTCGCTAACGCGAGACCGCTTGCGGCGCTCAGACCCCGCCTTTGCGAACGGACCGCTCCCACTGACGCCGGACCATACCTGTGCAAGGACGTCTATGAGGAGGCCGAGGGCAGGCCGCCGTTGGCGGCTTGCCCTCGGCTACTGCGCGCGAACTGCGTTGGCGAGTCACGACCTGCTGCGGCCAGGTCGGGTCGGAGTGTCGCGTGTTCTCAAAGTCACGTAGAGCACCCAGAGTGCAAGACAGATCGCGAGATCGCCCGCCAGAAGATTGGCTATCATGATCAGCGCGCTCCGATGACAAGTGCGGTCCCGATCTGTGCGGTCCAGCCGGTGTTGCCGGCACCGAGTTGACGTCCGATGCTCAGCGCGATGGGTGACCAAGAGAACAAACTGCGAGTGCGGCTGGTGGTGTGCTGTGGCGGGGTGCTGCAGATGCCGGGCTCCTGCTGCACGTTGCCGAAGCGGACGTTCGCCCATGGAGGCGCGGTCACCGCGATTGAGGCCGTGCGCACGCCGACTTCTCCGCTGGCCGAACACTGGATGCGGGCGGTGAGCGGAATCGAGTCGAGCACGATCTTCATGTCGAGCGATGTGCTGTCCGATAGCTGACGGCGTGATACGACCGCAGCGACGGTGAAGGGTTCACTGCGGAGATGAAAGAGCGTCGAATCGATATCGGTGCTGCTCGAGGTGATACTCACTGCATTCGCGTCGAGGGAATCGACGGCGACGCGCATCGTGTAGCGGCCCGCGTGCTGGCTGTCCAAGGCAGAGTCCAAGCCGTCCTTTGGCTGTCGGCTCTGGACGACGCGCTTGCCGTAGGAGTGCAGGGAGTCTCCCATGAGGCGAGCGACACGTGGACTCTTGCGAGCAAGGTTGTGCGTCGTGTCGTGCAACGCCTCGAAGTTGCTCGCGCGCAGGGCCAGGGTGCGCTGATTCCCCCAGGATGCGCGGAGCTGTGACCGTGTCCGCACGGTGTACTGGATGAACGCGATCAGCAAAAAGAGAAGGGCGCCGGTGATGTAGTTCTTGATCGTGGTTGACATATGGTGCTCCAAATGGGTTAGGTGTATTTGATGTGCGGGTCCTTCGCTGCGCTCAGGACGACAAAACGAGCGGGGCCTGTGTCATTAGCGGGCAGACAACGAGAGCAGCACCTGGTCTTTCACTGTGCGGACGTCGAGCACTGGGACACCGTCCGGACGGCGCCCAGTGGGATCGACCTTCCGTCCTACCGTGCCCCACAAGGCACGTCGCTTGGTGTACTCCGCCGTCCAGACCGCCTGCTCATCGTGGCCGACGAGCACTGGATCCGACCACTTGTGAAAGCGGGCGATGGCAAAGCACAGCCGCACGATGGAGCTTTGTTGCTGTGCGGTGACGCATACCGAACCATTCGTGGTCGCGGCAATACCATAGAACCGGCTATTGGCCATCGGGGTCAGGCATGGTCCGGCATGCGGCGTCCGCATTCCCGGGTCGGCCAGTTCGACGACGCGTCCGTCATCGAGGACCAGCCAGGTGTAACCGTTCCTGCAACGCGGATCGTGAAACCACTCGAGTGCTCCGTGGTCACTCGATGAATCGTCGTAATGCAGCATGATGCCACCGCGCGGGGCGGCGAGAGGTTTCTGGATGACGTGAGAGTGCATCCGTTCATCCGCGTGTACTCCGGGAATCGTCAGCATAGATCAATCGCTCCAGTGGTTGTCGTACCTGGATGGGTCCTGTGATTCGCGCGTGAAGAGGCTCAGCGCGCGGCGCTGCTCGCCGATACCGAACCGGCCGATCAGCGACTTGAGAACGTCCAACGTCTGTTCCGGCTTTGCGCGCTCCAGCGCACCCAGCATCGGGAGCGCCAGCACGATGGTCATGGCGAGGGTTGCTTCGGGCCAACTGGTAATCCCGGCCTTCCACAACTGCCTGACCATCCCGATGGCAAAGGCGAGCACTACGATCCGGCTCATGGAGAACACCAGCGGTACGTCGACCGCGAGGGTCTTGATGGCATTCTTCTCGAGCAGGGGCGAAATGGCCGCCATTGCCACAGCACGCAGACCGGACAGCGTCCAATGCTCCTCTGGCTTGCGGTCGCCGCCGAGCAGTGTCAGGAACGGTTCCGCGGGAGCGCGGTTGGTCCACACCGACTCGGTGACGTTCTTTGCAGGAGCGTTGGACATGGGTCAGCCCTTCGGCGGAAACGGATCGTTCCCGTGACTGTCACGGCAACGGATCTGGCCCTGCCTGTTCTGCACAACGAGTTCGCTCCCGAACTCCTGTGTGATCACGCGTGCAATTCGAACGGCAGCCAGCTGGGTCAGCCCGGCCACGATGGGACGGCCCTTTTCGAATTCGACGGCGAACGCGTCCTCGTGCCTCACGACCCAGACGTTGGGGCGACGCTGACCTGTTCGAGTCTTTCGAGTGGTACTCATGGTGATGTTCCTCCTGTGGTGAGTGTGATCACGCCGCCGCTGCGTCGGATGGCGCGGGCGTCGTGGTCGTTGCGGCGGGAGCGGTCGAGCTGCGCGTCTGCGGCACGCGCTTCACGAGGTTCCAACCGGCGAGCAAGTCCTGATTGCCGACGAGTGCGGACTTGACCATCGCGTCGAGCACGTGAACGACCTTGCGTGCGCGAATGAGCTTGGAGCGAAGCGCGGACGTCGCCGTCCTGACCTTTCCCTTGCTCTGCGTGCGATCCTTCAGTGCCTGCACCATGTCGTCCGCGGCGGTGCGAAGCGCCTGAATGAAGTCCGGCTTCATCCCGGCATGGATGAACACGTCCGCGTACGGCTCTGCGGCGTGGGCCATGCCGTTGGCGAGCGCGGCGAGCCGCTCGACGGTGGGCTTGCCCTTCGGATAGCTGAGAGAGACCAGTTCGGGAGTCCCTGCCAGCTCGAGCCGAGCGATCCTGGCGATCGGTGTCATGTGATCGCGAAGGAGTGCGGCGCGAAGCGCGTGGCGTCGGGCGATTGCACCCTTGGCCGCACGGGTCTCGCCGTTCTGCACCGATGCGTGGTCGGACAGCTCGGTGATGGAGTCGCCGAGCATCGTGAGCACACCGGTCGTGACGACGCCGCCAAGGGCGTCGGCGTTGTCTCGCGTGAACGTCTTCACGTTCTCCAGCGAGAGTAACATGTTGCCCTGCGTGGTCTGCACACCAATATCCTCCTACTGAGAGTGGTGGCGGCGCTGTGATGGTCCGAACTCGTGCGTCGCCATACCGAGTCCGGACAGAGGGATCAGTGGCCCCTCTACTTTCTTAACGAGTTTTCCACATTCATTTCGCAAGAGGCAGTTTTTGCCGAGTGCGATCGGATTGGCTGAACTCGAGTGGAAAGCAGGGATGAGTGAGCCCTCTACTTTCTTAACGAGTTTTCCACATTCATTTCGCAAGAGGCAATTTCTGCCGAGTTGCGAACGGCGTGAGCATTCACGGAGCGTTCCCGCACGTCTGTGCAATCGTGCGTGCGATCCGAACAGCACCAATCCGGGTCAGCCCCCGTCACGAGGGGACTTCCGAGGGCGGCGGCGTTGTCGCGCGTAAACGTCAGCACGTTCTCAAACGAGAGTAACTCGTTGCGCTGTTTGGTCTGCATATCAGTATCCTTCTAATGAAAGTTGCGGCGCTGTTGATAGTCCGCACGCGTGCGTCGCCATACCGATTCCGTGCGCTGGGAGCAGTGAGCCCTCTACTGTCTTAACGAGTTTTCCACATTGGTTTCGCAAGAGGCAGTTTCTGCCGAGTTCAAGAACGGCGTGGGCATTCACGCGGCAGATGCGGTCAGCGGCGATGCCGGCTTGGTGCAAATGGAAATGCAACGCGACACGACCGACGCCGATCGAGCCAAGGCCGCGACAAAGGCAATCCAGTCGGAGGCAGGCTGAGTGCCGATGACTCGCGAGCGAATCTCACTCGCTCTGCAACGGGTGCAGTCGGTTCCAGGTGCGGAACAGTTGATGCCCAACCGTGTCACGTCGATCGCGAGTCGGGTACAGGCGGTTCGCGAACGGGTACAAATGAATGCTGGCCGAGTAGAATCGACTCGGCGCTCGGACAAGTGCGGTGAGGACTGGGTGCGAGCCGATTCCGACTGAGTACAGATCGTTGTGAGCGGCGACGAAATGGATGCGGAGTCGGTCGAGACGGTCCCGCAGCGAGTCACGATCGGTACTGGGCTGGAACAAATGGACTGGAGTTGGGGCGAGTCGGTTGAGCGTTCGGTACGAGCGGAGACGAGTTGCGTCGATTCGGGTGCGACCTCGGGCACGGACGTTCGGCACCGAGTGCAGATGCTTACGAGTTGGGGAGAGTCAGCTCCGTGTGCGGAAAGGATGACTCGCGGTTGAGGGCAGGTGACTCTGTGCCGAGTGCAGGTGACTTTGTGGCGAGTGCAGGTGGCTCTGCCCCGCGTGTCGGCGACTCTGCGCTGAGTGCAGGTGGTTCGAAGGCGCGACCAAAGTGACTCACCGTCGCGTGGAAGACAGTGAGCGTTCGAACCCGTTGGGAAACATTCAGGCGCGCGTGGCCGCCTCGCACATACGGGTGAGTGCGAGTCTCGCAGTCGCGGGTGGCGGTTCTGCCACGTTCAGCGGCGCTGCCGCCGGGGTGGGTGTGGCACCGGTATTTCCAACCGGGGACGCCGTCGGTCCGAGTGCTCCGGGAAACCACGCCGGTGTCCTTTAATCACCAGGCGTCATCTGCGCGTCACAGGCGGCTGAAACCTGAAACCAAGCCGGTGCGTAGTCCGGGTTACTCGGCGCTGACGCGGCCAATGGCGACCGTGCCCCGAGGGTGATGCGACAGGTGGTGGACTTCTGCGACGACGGTGACTCTCATGGCTCGTTTGTCTCCGCAGGTGCTGGTGCAGATGGCGCGCAACGCGGTGCAGCAGGAACTCAACTGGAAACCGACCGCGCAGCATGCGCCGCCGATTCCGACTGGAGCTACAGCCGACAATCCTGCAGCGGCGCTGGCGCCCCTCGATGTACGACTTCTTCAGCAGCTCGGCTTTCGCGCCTACTATGATGAGAGCGTAGCGAAGTCGTCGTGGCCGGTCCCGCTCGGCCTGTCACCGCAGACGCTCTCGGTGTTCGGAGCAGAACGCGGCATTCTCTACGAGTCGCCCATGAGCGGGGACATCCTCCTCCAGCGTTCATTCCGCACGAGGGAGTTCATTCACGCCGGGCTGGTAACCTCGGTGAATGGGAACGGGTTGATCGACGACCGCATCTTCTACTATGACCTGTCATCGATCGAAGGAGATACGGACCACCGGGGTCTTCTGTACCGGGGGTACACCGGGAAGCTGCGGCGGCGAATGAGTCCCACGCAGGGAGACAGGTTCCTGCGGTGGGCGGAATTGGAAGTGTTGGACGAGTGTCTCTCGTCGATGGTGGCGTGATGCGGACAAATGAAGCGTTTACGCCGCCTCCGGAGGGAGGAGCGACAGGGGATGTGCACAACGCATACATCCGCGTGTGGAGGCACGTGAAGACCAGCGTGGAGATCTATGCCCGCCAACTCACCACGGATCGCGACGTGAGGGACGACCTCATTCAGGAAGCAAGCCAGCGGCTGTGGATGGAGGAGGCGTCGCGATGTGATATCAGGAGTCGAGAGGACCTATTGTATTTCAAGGCGACTCTGACTGATCACATGAGAAAGAAGGCGAAGAGCAAGGGGATCGCGATGGATGACGCCTCGTATCGCGTGCCGGACGATCTGCGTAAGCAATTGTCTTGAGTGTTCGCAGAAGGAAGGGGTAGGCTTCGCAAAGGGTTGGGTAACTTTGCTGGCCTCACGCGCAAGCGCGCCGAGTCACTTGAGTCGCGCCAATCCGGCTGCGTGCTGCATCTTTCGTCCTAGCCGGGCGTATACACGTGTACGTTTGGACTTCCCCCAAGAAAGTAGACAGGTAGTTTACGCTGCTTTCTCGACCTGCTGCTCTGCGACCAGCTGCTGCTCATAGTCGGCGGGACTGAGGTACCCCAGGCTCGAGTGTCGCCGCTGTTGATTGTACCACACCTCGATGTATTCGAACACCGCGGTGCGCGCTTCGTCGCGCGTATGCCAGTCCGCGCGATCCGCGAGTTCCCGCTTGAGCGTCGCAAAGAAGCTCTCCGCCACCGCGTTATCCCAGCAATCTCCCACGCCGCTCATACTGCATTCCATCTTGTGATCGGTGAGCAGCGTTTGATAGTCGCCCGCTGCATATTGGACGCCCCTGTCCGTGTGGTGCAGCGTACCCGGTGTGGGCCGACGCCCGTGAGCGCCATCGCGAGCGCGTCGCGTGTTAACTCGCCCGCGAGCGTATGCCGCATCGCCCAGCCGATCACGCGGCGTGACGCGAGGTCCAGCACGACGGCCAGATACAACCAGCCGTCGCGCGTCCAGAGATACGTGATATCGCCGATCCACACGGCATTCAGCTGATCGGTCGGCGCGACATCGAACAGGCGATCGAGCGTATTCGGCGCGATCGGATGCGCATGCGTGGAGTCCGTCGTCACGCGAAACCCGCGACGCAGGGTGACACGGATCCCCGCATCGTGCATCAGGCGGGCGACGCGATTCCGGCCGATCGGGACGCCGAGTGCCACGAGCTTTGCGTACACGCGCGGGCTCCCGTACGTGCCGCGGCTCCATTCGTGCACCATCCCGATGTCCAGGATGAGTTGCACATTCGCGTCCGCGCGTGCGCTCGGCGGGCGGTTGACCCAGGCGTAGTAGCCGGCCTTCGATACCCCGAGCACCCGACACATCGTCGTGATGTACCACTCGGTGACGTGGGCCGCGATGAAGGCGAACTTCATCGCGGGCGCCTGGCAAAGAAGGCCGTCGCTTTTCCCAGAATGTCGCGTTCCTCCCGCAACACCGCATTCTCGCGGCGCAGGTGGCGGATCTCTTCATCCTGACTGGTCAGCTTCCCGTGGCCGGGGAACACATCCGTGCCGCCGCGCGCGGCCCGCGCGGTGGCTTGCCGCGTCCATTGCCGCAGCATCTCCGGCCCGATGTCGAGGTCGCGGGCGACCTCGCTCAGTGGGCGATCCTTCAGGGCCGCGAGCCGCACCGCCTCCAGCTTAAACTCGGGCGTGAACGACCGGCGGATGCGGCCCCCACCACTGGGTTGGGTTTGCCCGTTCAGTTTCTTACGTCTTGCCGTCATGTGACACCTCGCCCCTGAACATAGCAGGGGTATGTTGGTGTCTACATTCTTGGGGGACCTTCAGTTTGGCACTGCTGGGCCTTCGGGCGACGCTCGGCAAAATAAATCCGCGACGCAGTTTATTGTGCGTGCGCTTGCACGATAGCATGTAGCCCGGATCACGCTCTGCGCGCGTACGTTACAGAGTAGCAACGCGTTACGTGCCAGGCAGGGTTGTGGGAATAGCGACCCACCGAGCCTGACACCGCTCACCGCGACGCTACCTGCCCCCCGCAGGCAGCCTTGCTCCCTCCGGATTGAGTTCAACAGTAGATTCTTGCCGAGGCTTCGCGCGGCAAGAATCTCTGTATCGTTATGAACGCACAGGGCAAAGATGAAATTCACGCGCGATGAATTGGGCATCCCTATCCTCAATGCGGAGGACATTGAGCAGCTGACCGAGCGATTCCTCGGCCGCGCCGCGCCTTTCGCACTTGTGTCACCGTCGTTTACGCCGCTCGCTGAAATCATGGGCCGCATTCAACGTTCCAACCTGTGCTCGTTTTCATTCGACGAGCATCTTGGGCATACGACGGAAGGCTACAAATACCTTGGCTATTTCAATATCAAACGCAAGCATATCGCCATTGACGCCTCGCTCAGCTCAGAGGACGTCCGATTTCCGTTCACTGTCGCCCATGAGCTCGGGCATTTCTATCTGCACGGCGATATCTCGCCGACTGCACTTCGTGCTGACAGTTCGGATGGACTACGAGACTCCACGCGCGATCTCGTAACGCATCGCATCGACGCGAGTAGCGCGAGGAGCCTACTCGAGTGGCAGGCCAACCGCTTTGCGGCTGGCATTCTCATGCCTAGACGTACCGTGCGCGACGCTGTGATCCAGATTCAGCGCGAGCGGGGGCTGAAACGCAATCTCGGTATGATTTGGTTGGATCGCCAGGGAGTGAACCGCGTCGAGTACAAGCGCACCCTGGGCCAGCTTTCTTCGGTGTACCGAGTCTCGCAGGCAGTGGTACGATACCGAATGCGTGAGTTGGGCATCCTCCAGGTAGACGCCAACACAATGCTGACGAGAGTGGGTGATACGCTCGGTGACGCCCTCGCGGAGCTGTTTCCGGGATAGACGATGCGCCGCAGTCCATAACGTGCGCTGCTGCAGACAAGGGCGCTATTGATTGAGCGCGCTCCGCGCGCTCTTTTATGAGAGCCCTTGCAGCAGAGCTGTGGCGTTGAACTCAATCCGCCTGCGGCGGTTAGGCGGAGCGTTTAGGATCGTCGCACCCACCTTGGGGTGATTGCCCGCTGGAGAGTTGTGCTGTCTGGCCCTCTCGACCCTTTCGAGAGGTATGGTATGACAGCCTCGAGAAAGCAGCGTAAACTACCTGTCTACTTTCTTGGGGGAAGTCCAGGGAGCACGTCTCGCGGCGGCGCAGAATGAGATGGCGAAATGGCATATTCCCCCTACCGTGACGGCAGCATTGCTACTGTTCGATAGCTTCTAGCTATCTCAATGCGAAGGGACAAGATATGCAGGACGTAACTGATGTGGAGGACCGCAGTCGCATCGCATCGGTTCACGTGGGCGTGCTGACCAGCAGCCGGCGGTTCTGGCAGGAAGTCCAAGGAACGCTCGCAGCCGGAGGAACGGCCGTGGCGCAATTCACTCATTTAGATATGCTAACCACGTCGTCGCTCAGGCGTGGGCAAGTGCTTAGCGTGCTCATAGTGGACGACTTCGCACAGAACGCAACCGCCGATCTAATAACGCTCAGAAAGGTGCAGCCACGTACACATATTCTCGTTCTGCGGATACGTGATTATGCACGGTGTCGCGAGCTATTGAACACGATAGCGGACGACGTAGCTGTGGACGGCTGCTCTACATGGAGTCATAGAATTGGTGCCGCCATCAGGAGGGCGCGCGTATTGGGCACCACGTCGCGGTTGCGCTGCGGAGACGTTACCCTCGATCAGCTCACGCGGAGAGTGTATTGCCGCGGCATAGAGATCAGATTGACCCCGCGCGAGGTCGACCTTTTGGAGGGCCTTCTGATTGTCGCTCCGGCCGCCGTCTCATGGGAGCGCCTCGCTGCGGCTGTGTGGGGAAAGCAGACGAGCCCAGACAGGCGAGGAGCTGTGCAAGTGCACATTTGCAATATCAGACGAAAGCTGCCACAGAGCACAGTCACGATCAGGCATTCGCGGGAATGCGGCTACTGGATGGAGTCTTCTGCGGCGTCTGACACAGACGATGGACAAGCGCCACCCGGGCGGGCCGCAATGTCAACGCAAGAGTCGGAACGGCGTGGCGAAAAGGCGCATCAGGTCATGTCAGCAGTGCCTACCATCCCAGCGTCTCGGACCCCGCCAAGCACCAATGACCTAAGGCGCGTTAAGAATGCAGTTGCGTGCGCCTGCGTCACCTTAGACATTCGCGTGACGAAGGAGACGCGGGATGATGAAGGCCAAGATGCGCAGCTGTTCGCAAGCACCCTCCACACGGCGGTGTAGATGCGGCACCGGTCGCGAATACTATTGGCGTGGCCACTGATGGCTGCTTCGGCGGCGGCTGGACGAGCAAGCCCGCAGTCGCAAATGCCGACGGTCGCAGTGTTAACGCGGAATCAGCAATGGGCGACGCCGCACAATGGGACCGTCGCTGGCGGGACTCTTCTTGACGACGGAAGGGCAATCATTTGGATGGATGGCGTCGGCGGGCTCACTGAGTTGAACGACAAGGGCTCCATAGCACGATGTACAACCCTCCCAGCGTTCATCACGGGACTTGCCTGGGCCGGACCGCAGCCAGATGGCACTGTCAGAGAGCGAACGGTAATCACAATCTTCGACGGCAGTCGTCAGCGTCTCGTGCGTGTGCTCACAAATGGACAGTGCAACGAAAGCAAACGCCTCGGTCTTGCGGGCGACGTTGTTGGTGCTGTTGGCGTAGGTAACGACTGGATAGTGGCTGTCGTCTCGCCAAGCGGCATTACACATCTGGTGCGAGTAACCAATATAGCGAGTGGGCGTGTGCGGTGCGACACGCTACGAGGGAGCAAAGATGCCGATGTGTTTGCATCAGCCGCGCGCAATACCCTCCTCAGCCCGTTGCGCGGCGGCCTGAGTATCACGGACATGCGGTGGCCGTTTGTCACGCAATTGGTGAGTGAGTCTGGCAAGGTACGCAAACAATTGCGGCCTTTCGTGGTAGACACGACGCTTGGAGTTGGTAGTGACACCGTGCGTGCTTCCTCACTCGTCAGCATGCCGCTCCAGGAGCTAGCTGAGGGGTTCCTGCAAGTCCTAACCGACGTACGCAGCGATCAGCGTGCCCTCATTCTGTACAATGCCACCGGTCAACGCGTGCGGCAAACGATGGTAGGCGTCGCTCTTGGTCCATTGTCCTCAAGTATCGACCGCGGCGAGCTGCTAATGACACGGCGGACGGACACTGTGCACGTAATCAAATACAAAGTGCGCTGGATGGCTTCTCGTGAAAACCTCACACCTACAGGTAAGCAATGACCCCAAAACGCTTTTTGCAGCACTGTTTGGTACTCATGCTCATGGCGGTTGGCTACACCGCCATCACCCCGTCCACGGCTCAAGCCCAGCCAGGCGCGTGCTACTTGTGCCTTCACTACGACGACACGTGGCACTGTGATGTGTTGCCCTCGCCCCCAGGCTATAAGCGGTGCACAGTGGGAGGGTCCTCGTGCCTCATTTCCGGGGATTGCGAACCGCAACTCGCGAGGGCGGACGCAATCGCCCCCGACGGGACCTTCAAGAAGCGTGCGGGCTTAAAAGCCCCCATCAAGAAGACTGAGATACTCGCTGATGGACGCGTCGTACAACGATTGTGTGGAGGCGCCATCGATAAGCGGACCTATACGGCTGCCGCTGGTGAGCGCCTCCGAGCTGATAGCGACGCGCTGACACTCTAGCAACGAGCACGGTCATGAGAAGCCATCCTCGATGCGCCACGTCAGTGTCCACATACGGCAAGGCCATGCCGCGAACGCGCACTTTGCTGTGTGCCCTGTCGTTCGGAGTTGCAGCGAATGTCGCCGGCGCGCAGTCTCCGGGTGCTCCGATGACGCGCCGTTCAATACTGAATCATTTGCAGCCGAACGCGAAAGTAATAGTTGGCGCAAACAATAGGCTGTTTATCCTAGATAATGTTGGCAATAGTGTCGTTGCACGCACCTCTGCCGGCGCAGTCCTGTGGAAACGACGAATTGATGTGACGCCCGTCGGTCAGGCCGCCACGAGACCATTCTTCGGAGGGATGACAGGCGATTCAGTCTGGATCTGGCGCGCTGGGGGAGATTCGGTGACCCTGATATCGTCCAAGGGCGCTTCAGTGAGACGTCTGTTACGGATGCCACACTCGAACACGGAGGGTGCCTTCTTCATTCCGCGAGCACTGGTCAGCGATCACGTTATCGCGGAGGAAGTCGCCGGAATTGTCGCCGCCAGGCGCTTGGCCGCGTCGCACCGACTCGTCGTGCGAGCTACTCCAGGGGGAGAGGTGCGGGATACGTTGGCAGAGTTGCGAACCTCTCATTCAATACTTCAAGTCGAGGGACCGGATGGGTCATTGATCTTCGGCCTACAACCGTGGTCGGCGGGAGATATGCTGGGCATTGCAGTCGATGGGAGAGCCGCAACCGTTATCTATCAGGATACCGACAACTCAGTGCTGCATACTTCTCCAGAGAGCCTTCATTCACGGTGGTTCGAGTTAACGGCCGGCGATAGCGGTCGGGAGAGACGCCTACTCGTGACGCGAAAGCCCGTCGACGAGGAGAGAGTAGTGCACTTTGCCAGCGCATTGTCAGCAGCGCCTTTTGCACGGCCTTTTGGAAGCGACCGGGCTAAAGCGCAACGCGCCATTGTTGAAGCGCTGTATCGCCCACAGCTCATGGCCCCCGCTTCAAGAGTCATCGTGGACGACGGCGGGAATGCATGGATTCGGCGTGCGGAGGACGAATCCGGCGAACGCTGGACCATATTGTCGGTTAGGGATGACGTGACACGTGATGTACGCATTCCAAGCGGAATCCGCGTAGAAGCCATCGTGGGCGGCAGTATCTGGGGCAGCACGCAAGCCATGCGTGGCGAACGGCGATTGGTCACCATCGCACTGGTCACGCTCTCGGCGCCCTAAATACGCCCGTACCTTGCATTAGCCGTCGGTTCGCCGACGTGGACGAAGCTCTTACCGCGGGACGGACGCCGTGTGATCTGCGTCCTCTTTCTTGGGGTTCAGTTGTACGTCGCGTTGCACCAATCCGCTTTCTGGGACGAGGAGCTCAACTGTAGCGGACAACAACCCTTGAAACGTAACTTCCAATACTATCGTCTGATTGCGCGGTAATTTGCAGAAGAAAAAGTCACCCACTGAGTTCACGGCTTGCGTGAGACGGCGTTCTTGTGCAATGCCATCAATTGTTTCGCGCCATACTGCGGATATACTAGCGCCGGATACCCTTTCTCCGCTTGACGAGCGCACGGTGCCGACGGCGATACCTGGCAATGCAACGTCAGGGCAGGCCTGCGACAGAAGCGCCGCTTTGCTGGGAAGGAGTGCCCTGACTGACGTTCCTCCTTCCGCTACCCAAAGTGTGGTTACGATGCCAGGAAGTCGCAGGATGGTTGCCGTTGGAGATGTCACCAACAGACGGTGCAGCCCAACGCGGACGTTCTGAAACGTTGCCTTGCCAGCGCTATCCGCCGTACTGTGTTCGCCTGTACCAACAAGCGTAACGAAGGTGCGGGCGACCGGCTTGTTGAGTGAATCACTCACGGAAACAGAGAGTGAGGAGGTCGCGCCCCGCCAAACGAGGCTACCTTCGCGCGAGACCGACCAAACTTCACCGCCAACGCGCTTTCGGGCGACGAGCGAGTCGACCGTCTCTATGCGTGTATTGGCTGTGCGTAGAGAACCGGACCCATCTACTCGGCGCAATGTCATCTTCTCGATAACGGGAAGATCCAAAGACCATCGCCACACCAGCGCACCCACTGCCAGTTGCCGGAATTCAAGTAAGCCGTGCGCGTCGTTCAAAGGACGTGCAGCATTCACGTAGGAGAACGCAACTTCTCGAACAAGCCCAGTTTGCCGATCCAGGACGATGATCCCTTGGATATCGGGCACGAGTCGGTCGGCAGTCGGCGTGAATAGTATGCGCGCAGTCGTTCTGTCTCCTGGCCCTAACCTCATACAGTGAGTCCTTGCGAACTCATCAGACAGGAGCGACGCCTCGTCTGGCGCGGCGTACGTCGTCTGATCGTTCGCACCACGAATAACGTACCCTTCGGCAGCTACGCGCACCGTGTCATACGCAAAGAAAGGCCGGAGGGTCGACGTCTTGACCTCGGATTCTTCATCATAGAGGACCGAGTCGTCGCGTAAGCGGGTCTCTTTCTCGCGTCGCACGACCACCATTGCATATTCATTGGACCGCTGCAGCAGCATGGCCGAGCGCAATGTCTTCTGGGCCTCCTCCCACATGGGAAAGGCATTTGAGGAGGAGTCATTGAATGACCGGCAGCGCGAGTCTGCTGTTATGACAGTCTCAGGAAGCCGAACAGGAAGCCGATCGAGTCTGAAGCCTGCGATCGTGACATCGGAACTCGCCACGCGAAATGGAGGCGTGTAGGTCGGGAAGAAGCCGATCTGTAGAGCACGCAGCCGATATAGCCCGGGCCCGGAGGCGCGAAGGTTGATGCGACCTTCGAGCGACGTGAGACCGCGCGACCGCACGAGTCCGAGAGAATCAACCAATTCTATCAGAACTCCGCCTATCGGAAGGCTGTCTGCTCCTACAAAGGCACGACTCCGCACCTGCTGCGCCGACAGGGATATCGCCGAGAGCAGAGCGCCAAAGAGCGGGACCAAGACGCTGTCCAGACGACGGCCCATCATCGTGATACCTTTGGCGCGCGCGAACCAACGCGTGTCCATATGAAAATCGCTGAGCAGCCATCCAACACCTCAGGCGGCAGCGACGAGACGCCTCGATATACCTCGAGTGCCTCCACGTCGGCAACTCCCAGTGTGCTGATAACGTCGATCGGATTTCCTTGGACTCTCGTGCCATCAACGTACAGTCTCACCGTGTCACGTACCGCAGTTTGCCCTCGATCCATACTCACGCGTGGCGCACACTTACCCAGTGTAAGAAAACTCGGACCTTGCCCGCCCGCTTCTAACTTCGCTCCTGGTAAGTGAGACAGAAAATCTGACAGTCGCGTTACGTCGCTACTCTCCAAGGCGTCGCGTGTGAAGAACGTGCCGCTGCGAAGCGTGGCGGCGCGGCGCATCCGATCTTGGAATGCGGCCAGGCGTCCGACGTCCGCAACACCATCGCTGCCGGCAACAGTTCGTATGGTATCCAAGCTGGTCGGAATGGGCGCCATGGTGATCACGAGCTCATTTAACTGTGCGTCGCCGACGAAAATATTCTGGATGCTTTGTGCATAGCCAAGCCGCCGGAGGGTGAGCACCCACGTCCCGCTATCCACTCGCGCCAATCGAAACCGCCCTCGGCTATCCGTCACAGAACGAAGCTCCTCGTCGCTTCTGGCCAAATGGACTTGGACGTCCGTTATAGGACCATGGGCGTCGACAACCAAACCTGAAACCGTGGCCGTTTGCGCGTGCGCAACGGAGCAGCAGACGGTGACACAGAGTATCACGCAGAGTGCGAGCAGTGCCTCGTGGGATCTAATCGATGGCGTGCGAGCATGGGTTCGCTGCTGGCATGTTCGCATATGCATCCCCCTCTCCGATATGGCGTGTTGTCGCGGTACAAATCTCATATGTAATGTTGCCACGGGTGAGGCGCGACGCAACACCTATGGACTGCTACCCTTGTGGCTCCACGGGGGTTGCATGCTACTGTTGGCGTGTTCGCACCCACGGCGCTTAAGGCGCCTTCAGCGTGGCACAAAAAAGGTGAAAGGCGCCGGTACCCGTCCGTGCCAGCGGGTCTGCTCCTTAGAAAGGAACGGCAAGATACATCACAAACAGGTAGAGCATGGTAGTGACTCTCGCTACGAAAGGCTTGGCGAGGTCTAAGGAGCCGTATCATTGTGCGCAGATCGAGCCGACCCTTGCATGCCGACATCCGGCAACCGTAGTGACTCTCTCCGCCAGAAGTCTGGTGCACAGTGAGGAGGCAGCAACGAGCGAGTTCCCATCCTGAACTATTGCGCGGAGTTGCAATCGGGTAAAACGGGTGACGCATCCGGGGATGGTGTTCTCACAACACAGTTGTACGTTGGCGTTGTCGAGACGTCCAACCTCATCGTGCGGAGGCACCGCCGGATGAGTCACCAGTCGCCACAACTGCCACTCGTCGCGCCGTGGATCGAACAGGCGCATGCCGCCGACCTCGCGGCGTTGAGTGCTGTGCTGGATGACAACCTGTCCTCGCGGCTTGGGTGCGAGCCGATTCCGACTGAGTACAGATCGTTGTGAGCGGCGACGAAATGGATGCGGAGTCGGTCGAGACGGTCCCGCAGCGAGTCACGATCGGTACTGGGCTGGAACAAATGGACTGGAGTTGGGGCGAGTCGGTTGAGCGTTCGGTACGAGCGGAGACGAGTTGCGTCGATTCGGGTGCGACCTCGGGCACGGACGTTCGGCACCGAGTGCAGATGCTTACGAGTTGGGGAGAGTCAGCTCCGTGTGCGGAAAGGATGACTCGCGGTTGAGGGCAGGTGACTCTGTGCCGAGTGCAGGTGACTTTGTGGCGAGTGCAGGTGGCTCTGCCCCGCGTGTCGGCGACTCTGCGCTGAGTGCAGGTGGTTCGAAGGCGCGACCAAAGTGACTCACCGTCGCGTGGAAGACAGTGAGCGTTCGAACCCGTTGGGAAACATTCAGGCGCGCGTGGCCGCCTCGCACATACGGGTGAGTGCGAGTCTCGCAGTCGCGGGTGGCGGTTCTGCCACGTTCAGCGGCGCTGCCGCCGGGGTGGGTGTGGCACCGGTATTTCCAACCGGGGACGCCGTCGGTCCGAGTGCTCCGGGAAACCACGCCGGTGTCCTTTAATCACCAGGCGTCATCTGCGCGTCACAGGCGGCTGAAACCTGAAACCAAGCCGGTGCGTAGTCCGGGTTACTCGGCGCTGACGCGGCCAATGGCGACCGTGCCCCGAGGGTGATGCGACAGGTGGTGGACTTCTGCGACGACGGTGACTCTCATGGCTCGTTTGTCTCCGCAGGTGCTGGTGCAGATGGCGCGCAACGCGGTGCAGCAGGAACTCAACTGGAAACCGACCGCGCAGCATGCGCCGCCGATTCCGACTGGAGCTACAGCCGACAATCCTGCAGCGGCGCTGGCGCCCCTCGATGTACGACTTCTTCAGCAGCTCGGCTTTCGCGCCTACTATGATGAGAGCGTAGCGAAGTCGTCGTGGCCGGTCCCGCTCGGCCTGTCACCGCAGACGCTCTCGGTGTTCGGAGCAGAACGCGGCATTCTCTACGAGTCGCCCATGAGCGGGGACATCCTCCTCCAGCGTTCATTCCGCACGAGGGAGTTCATTCACGCCGGGCTGGTAACCTCGGTGAATGGGAACGGGTTGATCGACGACCGCATCTTCTACTATGACCTGTCATCGATCGAAGGAGATACGGACCACCGGGGTCTTCTGTACCGGGGGTACACCGGGAAGCTGCGGCGGCGAATGAGTCCCACGCAGGGAGACAGGTTCCTGCGGTGGGCGGAATTGGAAGTGTTGGACGAGTGTCTCTCGTCGATGGTGGCGTGATGCGGACAAATGAAGCGTTTACGCCGCCTCCGGAGGGAGGAGCGACAGGGGATGTGCACAACGCATACATCCGCGTGTGGAGGCACGTGAAGACCAGCGTGGAGATCTATGCCCGCCAACTCACCACGGATCGCGACGTGAGGGACGACCTCATTCAGGAAGCAAGCCAGCGGCTGTGGATGGAGGAGGCGTCGCGATGTGATATCAGGAGTCGAGAGGACCTATTGTATTTCAAGGCGACTCTGACTGATCACATGAGAAAGAAGGCGAAGAGCAAGGGGATCGCGATGGATGACGCCTCGTATCGGGTGCCGGACGATCTACGGAAGCAATTGTCTTGAGTCGCGCCGTCACGGTAGCGGCCGTATGTCAAACTCTCGCTCCGAGAGCTAGCGTAGTCGGAGGAAGCCAATTGCGGTTCGCTGAAGGAACTGCAAGGCGTTTTCGGTAGGCCCGCGGAACAAATCTTGGCCCGGCAACGCCGGGGGGCGATAGTAGCCCTGCCGGCGGGCGAGCACAGCCCTGCGACGGTCAGGGCTATGCTAAGAGGGCGAAGACAGCTACGGGCGAGTCCTATTGCGTTTCAGAGGTGCCTTGCAGTGGAACCTGAGGCGTTTATGTGGCCGTCCGGCGTGGACGGTTTGGCGGAGTTCAGTGTGATGTTCTCTTGCTGCCGGAGCTTAGCTTAGCTACAGCCTGCTGATGACAACCTCAGCGTATGGGCAGTTCCGCGAAGAGCTGTCATGGGAGACTGTCAACCACCTCTGAACGTAGCGTAGAATGTCCCAGCTAGGCTGGCATCCGCTTTACGTCGAGCCGACTATTGTGCAGAATGTGAGTCCGTCGTTGCGTTCCTCCGCGCGTTTCCGTAACTCTGCCTCTCAGTGACCGACATCGGCGAACAGGCTTGGAGTCTCATCCATCCGAGCGTGCGCAATGCCGCACAGGCAACTGCGGCCATAGGGCGGTTCGACGATGCAATCTTCGCCGCTTATCGAATTGTAGAGGCGTCCGTTCAGGAGCGAATCCAAAGCCGCGCCATTGGTCAGGCGCTGATCGCTGAGGCGTTTGACGGTCCCGACCCGGCAATCGATCTGGCCGAGGATGCGAGGGATCGAGAGGCGCTGAAGCAACTCTTTGCTGGTGCCCTCGGACACATCCGTAACGATCGCAGCCACAAGAAGATGCCCGCGATCCCTTGTCCAGATGCGCAAACATGTTTCCAGTTTCTCGCGACTGCGAGTCTCCTATTGTTTTACCTGGATCAAGACCGCAGGCTTCGACCGAGAATTGCGGCGTTTCAGGTGACGGGTACGGCAGCCAGTCCTTCACTCCAGATACACGGCGAACGACTTGATCGCGTCCGAGCAATCGCGCGCGATGGGAGCACGGTATCCAGCTCTGTTCGCTCACCGACCCTCCTCGAGGTATCTCTCCCTCCTGACTATGTCGGTGTGGTTGCGCTGCATCATGCCGGTGGTGACCCTTTGGAGGTGCTCGCCGATACTCGAGCGTTGTTACAACGCCCGCAGAGTCATGAGATCGTTCTCGCTGCCGACATGCCGTTGTTCTCCGATGCGGACTGTCTTGAGCAGCGACAAGATGTCGTGGGACTACTTCTATTAGCCAGACAAGGAGGGGGACGGCCATTTACTCGAATTTACCCTGCTGCGCGCGGGGCCTATCACGTCGGCCAGTATGTCACTCACGGCCCGTTTGAGACATCGATCGTAGGGCCAACCTGGTACGTTGACGCAACGTCGAACCAGCGCAAGAGCGCTTGGAGCGGTTCTGCAGTAGCACGACCGAGCATCCTCGGAGCGTCGGGTCGGAGGCGACACATCGGAATCAGCATCCTGCCGGGAGATGTGCGTCTCGGGCAGGGAGAGCGGCGATGCCTGCGCGTGCGTGCCTTCGGTGTGGACGGGCCGGCGAGCACTGAGCACGACGTCACAATGGAAGTGTCCTGGAGCACGAGCGCCGAGCAGATTGCCTACGTCAAGGGTGGTGCGCTGTACGGTAAGGAATTTGGGGAGGCGACGATCGAGGCGAGATGGAAAGACCTGATCGCGACCGCACGAGTGCGCGTCGTCGCGCTGACACGAGGCACGGTGGTAAAGTATTTCCAGGGTCTCCGGCATCTCCAGCAGATTGCGTTCGACAGGAGCGACAATCTCTATTGCGTCAACCAATCCGAGTCAGTGTTTTGCATCAGCACTGATGGGCGCTTCACGGAGGCGGTAAGGATCGAGATGGACGATTCCGCGGCGTACGGGATCGACTGCGTGCACCTCGCTTCCAACGATGAACTCTATTTGAGTAACGTCGCGAGGAGAGAGGCTCTCCGACTGCGTAGAAGGGACGGACGCTTCCAAGGCGCGGAGTGCGTTGGCACTTCTGTCGGCGGAACAAAGAAGGCAATTGTCTCCGATCAGCAGGGGCGCGTGTTCGTCGCCGTCATGGGCAATGGTGACAAAGGGCAGATTCTTCGTATCGATCCAGATGGTCGTGAGGCTGTCTTTCAAACGCCAGACATGGCGATCTATCTTGCCATTGCTCCTGATGGGAGTTTGTGCACGCCGAGCACGCGCTACCGCGCGGTACATGTGTTCAATGGGGACGGCGAGCTCATTGAGACGATCCATCACGGGTGCTCTGATAGCGCGGCAGGCATTGCTGTCGACCAAGAAGGAGCGATACTTCTGCCATTCTTTCATTCGGGAAGACTGCTACGAATTGATCGTCGAGGAGATGCTCCCGTTCTGCGTTTCATCGCGGATGGACTCGGGACGCCAGGTGGCATCGCTGTCGATTCGCGCGGACGTGTATATGTTTCCGACTTTGCCGGAGATGCGATTCGCATGTTGCTCTAGCCCCGAAACCTGGCTGCGGACCTGTAGGTACACATTTGCGCTCCGGGCCGAGTCTCAACCCATTCCGCAATCGCATGGTCGTAGGGACATCACTCCCCTTCAACATCCATGCGCTCCGCTCTCGCCGTCTTCCTCGTCAGCATCCTCGCAGCTTGGGCGGGAACTACCTCACTTGTTCATCGTAGAAGGCTCCGTATCCACTGTGCGGTTAGTGACCGTCACCGACAACAAACGCGAACTCATTGCGGATCGTGGCCGCCAGTTCATGCTCCGGGAACCGATTCAATGCGTCGGTCCAGATCTCGCGAGCGCTTACCAAGTCTCCAGCGTTGAAAAGGACCCCGCCCAAATTGAACCAGGCGAGAGCATACGCCGGCTCAAGTCCGATTGCTAAACGGTAGGCTGCTATGGCGCCCTCTAAGTTGCCAATCCCGTCGCGAGCGACAGCGAGCTGAAACCAGGCCTGCGCATCCATGTCGACCAAGGGCAACGCGTTGAGAACACGCAATGCTTCATCATAGCGATCTAGGAAGTTGAGCGCGGTAGCAAGACAGTACGCGAATCGCGAACTATCCAACTCGTGAGCGCGCCTGAACGCTGCCTCCGCGTCGTCCCACCTTCCTTCACGCTGGGCCCAGTGTCCGGCAACATCCCACAGCAAAGCCGCCTGGGAGTCACCAGCGGCAGCCACCTCCGACACCTCGGCAACGAACGCGTCAAACGAAACGCGAGTCGCAACACTATGGCGGTCGAGTCGCGCGAGGCACAGCAACCGTTCGCGCTTAGCCGGAGCAACGTCGGGATGCTCCTCCAGATACCCGTTCCAAAAGCGGAGTGCGAGCTTCGTCGAATCAACGGTTGCTCGGCCGTAAATTGCCACTTGCCTAGCGCACCAGGGCCATATCCACCGCGCTGAACGCGCTTGGTCACGGAGAGTGCTGATGTCGCGGAAGGCCGCGTTGTAATCTCCGGTTTGAAATAGGAGTGCGATACGCCAGCCGCTGACACTCGGCATACGGATAGCGGAGCGCGGGGAGGGCGCCACTCTATCCAAATGCGACAAGGCCATCTGGATGTCGCCATCGCGCCGTGCACACATCGCTAGCGCGAAATGTGCTTCACCGAGCTCTGAATCGAGTTCCACCGCTCGTGCATAGAACTGATGTGCCGAGGAGACATCACCGAGCGCTTCGTACGCGCTGCCAAGATTCTTGGCACACATCGCCGCGATATGCGCGTTGAGCTGTTCAAGTTGTGGGAGAATGCCGCTGTATCCCTCGATGGCAAGTGCATGCTCGCCTAGCGCCAGCCTCGCGTTCGCTTCACAGTATCCTGCAGATAGTGGTTCGATTCGCCGCGATGTGGCGGCAGTCCGTAGCACCTCGATACCTCGACGCACACGTTGCTTGTCGAAGGCAGCGTGATTCAGGCCGCGGTTAATTTCCGCCATGTAGGCGGCATCCAAGGCGCCCTCCACCCCATCCAAAACGGCAGCGAAAGCCGCGAAGGAAGCAGAAATCACATCGTCTTCGCCTGCTTCGTACAGCGCGGCCAAGATCAGTTGCGCTCGATCGGGATCAGCTGGGACGTCGATGATACGCGGCGTCTGCCGCACGAGCTCCGCCGCGTATCCTGGTGGACTTGCGATCCAGTCGAGCCGTGTCTCCCGGTGTCCTTCTCCTGCTGCCAGTAGACGGCGATGCAGCAGATGTTGAAACTCTCGATCGAACGACGCGTGGAAGCGAACGGTAATTGAGTCCTGGGCGAGCCAATCCTCGTCGCGATGTGCATACTCCGCGTACACGTCCTCGGCGTATCGCGCGAGCAAGCGGCCGCTGGGCACGTGGTAGCAGACGAAAAGCGACGAGGGCTGATTGAGGAGATAGTTCAGAGTCGTTCGCGCTACCGAGACACTGACCGAGCCGTCGCTGTTAGCCGTCGCCGTGGTGCCTTTGAGCTGCGCGTGAATGCGAAGATTCGTGACGGCTCCTTCGCGTACCGCTTCTATGACCGCATCGCTCCCGTAGTCGTGCCGGTCGCAGCCTTGATGGACAAATAGCAGGGCGTCCGCGACTGCGTTCGCAAACGCGCGTTCAGCGGCTTCCGCCGTCTCGTGCGTTACACCGCGCTGCGGGAGGTCGTCGAGGGATCCCATGGTCTTATCAAGATACGCGATGCAGTAGTTGGAGTAGCGGCTATCGTGGGTCGGCCGGAGCGAGCTTTCTCAACTTTCCAATCGACGGCCTGCTCGTCGGTAATGGTCAAACGCTCGGCGGCAGCAGCACGCCGGATTACGACTCTCGCGTCGTTCGTCTCCGTCGACGGAGCCCCGAAGAGGCGGCAGCAGCACGCCGAGCAGATTGTCCCTGCGGCGCCCTTCGTGACGGCGAGCACAGCCCCGCTACAGTCACGTCTATGCTCTACGGGCCGGAAACAGCTACGGGCGAGTCTATTTTCGATCCCTTCCGTGGAGCCAGTCGTCGCCGCAATCTACGAGACTCGACAGTGCCGAGTCGCGCGCTGTAGATTCAGCTTGAAACGGAGGCGCCACGAGCGCGCAGAGAATCGGCGCACAACCCTTGATCATGCGTCTGACATGGCCAAAGCAGATCAGTTCAAGGCACTCGTCCGCACACACGCAGAAGGCGATGACGAGCGTTTCTACGCCATCGCCATGCAGGTCGCCGCTCGCGCTGCCCGGCTGGGCCAGACGAAATTCGCGCAGGAGCTTCGCGACCTCGTAGACGAGGCGAAGCAACGGCGCGATACGGCGCGCGCCGGACAGAAGTCTCGCGCGGTCCCGATCGTTCAGCCTCGCGGCGAACTCGTCGGGCTGCTTTCCGCGAGCTTTCCCCAAGCGCGCCTTACTGACATGACGCTTCGAGAGGACGTGCGTGCCCGGCTCGAACACGTCCTCGTTGAACAGCGCGGACGAACACAGATTCGGGAGCATGGATTCTCGCCTCTGAGGAAGCTGTTGCTGATTGGTCCGCCGGGGACCGGAAAGACGATGACGGCGGCGGTCTTGGCGGGCGAGCTCGGCCTTCCTCTCTTCGCCATTCAGCTCGACGGGTTGATCACGAAATATCTTGGCGAGACGGCTGCCAAACTTCGTTTGATTTTCGACACGATCCGTGAGTCGCGCGCCGTCTACCTGTTCGACGAGTTCGACGCGCTTGGCGCGGAGCGCAGCGCGAAGAATGAAGTTGGCGAGATTCGGCGAGTGTTGAACTCGTTCCTCCAGTTCATGGAGCTGGATGAGTCTGACAGTCTCGTCGTTGCTGCTACGAACCATCCGGACCTGCTTGACCGTGCCCTGCTGAGACGATTCGATTCGGTTATCAAGTATGGACTTCCGACGACTGAGGAGGCGGTGGAGGTTCTACGCGGCAGGCTGGCGCTGCTCGACACGTCGAAGGTTGGCTGGGCGAAGGTATCCGCGGTTGTTGAAGGACTAAGCCACGCGGAGCTGGCAAGGGCAGCGCAGCAAGCGGCAAAGCATGCCATCCTCGCTCACCGTCGCGAGGTGCGAACTGGGGAATTGGTCGCGGCTCTCGAGGATCGGCGCGCGAGTCACTCGAAGTAAGTCCCGAGGACCATGCCGGCTCCGAGGAATCGCAAGCATCTGGTCGTGAGCGCGCCTCCCGAGGCGCAGCCGTTCAGCCCACATCCGCGCACGGTGAAGGCTCGGCAGTTTGACCGCCCAGCGGACCGCGTCGCGCACGCGGAGGCATTGGGGGCTGCTCTGGGTGGAGCAGTGGGTGACGCCGAAGCAGAGCGAACTGTTGCGGGAGTGAATGTCCAGGGGGCCGTGCCTGGGTTGTACATCCAGTTCGAAAGTCTCTCAGGCGAGGAGCTGAAACTGGAATCACTCGAGAACAAACGTCTCGGAATCGAACTGCTCACGGTGCAAAGGGTCCGAACCGCAGAGAGTGAACCGGCGGTTCAGTATGCCACCGTTTTTGTTCCTGACGGGGCGCTGAAGCATTTCTTTTCTCGATTCGAGGAATACGCAACGAAGGTCACACAGAAGGGCGAGCCAAAACACAAGGAGATGGTGGACCGCATCGCTGCGCTCCGACGGGCAACGCTGAGGGCTCTGTGGACGGAAGAGGCAACCAGCTTCCCGGCGGATGGCGAGTCGATCTGGTGGGAAGTCTGGCTGCGCCGTGACGAGGGGCGCGAACTCGAACGGTTTCTTTCGTTCGCCGATGCGACGAGCATTCAAATCGCCGATAGCCGCCTTGCCTTTGATGACCGCTTGGTGATCCTCGTGCACGCGACGTCGAGTGAGCTGGCAGGTTCCCTCGATGTTCTGCATGATCTTGCCGAGCTGCGACGAGCAAAACAGTCGGCCGCGCCGTTCATAGGCACACCTGCGACCGAGCAAGTTGAATGGATTGGGGACTTACTTGCCCGCGCTGTCTTTCCGCCGGCAGACGCGCCCGCAATCTGCCTGCTCGATACCGGGGTAAATCGCGGGCATCCCCTTCTCGAGCAGTTTCTCTCATCAGAGGACGCCACCGCCGTGAACGTCGGATGGGGGTCGCATGACGACGGCGGCGGAGAAGGTAGTAAAGGCCACGGCACGGAGATGGCCGGCTTGGCTGTTTTCGGCGATCTCGCGCCCATATTCGCCAGCAGAGATCCGGTTCTCGTGAGGCATCGGCTGGAGTCAGTCAAGATCCTACCACCTCACGGCGCGAACGTGCCGGAATTGTACGGTGCAATCACGGCGCAGGCTGTAGCGCGTCCGGAGATCACATCGCCCGAGCGCCCACGCGTCTTCTCTCTCGCGATCACGGCGGCAGACCAGCGCGATCGTGGCCAGCCAACATCCTGGTCTGCGGCGATTGATGCCATGGCCGTGGGACGCAGCTTCGATCCGTCCGATCACGGGCTTCGCTACGTCGGCGATGCCGAGCAAAACGCCGAACGGCTCTTCGTCATAAGCGCGGGGAACGTCAGGAATCTGGACGCCGATCACCTGGCGCGGAGTGACGTCGAACCCGTGCACGATCCAGCGCAAGCGTGGAATGCCTTGGCCGTCGGGGCATACACCGAAAAGGCGCTCATTACTGAGCCAACGTGGAGCGCGTGGTCACCTGTGGCCAGACCCGGCGATCTCTCTCCGTGGAGCACGACGTCAGTTGCATTCGCGGAGGGTTGGCCGATCAAACCTGACGTCGTCTTCGAAGGCGGAAACGTCGCGACCGACGGCACCAACATCGATTTCCCGACACCTGATCTTTGTCTCCTGTCGACCCACGCCGATCCGGCAACACCGCTCGGTTTGTCCTTCGCGACGAGTGCAGCTGCTGTTCAGGTGGCGAGAATAGCGACCATCACTCGAGCCGAGTACCCAGCGCTCTGGCCTGAAACGATCCGGGCGCTCATAGTTCATGGTGCACGCTGGACGCCCGCAATGCAGGAAGGCTTCGACGGCAGTGAATCGAAGAGAGCAAGGTCTCGGCTCGTACGTCGCTATGGCTTCGGAGTACCCAGTCTCGATCGCACACTGCGAAGTGCGAACGACGCACTTACCTTGATCGCGGAGGGCGTCATTCACCCATTCGTGGCCGGTAAGATGCGTGAAATGCACATGCACCGTCTGCCTTGGCCAGTAGACGCATTGCGTGAGGTCGGGGCTCAGGGCGGCGCGGCCGTTCGTCTTCGAGTGACGCTCTCATACTTCATCGAACCGAATCCAGGCCAGCGCGGATGGCGGCGCCGCCACCGGTATGCATCGCATGGCCTTCGATATGCGGTGATTTCTCCAAACGAAAGCGAGGACGACTTCACCAAGCGACTCAATCAGCGAGCGCTTGCCGAGGAGGAGAAGCGTCCCACCGTCGACAGTGATTCCGACGAATGGTGCCTCGGACCGGAAGCTCGCAACCGCGGGTCGCTGCACTCGGACGTCTGGAGTGGGACGGCGGAGGAACTTGCCGACCGGAGCGTTATCGGCATTTATCCAGTGTCCGGATGGTGGAAAGATCAGCCCAAGCGCGATCGAAGCCGGTTCGGCGCACGATACGCACTTGTGATCGGCATCGAAACGGATACGGCGGACGTGGACATCTGGACGCCAGTGGCAACAGCTCTTCAGGTGCCAGTCGTGGAAGTCGAGGGCGGGTGGTAGCTCCTGCTGCAGTCGGGTGACCTGAGGAGGTTGTGTGCGAAAGCGGTGTAGGACGATGGACTGATGCGTTCAGGCTTATTGGTGAGTAAGCAGTTGGGAGCCGAGAAGAAACGTCAGGAAACTCGCAGACAGCGATCGAATGCGCCCTCAACCGCAACGTCCGAGACATGCACGCCACTGCCGGAAGAGTCAGTCGAGAGGAATTGTATGAGCAAGTCTGGTCGGAGCCGATGCAAATACTCGCCCAGCGATACGGCATATCCGACGTCGCTTTGGCAAAGAACTGCCGAAAGCTGAACATCCCGTTGCCCGGCAGGGGCTACTGGGCAAAGAGGGCCGCCGGGAAGGCGGTAGTGCAGGCTCCGGCGGCGCATGAGTGCTAGCCATCTTGCCAGAGGGTGAAATCGTGACGTCCGGTAGGCCCGCACGCGAGGCGTCTGATGAGTTGTCAGGCGTCACCCTCGGAGTATGCCGGCCGACGACAGGGCCTGACGACGACCTCCTTCTGGCTGACTGTGATCGATCGTGATCGGATGAGACTGAAGGTGCATCGAACCCAGAGTGAGGGCGGATAGGCCTGTGTACGGAATTGCTCCGACCGGTGCGGACCGCTTAAGATTCGCTAAGTGATGCGTCTTCCCCCGAACCCGTTGTCCAAATGGCCGCAAAAGCGACTATTCCTGACCTCAAGCGCCTCGATTGTACCACTCCCGGCAAAGGGCCATGGCGCGTCGTGCCGGACATCGCCAATCGATCAATCAATATTCAGCACCGTGTCAGCCGGTTCATCCATCGTGTGTATTATGGCACGCGGACAGAGCGTACGCAGGAGGATGCGGAGGTGCAAGCCACCGCACTCTGTGCTGTGCTCAATGCGACGAAGGCGAAGCGGCCGTAGAAGCTGCACACCCCGGTGGATTAGTCACCCTTCGTGGGCGCTACGGGCTTCGGCACAATGACCGCATGCCAACAAGAAGAAAAACGGCAAGAGTTTGTTGTCCAGGTCAGTATCGGTTTCTTCATTGATGGGCACTCGCGATCCGGGAAGTCAATCGCAGAAGGCCCAGAACCAACAGCTGGTCCTGAATCTCGTGGGCGTTTCCGCTAGACCGCTGCATGTTCACCGTCCAGTTCCGCGCATCATTCGTCGGGTATGAGCGAAGGACAAGAATGCTTGGCGCCAGCGCGTGGTGCAAATCCAACGTCGCTATCTGCGGCGCTCCGCTCACCGAAGCGCGCGCACGCTGGCGCTTATGCGTATACTACCGCTTGCGCAGTGACCGAACTGGCCACTCGGGTGGTGTTGCCTCAACATGATGGTTGTCCAGTAACGGCCCGTCGATGTCGTTGGTCTGCTGCTGCCCGGTTTGACGGAGTCGCACGAACAGCGAGCGGACCTTGCTTCGGTTGTCGCCGTCCGCTGTCTCCGTGTTACCCACCGTGGTACGTCGCGCGCCTCGTGAACGCGGTGAATCTCCTTGCCAACGCGGCTCGCTGGCGTAGGTTAGCGTGCCTCGCATGATCAGCCCCGATCGCCACGCCAGTGATTTTGATGACCTCACATCATAGAATTACCCGCTTGCGCGTGGCCGGCGGCTTCCTCGCTGGTGCGGACCTACATCTGTCTGACGGTCTCAACTGCTTTATCGGCGGAAGGGGCACCGGCAAGACGACTGCCCTGGAGTTTCTTAGGTTCGCGCTGGGCCTACTACCTGATCAGAAGATCCACCCGCAACGTCGGCGCGCCCTAGAGTCTCTCGTAGATGGCAATTTGGCTTCCGGTCGCCTGACGATCGACGTCAACACCAAAGCAGGAATCTCCTACTCCGCAGAACGCGGAAAGGGCGATAGCATTACCGTCCGGAGCGCGCTCGGCGAAATCGTGCCTATCTCTCTCGACCGCGACGAAATCTTCAGCGCAGACGTGTTTAGCCAAAATGAAATCGAAGAGATCGCGTCGAACGCGGAAGCGCAGCTTCAATTGCTTGACCGCTTCGATGAATCGGCAAACCGTCGACTAGCTCGCGAACTCGAAGAACTCGGACGAGCTCTGGAGGCTTCCGCCGCCCAATTGCTGCATTTGGACGACGAGATTTATGGATTACGTGCGCGGGCCGCGGAAGTGGCGGGGATTGAAGAGCGTCTTCGGGGTCTGACGCAGCCGGATGGTCCGGACGGCGAGCGACTGACACGCGCGCATACAGCAAAGGCGAGGCGGATTCGCGAGGAGCGTATAGCGGAAGTTGGGCTCGTAGCTGTTCAGCGGGCGACACGAGATATCACCGCTCTAGAGACAACATTTCGCGACACGGCGAATGCTGCCTTTGATGATGACCTGCTCGTCGGTGAGAATGCAGCATTGGTAGCCGCCTTTCAGCGAAATATTGAGATGTTCGCGGAAGCGTTGCGTGGTGCGGCCGATACTGCGGCGACTGCGGCTGCCCAGCTGGAACGGACAATCGACGAACAGCGTCAACTCCTGACGAATCAGCATGTGGCACAAGAGGCAGAGTACGCTGCCATCCTTGCGGAATCGCAGGAGCATGCAGAGCAAGCACGAGAACGCGGCGTACTGCAGGCGGCGTTGGCCACGGCACAGGCCGCCGTGCGCGAGCTAAATGGCCGAACAGCGGTGCGAGATGCTGCGATTAATGCTCGCTCCGAACTGCTCGCCCGTTTGTCAGAGGCGCGTGACGAACGGTACAATCGTCGCAGGGCGATTGCGGCACAACTGTCGGCCGACGTTCCTTCGCTACGCGTGTCCATCCGACAAACGGCCAACCTCGATGCCTATCGCGCATTCGTTGCCGAACAGTTGAAAGGGCAGCGCATGAAACAGGGGTTAGCAGCTGACAGACTGGTGACTGCTCTGCTGCCCACCGAACTCGCAGCGCTCGTGTTTGCCGAAGCAACGGAGGAACTGGCCGAGCGCGCGGGCATTGACGCCGAACGTGCTCGACGCATTATCGACACGCTCCGAGAAAGCGGCTCCGCGTACGATCTTCAAACCATTGACCTCGGGGACGTTCCGTGTATTGAACTGCGCGACGGTGAGACGTACAAGGAATCGTCCCACCTCTCGACGGGTCAGCGCTGTACAGTGGTCCTTCCAATCCTTCTCAGGCAGAGCGATCGCCCTCTGCTGATTGACCAACCAGAGGACAATCTCGACAATGCGTTCGTGTTCGACACCGTGGTTGGCGCACTAAAAGCCGTGAAATTGACGCGCCAAGTGGTGTTCGTGACGCACAACCCGAACATTCCCGTTCTTGGTGACGCTGATCGCATCTTTGTGTTCGACTCGGACGGACAGCAAGCAAGAGTGGCCGAGGTCGGTACAGTCGATGAATGCAAGGAAGCTGTAGAGCGCATCCTCGAAGGCGGTGCTTCGGCGTTTCTCGAACGCATGAAGAGGTATGGTCACTGACCGTGGAAGCGCCGAGGAGGTTCTGGCGAGGCTTCGATCCGTGTCCTGGATGGAAACCGAACAGGGAATTCGCGCCGCCAGCGTGTGGCTACAGCGCGAGCCCGTCGGATCGGCCGATTCTCAAGCGATAGTCGATAGTCTTGTGATCCTCGCCACCCACGAGAAATGGGAGGTGCGGCGCGCGGTCGCACTCGTGGCCGGAGAATGTCGACATGCTGGCTTGGATGCGCTCCTTGCACGCCTTGCAGCGGATGCGAATGCGCGGGTACAGCAGGCGGCGCAGTCGTCGAGTTTACGGCGGCGCGATTGGCGCGCGGCGGGCCTGCTCGGTCGTGAGCACGAGCGGCGACTTGAGGGCATCTTGGAGGCGATCTACATACGCTTCGGGGCGCAGGGTCGCGCTGCGGTCTATCGCGCGGCGAGCGATATGACGAACACGTTCGCGCGCGAACTGTACCATGAGGTGATCAAGTACTTGACGCCGCTGGAACGTGAAGTCGAGGAACTTCGCAAGCTTCTCGCCGCTGAGGCAGACGCGCGCGTGGTTGAAAGGGTCCGTCGGGTCGAACAGGACGTTGAGCAAGTGAATGCAGTGCTCAATGCGATGCGCGAGTACGCAGCGTTACCTGATCTCGAGTATTCGAGCGAAGGAGTACGCGGGCTCCTGGACGAAGCGATTCGAACGACCGACGGAGTGTCGGAGACAATGCGGGTGGAGATTAGGAATCGTGTCGACGCGTCCCTTGAGTTTGTAGTATCGCGAACACGATTTGTCCAAGCGTTATCGAATGTGCTTCACAACGCTGTTGAGGCGTACAGCGGACTCATTGACCGTCGGCCGATCGAGATCGACGCGGAAGTATGCGAAGGCGCCATCCTTATTCGCGTTCGCGATTGCGGTTGCGGAATGATACCCGAAGCGCTTGCTGATGCGCGCACGCTGTTCAGCTCGAGCAAGCCTCAGGGTACAGGTGTCGGTCTTCCCCTCGCAATCAAGATCGTCGAGTCTGAGCATGAGGGGACGCTTAACATCGAGAGCAAGGTGGGCGACGGCACCTTGATTGCCATCGCGGTCCCACAATTCCGCAGCGGTACTCGATGAGCACTCCTCACTGTGCACTGATCGTTGAGGATCATCCGCCGACCGCTGAGGACCTCGCGGATATTCTCCGTTCGATGGACTGTGATCCGACCATCGCAGCGACGCGCGACGCAGCGCTCGTGTTTTTGGAGTCGCATACGCCTTGCGTGGTACTTCTCGACCTCAGCATTCCCAGCAGCGCGCAGCACATCAAAGGTCGAGCGAATGTCGGAATCTCGTTGCTGGCCGATATTCGCAAACGCTTCGGCAGTCCCCGAATGCAAACCGTCTGGCTCCCGATAATCGTTGTCAGTGGGCACGCGAATGAAGTGCAGGAAGCGGTGGAGCTGATGAAGCTTGAGGCCGACGATATCATCCAAAAGCCATACAGCGAGGCGGATGTCGTTCGCAGAGTGGGCGAGGCACTCCGAAAGAGCGGTCGTGAGCAGCATGGTTCGTGTGGTGACGCGACCGTCTCTACGACCGTCGGGGTCATTCTCGAGATCACCGGTCGGTCAATAAAAGGGCGGACCGTCTTGACACTCGGCGGCCGCGACTTCCAATTGACGGATTCGGAGCTGTGTGTGCTGCTGCATCTCCTGCTCGGGCGAGCGAATGGACGGCCAGTAGCACTAAGCGACTTCGGAAACAACGCGCAGATCGCCTATAAGCGGGTTGACCGACTCCGAAAGGTGCTACTTGCTGCTTTCGAAGATCCGACGACTGTCATCGTGAACGATGGCGGCACCTACGCTCTATCTGATGCAATTGCGATCGGGAAGATCAATACGACTTGGCTTGCGGGCCGCAGCCACGCCGAAATTGCACGCCTTTCTGGCGTCCTGGCGTCGACAGTCGCATTGATTTGACGGAAACGGCGGTCCATTTCCGTCCAACTTCCGTCCACGACCTGCCGCCCCTCTCTACTTAGCCTTCGTGCACGGGCCCATCTCGGTGATGCGCCCACTCACGGAGGAGAGGATGGCGCTCTACAAGAACTCTGGATACTTGTCGCAATCTACGGCGTCGGCGTTCGATGTCGTTCAAACACCAGGGGCCAACACCGACAACTCGGGGATCTATCGATGCGAGGGGTGCGCCCACGAAGTCGCCTCGAACAAGGGTAACCCCCTACCACCCCAGAACCATCATCAGCACTCGAACCGCTCCGCCATTCGTTGGCGGTTAGTGGTCGCCACACAGGGTCGCTGAGTCCTTATGCCCAACAAGAAAACTCACCTTGCTGCTGGAGCCATCGCAGGCCTCGTGACTGGCCTCGCGACGATGACCCTCTTTGAAGAGAAGGACCGCTTCGCACATGTCCTGGCATGCACGCTGAGCGCATCGGGTAGTGCACTGCTCCCCGACCTGATCGAGCCGGCTTTGAATCCACGTCATCGAAGCACGGCACACAGCTTGGCGGCAGCCGCAGGCATCGGTGCACTCGCCCGTGCTCGCCACCACGCCCATTGTCTTGACCAGGCAGCGCAGTGCGAGCGGCGTGCCGCGACGCTCGCGAAGGATTCTGATGCGTGGCGCAATGAGATGCTCAATGCGCGTCTGTGGCGGCTTGCGGTAGCGGCGATTCTTGGGTCAATGGCCGGTTACGCGTCTCACCTTGTTCTCGACGGCATGACGCCAATGGGCCTGCCGCTACTTCTGTCAGGCACGTAAGGACATGCCCAAGTGCAAACGGCCGCCTCTATTTGGGGCCGTCGCGGGGCAACTCTCGAAACGAGCGAGACTTAAGTCATAGGGGCGCCGACGTTCCTCCCGGCGCTCCCTCACTAAGAGGGAGGTGCACAAATGTCGACGATCACACTGTATCCTCTAGGCAACGCGGATACATACCGCGTTGACCTTCCCGGCGGGCAGAAGCTTCTCTTCGACTACGCGGACATGCGGTGCGCGACAGACCCGACGGACAAGCGCGCGAAATTGCCTGATGAACTGCGCGCCGACCTGAAGGCAGCGGGGCGTGATCGCTTCGACGTCGTTGCCTTCACCCACTTCGACGACGATCACGTATGCGGAGCTGCGTCGTTCTTCTGGCTGGAACATGCTTCCAAGTACCAGGGTGACGGCCGCATCAAAATCGACGAGCTCTGGGTGCCCGCGTGGGCGATCACGGAGACGAAAGAGGATCTTTGCGAAGACGGGAAGATCCTCCGGGCCGAGGCGCGCTATCGCTTGGAGAAGGGCGAGCGCGTTCGCGTGTTCTCTCGGCCTGCGAAGCTCGAAGCGTGGCTGAACAGCAGGGGGCTCACACTCACTTCGCGCCAGCACCTTATCACGGATGCTGGACTCTACGTGCCTGGGTGGGAGCCGAATAACACGAAAGGACTGGAGATGTTCGTCCACTCGCCATTCGCCCATCGGCAGGATGACGGCACGTTTGACGACCGCAACACTAACTGCCTTATCTTCCAAGCGTCCTTTCGCGACGGTGGCGGTACGACCCGCGCGATGCTCATGGGCGACACGACCTACGAGTGCATCGCGGACTTCGTGCGGATCACAAGGTTCCACGGCCGCATTGATCGGCTCAAATGGGACATTGTGAAGCTGCCGCACCATAGCAGCTACAAATCGCTCGGGCCGGAGAAGGGGACCACCGAGACGAAGCCCGATTCGGATGTTGCTGATCTCTACGAGACATATGGCGACATCAAGCCGCGGCTAGTTTCCTCCAGCAAACCGATTCCAAGCAACGATGACGACGACCAGCCGCCGCATCGTCAGGCGGCCAATTACTACAAACGCATCGCGCGGCACAAGTCGGGGGAGTATGTCGTAACGATGGAGCACCCCTCGATCGCGGCGCCGGCGCCCCTAGCGATCGAGATCGACTGGCGTGGCGCGACGGTCAAGAAGCCCGGGGGTTCGGTGGGTTTCGCGGCCGTCAGTACGCAGGCACCGCGGGCAGGGTGACCGTCCCCATCGCGCCGTCGGCAGTTGCGCGACTCGATCTGCTCGGGCTCGCGCCTTTCGTATGCGAACCCGATGGCCTCCGACGCGAAGACGCGCGCACCTTAGCGCGGCGTCTCATCGCGGGGATACCGTTCGCCCGCCTGATCGATTGTCGGCGCGGCTCTGCGGGCGATCTCGTGATCATGGAGGTCGAAGTGGAGACACCGCAACGCACGGCACACGACATCCGGCTTGTGGAGCGAATTGGCGCGTGGTTTGTGGCGCCGCAGGCGGACGAAGGTGAACTGCCTCCGCCCGAAACGTTTGCCCTGCGCGAAGACTTTCCGCGCGACGTTTCGCATGTAAACCTTCGAGAGTACGAGTACCCGCGCAGCCTCTGCCTTTTCGACGTGGCGTTCGACGAACTCCGCGCCGCCTGGACGCCGGGCCGGTTCGTTACGCTGGTGCGCGAGTGGCTTCGGTTGACTTCACGCGGCGAACTCCACGCGGCGGATCAGCCGCTCGAGCCGCTGATGCTGGGCGGCGCTGGGTGGATCATCCTGCCGAACATCCTGCGGAAAGAGAATGCGGCGCTAGGTCTGGAGCGGCGCGGCCAGATCGGTGGCCTCCAGGTGCTCGTCGCGGTGCCACCAGACCAGGTTCAGCAGGGCGAGCGTCGATTCGTGGTCGCGTGTGTTCGAACGACCCCGCGTACGCACGGCGCTATTCGCCGGGCGCCCGGGACGCTTGCGAACCTGCATGAACTCTTGACCCCGGAAGATGACCTGCGCGCTCAGTTGGCCGCTGTGCTACGAGAATGGAAGCAGGAGGGCATCGGCCTCGACGCACAAGTCGCAATTGTGGTCATGGTGCCGTTGCGGCGTGATGACAGTGTGGAGCCAGAAATCGAGCAGCCATGGGCATTCCTCACAGTCGAATCCATTGCGGATGTAGGGAAGTCACTGGGCTTGTGGGAGGCGACCCCACATGGACTGGGAACTATCCTCGGACCCGGAGGTGGCGATGGGGGCTCGTCCATCAGCGTCTTGCCTCTCTATGCATATTTCCAACATCGCCGGGAAGACGGAGCGCGGTTCAACGGACGGCGCGACGTTGACGACAGACCTTTCGTCGCCATCGGGGCCGGCGCTCTCGGATCGCAAGTGCTCGGGTTTGTGGCGCGCACCGCATTCGGTCGTTGGACTGTGGTGGACGGCGATGTATTCCTGCCGCACAACGTCGCGCGTCACGCGCTCGGCAATAGTGCGGTGGGGTTCGCCAAGGCAATTGGCGTTGCTTCAGGTGTAATGCGCGACGCCGCAGCGGACGGCGACCTGCACCGTTCAATCGTCACCAATATGCTTGCACCTGGTGAACAGCGTGCGACGTTGGAGCAAGCGTACGCAAACGCCGTTTCTATTGTCGACATGTCTGCGTCGGTTGCCGTGGCCCGTGCGCTCGCGCGTGACGTGACCGCGCCTCCGCGCCGGATCTCGCTCTTCCTCAATCCCATGGGCACGGACCTCGTGCTTCTCGCGGAGTCAACCAATCGAGCTGTACGCCTGGATGCGCTTGAGATGCAGTACTACCGTGCGATCAGCCATGAGCCCGCGCTTGCCGGCACGTTACGGGGGGCGGTCAATCGTCAGCGCTACGGTAGATCCTGCCGCGACGTGAGCAGTCAGCTACCCCATGCACGCGTCACCGCTCTCGCGGCACTCGGGGCACAGGCTTTGGAACGCGTGGTCGACGAGACTGGCGCCGTGATCCGGGTGTGGCGACTCAATGAGTCCTCGCTTGGGGTCCAGTCTGTCGAGGTGGCGGTGCATCCGGTATTTGACGTCTCCGTCGGAGACTGGCGCATCGTGACGGACGAGGGCCTGCTCGCGCGCCTTCGCGAACTACGCATAGCGAAGCTGCCGAGCGAGACCGGCGGTGTACTCCTGGGTGCCGTCGACGTAGCCCGTCGAGTTGTCTATGTGGTGGACACAATCCCCTCGCCGCCCGATAGCCAGGAGTGGCCCACGCTTTACATTCGTGGAGCTGCGGGATTGATCGCGGAGGTGGAGCGTGTGCGCGAGGCAACGGCAGGGCAGCTCCACTATATCGGTGAGTGGCACTCGCACCCGGAGGGCTGTGCGCCGCTTCCCTCGGCGGACGATATGAAGGTGTTCGTCTGGATCACGGAGGCGCTTGATGCAGATGATTTGCCAGCCGTAATGATGATCGTCGGTGACAGTGGCATCTCGACGTTCGTCGCGAGCATGCCGGTCGGACGACAGCCGACCATCTTGCGGCCGGACGGTGCAATTATTGACCTGGGGTGAGCACTGGAGTGAGTTCGGAGCGTCAGGGATGGCTCTAAGCGCGCCGGCCGCGCGGGTGCATCTCGGGCTCGCACTGTCGGGCGGCGGGTTTCGCGCTGCCGCATACCATCTCGGCGTGCTCAAGCGCCTCGAGGAACTCGGCGTGCTTGCGCGCATCGAGGCGTTGTCGACGGTATCAGGTGGTTCCATAACGGGTGCACTCTACGCATTGCGCTGCGCACAATCTGGCGGTGCGCCGGGAAGCTACGCGGTCGATGAGCTTATCGTCGAGATCGAGTCGCTTCTGCTCGACAACCTGCGGTCGCGCGCGCTCCTAGGAACGCCAAGACGAGCCCTGCGAACCTTGCGATCAATGGTTTCGTCGCGAGCGTCCCGGACCGGATTGATAGCTGAGGAACTCGACCGTCGGATGTTCAAAGGAGCTACGCTTGACCAGCTGCCCTTGTGGATCGCGATCAATGCTACGAACCTCCGCACTGGGAAAGGTTGGCGATTCATGGCGGATCGCGCCGGTGACTACCTCGCTGGCGCGACCGACCGCACTAGAGGAATCCGAGTCGCCGATGCAGTCGCCGCATCGGCCGCCTATCCGGGACTGACGGATTCCTACGCTTTCGATACACGGTGGGAGCGAATGCGGGGCGACCTGCTTAGCGAGGGACGGTGGGAGCGCCCGCCAGTTGAGCGACCAGGTACAGTCAGCCGATGGCGCGAGCGATATGGCGCGCCCTCGGGCTCCGTACGCTTTCAACTGGTAGATGGAGGTCTCTACGACAATGAAGGGGTTAATGCACTTCGCGGTCACAAGATCACGCATGTGGTCATTTCTGGGGCAGCGCCTCCAGAGCGTGAGTATGCAGATGGCTTTGGCCCAGCACGCCTTCTGCGAATTGTCGAAGTGGTGCATGACCGTCTTGGCGCCACTACGCGGCAACTCGCGCACGAAATGACGCATGGCGTGCATCCAACTGAGGCGGCCACACGTCTGCGATTGCTCGGGAGATCTCTCCGGAAAACTGCGGCGAGCGGTGTGCCAGGAGATGTGCGCGAAGCACTGACAGCCGCGGCGGCGGAAGCGGAGGCGCTGACGGCAATTGGGTCGCCCGCACGCGGCGTGCAGTTCACTGCCTGTGCACAGGTGCTTCTTCATCGCGCTGACCTGGCGCGGAACATGTTCGCCGCGCCCGAGGACGGCGGGATCGACGTGCCCCCGCGCTATCGAGGCCTTGAGCCCTCCTTGGTTTCGGAACTGTCGCGTGTCCGCACCGACCTCGATGCCTTGGAGGCCGACGTCTTCGAGCTGCTGATCGCGCAGGGATACTTCGTCGCGGACCTGATGGTGAAGCAAGCTATGCCAGATGTGGTATGCAACGGATTGCCTCCGGCCGAGTGGTACGCAGAAGGACTCGCTCCCGAGTGGACGCGCGCCCACGATATCATCCAAAAGGCTAACGCCAACCAGAGGATCGTCGCCCAGCAGCTGATTGCTGCTGCCGCACGTGTCTTACCGATTGGTCGCCTGCCCGTCCACAGCTCCGCGTGGAGGTACACTGTCAATCTGCTACTCATAACCTTGCCGGTCGCCATGCTTGTACTTCTCGCGATGGGGTGGCTCGGATATGGGGTGTGGCGAGCGCTTGCGTGGTTAGTCGGCCACCTCTTCACGGGCGCTTAAACGACTGCGCTGGCGTCTGTCTTCAGAGGTGGATGCAGTGGACAAGCGGTTTGCGGCTGCACACACTCTCTGGGCCGTAGGCGCGTGGCGACTCCTCGAGCCGCCGAGCAGATTCCCCATGATGTGACGGCAGTCGTGAGCGAAGGCCATTACCGTCGGGCCGGGCGTCGAACTGTGAAGCATATGCCCCACGTCGTCACACCGTGCGATAGGAGCCCCCAATGGCGACACAACTGATCATCCAGGGGGCAGTGTGAGCCCCGATCCTTTTTTCGAGCGCCGGAAGGAATGGAGTAAATACAAGCATCAGATCCTCGAAAAATACGTGCGCATCTGGGTCTACAAGTTGTCTCACGGGTACCGTGAGCTCGCCTTTGTGGATACATGCGCCGGGGAGGGCCGATATGATGACGGCGCTGTGGGCTCTCCACTCCTCGCGGCCCAGTGGAACGACGAGTTTCTCTCGGCCAATGATCGCGGCCGACTCGTCGTCTATGCATGCGAGGCCGTGCCCGAGACTGCGGCAAAGCTTCGAATCGCGCTGAAACCCTACCTCGCACTGCGGCCTCCCTGTGCGGTGGTCTACGAACAGCAATACTTCGAGGCGATGCCCGCGATACTGGCGGCCGTACGCGGGAAACCAACGCTCTTCTTTATCGATCCGTACGGCCTGAAGGACATGGTGGTTGAGCACGTTTCCCCAATTCTCGCCGGACGGAAGGGAACGTCGACGGAAGTACTTGCGCGGATCGATCCGGGGCTCATGGCGCGCTTCACAGGGTGGCTCCGCAAACGCGACCGGTCCGCCACGCAGGAGAAGACGGCGAAGAGCTTTCAGCGATTGCTCGAGCGTCTCAATGTGGACACGCAGCAGCTCATCGACGCGATGGAAGAGGATCCGGCAGAGCCACCGGATCAGATGCAATTGCTTGCCTCCTATCTCAACCTTTTCTGGGCTCGATTCAAGTATGTCCAGGTGATACCTATTCGACCGCAGTACCCCGCCGCACCGAAGTATTTCTTGATTCACGGAACCGATAGCTCGCACGGGGCGGCATTCCTGAACGATGCGGTGTCTACGACAGAAGACTCACTGTACGAGGACACAGTGAAGGCGAAGGATCGCAAACGCGGGCAGGTATCGATCTTCGATCACATCGCCGAACCACCTCGGGAACCGCGCTATCCGTTGGACGCATTGGACCGGGCGATCGTCAGCACCCTGGTCTCGGAGGGCCGGTCGATGAAGTTCATTGACCTGCGCGCCGAGCTGGCTGCGCTCTTCGGGCCCGACTTCCGGGAGATGCACCATAAGGCAGCGGTTCGCCGACTGGTGAAGTGCGGTGCGCTCAGTTCGCTCGTTGCCTCTAACCTATCCGAGGGCACTATGCTCACGCTCTCCGACGCTACGAGCAACCCCCAGGTCCTACCCAGCAGCAACTAGATCTACCGGATACGCGTCGTGTGTTCTTCCTTCGAGGAGCCGCCCGCCTGCCTTCGGCGTATGTCCACCCCATTGTTTCCAGAAGAATGCAGCACCGCTGCGCTCGCAATTATCGCGTAGGCCGATTGCCCACGCAGCATCGACCCTTCGGTGGCCAGAGCCACTTTCGCCACCGCCGATTACCCACTCGATGTCCGTGAGGTCAAGCTGATCAAGGGAACCCAGGAGTGGCTCAGCGGAGATGAACCGAACCGCAGCGGCCTTGATGCCGCGGAGAAAGTCGGCACGTTTGGCGACCTTCATGTCCTCGATCGACGTGCCAATCCAGATATTCGAGGCCCACGGAAGATCGTCCGCGAAGCGTAACGCCCGTTCTGGCCGCTTGGTAAGTACCTGAAATTGATGCTGCGGCGCCTCGACCATCACTTCAAATACACGTTGAATCTGCGCGAGCGAGAAGTGTGCATGAAACACATCGGACATAGAGTTGACGAAGACACGCTTCGGTTGGCGCCAACGAAGCGGCTGATCGAGCCGCTCTTCCCAAAATCGCGGAGCGAAGGGATCTGAAATGTTTTCCGGCGTGTTCCTTACCGGCGCATGTTTCAGGTATACCTCGCGAGTCTTCGTCTGCGAGAGCGTGTGCGCGTAGCAGTGATCACAGCCGGTAGAGATTTTCGTGCAGCCCGTCATCGGGTTCCAGGTTGCGTCGGTCCACTCGATGCCGGTCTTGGTGCCCATCGTTCTCTCCAGTGGGAGTCCATGTCTCTGCACGCAACATTGCGGATATGCATGCATTCAGCAAGCTGCCTAGACCATGGCTCTGACAGCGCTCGTGGGGCCGAGACCGGGTGCTCCCGTCGTTGCGCACGTCAGTGTCGGGCTGCGATGCCAGATCGCGTTCAGCGAGTGTTCAGCGCCGACACCTCTCTGTAACTTCTACCATCGGAAGTGCTTGCCGTACCAGCCATCCAGCCCAGCTCCGCGTGGACCAAGCGACACATAGCAAGATTGTCTCCTTCATCTGGGGAATAGCCGACGACGTCCTCCGAGACCTCTTCAAGCGCGGGAAGTATCCAGATGTGATCCTCCCGATGTGTGTGATCCGCCGCATGGATGCGGTGCTGGAGCCGACGAAGCGTCAGGTGCTCGACACAAAGGCCATGCTCGACACTGCCGGTATCACCGAGCAGCGTGCGGCACTCAGCGCCGCGTCGGGCCAAGCGTTCTACAACACCTCAAAGTTCACCCTGCGTGACCTCACCTCCCGCGGCAGCCAGCAGCAGTTGCTCGCAGATTTCGAGGACTACCTCAACGGATTCTCGCCGAACGTCCAGGATATCCTCGAGAACTTCAAGTTCCGGAACCAGCTCACCACCCTCTCGCGCTCCGACTCACTCGGCACGCTGATCGCGAAGTTCCTCGACCCGGAGATCGACCTTACGCCAGCGGGCATCGACAACCACGCGATGGGCACCGTGTTCGAGGAGCTGGTGCGCAAGTTCAACGAGGAGAACAACGAGGAAGCGGGCGAGCACTGGACGCCGCGCGACGCCGTGCGGCTCATGGCGAATCTCGTGTTCCTTCCGATCGAGAGCGAGATCAAGTCGGGCACGTACCTTCTATACGATTGCGCTTGCGGCACGGGCGGCATGCTCACCGTTGCCGAGGAGACGCTGACGGCGATGGCCGCGAAGCGCGGGCAGCAGGTGAAGAGCCTGCTGTACGGCCAGGAGATCAATCCGGAGACGTACGCCGTCTGCAAGGCGGACATGCTCCTCAAGGGAGAGGGCGAGAGCGCGGAGCACATCGTGGGCGGCGCCGAGTGGTCGACGCTGGCGCATGACGCCTTTCCGTCACAGTCGTTCGACTTCATGCTCGCCAACCCGCCATACGGGAAGAGCTGGAAGAAGGACCTCGAAGCGATGGGCGGCAAGGACGGCATGCGCGACCAGCGCTTCCGCGTCATGCACAACGGCGAGGAGTTGTCGCTGGTCACGCGGTCGAGCGATGGGCAGATGCTCTTCCTCGCCAACATGGCGTCGAAGATGAACGACCGCTCGGCGCTCGGCAGCCGGATTGCCGAGGTGCACAACGGGTCATCTTTGTTTACCGGGGATGCGGGGCAAGGGGAGAGCAACATCCGCCGGTGGCTCATCGAGAACGACTGGCTGGAGGCGATCGTCGCGCTGCCGCTCAACCTGTTCTACAACACCGGCATTGCGACGTACATCTGGGTGCTATCCAACCGGAAACCGGCGCATCGCAAGGGGCAGGTGCAACTGATTGACGCCACGCAGTGGTTCAAGCCGCTACGCAAGAACCTCGGAAAGAAGAACTGCGAGCTTTCGCCGGAGGACATTGCGCGCATCAACCGTACGTTCCTGGAGTTCAAGGAGACGCCGGAGTCGAAGATATTCCCCAATGCGGCGTTCGGGTACTGGAAGGTGACGGTGGAGCGTCCGCTGCGGCTGCATAGCCAGTTCACACGCAAGGCGGTGGAGTCGCTGCGCTTTGCGTCTGGGGACGAGGACATCCGCTCTGTTCTCTACGATGAACTCGGCGATGCGCTCTTTACGGGCTTTGGCACTGTTGCGACGCAGGTGGAGGCGCGGTTGGGTGAATGGGGGCGAGACGAAGAGAGTGGCGACGACGACGAGGACGGTGCGAGCGCCAAGAAGGGGCTTCCGGAGAAGAAGCGGAAGAAGCTGCTCGATCCGAGGACGTGGGAGCGTGATGCTCGTCTCGTGGAGGTAGCCTCGCTGCTGCGGGCGTCGTTGGGTGAGGAGGTCTACGAGGATTACAACGTCTTTCGTGAGCGTGTGGATGCGGCTCTGGAGAGTTCGCCGAGCAGGGTAGCTGCCCCGGATCTCAAGGTGATTCTCAAGGCAGTGACCTGGCGGGTGGAGACGGCGGCGCCGGTGATTGCCAAGGTGCACAAGCCTGGAAAAACCAAGGCTGATCCGTTGCGCGGTCTGTTCGCGGCTGTCGTCGATGGAAAAGCGGCCGTCGTGGAGTACGAGCCGGATTCCGATCTGCGCGATACGGAGCAGGTGCCGTTGATCGAGGACGGTGGAATCGAAGCGTTCATCACGCGGGAAGTATTGCCGTACACGCCTGACGCGTGGATCAAGGGGGACGCGACGAGGATTGGATACGAGATCAGCTTCACACGACATTTCTACAAGCCGCAGCCATTGCGAACGCTGGAGGAGATCAGCGCGGATATCCTCGCGATCGAGGCGGAGGCGGAGGGTTTGCTGGAAGGACTACTGAAAGTTCGGGTCGGAGCCACCGCGTGATTGCAGACCTTGCGTCGCATGCGCAAAACAAGGACTCCGGGGTGCCGTGGCTGGGTCAAGTACCTCGGCATTGGGACATCCGACGCATCAAGGCAATGCTGCACGAGATAGACCACCGAAGCGGCACAGGATCTGAACCGCTGCTTTCGCTTCGCATGCGCGCGGGGCTCGTCGATCACCATGCTTTGGGAGGCAAGCTGATCCCCGCTGCTGTGTTGATCGGTTACAAGAGACTGTCGCCCGGCGAAATCGTCATGAATCGCATGCGCGCAGCTGCCGGATTGTTCGCTGTGGCCAAGTCATCCGGATTGGTGAGCCCGGATTACGCGACCTTTCGCTCTTCTCCCAAGCTGAACGCGCACTACGCGGTTGCGTTGTTCAAGACGACAAGCATGATGTCAGTCTTTCGGCTTGAATCACGCGGCCTGGGTACTGGAGAGTCGGGGTTCCTGCGCCTGTATTCGGATCGATTCGGGATGCTTCCGATTCCCATCCCCCCAGTCGAAGAGCAGGCGGCGATCGTGCAGTTTTTGGACTGGGCGAGCGGACGGTTGGAGGGAGCAATTCGCGCGAAGCGAAAGGTGATTGCCCTGCTGGGTGAGCAGAAGCAGGCCATCATCCACCGGGCGGTTACCCGAGGCCTCGATTCCAGCCTCATCCTCAAGCCGACCGGCGTCCCTTGGCTTGGAGACATTCCAGCGAATTGGGAGACTTGGCGACTGGGTCGCTCTGCGCGCATAGGAAATGGCTCAACGCCATCGCGAGGGAGGCCTGCGTATTGGAATGGCGGCACGTACCCGTGGCTGAACAGCTCACAAGTAAATCGAGGGTTTATCGACAGCGCTGATCAGTTTGTAACGGCGGAGGCACTGCGCGAATGCCATCTTCCCCGTGTCCCAGTAGGCAGCGTGCTAGTGGCCATTACAGGTCAAGGTAAGACAAGAGGAACCTCGGCATTGTTGGGCATGGAAGCAACGATCAATCAGCACATTGCCTTTGTTACGCCGCGCCCCAGCCTGCTTTTGCCGCATTTTCTTCACCTGAGCCTTACTGCCGCTTACGGCGAACTGCGGGCAATGAGCGAGGATTCTGGCAGCACGAAGGGCGCGATTACCTGCGAGGGCCTGAAGCGATTCACGGTCGCGGTACCGCCGCTCGCTGAGCAGGCCACCCTGATCGACCGAATTGAGACGGAGACAAAAGCGCTGAACACAACAATGTCTCGCCTCGAAACCGAGACGGGCCTACTCCGCGAGTACCGAGCTCGTTTGATCGCCGATGTGGTTACGGGCAAGCTCGACGTCCGCGAAGCCGCCGCACGCCTCCCCGACGAAGCGCCTCTCGACAGCCCGTCCGACGACACCGACATTCTCGACGACCCCGAAACGGCGGACGAAGAAGCTGTTGCATGACCACTGACACGAGCGAGAAAGGCCTCGAACCCATCATCGTGCGGCACATGACCGGCATCGATGGTCTCGGCGTCGTTCCCAACCGCGTCGCCGAACGACCGCGGCGTATGCGGCTCTGGCAGCACGGCAGAACCATGACCGGTGCGCTTGACTAGTGTATCCTGTAGGATACACTAGATATGATGCGTACCGAGGAGACCGAGGCCTACCGCGACTGGATCAACAGTGTGAAGGATCTCGGTGCTCGCGCCCGTATCCAGATGCGCGTTGACCATTCGGCTGGTGTCCGTCCTGAAACTGCATTCCTGGCGCGTATCGCCAAGGACGTCATCCCGCACGAGAGATTGTGTGAAAACTCCATTTTCGAGCAAAACACACCCACAGAAAACCATTCCCTCCACCACGAAAGTGCGGCAGAATCGAAATACGGAGGAAAAATTTCGGTGGCTCCTCGTGCGGAGGGAGTTTTCACACAGTCTCGCGAGCGCAGCGAGTGTCGGGATCTACTGTACGGATAGAGGGAAAGGCTCCTGGCGCACGGACGGTAGATCCCGACATTCGCTTCGCTCATGCGGGATGACAACGAGTTTCAGGACGGCCGCTAGACTACGCAAGCACGAAACTACGAGGAGTGACGCGCCATGCCAAAGACCGCACCAAAGAGGGCGACTCGCACCACGACCATGCCCTACGACGTGGCGGCGCACCTGCGCACGCCGAAGGAGATGGCGGCCTATCTCGACGCCTGGCTGGCCGACGCGCCCGAGGATGCCGCAGGTATTGCGCGCGCCCTGGGTGACATCGCGCGTGCTAAGGGGATGTCTCAGGTCGCCCGCGACGCGGGGATGAGTCGTGAGAGTCTGTACAAGGCGCTTGGCGCCGAGGGAAATCCAAGCTTCGCAACGGTCCTCAGGGTCGCGCGCGCGCTCGGCGTGAAGTTGCACGCAACCGCAGCGTGAGCTGTTCGACAGTTCGCCATCGCGGAACCATCATCGGGCTGGTCGCGTGACGACCGACACCAGCGAGAAGGGCCTCGAAACCATCATCGTGCGGCACGTGACCGGCACCGATGGTCTCGGCGTGGTGCCGAACCGCGTCGCTGAACCGCCGTCCACGTACGGCGGCACCGGCTACACCGCCGGCAGCCCACGAGACTTCGACCGCGCACAAGCCTTCGACTCGGCACAACTCTTCGCCTTTCTGCGCGCCACGCAACCGGTGTCATTCGACAAGCTCGCCATGTCGAATCCGAACGACGCCAAGGACATCAACCGCCTCAAGTTCCTCACGCGCCTTTCGAACGAGATCGGCAAGCGCGGTGTCATCGACGTCCTGCGGAAGGGCGTCGACCACGGTCCCCTCAAGTTCGTCCTGTTTTACGGAACGCCATCCGCGGGCAACGCCACGACCGAGGCACTGCACGCCGAGAATCGCTTTTCGGTGACGCGGCAGCTCGCGTACAGCATGGATGAAACGCGCCGCGCGCTGGACCTCTGCGTGTTCATTAACGGCCTCCCCCTCGCCACCTTCGAGCTCAAGAACAGTCTCACCAAGCAGAATACCGCCGACGCGATCGCCCAATACAAGAAGGACCGCGACCCGCGCGAACGGCTCTTCGAGTTCGGACGTTGCGCTGTACACTTCGCGGTGGACGACAGCGAAGTGCAGATGTGCACCCAACTCTCGGGAAAGAGCTCGTGGTTCCTTCCCTTCAACAAGGGGTATCACGACGGCGCGGGCAACCCGCCCAACCTGAACGGGCTCAAGACCGACTATCTCTGGAAGGAGGTGCTCACCCCTCGGGGTCTCACCGACATCATCGAGAACTACGCACAGATCGTCGAAGAGAAGGACCCGCGCACCGGCAAGAAGAAGCGGAAGCAGGTATGGCCACGCTACCATCAGTTGAGTCTCGTCCAACAGACGCTCGCCGACGTACGCACCCACGGCGCCGGCAAGCGCTACCTCATCCAACACTCGGCGGGCAGTGGCAAGTCCAACTCCATCGCGTGGTTGGCACACCAGCTCATTGGCCTGAAGAAGGTCGGCGATGCTGATGCGGGAGAGGTCTTCGATTCGGTCATCGTCGTCACCGACCGTCGCATCCTCGATCACCAGATCCAGACGACGATCAAGCAGTTCATGCAGGTGAACGCGACGGTGGGGCATGCCGTGAAGTCAGGCGACCTTCGCGCGTTCATCGAGCAAGGGAAGAAGATCATCGTCTCGACGGTGCAGAAGTTCCCCAACATCATCAAGGAGATCGAGACCGAGGCAGGGAAGCGCTTCGCCATCATCATTGACGAAGCGCACTCGAGCCAGGGCGGCAAGACCTCAGCAGCCATGAGCGAGGCGCTTGGTGACGAAGTTACGGGCGATGACGAAGGGCCCGACCCAGAGGACATCGTCAACGAGGCGCTCGCGAAGCGGATGGCCGCGCGAAAGATGCTCACGAACGCGAGCTACTTCGCCTTCACGGCCACGCCGAAGAACAAGACTCTGGAGATGTTCGGCGAGCCACTCGCCGCGGACGCCGAAGGGAAGGTGCGGCACCAGCCGTTTCACAGCTACACGATGAAGCAGGCGATCGAGGAGGGCTTCATCCTCGACGTGCTCAGGGCGTATACGCCTGTCGAGAGCTACTACAAGCTGATCAAGAAGACCGACGATGACCCCGAGTTCGATTCAAGGAAGGCGCAGAAGAAGTTGCGTCGATATGTGGAGAGCCACGATCACGCCATTCGTCTCAAGGCCGAGATCATGGTCGATCACTTTCACGAGAAGGTGATGGCCGTGGGCAAGATCGGCGGCGAAGCGCGGGCCATGGTCATCACCAGTGGCATCGAGCGCGCAATCCAGTACTTCCACGGCTTCTCGGCGTATCTCGCCGAGCGGAAGAGTCCCTGGAAGGCGATCGTCGCGTTCTCAGGGGAGTACGAGTACGGTGGCGCGAAGGTGACCGAAGCGTCGCTCAATGGGTTTCCGAGCAACAAGATTGCCGAGCGGATCCAGACCGACCCGTATCGATTCCTGATCTGCGCGGACAAGTTCCAGACGGGATACGACGAGCCACTGCTGCACACGATGTACGTGGACAAGGCGCTGTCGGGGATCAAGGCGGTGCAGACGCTCTCGCGGCTCAATCGCGCGCATCCGCAGAAATACGACTGCTTCGTACTGGACTTCCAGAACAACAGTGAGGCGATCACCTACGCGTTTCAGGACTACTATCGCACGACGCTGCTGTCCGAGGAGACCGACCCGAACAAGTTGCACGACTTGAAGGCGGCGTTGGACGGTGCGCAGGTGTACACGCCAGAGCAGGTTCGCGATTTCGTCGCGCTGTTTCTTGCCGAGGCGCCGCGTGACGCGCTGGATCCGATCCTCGATGCGTGTGTCCCGGTCTACAACAGCCTCGACGAGGACGGGCAAGTAGAGTTCAAGGGAAAGGCGAAGGTTTTCTGTCGGACCTATGCCTTTCTCTCCTCGATCATCCCGTACAGCAACGCGGAGTGGGAGAAGTTGTCGATCTTCCTGGAGCAGTTGACACGCAAGTTGCCTGCGCCGAGGGAGGAGGATCTGTCCAGGGGGATACTCGACGCGATCGACATGGACAGCTACCGCGTGGAGAAGAAAGAGGCGCTGCGCATTGCCTTGCTGGATGAGAATGCGGAGATCGAGCCCGTGCCGACGGATGCACACGGCCACAAACCGGAGCCGGAGCTGGACCGGCTGAGCAACATCCTGAGGTCGTTCAACGAACAGTTCGGGACGCTCTTCACCGACACTGATCGCGTCGCACAGCGTATTCGGGATGATATCGCGCCGAGGGTGGCGGCGGACGCGGGGTATCAGAACGCCAGAGCGAATACTCCGCATACGGCGCGGCTGGCGCACGACAAGGCGCTCGCGGGCGTGATGCAACACCTGCTGAAGGACGACACGCAGGTGTACAAGGAGTTCGTAGAGAACGAGTCGTTCAAGCGGTTCGTTGGCGACATGGTGTACGCGATTACGAACGCGATGTAAGGAAGCCAGCACACCCTGGGGCTCCGACCCCTTTAGGCAGATCTGTGGGGATACCGCCAACAACGCCTATTGAGCTAGCCTTCATCCCATGCGCCCAGACGAACGGTTTGCTGCGGAACTCGCATCGGCAATCCTCAAGGCGAGCGGTGAGGACATAGAAGATCAACTCCTCGGACAGCTCGTACAGCGTGCGGGACTGTCAGGAACCCTCGGGGGCGAGATCGCGCTGTCGCTGTCGATCGCGCGTCGTTGGGGAGGCCTCGGAATGGATATGGCGAGACTCGTGCTCATATCAGTTTTGATCGAGGCAGGCAAACAGTTCTGGGCTGACTACATCCAGGACAAGCTCGTAGCGAGTGGCGCCTCAGCAACCGCTGATGGCGCGGGCAGTATCGCGCGGCGACTATTGCAGGGTGAGGAATGTCGAGTCGCCTGGGAAAGATTCGCGGCACTCGCACGGGACGCTGGGGCGAAGGAAGGGTTGCCGCAACGCCAACTTGAAGCAGTTCTCGCGCGACAGCGAGACGGGCGGGTGGCCTCGGCGCTCGGGGCAGGTGGTGGATAGCAAGGAATGTCAGCAACCGGATGAGGAATTGACTGCGCAGTGAGTCATCGTTCGCGCGGTTGGAGGCGGGACTACGTTACTGCTCCTATGTCAAGCCGGCCGGACGCGGTGGCCGATTGCGCGTAAGTTCTGTTCCCGTAAGGCTCACGCCCTTTCTGCAATCGCATGGTCGGCGTCGTCATTGCCCCTCCACTGCCGTGCCAGACCGGTTTAGCGCGGTCGCGAAGCCGTAGCAAGCGTTTGTCGGCCCGAGCGCGGCAGGAGCCGGGGATAAATCGGTGCTCCAAGCGAGTACCGGCTGCCAGGTACACGCCAGATTACCTCCGCCGCAGTCGTGCTGCGGCAGCATTGCGACGCGTGGAAGTCCAACGCAACGTGAGCACCGCACCGCGATGGCGGCTCATCGCCGATGTGCGGCCAACTCGCGACACTGCGGGACTACCGAGTGCGATTGGCAGGAACTCGACACTTCGCGATCTCCTAATCGACAGCGTTCTACGGTGGGTGTGTATCCCACGGACCTTCCCGAATTCGTCAAAACGACAGATCAACCCGGGCCTGCTGGGAACGCACTTGGAATCGTGCGGATTTCGCTCGATTCCGATCGCCCGTTTCGCTTGAAGCCGATCACCCATTTCGGGCGAAGCCGATCAGTCATTTCGGCTGAAACCGATCACGTGATGCGCTGAGGCCGCTGGATCCCACCGCAGGCCACTAACTCCTGCGGACGTCTACCCGGAGCGAGGCTGTGCCTGCAGAGAGGATTTCCATCCCGAGGGCGCATGCGCAGCTCAAGAGGTGCATGCCCAGGGAATGGAGCGCATCTCGGATATTCGTTTCGAGCAGAAGATTCCCCATCGTAGTCGGCCCGCGATCTCCGAACCTGGATGTTGTCCTACGCACGGATGGCGCGGGCCGCGTGTGTCGCGTGAGGCGTCTCTCGTTACGCCTCGGCTAGTTGATCCGCCCCGACGTGTCCTCTACGACCTCGATGACCGCGCCAATGCGCTTTGCGTAACTACGGACGCCTTTTGTGACACCTCCTCCCTTCTTCACGAAAAAGCGGAAGACTTTCCTATTCTCTTTTGCCAGCGAAATCATCCCCCTGATTTGATCGTCCAGACGGACCGCGCGGTTTTCCCCGATGTACTTGGAATCGCCGATCCAGAGTGCCTCAGAAATATCTTCCGCTCGCGTGATCGACTCCCGAATCCCCAGCGGCCCGACTCGCGCCGTCGGTAGAAAATCGGGTTCGACCTTGACCTCGATCCATTTGCCGGCGCGATCGCGCACACGCACCGGGAACCTTACTCGTCTTACATTCGGCTCGACCTTGAGGATGACGTAGGCCCAGACTTTCTCTGCCATTGTCCCTGCCACCGATCCGCGCGCGGAGACGGACTCGTGGAGGCCGGTTCCTTCCTCAACCACATGGGCGGCCGCCTGCTTAGCAGCGGCCTTTCCGGTTGCGGCGGTCTTTGCTGTTGCGGCGGTCCCACCTCTGGCCGACGGCCTAGCAACTGCCGTTCGCGCCTCCGTGGCTCTCGAGCCTACGCCTCGCAGATCGGCCGCCGCCGTCGGAAGTCCGCGCTTTTCTGCCGCAACCGCGCTCGCGACCGCACGCCCTTCTTCCTTGACCGCGCTCAGCAACTGCTCTGCTGCCGCGCGTTCCGCTAGCGTCAACTCCTGCCCCGCGGCGGCCGCCTGAAGCGCCGATGAAACGAGTCGGGCGTCCTCGGCGGACAACTTCCCCAGGCTGTTCACGATGCCGAGAATCCGTCGAGGCGATTGGCCCGTCCGCTTGGCGATGTAGGCGACGGTCTGCGCGCCCGCTTTGCCTGCGCCTCTGATGACCCGCGACCACGGAACGCAGGCCAGTGCCGCACCGAGAACGCGCTCTGTGCCACTCAACTTCCGATCGGTGATCAACGTCCTGCCGAGGATTCCCTCGAGAACCGCTACCACATTGCCGGCTGCCGGGATGAAAGCGATTAGTGTCTCGGCGGCGCCGGGGATGAACTTGGCGTAGAGCTGGCCCGCCGCCCGGTTGAGCGGTATCAGGGCCATGTCCCGGATGTCGCCGTACGGCCGGAACAGGGTCACCTCTGCCGCTCTGCGATTGGCGTCGCGCTCGGCGGCTTCGATGCGAGCGAGTTCCACCTCGAGTTCGAGGATGTCCGGTACGAAACGCGCTCCGCGTGGATCGGTTTCCGGGAGGATCATGAGTCGCCTCTCAGATGTCGGTCGGCACGATAACGTTCTCGCGCGCTCCGTCGATAACGATCTGCTTGTCGACGTCCGGGTCGCTGCGCTCGCCCGCGACGATCCGGGCGGCGAGGCGGATGTTCTCCAGCTTGGCCCTGCGCACGTCGGCCGCCGCCTTCTCGACGTCTACTAGCCGGTGCGCCAGCTTGAACGTCTCGAGCAGTGCGTGGCTACCCGGTAGCGCCTCGATGAACAGGGAATCCGTGGGCACGGTCACTTCGTCGCTGAACCGTCTGGGATTCGTAAGCATTTCGCGCAGCAACCGTTCGATGTCTGGCTCGACCTTCGCGTAACGCTGCGGATCCCGCGCCTTGAGGCAGCACGCCAAATCGTGTAGTTCATCGATCGTGAGGTTGCCGAAGTCGTCCGGATCCCGTAGCTCGAGCACATCGTCGAAGTACGGCCGCATCATGTAGTCGATCAGGTCGTTTGACTGCTTGAGGGGGAAGATCATGTAATTCCCCTTGTACCCGAGCAGGTTGTCGAGATCGGCGACCTCCTCAAGCGACTTATACGTCAATTGCGCGGGCGGCTCCATTTCCTCGATGACCTCGACCGGCACTCCCGTCATGGCGTCCGGACGCAGGAGCATCATGGCCGCCGTCGACGGCGGCACCGTGCCGACCGATGGGTTGAACCGCACGCGACGAGTACCTCGAAGGTCCGGCACCTGCACAGTATGAAGTCGGAAGAAGCGCTGATCGGGCGGCTCATGCGACCAGACGGCCTGCATGTAATAGAGGATGTTCTCCTTCACATGCACCCGGAGCCGGGACACCTGCTCCTTGCGATTCAGGTGCTCGGCCAGCTTCGCCGTGTACGTTTCGGTGAGTGCCGAGAGGGCCGTCACTTCACGCTCGACTCGGTCCCGTAGCGATTTCTCTTCCTTCGCTGCACGCTCGTACGCGTCCTTGGCGGAGTCTTCGATGATCCGGGCCTTCTCCTCAGACTCTTCGCCACTGCTTCCGCCAAAGAAATCCCATGCCTTGTCGAGAATACCCTCGGTCTGTTCCCCGCCGACCACCTCGGCGCGGCGTTTGATCGACTGCTCGAGCGCCTCGTAGCGGCTTCCAGCCTGGCGTTGATACATCACGAGATCATCCCGCAGCGACGTGAGCAGGCGCCGCTGCGCCACGAGGTTGCGTTGCAGTTCCACGAGCGCATGCTCCGCGCCAACCAGCGACGTCGACAGGTATCGCAGGGCGGGAACAAACGAGTCGTCGAGTAAGACGCGTCCGAGAATCCAGTCGTGCGCCACGAGCCAGTCGTTGTCGATCTCCTGCGGCTGAGGGACCTCCTGCGCTACTAGCACGACCGGCGTCAGCCGGTGGAGTCGTTCTGAAATCCGGTACCGCCGCTGCAGCTCATAAAAGAGATAGGTGACCGTGAGCTCGTCATTCGGGTTGCTGATTTCGCCCGACTCATCGGCGTCCGTTTCTGTCGCGTCGTTGGAGGTTACCTCTATGGTCCGCTCGTTCTTGTACTCTTCGGCCGATTTTAGCACCGCCTCGCGGAAGTCCTTTTTGGTCTGCATGGACTCGCTCGATGCTTCTGTCCCCAGTACGGTCGACGTCTTCGCGTCGGCGATGCCAAGCTTGAAGGCGCCGTCCGCTGTCATACTGAAGTTGGACTTGTTCTGGGCCCGTTGGACAATCTCGCTTTCCGATCGCCAGGAATCGGACTGTTCGCTCCGGCGGCTCTCCATGTTGTTGGCGACTTCCTTCTCCGCCCTTGCACGTTTGACCACCCGCTTCTTGCTGAATTTCCGAACCTCTCGTGGCGCAAGCGGAATGGTTTGCACGAGGCGCCCGACTTGATAGTCCAGTGGCCGCCACTCCTGCTGGTACGTTGTGACGAGTCCGAAATTGACGCTCCGCTGGTAACGATTCGCAGCGTAGATCGTGAAGAAGTACGGCTCTCGCAGCCGCAGTTCGAGATCTCGCACGAGTCCGTGCAGCCGGCTCAACGATCCAGCGTTGGATTCGACCTTTCGGGCTGCGTAGGCGACGATCGTCCGTCCGCGCTCGCGAAGACCCGCGATGATCCCCTGCATGAGCGGGGCAAGGAATCCGGCAAACGGTCCCGAGGGGGGGCCGGAGGCAGCAGTGATGTCGGTGGCGAGAGACGACAGCGCCTCGCGATGCTCCGTATCGAGCGCACCCCATTCCTCGGGAGTGATTTCGAAGTACTGGATCACCCCGTGCGGCGGATCGATAGTTTCGCCCAGCTCGGCCACGGTGTCGGCCAAGAGACCCCTCCAGAAGGCAGCTTCGCGCCATGGATCAGAGAAGATCCCTAACAAGAATCCTTCGCTCGCGCCGGTGAGATTCGCCACCTCCTGAAAGGCACGGCCGGCGATGTCGAGCGCGCCCTCATCGATAGCTTCCAGCCAGACATGCTCGAAAGCGATGTGTACCTGATGAAACTCGAAGTAAGACGGACGGTCGGACGGGCCCGGCTTGAGCGCCAGTCCGTCGAGGGCGTGCTGCACGTCATCTTGGCTTGAAGGCATCGGACGATCAGCCGTGCCAGCGGCGACGGCCACGGCGGCATCCCGCAAAACCCTCATCGACTCGTCGGGCGAAGCGACGGTCGCCGCGTTGATCGAGGGTATGTGGGCCGGCGCGTCTGGTCGAGAGCTGGTCGAACCATTGTTCACTAGAATGCCACCACAGGGATCAGCTCCCAGTCGGCCGTTGCGGCACACCGCGTCGTGTGGCGGGAAGCGCACGATGGTCAACGGGCGCGTTCCGGGAGTGGCCCGAAGGGCAGCGAAGTCCTCGAGTTTCAGTGACTCGGTGAAGTTGCTGGTGCGGGCCCTGACCTCCTCGAGTTCTTCCTTCGTCAGGACCGCGATGCCACGTAGCGCCTTGGGTTGCCCCGCATCGCTGAGGAGGCGGGAGAGCGACGCCTTGATCGCTGCTTCATTCGCCGCCGCAACGTCGCCGTCCGTCTTGATGGTTCGGACGATCGAGGAATTGAGATGCTTGGGAGCGGCACCGCGCTCCTTTTCCGCCAGCAGAGTGCGGAACCGCTTCACGCCCGAGTGCTTCGCTTCGAAGCGTGCCCCGGTGACCGCGCGTCCGGCGGCCCGGACTCGGTCGGTATCCGCGGCGCGCCGGCCTACGCGCCCGATGATCTCCTCGGGAGTATCGCCGGACGAACGGGCCTGTGTTACCAGACTCGCCATCGCCTCGGCGCCAATCTCGATTCGCTGCACGATGGTTAGCGCATCGTCCATCGCAATGGCATCCGTGGTATGCGGTGGCAAGCCTCCTGAGATGACTTGCACAATGAGCCTCAGTACCCCGTCGTGCGGAGTGGCCGGGTCCAACTCGAGAAGAAATTCGCCGACGCGGTTTGTCACCGCGGCTCCGGCAGTGGACCCCGCAGATTTGGCGGCGACGGGGGCCGCACCCGACGTCTTGGCCTCGCTGGATGGAGACGTTACTAAGTGGGCAGTAACGCGGACTTGAGGTACACCTGTATCGGTTCCCGCGAGGACGACCCTGCCGGCGACGGTTGGCATTGTTGGAGGGATTGGGGGTGATTGGGTCCGCCAACCTTCCTCGGTCCGGTCATCTCGTGGTCATCCGTGGGTCGCCTGCGCTTTCCCACGTTGCCCAGCCGCCCAACTATCCATCCGATAGTCCAGGTCGTCCGATACGTGCCATGGTGTCGCGTCTCTCGAGTTCGAGCAACATGCCTTCTGTTGCATCGACCTGTTGAACACACCACGGCGTTCCTTGCCAAGCGCCCGCGATGGAATTCGTGTTCATCGCGGCCCACACCGCCGAGTTTCACATCACCACAATGTGCCAGGTGTTGCTGGTATCGAAGGCTGGCTACTACGCGTAGGTCAAACGACCGCCGAGCGCACGGGTGGACACGAATGCGCCAACTCGCCCTGGACAGCGCGACGGCACACGCCATCGAACGCTCAGGCTCGTCGATCAGATGGAGCAGATCGTTGAGCGAGGGAGTCTCGTGCGAGCACTCAACCGTGTTCGTTGCGAATCAGGGGAGTGCCGGAGTGGATGGGGTGACGGTGGACGACTTGCCGGCTCAGCTGCGCGAACACTGGATGACAATACGAGAGCAGTTGCTCACGGGTGGCTACCAGCCAAGTGCGGTGCGTCGGGTCGAGATCCGAAACCGGGCGGCGGGGTGCGGTTGTTAGGCATTCCGACCGTGCTCGATCGCTTGATCCAGCAGGCGGTGTTTCAAGTCCTGCTGCGAGCACCGCACGCGCTCCGTCTCGCGAGCACGATCCCGGCAGCCCGAACTCACTCGGTGGAACGAATACCCCGGAACCATATCCCTGAGTGAGCCGAACTACTCGTGTGTCTTTGTGGCAGATTTAGTTACGTGTGACAAGGGCCGGGCAGGTGAGAACTTGACGGTTGGATAACTGCCTGCAGCTTCAGTGCATTGCCGCACCGGAGGGCACGCATGCAGTGGTATCTCGCGCCGTGGAGGAGCTTCGCGCGCTTCTCTGGTCGCGCACGGAGAAGGGAGTTCTGGATCTTCTCTTGGGTGAACGGGATGGTGATTGTGGCCCTGTTCATCAACGACCTACCCCTCCCGCAGCATGCGGACGACGGCCCCGTACTTCTCAGTGCGGTGTTTTGCCTCGCCGTCTTCATTCCGAGCATCAGCGTCTGCATACGCCGGCTTCACGATACAGGCCGAAGCGCCCGGTGGCTTCTGATGGCGATCGTTCCAGTCGCAAATCTGGTATTCCTCGTGAATCTCACGCAGGATGGAGATCCGGGAACGAACAAATACGGTCCTGATCCCAAGGGCTTGGACGTTTAGCACCGGCGGTTCTGGCGCCTGCCATCGGTACACAATAAAATTGGAAATGCTCGATCCGGCCCGTAATGCCGCGCGAGACGCACCCGATCTCGTCAACCGGCGAACACGCCGTGGCGAGGATCAGCACGTGCTGGCGTGCAACGTCAGGCGCACTGCGGGCGACATCGCATTCCGCCATATCGAACAGATCGAACAGCAGAATCGCGAGCTGAGAAGCGAGTTGGCGTGGCAGAAGCAAAACCGGCCGACGCGCAGGTTACGGTGGCTGCGCAGCAGGCTGACCGTGACGGTGTGCCTGCTTGCCGTAGTCGGGTTGTTGGTAGGGGCGGTGTTCAGCCCCTCCGGCAAACGCGCGCGCGTGGGGTTGCTCGTGGGGTACTACGATGACCGGGGGATTCCGCCAGTGACGTGGCAAGGGAAGCACCTTCTCACATCGGATATGCCACGGCGCGAGGTCGACTCGCTCGCCGCATATTTTCGTGAATTTGCAGGAGGATTCCACAGGTGACCGACGACAATCCGACCATGTCGAGAGAGGAGCTCCTCGCCTATGTCGCTGCGCACGAAAGCGAGGATGTGCAGCGATACGTCGAGGCGCTCTACGAGGAACAAGACGAGCTGAAGAACGAAATCGACTCGCACACGCGCGATCTCCGTCCCGCGGAGCGTCCCCCGATGATTGGCAAGCTGGCGTTCATGCTGCTGGCAATCGCCGTAACGACGCTAGCGTTCTTCATCGGACGCCTCAGTGCTCGTTGACGCGCCACGACGGAGCGCTTTCTCCCGCTGCTCCATGAGGTCCAGCCGAATCCCATACATGGCATCGACGACGCTGTCGAGCTTGAGCAGCGTCTCTCCCTTGGTATCCGTGTGCACTGGGGCGTCGTCGGTGTTCGTCAGCAACTGCTCGGTCAGCGCCTCCATATCATCGAGAAGTGCCGCAACCGTTGCATCAACGTGCGTGATCAGGGGACGGTCATGTTCCGACAGCGTCTCGAGCAGGCGCCGGATCTCAGTCACCTCGTTCGCCGCGCCCCGGCGCGCCACCTCGCAGCGAGCGGCATACCGCTCCCGCGGGTCAGGCAACGCCCGCTCCGGACCGGTGTCGCCAGTGTTGAAAATGACCGAAAGCATCCAGGACACGGGGATTCCGTCGGCATACAGGCGCGCACCCTCGATCACCAGACCAACCAGGGGCACGCTAACGAGTGCCACGGCAGGCAGCGTGTCCGCCTCGAGCAGCGCCAGCATGATTCCGAGCCCACCCGTGACACCGAGCGATGCACGCGCCTGTCGCCGAAATCGGCCGAGGCGGCGCTTCGCGTAGTCGGCCCGCTGCTCCGCGATGGTGAACGCGCGGACGCTCGCGCTGGGGTACCGCTGTGCGCGCTCCGGGGATGACGGAAGACCGCCCAGCGCCGCCAGAAAATCTGAGGCACTGTCCCATCGGTCTTCCGGCTGTTTCTCCAATGCCCGTTCGATCGCGTAGACCATGTCCGGCGGAACGTCTGGACGCGACGCGAGCAGCGGCGGCAGCGGCTCGTTGACGTGCTTGGCGAGGACCGCCATGGCATTCCGGGCCAAGAAAGGACGGTGGCCCGCGAGGATCTCATACCCGACGATTCCGAGGGAGTAGATATCCGCGCGATGATCGATGTCAGCGTCGCCGCGAGCCTGCTCCGGGGACATGTACTCCGGCGTGCCAACTATTACATCTTCGCGCGTAAGGCGCGCGGTATCATCCAGCACGCGGGCGATGCCGAAATCACTGAGCATCGCGCGACCGGTTGGGTCTTCGATAAGAATGTTGTCGGGCTTGATGTCGCGATGCATTACGCCGGCGCTGTGCGCACAGCGCAACGCATCGGCGATTTCGGCAAGGAGCAAACGTGCGTCGGCCGTGGACAGACGTGGCTCACGCATGAGGCGCTGGGCGAGGCTCTCGCCTTCCACCAGTGCCATCACGAAGTAGGCGATGTCATCCTTGATCGCCGCTGCGTGCACAGGCACAATGCCGGGGTGGATGAGCGCGGCCGCGAGCCGGGCTTCGCGAACGAAGCGTTCGCGCGCGGCCGCGACCGTGGAAGCCAGCTGTGGCGGAAGGACCTTGATCGCCACTCGCTGCCGAGTGCTGTTATGCGTGGCAGCATACACGACCGCCATGCCTCCGCGCCCAAGTTGCGCGTCGATTTCATAGTCGGGGGCGAGCAGTCGCGAGACTTGTCGAAGGAGGACCTCCGTCTCGGCAATGTCAGCGGTCTGGCTCCCGGATGATACGCCAGGATACATCCGGCCTTCCGTTTCGCGTGCCTTCGATTCGCCATTCATGATGAACGCCGTCAGGCTTCTGCTCTCTTCCCATGACGCACCGGTTCGTATGGGAATGACGCTGCAATGACGCGTGGGAGCCTACCGCGCCGCCAGAAACTGCAAGGGGCAAGGGAATTTCGCAAATGCGGACTGCGTGTGCACCGACCTTCTGATAAGGTGTCGAGGCATTGAACCGCGGACTGGCGCGCATTGGCCCTTGGAGCCACGCTCGAAAACCAGGACATCGCCGCCGCCACGAACGAGTCAAAATGAATCCAACCATCGGCCCACCGCACGACTGACAGATGGTGTACAAATCCTCTGGCGTTATGCTGATCGTCCAGTCGGCGAGGGGGTGCCCAACCTCTCGCATCGGGGCGCGACCTGGCTCGCGGCCCACCTGCGCGGTGAATTGAGCCTCACGCCGCCGGAGTCGCGCTGAGCGTTCGCCGCGCGCGCCGACGTCGCGATTCGCCTCTTGCCCCGATGTGTGAGCGATTTTGCGCCAAGTCAGAGCGGTCTCAGCTTCACCCGATTTACGCGGTGAGCCGCAGGAGAGAGCGGCGTGAGAAGGGCCGGCTAGGATGCCCCGATCCCTGGCGCGGCATACGGGCTTCGGGTCCCCCTCGCCTCACCACCTCCCTCCTCATTCCCCACCAATGCGCACTCTTCCCTTCGTCTCGGCTCTTGGGATAGCCCTGCTTGCAGCGCCCGCCCAAGCCCAGTCCAGGCCTTTGTACGTCACGGATGGCTATGACTCCCAGATCTTCACGATCCAGGGGGGCGCCGTGACCAGCCAGTTCACGCCGGCGACCATCCAAGCGTTCGGGCTCGCCGTCTCGAGCGACATCCGAACCCTTGGTTCTGCGAACGGGTACTCGGGCCAAGGCTACACCTTTGGTGGTACTCCAACGGGTGCTCCGGTCCCCAACACGACCGGTCTGTGCTGCTTCTTCGACGGCACTACCGATGGGACGTACAACTACGCGAGCAGCTATTACGGTGGAATCTGGCGCGCCAATACGGACTGGAGCGGCCTCGCTCCCTTCATCTCGACGTCGATTCCCGGCAACCTGGTCGGCATCACCTACGACTCAGGCACGAATTCGCTGTGGGTGGGCCAGTACGGCAATGGTTCATACAACAACAGCATCTTTCAGTACGCCATGAACGGTACGCTGCTCTCGTCGTTTACCCCTAACGTGGTGGGAAACGGCATCTCGGCGCTGGCGTACGATTATGTGGACGAGACGCTGTGGTTCAGCAACAACGACCCGTCCGCCACCTTGTTTCAGTATTCGCGAAGTGGTACGGAGCTGGGGTCCGTGAATGTCACGGGCACCAACGGCGGCCAACTTTTTGCCGCTGAGTTCCAGTTGGAGCCCTCCGCCGTGCCGGAGCCCGCCTCAGTGGTGCTGTTGGCGACGGGACTTCTGGGTATCGCAGGTATCGCTGCACGTCGGCGAAAGGCATAAGTTCCGGTAGGGGCCGATCAGCGCATCCGCTCCTCGACTCGTCGGATCTCTCCTTGCAGCTCGGGATCGGCACCCTGCCGCAGCGCCAGGTACTTCTCGTAGTGCAGCTTCGCCTCGGCGCGTTTTCCCCGCCGATCCAGGATCTCTCCTCGGCGGAGATGTGAGGGAGCGAGGAAAAAGTAGTTGAACATCAGGTCCTGGTTCACGCTCGCGAACCAGCCGAATGCCTCCTGCTCCCGTCCCGCCTGCAGCAGGAGCTCGGCGCGCAGGTGTCGTTCCAGCGCATTGTTGAAGGCTGGGAAGCCCCAGTAGCTGCCGCGTTGATTGTGCTCGCGACGAAACTCCTCGATCGTGCCGAGCGCCGCAGCGCGCTGGTCGTTGGCGCTCGCGAGGGCTGCGCGGAGGACGACCGCAGCCTGCCCCGTTCGGTGCGCCGGATGAACTGAGAGCGCATCGATCGAGTCCGCATGGCGCGCTGCCGCGCCACGTTTGCCAAGCCTCAACTCAACGAGCCCCAGCAACGCGTGCCGCATGGCCTTGTGCGGAATCACCTCGAGGTCGCCCATCACCATCGTTCGCGATGCCGAAACGGGGAAGCCTCGCATCAAGTCCGCACGGGCCGCCTCGAGATGCGAAGCGTCGCCCGCAGCGAACGGGAGTACGGCGAGGTAGCCGCCGAGCAACGAACCGGTGATGGGATCGAGCCGTTGCAGCCGCGCTATCTCGGTGCGAGCATTGCGCCAGCGCCCCAGGGTCGCGAAGGCCTGGGCACGAAGTACGTGGCTCACGGCGCGCGCCGCCGTCGGCTGCTCGGTGCGCGCAAGTATGGCGCTCGCGTCGAGGAGCGCCTGCGGATTCTCCGTGAACGTCGCAACGCGCGCCGCCCAGTTCCAGAGATCCTCGGCGGAAAATGCGCGAGCGAGCGTGTCCATCACCTGCGCCGCTCTCGCCCTCGGCGCTTCCCTGTACGCGAGGAGGAGTCGCACTTCCGCTTCGCGCGCCAATCCGGGCTCGAGGCGCGCAACGCGGCGATGTATGTCGCGCAATCTGGGCAGGTCGCCCCGCAGTGCGGCGAGACGCGCGAAGTGTGTCAGCCCGCTGACATCCTCAGGGTCGAGCTCCACCAGTCGCTCGAAGGGGTGCCATGCCTCCAGCATGCTGCGGCCACGCACCGGTGCGGTATGGAACACGAGTTCGCCGAGCTGCCGCCACGCCTCGGTATCATGCGGGAACTGCGCGACGATGTGCGCATACTGACCTTCCGCAACGTCGAGTGAACCCCGGTGGAACTGCGCCAATGCCTCGACGAGTCGCCGGTCATGCTCGCTGAGCCTGCCGCTGTGACGCACTGCTGACGCGAGCATCACCTGCTGCAAAGAGTCTCCGCCGATCTGGTCGAGGACCAGCGCCATGCGGTAGTACGCGAGCGCGAAGGTGGTGTCCTCGCGGATCGCTTCCTGAAAATTCTGCGCAGCCGCGCTAAAGCGGCCTCCGCGAAGCTCGCGGTCTCCTTCGAGATAGAACTTGAGCGCCGGCACCGAGTGGGTCGTGAGGCCGGCCACCTGCTCCAGCCGCCGGTTCGATCCGCGATTCAACTCCGAGAGAAGCACCCGCGCGAGGTCATCCACCGCGCGGAACAACGCGCTTTCGTCTTCCGCGGTGCTTTCCGCGCGACCCTGGGTCCGGCCATCATGATCGTAGAGCGTCGCGCGAAGATGAATCGAGCGTCCCGCTTGCGTGACGTTGCCGAGGAGATAGTAGCCGGCGCGGAATTCGCGGGCGATCGCCTTCGCGCGCTCCGGGCTCGACGAGAGCGTCGAATCGCTCCCAACACGCGTGTGCATCGCGCGTGGATCGACGGCCTGCAGCTCGCCGGCGCCGTCGAGCTTCGTCGCGAGCAGGTCGACCACGCCCTGGCTGAGATACCGGGTCTCTGCTGCACCGATGTGCGTGAAGGGCAACACGGCGATCCGACTGCCGGAAAAATCGCTCGCGGAGCTTCGTGGCCAGAATGCGAGGATCGCCAGCGCACCTGCGAGCGCGACGCCCCCCGCCATTGCGTAGCGTGGCCAGCGAGTCCGCGGGGCCGCGCCTGGAGGCGCAGGGGTCGGCGCTGCAGGCGGCACTTCCAGCGATGCGGGTGCCTGGTGCGCGGTCACCCCGTCTGAGGCCGCGACGGGAACGGGATCGAGCGGGGCCAGCTCCCGGTGAGCAGCGCGGGCCCGGATCGCGGTAATGAGCGCCTGCGTCTCAGGCGCCGGATCCGCGTCGAACTGGATGCGCAGCTTCTTCGCATACCGGTCGTACTCGTCGAGCGCGCCGGCGCGATCGCCCATTCGGTCGAGGAGCGCGAGAAGGCGGCGCATACTCGACTCATCGTGCGTGGACAGCTCGAAGGCCCGGCGCGCGGCGACGATGGCTGCCCTCGAGTCGCCGGCCGACTCACGTCGCGCGGCGACCTCCCACGCAGCCGACTCGGCGAGTCCGCTCAGGCGGCGGCGCTCCCGCTCGAGCCAGTCCTCGAACCCCGACGCGTCCGACAGGAAGAACCCCGCCAGAAGGCCCCCGCGATAGAGGCCGAGCGCCGCATCCACATTGCCGCGCTCGAGCGCCTCTTCGAAGGCGGTGGCGTCGCACCATACGACCGTATGGTCGACCCCGACCTGGTCCGCACCGCGCGTCACGATCACATCGGGTCCAAGCGCTTTCTTGAGCACGTAGAGCGATTGGCTGAGTGCCGCCCGTGCGCGCTCCTGGTCCAGCTCCGGCCAGAACATTCCGAGCACGCGGTCGCGCTGGTGAAGTCCGCGCGGATTCGCGCACGTGAGGTACGCGAGGAGGGCCAGGCGCTTCGGCTGCGTCAGAATGGACGCGACTTCTTTCCCGCCTTCGCGCTCAAGTGAGAGCGAGCCGAGTGTCACCAGTCGTAGATGCGCCGAAGCGGTCGGCCTCACGTTCAAGCGATTTGTACCGGTGAGCCGCCGGACAGGGCGGCGTGAGAATGACGCGCTCGCGTGCCCCAATCTAGACTCGGCGATCCGGCTTTCAATATCTCCGGGGGCGCACCATTCTCACTCGTACCGAGGTCGCACATGACGATGAACGGAACAGATCGCCGGAACACGCAGCTCGTGGTGGCTCGCTAAACGGGGGAATCATTTGCCGGGGGGTGCGGATGGTGACCCTTTTCGTTTCAGGAGCGGATGAAACGGATTTTGACTGAAACTGCCGGATTGCTTCAGGATTGGATCCGTGCTCATTCCGTTGCATCCGTGAAGTCCGCTCTTCACCTTTGGCGAACACAACCGAGACCGCCGACAATGCCGAACCATGACGAAGATCCGCGCGATAGGGAGTGGCTCACGGAGGACGCCGCGCATCGTTTGCTAGCTCGCGCCGTCGAGTTGGACTCGCGTGCCGCATCGGAGATCTCGCTGGCGCAGTTGCGCGAAGTGGCGGCGGAAGTCGGCGTGTCGTCAGAGGCATTCGACAGAGCGCTCCAGGAGCTTCAGGGTCGCCCTGCAACTGACGACTCGGCGGTCGGGCAGCGGCGTACGACGCTACTGGGAGTATTGACGAGATATCGCCGTCACGCAGCCGTGTTGATGTTTGCAGGGGCGGCGATTGCCACTCGCGGCGATGTCCTGGTACTCAATCTGATCTATGCCGCTCCGCTACTTGCTCTCTACGAGCTCGCGATCCTGCTTTTGCGTCGCGGCGATGGCGATGGCAACGGCAACGGTGATGGGCGGCAATCGACATCAACGTTGCACGCCTCGGCCGATGTCGGCAGTGGATTACCGCGTCGCGACACACCGAACCGACTGATGCGGAACCTCGCACTCAAAGCCGCATTCGCTCCACGGTTCACATAGCCAAATCGTAAGGTGCGGGCCCTTCGCTTCGCTCAGGGCGACTAAACGGGCGGAATAGCCCTCACGGTGCGCTGACACGGTACAAAACGCTTCCATGCGCTGGCAATTCGGCGCGCAGTGAATCAGCGTCGCCGAGGGCCTTCCGTCCCCAGAGGTCACGAACTCGGTGACGGCCGTTTGAAAGTGCGACGTCCGTCCACGGGAGCGAAACGGTGCGAGGCAGCGTATCGAGATTGAATAACGCCACGAAGCGATCCGCTGCCGCCGGTGCGAGAGAGGTCCATACGCGTATTCCGGATTGATCGAGTACCTGGCGAGGACCTCGCCCGCCTTGGTTCACCGCCAGCACCTCTGGATTCGTGAGCAAGGCGAGGGTGGGAGCGTCCATCGTCGGCAAATCGCCACCCATGATCAGTGGCGAACGAAAGATGCTGAAGAGCGTCATTACCGTTCGCTGCTCGTCCGCATTGAGGCGGCTCGGCGAACCGCGGCCGGCCGAGTCGGTAATGCGAAGGCGCCCGAACGGAAGCATGTCGGCGTCCGGCCAACCACCGTTCACGCCTACGTACGGTGCCCAGTCACGTGTGTAGTCGAACTGTTTACGCACGAGACGCCAGCTATCCCAGAAGTCATCCGAGATGCGCCACATCTGCGAATGCTCGGCGAAGAACGCGGCCTGGCCGAGCGGCGCAGGACCGGGAGAGATGCTGAGGATGATCGGACGTCGCGTCTTGTCGAGCGCGAGACGGAGGGCCGCAATCTCCGATGGCTGGAACTTGTGATCGCCCATGTCGTCGGCCTTCACGAAGTCCACGCCCCAGGAGGCATAGAGTGTCGCGATGGCGTCGTAGTACGCCTGACCTCCCGGCTTGGTGACATCCACGCCCCACATGTCGGGATTCCAGCGGCAACCGTTGGTGGTATCAGCGATGTCGCGTGCGTGGTACGGTGTGCCGGGAATCGGAGCATTGGCTGCGACGGCCTGGCGCGGGATTCCGCGCATGATGTGGATGCCAAACTTCAGGCCTTTCGCATGGATGTAGTCCGCGAGCGGCTTGAAGCCTGCACCATTGGCGGCGGAAGGAAACTTGTTGGGGGAAGGGAGCAGTCGTCCGGAGTCGTCCATCGAGAGTCGAGCACCCACGACGTAATCGTGGCCGCGCGCGGTGGGCTGGTACCACTGAATGTCGACCGTGATGTACTGCCACCCGAAGCGAGCGAGGTCGCGCGCCATGGCGTCGGCATTCGCCTTCACCTGCGCCTCGGTGACTGTGGTACCGTACGAGTCCCAACTGTTCCAGCCCATGGGCGGTGTGGGCGCGAGCGGCGCTCGCTGCGCGAACAGTTCAGGCACGACCAGGCATGCGAGCGCCGCGCAGGCAATGGGCAATACGTCACGAGTCTTCATACCCCAAATTGCGCGCGCATCGGGCGACAAAACAAGCAGTTATCTTGCGCGGATGACGGACTCGACTCGGCACTCGATGACGACGCCACCGTGAGCGATGTCTCGACCATCGCTCTTGCGATGACCGCAGCCGCGGCGGCGAGCGCAGTGAATGCCATCGCCGGTGGCGGGATGTTGATCGCGTTTCCAGTCCTTGTCGCGACCGGCATTCCACCGATCGTCGCCAACGCGACGAGTACGGTGGGTCTCCTTCCGGGAGGCCTGAGCGGAGCCGTCGGCTACCGGAAGAGTCTCGTCGGCACCGCCGGGCTTCAGCGCCAGATGATGCTCACCAGCGCGTTGGGCGGTGCGGTTGGCGCATTCGCTCTCACGCATACGTCCGATCTGGTCTTCTCGCGCGTGGTCCCGTGGCTGATTCTCTTCGCAACGCTGCTGTTTGCCTTCGGCCCCCGCATTGCGAACGCCGCGGACGAAGAGGGCAGCGTCGAAGCATTGGCACTGACCCCGACGTCATTCGCCATTCAATTCGCCGTGGGCATCTACGGTGGCTACTTCGGTGCCGGCGCGGGATTCGTCATGCTCGCAATGTTCCACTCGATGGGCCTGCGAGACGTCCATCGCATGAATGGACTCAAGCTCGTCGCGGGACTCGGCATGAACGCCGCGGCCATCGTCGTGTTCGTGCTTCGCCGAGTGGTGCTGTGGAAGCTCGCGATCATGATGGCCATTGCGGCGATCGTCGCCGCGCAACTCACGGCGATGGTCGCGCAAAAGGTGAATCAACGATACGTGCGTGCCGCCGTCGTCTGCTTCGGGTTGATTGCGTCCCTGTATCTCATGGTGCGGTGAGCGTCAGCTCACCGGTGCTGACTGAACACCCATCGCGCAAGCGCTGGCTCCGTATACGCCCATTCCCACGCGTTGTGGCCAACACCCGCGTATTCAGTGGAGAGCGGGTGGCCTCCAGCCTTCCGTAGCGCGGCGAGGCGCGTGCGGGAAACCGAGACGGGCACGGTCTGGTCGGCCTCGCCATGGAAGTTCCAGAGCGGCGTGGCAAGGGAAGCCGCGGCGTCGTCCAGGGAGGCGCTTCCGCAGCACGCGACTGCCGCGGCGAAAAACCCTGGACGATGGGCCGTCATATTCCATACACCTGCGCCACCCATCGACTGGCCGGTGAGGTAGATACGCCGGTTGTCGACGGGAAACTCCTTGATGAGTTGATCGACGATGTCCAGTGCGACGCGTGCACCATCGCCAAGTCCCGGGACGACCCGCGCGATCGAATCACCGGGGGCCGGAGGGCCATACCGCACCCATCCCCGGTCGGTCTGTGGAACGACCACGTAACAGGGAAAGCTCGCCTGCAGTTCCGGCAGTGCCCAGAGCCGCGTGCCGAAGATGTTTCCCAATCCCATTTGCTTGACGTTGTCGGTGCCCTGTCCGCCGCTGCCGTGCAGGAACATGACCAGCGGTAGTCGTCCGCTCGCCTTCGGCCGGAAGAGCCGATAGGGCATGACCCAATCGGTGCCGAAGCTCCGCGCCTCGAATTGCTGCTCGACACCGGCAGAGGCCTTCGGGAATGCCTCGATCAGCGCCATCCGTTCGCGCGAGGTGGGTGCGCCGGGCGCCAGCGGGGGCACGGCCGTCTGTTGCGCCCAACGCGTGCCACGCGACAAAGGCAAGATTGTCGATGCCGAAACCGCGCCGAGCATCCGGAGTGCTTCTCGTCGTGTCATCATCGCCAGGAATCTCCCTCAGTTCGCAAGACGCGCAACGGGACAGACCCAGGGTAGCCTTTCGCAGAGGGGCCGGCAGGGGCGCTGCGGTAAGAAAGTTGTGCGAAAAAATGCCGAGCGCGAGCTGGAGCTGGAACGTGAGCCATCAGCGGGAGCGCGAGCAGGAGCGTGAGCCTTGAGCAATGAGCAACTCAGAGCTTGAGCTTGTGCTCACAGCTCCTGCTCGAGCTCTGATTCGCTCAAAGCTGGAGGCTCACGCTCAGGCTCTTCTGTTCTCTCCTTGACAGGCTAGGAGAGCGTCGCCATACTCCTAGCCAGACTGGGAGAGTGCGATGACGAAGACTGCACAATTGCTGCCGGGCACGTTGGACATGCTCATTCTCAAGGCCATCTCGCTGAAGCCCCTGCATGGGTACGGTGTGCTGCTGCGCATTGGCCAGATCTCGAAAGACGCACTCGAGATTACGCAGGGCTCGTTGTATCCCGCGCTGTATCGCCTGGAACATCAGGGCCTCATCGAGGCGGAGTGGGGCGAGAGCGACAACAAGAGAAAGGCGCGCTTCTATCGCCTCACGCCTGCCGGCCGGCAACGCATGAAGGAAGAAGCGGCGAGCTGGAACCGCCTCGTTGCTGCCATCGCCGCGGCGATGAGCGCCACACCGCAGGAGGTGTGAGATGCTGCCACAGCTTCGTTCGTTCGCTCGCATGGTCTTCGGGCGTCGCGAGTTCGAACGCTCGATGGCCGAGGAGATGCAGTTTCACCTGGATACCCTCACCGATGATCTGATCCGCAGCGGTCTTGCCCCGGAGGACGCGCGGCGACAGGCGCGCCTCGCCTTCGGCGCCGAGGCGTCGCATCAGGAAGAGTGCAGGGAGGCGCGTGGCGTTCGATTCGTCGGTGAATTGCGTCAGGACCTTCGTTACGCGGTCCGCCAACTCGCTCGGAGCCCGGGCTTCACGATAGCCGCTGTGCTCTCCCTCGCACTCGGCATCGGCGCGAACAGCGCCATCTTCGGGTTGATGGATGCCGTGCTCTTTCGGACGCTCCCCATCGCCAACCCAGCGCAACTGTATTTCCTCGGACACGGAAGCGGGAAGGACAGGGAACTGTCGTCGAATTACCCACTGCTCGAGCGCTACAGGGCGTCCGGCATCTTTGCGAGCGTGACGTCCTCACTACAGACGACGTTGACCGTTGAGACACCCGAGGGTCTCGAGCGCGTCGAAGGCCAGTACGTAAGCGGGAACTACCACGCGACCATCGGAGCGCCCTTCGCCATGGGGCATGGCTTTTCCGACGAGCCGGACCGGCCAGATGGACGTCCTTTGGTTGCCGTGATCAGTGACGGTTACTGGGGGCGTCGCTTCGGGCGAGATCCGAACATCGTCGGGAAAACACTGTCGAGTGGAGGTCGCACCTTTACGATCGTCGGTGTGACGGCCCCAGGCTTTCATGGCCTGACCTCCGGCATTCGCACGGATATCACGCTCCCGATGTCCGTCCGCGCGCTCAGCGATCCGTCGTTCCTCGGCGCGCGCGATCGTTGGATTTCCCTCCGCCTCGTGGCTCGTCTTCGCCCGAACCAAGCGGAAACGCAGGCACTCGCCGCGGCGGGTGATCTGTTTCAGCGGTACTGGGCGGAGCCGGAGAGCGAACGACGCCCCGGCGACGTGCGCCGCGCCGCACTGCTTCCGGCCGGTCGCGGATCAGATGGTCTACGGCGCACGTTCGGCTTGGCGCTCGGCGTGTTGCTCGGGATGGTTGGTATTGTCCTGCTGATCGCCTGCGCGAACGTCGCGAACCTGTCGTTCGCCCGCGGCACCGTTCGCGCCAAGGAAATGGCGGTCCGCCTCAGTCTCGGCGCGAGCCGAGCGCGGCTCGTGCGGCAGATGCTGACCGAGAGCCTGCTGCTCGCGCTCGCCGGCGGCGCACTGGGCGGCCTCGTGGCATCGTTGTCGACGTCCATGATCACCACGGCAATGGCTGTCGGCGAACGGCCAGTGATTGTCGACGCAAGCGTCAACTGGCATGTGCTGGCCTTCACTGCATCAGTATCAATTCTGACCAGCGTGCTCGTGGGGCTCGCTCCCGCCCTGCGCTCGAGCAAGGTGGATGTAACGCCAATGCTCAAGGAGAGCGCCGCGGCGCAACGCAGCGGCCCGCTCACGGTGGGGAGGTGGCTCGTCGTGGGGCAACTCGCGCTGTCGGCGCTGGTTATCTGCGTGGCAGCGTTACTCGCGCGAAGCGTCATGAATATGCGCTCGTTCGATCCGGGCTTCACACGCGCGAGCACCGTGTTGTTCAACATCGACGCCGGCGACCGGTCGATGACGCCCGAACGGAGGGCGACGTTCTTCAACGAGCTCGATTCGCGCCTGCGTGCGCGGCCGGGCGTGCTCGCCGTGACGTTCACGCAGCGCAGTCCACTCGACGAGTCGACGCAGATCCGCCGGATCGAGGTCCCGGGACTCGCGATATCGGATGCAAGCCCCAGCGCGTCGACGAACATCGTCACGCCGGATTTCTTCCGTGTGTTCGGCATGCGGGTCACCCGAGGGCGAGAATTCACCGACTCGGATCGCGCGGGGTCAGACCCCGTCGCCGTTGTTGATGAGACCCTGGTCCGCGCGTACTTCGGCACATCGGATCCACTCGGGCGTCGCATCGTGGTCGGGGTCGATCGTGAACCGTACACCATCGTGGGCGTGGTGCGGAGTGCGCGCTTCGAGAGCCTGCGGGATGAGCCGTCGCGTACCGTCTACACTGCGCTCGCCCAGTCGAAGCTCGGGTCGAAGGAGCTTGTCGGGGATGTTCGCCGCATCACCGTCGCCGTGCACGTGCAGTCGAATCCAGGCGCTCTCGCGTCGGCGATCCGCGGCGACGTTGCCGCGCTCTCGAGACATGTGACCGTGGCGTATGTCCGCACGATGGAGCAGCAACTGGACGCGGCACTGATGCGCGAGCGCTTGATGGCGCGCTTGTCGCTTGGCTACGGTGTCCTGGCACTTCTGCTATCGCTGGTGGGCCTTTACGGCATCGCCTCGTTCGAGGTGACACGGCGCACGCGAGACATCGGGATCCGCATGGCGCTTGGCGCCACGCAGCGGCGCGTATGGTCAGCGGTGTTGAGCGAAACAGCGACGACGTCGGCAATTGGGATCACAGTTGGCATCGGCGCAGCGATGGCAGCGACTCAGCTCATCGCCTCGTTTCTGTTCGGCGTAACACCGCGCGATTCGGTCACGATGGGCGTCGTCGCGGCGGTTCTCATGGTGACCGCGCTAATGGCTGGCTGGATTCCCGCGCGCCGCGCGGCGTCCATCGCGCCGGCGCAAGCGCTCAAGGGGTTGTAAGAAAGGCGGCAATGCTAGCGGCGGCCTCACCACTTTCTGCTCGGCATTCTGAGCCAGAAGAGCGGGCCTGGTGCGGAGCTACTCACCAGCATCGGCGCAGATGCGGCGTTGCTAACAAAGCGAATGGACGGCATCGTATAGCGGATAATGCTGTCTTCCCCAGCGACGTCGAGGAACCCATGCAGATCGCATCATACCTGAGTTTCAACGGCGACTGTGAAGCCGCGTTCGCGTTTTACGAAAAACACCTCGGCGGCCAGATCGGCCCGGTCTTCCGCTATGGGGGGAGTCCGATGGAGGGTGACGCGCCAGCCGGTTGGCAGGATAAGATCATGCACGGCAGCATCACTGTTGGTGAGCACGCGCTCATGGGCGCCGACATCGTGCCCGGCCGCTACGAGGCGCCGAAGGGATTCTCGCTCTCCATCCAGCTTTCAGACATAACGGAGGCCGAGCGCATCTTTCGCGAGCTGGCGACAGACGGCAAGGTGGTCATGCCGCTCGAAAAGACCTTCTGGGCGGCGCGCTTCGGAATGGTCGTCGACCGGTTCGGGATCCCGTGGTTGGTTAATTGTGACGGCGGCGAACCATCACTGTGAACGCCGAGTGTGAATGACGACGACACCGCACGCTGAATTCATCCGCTGATAACGGATCGGCGTTTGGGCCGGACTGGCGTACAGCTCGAGCGCCTCGATCGTTGACGGCGGCATCGTGTTGATGTCGAACGGCTCCGTGGGCTTGCCGGGGTTCATCAGCGCGTTGTCGACGTAGACCTGGGCGTAGCAGCCGCACGTCATACCCATGGCCTGCTCGGCTTGCGACGGGCAGTAGAGGCCGAGATCCCGCATCTCCTGCGTGGCCATGTCGCGCTTTTCGCTGGACGATGGCGTCCCCTGCGCAGAGGCGGCGACGGGACCGCCAGAACAGGTGGAGTTCTGTTGAATAATCTTGCTAGGGTCGCCCATTTTTTCTTGCAACCCCATCGTGCAGCGCGGGAGCTTTGCCGCTCCACGCCGGTTCACCATCACATAGGCGTGACTGCCGTTGAGCGACAGCAGTGCATTGGCGCCTTGCATCTGCGCGAGCGCCTGCGACATCTGTGCGCCCTCGTACTTCGCCAATTGCTCGCGGTCGAGGAACTTCCCTAGCCCCATCCGCCGATTCTCCTCGAAGCTCGGAATCACGGCGCTTGCGATCGTCTCGACAGCATTGAGTGTGATCGCCGGGTGCAGGAAGATGCGACGGTCCAGCGTGGTGTTCGGAAAGAACTGCAGCTTCGTGTTGATCGGGCCGAACGAGAGCCGCCGCACGCTTACGTCCTGAATCCCCGCTGGGATTTCTGGGAAACGGAACGCGCCACGATCATTCGTGAGTACGGTGCGCGCCAACCCGGGGAACGACACTTCCGCGTCCGGAATGGGCATCAGCGTCGAATCGGTGACGACCAGACCACGGAAGACCGCACCTCGCTTGATGTCCCGATCGAGTGTGAGTTCGGCGCGAGCGAACGCACCACCCGCCGCGACGCGCATCTCCGATGGAACCGCGCCCGCGCTGTCAGATTCCGCACGCACTGTAAGCGCTGTATTCAGCGGCACGCCGCACAGCTTGAAGTCACCGCGCTCGTCCGTGACGGTTTCCGCCCAATGATTCACGTTTCCCGAAACCCCACGCCGCGTCGAGGATGTCGTCCAATCCGCGACGACGCGAACGCTCGATACCGGAACCGTATCGCCGCGCATTTCCACACTGCCGATAATCAACCCCTCGGCGTTTGCGTCGCGAACGCCGCACACCGACGCCGCGACACGCGACGCAGGCGGCACGAGCAGAGTGACTGACGACGTCGAGTCCGTGAACGCGAAACCCGACTGCACGACGGCGCCGAGCGAGTCGAGTGTCCAGGTCCGGACGGCGGCAGCGTAATCGCCAGTTGGCACGTTGACGATCGAGAAGCGGCCGGCACTGTCGGACACGCCGCTGAGCGACGTTCCAACAAGCGACACGTGCGCGCCCGCAACTGGAGTCCGCGTTGTCGAGTCGACGACGACGCCCTGAAGCAACCGCCCCGGTGCGTTCGCGACCGCGCGCGCGACGAGCGCGTTCTTCAACGATGCGCGAACGATCGTCAGGCTGTCGGTGATGCGGCGCAGCGACACGTCGGGTGACTGGCCGTCGCGCCATGCTTCGACGCGCACCGTTTCGCCAATCGCGAGACCATTGCAGAAGTGAAAGAGTCCCGTCGACCCTGTGACACCACCGTCGCTGATCGTCTGCCACGAGCCGTCAATGACCTTGCTGAGCTTCCACTTCGCTTGAGGAGCCGGCTGCCCGTCCGACGTGACGACGCGCCCAATCAACGAACTTTCACCGCTCGCCTTCCCGTCGATGCGGCAGACGGACGCCACGTAGCCGACGGCCGACGGTACCTCGAGCGGCATCGAAACGGTCGAGTCGCGCGCCGCAGTGAAGGCCAGCGATGTCGGCAGTGCGACGCCGATTTCCGCGAGCGTCCGGTCGATCACGGCAACACTGTACGGACCAGGGAGCAGATCCCGTATCGTCGCCACGCCGGTGGAGTCGACGACGCCGCGATAACCCGTGCTGTCCAGCGCGATGATCGAGCCGACCGCCGCCTTGCCGCGCTCCGTCGCCGCAATGCGAAGTGTGCCGAGCGAACCGCGCCAGGTTGCACCGTCGGCCCACGAGGCACGTGCGAGCTCACCGCCCACCTCGCGCACCGCAAAGCCTCGCCGCATGACCGGGCTCCCCTTGGCCGAATACACCGCCGTGTCCGCATCACCAAGCAGACGGAGGTGCCAATGATCGATCAGCGTAACGCCGTTCGGTGCCTGGGCGAACGACACGCGGCCGCCAGTCCCGAGACCTTCCATGACGTTGTTGTCGAAGCCGACGTAGCGGAATTCGATCGACTTGAGTGCGCGGCTCACCGTATCCACCCAGAGCGCGCCCTGGATGTCGATGCGTCCCTTCTTCCTGCTGGCCGCCGCGAACGCGAGGCCCAACTCCCGAGGACGCGCCTTCTCGCGCGCGGCGATACTGAAGCAATACTCCGACACGAACCGGTCGTCGAGGAGCACTTCCGCATCGGGGCCATAGTAGGTCTGCATGCTGCCGCTGTCGCGCATGAACCCCAAGCGCGCGAGCTCCACGGCGGAGCGCGGCGAATTGAAGGAGGCCGTCGCACGCACGCCGGATTCGAGGCGCACCTTCTGGCTGCTGGGCAGGTCCTTGGCGACGTCGATCACGCGTTCGAACGCGAGGCGTGTCACGGTGGCAGGATTCGCGTCGCGAGCGACGACGGTTGCCAGCAGTGCCGCGCGCGCCTGATCGAGGAGCGCGAACGATGCCGCGGCGTCGGGGCGCACCTTGCACCGATTCGCGCTCAGTGATCGCACCGGCTCGAGAATGGTCGGCAGGCGCGTCATCGTGATATCGAACCCCGCGGCGCTCGCCGCCGGCGGCAGGTCGAGTGTTCGCGCTCGGAAGCCGATGCGAAGAACCTGAATTGCCTTCGCTCCCGATGGAACCGCCAATGTGTAAAGGCCCCGATCATTGCTGATGGTTCGGCCGCTGCCTGCTGCGACGTCGCGCAGCGCCACCACGACGCCGGGGAGTGGCTGCCCACTCGCGCTGTCGCGCACCGTGCCGCGCAACGAGAAAGCCGTTTGTGCTCCACCTGTGTGCGACAACCCGAGGATCGTCAGGGCAAACGCCGCAATCACTCTTTTCATGTGCCACGCTCCCGTCTGGGAACCATCGTAACAAAGGTGCGGGCCCTTCGCTTCGCTCAGGGCGACAAAACGTTCGGATACTGCCATGCTCATCTCACCGCGACAAACGCGCGCCGGCATTCAAGTTCAGCGTGCCACAACGCACGGTCAACTGGTGATTCGCGAATGGATCACCATGACGCCGCACCTGCCTTCGAGCCGCTGATACATGACTGGCGTTTCGGCTGGGCTCGAATACATCTCGACGGCTTCAATGGTCGTCGGTGGGATCGTGTTGATGTCGAACGGTTCCGTTGGCTTACCAGGATTCATGAGCGTCTTGTCCAGGTAGACCTGCGAGTAGCACCCGCACCCCATACCGATGGACTGCTCTGCCCGGGTGGGACACCAGATGCCGAGCTCTCTCAGTTCCTGCAATGCCTGCTCTCCGCCGGACGCTCCCGTCGGCACACCTTTGCAGTCCTTCGTACACCGCGGAAGGTGCGCACCCGCGCGCCGGTTCGACATGACGAAGGCGTGGCTGCCACTCTGCGTGACCATCGCATTCGCGCCCGGCAGTTGCGCAATGGCCGCTGACATCTGTCCGCCTTCGAACTTCTCGAGCTGGTCACGCGTGAGAAAGTGTCCGAGCCCCATACGCTTGTTCTCCTCGAAGCTCGGAATTACCGCGCTCGCGATCGTCTCGACCGCATTCAACGTCACGGCCTTCCGCAGTGAAATGCGACGATCGACCGTTGTGTTCGGGAAGAACTGCAGCTTCGTGTTCAGCGGGCTGAATGACAACCGCCGCACGCTCACGTCCTGAATCCCGGCAGGAATGTCGGGAAAGCGAAACGCGCCGCGCTCATTGGTCACCACACTTCGCGAAAGCCCGGGAATCGAGATCTCGACGTCCGCGATGGGGAGGAGCGTGGAATCGGTGACGACGAGACCCCGGAAAATCGCGCCGCTCTGGATGTCGCGATCGAGGGTCAGCTCCGCACGCGCGAAGGCGCCGTCCGACGCGACACGCACTTCCGCCGGGTGCGCGCCCCCCGTCTCCGACTCGGCGCGCACCGTGAGCGCCGTATTCAGTGGTACGCCGCAGAGCCGGAAATCACCCTTGTCGTCGGTGACCGTTTCGGCCCAGTGATTTCCCGTCTCGCGTTTGCCTTGCCGTTCCGTTGGCGCGGTCCAATCGGCCACCACGCGAACGTTGGCGACGGGCAACGTGTCACCGCGCATTTCCACGCTTCCCACCACCAGCCCCTCCGCGCGCGTGTCACGCAGTCCACAAACCGATGCGGCGACACGAGCGAGCGGTGGGACGATGAGCGTTACCGCCGTCGTCGTATCACTGAACGAGAATCCCGATTGCACGACCGCGCCAAGTGAATCGAGCGTCCAGGTTCTGATCTCCGCGGCGTAGTCGCCTGCGGGAACGGAAGGAATGACGAAGCGGCCGGCGCTGTCCGAGAGTGCGGTGAGTTGCGTACCCGAGAGCGTGATGTGCGCGCGGGGGATCGTCGCGCGCGTCACTGAATCGACGACGGTCCCACGCAGGATTCGTCCGCGTCCCGCTGCTGCAATCCGTGCGACCATAGCGTTTCGGAGCGGCGCGCGGATTACCGTGACGCTGTCCGTAATGCGGCGCAAGATCATGTCGGCGGGCTGCGTTCCCGTCCAGGTCTCCAGTCGTACCGTCTCGCCGAAGGCGAGATCTCGGCAAAAATGATAGATGCCCGACGACCCCGTTACGCCGCCGTCGCTGATGGTCTGCCATGCGCCATCGACGATCTTGCTGAGCTTCCAATTGGCCCCTGCGGCCGGACGCCCCTCCTGTGTAACGACGCGCCCGATGAGCGCACTTGCTCCGCTTACCGTTCCATCCATCCGACACACCGATGCGACGTACGCCTCGGCGGAGGGAACCTCGAGTCGCAACCCGATGGTCGAATCCCGTTCAGCGCGGAGCGCGAGTGGGGTGGGAAGCGCGACACCGATTTCGGACAACCGCCGATCGATCACCGCGACCGTGTACGGTCCGGGCAGCAGATCATGAATCTCGGCGACACCGTTGGAGTCGACCACCGCGCGGTAGCTCGTACTATCGAGGGTGATGATCGTGCCGGCGGCACTCCCGCCGCCTCGCTCCATGGTCGCAATGCGGAGTGTGCCAAGCGCGCCTTTCCACGTCGCGCCATCGGGCCATGTGGCGCGTGCCAACTCACCGCCAACTTCTCGCACCGCGAACCCACGTCGGATATCGGGGCCAGCTTTGGGGCCGTAAACGGCGGTATCCGCATCGCCGATGAGACGCAAATGCCACCGGTCGATCAACGTCACACCATTCGATGCGTGCGCGAAGGAGATGCTGCCGCCGGTGCCGAGACCTTCCATCACGTTGTTGTCGAAGCCGACATACCGGAAGTCGATGTTCGTCAGCGCACGGGCGGCGGTGTCCACCCAGAGCGTTCCACGAATATCGACGCGACCACGCTTTGGTGCGGCCGCGTTGAACGCGAGACCGACGGCGTTCGGATGCGCCGCGTCCTTCGCCGCGAGGTTGAAGCAGTACGCGGCCACGAACTGATCGTCGAGCAAAACGTCGGCGTCCGGCCCGAAGAAGGTTTGCGTGCCGGCACTGTCGCGCAGGAAGCCGCGGACCGCGAGTTCCTGGACCGACCGCGTTGCGTTGAACGATGCACCGGCGCGGACGCCGGTCTCGATTCGCACCTTCTGGCTGGTCGCGCGACTCTTGTTCACGTCAACACCGCGGTCGAACGCCAGTCGAGTCACCGTTGCCGGATTGGCATCGCGCGCCACGACCGTGGCCAGCAGCGCGGCTCGTGCCTGCTCGAGGAGTGCGAGTGATGCGGCGGCATCCGGGCGCGCCTTGCACCGATTGGCGCTGACCGCCCGCACCGCTTCGAGCATGGTGGGAAGACGGGCCATCGTGATATCGAAGCGCGCTCGCTCGTTTTCGCTGGGCGGAATATCGAGCGTGCGCGAACGGAAGCCGATTCGCAACAACTGCACCTTCTGCGCTCCAGTCGCGAGCGGCAGGGAGTACCGTCCGTTCTCGCCGGTTATCGCTCGTGCGCCGCGGCCGGCGTCGCTGATCACGAGGACGACACCGGCAAGGGGCTGTCCCGTCGCGCTGTCGCGTACCGTGCCGCGGAGAGGAAGCTGTGCCGATGCGCCATGGCCTAGAAAAGAAAGGGCGCATGCAAATCTGAAAATCTTCACGATCCGCATAGGCAGTATCCTCGTCGCCCTGGGTGAAGAATCCTGACCGAGCAATGTATGCCAACATGTATCCCAAGACCGTTCGGCGGCAAGGGCAAAGCGGATGGACAGCAGGTACTCAATTGGCGGCTGCAGGATTCCAACTAGATGAGGGCGTGAAAGACGACGTTTCACGCCTCTTTTCACGGTATTCTTCACGCTTTCTTCCGGCGCCTTACATGCCGAGACTGAGCCGCACACTTCCTCGCGGCGCCTTTGCCGTTCGCGCGCTGTCCGCGACGTGACGGAGATACACCATCACATCCGGCGCGTTGGCGGCGGAGATGATCTGGTCCGCCAAGCGGATCGTTTCGTCGTACTGGCCGAGTGTAATGAGCACGGACGCGATCTGCACGATCGTCTCGGGCTCGCCCGGGTGTTCCGAGTTGCTGCGCTTGAGCTCTTCGAATGCCACGCTATCCGCGCCCACGCCGCGCATCCGCTGCGCGAACCGGTTGCGCACCCGCCACGGCTCCGGCGACAGGCTGATCGCCTTGAGGAACCCGACGATGCCGTCGCCGGGCCGCCCCGACTCGAACATCATCTCGCCGTATTGTCGCTGGACCCGCCAACTGCGCGGTGAGTCCTCGAGACTCGCCGCCACCAACGTGAACGGGTCGTGCCAGACCCTTTCGCGCCGTACACTCCGCGTGACGCCGACAAGAACAACCGCGGCGAACACGACGATCGACGCATATCGCAGCGGTGCTCGTTCGCTCAGCGACCAACGCGTGTCGAGCACGTTCAGTACACCCGCCGCCACGCCACCCGCCGCGAGGAGAAACCCCGCGCTTGCGAGAAACAGCGTGCGCTCGGCGATGAGGATGCCCGTCGGGATCACCACGTTGCTCACCGGCAGCAGGGCGATGAAGCACCAGAGCAGGCCGAAGGTCACGACGGGCATTCGACGCCGCGCGAGCCACGCGACAACGACGGCGCCGATGAGGAGCGCGAGGCCGAACGCCTCGACTGCACCGAATGTCGTCGATGCCACGAATTCGTTCGGCGAGTACTCGGCGCGAAGGTGCGCCGGCCATGTCAGCAGGCGAAACCACTCCGGCACCACCTGCAGCATCGTGAGCGCGCGCTCTCGCATCGTGAGGTCGCGCAGCGCGTCCGCAATCATGGCGGGGCGCTGGCTCCCAAGCACGGCGCTTCGCGCGGCGAGGGCGAGGGCGCCGACGAGCGCCAGCGCTGCATATCCCTTCCAGAGAAGGTGGATGCGCTCGCGAAGCGACTGTCCACGGACGAGGCACCACTCAGCCGCACCAAGAAAGAGTGGGAGGAGAAGTCCCTGCTCCTTTGAGAAGGCCGCCGCGGCGGCGCCGAGCAACAGGAGTCCCCAGTCCGCGGGTTGCAGCGCGCCGTCGGGCTCCCGGCGACGTTTGTCGAGATACCGGGCGACCATGAGTGTCGCGAGCAGTGCGACGAGAATCTCGTTCTGGGCAACGGCAAGGGCGATTGCCTCGACGTGCACGGGATGCGCTGCGAACAGCAACGCGACGCCGAGTGCAACGGGCAGTGGAAGCATGCGTGCCGCCACGCGAAGGACGCCGGCGCACGCGCCGGCATACAATAGACAGCTCACGACGCGGAAGACCGCAGGTGCGCCGTTGCCGGCGACGTATTGAAAGGCCAGGAAGAGGGAAAGCAGGGGGCGATAGAGGTCGGGAAGTGCGGGTGGCGGCCAATAGGGGAGGGTGAGCATGTCCTTCCATTCCCCAAAACCGTGCAGCCGAGTGGACGCGCGAATGATCCCCAGGTCGTCCTGTGTGAAGTCGTTGAGGAGGACGGAGAGGGATGCGGCGAGACTCACGACGATCACGGCGATCGTCGCGAGGGAAATGGATTTACGGGAGGATCGTGCTCGGGGAGGTGGTGACGCGGCCGACTGGCGTACTCGAGGCATTCCACAAAGTCGCACTCGGCGCGTCGGGGGAGCAACGGCGAAGAGAAAGCTGAGCCCGGTAGGGCTGGAGGGGGAGGGCAATGCCAGCCACCATATTCACGCTTGGACACATGTGACGGCCGAAAGGGTTGGGAGGTCCGTAGCATTTGACCAGACCCAGGGTTGCGTCCTTCCAGAGCGAGGGACATTATTGGGCGCGGTTGTTCCCCTCCTGATGTTTATTCCGCCGTCCGTCCCGCCGGCCGGCTTCCTGACGAGCGCTCCCGCCTTCTGAGTTCCCCCAATCGAGATAGATCCATCGCTCGATCTTGTGCTGTTTTTTGTGTGTTCGTGCTTGCGCTCGTGTTCTACGCGTGTTCCGCAGTTCCCCTTTTGCTCATCGAGGGAGTGAGATGACCACCATCATCACCAGGAAGAAGTTCCGGGCGATTGCACTGGCAGCGCTGAGCATGATGCTCACGTTGCCCGCTGCAAAAGCCCACGCCCAGGCCGCCGTTGTCACCGGTAAGGTGACGTCGGAAAATGGGACGCCGGTCGAAGCCGCGAATCTGTACATCAATGACCTCGCGGTTTCCGTCGGAACGAATGCAGCAGGTGTGTACACGTTCACGGTGCCGACGGCACGCGTGCAGGGGCAGAAGGTCAACCTTCGCATTCGCGCGATCGGTCATCAGTCCCAGGTCCGCGTCATCACGGTCGCCGCGGGGACGCAGACGCAGAACTTCCAGCTCAAGCAGGACATCAACAAGCTGAGCGAAGTCGTCGTCACCGGCTCGATCGAGGGCACGGAGCGGTCGAAAGTACCGTTCGCCGTTGCTCGCCTGAGCGAAGAGGACATCCCGGTTCCGGGACTCGATCCGATTCGTGCGCTGCAGGGTAAGGTTGCCGGTATGCGCATCGCGCAGACGAGCGGACAGCCGGGCAGCACGCCGGAAATCCTGATGCGTGGACCGACGTCGCTGAATGCCTCGGGCCGCAGCCAGGGTCCGCTGATCATCGTCGACAACATCATCATGAACGTCGGCAGCCTTGCGGAACTCGGTGGCCTCGACATCGAGTCCGTGGAAGTCGTGAAGGGCGCGGCTGGTGCAGCGCTCTACGGCACCAAGGCAGCCAATGGCGTCATCACGATCAAGACGAAGCGCGGTGCGTCGCAGGACGGCATCAAGTTCGGGCTCCGTACGGAATACGGCACGTCCGACCTGAACAGCCTCGACTACGGTCAGCCGACCAACCACCATCTCCAGCTCGATGAGACGGGCAAGCGTTTCTGCGTCACGGGCACGACGACGTCGGCGCCCTGCTCGCGCACGCTCGACTGGATGACGGAGATGTACCGCATCAACAACGTCAATGCGGACACCATTCGTACCAACCAGAACGTGCAGTGGAATGCGCCGTCCTTCGCCGGTGGCGAACTGACGAACGTCTTCCAGGCGAACATCTGGCCGAACCAGTACTACAACTCCTTCGCGCAGGTGGCGAGCCGCAATCCGGTGACGCTGAACTCCGTGGATGCCACAGGCCGCGTCGGAAACGTTCGCTTCTATGTCAGCGGATCCGCCACGAGCGACAAGGGCGCGATCAAGGGTCTCGAAGGGCAGCAGCAGAATCGTGCGCGCGTCAACCTCGACTACGATGTGCGCAGCAACCTGCTCATCTCGGTGAGCTCGCTGTATGACCGCGGCACGACGGACAACCGCAGCGGCGGCTCGTCCAATGGCGGTATCTTCGGACAGCTGCTCCGCGGCGCTCCGGCAGGCTCGGACTACGCGGCTCGCGACACCCTGGGCCGGTACCTCATCAAGCTTGGCGGCGCGGGCTTCCGCGGGTCGGGCAACGCGGCCGGCACGTTCCTGTATGACTCTGAGAACCTGTTCGACACCAGCTACTCGACCCGCTACCTCGGGTCGATCTCGGCGAACTACTTCCCGACGGACTGGGCCACTTTCGACGCGACGTTCGGCTACGACAACCGGACGCGCTTCCAGGACAGCCACGTCTTCAAGGGGTATCGCACCTTCGCCGTCTCCACCGGAACGAACTTCGGCAGCATCTCGCTGAGCGACAACGGTGACGAGGCGATGAACGCCAGCGTCGCCGCCACGTTCCGCAAGCAGCTCAGCAACGACCTGAGTGCCAAGGTCAACTTCAAGGGCCTGTGGGATCAGGAAAAGTTCAACTCGAACAACGGCAACCGCAGCCAGTTCGTGGTGAAGGACATCTACACGTTGTCCAACGCGACGTCGGCATCCTTCGGGTTGTCCTCGAGCTGGCAGACGGATCGCAACATGGGTGCGCTCGGCGGCGGCAGCGTGGACTACAAGGGACGCTACATCGTCGAAGGCACGTACCGTTTCGACGGCAGCTCGCGTTTCGGCGCCGGCAATCGGTGGGCATCGTTCGGTCGTCTCTCCGGAGTGTGGCGTGTGTCGGAAGAGTCGTTCTGGCACAGCAACAAGCTGACGGACTTCCGCATCCGCGCCTCGCGTGGTAGCGCTGGTTCCACGCCGAACTTCTCGGCGCAGTACGAGACGTACTCGTGCGGTTCCGCCGGTTGCTCGCTCGGCCAGGCTGGTAACAGCCAGCTGAAGCCGGAAACGACCACGGAAACGGAAATCGGTACGGACTTCACCCTCTTCAACCGGCTCGGCGTCGAGATCACCAACGCCAAGTCCGACACGAAGAACCAGATTCTCCCGGTCAACACGCCGTCCTCACTGGGCTTCAGCAGCCAGTGGCAGAATGCCGGTACGCTGTCGAACAACACGTACGAAGTCGGCCTGAACCTGCCGATCATCAGCAAGGCAGACCTGAACTGGAGCATGCGCGGCACGTGGGATCGCACGCGCACCTTCGTCACGGAGCTGTTCGTGCCGGAGTACTACAACACGGCAGGGACGGGTCAGGGAACGGGCAGCTTGTTCCTGATCACCGCGCGCACCGACGTCGTCGATGGCACGCCGGTCAACCGGTACGGCAACATCTGGGGCCGCAAGTTCTACAAGACATGCGCGGACCTGCCGGCATCGGTCCAGGCCTCTTGCGGCGACGGTGCGGTTGGCGATACGCATGAGTACCAGATCAATGATCAGGGTTGGGTCGTGTGGACGGGCGCTGGCAACAACTGGCGCGACGGCATCACGAAGAACCTGTGGCAGGCGAAGCTCTCGCAGGCGAACTCGCCCTGGAACTATCCGCTGTTCTTCGGACATCCGATCATCGATCGTCCATTGCGCGGTGAGAAGGGCGAAGGCGTCGGCATCCAGCACTACCTGGGCAACGTGCTGCCGAACTTCCGTATGACGTATGCCAACAACGTGCAGTACAAGCGCCTGACGCTGTACGGGTTGGTCGACGGAACGTTTGGTCACAAGATCCAGAATCAGGGCGAGGGCTGGGGACTGCTCGATTTCAGCTCTGACTATTTCGATGGCTCAAAGAAGACGGTGGAAGAGGCCAAGCCGACCGGCTACGGCTGGCGCGCAGGCTTCACCGAGTCCGGCAACCTGGGCACGGGCGGCTTCTACGACATTCTCGGACCGAACAACTACAACACCGAGGATGGTTCCTACGCGAAGCTTCGCGAAGTCAGCCTCACGTACAAGCTCGGCAAGCTCGCAGGCCTGGGTGACTTCACGGTTGGCGTGATTGGACGCAACCTGATGACGTTCACGGGCTACAGCGGGTACGACCCAGAAGTCGGTGTCTCCGGCGGTGCCGCAGGCTCAGGCCTCATCAACCAGGTCGATGCCTTCAACTTCCCGACGCTCCGCACCTTCACGGTCACTGTTTCCACGCGCTTCTAGGAGCCATCGTACATGACTCGAAACCTGATCCGTAGCGCCGCCTTGGTGGCGGCGCTCGGCCTCACTGCGTGCGAACGATCGCTCGAGGTGACGAACCCGAATAGCGGCGACAGCAAGAAGGTGCTGGCGACTGCGACCGACGCCGAGAATCTGGTCGGCGGCTATTTCAAGCGGTGGTCGACTGGCCTGTACGGCAGTCTCACCGTCATCGAAGGCATGACGGGCGTCATGTCGATGATGAACTTCTCCAGCCTTGCGAACAACTGTCTGAATGCGCGCCTGCCCTTCGCCGGCGCGAACAACGACAACACGCCGGGCAACGTGTGCACGGGCGAACAGTTCCGTATCTACACGATCGAGAACGAAGTGCAGCGTGTGGCCTCGACCTTCCTGGCGCAGGTCGAAGCCGGGTTGGACCTCCAGTCCACCGCACGTAAGTCGCGCGATCAGGCCTTCGCCGAGTTCCTGCGCGGCATGGCCATCGGGCATATCGCCATGTTCTATGATTCGACGGCGATCGTGACGACAAAGACCGATCCGCAGGATGCGGGCACGCTCGTGAGTTACAAGGAAGCGGGGGATTCAGCGATGGCCGCGTTCCAGCGCGCCATCGACTACGCCAGCGCTCCCGTCACGGGTTCCGAAGGCTTCCCGATTCCGATCACGTGGATCCCGACGCCAACGGCGCTCTCGCAGGCGGAGTTCATCAAGGTGGTTCGCAGTTACCGTGCGAGGGTTCGTGCGAACATTGCGCGTACACCGGCCGAGCGGGCAGCGGTCAACTGGGCGAGCGTGATCGCGGATGCGCAGGGCGGTATCACGGCTGACATGCAGATCACGACCGGCTCGGTCACTGGTATCGGGAACAGCTGGCGTGCGCAGTACGACGGCGCCGGCCTGTGGCACCAGATGCCGCCATTCGTCATCGGCATGGCGGACGTGTCGGGCAGCTACGCGACGTGGCAGGCGACGGCCATTGGCGCTCGTGGTTCGGGCAACAACGGCTTCTTCATGGTCACGCCGGACCTTCGCTTTCCGCAGGGTGCAACCCGTGCCGCACAGCAGGCTGACTTCTCGATTACGAGCTGTGCGGCGTCGGGAACGGTGTGCAAGCGGTACTTCGTCAACCGCCCGGGTGGCAACGACCAGTTCGCCGGCGCTGGCTGGGGCTGGTCCAACTACGACATCGCGCGCTTCCATCCTTGGCGTGTCGCTGGCGATGCCGGCTCGGCGCAGACGGGTAACACGATTTACTTCGCCAAGGCGGAGCTCGACATGCTGCAGGCCGAAGGCCTGATCCGCACGGGCAACGCCGCGGGTGCTGCGACGCTGATCAACGTCACCCGAGTCAAGAACGGTCTGCCGGCGATTACTGATCCGACGGCGGTTGTCCCTGGGGGTGCGGATTGCGTTCCGAAGGTGCCGATCGGTCCGGCGTTCACCGCGGTGGGTTGCGGTTCCTTGCTCGAGGCGATGAAGTATGAGAAACGCCTTGAAACCGCCTTCATTGCGGTTGGTCCGTGGTATCTCGATGGCCGCGGCTGGGGCGATCTGGCTGCCGGCACGCCGCTGTTCTGGGCGACGCCGGTCGAGGATCTGCTTGCACGCTCGAAGCCGACCTCGGCGATCTATGGGACGGGTGGCGGCGTTGGGATGGCTCCCAACTCAGTCGCCCCCAAGGGAACGTACGGCTGGTAAATCACACAGTGCGGAAGAGATCATTCATGATCATGGGTTCGGTCGGACTTCTCCTGTCGGGCGGCTGCTATGAGCTGCGGCCCACGGGAGGAGTCGTACCGGAAGTCGGCATGCCCGCGGCGTTCGATATCAACGATGCCGGTCGTCTCGCCCTTGGCGGAACGATGGGACCGGAGATCGGTCAGGTCGAGGGCGTGCTGATGCAGCGCGACAACGATGAGTACGTCGTTGGCGTGACCCTGGTCCGCTTTCTTCGCGGCGGCGATCAGGTCTGGCGCGGCGAGAAGGTGCGGTTGAAGTCGTCGTACGTCTCGACAACCTATGAAAAGAAGTTCTCTCCCGGACGAACAGCCGTGTTGTCAGGTGCCGTTGTGGCGATCATCGCAGCGGTAGCAAAACAATCGCTGTTCCCCGGGGGAGGACCCTCAGATCAAACGCTTCCGCCCGACAGTGTCACGACTGTACGCATCCCTATTCGCTGACCGCCGAGTTCGGCGCCTCAACTTCTTACGGAGTATTTTCATGCGACGCAGATTTCTACTCACGGGAGCATGCCTGGCGATTGGCATCGTGTCCGCGTGTTCCACACCGGAGACCGTCATCAAGACGGAAGACATTCCAACCGGTGGTGTTCGATTCATCAATGCCGTCCCCGATTCATCGGGTGCGATGGGTCTCGACTTCCGCTTCATCGATATGGTGGAGAGCAACGCACAGTTCCGCATGACCTTCCGCAACGCCCCGTCCTCGGCCGCGCCGTTCGTTTCGACGCTGACCGAGTACAAGGGCGCGCGCGCTGGGTCACGCAAGTTCCGCGTCTTCCTCGATGACACCATCGCGTCCATCACGCAGACGGTGCTCAAGGATTCCTCGATCACGGTCGAAGCACTGCACAACTACACCGTGATGCTGTGGGGGAACGCCCGGTCGACGGGCGCGGACAAGATGAAGATGACCGTCTGGGACGAAACAGTTCCAGCACCGGGCAGCAACGTCGCGTTCCGCATCGTCAACACCCAGAGCACGCCGATCAACGTGCGTGTCTACGCACAGGGTGGCACGGCTCCGGCTGCCGCGACCTGGGCGAACGTTCCGGCGTACAGCGCCTCCAGCTACATCACGTTGGCGCCAGGCAGCTACATGTACAACGTGCGCGACGTGGACGACGCCACCAAGTTGTTCAACGATGCACTCGCGCTTCAGGGTGCGGCTGCGACCGTCGACATCGAAGCGCTTCCGGGCTCGCTGGTCGCCGGCTCGGCAATCTCTGCCTTCGTCTTCCCGCGCTCCACGGCGGGTGCGCGCACGCCGCAGACTGCGGCATTCGCCGTTCCAGCGATTACTTTCAACTGGGATAAGCGTCCGCCGCGTACCTGCTCGCCGCTCTGCTAACCTCTCGTGGGTAGTCGAGTGTGAACTGGGTTCTCGCTTGAGAACAAGGGGCCGTCGGGCATTCATGTCCGGCGGCCCTTTGCCCTTGCAGGCCGGCCAACTTTCAGGAGGCAGTCCGATGAAAGCAGGATGGATAGGTCTCGTCGCGCTCAGCCTGCTGGCTGGTTGTCTGTCCAAGACCGGTGCGGAGGAGCACCCAGCTCCCAAGCGCCAGAAGGACGTCGTTACACGTGAAGAGTTGCTCGCTTCGACTCAGGTCAACGTCGACCTCTATCAGGCCATTCGCAGCCTGCGACCGCATTTCCTCACGACACCCACGGGTACGCGCCGTGTGATCGGGATAACCGTCGTCTACGTGAATCGCGTACGCCAGACGGGCGACCTGAACGTGCTCAAAGGGATTGCCGCGGTTTCCGTGGAAAAGGTGGAGTACCTCAATCCGATGCAGTCCGAGAACGAATTCGGCGCCGCCGCAACCGGCGGAGCCATCCTGGTGACCCTCCTCTCGGCAACAGGCGAACGTTCCACCGTCCCAGATGGCGCGTACTCGCGGAGCCACTAGCGCGCCCACGGTGGCACTGACGCCCACGCGCCCCGTCATCCTCTCGCCAGTCATCGACTTTCTGTGCGTGGGTGGGCTGTCGTTGCTGGTGTTCGTTCCCATGCTCCTGAGCGGGCGCAGCGACCTGGTGCTCATCGGAGCGGGCGCACAGGCGTGGATCGGCACGGCCATCAACATGCCGCACTTCATGGCGTCCTACCGGCTCGTCTATCGCGACCGGGAAACGATTCTTCGCCACAAGTGGGCGTCCATCTACGTACCGGCCATCCTGTTCCTCTACGTCTGCGTCGCCGTGTGGGCGTCACAGAGCTCGAGGGTCATGGTGATCATCCTCATCACCGTGGGCAGCGCGTACCTGGCTTGGCACTATACCGGTCAAGTCTGGGGCATGATGGCATCGTACGCCTACCTCGATGGAACGGCGTTCGACGCTGTGGAACGTCGCCTGATCCGTACGAGCTTGCGTGTCTTGCTCGTCTGGCACCTCGCCTGGTTCCTCTACACGCAGCTTCGCGATCCTTCGCGTGTGCGCCCCATCTACCTGCTCGCCAGCGCTGCCACGGTGGTTGCATTCGCACTCGGCGCGGTGGGCCTCATCAGGATGTGGCGACGAACGGGAAAGCGCCCGCCGGTCAAGTCGCTCGTCGCATGGGTTTCGCTGTTCGTCTGGTACGCGATGCTTGCGCGCGACCCCAAGGCACTGTTCTGGATCCAGATCGCGCACGCGTTGCAGTACCTCGCGTTCCCGATCCGTGTGGAGATCAACCGGACGACCGCCGAGGAAAAGCCGACAGCCCGCAGACTCGCCATGCACATGGCCGCTTATGGCGTCGGACTGCTGGTCGTAAGCGCGCTGATCTCACTCGTCGTCCCGAAAGCCGCCATGCTCGTGCTCGGCGACATGTTCGGTGAGGAGCCGTCCCGGGCGGGACCGATTCTCATTCTGGTGTTCATCAACATCCATCACTACTTCACGGATGGGGTGATCTGGCGCATCAGCAATCCGGAGGTCCGGAAGGAGCTGTTCGCCCACGTCCCCAGACGTGAACGCGCCTGATTACGGTTTCGCCGGCGCTGTCTTGGCTGATTGTTCCTGAAGCAATTGCGTCGCCCGCTCGAGATACTCCCGCGTGTCCCCATGCATCGGGTTCGTCATCAGAGCGCGGCGGAAGTGGCCGATGGCTTCCTCGTACTCGTTCTGCCTGGCGAGCGCGACGCCCCAATTGTGCTCCGCATCCGCGTCTTGTGGGCGAATGCGAAGTGTTTCCTGATAGTGCCCAATTGCCTCGTCGGGTTCCGACATGCGGACGAGCGCGTTCCCCCAGTTCACGTGCACTTCCGGATTGTCGGGGTTGAGCGCCGCGGCGCGCCGATAGTGCTCGATCGCACCGGCCAGGTCGTTCTGCTGCGCGACGGCGACGCCCCAGTTGTTCTCCGCTTCATCCAGCCACGGCTTGATCGCCAAGGCGCGCTGGAAATGCGGGATCGCCTCGTCGACCTTGCCTTGCCGCGCCAATGCAACGCCCAGCGCGTTGTGCGCTTCGGGGTCTCCGGGCGAGAGGGCCACGGCGAGTTGGCTGTGCTCCAGTGCTTCCGCGATACGCCCCTGTTTGCTCACGTGACTTGCCCATGCGCTGTGCGCAATGGAGGACTTGTCATCGACGAGGAGCGCCTGTGCCCACAATGAGCCGGTATCATGCCACACCTTGCTCTGCTGCCAGGTGAGATAGCCCAGCACGATGACGGCGAGTGTGCTGGCGATCCGAAGGACGCGGGGTGCCAGGCCTTCGAGCGTCATGGTGGCGCCCACGAGGATGGAAAGCGCCGGCGCCGCAAAGTAGGTGTAACGGTCAGCGGTGATCTGCGGCCCATTCTGCACGACGCCGAGCATCGGCAGCGTGGCGGCGATGAAGGCGAAGATGGCAGCCGGAACTGCCGGAAAACGCCGCTGCGCAGCCAATGCCGCCAGCATGAGCGCCACCACGCCGAGGTAGCTGGCCACGTATTGTGACGCCAGCGGGTTGACCTGAAGCGGCATCTGGTAAAGCGGCGACAAATCGATCGGCACGAACGTCTTCAGCAGATAGAAGCACAGGCTATACGCCGAGACGGCGATCTTGCCCGTATGCGGAAGCTGCGCCGGCCGGTGGAGGGCGAAGGTCGAGAGGATCATGCCCGCGCCGGAGAGTAGCACGAAGGGCACTAGGTCGAGGTAGATGCGCTTCGGCGTGACATCCTTCGACGGCAGGGCGTTCCCGAGCTTCCTGAGCGGATAGATTTCGAGGACGATCAGGACCGCGGGGAGCACCATGGCGGTGGCCTTCGAGAGCAGCGCGCACGCGAACAGCACAACAGAGAGCCAGTAGGCGCCTCGCCTCGCCGTGCGCGCGCGGGCGGCCCGCAGGTACGAAAGCAGGCTCCCGAGGAAAAACAGCATGGAGAGGACGTCCCGGCGCTCCGTGACCCAGACGACGGACTCGACGCGGAGAGGATGCACCGCGAAGAGCAGCGCCGCGAACGTCGAACCAACGACCAGCGACCACTCGTCACCCTTCCTGAGGCGCGCATACCGAATCAGCCGCATGCACACGTAGTAGACGAGCACGGCATTCGCGCAATGGAGCAGGATGTTCGTCAGGTGGTAGCCCAGCGGTTGCATGCCCCAGATCTCGAAATCGAGACCGAGCGTCATCCACGAGAGCGGTACGTAGTGTCCAAGGGCAGCGGTGGTCCACATCCAGTGCAGCTGGGTGAGGCCAAGGCCCCTGTAATGCGGATTGTTGAGGAAGTTCTTGTCGTCGTCCCAGACGACGAAGCCGTTGCGCAGCGCCGGGAAGAACGCGATGAACGTGATTCCCGCGACGAGGAGTGGAAACAGCCACGAGAGCCGTTCGAGTACAGAACGATCGGGTCTGAAGGTATGCGATGTGCGCGTGCGATCGCGGGGACTCCGCCGTTGCCTGGGCATGATGCCGATAATGTACGATCGTACCATCACGCTGGCGACATGCATCACTCACAGGGCGCTCTGCGTAGACATGAGGAAGCGCTGGTCAACTTTCTTCATGAGTCATGGCATACGTCGAATTATCGCGCGTCTCGCGCTTGCTGCTCGTTGCACTCCTGCCCGCTGTGGGCTGTCAGGCCGCCGGCCACGATACACAACCTCTCCCGGCGTGGGTCGCCGACCGTACGCGTGAGGAGCGAACGCTCGCTGAGAAATCCCCCGCTTTTCACGATTTTGCGTTCGCCGATCGTGTCCGTGAAAGCGGGATCACGTTCGTCAACCAGATTGTGGATGACGCCGGCCGGGACTACAAGGCCGTCCATTATGATCACGGCACCGGAATTTGCACCGGCGACGTGGATGGCGATGGGTTGTCCGATCTCTACTTCGTGACGCAGCGCGGCTCGAGCGAGCTATGGCGAAACCAGGGAGGGGGCACGTTCTCCAACATCACGGACGCCGCCGGCCTTCGCTCGAACGACGCCATCGGCGTCGGATGTGCCTTCGCCGACATCGACAATGACGGTCGCCCCGACCTGTTCGTGACCACGGTGCGTCATGGAAATCACCTGTATCACAACGTGGGCGGCGGCAAGTTCGCGGAAACGACGGCCGCCGCAGGCGTCCAATTCTCGGGCCACTCGTCCGGCGCCGTCTTCTTCGACTACGACGGCGATGGGCTGCTCGATCTCTTCGTGGCCAATGTGGGAACGTATACCACGGAGGATCTCGGCCCCGGTGGATACTACATCGGACTGCGCGATGCATTTCATGGGCACACGTTTCCAGATCGCGCCGAGGCCAGCATCCTGTACCACAATCTCGGTGGCGGCAAGTTCGCCGACGTCACCCAGGAGAGTGAACTGGTCGACTTCAGCTGGAGTGGGGATGCGGTGGTGCTTGACGCGAACAACGACGGCCGACCGGACCTGTATCTGCTCGACATGCAGGGTCAGAACCACCTGTGGCTGAACAAGGACGGCAAGACCTTTCGCGACGCGACCGACACATACTTTCCCAAGACGCCGTGGGGTGCCATGGGCGCCAAGGTCTTCGACTACAACGGCGACGGTCAGCTCGACCTGTATGTCACGGACATGCACTCGGACATGTTCAAGGACATCAAGGTGGGGGAATGGGCTGGTGAGGCGCAGAAGTCCGACCCCAACCTCATGCCCGCCGATCTGTTCCCGGACCGACACGTGCATTCCATGTTCGGCAACGCGCTCTTCGCCAATCGCGGTTCGGGGAAGGGCGACAACACCTACGAGGAGGTCTCCGACGCGGCGGGCGTCGAAACCTACTGGCCGTGGGGCCCCAGCGCGGACGATCTCAACGCCGATGGGTGGGACGATCTCTTCGTCGCGAACAGCATGAATTTTCCCTTTCGCTACGCCGTGAACTCGGTGCTCCTCAACGAGTCGGGAAAGCATTTCCTGCCGAGTGAATTCATCGTCGGCGTGGAACCACGTGCGGCGGGCGCGACCGAGCAGCCGTGGTTCACCATCGACTGCAATGGCGCCGACAAATCCCACCTTTATTGCGGCTACTGCAAGGGCCCCGAGGCGCAGGCAAAGGGTTGCCACGACGAGGGGAGCGACAAGTACACGATCATGGGCGCTCGCGGGACGCGGTCGTCGCTCCTGCTCGATCTCGACGGCGATGGTGACCTCGACATCGTCACCAACGAATTCAATGCCGCGCCGCAGATCCTGATCAGCGACCTCTCGACCAAGAAGAAGATCAACGTCATCAAGGTCAGGTTGCGAGGGACGCGCTCCAATCGGCAGGGGCTCGGTGCGCAGGTGACCGTCGTTCTGCCAGATGGCCGCCGCATCCTCAAGGGGATGGACGGGAAGTCGGGCTACCTCTCGCTGAGCGACGGCCCGCTCTACTTCGGTCTTGGCGACGCGACACGCGCAGCCTCGATCGAGGTGCGCTGGCCCTCAGGCAAGTCGCAGTCGATCGCTGGCCCCGCCGCAAACGGCTCCGTTATCGAAATCGTGGAACCGTAAGGTGAGTCAGAAGGCATTCCCCTGGTACTCTCCGCGAGTGTGGGTCGTCACGTTCGTCGTAACGACCATCATCGCGTTCTCATCCGCAGTTCGAGCGCCGTTCGAATTCGATGACCTGTCCGCCATCAGGCGGAACGCATCGATTCGACAGTTGACGCCCATCGCGGTGCCGTTTTCACCACCGCCCAGCACGTCGGTATCCGGGCGTCCGGTCGTCAACCTGTCGCTGGCGCTGAACTACGCCATCAACGACGCGTTCGGCGTCGACCAGCGCGGGCGGAACGGCACCATCGGCTATCACGCGCTCAACGTGCTCGTTCACCTCGTCTGCGGCATGCTGCTGTTCGCGTTGCTGCGGCGAACGCTCACCAGCATGCGTGGCGATACCGCAGATGCCACGGTGATCTCCGGCCTCACGACGTTGCTCTGGCTTCTGCACCCGATCCAAACGGAGGCCGTGGACTACGTCATTCAGCGTACGGAGCTGATTGTTTCGGCGTGCTATCTGGGCGTGCTCTACGCTTCGATGCGAGCGTGGGATGCCAAGGGCGAGCTGCGCTTCTTCTGGTACGCACTGGCGATCGTTCTGATGGCGGTCGGTATGGCGAGCAAGGAAGTCATGGTGACGGCGCCCATCCTCGTCGTGCTGTATGACCGGGCCTTTCGAACGACGTCGTGGCGATCGCTGCTCGGCAGTGCGCGACTCGCGTTCTACGCGGCGCTCATCGTCGTCGCGGGGCTCGTCTTCATGGCGGTGGCGGCAAACGCACGCAGCGACAGCGTCGGCACGCACCTTGGCCTCTCGTCGTACCAGTACTTCTCCTCGCAGATGTGGGCGATCGCGCACTATCTCCGGCTCATCGCGTGGCCGAATGGTCTGACGTTCGACTATGGCGAGGCACCGATTACGGGCGCACGCGCTGTGCCTGGCCTCGTGCTGCTCGCTGCGTGCGGCATTGCGACCGTGATCGCATGGACGAAGCCTCGCGTTCTGTGGGCCGGCTTCGTGGGCGCATGGTTCTTTCTCATTCTCGCGCCGTCGTCGAGTTTCGTTCCCATCAGCACCGAGATCGCCGCGGAGCGTCGCATCTATCTGGCGAGTGCGGCCGTGTTTCTCCTCGTCGTGCTCACGCTCGAGCGCCTTGCGAAGGCCTGGCGCCTGAAGCCACAGCTGCACGGCATCCTCGCGGCATCGCTCGTCGTCGTGTTGATGGGGTGCACGTTCGCCCGTGGCCTCACGTACGCGGACCCGGACGCGTTGCACCGCGACACGATCGCCAAGGCGCCGTCGAACCCGCGGGCCTACGTGGGCGCCGGGATGTCACTGTTCGAAAGCGGTCCCGAGCGATTTGCGGAGGCGACGGGATACTTTCGAAAGGCCATCGAAATCGATTCGACCTATTTCGCCGCATGGCAGACGTTGGGATTGCTGTCGTTCGTGCAATCTCGGTGGGATGAGGCGATCGACGCGTACGGGCACGCAGCGCGGCTGCGGCCGAGCAATCTCGATGCGGTCGACGGACTCGCGCGCGCATACGTCGCGCGAGGGTCGGCGGAAGCGGCCATGCCGTACGTGGACCGGTTGGGTGGCGCGGACCGGCGGCTTCTGTGGTCCCTCGGTGACCTGCTCGTGGGGCAGGGCAAGGGCAGTGTCGCGCTCAGGTACCTCGAACCCGCCGCATCGGCGGAGCCGAGCGCGCTCGGATTGGCGCTGCTGAGCGCCGCGTACGCACAGACGGGTCGCACGGCCGACGCAGTCAAGACGGCGGCGTCGGCCACGTCGAATGCCGGTGACACGGTTGGCGCCTATGTGATGGCCGGCCGGGCAATGCTGATTGCGCGCAAACGCACCGAGGCGCGCGTCTATCTCAACCGCGCGCTGGAACTCGATCAAGGGCTCGAGCAAGCCCGACGAGCGCTCGAATCCATAGAGGACCCGAGAGCCCCGTAGTCAGGGCGTGCGGCGAGTGTGGATGACGAGAACGCCGCAAATGGAATCGGCCCCGCCATACTCCATCGGTGTCTGTGACGGACCAGCGTAGTATTCTATGGCCTCGATCGATTCGACCTTGATAGAGTTGATATCGAACAACGGCTCAGGGTTGCTCGGTGAAGCCGTGCGCGCGCGGTAGACCATGTTCCGATCGATATACACCTGAGCATAGCACCCCGGTTTCGCGCCTTTCTTCAAGTCGAAGATGTCGAACGTCGCCTGCCCCGCGCCGGCGCGAACGCCACGATTCGAAATGACCCACGCGTAATTCGAGACGCCTTTCCTGATCTGCAGACCGCGAAGTGAGGTCAGTACTGCCGACATCGTCCGGCCTTCCTGCTTCGCCAGATCCTCGCGCGTAAGAAACTGCCCAAGCCCCATTCGCCGGTGTTCTTCGAACAGGGGGAGTACCGCGCGTTCGGTCACGGCAACAGGATTGAGCGTGACGACGCGCGACAAGAGGATCTGTCGAACGACGGTCTGTCGCGCACCGATCTCGATTTTCGTGTCGAGCGGGCCATAGCCGAAGCGTCGCGCGAGCACGCGGTGAGTGCCGCGGGGGATCTCGCCGATACGAAATGCGCCGCGCTCGTTGGTGGTCGCGCTCCTCGCCAGGTCGGGGAATGTGACTTCGACGTCGGCAATGGGGATCTTGCCCGAGTCTGCCAGCACCATTCCTGCGAACACACCGATGGCGGGTGCTGGCTTATCGAGCAACACATCGGCCCTGATGAAGCGACCGTCGGGCGGGATGCGAATCTCGAGTGGGTCGGCGCCCGAGCTATCGGAGCTTGCCCGTATTGTGATTGCGATGCCGAGTGGAACGTCGCAGACGCGAAATTGACCCGTTGCATTCGGCCGGACGGAGACGTGGCGTGGCGCCGGAGCGCTCGCGCCGCCGAGTGTCACTTCGGTCCAATCGGCGGTCACTTCGGCGCCATCCGAATTGGACGCGCCCCGCACACCCTGAAGTTGGCCGAATACTATGCCCGTCGCCTTGCGAGCGGTTGAGCCGCACAGCGTTGCCGCGAGTTGGCTCGCCGTCGGAACACGAATGCGTGCGGGTGTCGCACCATCCGTGACCGCGATCGTCGATTGATGAATGGCGCCGACAGAGTCGAGCGACGCAGTGCTCACCTGCACCGTGTACTCTCCGGGAATCACGCCGGACATCGAGAAGCGGCCGTCATCATCCGACACCGCGCCGAGCTGCGTACCCATCAGAGCGACGTATGCGCCACGCAGCGGAGTCCCCGCCAGTGAATCCATCACGACACCGGTGACTACGAGTGGGGTGCGTGACCAGAGCGTGTCAGCTCCTCGCCGAGCGAGTGACAGTTCTCCGCCACTGAATCGAATTGCGGTAATGCGTGTTCCCGCGCCGTTCCGCGCTCCGCGCCTGATGTCGAGCTCGAGGACGGGCATCCGAATGCTCCACCGAGCGATGGCGAAGCCACCATCCCTCATGCGGACGAAATCCATCTCGCCGCGCGCATTGTCTTCCTGCTCGAACGACACGTTGACGTACCGGAATTCCAGTCGCCTCAGCTCTGCCGTTGCACGGTCGAGCCACAGCGTTCCTCGAAGGTCCGCAATGTCCTTCCGTTCAGGTGCCGGCTCGAACTCGATGCCGAGCCGCTTGTCGTCGCGTCGCAACTTGAAGCAATGGTCGGTGACGAATATGTCGGACAACAGCACCTCGAATCCCGGCGCGTAATAGTTCGTTGCGTTCTCCGCGTCGGTCGTGACGTATCCGACGCGATGAAGGCTATCGGGTGTGATGCCGACCCACGGTTGCGCGACGAAGTCCGTGCGCACCTGCATGCGCTGGTCTCGCACTCGTCGGAGGTCTGGCTCCAACGTACGTGCGAACGACACCGTGGTTGCTGAAATGCTTCGCGCACCGACCGTCATCTGCGCGTTGGTCAGCGCCGTGCGAACCTGCTCCCACACTGCGAAGGTGGACGCACCCGCGTCGCCGAACGACCGGCAGCTGTTTCGGCCGATGACTCGCACCGTATCCAGTGCGAAGACGACCCCGTCGACCGTGAGACGCTGGGTGACTTCCTGGCCGGCGGCCAGCGTCACCGCATCGGAGACGAGTGGGCGAAAGCCGATGCGAAGCGTTCGTACGCGATAGCTCCCCGCCGCAGGAGCCACGAGCCGGTATTCGCCTCGCGCATTGCTCAGCACGCGCGAGAAAACGGTCGTCGCAGTGCTGTCCGTCATCTGAACGACGACACCCACAACGGGAGCACCCGATCCATCGACGACGAGGCCGCGCAGCGATTGCGCCGTCAGCAGCGCCGGCGCGAGCAAAAGCGCTGCGCAAGAGGCGCTCCCTCGGCGTTGCATCCTACTTCAACCCCCTCGTCCAGATGACGATGACGCCGCACGAGGAATTCAGCGCACTGTACTTCGCGGGCGTTTGGGCTGGATTGGAATAGAACTCGATCGATTGAATGCGCTCGGGTGGATACTCCATGAGGTCCACGATGTCCTGCCCGTCACGACCCGTGTAAACGGGCAGGTTGTCGACGTACACGTGCGCGTAGCACGCGAGCTTGAAGCCGCGGCGCGTGTCGGACTTCAAGTCACTACCGCCAAAGGTGTGAACTCGCGTATTCGCAACGGCGACGTGCCCGCCCGTTCCGGACACGAGCTGAATGCCGCGCAGATTCGCGAGCGCGCCAGCCAAGGCCGCGCCGTCGTGCTTTGCCAGGTCCTCTCGCGTGAGGAAGCTACCGAGTCCGAGGCGCCGGTGTTCCTCGAAGCTTGGATTGAGCGCGTTCTCAACGACGGCCATCGTTTCCAGTGTCGACACGCGCGAGAGGTACACGTTCTTCTCAACCCGTTGGCCGGAGAGCAGCGTAACCTGTGCATCGAGCGGTCCGAACCCGAGTTGGCGGACGGACAGCTTGTGCGTCCCCGCGGGAACGTCGGCGACACGGAACTCTCCACGCTCGTTGGTTGTGGCGGAGATCCCGAGGTCAGGAAACAGCACTTGCGCACCGGCGATTGGCCGCTTCGTGGAATCGATCATGACCGTTCCGGTGAAGATCGCAAGCGCTCGCGCAATGCGATGCATGGGAAGCTCCACGCGCGCGAACCCACCCGACACCGGGATACTCGTAGACACCGGTTCCCCCTCCGCGGAATCTGTTCCCGCGATCACGGTGAGGTCCGTCCTCGCAGGAACACCGCAAAGCCGGAAGAGTCCGTGCGCGTCTGCACGCGTGTCGAGATGTCTGACATCACGAGTGACGCTCACCCCGACGATCGATTCAGCGAGCCCAATGTTCGTCCAGTGCGCGGTGACAAGTGCCCCACGCGGGGGCGTCGAATCCCCCCGGAGGCGAACCGTACCAAAGACGATGCCCGGCGTCTGCTCCGATGACCCGCAGACGGACGCCGTGATTTGTTTCGCCGTTGGGACGCGAATCTCGTGCGTTTCGGAAGCGTCCGTAAAGGTGATATCAGCCTGATGCACCGCACTCACGGAATCGAGTGACACGGTCCGGACTTCCGCCGTATACTCGCCTGGAAGCACGCCGCCGATGTGAAAGCGTCCTCGGTCGTCGCTCGTGCCCTCGAGTGTGGTGCCACTCAGTTTCACGCGAGCATTCGACACGTCGTCGCCTGACAGGGAGTCCACGAGGCGTCCGCTGAGCACACGTGGTGGCTGCGCCCAGAGGGTGTCCTGACCGCGCCGCGCGAGAACGATCTCCCCGCCGGTGACAAAAACCTCGGATACTTGGATCTGCGTTCCACCATACTGTTGTGGCCGAACGACCTGTTCGAGCACGGGCATGCGGATGGACCACCGTGAGATGACCCACCCGCCTTCCTTGAAGCGCACGAACTCCATGTCCGCGCCCGCGTCTTCCTGATACGAGTCCACGTTCACATAGCGCAGCTCCATCGAGCGAAGCTCGGACGTCGCACGGTCGAGCCACAGCGTTCCGCGAATCTCTGGCACGTTGCGGCGATCGCGCGTCGGCTCGAAGACCACGCCAAGCCGCTCCTTCTCGGAGGTGAGACGAAAGCAGTGGTCGACGACGAACACGTCCGACAGCAGCATATCGAGACCGGGGGCGTAGTAGATCGTCTCGTTATCGCGTGTTTTGGCGATATAGCCGGTGCGGTGAAGACTGTCGGGCGACAAGGCGGCCCACGGTTGCGCAACGAAACCCACCTGGACGCGGGACGACTGTTTGCGAACGCGGCGGCTCCGGGCGAGCATCGAACGCTCGAACAGCACCGACGTCACCGCAATCGCGCGCGCGCTGCTGGTCAGCTGTGCAGCCGTCAACGCTCCGCGCACCTGTTCCCACACCGCGTAGGTCGCGGCACCGGACTGTGAAAAGTTGCGGCACACATTCTGGCTCACCACGCGAAGGGTATCGAGCCCGAATGCGACCCCGGTCAGCGTAATACGCTTCGTGACGTCTGCTCCAGCAGCCAGCGCGATCGGGTCACTCGTTTCAGGGCGGAATCCGATGCGGAGTGTGCGGACGGTGAAAACGCCGGCGCGTCCGGCCGCGAGGCGGTACTCTCCGCGCTCGTTGGTCAACGATCGGGCCGCGACCGACGACGCACTGTCCACGAGCACCACGATCACGCCGCCCACCGGCCGGTCCGTGCGATCCACGACCAGTCCGCGAAGCACCTGCGCACTCGCCGCGAGCGGTGTGAGCATCAGGACGATCCACCCAATCACCCAGCGCGATATTCTCATTCCCATCCCCGGCTCAGGGAGAAACCCAGCGTGAAGTAGCGGGCGGAGACACTGACGCCACGGAAGCCCGATGTCGATGGAACCGCCGCGGGAGCGAAGGCGGAGCCGCTCAGGTGCAACTCGACGAGCGTGCGTCGAGTCAGCGGAACGATGAACGCCGCATCCGCGGCGAGCCCCGCCGCCGTCGCACGGCTCGCCGCGGACTGCGGTGCGGCGGTGCCGTTTTCGAAATAGGATACCAGCAATTCGCGGTAGAGTGGGTTTCCGGTGGTCGATTGGTTGATGCCGCCAGCACTTCGCTTGAGGAATCCAATCGAGCGTTGTTCTTCGCGCGTCGTGAAGCGTCCGAAAAGCAATGCGGGCCCTATTCCAACGCGGACTGCGCCGCGTTGATACTGTGCCAGGGCCGCCAGGGTCACGGGCGCGCTCGTGATCTCCACGAAGCGCGAAGACGCGCTGTCGTACCCGCTGGCTATTTCCTGCGTTCGCGCGGTCAGGAGCAGCTCGCCCGACAGTTCGCGCGTCGAGCGAGCGACGAGGCTCGCCGAAATCCCGCCGAGTGACGGATGACTCTGTGGAAAGGGGTCGGCGAGCGGTCCGGACACGTTCTCCTGGCGGCTCGCGTACGAGAGCCCCTGGGCCCGCATCGCATTCGCCACGCCCTGTCCCACCGACGACAGCCCGAAAGGATTGCCGAGTGCGGCAAGGGAGAAGGTGAAGCGCTGCTGGCCAGCGGCCGTCCGAAACTCTGGCGCGCATGGGAGCTGTCCGCGCACCGACAAGCGCGTCGCCCCGAGATACACGCTGTGCACCGTCGCCCAATCCTCGCGTACCGTCCAGAGGATGTCGTATCGGCCCGCGATCTCGGTGCCGATTCGCCGCGGCCCGACAAAATCGCCGTCGTATTCCAATACCGTGCCGTCGGTGCACTGTTCGAGGCGCGCCGGCGCTAAAATGAGCCGTTGCGAACGATCGGCCGCGACGTTCATCAGGAAGCGCCGCATCGCGTCACCTCGCACCGTGTCGCCTCGCACCATGATGACATGCGCATCGCGGTCGAGTACGGCGGCGATGCCAGCGCTATCGAGATCATCCAGCGCACCCTGAAGCCGCTCGTGCGCCGCGATGACGGCGCTCTTTCGAGCGTCGATCACTGCGGACGGCGTCGCGAGAAGCGTCGGGCTACGGCGAACGCCCGGCACGCACGCCGCAACCGCGAGCACGAAGGCAAGAAGCGTGTGGCCGGGCCGGAAGGGCATCGCTGATCGGATGAGCGTCAAGCGCTATGTATACAAAGAGGGAGGGCTGCGCAAGATTTCAACGATTTGCGTCTCGCGCAGGTATTTCTCAATATCTGTCACGTGCGCGCGCCGCGCTTGCCGCGCACGATCCTGCCCCGGTCCACCAATCTTCAGCCGAGGAACGTCAAAATGGTCAATAGAAAGCTCGCAGTCTTCGCACTCGTTCTGCTTCCGTCCCTCATGGCCGCCCAGGGAAAGGGCAGGATGCGCGGCGACAAGGAAGCCGATTGGGACAAGATCACGAAGGAGCAGGGGAAAGGACTCCAGCTCTCGAACAAGGACGTGGAAAGCACGAATCCGTTGCGTTTCCTCATCGACAAGCGTGGAGACCTGAAACTGACCGACGCGCAGCTGACGCAGTTGAAGGACATCGACGCGAAGGTGAAGGGCAAGAATGAACCGCCGTTCAAGACGCTCGACTCCATTCGCACCGAGATGAAGCCGGCGGCGCGGGCGAGCGAGGAGGACCTCCCGCGCATGCTCAATGCGCGCGCTGGCCTCAAGGCGGTACTGGCCGAGATCAAGGCGAATTACGAGGAAGCCCTGAACGCCGCGCTCCCGATTCTCGACGACTCGCAGAAGAAGACGGCCGCCGACATGCTCAAGTGCCAGAATGACGAATCGGAGAAGATGCTTCGCGAGAAGCTCGGCGGACGCGGTTGAGTACAAAGTTGTATCCGCTGGACAGAACAACGACGGGTGCATATCGTCAGGCATCCCACCCACCGAGAGGAATCTGTATGCGCACGCTGGCTGCCATCTGCTGCTGTCTTGCCGCCGCCGCGTGCGCGTCGAATAGCGGTCTCTCCTCCACGTCGGAAGGAACCCTCCGCGCCGCGGGCGGCGGCGGCGCCGGGGGCCTGACGATGCGTTCGAACGACGGGGCGCAGTTCTTTGCCGTGCCCTATTCCGCGGCGAACGTGTGGGCCGTACTCCCCGCCATCTACGACAGTCTCTCGCTCCCACTGTCCGAGGTCGACGAGAAGACGCGAGTGATCGCCACCTCGGGAGCGAAGGTGCACAAGAACCTGGGAACGACGAACCTCGGAAAATTCATCGACTGCGGCTCTGCCCAGGGGTTTCCGAGTGCCGACTCGTACGACGTCCGCCTGAGTGTTCGGACGCAGGTGGAGCAGCAGCCGGACGGCACGGCGAAGGTGGGGACACTGCTCGAAGCGATGGGCCGTCCCATGACCGTGTCGGGTGCGTTCGTGCGCTGTACCTCGAAATACGAGCTCGAGAAGCGCATCCTCGAGTCGGTCAAGGGACGCCTGAAGGGATAAGCGCAGCTTGGGGTTTGGGTCCGGCGGTTAGCTTTAGCGGACCGCATTTTCCCACGCGCACCGATTTCCGAATGATGTTCTTGCCTCGCCGCGCGCTCGCCGCGCTGACGCTCACGGTCGGCGCGATGGCGTGCGATGCATCGAAGCCGCTCCCCGCATGGCATCAGGAGACGGGCTACCGGTGGCGTGATGTCGACGTCCCATCCGGCAACGCCGGCTTTTCACGGATGGAGAAACGCACCACGGGCATCGACTTCGAGAACACCGTCGATGACTCCGTGCTGCTCGGCAACCGCATTCTCGGACAGGGCGCCGGTGTCTCGCTCGGCGACGTCGACGGCGATGGGCTGGTCGATGTGTTTCTCGCACGCACTCAGGGGTGCAGCGCGCTATACAAGAACCTCGGGAACTGGAAATTCCAGGACGTCACGACGACCGCTGGCGTCGGCGCGTGCGATCGGTTTTCCACGGGAACCGCACTGGCGGACTTCGATGGAGACGGCGACCTCGACCTGATCCTGCTCGCCACGCGTGGGCCGAACGCAATCTTCGTGAATGACGGGCACGGCGTCTTTACGGAGCGTCGAGATCTCGGCCTCGACCCGAATGGGAACGGCGGAACGACCGTCACGATGGCCGACGTCGACGGCAGCGGACGTCTCGCGATGTACATCGCGAACTATCGCGCCTACAATCTCGACGACAGTATCCCGCCGCAGCGGCGTGCCTTCAACCAGATGGTCCGCGAGGTTTCGAAGGGCAAGTTCGAGATCGTTCCGGAGTGGCAGAACGAGTACAAACTCACCCAGCGTCCGGATATGGGCGGACTGCGCATGAGCGTGCGCGGCGCGACGGATCAGTTCTACCGCAACGAGGGAGGTCGCTTCACGCAGCTTCCCATGGCCGGCAATTTTCTCGACGCGGCGGGGAAGCCCCTCGAGAACACCGAGGAGTCGTTCGCACTCGACGCAAAGTTCGCGGACTTGAATGGCGACGGTGCGCCAGACCTGTACGTCACCAACGACTTCGAGGATATCGACCAGCTCTTTTTCAACGACGGCCGCGGCGGATTCCGGCTCGCGCCATGGACGGCGCAGCGGCAGGTCAGCAATTCGTCGATGGGCATGGATGTCGCCGACATCAATGGCGACGGGTATCCCGACATCTTCATCGACGACATGCTGAGCAACGATTCGCGTCGCTTGCAGACACAGATTCCCACACACACGCCGCTGCCCAAGAAGCCGGGCGAGATGGAGCTCACCCTGCAGCAGCAGCGGAACGTCCTCTTCCTCAATCGCGGCGACGGGACCTTCGGCGAGATTTCGGAACTGGCCGGCGTGCAGGCAAGCGGGTGGTCGTGGGGCACGATGTTCATGGACGTCGATCTCGATGGGCGCCAGGACATTCTCATCGCGAATGGGCATCTCTGGGACATCATGGACGCCGACACGCAGGAGGGGCTTCAGAACAGCCTCAACGACGTGAACTGGCGCCGGCTCCGTTGGAAGTTTCCGCCACTCAAGTTGAAGAATGTCGCGTATCGGAATCGCGGTGACCTGACGTTCGAGGACGTGAGTGAGAAGTGGCGCTTCGGCACCGAGGAGGACATTTCGCACACACTCGCCTCGGCCGATCTCGACGGGGATGGTGACCTCGACGTCGTCGTGAACCGGTTGCGTGCGCCGGCGCTGATCATGCGCAACGATGCATCGGCGCCGCGCGTTGCGGTGCGCCTTGTGGGCGACGCGCCCAACACGATGGCTGTGGGCGCGAAAATCACGCTGCTGGGTGGCGCGGTGCCGAAGCAGCAGCGCGAGGTGTCGGTGGGCGGCTTGTACATGTCGCATAGCGACTACGAAGCATCGTTCGCGATGGGGACGGCCGATTCCGCCACGCTCGTCGTGGACTGGCGCGACGGCAAGCGCACGACCATGCCAGTGCACAAGAATCGCCTGTACGAAATCACGCAGAAAACCGCGGCTCAGCGCGCCGCAAGAGATTCGTCGCGTCACGCCGCCGCGCCTGCACTCTTCGAGGACGCGAGCGCGCAGTTGCGCGGCCACATGCACGTCGAGGACGCCTTCGACGACTGGGACCGGCAGTTCCTGCTGCCGAACGCGTTATCGCAGTTGGGTCCCGGTGTGTCCTGGTTCGACATCGATCGCGACGGATCGGAGGACCTCATCATCGGCGCCGGGAAGGGCGGTGCACTCTCGGTGTTCCGGAACACGCGGGGTGTGTTGGCGCCGATGCAGAAGGGCCCCATCGCGCCGGCCGATTTCACGACCGTGCTCGGCATGGCCGATGCACAGGGCACCCGCCTCATTGCGGGAATCTCGACGTGGCAGGCGCGGACGCCGGCGGAGATGACCGACCAGCCGGCAGTGGTGTCGATCGCCGCCACTCGTGGCGGTGTGGGTGCCAAGCTCGATCCCGTCGTCGGCTCGCATGAGTCGGCGACAGGTCCGATCGCCCTTGCTGACTACGATGGAGATGGCGATCTCGATCTCTTCGTCGGATCGCGCGCCATTCCGATGCGCTATCCGGTGGCGGCGTCCTCCGGATTTTTCCGGAACGATGCGGGCAAGTTCGTGACCGACAACGACAACATGCCGCTCGGTCACAACGTGGGTCTCGTCTCGGCCGCCGTGTTCGCGGACATGAATGGGGACGGATACCCCGACCTCCTCGTGGCGCGTGAGTGGGGCTCGATCCTGCTTTTCCTCAACAACGGGCACGGTCGTTTCTCCCCTGCGCCCGCGTCCTGGGGGCTCGAGCGTTGGACGAGTCGATGGAACGGGATCACCGTCGGCGATCTCGATGGTGATGGGCGCCTCGATATCGTCGCAACGAGTTGGGGCCGAAACACGGCGACACCCGCCGACAGTGCGCACCCGCTGCTGCTGTATCACGGCATATTCGGAGCCGCCGGCGAGGAGGAAATGCTGCTGGCGCGGGACGACGCTCGCATCAAGGGCGCGGCGCCGCTCAACAGCTATGCGCGTGTGAGGGTCGCCTTTCCGGAACTCGTCGGTCGAATTCGCGGATTCGCGTCGTACGCCGATGCGACGGCCGAACAGATTCTTGGCCCCTCGATGGATCGCGTCGAAAAACTGGCGGCGTCGACGCTCGATCACATGGTCTTCCTGAACCGCGGCGACCATTTCGTGCCCGCGCCACTGCCGGCCGAGGCGCAATTCGCGCCCGCTTTCTACGCGGGCATCGCGGACTTCGATGGGGACGGCGCGGAAGACCTGTTCCTGAGCGAGAATTTCTCTCCGACGGCAATCGGTACGCAGCGGTACGATGGCGGACGGGGTTTGCTCATGCGTGGAGATGGCAACGGCGGCTTGACGCCCGTTTCGGGTGCCGACGCTGGAATTACCGTATATGGCGACCAGCGCGGCGCGGCATTCTCCGATTATGACGGCGACGGACGCCTCGATCTGGTGGTGTCGCAAAATGGTGCCGCCACTCGCCTGTTTCACAATCGAGGAGCGAAGCCGGGGCTACGAGTTCGCGTGCACGGTCCGGCATCGAACCCCGATGCCGTCGGGGCTCAAGTCAGGGTCGTGTATGGCGCGCGGATGGGCCCGGTTCGCGAGATATCGGCCGGCGCGGGGTACTGGTCTCAGAATGGTGCCACGCAGGTCATGGGACTTTCCGGCGCGCCAACCGAAGTATGGGTTCGCTGGCCTGGCGGGGGTGAAACGAGAGTACCAGTTCCCGCGAAAGCAAACGAGATTACGGTGACGCGCCGCGCGCCCTGAGGGTCGGTCATCAGGGTCCGAGCGTCATAACCTCAAGTCGCTCGTTCAGCCGAGGTTCCTTGGTACGTCTGTTCGGGATCGTTTCGACCGTAGTCGGTGTCCGTCGGCTCATCGCTGCCGGCGCGATGCTCGCGTGCGCACAGCCCGCGCTGGCACAGGGTCGAATCATGCTCTCCGGTGTCATTCGTGATTCTGCCGGCGTTCCCGTGGCGAACGTCGAGTTGCGCGTGGATGACGCTCCGCGCGCGCGCTCCGATCAGGGAGGCGGCTATCGCATCTCCGGGCTGTCCTCGGGCGATCACACGATCGAGGCTCGACGACTCGGGTACCGGAAATACTCGCAACTGCTCCGGCTCGACTCAGGCCGCGACCACGGGCTGGATATCGTCCTCGCGATTGCACCGGAGATGTTGACGGCCGTCGACGTCGCGGCACGACGAGAGGTCTACGACGCGCGACTGGCAGGCTTCAACGAACGGAGCAAACGGCAGGTTGGCCATTTCGTCACGCGCGAGCGGATTGACCGCGCCAATTCGACGATTCTCACGGACGTGCTCCGGGAAATGCCTGGGGTCAGGATCGGGCCCATGCGAAACCAGGGGAAAGCGATTCGGTTGCGTGGCGCGGATTGTCCGCCGCTCGTGTTCGTGGACGGCTTCCCGGCAACCGCCGGTGAATTCGACGTCGATATCATCGACCTGAAGAGCGTTGAAGGGATCGAGGTCTATGCGGGGCTTGGCTCGATTCCGCCGGAATTCTCCGGCCCCCGCGATCTGGACCGCTGCGGGGTGATCGCCATCTGGTCGCGTCCGTTCCGCCCGATGGTTCGCGCGGCGAACGCGCAAGTGGCCGCCACGCTCGCAGCGCTCAAGGCGGATCCGAACAATCTCGCCGAGGTGAAGACGGTGGCCGAGGTGGACACGCCGGCCCGGCTGCTGGCCGGCACCACGCCGCCGCAATATCCCGATTCTCTGTACACAGCGAAGCTCGCAGGGCGGGTCGTCGTTGAGTTCGTGGTGGATACGACAGGTATGGTTGAGGACGGTACACTCGACGTGCTGACGTCGACGCATCCGCTGTTTACCGAGGCCGTCCGTGTTTCGCTCGGTTCAGCCCGGTTTATCCCAGCTTTCGTTGGTTCACGCCGCGTCCGGCAGTTCGTGCAGTTGCCGTTTACATTTAGTCCTCGCGACGCTCCGGTGGCACACGGAAAGCCGCCGCAGAACTAAGCCGCACTAAGATTGTCAGAACAAGTGACGCCCCGGCTGACGTGCGGGTCTGCGGAGACGAACACCTGTTCAGCCGTACCCATTTGGGACACGGGACGGTGCATCGGCCGGCTCATCGTAGACTGGCGTATTTGAACATCAGGGTTCGGAAGGACAGGTTGTCATTCCGGGCCAGCCTCTGAATCTGTCAGGTTGCTGGAGATTCGCCTGACGATTTCGGTGCCGGTGCGTGGTGCATCGGCAGCAGGAAACACAGCAGAACCCACACTGAGGACCCATATGAAAAGAGTTGCAGGCGTTCGAGGCGTACTTGCCCTCGTCGCGCTCTTCCTGTCGGCGCTAGCTGCTACGGCGAGCGCACAAGGGGGTGCGATCATCTCAGGGAAAGTGACGAGTGAAGCCGGTGCACCGCTCGCGGGTGCCAACGTATTCATCCAGTCGCTCAACATCGCGACGCAGTCGTCGCCAACTGGCTCCTACTCGCTGGTCATCCCCGCAGGTCGTGCCACCGGGTCGGTGACGCTGTCCGCCCGGTACATCGGCTACGTCCGGCAGAACCGCGCCATCACCGTCTCGTCAGGTTCGCAGACCCAGGACTTCAGTCTCAAGGCAGATCCGTTCCGCCTGGACGAAGTGGTCGTCACCGGCGTCGCCAACGCGACATCGGCGGCGAACATCCCCTTCTCGGTCGGCAAGGTTTCCGAGGAGCAGCTGAAGGAAGTTCCGGCCGCGTCGCCGGTCGCGGCGCTGGCCGGCAAGGTCTCCGGCGTCAAGGTCGCGCTCGGTACCGGTAACCCGGGTGCCGCGCCGGTCATTCGTCTGCGTGGCTCGACCAGCCTCACGGTCGGTGCCAGCACGCCGCTGATCATTGTGGACGGCGTCATCACCAAGTACAACATCGCCGACATCGATGCGAACGACATTGCCAGCATCGAAGTCCTGAAAGGTGCCGCCGCAGCCTCGTTCTACGGCTCGGATGCAGCCAACGGCGTCGTGAACATTACCACGAAGCGTGGCGGTGACCTCACGGACAACAAGCTCAACTTTGCCGTCCGCAGCGAGTATGGGCAGTCCGGCATCAGTCACTTCGTTCCACTGAACACGGCGCATGATTATGTGACCAACGCTGACGGCACGATCGCGACGGCCGCCAACGGGACGCGCACCGTCAAGGCGGACCACTTCGCCGACAACAAGTATCCGAGCACCGGCCCGAGTGCGTACCGCGATCAGCTCCAGACGTGGCTCCAGGATGGTGCCTTCTATAGCGCGAACGTCCAGATGGGCCTCCGTCGTGGCAACACGAATTTCAACTCGTCGTTCACCAACGACCACAATCAGGGCATCCTTCCCCTGACGAACGGCCAGTTCCGGCAGAACCTCCGCCTGAACGTCGATCAGGGGATCACGGACAAGGCGGACTTCTCCGCCAGCATCACGTACGGCATCGGCAAGAACGACTACAATCCGAACAGCTCGAACGGCTTCTTCGCACTGCTTCAGGCCCCACCAGACGTGGACCTGCTGCACCCGAGCACGACGGACACGACATCGTACTTCCCGCTGCTACCGGTCGCATCATCGCCGAGTGCGCGTGGAAACCCCCTGTATGAATACGCGAACACGGACTACACCTTCCGTCGCGAGCGTCTCCTCGGCTCGTTCTCCGCGCGCTATCGCCCGACCAACTGGCTGCGCGTGGAAGGCAGCTACGGCACGGATCGTCTGAACACGCGCAACACGACGTTCCAGTTCCGTGGGTACCTCTCGTCGCAGGGCCTGCCGACGAACGGTTTCTACAACATCAATTCGTCGAACAACGTCGCGGAAAACACGCAGATCAACTCGACGGCGACGAAGCTGCTGTTCGGTGACGTCCTGTCGACGACCCGTCTGGCGTATCTCCTCGAGACGACGGACGCGAACAATGACGCCACGCAGGGCAACAAGCTGAACGTCACCGGCGTGCAGGATCTCCAGGCGCTCGATCCGACGCGGCTCGCGACGTCGTCCGGCTATGAGGCCGCGCACACGATCGACTACCAGGCGTCGCAGAACTTTACGATCAAGGATCGCTACATCATCGATGCGCAGATCCGTCGCGACGGGTCGTCGCTGTTCGGACCCGAATCGCGGTGGCAGAACTTCTACCGTGTCGCTGGCGCGTATCGCATCAGCGAAGACTTCAAGCTCCCTGGCGTCCAGGAGTTGAAGCTCCGCGCGGCGCGAGGCACTGCCGGTCTCCGTCCGAATTTCAATGACCAGTACGAGACGTACAGTCTCGGTGCAGGCGTTGCCACGAAGGCGCAGCTCGGGAACAAGGCGCTCAAGCCGGCGGTGCAGACAGAAGACGAGTATGGTGTCAATGTCGGCTTCATGGACCACTTCGACCTCGAAGTCGTCCAGGCCAACCGCAAGACGACGGATGCGTTCCTCACGGTGCCGCTGTCGCTGGCGCAGTCCGGAGGGTTTCTGTCGCAGGTTCAGAACATCGCGACGGTGTCCGCAAAGACGACGGAGCTCTCGCTCCAGACGCGCGTCGTCGATCGCCCGAACTTCAGCTACTCGTTCGGCATCACCGGCGACCACACCACGCAGCGCATCGACAAGCTCGGCGTGGCGCCCTTCCGCGTCGGCGGCCTCGGTCAGGGCCAGGACGTGTTCTACTACAAGGAAGGCGAGAACCTCGGCATCATGTACGGTGCAAAGTGGGTCCGCAGCTTCGCGCAGTTGAAGGAGAATCCGGCGTTCGCGTCGGCCGTCGAGTCCGATTACGTCGTGAACCCGATCGGGTTCCTGGTGACGAAGGCGACGCGCGGTCTCCCCACGGAGAAGCCGATTGCCTACACCGATGCGACGGGGCAGACGCAGTTCAAGATCGGCGATGTGAACCCTGACTTCTCGTTCGGCTTCTCGAACAACTTCAAGATTCACGGCTTCGGCGTCTATGCACTGTTCGACGGCCAGAAGGGCGGCGACATCTACAACTTCACCAAGCAGTGGATGTTCCAGGATCTGCGTCACGCGGACGAAGATCAAAGCAACAAGCCGCAGGACCAGAAGATCAACCAGGAGTTCTACTCTGGTGCGCTCTACAATGGTCTCGTTGCCAGCGATCACTTCATCGAGAACGGAACCTACGTGAAGCTGCGCGAACTGTCGGTCAGCTATGACCTCGGCGTGCGTCAGCTCGATCGTGTCGGTCTTGGCAAGTACGCCAGCAACGTCAAGCTCGCGTTGATCGGCCGCAACCTGCACACGTGGACGAACTATACGGGCTTCGATCCAGAAGTCACGGCGGGCGGCGACTTCAATACGCGCATCGACGGCTTCCGTTACCCGCAGTTCCGCACGATCACCGGTCAAGTTTCGATCGGCTTCTAATCCAACGACTCCGGAGCATTCATACATGAAAAGCATCAAAAAGCTCGGGGCCGTCATCGGTTCGGCTTCCATCCTGCTTGCAGGATGCCAGCCGAGCCTGGACGTGACCAACCCGAACGCACCTGACGTAGCGCGAGCACTGGCGTCGCCTGAAGACGTGAAGAGCCTCGCGATCTCGTCCGTCAACTCGTGGTATCTTGCCTCAACCGACTACGAGCCCACCGCATTCCTCCAGGTCACCTCGGACGCCCTCACGGCGAACTTCGGTAACTTCGGCATGCGTTTCAACAACCTCGAGCCGCGCATCGCGTATGCGAACAACTCGGCTGGTGGTGACCGTGGCGTCACGGAATCTCCGTGGAATCACTACTACGCCGCGCTCGGCGCCGCGAACGATGCCATTCGCGCATTCGACAACGGCGTCGTGCTCAACGAAGGCGCCGCCGAAACGGCCAAGTTCCGCCGCCTCGCGAAGTTCACGCAGGCGTGGGTGATGTCGAACCTGGCGATGACGTTCGACAAGGCGTTCATCGTCGATGAAGTCACACTCAAGGCAGGCACGATTCCAGCCCTGTCGCCGTACAAGGACGTCTCGGCCGATGCCGTGGCGAAGTGGGCCGCGCTTGCGGCTGATGAATCCGGCAAGTCCGACACGTACGATCCGTCGGTTCTGCCACTGCTCGTGGGTCCGCTCAACTCGTCGCGGGTTTCGCGTTTGGCAAACACGATGGCGGCACTGACGCTTGCCTACACGCCGCGCAATGCGGCCGAAGCGGCGGCGGTGGACTGGGCCAAGGTCGCGTCGTTTGCGGCGAACGGCATCGGTCAGGGCAACGCCGGGGCGCCGTTCGACATGGTCGTCATCGGTGACTTCAACACGTGGTACTCGAACATGGTTGACATCGGCGATGCACCGAGCTGGTGCCGCGTCGATCTCCGCCTGATCAACCGCATGGATCCGAGCTCGCCCACGAAGATGACCACGACGGCGCCGCCCCCGAAGGGCTCGTCGGCTGATGCCCGCTTCACGTCCGATTATGACTATCTGACGCCAATCCCGGGTGACCCAGGCCGCGGCATCTACATGCTCAGCCCGTACTACCACAAGCGGTACTTCGAACACTCGCTGGAGTCACCGACCGAAGAAGATACGCCGGTGCCGTACCTCCTGGCCGCCGAGAGCGATCTCGTGCGCGCCGAGGCGCTCGCCCGCACGAATGGTGACCTCGCCCTCGCGGCAACGCTCATCAACAACACGCGCGTCACCCGTGGTCACCTCGCGCCTGCCACGGCGGCGACTGGGGCACCCGGGTTGCTCGCGATGATTGACTACGAGCGCGACGTCGAGCTCCTGAATACCAACGCCTATACGCTCTTCATCCGTCGTCACGTCGACGGGTTGCAAGCGGGTACGGCGCGTCACCTTCCGGTTCCTGCGAAGGAGCTCGAGACGGACGGTCTGCCGATTTACACCTTTGGAGGCGTCGGCAAGGAGCAGTCAATCGGCGTGATCGGCGGCCCTTCGACTATGGCAAGCCGCATTTTCGATGGTTCGTTCACGAAGAAGATCGAGACGCCCTCCGGTCAGGTACTGACCCTGCACTACCCGGCAAAGACGGGCAAGGTTGGTCGCTCGTTGATGTTCCGGCAGTAGGATACGCTCAAGAAGTGCAAACGGGGCGCGCCAGCGATGGCGCGCCCCGTTTTGTTTTGCCGTCGTTTTCTTCCTTAGCGAGCGCTCTCGAACTTCAGGTTCCCGCAGGTGAGCACGTTGTCCAATTGCTGGCCGCGCCCGTCGTAGACATTGACGTGGTAGCTGTTGTTCGCCGTGAGCTGGAGGGGAAGATCCGCTGACACCTCACCGCGCCCGTTGTTGCCGATTTCGAGAAGTGGAAACTGCTCGAAGCCGAGGACGGGAAGATCTCCAGATCCGCACCGGTCAGGCAGAATCGCCCAGCGTAGCTGCTGGGACGCGACGCCGGAAATCGACGCCGTGAGGCTCACGTGCATGCGCTGAGACATGCCGGTTCCCTGAGGCATCTGGATTGTGATGGTTCCGAAGGCGCGGTTCTGGCTGGTCACGGCAACTGCGCCAGTTCGCTGCTGCGTCGGCTGAAGGCTGCCGGTCCATCGCATCGAAGCGGGGTCATCATTGATAACTTTCGGTGATGCATTCGACGCCGCACAACCGGCAGCAAGAGACATCGCGCCGGTGACAAGGAGGGCAGTGACACGCATATGAGGACTCATTGAAAGGGAATGTTCGGGGTCAACCTGAACCAAGCGAGGACCTGCACGTCCTGCAGGGTCGTCACAACTTCTGACGCTTGAAGCGCGCTCATCAGCGCTGTGCGCCCAAGGCCTGCATCCACTGAGCGAGTCCCGGATAGCGAGGATCGAGCCGAGCGGCGCGAGCGGCGGCGGCACGCGCCGCCGCAAGATTTTTCGAAAGCCCGAAAGCCAGCGAGAGTTGATACACCGGAGCCACCGCTTCGGGTTGCATCGTGACTGCCCGGTCGAGCAACGCGATCGCCTTCGGATAGTCTTTCTGACCGAGTGCGATCACGCCGAGCAGGTAGTTCGACTCCCAATTGGGCGCCAACGCGAGCGAGCGCTCGAGATAGGGAAGCGCATCGGCGCTCTTCCCCATCGCGAAAAGCGTCCGTCCCACCAACCGGTAGGCGGGCTCGGCAAGGGGTCTGTCGCGCAACAGTCCGACATACTCGCCCAGTGCCAACTCCGGCTGATTCCGGGACTCCTCATATGCGCCAAGCCGGAGCTTCGCGTCGGCCCACCCGATTCCCCCGCGCGACACGAGAAGTGCCAGGCTGTCCGGGAAATCGACCGGTTGATAGGTACCGCGATAATCGAGCGCCCGATTCCGCGAAACGAATGGCCAGCGCGTGACGACCGTCTGCACCGTGTGATGGACGATTCGCTCGTCGAACGGCGACAGCGCCATCCGGCGCTCGTATTCGACCCACGGGGCAACCCGAGCCGGCTGCGCGGCACGACCAAGGAAGCGGGCCTCGGCAATTGATTGGAAAAACGACTGTGCGATGAGCGCGTATCCATGCCGGTTGGGATGCACATGCTCGAGAAACAGCTCGGCTCCCGGTACACCGGCAGGGGACGCAGCGCGAATCGCCTCAGCGACCGGTACGTAGTGGGCGCCGGAACGCGACGCCACGGCGCGGATGGTGTCATCCAACGCTGCCGGCGCGCGGAAGCGAATGACGTCAAGGTCGCGCGCCTGTGCGAAGAGACGCCGCGCGGCCACTGTGTCTCCGCCGGCGATGGCACGTTGGGCGGAGTCGAATGTCGCGCGCGCGGGGGCATTGGCAGTGGAAACGAACGGTTGTTGTGATCGCTCGTTCGATGCAATACTCCCGATGAACACGGGGACGCGCGCGTCGCCGAACTGACGGAGCAGTCGCGAGAGGTTGTCGCCGAATTGCGCGAGGCCGGCATTGTATGCCCGCGAACCGACTTCAATCTGCTGGTTGCGTGCGACGGACTCCATGAAGGTCGCGGCAGTGGAATCCACCACTGCCTTGCGATGCACGAGCGCCGTGACGCCGCCGATGGCATTCCGAAGCACCATCACGGTGCGAAAGCGCTCGAGCGCGAGATACGCGCGCACGAGCCGAGGCGATGACCCGACGCTGATGGTAGATCCGATGCCCAGGGCCCCGTAGTACTCGTTGTGCCCTGCATAGATCACAATCGCGTCCGGTTTCTGCGCGATGACATCCGCCGCGAGGTCCACCAACGTGAAACTGTTCGTGGCCGCGATACCGAGGTTGACGACCTCCACTGAGTCACTGGGCAGGGCGTCGTGCAACGCGTCGCGCAGAACGCGCGAGAAGGTTCCGTTGGGCGGATACGGGAAGCCCGCGGCGGTGGACTCCCCGAGCACGAAGACGCGGAAGCCATTGGCCGGCTTGGACGCCGCGAACATGTCCACGGGCGGCGCAGGGGGCATGGCCTCGTTGGCGAAGTACCTCCGCGCCACGCGCGGGCTCGCCACGATGTACTGTGCGCCCGCGATGCCAACGGGCTCGAATACGGGAAGTGCCCCGCCTGGCCAACTCAACCGCAGGATGCCTTCGAGCGCTGCCAGCGCGACGATCGGCACCAGCAGCATGACACAAAAGAACAGTATTTTCCGCACGTTGAAAAAAGGCCGCCGTGCGCCGAGGTTGCAAGCGTTCGGGCATTCGAGCCTATTTGGCCCCCGACTTGCCCTGTTTTCCTGTGGCATTCCAAATGGAGCGCCACGACGGTGACGCGGGGAGCCATCGGTGCAAACTCAACAGGCGGCGCTACCACCGATTCTGGTGGTGGACGACAATCACGACAACGCGGAAATCATCCGGCAGTACCTGGAGATTCGTGGCTACCCGATTTCGGTGGCGCACGACGGCGATGAGGCGCTTGCACTGTTCGAGACGGTTCGTCCCGCGCTCGTGCTCCTCGACGTCATGATGCCGGGCCGCGATGGATGGGAAGTATGCCGTTTGATGAAGCAGCATCCCGTGCTCGGACGGACAGTGCGCGTGATCATGGTCACTGCGCTCGACGCATGGGACGATAAACGTGAAGCGCTGCAGCTTGGCGCGGACGACTACGTGGAGAAGCCATTTGACCTGCCGACGCTGGCCAAGACCGTGCAGCGCAATCTCGAGCAACTGCGTCTCGCATCATAATTTCTCCGCGCGCCTGGCGCCTCACGAGCGCGGCACGTGAGCGAGTCCATTCTCGTATCGGATTCCGAAGACCCGATCATCGGTGAAGCGGCTGCGCTCCTCGATGGTTGGCGCGTTGCGTGTCACGCGCCGGCCGACATCGTGGCGTCCATCAGCGAGCCGCACGTTCGCGCGCTGCTCCTCACGACGGATGATCCCACGTTGCTGCGCGCCGGCGTGGAGGCCGCGCACGCGCGAGGGATTCCTGTCATCGTCGGCTGTGGCGATGAGACCGCCCGCCGGCGCGCCGTGGAACTGCGTGCGGAGGAGTGGTTTCTGTTGCCCGCGACTGCCGTCGAGATTGCGGCTCGCACCTGGTCTGCGGTGGCACGTGCACCGGCGACGGTGGTCGCGGTCGGCGACAAGGCGGACAAGGCCGAGTACGAGCAGATGCTGCGCGATTCGCTGACGGGGCTACCGACGCTGCCTGTGGCAATCGAGCGGTCGCGACAGTTGTTCAAGGAGCGCGGGGAGCTCGTCGTTCTGTACCTGAATTTCGTTCGCTACTCGAAGATCGAGGAGATCTATGGGTGGGAAAAGCTCGACGCCGTGCTGGAAACCACCGCCAGCGCCGTGCGCGATTTTCTCGATGACGACGACCTGCGTGCGTCGCGGGTCATGGTGAGCTTCAGCAACGACGATGATTTCATCTTCTTTCATGTTCCCGCCAGCGGCGTCGCGGCGGCGACGGACGGCGAGATCACGGAGATGGTCACGCGTCTGCAACGCCACGTGGCCGGGCAGATCGAGACGGCGCATGGTGAGGACATCGCGGCGTTGTTCGACATCTACGTCGGTCGTGCGCACCTCTATTACAATCCGAAGATCCGTCTCGAACGCGTCATCTACCGCGGTATTCGCGAGGCGCAGAACGCATCACGTTCGCTCGAGCAACGCGAGCGCGCGCGCCGCGTCAACGACTTGAAAGCGGCAATTCGCGATCGTGGTGTGTATGTCGACTACCACCCCATCGTCGTCGCGACGACACGTGAAATCTTCGGCTACGAGGCACTCGCGCGCGGAACGCTTCGCACGCTACGAAGCCCCGAAGTGATGTTCGATGTCGCCGCGGAAGCAGACCTGATCTGGGAATTGAGTCGCCTCTGTCGAGAGCGCGCACTCGAGGGTATGGAGGAACGGCTCGAGGAGGGGCAGCTCCTCTTCCTCAACGTCGATCCGCATGACTTCGCCGATCCGGCATTCACGGAGCAGGGCGTCACCGATCCATCGCGCGTCGTCATCGAGATCACGGAGCGTACCGCCATCAAGGACTATCCCAAATTCCGCGAGCGCCTCAAGGCATTTCGCGAGCACGGCTTCCGGTTCGCCGTCGACGATGCGGGCAGTGGTTACGCGGGGCTCGGATCGATTGCCAACCTCGAGCCGGACTTCATCAAGCTCGATATTTCGCTCATCAACGCCATCGACACGAACTTCATCAAGCAAAACCTCGTACAGACGATGGTGCGATTCGCGAATGATCACGGCGCGATGGTGATCGCCGAAGGCGTCGAGCGCGCGGAAGAATTCAAGGCGGTCCAGGATCTCGGCGTGCACCTCGTGCAGGGTTTCTTCCTCCATCGCCCGCAGTCGGCGTCGTCACCGATTGTTCATCGTGAGCTCGCGGCACCATGAGCGTGAGCGTGAGCCTCCAGCATTGAGCTGATACGAGCTCGAAGCTGGAGCTTGAGCACGAGCTCACGCTCACGAACATCGCTCGGCCGCACCGTCACCGCGACGCCGCCATCAATTCCCGCACGAGTTCGTACGATCGTTCCGCCGCTCCCAGGCCCCGGTGCACCACCAGCCGCGCCGCGTTTCCCGCCCCCGCTCTCGCACTCGCATCGAGCAACCAGCCTTCCAGCGCCGCCCGTGCCGATGCCACGTCGTTCACACTGATCGCCCCATCGTCGTCGATCAACAGGCGCGCGTCGCGACTCGCAGCGTACCGGGGTCCAAAGATCACGGGCACGCCGAACGAGGCAGGTTCGAGCACGGAGTGCAGCCCCGCGGCGTGGAATCCGCCGCCGACAAACGCGACGGACGCGAGCGCGTAGAGATCGCCAAGGACGCCGACGCTATCGACGATCACGACATCGGCGTCGGTAGTGCTTCCACGCGAGAGCCGCGCAGCACGAAGCCCGTTGTTCCCCGCCCACGCCTCGAGCGGCGCCACATGCCCGTGCGTGGGCTCATGCGGTGCGATGATCATCCGTGCGTCGGGTCGACGCTTTGCCAGCTCCAACCACGCCGCCGTCAGGACAACTTCGTCAGCAGGCCAGGTGGAACCGGCAACGAGGGTCGGCCGGTCACTGGCGAGCGGCGAAAGAAGCGATGACTCGCGATCGATCGCTCGCGCCTTCGCCCAGACCTGGTCGTATCGTGTGTCGCCCGTCACGCTGACGCGCGACGACGGCACACCGAGCGACACGAGTCGGTCGGCATCCTCCGCGCTGATGGCGCCGACGCGATCGAGCCGCCCGTACGCCTCACGCAGCAGGACGCTCGCCAGGCCAGAGCGGCGCGAGGAGTCGCGCGCGAGCGTCGCGCTGATGAGACCGAGGCCCGTGCCGCGACGGGAGGCTTCGTGCGCAAGCGTTGGCCACACGTCGAGCTTGCTGAAGACGACCGCAGCGGGCGAGAGGGACTCCAGCGCGCGCCGCATGTCAGCGGCCACATCGAAGGGAAGAACATCGGCAAAATCGACGTCAAGGCCAGCGGCGAAGGTACGCGCACTCGGGGAGAAATACGTGTACGCCAATTGAGTGCGCGGCTGCCGTTCGCGAAGCAGTTGAAGGACGGGACGTGCTTGAAGACCTTCTCCGACACTCGGCGCATGCATCCAGAGCAGCGGCCGGCTGCGGTCACGACGGAACGCCGCGAAGCGTTCCTGCACGCCCCGCCGCGCGGCGAAGGTCGTCAACAGCTTGTTGCTGCTCGCAGGGGCGAACGCACTGAGGGCGCGGGCGATTCGCGCCGCGCCCTCGTACCCCAGCCGAAGTGCGGTCTGCACCCCGTCCTCTCGCCGGCCCGCCCAGGCTATTTCGGTGCGCCGGATGCTGCCAATTGCTTGTTGATGATGACCCGAAACGAGTCCACCGGATACGCACCAGCGATCGTCACCCAGGTCTTGTTGCCGATGAAGAACGTGGGTGTGGACTGCGCCCCGGATTTCGTGCTGCGATCGAGATCGGCGTCGATGAGCGCCGACGTCGCATGTGCGCTGACGCAGCTACGCCACGCGGGCGCATTGACTCCGGCGGCCGTGGCGAGCGAATCGAAAACCGGCGTGGGATTCGGTAGGCCGGCCCATTTCTGCTGCGCCACGAACAACGACGTGTGCAGCTCCCAGAACTTGCCCTGCGCTGAGGCGCACATTGCGGCTTCGGCTGCCGCCTTTGCGTTGGGATGCAGTGATGCGATGGGATGATTGTAGTACGTGAGCCGCACCTTGCCCGTCTTGACGAATTCCTTGTCGAGTTTTTCGAAGGTTTCGTCATGCCACTGCTTGCAGTAGGGGCATTGGAAATCGCTGACTTCGATGAGCCAGATCGGCGCCGATTCCGCCCCGCGAATTCGGCCCAGGTCAGCACGCATGCTGATGGAGTCGGCAAGCGCGGCGTTCGCTGCGCCGGGGGTCGGTGCCGCCGCTGGCGCCACGTCACCACCTGACGCCACGTTCTTCTCGGCTGGCTTGCCGTCGTTCGTGGCACAGGAAGCGGTGAGGGCGAGCACTGCGGCGCCGGCAAGGCGCAAGTAGGAAGAGCGGGACATGGCTGCCACGGGAGGGGGTAAAATCGTCCTGAAACGTAACAGGAAAGCGCCGAGCAGAGCGAGTGTTTACAACGGCCCGGAGCGTGCGATGGAACCGGTACCGCTTGCGCCGGGCGATCCGCGCGTGCTTTCTAGGAGTAGCCAGAACTAACCCGGTCGACATGCCAATCCCATTCGCCGGGCGCGCGGTCCTCGCCGCAGCGCTCGCGCTCCTTCAGAGCGGTCCGACGATTCCAGCCCCCCGCGGGCTGGTAAACGACTTCGCCGGCGTCCTGTCGGCGGAGTCCGTGGGTCGCATGGAGCGGCTCGCACAGGACGTGCGCGACAAGACGAAGGGCGAGATCGCGATCGTCACGCTAGGGGATCTCGGCGGCCGCGAGCCGAGCGAGATCGCGCTGCGCATCGGCCGCGAGTGGAAGGTCGGAAACATGGCCGCGGTCGGCGATCGCTCTCGGAACGCTGGAGTTGTCATCCTCCTGGTGCCGAAGGAGACGTCAGCGGACGCAAAGGGCCACTGCCGGATCGAGGTGGGTCAGGGCGCCGAGGGCTTCATTACGGATGCCGCGACCGGGGAGATCTGCCGCGAGGCCACAGACGCCTTTCGTCAGAAGGACTACAGCGCTGGTCTCGAGCTCGTCACACGGCGGGTCGCTGAGCGCTTTGCCAGCGAATTCAATGTGTCGCTCGACAACTCGCTGCCCGCACCAGAATCGCCCGCTCCCGCGCCACGCGTGTCGAGGCGGGGCGGGAGCGGGTTCAATCCGATCATTCTCATCATCATCATTTTTGTCGTGCTGTCGGCATTTGGCGGCCGCGGGCGCGGTGGACGAGGGGGGTGCGGTGGGCTGCCTCTGTTCTTCTTGTTGAACGCGCTCGGGAACAGTGGCGGTCGTCGCGGCGGAGGATGGAGCGGTGGCGGATTTGGTGGTGGTGGGGGCGGCGGGTTCGGCGGCTTTGGCGGTGGTGGAGGATTCAGCGGGGGTGGTGGTGGCTCTGACTGGTAGAAAGACATGGCAATGACTCTGGATGAACTCGTGACGCAGCTACGCGCCGCGTACGGGGCAGAACTCGCGTGCGTGGTGTTGTACGGTTCGGCCGCGTCGGGCGAGCATGTGCCCAGGAAATCGGACTACAACGTCCTCGTACTGCTGAACCGCATTTCCGCGGACACACTCGCTCCGGCATCTGCCGTGGCACGCGAATGGAAAGACGCGGGCAATCCGCCACCGATGACCATGACGGTCGAGGAATGGCGCAGCTCCGACGACATCTTCCCCATGGAATACGCCGACATCCTGGAGGGTCACCGCGTGCTGTTCGGAAGCGCGCCCTTCGACGGCGTCCGCATCTCCTTGCGCTTTCTCAGGCTCCAGCTCGAGTCCCAGGTCATGGGCAAGCTGCTACAGCTGCGGCAGGGCGCACTGCTGGCAGGCACCGACGGAAAGCGCCAACTGGAGCTCATCTCGGCAAGCTTTTCCACCATCATGGTCCTGTTTCGCGCCGTGGTTCGGCTTCAGGGCGATCATCCGCCAGCGGACAACGTGAGCCTGTCTGAACAGGTCGCGCGCCTTGCCGGCTTCGATCCGTCGCCGTTTACGCGCGCGGCGAATCATCACCGCGGAGATGCCCGCATCTCGACAACGGAGGCTGGTTCTGTACTGGCCCAGTATCTTTCCGGCGTCGGGCAGCTCAAAGCGTATCTCGACACCTTCCTCACTCAGGAATCCAAATGAAACGTCGCTGGCTTACCCTCCTGCTTCCGCTGTCGCTTACCGCCTGCGGATACAACAAGATCCAGACCCTCGACGAGCAAGCGAGCGCCGCTCAAGGCCAGATCGAGGTGCAGTTGCAGCGCCGCGCCGAACTCGTTCCCAGTTTGGTCGCGACCGTCAAGGGCCTGGCAAACCAGGAGCTTGCCGTCTTTGGTGAAGTGGCTCGCGCACGGAGTGGTGTACTCGGCGCGGTGCAGGCCAAAGACCCACAGCAGATGGCCGACGCCAATGCCGCCATGAGCGGAGCACTCGGCCGCCTCATCGCCGTCGCCGAAGCGTATCCCCAGCTCAAGAGCGACCAGGCATTCCTGAAGCTCCAGGATGAGCTGAGCGGAACGGCGAATCGTATTGCCGTGTCACAGACCGACTACAACGGCGCCGTGCAGCAGTACAACTCGTACATCCGCCAATTTCCCGCTGTACTCACGGCAAAGATGACGGGCGCCAAGGAGAAGAAGTACTTCCAGGTGTCGAATCCTGCGAATCGCGAGGCACCGACCGTCGACTTCGGCACGCCGGCACCACCGAAGCCGCCGACGCCATAGCTGAAAGGAGCTCGCTCGGGTGACAGTTACTCTTTCGGGAAGAGCGACGCGCCTTTCTTCACGCGCCACCCAGCGGCACTGAGCCTTTCGAGTCCCTCGAAGCGCTGATGGTGCACTTGACCCGGCCCGCCCAACTGCTCCCACACCGTTTGCGCCTTGCTCGGCATGAACGGTGAGAGCAGGACTGCCTGGCGCGCGAGCTGACGAACGAGCAATGAGAGCACCGCGTCGAGCGCAGCGACCGACGCGTCATCGGTGCCCTTTGCCAACGCCCACGGCTGCGACATTTGCACCGTCTCGTTGCCGCGTGCGACGCAGGCCATCGCGCGCTCCAGCGCGACGTGAAGCAGGTATCCGCGCGACCCATCCATCGCCGCATGGTAGCCTGCGATGTCTTCGAAGTCGGCGCGGTCGTTGTCGTCGGGCGAGCCCTCAGGAACGACGCCTCCCCGGTATTTCTCGACCATGGCCATCACGCGGCTCGCGAGATTCCCCCATGCGTTCGCAAGGTCGGAATTGTAGCGATCGTCGAATCGCTCCCACGTGAAACTCCCATCGCCGTCGAACGGAATCTCACGCAGCAGGAAGTAGCGAAATGCATCCGAACCGTACCGGGAAACCGCTTCCTCCACATCGAGCCGCGCACCGGACGACTTGCTGAAGCGCTCACCGCCGAACAACACGAACCCGTGAGCCCAGACGCGCGCTGGCAGTGGCAGCTCCGCGGCGCAGAGCATTGCCGGCCAGATGATCGAATGAAATCGCGTGATATCCTTGCCCACTACGTGCAGCTGTGCTGGCCATTGCACTGGCCCCGACTGCTCTGGAAAGCCTGTGGCCGTGAGGTAGTTCGGTAGGGCGTCGAACCAGACATACGTCGTTTGTTGTTCGCCCGAGCTCAACTTTCGCGGAAAGGGAATGCCCCAGGCCAGACGCGAACGGCTGGCAGAGATATCCTCGAGACCGCGGTCGATGAGCGCGAGCATCTCGTTCCGACGGCTTTCCGGTTGGAGAAACTGCGCGTTCTCCGTCAGTAGTGTCTTGAGAAAATCCGCGTACCGGCTGAGCCGAAAGAACCAGTTTCGCTCCTCCACCCACTCGAGTGTCCGCGTGGGATGAAGCACGCACTTGCCATCCACGATCTCGGCGTCCTGCTTGAACGCTTCGCAGCCGACGCAATAGCGTCCCTCGTACGCCTTCTCGTAGAAGTCGTCCGGATTACGATCGAGGATGCGCTCGATGAGCGCGCGCACGCCGGCGCGATGCGAGGCGTCGGTCGTCCTGATGAACTGATCGTTCGAGATATCCAACCGGCGCCACATCGCGGCGAACCGCTCGGCGAGCGTGTCGACCAGCGACTGCGGCGTGACGCCCTGCTGCGCTGCGGTCTGCTCGACCTTCTGCCCGTGCTCATCCATGCCGATGAGAAAATGCACGGCGTCGCCGCGCAGGCGATGATACCGCGCGATGGCGTCCGCGCCGATCTTCTCATAGGCATGGCCGATATGCGGCTCGCCATTCGAGTAGTCGATGGCGGTCGTGAGGAAGAACTGGCTCACGGGTTCTCCACGATCGGCGGCGAATCGTTGCCCGCGTCCGCGGTCGTCGTCCCACCACTCGGACGATTCCGCCGTCCGCCACGCCGGCCGCGACGCCGCTGCGCTCGCTTTTCACCCTCTGCCGCGAGTTCGCCGGATGTGCGCGGTGCGGCACCGATGATCGCATGACCCTCTGGCGCCGTACTGCGTGGCCCACTCGTCCGCGGTGGGCGTGACTCGCGAAAATCCAGTCGCTCGCGCGGCAGCTGTACCACGGTGAGTTCCTCGCCCACGACATCGTCTCCGTCCACCGCGTCATCGCTGTCGAGGTCCCTCGCTGGCCGAACCGTCGGCACTTCCAGCGCTGCGAGCTCGAGCGCCGGCGCAATCGGATCGCCCGCCGCGCTCAGCTCCGCGCGGAGCTCGATCAGGGAAATGGTTCGCGTTTCGCCTTCGATACCACGGAGCGTGACGCGCTCGCGGAAGATGTCGTTCGCAATCACTTTCTCTTCGACCTTCGACGTGCGCACCGTCTTGCCTTCCTTGGGATACTTCCGGCGACTGTGCACGTAGAAGTCGTGCTCGTACCGCAGGCAACACATCAGGCGGCCGCACGCGCCGGAAATCTGCGATGGATTGAGCGAGAGCCGCTGATCCTTTGCGACGCCGAGGTTGACCGGCCGCAGCTCTGGCAGCCACGAGGCGGAACAATACTGGCGTCCACAGCGTCCGATGCCATCGAGTCGCTTCGCTTCGTCGCGCACGCCAATCTGCTTCAATTCGATCCGCGTGCGGAACATGGATGCGAGCTCGCGAACGAGCGTCCGGAAGTCGACGCGCTTTTCCGCGGTGAAGTAGAACGTCAGCTTCTTGCGATCCCACTGCCACTCCGCGTCCGTCATCTTCATGACGAGCGCATTGGCCTTGACGCGGTCCATCGCCTTGCGTCGCGCGTCGTCGTCGCTGTCACGCAACTCGACGTGCCGCCGCACGTCGTCCGCGGTGGCGAGGCGCTTCACGGCACGCTGTGGTGGGACACCGAACAACCCGTGCGGCACCTTCGCCGACCGCCGTTCAGCCTCGTCACCAAACGCGTGCACGTGACCGAGGTCCTCTCCACGATCGGCGTCGACGATCACCGCTGCCTTCCGCGGCGGCAGATCCTCGGACTCCCACAGGAAGAATTCCTTGCGATTACCCTTGAACGCAATCTCGATAAGTTGGGGCACGTCTACTCCAGGTATTGCCCCATCCGCGTGAATTTCTCACGTCGGCGACGCACGAGTTTGTCGGGCTTGAGGCGACGCAATTCGTCCAGCTGGCGCAATAGCGCCGCCTGGACGGCGTTTGCCGTCGCGCCGTGATCGGCGTGCGCGCCCCCTGGTGGCTCAGGGATGATCTCGTCGATCACCTTGAGTTCGAAGAGATCGGGCGCCGTAATGCGAAGCGCGCTCGCCGCCTTCTCGCGCATCTCGATGCTCTTGCCGTCCTTCCACAGGATCGCCGCACACCCTTCCACGGTGATCACCGAGTAGACGGAATTCTCCAGCATGTTCACGCGGTCCGCGACGCCGAGTGCGAGCGCGCCACCGGACCCGCCCTCGCCGATGATCGTCGCGATGATCGGCGTTTCGAGACGGCTCATCTCGAACAGGTTGCGTGCGATCGCCTCACTCTGCCCGCGCTCCTCCGCACCAAGGCCCGCCCACGCGCCCGGTGTGTCGATGAAGGTGATGACCGGGACGTGGAATTTCTCCGCGAGCTTCATGAGACGAAGCGCCTTGCGGTATCCCTCCGGATGCGCCATCCCGAAGTTGCGCTTGAGGTTCTCCTTCGTGTCGCGTCCACGCTGGTGGCCGATCACCATGACGGTCTCGCCATCGAGGCGCGCCCACCCACCCATGATCGCCGCATCCTCACGGAACGCGCGGTCACCGTGCAACTCGATGAAATCGGTGAAGCACAACCGCAGATAGTCGTCCGTGAGTGGGCGCTTGTTGCTGCGGGCTACCTGCACGCGCTGTAGCGGCGTCAGCGTGCGATAGATTTCCGCGCGCAGCTCGCCGAGTTTCTTCTCGAGCGGCGCGATCTCGTCCGTCACGTTCAACGAACGCTCGCCCGCCATCTTCTTCAGCTCCTCGATCTGGTGCTCGAGTTCCGCAATGGGTTTCTCGAATTCCATGGTCGCAGTCGCCATTCGTGTCAGCTCCCGCGCACGAGGCGGACGCGCTCGTTCCCGAGTAACGCCCGCAGGTCCGTTAACGCGGCCTGAGTGGCCGCGAGTCTGAGTGAGCGCGACTTGAGCCGCGCCCGCGTTCCATTCCCATCACTCCATCGCAACTCGAGCGGCGGCGCACCGGAGTGCGATGTCGCATGCGCGTCAATGATCGCCCGCACGTCCGAGATCGCGTCCGGCGTCAATGCTTCGCCGAGTGTGAGCTCGATCGAGATCGAAACTTGTCCATTCAACCGTAACTCCGCGAACGGCGTCACGGATTCCACGATGAACGCGGGAACCTCCGCATCCTGGTCCCGCTTCGAATAGCCGCCCTTCATCACCACCGGCACATCGACGCGAACTCGGTCCGCGAGAATTCCCCAACTCTCTGGAAACACCAATACTTCGGAAGATCCCGAAAAATCCTCCACTGTCAACCTGGCGAATTCCGCGCCCGAGCGCTTGCTCGTCTGTCGCTTGATCGCCGTAACGACCACGCCGAGATGCATCGGCTCGGGCATCCACTTGCCGAGTTGGCTCACGGTGTGGGTGGCGAAGAGTTCGCATTCAACGCGGAATGGCTCGAGCGGGTGACCGCTGATGTAGAAGCCGAGAATCTCCTTTTCCCGCGTGAGGCGCTCGGATTCGGACATCATCCCGACATTGGGCAAGAGACGCGGCGCGTGCGTTTCCGGACCATCATCGACCGGCCCGCCGAATAACGACACCTGGCCCATCTCCCGCTCCTGCTGCTTCAGCGACGCTTCCTGCATCGCCGCATCGAGTGCGGACCAGTATTGCGCGCGATGCCCGCCGAGACCATCGAGCGCACCCGCCGCAATCAGCGCTTCGAACACGCGCTTGTTGACCTTGCTCAGGTCCACGCGATCCGTGAAATCGAAAAAGCTGTCGAATGCCTTTTCGCGCTTCGCCGCGAGAATGGAGTCGATGGCATTGCGGCCGACGTTGCGCACCGCCCCAAGACCGAAGCGAATCCGTTTCTCGTCGAGCACCGTGAACTTGTAATTCGACTCGTTCACATCCGGCGGCAACACCTCGATGTTCAGCTCACGGGCCTCGTTGATGAATTTGACCACCGAATCCGTGTCGCCGATCGACGACGACAGGATCGCCGCGAGAAACTCCGCCGGGAAATGCGCCTTGAGCCAGGCCGTCTGGAACGAGACCACCGAGTACGCCACAGAGTGCGACTTGTTGAAGCCGTAGCGACCAAACGTCTCGATCTGTCCCGCCAATTCCTCGATGATCTTCCGATCATATCCGCGCGCGATCGACTTCTCGACGAACTTGCCCAGCTCCTTCTTGATGAGCTCCGCGTCCTTCTTGCCCACTGCTTTTCGCAGCACGTCCGCTTCCGCGAGCGAGATGCCTGCGAGCGTCTGCGCGAGACGCATCACCTGCTCCTGATAGGTGATGACGCCGTACGTCGGCTCGAGGATCGGCTCGAGTTCCGGCAATGCATACGACACCGGCTCTTCGCCGCGCTTGCGCCGCTGATACACCTTGTGCATGCCGGCGTCGAGCGGACCGGGGCGCATCAGTGCATTGCTTGCCACGAGATCGTCGAAGCGGTCGCAGCGCATCGAACGCAGCATGTCCGTCGCCAGCGGCGACTCGAACTGAAACACGCCGCACGTGCGCCCCGCCCGCAACATCCGGTAAACCGCGGGGTCCTCCATGTCGATCGCGTCGAGGTCCGGCCGTGTGCCGGTGCGCGCCTGAATGTTGTCCAGCGCGTCGCGAATCACCGTGAGCGTCGTCAGTCCGAGGAAATCCATCTTGAGCATGCCGGCATGCTCGAGACAATTCATGTCGTACTGCGTAACGATCGTCGTCTCGTCCGTGCCCGCGCCAGCACCCTTGCTGTTGACCGTCAGGATCGGGACATAATCGTCGAGCGGTCCGGGCGCGATCACCACGCCCGCGGCGTGCACACCGGTATGACGCGACAGTCCCTCGAGTGAGATCGCGTAATCGAGCAGCGTGGTGTACCGCGGATCGTTCGCGTACAACTTCTTGACCTCCGGAACGTCCTTTACCGCTTCCTTCACCGTCAGCGAGAACGCCGGACCATTCGGAATCAGCTTCGCCAATGCGTCCGTCTCGGCGGGTGTGAAGCCGAGTGTGCGCCCGACGTCCTTGATCGCGGCGCGCGACTTCATCGTTCCGAACGTGACGATCTGCCCGACCGATTCCTTGCCATACTTCTGCCGAACGTACTCGATCACCTCACCGCGGCGCTCGAAGCAGAAGTCCACGTCGATGTCCGGCATCGACACGCGCTCCGGATTCAGGAAACGCTCGAACAGGAGATCGTACTTGAGCGGGCAAACGTCGGTGATCTTCAACGCGTACGCGACGATCGATCCCGCCGCAGAGCCGCGCCCCGGCCCAACGGGAATATCCAGGTCGCGCGCCGCCTTGATGAAGTCGTAGACAATGAGGAAATAGCCCGCGTAGCCCGTCTTCGTGATGACACCGAGCTCGTAGGCGAGACGCTCCGCCACTTCGGTGGACAGCATCTCGCCATACCGCGTATGCGCACCAGCCGTCGCGAGCCGAACGAGGAGTTCGTTCTCCGTTTCGACGCCCGCGGGAAGCGGAAACGACGGCACGTAGTACTTCTTCTCGAATGCGAAGCCCGCCTCATCGGCGACGCGCAGCGTGTTTTCGAGTACGTCAGGACGCGTCGGAAAGCGCGCCGCCATCTCGGGAGCGTTCTTGAAATACAACCCCCGGTCGTAGTGCATGCGGTCCTTGTCCGCATAGTCTTTCCCGAGCCCGATACAGAGCAGCACGTCGTGCGCATCGTGATCATCGGCCCTGAGAAAATGCGCGTCGTTCGTCGCCAGGATGGGCAGGTTCAGATCGGCGCCGAGCTTGAAGATCTGCTCGTTGAGCTTCGCCTGACCCTCGGACTCGTGTGCCTGAACCTCGAGATAGTAGCGGTCCTTGAAGACGTCCGCGTACCACGACGCGGCCTCCCGTGCACCCGCTTCGTCGCCCTTCTCGAAATTCGACGCGATCTCCCCGGCGAGGCATGCGGAGCTCACGATGAGCCCCTCGCCGTACTTGGCGAGCAACTCACGGTCCACCCGCGGCTTGGAGTAGAATCCCTCCGTGTATGCGAGCGACGACAGCTTCACCAGGTTCTTGTAGCCGATCATGTCCCGCGCCAGCAGCACGAGATGGTAGTACGGCTTCGCACCCGGGGTCGGCCGGCCACGCGTCCGCCGGTCTGCCGGCGCGACGTACGCTTCCATGCCGATGATCGGCTTCAGCTGTGCCTTCTTCGCCTTCTCCTGAAATTCCCACGCCGCGTGCAGATTCCCATGATCGGTAATCGCCAACGCCGGCTGCTCGAACTCGAGAGCCCGGGCAATCAGGTCATCGATGCGGTTGGCGCCATCGAGGAGGGAATACTCCGAGTGGCAGTGAAGATGGACGAAGGACATTTTACGAAGGATAGCGACCGCGTTCCCTCGCGTCAAAGGCGCTACGACGATGCACGGGCGGTGTAAAGTATTGTGAATAAAAGAGTTAAATGGCTACGGCCAGCCGTTCGCGTGCTGGCCGTGCTCGCGATCTGCATCGTCGCGTACCTCATCCTGGCGCCGACCGGCCGCTACCTGCTTCGTGCCGGCTGGGAGGAGGGCAAGATCCTGGCGCGCCGAAAGCCGATCAGTGCCTATCTCTCCGATCCGGCGACTCCGCCCGCGCTGCGGAAGAAGTTCGAGCTGGTCGCCGCCGCCCGTTCATTTGCCCGCGACTCGCTCGGCCTCCAAACCGGAAACAGCTTCACCACCTACAGCAAGCTTGACCGGGACACCCTCGTCCTCGTGTTGTCCGGTGCCTACAGGGACAAGCTCAAACGCTACACCTGGTGGTTTCCCGTCGTCGGACGCGTGCCATACAAGGGCTACTTCGACTTCGACGAAGCACGCCGTCAGGAGCGCGCGCTGGCCGAGCGCGGCTTCGACGCGTCACTCGGCGCCGCCTCAGCCTTCAGTACGCTGGGCTGGTTCGACGATCCCCTGCTGCCCACGACCCTTCGAACCGACACACTGAATCTGGCCAATACAGTCATCCACGAGCTGACGCACAACACGTACTATGCGCCCGGCGGGGCGGTCTTCAATGAAAGCTTCGCCAACTTCGTCGGCTCGCGCGGTGCCGAGCGCTTCTTCCGCTCGCGCGGTCAATCGGCAGCCGCCGATGAAGTCATCGCCCGCTGGCGCGACGAACAGGTCCTCGGCGCCTTCTGGGCGGCGCTCTACGATCGCGTGGACTCGACATTCAAGGCGCATCCCGGCGAAGAGCCGGTACACGTCGGCGAGCGCATTCGTTTGCGCGATTCACTCTACGTCGAAGCGCGGCAGATCCTCATTTATCAGATCGGCACGCAACTGCGGACGACCAGCCCAGCGCGCCTTGAGCGCATCCGATTCGACAACGCGCAGCTCATGTCGCGTCGTGTCTACCTCACGGATCTGGATGCGTTCGACGTCGTGCTCGCGCGCAACAAGGGTGATTTGCGGCGAACGATTCAGGTGATCATCGGGGCGGCACGTTCGAACAAAGGCGCGCCCTTCGAGGCCGTGAGGGCGCTGGCCAAATAGCGGAACTGCAACTGATTTCACCGCAGAGGGCGCAGAGGATCGCAGAGGACTACGTGAACAGCGAGTAGTTCCGCTCGTTTTGTCGCCCTGAGTGAAGCGAAGGGCCCGCACCTTCAGTTGCGTTTCCTCTGCGTACCTCTGCTCCTCTGCGCCCTCTGCGGTAAACGTATATGGGCTTTCCCGGTGCGATGACGCCGACGAGGAACGCTCCCTTACCGATAAGGTTCGAGCCGAACCCGCAGTGCCCCATCGACCATCTCTGTGCGCGCCCTGAGCCATGCTCTGTCCCCGAAGCGATTCCGCAGCACCTCATTGTGCGGCCCGAAGTCGCGCGCATACACGACATCGCCCCCGATGGCCCCCGAAGAATCGAGCGACTGATGCGGGAGGATCTCGGCGATACTCACGCCGAGCGACGGCGGCTGTGAAAACTCTCGCGCGCACCCTGCACTGAGCGGGCGATTGGGCACGAGCGCAATCTGATCGGACGAAAGCTGCTTCGTCCGACTCGTTGGCGGATCCTGTTCGGCGCGTGCCAGTACCATGTCGAGACGAACCTCCCGCGGAATGTTGACGGAAGCGTCGACTTGGTCGAGCACTGTTTGCAGCGTACAGGCGTCGTATCGAAGCACCGCCGTCTCCGCGGCGAGCGGCCGCAAACCCAATTCGCGGAGGCGAGCGGTCAACCGCGAATGCCAGCCTTCACCGAGAAACACCACGGCGTGTGTCACCCGTCCGTCGCGAACGGCCTGCTCGATCGCATCCGCGGTTCCGCGAGCGTGGTAGATCTTACCGAGCATCCCAATGCCATAGAACTGCGTTTCCCTCGCAGGCGCGATCCATGATGCGAGGAGCCACAGGGGAATCAGCAGCACGATGGCAGCGCGGATTCTGGGTTGTCGTACGTGCGCCCGAAGCGTCGTCGTGAATCGCGCAGTGTAGATCACGAATACCGGCGCGATGGCGAACAGGAAGCGCGGTCCGACGAAATAGCTTTCGGACCAATACACCGAATAGCCTGCGAGTATGCCGGCGAGCACGAGGAACATCAGTCGATCCCATTCGGTGACCTTCCGCAGCAGGCCGATGCCAAGCGCGACGATGAGCATCGCGGGAACAGGCCATGCGAACAATCCGACGTCGAGCTTCATCAGGTACGCGGAGATCATATAGAGGCCGCGCCTCGGCGTATGCTCGAAGGCGAGCGGCGTCATGTGAAAGCCCGGCCGGTGTTCCGCGCCATTCAATACATCGTAGGCGAACGCGAACGCACCGCCAGTCGTCAGGACGTTGGCCACGAGCAGCAGCGCCACTGGAATTGTTCCCACGCAAACCTGCGTCACGAGCGACGCGCCGAGCGCCCGATTCGTTCGCACGGCGTTGAGCTGAAAGACGCCAACAGCCAGCGCGAAGACCGCCGCATCGAATGGACGAATTGCTGCCGCGATCCCAATGCATCCGCCGATCAGTGCGGCCGCACGGTGCGCCGTCCTACCGCTCGCAGCATTCTTCCATGCGGGCAACGCCGCGAGCGCGACCCAGAGAAATGCGAGCGATCCCACGTGATTCATTTCGCTGCCCGCCATCATCAAGACGAAGGGGCAGAGCGCGAAGAGCAATCCGGTGACGCGGGCAGTCGATTCGTCGAACGTGGCCGATGCGAAACGATACACGGCAATGGCCGCGACACCCGCCAGCAGCGGATTGACGAGCCACGGCGCATGTGCGAGCAACCCAAGCGCAAGCAATGCGGGTCCGCCCATCGGAAACTGTGAGAACCATCGATCTCCGACGACGAGCGTTTCGACCGTCGAGAAGAATTCCGGGTTGGGATCGCGCCGCGCGGATAGCCGCCCCAGGGCCAGGAGGTGCGCCTGCCAGCGCTGCGCGAACTCGTCACCCACCACGGGCGCGAGGTCAAACAGTCGCCAGCCTGCAAACACGGAGAGGCCGCACGCAATCACACCAACGAGTGCCGCGAACACAGCTGGCGGCATGGCGAGGAGCAGCTGGGTTGCCCGCTTCACATTCCGCTCGATCGCGTCCGGCACGGCGAAGCCGAGCGCCATCGTCGCGCATGTCATCAACACTCCCCACGCGAGCCACTCGCGCACCGCGAGTCCGTACCACGGCAGTCCCACTCCGGCGGTTACGAGGTTGGCCGTCGGGACGACGCCGAGCAGCACGATGACGATCGCAACCGCCATGGAGGGCCAGCGATGACCCGTTGCGGGTGCGTCCTTGCGCTCGGCGCGAAGCGCCTTGCTCACGGCGCGAACCGTCCCCGCATCAGCGCGCGAAGATCGATCGCCGGAGCGGCTGGCGTCGCCGGCGCTCCCGTCGGCGTGTCTCCCGGATCCTCGACAACGACACGCTGCATGGTTCCCCGTACGCCGCGATCGAGAAAGCGCGAGAGCTGGTCGAACGAGTAGTCTGCACTCCGGCGCGAGCCATACACCTGCATCGGATATACGATCGCCAGCTCGTCCTTCGCGCGCGTGAGAGCGACATACATCAGTCGGCGCTCCTCCTCGAGTTCATCGGTGTCTTCGATGGCGCGCGACGATGGGAACCATCCATCGACCGCCCAGATGATGAAGACCGCCTTCCATTCCTTCCCCTTGGCACTGTGGACGGTGCTGAGGACTAGGGCGTCGTCCTCCGACTCACTGCCGCCGGCCAGATCCTGCGTGCTTGACGGTGGGTCGAGGGCGAGCGCAGCCAGAAAGTTCGAGCGCGAGGGATACCCGGCCGCGATGGTCCGAAGCTGGTCGAGATCCGCGAGTCGCGCCTCGGGGCTGTCGTACTTCTCCTTGAGGATCGCGTCGTAGATCGAGCGCACGGCAGCGATATCGCTGGCCACCTTGGCACCGGCGGACTCGCCGTCGCGATTCTCGAGGCCGCGCAGCTGGCGGAGGAGCGCCGCGAGTGACCGGTGTGCTTCGCGCGCGCGCGGTGGTGCGAGCAGATGCGTGAACGCGTCGGGATCCCACGAGCGCTCCTGCATCGTTGCCATGAGCTCCCGCGCCGTCGTGTCACCGATGCCCGGCATCAACATGAGAATGCGGTACCAGCTCACTTCGTCGCGCGGGTTTTCGGACACGCGCAGGAATGCAAGGACGTCCTTTATATGCGCCGCCTCGAGAAACTTGAGGCCGCCCCATTTCTCGAAGGGGATCTTTCGGTTGGCCAGCTCGACTTCGAGGTTCGCCGACATGTAGCCCGCGCGAAAGAGCACGGCCATTTCGCGGAGCGGCACTCCGGACTCATGGAGCTGCAACACCCGGTCGACGACGAACGTGGTCTGCTGTCCTTCATCCTTGGCGGTGACGAGCCAGGGGAGTTCACCGCCCACCCTCGTCGTGTGCAGATCCTTCGTGAAGCGTTCCTCGGCGCGGGAGATCACCATGTTCGACATGGTGAGGATCGGTTGCGTGGAGCGGTAGTTCTGGTCGAGCGTGATCAGCGTTGCGCCGGGAAACTGGCGCGGAAAGTCGAGGATGTTCCGGAAGTGCGCGCCACGGAAGGCGTAGATGCTCTGCGCATCGTCCCCCACGACCGTGAGTTTGCGACTCGCCGCGCACATGCCGCGAAGGATGCGGGCCTGGAGCAGGTTCGTATCCTGATATTCGTCCACGAGCACGTGGTCGTACAGTCCGGCGATGCGGCGCTGCAGGTCGGGCGACGCCTCGAGCATGATGGCCCAGAAGAGCAGGAGGTCGTCGTAGTCGACGAGATTGCGTTCCTGCTTGCGGAGTGTGTAGTCCGCGAACAACGCAGTGATCTGCTCCTGGTACTCGAGAAACTGCGGCGTGTCGCGATGCAGCAGCTCGTCGAGGGGGAGCTCCGTGTTCACATGGCGGGAGTAGAGCCAGTGGAGCGTTTCCTTCTTGGGAAAGCGTTTCGAGGTCTTGGCGAATCCCATGGCGGCGCGCGCGAGCTGCATGAGGTCTTCTGCGTCGCCCTGGTCCATGATGGTGAAATCGCTGCCGAGTCCCGCGGAGGGGCCGAACTGCCGAAGCAGGCGGTGGCCGACGGAGTGGAACGTTCCGCCGTGGACGCGAGCGCCCGCCGAGCCGACGAGCCGTTCGGCACGGGAGAGCATTTCCGCGGCGGCGCGACGCGTGAAGGTGAGGAGGAGGATCCGTTCCGGCGGCACCCCGCGATCGACGAGCGCGGCGACGCGATGCGTCAGCGTTCTGGTCTTCCCGGTACCGGCACCCGCGATGATGAGGAGCGGTGCGTCGCCGAATGTGACGGCGCGAGCCTGATCCGGGTTGAGCGTCGACGTGAGGGTATCCGCGTCGGGCTTGGGGAGGTCCCGGGCGCGGGGACGATAGAGGCGCGGTTCGTCGGCCATGGGCAGTATATATAGTGTGCGGCCCGAAAGTCCGCCGAAGCGGTCGGCGGCCGGGGGACGTGGCGTTACGGGTATGGAGATGGGTCGTCCCGGGGGTGGCTCGTCACAGCACGAGGGTGACGCAGCGCACAGCGCGCCGGAAACATTTGTATTAGCTTTTTCGGCTGTAGTGGGAGTTGAGCTGGGCCGATGGGGGTGATCGGAAGAATGTCGGGGTTTCGCGAACGCGGTTCTTGACCGCTGGACTGAAACGCCCTATGTTCACCGGATCACATATCCTAGGCACGGAGTGTCTGTTGTCGTGGGCGGAGGTTGTGCCCTCGAGATTTCGCAGAAATGACGCTCCGAAGTACGGCCGCTCCGGCGGTGCAGGTAGTAGGACAGCAGGTGCAGGCTCGCAGATTTCGTAGTATGTCCACGTAGTACGTCCACGCAAACATTCCTTAGGGGGAATAATGCACAAAGTTTCTCGTTCGCTATTACTCGTTGGAGTTCTGGCGTTCGGCGCGTTGGCCGCTTGCGGCGACGGTGATACCATTTTGACTGGTAGCCCGTCGACTGTCACGCAGACCGGCGTTTCGAGCATCACGGTATCACCACCGTCCGCGTCCATCGCGACGGGTACGACCATCACCCTCGCCGCATCGGTCGTCACGTTTGACGCCGTCACCGCGAAGACGGTCACCTGGTCGTCGAGCAGCGCAGCGGTCGCGACGGTTGATGCGACTGGTAAGGTCACGGGCGTTTCGGCCGGTTCGGTAACGATCACGGCGACGTCGACCGCAGATGCCTCGAAGGCGTCCGCGTCAGCGATCACGGTTACGGCGCCCTCGGTTACGGGTGTCACGGTTTCCCCGCTCAACGCGACCATCGAGGCCGGCAAGTCGGTCACGCTCGCCGTGTCGGTCACGGGTGATGCCGCAGCAGCAAAGACGGTCACGTGGAGCTCCACGGACGTCACGATCGCCACGGTCGACAACGCGGGTAAGGTTACCGGTGTTTCGGCTGGTACGGTCACGGTGAAGGCGACCTCGACGGCCGATGCGTCGAAGAGCAGCGCCGCGCTGATCACGGTCACGCCGGCCGCTGGTTCGGCGAACACGCCGAACACGGTTGCAATTTCGTCGGTCAACCAGACGCCAGCTGGTGGTGGTGCTCCGGCCCCGGCGAACCTCAACAACGTTGCTGGCCAGGTTGACGTCACGCTGTTCATTTCCGGCCCGGCTGGCACGCTGCAGCTGATCCAGAATTGCACGGCGGGTGGTGCGTCGTCCGCGACGGGTGACGTCGTTGTCGCGCAGCAGGCAGTTGCTGGTTCGCAGAACCAGTCGGCAGTGACGCTGAGCTACAACACGGCCGCGACGGGTACGGTGAATTCTGCCGGTGTCGCGATTGTCGATAACACGTCCGCCACGCCGATCCAGGTGAATGGCAATTGCGTCCTCAAGGCCAAGCTCGGAACGGCCCTGGCAACGAGCCTTGTGCAGTTCACGCTGAACAACGCGAACGTGTTCCGCACGGTGACCTCGTACACGAAGACGACCCTGCTGGGCAGCCAGGGTGTCATCAGCGCCACCAACGGTCTGGCGTACAATCAGGGTGACCTGAAGGTTGACATCACGCCGGTTGTCTACTCGACCGTCGCGCCTGGTGGCGCCGCGCAGAGCCCAAGCCTTGCGACGATCACGCTGACCACGGGCCTCGGAGCGAAGACGTTCGGGAACGTCGCGGTCTCGGGTGGCAAGTTCTCGGTGACCTTCCCGTCGACAGGCGCAACGGCGCAGAACCTCACGCAGTACACGACAACCGCGGTTGCCGGCGACCCCATAACGGTTGCTGGTATGACGGATGCGGCTGGCCAGGCGATCACGCTCGCCGTTCCCGCGACGGCACCTTCCGTCCGCGTGGACAACCAGTCCCCGACGGTTGCCCTCACACTTGCTCAGACCCTTGCCTTCGGCACCCCGCCGGCTCCGCGTAACTGGGTCAAGGCTTCGTACTCCTTCGCAGCAAACAACACTCCGCAGGCGGACATCGCCTATGCGGCTGGCCAGAACACGGTCAGCTTCTTCGTCGGCACGGCCAGTGGCGCCTACCCGACGGCTCAGTCCACGAGCGCGACAGGCGCGGCTTGCGCCACGGGCGCTCTGACGCCGGTGACGGTCGGTTCCAGCGTCGCGCAGACGGCGGCCCCGTACGCCCCGAACTACTTCGTTCGCGTCGTAGAGAACGATCCGCTCGGAAATGTGGTCTGTGAGGACTTCGGACCGTTCGGCGCCGACTTCCAGAATCCGAACGCGCTCTCCGTCACTGGCGGTACGGGTGGCGTAGGCACTGGAAGCAGCGACAACACGATTATCACCACAGGCGCAACGGCGACGCTGTTCACGGTTGACTCGGTCTCCGGCTTCACGGCCGGCGGCGAGCTGCGGGCTACTTCGCTGCGCAACTTCAGCACGTCTGGTGGCGGTTGCGTCATCGGTACGGGCGCCGCTTGCGGCCCGGTCACGACCGGCTGGACCAATCCGGTCGACGGCGGAATTGCAACCGAGGGCTACTACACGTACACGGCCTTCGCACAGGATCAGGCCGGTAACGGTTCTCCGACTCTGACGCGCACGTACCTGAAGGATGCAACCATCCCGACGGTTGGCGGCATCAGCGTTCCGCAGACCCTCACGGGCGGTGCGTCGGTGACGTTTACGTCGACGGCGAACGACAACGTTGATCTCGCGGCATCGAACTTCGACATCACGTACTCTGCCGCGTCTGGCAGTGCACGGTTGTTCTACGCCGGCGACAACTACGGGCCGAATTTCGATGCCACACGCGTCACCACGGCCGCGCTGAATGCCACGGTCGCGAACTTCATCAAGCAGCTTCAGGGAACGGACGGAGCAGGCGCTCCAGTCGCTTTCGCAGCCGGTGTCGGTGCGGATAGCGGCCGGGCTGCCACAGTAACGGTTCGTGCCATTGATGCAGCGGCCCTGATCTCCACGGTTGGCGTGGCGGGAATTCCGCCCATCAACATCGCGAACAGCACTGGCTTCTCCACAGCGAACTTCAGCACGTTCGCCGAGACCAACGCTGCAACGGCCGTTGCCAACGGGACGTCGGCGTTGTCCAAGACGGTCACGCTGACCGCTGCCGCGGTCTACAACTCGGCCGTGCCTGGTGATGCACAGTCGAAGAACCTGCCGTTCACGCAAGTCTGCTTCTACTATGTGCAAACGGCGACCGGTGCAGCCAACTCTGGCGGCCAGATCCCTGCGGGTCTGCTCGTTCAGACGACGGACGCGGCGGGCCTGATTGGGTGCGTCAGCTCGCCTGACATCGCTGACGTCGCGAACGCCTCGCGCACATGGACCTATCGCATCCCGAGCTACAATCCGCCCGGCACCTCGGCCGGAACTGGTCTCGGCATCGCGGGTGGAGTTACCATTTACGCCATCGGCGTGAATGCGGCTGGTGTTGGCATCCTTTCCCTCGCCGGCAGCTTGACGCTGTCGAACTAAGAGAGGCTCGGTTCTACAACAAGGGCCCTGGCGAAAGCCAGGGCCCTTGTTGCAAATGAGAGCTTGTAGAGCCCGAGAAACACTGGCAGCAAAAAGACGATGCGGCGGGAC
>JAZJZK010000012.1:0-62918 GCA_040389905.1 Gemmatimonadota bacterium | reverse complement strand
GAGTCCCGCCGCATCGTCTTTTTCCAACTGCCAGTCACGCCCCCAGAAAGTGACCTACACGATCACTTCCGCGCGGCTATAGGAATCTTGTGTGCCGAGTAGAGGCTATCGAGGTACACCCAGTCCTTGCCAACGACAACACGATCGATCATCGCGATCGGCGTCAAATCCTTCCATGGTAGCGTGTCCTTGTCCTGCGGCTTCAGGTGCCTGCCCGTACCGGAAAAGAAGAACACCTCGTACATCTTTCCGTCAATGAGGTACCGATCCGACCGGTACACATTGGGCACGGAATCGATGCCAGGAGCACCCTTACCGATGACCGTGAGCAACGAGTCGCGGGTGATGCCGGCATCGACGTTCCTGATACGTTTATCCTTGCAGGCACCCAGCGCCACCAAGCCCGTCAGCGCAGCGAAAGTGAAGGCCCTTCTTGCACCAAACTTCCTCATCGAACACCTCATTTCTAGTAATGAGCCCGAAACCACCCTCGGGTCGAAAAACCCTTCCGGGGGCTGCTACAAGCGCGCGTAGCGCCACCTAGAGTCTAAACCTACGGATCAGTGCCTGCTACCCTCCGGAGGTCACCCGGGTCCAGCGGAAGCGGCTCCAGGCCGAACGTATCGGAGAACGCCGAAACCACCGCTGCAACTGTCTCGCGCCAGAGGTCGGTAACCGAGCCAACCGAAGCTGCCGCGCTCGCCGGCGACAGGGCATCGGTGCCCCCCGCCAGACGCAACTCCTCCCGAACAGAGGTCATCTGGACGCCACCGATACCGCAGGGCACCATCAAATCGAAAAAGGACAGGTCCGTGGTCACGTTGAGCGCAAAGCCATGCCACGTTACCCAGTCACGCGCATGCACGCCAATCGACGCAATCTTGCGCCCATCGACCCACACCCCGGTCTGCCCCGGACTGCGGCCCGCGCCTACACCTACGCCGACGGCGCCGAGCGCAACAATAATGGCGTCCTCGACGCGACGTAGATACCAATGCAAATCGAGTGTGTGCCGCTTGAGATCCACGATCGGATACCCGACCAGCTGCCCCGGTCCATGGAAGGTGACGTCACCTCCGCGCTCCACATCGTGAAGTTCCACACCACGCGCTGCCAGCATCTCTAGCGACGCGAGGAGATTGCCACGCTTCGTCGACCGGCCAGTGGTGATGACGGGGGGATGCTCCACGAGGAGCAGAAGATCCTCACGGAACGCACCGGAGATGCGCGCGCGAGCGACGGCGCGCTGAAGGGCGAGCGCCTGCGTGTATGGCATAGTACCCAGGTCGCAAACAAGGAGATGTCGACCGCTCGGGATGACATTCAGGGCGATCCGCTCCAAACTACGCGTGGATCATCTTTCCAAGCGAGTCCAACGCCGCCTCGGCGATCGCCTCGGAAAGCGTCGGATGCGCGTGGATTGCAAGATCGACTTCCTCGACGGTGTACTCGTTCGTCCGCGCCACGACGAGCTCGTGAATCATCTCCGTCGCACTGGCGCCGACGATGTGCGCTCCGAGAATCTCACCGTAGTTCTTGCCGCGGATGATCTTGACGAAGCCGTCCGTCTCGCCAGACGTGCGCGCGCGGCCATTTGCGGAGAAGGGGAACTTTCCAACCTGGTACTCGAGCTTCTGGTCCTTGCACTGCTGCTCCGTGAGGCCGACGGACGCGACCTCGGGATGGCAGTAGGTGGCCCCGGGAATGTTGGAGTAGTCGAGGACCTGCGCATGATGGCCCGCCAGCACCTCCGCGAGGATGACGCCCTCGCGCTCACCCTTATGGGCGAGCATCGGCGGGCCGGCCACGTCGCCAATGGCATAGATGCCCGCAACCGATGTAGCCATCATCTCGTTGATCTTGATGAAGCCACGGTCGGTGAGCTGAACGCCCTGCTCCTTGAGCCCAATGTCCTCGATGTTCGGGGCGCGCCCAGCGGCGACGAGCACGACATCGGAGACGATCTCCTTCTTCGCGCCGCCCGACTCTACCGTCATGCTCACGGAGTCCTTCGCGACCTTCACGCCGGAAATCTTCGCGCCTGTGAGAACGTCGATCTTGCGCTTCTTGAACGCACGCTGGACTTCCTTCGAGCAGTCCTCGTCCTCGACGGGGAGGATATTCGGCATCACCTCGACGATCGTCACTCGCGATCCGAATGCCGCAAACACGTCGGCGAACTCGCAACCAACGGCGCCGGCGCCAACGATCGTGATGGACGTCGGCGCCTTCTCGAGGATCAGGGCCTCGTCCGAGGAAATGACGGTCGTCTTGTTCAGCGCGAGGCCGATCTGCGGAAGTCCCTTGACGCGTGAACCGGTGGAAATGACGACCGCCTTCGTCGCGTCGTGCTTTTCGTCCTTGCCGTCTGCTGTCTTCACGGAAACAGCGTTCTTGCCAGCGAGCTTCGCCGTGCCCCTGATCCAGGTGATCTTGTTCTTCTTGAAGAGGAACTCCACTCCCTTGGAGTTCTGGTTGCTCACACCGCGTGAGCGCTTCATCGCGACGCCGAAGTCCAACTTCACCTCACCGAGCTCGACGCCGAAGTCCTTGGCCTTTTTCGTTTTCTCGGCGTAGGATGCCGCTTCGAGCAGCGCCTTCGCGGGAATGCAGCCCCACAATACGCAGGTTCCACCGAGGCCCTCGCGCTCGATGACGGCAACGGAGAGGCCGAGTTGGGCGCAACGAATTGCGCCGACATATCCGGCGGGCCCGCCGCCGAGGAAGATCACGTCGAAGGAAGCCATGAGAGTCTAGAGCGAAAGGAGCACGGTGTGGAACAGCGCGGTGTGAAACGTGGCGATGAGGAAGCCCTGCAAAAAGAACAATACCAAAGCGCGCGCGAACGAGACGGCGCGGCCGGATCCGTAGTAGCGCCGCATCGCGGTCTTGAGGTACCAGACCATCCCAATGCCAATCGCGATCATCAGCGCCAGTTCGCTATACAGAAACTGGAGCACCGGCTGCGGGGCGTGTACCAGTTGAACGAGCCAGGCAAGCGAGACAAAGCCCGCAGTACCGACCGCAAGCAGATAAAACACCATGAATGCGTAGCTATGCACCGAGAACACGAGGTGTTCGACAAAGGTACGGCCTGACCGCGCGTAGAGCATCGTGAGGACGATCGCAAAGACAGGAATGGCGACCAGCAGAATGCTCTTCTTCTGGTCATCCAACTTCTGATCGAAGCGGCGCGCGAAGGTGACCTCGGTCAGATGCAGTTTTTGCCGACGTTCGGTGGCCATTGCTCGCCGGCCGTCCGTATCGACGTATTGGGCGTACGTATAGTGAAACAGCCCCGTGTATGGCTGGAAAAAGAAGAACGCGACGTTCAGCATGACGAAGAGCGAGAAAGGCCGCATGAAACGCGTGCGGCGGCCCGCGAAGTACTCCTGGGTGAGGAATCCGGGCTTGGTGAGCAGTGCGACGACGCTTCGCCACAACCGTCCGTCGACGCTCGCGAACTCGCTCGCTGCCTCGGCGGCAAGCGCCGTCGCGGTAAAATCGCGACGCGTGGGCTGTCTTTCTCCGCACTCCGCGCAGTACACACGAACCTGCGCGGATCCGCAATTGGAACAGGTGACCGGCGCGCCGGTCTCGGTCATCAGTACACGAGCATGAGCGGGTTTTCGACCAGGCGCCGGAGGGTCTGGAGGAATTTCGCACCGACGGCGCCGTCGATGATCCGGTGGTCGCAGCTCATCGTGAGGCGAACACGCTGCCGGACGACTGGCTCGCCGTCGACCACGACCATTTTCGCCTCACTCGTACCAATGGCGATGATCGCCGCCTCGGGCGGATTGATGATGGCCGTGAACTGATCGATGCCGAACATGCCGAGGTTGCTGACCGAAAAGGTCGAGCCGGTGAACTCTTCCGGCTTGAGCTTTCGCTCACGGGCGCGCTTGGCGAGTTCCTTCGCCTCCTTCGAGATTTCACTCATGCGCTTCGTGTCCGCATCCCAGATGACTGGCACGATGAGCCCATCGTCCGTCGCGACGGCCATGCCGAGATGCACGCGATTGTGGTAGCGAATATGATCGCCGCCCCAGTGCGCGTTGACCTCAGGATGCTGTGAGAGTGCGACGGCGATTGCCTTGAGGAGTACGTCGTTGACGGACACTTTGAAGTCCGATCCGAGCTCCGCCATGGCGGCGCGCATTTCCATGACGCGCGTGAGATCGAGTTCTGCGGTGAGGTAGAAGGTCGGGATAGGTCCGATCGACTCGCCGAGGCGCTTGGCGATGATCTTTCGAATTTGCGTGAGCGGAACATCGTTGAAATCGGCGGACGACGCGGCGGCCCGCTGCGCGGGCGCGCTTGATGGTTGCGTCGCTACAGTTGCCGGTGCACTGGTTGCGGCAGCTTCAATGTCGCGCTTGATGATACGGCCGTTGGGGCCGGAGCCTTGCACAGCAGCGAGATCGAGTCCGCGCTCTGTCGCCAGTCGTCGAGCCAGCGGCGATGAGCGCGTCGGTCCACTCGGAGTCGCAGCCTGCGCTGGTGCAGGCGTTGCGGCAGCAGGAGAAGGAACCGCAGCCGGAGCGGATGGCAAAGGACCGGCCGCTGACGGAGCAGCAGGAGGTGTGGCGGCCGGCGCCGCGGCCGCGGGGGCGGCAGGCGCAGGAGCCGCGGCACCGCCAAGCAGCGCGCTGATGTCTTCGTCGGCCGCTCCAATCACGCCGACGAGCGTACCAACGGGAACAGCCTCACCCTCGTTGACGATGCGCTTACGAAGCACGCCGTCGCCGCGGGCGACGAGCTCCATGATCGCCTTGTCGGTCTCGACCTCTCCAAGAGGATCACCGGACTTTACGGCGTCGCCCTCGTTCTTGAGCCATTTCACCAGCTTTCCCTCTTCCATCGTGGGGGAAAGCGCTTCCATGAAGACTTTGGTTGCCATTAGTTGACTCGGCTCAGTCGAGATACATGACTTTACGAACGGCGGCGATCGTCTTGGGAAGGTCAGGCTTCGCTGCCTTCTCGAGACTCTTGGTGTACGGCATTGGGACGTCGGCCTGATGCACGCGAACGACGGGTGCATCGAGGTTGTCGAAGCACTCGCGCTGGATGTAGTCCACCACCTGTGCGCCGACGCCACATACCTCCCAGCCTTCTTCGAGCACGACGGCGCGGTTTGTCTTGTTCACGGAGGCCGTAATCGCTTCGACATCCATGGGGCGAATGGTGCGCAGGTCCACGACGTCGAGGCGAATGCCTTCCTTCGCGAGCTGATCGGCGGCCTGCATCGCGACGAGCACCATCTTGCCGTGCGTAATGATCGAGCAGTGGTCGCCTTCGCGCTTGAGATCCGCCTTGCCGATCGGGATGGTGTACTCCTCGTCAGGCACTTCGCCCTTGGTGTTGTACAGCATCTCACCTTCGAGGAAACACACGGGGTTGTCGTCGCGGATCGCACTCTTGAGCAGGCCCTTGGCATCGTACGGCGTGCCTGGCGCGATGACCTTGAGGCCGGGAATGTGAGCGAGCCACGACTCCCAGGCCTGCGAGTGCTGCGCAGAGAGCTGGAGTGCCGCGCCGTTCGGCCCACGAAAAACGATGGGGATTTTGTACTGGCCGCCCGACATGTACAGCATCTTCGCCGCGGCATTCACGACCTGGTCGATCGCGAGGAGCGCGAAATTCCACGTCATGAACTCGATGACAGGGCGCAGGCCAACCATCGCGGCACCGACGCCGACACCGGCGAAACCCAGCTCAGTGATCGGCGTGTCCACGACACGCATCTCGCCGAACTCCTGGAGGAAACCCTTCGACACCTTGTACGCACCCTGATAGACGGCGACCTCCTCACCCATGAGGAAGACGCGATCGTCGCGCTGCATTTCTTCGCGAATCGCCGCGCCGAGCGCGTCTCTATATGTGATGACAGGCATGGGTCAGGTTGTGGTGTCGACGTAGACGTCTTCATAGAGCGCTTCGAGCGGAAGCTCGGGCGAGGCATCGGCGAAATCCCAGGCATCCTGCACAACGGCCTTGATGTCGGTGTCCATCTTCTGGAGCTGTTCCTCGGTCAGCGTGCCGTCCTTCTCCATCTTGTTGCGGAGCAGCGTGATCGGGTCGCGCTTCATGTACTCTTCCAGCTCGGTCTTCGTGCGATAGGTGCCGCTCACCGCGTCGGACATCGAGTGGCCCATGAAGCGATACGTACGGATCTCGAGCAGGGTGGGCGACTGAACCTTTCGCGCGCGTTCCACTGCCTCACCAACCGCCTCGCGCACCGCAAAGACGTCCTGCCCGTCGCACTGCTGCCGCGCCATGTTGTAGGCGGCGCCGCGCTCATAGATATCATGGATGGCCGACGCACGCTCGAGTGCCGTGCCCATTCCATAGCGGTTGTTCTCGATAATGAACACGCACGGAAGCTTCCAGAGCGCAGCCATGTTCAGCGCTTCGTGGAAGGCGCCGGTGTTCACGACGGACTCGCCCATGAAGCAGATGATGCACTGATCGCCGCCGCGATACTTGATCGCGAAGCCGACGCCGGCGGCGAGGGGCACGTGCCCGCCAACGATGCCGTGGCCGCCGAGAAAGTTGAGATTGGCGTCGAACATATGCATCGAGCCGCCCTTGCCGCGCGCGCATCCATCCTGGCGACCGAACAGTTCGGCCATCACGCTGCGCGGTGTCATACCGCGAGCGAGAGCCGGGCCGTGGTCGCGATACGTCGTGATGACGTAGTCATCGGCGCGCAGCATGCTCAGGGAACCTGTGCTCACCGCTTCCTGGCCGATGTACAAGTGGCAAAACCCGCCGACCTTGCCGAGCGCGTAGGCTTCGGCGCAACGCTCTTCGAAGCGGCGCTGGAGCAGCATCGAGTGAAGCAGCTCGAGATCGCGGCCCGCGTCGGGTTTTGTTTCAGTTTCGGACTTTTTCTTGGCGGCCATGTTCGCTGATTGAAATTGGAGAGCTAAGTCAAAACCAAAATGTGCGGGCCCTTCGGGAAGCGCAGAGGGCGCAGAGAGGCAGAGGACGCAGAGGAAAAGCGGCCTGAGGGCGACAAACGAGCGGAATCACACTCCGGCGGCCTGCACTTGCTCCCACGCGTGATAGCTGGAGCGGACGAGTGGTCCGCTCTCCACGTGCCTGAAGCCGAGTTCCATGCCGATTTCGTAGAAGCGACGGAAGTCCTCGGGAGTGACGAAGCGATCGAGGGCGATGTGCCCGTCGGATGGCCGGAGGTACTGGCCAACGGTCAGGATGTCGACATCGACCGCGCGCAAGTCCTTCATGACCGCGACGACTTCCTCGTTCGTCTCACCCATACCGAGGATGATGCCGGTCTTGGTGGGGATATGTGGAGCGAGACGTTTCGACGTCCTGAAGATGTTCATGACGCGTTCGTAGCGCCCGCCAGGACGGCACTTCTTGTACAGGCGCGGAACGGTCTCGGTATTGTGGTTGTAGATGTCCGGCTCCGCCTCGAGCACCGCGCGGATCGATTCCTCGCGCCCCTGAAAGTCGGGGACGAGTACTTCGACGGAAGTCGAGGGGCTCAGGAGCTTGATCTGCCGAATGGTCTCGGCAAATGCCCAGGCGCCGAAGTCAGGAAGGTCGTCGCGGTCGACGGAGGTGAGGACGACGTGCTGCAACTTCATGGTCGTGGCCGCCTCGGCCACGCGCACCGGCTCGGAGGGATCGAACTTTGGCGGGCGTCCGTGCGCTACTGCGCAATAGGCGCAGTTGCGGGTACAGACGTCGCCAAGGATCATGAAGGTGGCGGTTCCGTGCTCCCAGCATTCGCCGACGTTGGGGCAGTGCGCTTCCTCACAGACCGTATGGAGGTCGAGGTCGCGCATCAGCTGCTTGAGCCGCAAGTAATTCGGCCCCCCGGGCGCCTTGACCTTGAGCCACGACGGCTTGCGTTCCGGCAGGTCGGGCACCTGGTGCCGACCCATGATTTGGTAGAGAGCTTCGGCCATGTCGGGGATCAAACGGTCGAACAGCGTGACAACGCCGAGGAAGCTAGCGCCGGTGCCTGCAAGTCGTAAGGCCACCTGCACCAGTAAACAGTGTTTAGGGAGTTACTCTGGAAGTAGGGAAACGTGAGACATGGAAAGGTGCCAGTTCTGGCGCAGCTTCCTTACCAAGGAACAGGGACACCATCTGTTTCGCCGCCCAGGGCGCCAGCAAGATGCCATTTCGTGAAAAGCCGCACGCATATAGCAAAGCGGGGAACTGGGGGTCTGCACCGAGGATCGGCAGGGCGTCCGGCGTCACCGGCCTCAGTCCCGCCCAGTGGTCGATGACCGCCGCGCCGCCGAGTGCCGGGATGGCGCGAGTTGCGATCGAACGCAGCGCCGCGAGGCCTTCGGCGGTCGTCGAACTTTCAAAGCCGGTTTCTTCGGTCGTCGCGCCAATCAGGAGCGAGGTACCCCTGGGCACCAGGTAGCCGCCGCCGGCGTACACGACATGCGAAACGGCGGTGCTGTCCAGCCGCATGAGTTGGCCACACAGGGGCCGAACGGCAACCGGATGCGGTAGCCCCTGAAGACCATTGGCCCATGCCCCAGAGGCGATCACGATCGATTCCGCTTCCAGTACTTCTCCTCCCGCAATGGTGGCGCGGGGTCGACCGGAGCGGACATCGAAGGCAGCCACAGTGACATCGAGCCGCGCAACCGCCCGTGTTCGCGCGACGGCAACGTCGAGGGCGTCGAGCAGGATGACATTGTCCACCGCGCCATCGTGCCGATGGAAGAGCGCCCCGGCATGAGCGGCGAGAAGCGGCTCGGCGCGTGCAAGGTCTTCTCGATCGAGTCGCTCTGCCCACGATGGCGCGCGCGATAGCAACGTGACTCGTTCCTCGTCCGAGTGCGCGACTTCGAGGATGCCTCTACGATTCAGGGGGACATCGATCCCGGAACGCTCACGGAGCGCGGAGAGGAACTCGGGATAGAAGTCGCGCGCCGCAAAGGCCTGTTGTTGAACGGCGTCCGGCATGCCGTCGAGCGAAGGGGCGAGCATTCCGGCGGCTGCGCGAGATGCGGAACCGGTACGCGCCTCGCCACAGAGAACAACGCGCAATCCGACATCCGCGGCGGCGAGTGCCGAGGTGAGTCCGGCGATACCAGTGCCAACGATGAGGAGGTCGGTCGAGCGGGTCATGAGGTGCGCATCGAAGTGCTATCTTGCGGGAAGAGTGATCCTGGGACAATCTCACTCAGCGGTGATTGTGTGGCCACCGGAGCCAGACGTCGCGACGGTTCACTGTGGTTTTCGCACCGGCGGTGTGAAACCTCGCACGACGGCTTCGCGTATTGAGACCAGACTCGTAAGGGAGATTGCACCATGCTCCGCACCATTTTCATGATTGGGCTGTTCGCACTCGGCGGACTGTTCCTGCTCAAGCTGTTGTTCGGGCTGTTCTTCGTTGGTTTCGGCCTGCTTGGCTGGCTGTTCGGCTTTGCGATCAAGGCCGTCATCATTGGCGCGATCATCTACGTCGTGATCAGGATTTTCAGTCCGGACACGGCGCGCCGCCTTCGGGAGAAGTTTTCGGGATCAGGCTACTGAGGCGTCTTCGCTGCGCCCGAAAGACGGGCTGAGTATGCAGGCTTGCAAGTAAACATCGAGGGATCTGCGCTCCAGTGAGTCTGGGGTGCAGATCCCTCGACTCGTTCCCGCCGCCAATGGGGAAGGGATCGCTGTCACCCCGAGCGAGCGAAGCGAATCGAGCGGGTCTGCACCGCAAACCCAGACTGAAAGTGCAGATCCCTCGACTTCGCTCGGGATGACATATACGGCGATGCGCTTCAGAATAGCAGTTTGAGGAGGCGCACTCGGCTCAGGTTCGCTCCAATTCCTCGACAACCGCCCACGCCAATAGGGGAACCATGATCTCGTGGTGCCCGGTGATTTCGTAGCCCTTGCCACTCTTCAAGACTGGGCGCTGGACGACGTTCACGCGTGGACGGTAGTGACGCTGCATGTCGAGGTCGACCGTGGTGAAGTTTCGGGGTGACCCACCGCCGAGGTTTCGCGCGATGGTGAGTGCCTTGAGAAACACCTCCGGCATGATGACTGCGCTGCCGAGGTTCAGCACAACACCGCCGTCATCGATCGAGGCAATGGAGTGCGCCAGCCGCCGGAAGTCACGATGGCTCGTGTCGCCGATTGCGGCACCGCTTGCGGCCGGATGCTGGTGAATGATTTCGGCGCCGAGTGCAGCATGGACGGTGAGTGGCACGCCGAGTCGCCGCGCGCCAAGGAGGAGCGAAAGCTCCGGATTCGCGAGGGTCGGCGATTCCTCGAGCACGAGTCCCAGGATTTCCCCCATGCCGCGTTCATCCCGCATGCCGCGAATGAAGGCCTCGTTCATCTCGCGGCCCGTCTCGTCGGCCATGCCGAAGGTCCCGAACTCCAGGCCGGCCGCCACGTCCTCCGACGTCGCGCCAAAGCGTGCGACCTCATAGTCGTGGATGGCCGCGGAGCCGTTCATCGCCACGTGGGTGATGACGCGCCGGCGCATGAGGTCGAGCAGGACAGGCGCGAGGCCGGTTTTTACGATGTGGCCGCCGAGCATCGCGATGACCCCGCGCTGATTACGGGCGGCGTGTGCAATCGCACGCACGACGGCGCGAAAGTCACGCGCCACGAGCACGTCGGGAAGCGCGTGAAGGAACGCGCTGAAGGAGCGCTCATCGCCGGGCGGCTGCGCGAAGTCGCGCGCACCGACCTTGTTCGGTCGTACGGCGACGGGGATTGTCCGCACGGCGGACAGGTCCGCCTCACCGTACGGATCGTTCGCCGGAGTTATGGGGGGGTCTGGGCGGGTGTCCCCGCTGGAGCCGGACGGTACGATTTGAGATACAGGTTGATGGACCCGACGGAGAGACCCGCCTTCAGCTGGAGCATGATGCGGTTCTTGTCGTCGGAAATCCAGACCTCCGCGTGTCCATCTTCGGCGAAGACTCCACCCTTGGCCTTGATCGTCGGCCGGAGGACGACGGCTGGGAATCTGCCGGCGGGAACGTCGATCGTGTCCTTGCGCACGACGACGATGGTCACTGGATTCTGGTCGGCTTTATAGAATCGGTCGAAGGAATACGTCTGCCCAACGACGAGCGGAATAGTTCGAATGAAGTAGAGGAAGGAGCCCTCGTCGAGCGGTTCCTTGACACTGGCCTTCGCCGTATCGCCGTCTTCGATGTACACGCCTCGCTCGGGGAACATGCTGTAGATCTCGTCTCCCTTCCGCTCCTGCTGGCGCTGGTGTTTTCGAAAGCGAAGCGAGTTCCCCGTGCGGGTATCGAACCAGCTCTCATAGAGGTCATTGACACGGTACCAGGCCAGGCCGCCATTGACCTCGAACACCGTATGCCACGTCTCGCGGCCGCGAACGTCTTGAACCTCCTTGACTTCCATGGACGCGGTTCCGACGCCGATCCTACTCCACTTGACGTTGTACTCGAGGCGCTCGCCGACGCCGAAGGGCACAGGCAGCCGCTCGCCGCTCTGCGCGTGCGACATGGCAGGCCACAGGAGCGCAACGCCAAGGAAGTGGCGGATCAACCCGCGAAACACACGGCTCATGCGCGACTGACGCGAACGCTTCTTCCGCGGGCGGCGCGAGCAAAGCGAAACAGCGTCATGGCGTCTGTCCAAGCGCGGACACGGCTTTCCCGCGCACGGACGTCGTATCTCGGCGTCAGTTCCACCGTCTCGATCCGGCGTGCGTGGTGAGCGGTCCGGAGCAGGAAATCCATGTTGGCGCTCCACCCCTCACCCACGAGGAGGGGTTGAGCACCTCGCTCCTTGATGAGATCGCGAATGACGGACACGCGAAACAGCCGGAGCGCCCCGAAGGGATCGCGAATGCCGTTCACGCTCAGAAACGGTTTGACGACCCACGGAGCCATTCGCCGCAGGGTGCGCACGGGCGCCGGCACGGTGAGCGCATCGGCGGGTCGTTCCGCCACGACGAGATCGGCGCCGCCATCGAAGCGCTTGATGAGCTCCGGCAAATGCTCGGGTTGGTCGGTAAAATCTGCCTGCAAGACGATGATCGCGTCGCGTCGCGGATAGCGCGTTCGCCGCGACGCCTCGCGACAGAGCGCGTCGACCGCCGCCGCGTAGCCGACTCGCGTTCCGCCGAGGACGGAGAGTGGCATGACGTTGCGGTACGGCTCCAACGTTTCCGCCGTGGAGTCGGTGCTGCCGTCGTCGAAGACGAGCACCTCGTATTCACGGGGCTGCTCCTGGAACACCTTTCGCAGGCGCCACAGGAGTAGACCTACCGTTGGTGCCTCGTTGTACGACGGAATGCAGAAATAGAGCACGTGTACCCTGATGGACGCGTGAAGATCAGCGAACGCTAAAGTTAGGCGTCGTCAGCAGAGGCTCGCCACCCTCGGGTGGTCATACACCGCCTTGCCAGTGGAGTTCGGCGCGAATAGCCTTTCGCTGGCGCCGAGCCCGCATGCGAGGAGTATCCCCGGCTCTACTTCGGAGTTCCTTGATCCATCGTTCGCGTGCCTGGCTCCTGTGTCTCCTGGTTGGCTGTGGGCCCGCCGTGCGAGCGCCGTCCTCCGCTCCGCTACCGGAGTGGCGTGGGGAGATCACAGGTCCGGAGTTGAGACGCGATCTCTACGACTTCGCGGACGATTCGATGCACGGCCGCGCCACCGGGACGGAGGACGTTTCGCGCGCGGCACGGTTCCTGGCCGCGCGACTCCAGCGACTCGGGTTGGAGCCGGGTGGCGACAGCCTCTACGTCCAGCGCGTTCCCTTGCAGCGCGAATCGATCCTTGGGTCCTCGCGCATCAGTGTTGAGGAGGCGGGGCGCTCCACATCGTTCCGGATCGGGACGGAGATCGTCCCCCTGATCAATCTCGGCGCGCGTGTTCCGCCAGCGAAGCAGAATGCGGACGGCGACATCGTCTTCGTCGGATACGGATTGAGTCGCGCTGGCGACCCCGGCGGGTTTGGTGGAGTCGCTCTGGAGGGAAAGGTCGTCGTCGTGGTGAACGGTGCTCCGCGCGGCGCGGACAGTGCCAGGCGCGAGACGCTCGAGGCGGAGGCGGCCATCAGCGATCGGCTCTCGCGTATACTCCCGCATCGGCCTGCGGCGGTTGTCATCCTGCTCGAAGGCAAGGGCCAAGGTCTCTTCGAGCAGCTTGCGCCGCAGGTAACGCACGGCGTGGGAGCACGTTCTGGAACAGGCGAGATTCCGGATAGCGACCGCCCGATTCCCATGATTCTTCTTGGCGTGCTTCGTCCGGGATCACCGTTTCTTCCTGTCGGCTGGCCTACCAACGACCGTGCGCAGCCACTTGGACGGCGCCTCAGTGCGCACATCGTCCAGGAGCGCACGCCGATCACCGCGTTCAATGTGGTCGCGGTGATTCGCGGTAGCGACCCGACGCTGAGCCGAACGTTCATCGCGCTTGGCGCGCACTACGATCACATCGGCATCGTGCCCCCGGTCAATGGCGACTCGATTGCCAATGGCGCGGACGATGACGGCTCTGGCTCCGTGTCGCTGCTCGCGATTGCGCGCTCGATCCAGCAATCAGCGGTCAAGCCGAAGCGCTCGATGCTGTTCGTCTGGCACGTCGGCGAGGAGGACGGCCTCTTAGGCTCCAGTCATTTCGTCGAGCACCCCACGGTGCCGATCGATTCGATCGTGGCACAGATCAATGCGGACATGATCGGCCGCAACGCGCCGAGCGTCCTGTATGTCGTCGGACCGCAAGCGGCGCCGAATGGCCAAAGCCGGCGCCTTGGCGTGATTGCGGACAGCGTGAATGCCGCGCAACCCACTCCTTTCATTTTCAACCGAGAGTGGGATTCGTCGACGCACCCCGAGCACATCTACGAGCGGAGCGATCACTACAACTACGCGCGCAAGGGTGTCCCGATCGTGTTCTTCACAACGGGAGACCACGCGGACTATCACAAACCGAGCGATGAGCCGAGCAAAATCGAATATGAGAAGATGGCTCGCGTTGCGAGGCTCATCAGGGACGTCGCAATAGTGATAGGAAACTCGGCGAAGCGACCTCGCTGACGCGATTGCGCGACGTTCAAACCATCGCGATGGGGCGGCCATCAAACAAACAAGCTCTCTGCCGACCCCCACCCCACCGCATCATGTCGTTCAACTCGCCGAGGCGCCTTGCTCGCCGCGCCTTTGTCGCGCTCGTCATTGCAGGCCCGCTGACCGCCCAGACGCCGGCGCCGGCCACCGCTGCACTCCCATCCGCCGCAGGCGTTCGTCGCACCACACCCATCTCCGTCGATGGTCGTCTCGACGAAAGCGCCTGGGCCGCGGCGACACCTATCACGCAGTTCAGGCAGACGCGCCCGGACGAAGGCGCCGCGGCCACGCTGGCGACGGACATCCGCATTCTGTATGACGACGACGCACTCTACGTCGGCGCCCGCATGAGCGAGCCGATGGGGCCAGCGGGCATCCGCGCGCCGCTCGCGCGACGCGATCAATTGCTCGCTGCCAACGGCAACAACGGCTCGTTCAATTCGCTGACCACCGACAAGATCGCAATCGTGCTCGACCCATATCACAACCACCTCGATGAGGTGTGGTTCGAGATCAATCCCGCAGGCGTTCGCGGCGACCAGTTCAACGGCGATCCGTCCTGGGACCCGGTGTGGGAGGGCGCGACGCAGATGACGGCCGATGGGTGGACCGCCGAGATTCGCATTCCCTACTCGCAGCTTCGCTTCTCGGGGACCGCCGTGCAGACGTGGGGCCTTCAGCTCTGGCGCTTCGTGGATCGCCTCAACGAGCAGAACCAGTGGTCGTTCCGCCGGCGCAATGAGGCTGGCGGCCCTGCCTACTATGGACATCTCGAAGGGCTCGCCATCGCCAAGGCGCCGAAGCAGGCGGAATTGCTTCCGTATGTGGTATCGCGTGGCCAGTTCAAGTACGCCGACCCGCGAAATCCGTATCGCACCAGCACGACGACGAACATCAACGCCGGTGCGGACATCAAGTACAACCTGAATTCGAGCTTGACCCTCGACGCCACGCTCAACCCCGACTTCGGACAGGTGGAAGTCGATCCTGCGTTGCTGAATCTCTCCGCGTACGAGGTGTCCTTCGACGAGAAGCGCCCGTTCTTCGTCGCGAACCGTAGTGCATTCAACTTCGGTGGACTGAGCTGCATCAATTGCAACAACACATCGAGCATCGGCGCGTTCTACTCGCGACGCATCGGGCGCCCGCCGCAACTCAACGGGCTCGTTACCGGCTCTGCTGCTTATGCGGACGCTCCTGACGACGCGACGATTCTGGGTGCCGCGAAGATTACAGGGCGGACGAACAATGGGTACACGATTGGCATCCTCGACGCCGTCACGAGCCGAGAGCAGGCGACGTACGTTCCGACGCTGGGCGGCACTGAGCGTACGCAAACCGTGGAGCCGTTGTCGAACTACTTTGTCGGCCGCGTGAAGAAGGAATATCGCGGCGGTGCGACCACCGTTGGCGGCATCGTCACGTCGGCTGTGCGCGCGCTCGAGGGCGACACGATTCTTACCAACAGGCTGCGGAGCAACGCGCACGCGGGAGGGATTGACTGGAGCCATAGCTGGGCCAACCGTGTTTACCGCTGGCGCGGGACGCTCATGGCGTCGGACGTACGCGGATCGCGGCAGGCCATGGCGCTGACGCAACGCTCATCGACCCATTACTACCAGCGCCCAGATCGCGAGGTGACGTCGGACGGACTGTTCTCCACGCGCTACGACACGATGGCAACGTCGATGGACGGCTATGGACTTTACACGCGCGTCGCCAAGGAGAATGGCAACTGGATTTGGGAGCTCCAGCAGAACTGGCGCAGCCCCGGCTTCGAGGTCAACGACCTGAACATCATCAGCCGAGTGGACTACCGGTGGATGAATGGGAATCTCGCGCGTCAGTGGTTGGTGCCCGGCCGCTTCTATCGGTCCGCCTTTCTCAGCTACGGCGGCCAGACGCAATACAACTATGACGGTGATCGCACCGACCTCGAACAGTACGCATTCAACAGCATCGAGTTCAACAACTACTGGGTGATGCGCACGTACTGGTCTCGGTTTCACTCGGTGGCGGACGATCGCTTGAGCCGTGGCGGCCCAGTGCTGGGTCGCGTGGGGAACGATTTTTACTCGCTCGGTGTCTCCACCGATCCGCGCGGCCGCGCCGTGTGGAACGTGCAGAACGGCCTCGGCGTGGGTTTCGACGGAACGAAGAGTTGGAGCTTCACGCCCGGCGTGGCGATCAAGCCAGCGGGCAACCTCTTCGTCCAGCTCTCGCCCAGGTGGAACTGGTCGCAGGATGAGGCGCAGTACGTGACGACGGTGAAAGACCCGACCGCAACGACGTTTGGAGGTTCCCGTTATGTGTTCGGCTACATCACGACGCGGACGTTGTCCCTGGAGACGCGCGTGAACTGGACAATCCGTCCGGAGATGACACTCCAGCTCTTTGCGCAGCCCTTTGTGGCAAGCGGTGACTATGATCGCTTTCGCGAGTTCGCGGCGCCACGTAGCTACGACAAGCTCGATTATGGACGCAGCCTGGGTACGATTACACGAAATGCGTCTTCGGCGCGCTACACGGTGGATCCGGACGCCGGGGGACCCGCCGCGGCGTTCAGCTTCTCCGATCCCAACTTCACGAGCCGGTCGCTGCGCGGCACAGCGGTGCTCCGCTGGGAATATCGGCCGGGTTCGACGATGTTCTTCGTGTGGACGCAGCAGCGCGCCGGGAGCGACGCGAATGGCGACATCGACTTCGGCCGTGACGCGCGTGGGCTCGTCGCGGACCGGCCGGAGAATGTCTTTCTCGTAAAGGCGACGTACTGGTTGGGGCGATAGCCATGAGCAACCGCTCCGCAGCAGCTTCACCCGTCGGGACTTCATCATTGTGTAATCTGCCGAACACCGACACTTAATCCTTTCGTAACTGGCTTCCGAGGGGCGCCTCGCCCACTGTGCGGGCATGACAAATTGGATCCTCGCGCGCGCCTCGGGGTGGGAGTTGTTCATCCCCTTCGTCGCGACACAGGCCGTACTCCTCGCATACGTGCGCATGAGGTCCAGGCCGGCGTGGGCCGTCTGGATTTTCATCGGCACCTGGACTGCAACAGTCACGGTGTTCCTGGTGTGGTCGCCGATCTTGAAGTTCCGGAACAACGCTCCCGTATTCGCGGGGTGGTTGTTCATCATTGGCGTCGCGACGCTCTGCCCATTCATCTGCGCGCAGATCGCCAGTGCGCTGCTCCGCCGACATCGCTCACACCTTGCTTACGGAGCGCTTGTCTTCGCTGCCGGAATCTTCCTTGGTGTCCCCCTCCTTGCCGTTACCTCCGCGACGGTAGGCCCACTGGTCTCCAACCTCATGAACCGCCATGACGACCGTACCCTCCATACAACTCGGTAAGCAGTGGGCAATCGTCGCCGGAACGATCGTCATCCTCTTCGGAGGAATCATCTCGATCGCGGCCTTCGTCGAGCCGCCGCCGAAGCTGGTTGCCGGCGCGATGGCGCCGGTGTTCCACGCGACAGTTGTCAGCGGACCGACCCACGCGACGTCGCTCGACGGCTTCCGCGGTAAAGTGGTCGTGCTCAACGTCTGGTCGACGACGTGCATCCCGTGCGTCAAGGAAATGCCATCGCTCCAACGGCTGTCAGCGATGTTCGCGGATTCAGGCGTCCGCGTGGTCGGGATTGCGACGGACAAGAACGCCGTGCCATCAGCCGCGGTGGCGGAATTTGCGCGGCAGCGTGGGGTGACGTTCGACATCCTTCGCGACCCGACGGGTGCCCTCGAACGAGCGTACCAGGTGTCTGGGGTTCCGAACACGACCGTCATCGATCCTTCCGGGCGAATCGTCTTTCGCGAATTCGGCGGTGTTGACTGGTCGGACACGTTTCACGTTGCGCTGGTGCGACGGGCGCTCGAGCGGGCACGGCCGACGCCATAGCGCGATTCGCCCTGCGTCCGCACCGGTCGGCGACGTTCTCGGCGGCGGCGTTCAGGGGAGAAACGCGCGGCTTTGCCCCGGTTTTCTGCGCACCGGTCCCTCGGGCGTTGGCGCTGCATGTTCACGGTCACATCTACCTCGCATCCCATTCAACACGGAGGAGATGTGCAGCGAATCCACATGATGGCACTCTGCGTCGCTGGATTGGTCGGTGGATCGGTCCGGTCATCTGACGCACAAGAGCGCCGCCGATCGCCAGAGAGTGGGCCAACATCGGCGCCGATGCCGGCCGGAGTCCCGCGCGACGCGAAATTCCCGTATGCTGGACTCTGGCGCGGAAACCGCACGATGCCGATGGGAGCCGACGAGGTCGTCTTCCGCTTCTCGGTCACCGACGGCAACTACTCCGGCGTCATCATCCATCCCGGCGGCGGAACCGCACCCGACGAGAAACTGATGTCGAGCGCTGCCGGGCTCTCGTGGGAGTCGCCGAACAGCGGCGGCGGAACCTGGATCTACAAGGTGCGGCTTGCAGGGCCGGACAGCCTGGTGGGAACACTCGTGCTCCGTGACGCGCCGGCGAACTTCCCTCCACCGGCGCCGAGTGGGACGCTGGTACTCAAGAGGCAATGAGCGTCCAACGGGATGTCAGCTACGCCCTGCGCATGCTGCGGCGCGAGCCGACGTTCGTCGCCGGCGTTGTGCTGACCTTTGCGCTGACGATCGGGACAACTGCTGCGATGTTCGGGCTCGTCACGCGGCTCATGCTTGCTCCGCCGCCCGGTATCCGCGCGCCGGAGCGTGTAGCGCGCGCAGGTTTCAGCGTCGCGGGAGTAGGTGGCGAGCCTTTCGGCATGACGACGACGTCGTATCCGACATTCCGGGCACTCGCCGCCGCGACGAATGCGTTCACGTCGGTGGCGGCAAGCCGCTCCGACAGCATGCTCGTGGGACGAAGTCCGGAGCTCACACCGCTCGCCGTCCTCGGCGCATCCGGGGAGTACTTCATCACCCTCGGACCCCACGCGATCGCGGGGCGCTTTTTCGGCCTCGATGACGACGTCCCGCCACTCGGCAATGCGGTTGTCGTACTGTCGTATAACTATTGGCAGCTCACGTACGATGGCGACCGCTCGATCGTCGGACAGCAGATCGTGATCGAGGATCAACCGTACACGATTCTCGGGATCGCGCCGCCCGGCTTCAACGGCGATGGACTTGCCCCGATCGATGTCTTCATGCCGCTGTCGGCATCGCTGCGAGGGAATACCAGTAACTGGATCTCTACCCGAGGGATGAACATCATCTCGGTTGTCGCGCGGTTGCGAGACGGTGTGAGTGTGCCAGCGGCGAGTCAGATGGCGTCCGGCGTCGTACAGGACGATGCGTCGACCGCCGGATCGACGTCACTGCGAGTGGAACTCGAACCGGTGCTTCCCGGGCTCGCATCCCGGCAAGCGCCGCAAGCGCAGATTGCTCTGTGGCTCGCCGCCGTCTCGCTGATTGTTCTCCTGATCGCGACGGCGAATGTCGGGACACTGCTTTCGTTGCGCGCTGCGCGACGCAGGCGCGAGGTTGCCGTACGGATTGCGCTTGGTGCGAGTCGAGGACAACTCACACGCCAATTCCTGACGGAGAGCATGCTGCTCGCCGTCATTGGCGCGACAATGGGCCTGGTACTCTCACGCTGGTTCGCGGATGTCATGCGCGTTTTGCTGCTACCGAACCTCGCGCCTTCCGAGCGATTCGTTGATTCTAGAGTGCTCGCGGCGTCGGTGGCGGCTGCGTGCCTCGCGGGCGTGGTGGCCGGCCTTGTCCCACTCTCGCAGACACGAAGCGTCAGCCTCTCGTCACAGTTGCGTGCTGGCGGGCATGGGAGCTCGAGCCGCCTTGCGTTGCAGAACACCCTCGTGACCATCCAGGTGGCGCTGTGCACCGTGCTGCTCGTGGGTGCGTCGCTGTTCGTGCGCAGCCTCCAGCGGGTGCAATCGCAGAACCTCGGTTTCTCCACGCAGCAGTTGCTGTACGTGACGCTCGACTTCCGCGACTACACGTCCGCTCCCGAGCGGGACATGACGTACATGGAGGCCGTCGATCGCTTGCGCAGCGTGCCATCGCTGAACGGAGCGACGGTGGCGGCCGGCATTCCATTTGGTCCGCACAACATTCCGCCCGTCAGTGTGCCCGGGATGCCGTGGCCGCCGCAGGACTACCAGATCCCCATCATGTACGGCACGACACCGGAGTATCTGAAGTTGATGGATGTGCAGCTGATACGCGGTCGACTGACTACGGGGCGTGACCGCCGTGGCGCGCCGCTGACCGTGCTCGTCAATGAATCGATGGCGCGAACACTGTGGCCTGGCGAATCGGCACTCGGGAAATGTGTTCGCGCCGGTTTCGGTGCTGGCTTTCCGCCGGCCGATGATGGAACCAATCCCGCGGACGGCGCGCCGTGCCGAGAGGTCGTAGGCGTCGTCGCCGACTCGCGCGCGCGATCGCTCAGGCCGGAGCGGAAGGAAGACCGCATCATGCAGTACTACGTTCCGTTCGAGCAGCTTCCAGACTCACCAATGCCCGATCAGCCAAGTGTGATGGGGCTGATCCTGCGTGCGCGGGGCGATCTCTCCAGCGCTCGAGTGTTGGTGCAGAATACGATTCAATCATCGAGCGCGGTGCGCGTATTTGCGAAGGTGCGCCCGTATCAGGAGCTGATCGATCCACAGCTTCGGTCGTGGCGCTTGGGGGCGTCGCTTTTCTCGGCGTTCAGTGCCTTGGCACTGGCGATCGCGGCGGTGGGCCTGTTCGGGGTGATTTCGTATATCGTGACGCAGCGCACGAACGAGATTGGGGTGCGGTTGGCCCTTGGCGGGACGGCGCCGGTGGTTACTCGCATGATCGTGCGTGACTCGTTGCGGCTGGTCGGACTCGGGATCGGAATTGGCGTACTCGCCGCTGTCTGCGCGGGGCCGCTGATCGAAGGCATGCTGTTCCAGACGTCGTCACGCGAGCCACTGAGCATCGCGATGGCAGGCGGTATCCTCGTGCTGACGACGCTTCTCGCGGCGGGATGGCCTGCGCTTGCGGCTGGGCGGGTGGATCCGGTTGTGGCGCTACGGACGGAGGGTTGAGCGGCGTAGCGCTCCAGATCCGAGCTTCACGAAACAATGTGCGCCGAGCGTCCGTACGGGTCGCATCGGGCATCAACCCGATTCTTGTGACGCGCCGATTATCCCCTGCGTCCTCAAGTTTTCCCTACCGCCGAGTATCGCCTCGGCCCACAATCTCAAAACCCAGGCCGCATGCGTCCGCTTCGCGCGCTGTTCGTCGCTATCGCTCTCCTCGCCCTCTCATCCGCTGATGCTACGGCGCAAGCGGCTCCGGCCGGACCACGCCCACTTCCTTCTGGCATCGGAGAGATTCGCGGTCGGATTGCCGACTCTGCGAGCGGACAGCCGGTGAAGGGGGGCTCGGTCACGGTTCGCCGTCTGGCCGATTCGTCGTTCATTGGCGGCGCTCTGCCGAAGCCGGATGGCACGTTCAGAGTGGATGGGCTACCGCCAGGCCGCTATACGATCCGCATCCGCGCGCTCGGCTTCGGGCAGTACGCGAAGAATGATCTCGTCATCACGCCGGCCGCGCCCGCGATCGACCTCGGCACAGTGAAGTTGAACATCGTGGCCACCAACCTCCAGGGACAGCAAGTGACGGCCGAGCGCGATGATCAGGCCCTCTCGCCGGATCGGAATACGTACAGCACCAAGAACATGACGACCGCCGCCGGCGGTACGGCGATCGACGTGCTGCGCAACATTCCGGCCGTCGAAGTGGACGGATCGAACAACGTGAGCCTTCGCGGCAACGCGAACGTGGTGATTCAGATCAACGGCCGTTCGACGCCGTTGAAGGGCGACCAGCTTGGAATGTTCCTCGCGCAGCTGCCCGCGAACACGTTGCAGACCGTGGAAGTCGCTACCAATCCGTCGGCGAAGAATGATCCGGAGGGAACAGCTGGCATCATCAACATCGTGCTCAATCAGGAAGCGGAGCTCGGACTGAGTGGCGGAATCAACGCCGGCACGAGCAGCACCGGGCAGGTGAACCTCGGCGGAAACATTGGCAAGCAGCAAGGCCCATTCACCGCGTTCCTGTCGCTGAACGGCAACAGGGACCGGCGTACGATGACGGGGACGACGGCGCGCACCAATCTCGTCGTGCTAACGCCCGCATTCGTGGAGACGGCGCTCGGCGCCAACCAGCAGCCGACGTCGGGCGGAGGGACTCTGCGTACCGAATACCGGTTCAACGTCAAGAATGCCCTCAACTTCGACAGCTACCTCTTTGCGGGCCGCTTCAACGTGGAGCAATCGTCCAACTACACCGACCTGGATGCGGGTCGCAATGTCATCGGGCAGTTCATTCAGTCGATTGACCAGACATCGCACAGCAACAACATCGACTTCGACCTGGCGTTTCATCACCAGAACCAGAACCGTCCGCAGGAAATGCAGTATCACCTCGATGTCGAATACTCGAACAGCGAGAATAGGTCGGATGTCGGGTTGTCTGGTGTCGTGCTCAAGCAAAGCGCCGGCGCGCCGTCGTCCATCCCCACGGAAACCGATTCTCTCACCTACCGGTTTCCCGCATGGAACCTGAAGGCGGACTACATGAAGCCGTTCGGAGCGACGATGAAGCTCGAAGCCGGCTTGAAAGGCACCTTCCGGACGACGTCGAATGACTTCGATGTGTCCACGCTGACGGGCGGCACGTTCGTGCACGACAACGCGCGCTCGAATGGGTTCAGCTATCGTGAGAACATCGGTGCCGCCTATGCGCTGCTGTCGCGTGCGTTCGGGAGCAAGATCCAGACGCAGACCGGATTGCGGGCGGAAAACGTCGACACACGCCTCCTCATTCCACGGCAGACCATCCAGACGGACAATCAGTACACGAGCGTGTATCCGAGCGCGATTCTCTCGTACAACTTCACGCAGCTCCGCCAGGCGAAACTCAGCTACTCGCGGCGCGTGAGCCGCCCGTTTCCGCAGCAGTTGAGCCCCGTGGTGCTCCGCCTGGATTCCCGCACGCAGCAGTACGGAAATCCGAAGCTCAAGCCGGAGTACACGGACGCGTTCGAGATCAACATGACGGAGGCGAAGCCGTGGGGCTCACTCCAGCTCAATCCATATGTACGCCACACGGGGAACGCCGTCCGCAGCATCCAGTTCGTCGATGCCGCGGGGATCACGACAAGCACCTTCGACAACGTCGCGAGCACGGTGACGATCGGATCGGACCTGAACGCGAGCCTTCGTCGCGGCGCGATGACCCTGTTCGGCGGCGGTAGCGTGTATCACTACTCCAGCGACGCGAAGACTCTCACGACGACGACGCGGAATCTTTCGACGAAGGCCGTGTCATGGTCGGTGCGCTCCAACGCCACGTGGAAGCTCTCGGCGTTGACGGACCTCCAGGCCTTCGCGAACTATCGCGCCCCCTTCAAGATGGAAGGTGGGTCGCAGCTGGCGCAGGTGAACATCAATATCGGCGCTCGCTACAAGGCGTGGGGCGACGCCGGAAGTATCGCGATCCGCGTGGCTGATCCATTCAACATGACGAAGTTCGGTTATCGTCTGGATAACGGAACAGTGATCGAAACGAGTGAGCGCCTCATCGGCCTCCGCGGTGTCATCATCGCGATCAACAGGAACTTCGGCACACAGCTCAAACTGCGTCCCAAGGCCGAGCCAGACGCGCAGTCTGCGGCCACGCCAGTGGGCACGCCGTAGATACTTTCCGTAATCGATTCAAGCGCGACGGCCAAACGACGTACCTACGTACGCGGTACGCTACAGACGTACGGCGTACGGCATACGTCCGCACGCAGTTACGGCTCACTTGACGATCACGACGCCCGTCATCTGCGCCCCGTGCACCGCACATTGGTAGTTGTACGTGCCCGGAGTCGCAGGCATGGAGACTGCTCGATTACCTGACGTGAACGTCGGCGTCCCGGTGACAGCCGCAGACGCGAACGTCGCGCTGTGACGCTGGTTATCCAGGTTCGTGAAGGTCACCGTCGAGCCTGGGGGAACCGTGATTGTCGGGGGATGGTAGGCCTTGTTCTGAATCGTCACTGAGAAGTTCGTGCTCGTCACCGGAGGAATCACGGAGGTGACCGCGAATGGATTCGAGAAGCGCGGCGACGTAAGGAACGTCGAATCGGTCAGCGTCTTCATGTACGCGACGAGCGCTGCCCTCTGCGTCGCCGTCAGGTTCAGCCGCTTCGGCGAGCCATCCGTGTTGCGCAGCCTCGCATCGAGGAGGGGATTGGCCTGCACGCCGGAATTGAAAAACTCGACGACTTGCTCGAGGCTGCTGAAGCGACCGTCGTGCATATAGAACGGACGAACAGCGACATTGCGGAGCGAGGGTGATTTGAACGCGCCACGACCAGCACCGGTGTCCGTGACGACGACATCGAGACCGATGTTATGAACGGAATCGGAGACCTGCGAGATAGTATTATGGCAGCTTGCGCACCCCGCACTTCGGAAGAGCGCCTCACCAGCGATTTCTTCCGCGGTGAAGGAGGCGGCGAAGTTCGCCACGCCGCCAACGAATGCCCGATCATAACGCGAGTTGGTGGACACGAGCGAACGCACGTATTGCGCGAGTGCGAGCGCGATGCGGTCGCTGGTGACGGACGTGTTACCAAACGCGGAGGTGAAGAGCGGCTTGTAATACGGCGTCGTCGAGACCTTCGCAACGAGGTTCTCCAGCGTCATGCCCATTTCTCCGGTATTCTGGATGGGTCCGAGAACCTGTGCTTCCAATGATGCCGCGCGCTCGTCCCAGAAGAAGCGTCCGCGTTTGTAGAAGCGCGCATTGGTCAGTCCTGGGGTGAGACGTCCCGTCAACGCTCCCGCGAATCCGACGCTCGACGGGAGCGCGTCGGTGAAGCCAAGGGCCTGGACATGACACCCGGCGCACGACGTTCCATCGTTCGCCGACAGCCGCGGATCGTAGAACAAGACCCGCCCGAGTGTCGCTCCGGCATCCGTGATCGGATTGGACGGTGGGAGATTATCCGTGGCCGCCGCCGAGAGCCCGTTGATGCTCGCGGCGTAGTGTGCGGGCAGCGGGACTTCTGCGTCAGCATATTGCAACGAGAGCGCAGGCAGCATCGGAACGGGTAACCCGCTCGCAAACACGACGACCGCGAAGCGATCGCTGACGATGCGTCCCTCGCCGTCGGTTGCCGTAAGCGTAGCCATGACCACGCCTGGGCCGGTACCCGTTCCGGTGATGCTGCCCGCAGTGGACGAAAGCCCGAGGGAGGGGCCTTCGAAGGCGATGCGGTAGCTGAGACCCTTGAGGGCAGGATCGGAGAAGACGGTTCCGCCCTTGGTAGCGTCATACGCGACGGGACTCCCGGTGATGAAGCCGACCGGCCCGTTGGCATTCAGCAATTCGGGTGCGGGGGACGTGAGCGGTGAACTCACGCTGGCGTCCCTGCTACACGCGAGAAGTACGGTACAGCACAGCAACGCGAAGCGGCGGCGATAGGCGGTCATGAGCCATCAGACACGGCAGGCGCTTCCGACCCTGCCTTACCGCGTGCCTGCCAAGTCAGTGCGTGAGTCCGTACACAATCCAGTTCGTGGCCATCTTGTACGCATCATTCGACAGATTCACCGCGTACCATCCCTGGCCCGACCACTCCATGTAGTCGCCGATATCGTTGTTGTAATTGATGATCACCATCAATCGGCGCGTCGGATCGTTGTTCTCGTAGATACCGTAGTATTCGGCGATCGCGCGCGAATTGTCGGGATGGTGCATCCCGCTCAATGTCGTGATGCGGAAAAAGGCATCGAAGATGGGATGCTTGATGGTGAGCGGGACGATCTTCGCGTCGGGCAGCACCTGCTTCATCGCGTACTCGAATTGCGCCCATTGGTTGAGGAGGAAGTCATCGACGACGAGGAAGCCGCCCTTCTTGAGCCACGTCCGCAGTCCCCTGGCCTCCGTCGGCGACGGATACCAGTAGCCTGGCTCGGAGAGATAGGCGATCGGATAACGACTCAGCTCCGGATCGTCCATGTCGAGGATATTGCTCTCGGCGGTATGCGGACGCAGCGTGGTGAGGTCGTTCGCGATGGTCATGAAGTTCCGCTCCATCGCCGGATAGTCGTACTCCCAACCTGGCCGCGTGACGAGTTGGTAGCGGAGCCGCACGAACGTGAAGCGGCCGTCGTAGGTCGCGTTGGGCTCGATGCGAACGCGCCCGAAGTATTGTGCGGACGCGAGGGCCGCCGACACGGTCATCGCGGCAATGAGCGAGACGGCGGCGACGAGGACTCGCGATGCGTGCCGGACAAGAGGCATCGTGCTCAAGCGCTCCATTCAGAATGGCGGCCCGATTCGGGCCGAGAGGCGAGCGAGGGCCCGCGCACCAGTTCAAGATGCGCGAGCCCTCCGGTGTTCGCTATTGATGCCGCCCGACAGCCCGCTGCTGCGTGGTACTAGGGCCGCTTTGCCTTGAGCGCATTCAGCACCGCGCACAGGGCGACTGCCTGACGCTCGGCATCCTCCTCAGTGCGCTCCGTCCGGGTCCCGTAATAGACCTTGTGGACAAAGTGGCTCCGCTGATGCCTGATGTTGATCGAGCGGTTGGCGATGTCGGGAATGACGCGCCACGGGCCGCGCCCGGGGTTCGTACAGTCGAGCTTCTTGAGGTCTGGAGCAGGAGGGAGTGCCATGATGGTTTGTAGAGTGAAGGCTCTGGTCCACGCCCGGATGACGAGTCCAGCGTAATAGCTCGGGCCGCCATCGGTACGCTTAAGATATTCTAAGCGCTAGTTTGCCGCCAGAAGAGCTTTTGCACAAGTAGACGGTCCAGCACCGGCAAACGCTGTGAGGTACGCCACAGACTATCGTGAAAATCGAGCGGTGTCAGGAGATGCCCGGACATCTCCGTTGCAGTATCGGCTGCCGATACGCGTCGCTTAACAGTTTCTCAGCCCGGGATTTCGCGATGACCAGTCCGCCATAGCGGCGCGCTTCGCCGACATGCATGAAAACATGCAAGTAGCTGAAAAATAAGGAGTTACGACGTCGTAGCTTAGAGGAACACGCGCAGCCGTGCCGATTACAGCGCCGGCTTTAACGCGAGTCGAGCGCCTTGATCAACGAGGTGCTCGTAATCCCCTCTGCTTCCGCCTGGAAGTTCAATACGACGCGGTGACCGAGCACCGGCAGCGCCATCGCCTGCACGTCCTCGAGATCGGGCATGGAGCGGCCATCCATCGCCGCGCGTGCCTTGGCACCGAGAATGAGGTACTGCGAGGCACGCGGTCCGGCGCCCCAGCTGACGTATTTCTTCACCTGGGCCGACGCTTCGGGCGCGTCGGGACGCGTGCTCCGCGCCAGCTTCACCGCGTACGCCACGATGCTCGGAGCCGCCGGCAGCCGGCGAACGAGGTGTAGCAGGTCACTCAACTGCGCGCCGGTCAACACCGGCGTCACCTCGACCTCGCGGTCGGTCGTCGTCTCGGCAACGATGCGCTCCTCTTCCTCGCGCGAGGGATAGCCGACCGTCAGCTGAACCATGAAGCGGTCAAGCTGCGCTTCCGGTAGCGGGTAGGTGCCTTCCTGCTCGATCGGATTCTGCGTGGCCAGCACGAAGAATGGCTCCGGAAGCCGGTGTGTCTTGCCGGCGGCGGTCACGTTGTGCTCCTGCATGGCCTGGAGGAGGGCGGCCTGCGTCTTCGGTGGGGCGCGGTTGATTTCGTCGGCGAGGACGATGTTTGCAAAGACCGGCCCCTGCACGAACTTGAAGAAACGACGACCGTTCGTATGATCTTCCTCCAGGAGCTCCGTGCCCGTGATGTCGCTCGGCATGAGGTCGGGTGTGAACTGCACGCGCGAGAACTGGAGGTCGAGCGCCTGCGCCACGGTCTGCACGAGGAGGGTCTTCGCCAACCCGGGCACGCCGACGAGCAGCGCATGCCCCCCGGCGAGAATGGCGGCGACGAGATTGTCTACGACTTCGCGCTGGCCGACGATCCGGCGCGCGATCTGTGCATTGAGCGCCGCCCGCGCGGTCGCGAGCTGCTCGAGCAATTCGAGATCGCGATGGTCGTCTGTGGGGCGTGTGTTCAGGGAACTGGTCATTTGGTAAAAAGAGGGCAGGGGACAGGGGTCAGGGGAGAGGAAGGGCTTCAGTGGGTGTTACCTGTCACCTGTCCCCTGTCTCCTGTCCCCTTGCAGCTAAGGTTATCTCCGCGCACCAAGCCCCAGAAGTGCAGGGTTGCCGGAGGGCGTGCGAATTCAACACTTTTGTTCGGCCGTCCGATACTCGGATTGTGCCGGTGCATCGCCCTGGCATGTCCGTGCGCCAGGATTTCCCGGGGCCCATGAGCCATTCGAGTCACTCCACTCTCGAGCTGCCGAACCGGGTTCACCGGATCGTCCGTCTGGACTATCTGGTCCGTGTCACTACGTATCCGCTGTACCTCCTGCTGTACGGCATTCATATCTGGCCGCGGAACGAGGGGCCGTGGGTGTGGTCGCTGTTCATCTGGCACCTCCTCGTCTGGCCGCACGTCGCGCGCTTCATTGCGAGCCGGAGCATGGACACAAAGACGGCCGAGCTGCGCAATCTTCTCATCGATTCCTTCTTCATCGGCTGCGCAGTCCCCCTCACAGGCTTCAGTATCTGGCCAAGCGCGACAGGCTTTCTCGGCATCAATGCGGGGAATGTGCTCAACGGCGGCCCGAAGTTCGCCGCACGCGGCATCGTCTGGTTCGTGCTCGGCATCCTCTTCATGGGCTGGATCACCGCGTTCGAGTTCGATTTCCTCGGCGCGTCGCTCCTCACTCAGGTGTTGAGCATCGCGGTCGTCGCTGCATTCATGACCGTCTTCAGCTACAACACGTGGATGCAGTCACAGAACGTGCTGCGGCATGGACGTCAGATCCGGCAGCAAGCGGCGCAGATCGAGGAAAAGAGCGCACTTCTCGTCGAGCGCTCGCACGAACTCGAAGTCGCGCTCCGCGCGGCCGAGGCGGCGAACGAGGCGAAGAGCAACTTCCTCGCGAACATGAGTCATGAGTTGCGGACGCCGCTCAATTCGATCATCGGGTTCGGCAACATCCTGCTGCGCAACACGAAGGAGAACTTGCGACCGCAGGACGTCACCTACCTCAAGCGCATCACGGCGAACGGCTCGCACCTGCTGACACTGATCAACGGCGTGCTCGATCTCTCGAAGATCGATGCCCGGCAGATGCAGCTCGACCTGACATCGGTGGATGTCGCGGCCCTGATGTATGAGAGCCTGAGCGAGCTCGAACCACAGGCGGAACTGCGCGAGGTGGCGCTACTGGCTGAGATTCCCGCAGTCGGCTTCCTGCATACTGACCGCAGCCGGCTCAAGCAGATCATCCTCAACCTGCTCGGGAATGCGATCAAGTTCACGCACGCCGGGACGGTCACGTTGCGCGTCATCCCGGACTCTCGAACGGGGCTCGCCGCCCGCATCGACGTGATCGACACAGGGATCGGTATCGCCGCGGACCGCATCGATGCAGTCTTCGAGGCGTTTCAACAGGAAGACACCACCACCTCACGGCAGTACGGGGGGACGGGGCTCGGGCTGACGATTACGCGATCGCTCGCACACCTGATGGGTTGGGAAATCACGGTGCAGAGCGAGGCGGGCGTGGGCTCGACCTTCAGTGTCCACATCGCACGCCGCGACCGGCCGACGGAGCAGGTGGCGCGCTACTCGGGTGACATACGGCTTGCCGTGACGGAAGCGACGCTGGCGCACGGAGGGCGTCCATTTCGCGTCCTGGTCATCGACGACGAGTTCGACGCGCGAACGATCCTCAAGGACCAGCTCGAGGAACTCGGCTGTGAGGTGGCCACGGCGAGTGGGGCGGACGAGGGCATCGCGCTTGCAAGGCGGATGCGGCCGGACCTCATCACGCTGGATATCATGATGCCGCGCAAGAATGGATGGGAGGCGCTGCGTGAGCTCAAGGGGGACCGGGAGTTGCGCGATATTCCGGTCGTCATCGTCAGCCTGATTGCGCGCGAGAAGCGAGGCCGCCTGCTCGGCGCCATGGATTTCATCGAGAAGCCCGTCACGCGCGAGACGCTTTCCGAGGTCATTCGTCGCAACGTCAGCGACGCGACGCGGCCGAGGGTGGTCCTCGTGCAGGACGACCGCAGCGACGTGCATCGGTATCGGGAGCTGGCGTCCCTCGACGACACGACACTCGAGGTGGTCGCGGGGGTCGAGGAAGCGGCTGCGCATTTCCTCGTGTCGGCCCGCGCTCCTGACCTGGTTGTGCTCGACGTCAGCCGGTGGGATACGCGTGTATCGGAATGGGTCGCGTCATTGCGTGAGGATCCAAAAACCGTCAGAATTCGTGTCGTCGTGGTGGTTTCGGACACGTTGATCGACACTTTCACGGAGCCCCTGGAATTCGGAGCGACCGTCCTTCGGCGCGACGCGGATCTCACGTCGGACCTGCGGACGATCGTGGCGGAATTGCGGCAGCAGCCGGCCCGCGCCTCGGGTAGTGTTCGGATCATGTAGTCGGTCAACATTGGAAGCCGTTTCGTGACGACTTCAGCGCTCGGGGTGACGACGCGTTGCAGTGCTCGGCGTGACACGACGAGCGGCTTGTGATAGGATGACGGGTTGCCGATACTGCACGTTGAGCTCGCGTTCGCATTGCGTACCGCTGGACCATCTTGTATTGAGAGCGAAACAGTGCCGCTTCTTCAGACGTACAGCGCCAGCCTCGTCGCACTTTCAATCCTGATCGCGATGCTCGCGTCGTACACGGCACTCGACCTCGCGGGTCGTGTACATGCCGCTGAGGGCCGAACGCGCGCGATCTGGTTGGGCGGCGGGGCGTTGGCGATGGGAGTCGGCATCTGGAGCATGCATTTCGTGGGCATGCTCGCGCTTCGGATTCCGATCCCGGTGGTGTACGCACTTCCGCAGCTCGTGGCTTCGATCGCGGTTGCCGTCGGCGCGTCGTACTTCGCCCTGTACATCGCGGCCCGACCGCTGGTCCGTCCGGTGCAACTTCTGGCTGCGGCGCTGGCGATGGGTATCGCGATCGCGGGGATGCACTACATCGGCATGTCGGGCATGCGCATGGACGCAACCATCGCGTACGATTCGCTGCTCTACTGGACCTCCGTCGCGATCGCCATCGCGGCATCGTATGTCGCACTTCAGATTGCGCGGCGGCTACGTGGCGCCGAATCGGCGCGCGGCAAAATGCTTCGCGGCGGTGCGGCGGTGGTGATGGGGCTCGCCATCGCCGGTATGCACTACACCGGAATGGCGGCGGCCAACTTCATTCCGGTCGCGGCGGGAGTAACCCCAGAGACCGGCCTGCCGCCGATCTTCCTCGCGATTCTTGTGGCCGTGGCCGGCGTGCTGATAGTCGGGTTGGCGCTCATTGCAGCGATGCTTGACCGCCTCGTCCGCTCGAAGAGCGTGGAAATGCAGCTTCGCGCGGAAAAGGAAGCGGCGGAAGCGACGAATCGGGCGAAGAGCGAGTTCCTGTCGAACATGAGCCACGAGCTGCGGACGCCGCTGAATTCGATCATCGGTTTCAGCAACATCATGCTCAAGAACAAGGCGGGAAATCTTCGTCCCGTCGACATGACGCACCTCTCGCGCATCACTGCGAACGGCACGCACCTCCTCGGCGTCATCAACGGCGTCCTCGATCTGTCGAAGATCGAGGCGGGCCGTATGGAGCTCGAGATGACGACCGTGGACCTTCCCGATCTCGTGCGCGAGACGCTCGACGAGATGGCCGCGCCGTCGGACACCGAAGTCGCGCTGATCGCGGACGTGCCGTCCAACGTTGGACTGCTGTACGCCGATCGGTCGCGGCTCAAGCAGATCATCATCAACCTCGTCGGCAACGCGCTCAAGTTCACCAAGCAGGGCAGCGTGACGATTCGGGTGGTGCCTGATGTGCGCAATGCGCGGCCCGCACGCATCGACGTGATGGATACCGGTATCGGGATTCCCGCCGACCGCCTGCAGTCGGTCTTCGACGCATTTCGGCAGGCCGACAACACCACGGCGCGACAGTACGGCGGCACGGGGCTCGGTCTCACCATCACGCGTTCGCTCGCCGAATTGATGGGCTGGCGGATCGAGGTACGGAGCGAGGTCGGCGTCGGTACGACATTCAGCATCGTCCTCGGACCGGACCTGATTCCGGCCGCGGCCCCGATCGTCTCCCCGTTCGACGCGAGCGCCGGCGTCGGTGACCCGTCTCGCCGGTCGAGGTTCAGGGTACTCGTGGTCGACGACGAAGCCGACTCACGGACGCTGATTCAGAATGAATTCGAGGATCTGGGCTGCGAGGTATTCCTCGCGGCGAGTGCGGACGAAGGAATCGCGTTGTCTCGGCGAGTGAATCCCGACCTCATCACGATGGACGTGATGATGCCGGGCAAATCCGGGCTCGACGCCCTTCAGGAGATCAAGCGAGATCACGAGCTCGCGCACATTCCGGTCGTCATCGTCAGTGTGGTTGCGCAGGAGTCGCGGAACAAGGCAGTCGGGGCGGTCGAGGTGATCGAGAAACCACTGACGCGCGCGGCGATTGCGCACCTGATACGCAAGCGCGACGATGAAACGCAGGCGCAGTTGCTGCTGGTGCGAGATTCGTCCGTTCGGTTGGTAATGGTCAGTTAGCCCGGCTGAGGAGGCTCAGGACGCGCACCGAAGTGTGTCGAGTATCGCGCCGCTCGAGGTGTCGGATTCGAGGCGGACATCGGCGGCCTTCTTGTCGTCACGCAACCCGACAAAGCTCGGCTGCCTGAGCACGCCGGCGGACGTCATCTCGTTGTAGCGCACCTGCGCAACGAGCGTGGGCTTCACCCACACCGGCGCCTCAACCCGGCGAGGTGCATCCACGAACGGCGTCGTTGCACGGCGAAGGTAGCCGAGTCGCTTGCCGAGATCGACGAGGGTTGCGCGGGTGTAGCCGGTGCCGACCTTTCCGGCATAGTGAAGATCACCGCAATCGTCGAAATACCCGACGAGCAGTGCGCCAAGGTGAGCACGGTCCGCGCCCTTGGCAGGGAGCGTGTATCCGCCGATGACGAACTCCTGCTCGTGCTCGAGCTTGACCTTGCGCCAGAGTGGCGACCGCTGTCCCGGCGTGTAGGTGGAGTCCATGCGCTTGAGAATAAGCCCCTCCCACCCGTGCGTTCGCGCCGCGGTGAAGAGCCGCTTTGCGCCGGCCGTTCCGCATCGATACGAGTCTCCCAGCCGCACGATGGCGCGCGAGGACTTCTTCACGAGTGATTCGAGCACCGCGCGGCGGATCGTCCACGGTTCTGGCGCGAGATCCTGCTTGCCGGCGGCGACGATGTCAAAGGCGACAAACGCCGTTCGCGTTTCCGGCGACAGACCGCGCGCCTGAAGCGCTTGAAAGCGCAGAGGTTTGCCGGACCGGTCGATCGCGATGAGCTCACCGTCGAGCAACAGCGATCCGTGCTCCTCCGCGACGTGGGCGAGTGCCTCGGCCACCTCGGCGAATTGGTGCGCCTTGTCGATCCCGTTTCGGCTCCACAAGCGCACGTGTCGCGTGCTGATCTCGGCGAGTACGCGAATGCCGTCCCACTTGGGCTCGATGGTCCAACCGGACAGCGTTGGCAGGCTGCCGGCCGGAGATGCCAGCATCGGCGAGGGTGGGCGAGGCATATCGCGTGACTAGGCGGTCTTGCGCTTGCGCGTTGTCTTGCGCGCGGACTTTTTCGCCGCGGTTTTCCTGGAGCCGCTGCCGCCCTTGCTCGCGGCGAGGCTCTCCTGAAGGCGGGCGACGAGATCCACGATCTTCGTGTTCTCGCGGGTTTCGATTGCCTCGACCGGTAGCGCTTTACCCTTCGCTTTCGCCTTGATGATCGCCTTCAGCTTCTCGTGGTATTCGTCCTTGTATTTCGCCGGGTCGAATTCATTGGCGAGCGTCTCGATGAGCTTCACGGCCATCTCACGCTCCTGCGGGCGCACCTTTGCACCGGCGGACGTCGGAAATTTCATTTCGTCAGGATCGACGAGCTCCGCGTTGAAGCGCATGAGCTCGAGCACCAGCGCATTGCCCATCGGTTTCACGGCAGCCAGGTGTTGTTTCTGCCGAAGCGCGAAGGTGCCGATACCCACCTTTCCCGTTGCCTCGAGGGCGTCGCGGAGCAGGGCGTACGCCTTGTCGCCACCCTCGCGCGGCACGAGAAAGTACGGCGAGTCGAAGTATCTGGGATCGATGGAGTCGGAAGGGACGAAGTCCGTCATCTCCAGAACCCGCGACATCTCGGGCTCTGCGGACTTGAAGTCCTTCGCATCGATCACGACGAACTTGCCCTTGGAGATCTCGAAGCCCTTGACGATGTCGGACCATGGGACGGATTTGCCGTCGACGGTCGAGACACGATCGTACTTGATGGGCTTGTGGTGCTTCTTGTCGAGCTGGCGAAAGGAGAGCTTTTCGCCGGCGCGCACCGCGGGCCGAAGTTCAACGGGAATATTGACGAGGCCGAACGCGAGGGAGCCTTTCCAGATTGCGGGCATACAGAAAGGTCTAGCAAGAGGCGTGCTCTTCCCGACTCGGACACTCTGTTGGCGGCGGCCGATCACTGAGCACCTGACTCATCTGTGCGGCGCAAAGAAACTGCTACTGTGGCCGCCGCCGCAAGACCTTTCCACTCCGCGCGCCGGTCACTTTCCCCTTGTCGACCGCAAGCACGCCATTCACGAGCACGGCATCGATCCCAACCGCGTACTGGTGTGGCTCCGCGAAGGTCGCCCTATCCGCAATCGTCGCCGCATCGAACACCACCAGATCCGCCGCCGCCCCAGCCCGCAGTACACCACGATCGCGAAGTCCAAGCCGTGCCGCCGGCATCTCCGTCATCTTGTGTACCGCCTGCTCCAGCGTGAGGACGTGTTCCTCACGGACATAGTGGCCAAGCACCCGGGGAAACGTCCCGTATGCGCGCGGGTGCGGGTGTCCGTCTCCGGGCTGGCTCAGTCGTCCATCCGACGCAATCATCGTCTGTGGGTGGCTCATGATGCGGCGCACGTCCGCCTCGTCGAGGACATGATAGATCGCGTTCGCTCCGCCGTTCCGCTGCGCTTCGATGACCAATGCGGCGCCATTCTCCGGCGTAAGAGGAAGGCCGCGCCGAGTGGCCCAGTCGGCGAGCGTCTTTCCTTCGAGGGTCTTGTCCCACGAGACGCGTGAGAACTGCACGCGTGCGAGGTCGCCACCGCCGCGGTCGTTGAGGATGTTGAACACGATGCCGCGAGTGATGCTGTCCTTCAGCGCTGCATCGCTGATGCGCCGCTTGAACGCGCTGTCGCCGTCGGCGAGCGCCCAACTGGGAATGAGCGCGGAAATTCCCGTATGGGTTGCCGTGTACGGATAGACGTCCGCCATCACGTCCACTCCGGCCTTCCGCGCGGAGTCGAGCATCGCGAGCGTCACGACGCTCTTGCCCCACATCTGTTGGCCGACGGCCTTGTGGTGCGTGAGCACGATGGGAATGTGCGCTCGCCGCCCGATCTCGATTGCCTCGGCAACTCCGTCGAAGAGTCCGAGCCCTTCCTTGCGCAGGTGCGATGTGTAAATGCCACCGGAGTCGGCGGCCACCTTTGACAGGGCGATGACTTCCTCGATCTCCGAGTACGTGCCAGGCACGTAGAACAGGCCGGTGCTGATCCCGAACGCTCCTTCGCCCATTCCCTGTGCGATCATCGCACGCATGCGTGCCAGCTCGTTCGTCGAGGGCGCGCGCGCAGCCTCGCCCATGACGGCGCGGCGAACGGTATTGTGTCCGACGAGGAAGGCGACGTTGATGCCGATGCCCTGCGCCTCACGTGCGGCGAGGTAGGGTGCGAATGGCCAGGGGGAGGAGCCGTCGGGCCCACCCAACGCCAGCGTTACGCCTTGCGTGACGGCACTCTCGGCACCGTTGAGTTCGGGCAGCGGCTCGAGGTGTGCGTGAAGGTCGATGAAACCCGGCGAGACGATGCGCCCGGTCGCGTTCATGACTCGACGCGCGTCGGTGCTTGGAATCGGCACGCGAGAGACCAGCGCGATACGATCGCCCGTGATCGCGACATCGGCGCGGTACCGCTCCGCGCCGGTTCCGTCGATCACAGTGCCACCGGCGATGAGCAGGTCGTAGCGCGGAGTCTGCGCGCCGGCGACGGAGGCTACGCAAAGCAGCCGGAGTGCGGTGTTGAGCATCTTGATCATCATGACATGGCGCGAGCGGTGCGTCCGAGGGGAGTCACCCGCTAAGGTATCGTGCGTTCCGGAAATGGCGACTGCGGGAGCGCGCGAGGTTGCGAAGGTGATCTCCCGCGTCCTTTCCTGGATTACCGATCGTGAGCGTCAAGGCGATCACACTGTCGACGGTCGCCGAGAGCGTTCACAACGATTGTAAGGGCGACGCCATCAGCCCTCGACAGTTCGATGCGTGATCCGAGTACGGCGTGCGCGGACATCGAGAACGAATGCGCACCCGTCGCGGGATTGTTCTTCGCGAGGAACGCCGACGGCTCAGCTTTGGCGCTGAAGGACACCGTCAAGTCGGCATTCGTGCACCTCGGCATTTGCGTCACGGCAATGACGGGTGGCGCGCTGGCGACAATGCAGGGGATATCGCTCGTCGTGACCGAGAAGTCTTGAACACCGCGCGAAGTGGCGCGATGGACACGCACGGTTGTCCGGGGAATCACGGGTATCGAGAGAAGGGAACTCCGTTTGCTGCGCAGTCGCGAGCAAGGTGGTCGCCGTTCCATCGACCGAGATAACGGTTGCGGAGCCCTGAGCACATCACTGCACGCGGTCGCCACGTCGCGTAAAGTGGAGAAAACACGAAACGTCACCCGGAAACCCGAATGACGTTAGGGATCCTACACCTCGCTCAACCTCGGCAAATGCGCCAAGGTCACACGCGTCAGCGCAGCTCGAATTGCGAACTCTGCTTGATGGGGAAGTTGGTGCTGCGGAGCGTGGCGACGGCGACGTACTTGCCGCGTGGCAGTGTTGTCTCCGCGACCTCGGTAATCTGCAGCGCGTCACCGACGTCGATCGATCTGTTCTGCATGGACTGTGTAAACATGCGGCCCATGCCCCAGCGATAGACTTCCCGTCCAATGGAGTCGAGCACGGTGAATTCGTACTGCTGCCCATTGGGGAACTCGAGCTCGACGTCTTTCTTGCCGCTGTTCGTGACGTTGAGCGCGAAGCGCAGCGCGTGCGGTTCGATGTTGACCGCGAAGTTGCCGATGATTTTCGGTGTAGCCGATGCGCTGCCGGTCGTCGCAGTACTCGTTGAACGTCGCAAGCTCTCTTCGCGCGCTACGTCGTTTCGAGAAAGCGAGCCGCACGCGAGTGCGACAGCTCCGGCGCAAAGCAATGTGATGAGCAAGCGGGAATTCATGACGATTTGACCGAAATGGGCCTGATGTGGAATGAGCCGACGACGCTCACACATCCGTTGGAGTGCGAACTTATCAACATCCAGACGAATAGTCAACATGAGACGTCACAACGAAAGTTGAGGCGGCAACAGCACTTGCGAGCTTCTCGCCAAGTTGCGGACATTTGTCGCATAGGCAACGTTCGTTACGCCCGGTTGAAAACGCTTGGCGCTGCGCTTTCCAGCCGATTCGACAGGACGCGATCTGGCAGATAGTACGACACACTTGGGGTTCACGCCCGTTCAGTTCGCCACCGTTACCGGACTGCGACAACGATCTTGACAGGCGGCCGGGAGACGCGGTGCGGGCACGGGTTTGGGTCTGCTGGCTTCATTCCAATTCTGGAATGAACCCGCCAGCAAGGGAGTGACCACCGCTTTGACGTCGAACGTCGGTGGCCAGGTTTGTCGGCGGTCTGCCCGATACTACTTATCGCAAGTTACTATACCACATACGTTTGCGGGATTTCTGCGGGACTCGGAACGCGCCACCGCAGCACCGCCAGATCGCTTGCGAAAAATTTCACAAGCACTAGATTCCGCCTCGAATGACTGGGACAGGAAAGGACGGCGATACGCCGCTTGGCGAGTATTCTGGAGTCGCTTTCCAGTTCGCAATTTCGATTCTGGTCTTTGTCTACGCTGGGCAGTGGCTCGACCGAAAGCTCGACACGGCGCCGTGGCTCCTCATCATCGGAGTGTTTTTCGGGGCGGGGTTGAGCTTTTATAGCATGTACACGAAGCTCATGGCGGTTCAGGCAAGGGATGACGCCGCGAAGGCCGCCAGAAAAGACAGGCGGTTGTGACCGCGCAGAAATCCACCGGACGGGCCATCGCGCTCTACGGGCTCTCCTGTCTGGTCGTGGTCGGACTGGCCGGTGGGATCATGACGGCGGTGTTCGACGCAGCGGGCCGTCCGGCGGTGTGGGTGAGCGCGGCGGTGGCGATTGTGGTTCAGTTGGTGGCCTTTGCGATCGCCCGCATGATGGCGGACAAGGGCAATGGCATTGCAGGTTGGGGAGTCGGCGCGTTGATCTGCTTGGCGGCGCTGATTGTGTACGGATTCGCGAGTCGAGCGCTCGGGCTGCCGCAGACCGCGGCGCTGGTGAGCCTTGCGACATATTTCTCGTTGACTGAACTGATCGAAGCGCCGTTCCTATTTCTATGAACACCAGTTCTCTACTGAAGACCGCCTCATTGGCGCTGGCCTTGTTGCTCGCGGGCACGCAGTTGAGTGCGCAGGAGCACGCGGCGCTCGAGCCCGCGGCCAAGCACCACGCCTGCGAGGAATACGCGCCGGGCGACATCGTGACGCCACATATCACGGATTCCCACTGCCTCGAGTATCCGGGCTTTCCGAAATTCTGGGAACCGCACGAGCTCGAATTGCCGCGCTGGACGCCGATCCATGTTGGCAATGTCGAGATCGACCTTTCGCCGACGCGCCATGTCGTCTACCTGTTGCTCGCCGCGGTCCTCTGCTTCCTCGTCCTGATTTCGGCGGCGCGCGCCCATGTGCGTCACACCTCGCTGATCGGGCGGCCGAAGGGTGGCTTCGCGAATGGTATCGAAGCGATGGTCCTCTACATCCGTCAGGAAGTGGCACTTCCAAACCTCGGCCATCACGGCGAGAAGTACGTGCCCTTCGTGCTGACGCTGTTCTGGTTCATCCTCTTCGCCAACATCCTCGGGCTGATTCCGTACGGCTCGACGGCAACCGGAAACATCTCGGTCACGGCGACTCTGGCCATCATCACCTTCTTCATGGTGGAGATCGCCGGTATCCGCGCCAATGGCATCGGGTATCTGAACACGATCTTCTATTGGAACAAGGAACTGCCGGTCGGCGTCCGGGAATTCATGTTTCTGCTGATGACCCCCGTCGAGATCATCGGCAAGTTCTCCAAGCCCTTCGCACTGGCGATCCGACTGTTCGCCAACATGACGGCGGGTCACATCGTCGTGCTGGGCATGGTGTCGCTGATCTTCGCCTTCGCGAGCGCGATCGTGTCACATCCGCCATTCACCTTCCTGATCGTCCTGCCGCCGATTCTCATGGCGACGGCGATCATGGTGCTCGAATTGTTCGTGTCGTTTCTGCAGGCGTTCATCTTCTCGCTGCTGGCGAGTGTGTTCATCGGGACGATCAGAGCGCACCACTAGAAGAGCAGCAAAGCACGGAGCTCGCCCGTCCGTGCTACAGGTAGCCAGTCGAGTGGCTGGCGATGTCCGTTGAGACTCAGGGTCTCGCCGACGGACGGCGGCAAACGCCGCGGGCGCTGAGGGTTCACGTTTCGAAACGATTGGAGATTAACCATGGTTCACACGATTCTTTCGCTGCTGCAGGCAGTTCCGCAGGACGCGGCCGCGGCCACTGCGAGTGCCAAAGGCCTCGTTGCGATCGGTGCGGGTCTTGCCGCCGGACTCGGCGTCATCGGCGCGGGTATCGGCATCGGCCGCATCGGTGGCCAGGCCGTTGAAGGCATGGCCCGCCAGCCAGAGATGGCAGCACGCATCCAGATCGCCGGTATCATCTTCGCCGGACTGATCGAAGCGGCCGCGCTGTTCGCGGTCGTCATCGGCTTTTCGATGGGCCAGAAGATCGCTTTCTAATTCGAGCGCCGGCGTCCTCGGACGCCGGCGGCTCTTCTCTTTCTTTGAATTTTCCAATGCGCATCCTGCGTAATTCGTTCGTTCTTCTCGCCCTGACTGCTGCGCCACTGGCCGCGCAGGAAGCCGAGAAGGCCAAGGGCCTGCTCGATCCCAACTACGGGCTGATGGTCTGGACGCTGTTCATTTTTGCTATCCTCGTCTTCGGTTTGGCGAAGTTCGCCTTCGGCCCGATCACGGCCGCCGTCGAGGCGCGCGAGAAGGCGCTCGAAGACGCGATCGCCGGTGCCAAGGCCGATCGCGACGAGGCGGCGCGTGTGCTCGCGCAGCACCGTGCCGCGCTCGACGCATCGCGCGGCGAAGCCCAGAAGCTCATCACCGATGCCCGCGTCGCCGCAGAGCGCGTTGGCGCCGAGCTGATCGAAAAGGCACATACTGAACAGGCGGCGCTGCTCGCGCGCGCTCGGCAGGACATCGAGAGCGAGAAGTCCAAGGCGATCGCCGAACTTCGGCGCGAAGCCGTCGATCTCGCGATTGCGGGCGCCAGCAAGGTGATCGAGAAGAACCTCGATCAGCCGACCAACCGCCAGCTCGTCGAAAGCTTCCTCGCCAGCGTGTCACCGGCCGCCGTAACGGCGAGCCGCTAAGCGATGCGCGACACGACGATCGCCAGAAACTACGCCGAGACGTTGTTGGTGCTCGCCGGCAAGGCGAATGACCTGCGCGGCTGGGGCTCGATGATCACGGACGTCGCCGACGCGATGGGCCAGAACCCGACGCTGCGCCTCTTCCTCGAATCACCGCGCGTTGGTGCGGCGGACAAGAACGCCGTGCTCCAGACGGCATTCAAGGATCGGATGCCGCGCAACTTTCTGCGCTTCCTTCAGTCGCTGGTGTCGCACCGCCGGCAGATGCTGATTCCGGAGATCGCGCGCGAGTATCTCGATCTGGTGGATGCGGCGGAGGGTCGCCTGCACGCGCGCGTGACGGTTGCGCGCGAAACGCCGGATTCCGAGAAGTCGGAGATCGCTGCGCAGCTCTCGCGCGTCTTCGGGAAGGATGTCATACCGCATCTTACGGTGGATCCGTCGATCATGGGGGGAGTAATCGTGCACGTCGGGGATACGGTGCTCGACGGATCGGTGCGGAAGCGGTTGGCCGCGGTGAGGAGACGAATGTTGGTAGGGGCGTGAGGCAACTGCGGTTGTGAAATGCGTTGAATGTTGGGAATGAAGCAGATTTGACGGCTTGTTCGGAGTTGCACGGATACATCAGAAAGGCTGGCCTCGGACGCTGAGGTCAGCTTTTGTATTTCAATCCGTGAAAATCCGTAGAATCCGAACAATCTGTCGTTCGATTCCGAACAACGCGGTTTCGTTCGCTGGTCGTGCGAGGGGGTTGCAACGATCACCGGAATGGTCGCATATAGTGGCAGCGACTCCCATCGTCTCCACCATCCGGAGCATCTGTATGCGTCTCATCGCGATGCGTCTCATCGCGCCGACCACCAACTCGCGACTCCTTGGCGCAGTCATCGCCGCCATCGCATTCGCACCACTCGGCGCCCAACAGTCCGTCGAAGCCGACAAGGCGCTGCTCGCCACCGAGCGTTACGTGCGTCCGCCGGCGGACGTCGCGAAGCTCGTGACCGCGCCGCGGCAGTCAAACTCCACCCTCACGCAACAAAGTCCCGACCGAAAGCATTTCCTCGTGATTCATGGCGAGGGACTCGGCAATGCCGCGAAGTTCGCGAAGGCGCACTACTACTTTGGCGGACTTCAGGTGGACTATCGCGCGAATCGCGTGCGGAACTTCACCACGCGCGGTCAATCGAACATCGAGATCGTCGATGCCGAAACCGGCGCGCGCACGAACGTGCAGGCGCCGGCCGGCGCGTCCGTGTCGGAGCCCTCGTGGTCCCCGGACGGATCGAAGATCGCATTTTTCGCGAACTTCGATGATGCGACGTACGTCTACGTCGCGGACGCGAAAACAGGTGCGGCGAAGAAACTCACGACGACTGCCGCACTTCCCGTCATCGCCACTGCGCTCGACTGGGCGCCGGACGGCAGCGCGGTCTACGCCGTGCTGATCCCGTCGAAGCGCGCACCGATGCCGAAGGAACCGGAGGTGGCCGAGGGGCCTGTGGTGCGCCTGACGAACAGTGTGAAGGCAAAGACCCCAACGTACGCGAGCCTCATGCAGACGCCGCTCGAGAAGGCGCAGCTCGAGTACTTCGCGACAGGACAACTCGCGCGCATCGACCTCAAGGGCACCGTGAAGGAGGTGGGCGCGCCGGCAATGATCGAGAGCGTCAGCATCGCGCCGGACGGCAAGTATCTCCGCGTCACGACGATGACAAAGCCGTTCTCGTATGCCGTTCCCGTTTCCGCTTTCGGGAGTTTGGAGCAACTGTGGACCGCGGATGGAAAGGCTGTCGGAACGTTGACTCGGCGCGCACTGCGCGAGGGAAATGGCGGCGATGACTCAGGCGCACCGGCGGCCGCCGCCGATACAGGGCGTCGAGCCTTCGCATGGATGCCGAAGGGCGGTCTCGCTTATTTGATGCAGGATCCCGCGCCGCGTCGCGGACGTGGAGCGGGCGCTGCGCCGGCCGTCGATACGACGGACACTGCGGCCGGCGATAGTGCGCGTGGCCCACGCCGAAAGGACCGCCTGTATGTGTGGAACGCCCCGTTCGACTCAGGGACTGCAAGACCGCTGACGGACAGCGATAATCGCATCGCCGGTTTCGTCTTCTTGAGCGACGGCAAGTGGAGCCTGTTGAGCGAAAGTGTGAGCGGGGTTACGCACACGTACGCCGTTTCACTCGCCGATCCCTCGAAGAAGCACACGATCTTCCGCGCGCGCGGGGCGCAAGCAGGCTTCGGCGGCGGTCGTGGAGGTGGCGGTGGCGGTGGAGCGGGTGGCCGAGGCGGCGGCGCGGATGATGGCTTCTACACCAACCCCGGTGCCGTCGTACTCCGTGAGGAGGGAGATGAGCGCGCCGCGTTAGTCAGTAGCGACGGCAAGAGTGTCTTCCTGGAGGGCACGCACTACGCGCAAGACACACGTGCAGTGGCGCCGCGGCTTTTCCTCGACAAGGTCGATCTCGAGACGGGTGCAAAGTCGCGGCTCTTCGAGGCGGATACGTCGGTGTTCGAGAGCGGCGCCGTGCCAGTGGACAATGACTTCAACCGCTTCGTCGTCACGCGCGAGACGGAAAAGATGGTGCCCGATCAATTCCTGCGCGATCGCGCGACGGGACAGTTGAAGCGCTTGACGGAGAACAAGGACGTGACGCCGGAGGTGACGGCGATGCCGCGCAAGACCATCCAGGTCGCACGCGCCGACGGGAAGACCCTGTGGGTCAATATCACCTTCCCGCCGGGCTATCGCGAAGGCACTCGGCTGCCCGCGATGTTCTGGTTCTACCCATACGAGTACACCGATCAGGATTCGTACGAGCGGACCAAGCGAACGTTCAACAAGCACAAATTCCCAACCGCTGGTCCGCGTTCGATGGAGATCATGGCGACGCAGGGTTATGCCGTCGTCCAGCCCGACATTCCGATCTTCGGCACGGCGGGCCGGCTGAACGACAATTACGTGAACGACCTGCGAAATGGCCTGACGGCCGTCATCGATGAATTGGATCGGCAGGGGATCATCGATCGCCAGAAGCTTGGCATCGGCGGGCACTCGTATGGCGCATTCAGCACGGTCAACGCGATGGTCAACCTGCCCTTCTTCAAGGCCGGTATCGCTGGTGACGGCAACTACAATCGCACATTGACGCCGAACGGATTCCAGAGCGAGCGGCGCGATCTATGGGAAGCGCGCGAGACCTATCTCGCGATGTCACCCTTCCTGAATGCGGATCGGCTCCAGGGCGCGCTGTTGATGTATCATTCGATGGAAGACCAGAACACGGGGACGGATCCGTCGAATTCGATTCGATTGTTCCATGCATTGCAGGGCATGGGTAAGCCAGCATCGTTGTTCATGTATCCGTACGAGGACCACGGGCCGCTGATCCAGGAAACGCTGCTCGACCAATGGGGCCGGTGGGTCGCGTGGCTCGATCTCTACGTGAAGAACGCGAACACGAAGCCGGCGAAGATTGCGGCGCTCGTACCGTAGGCGTCGCGCCGGCCACGCTGTTTAACAGCGGAACTGCAACGAACAATGAAGCAGATTTGACGGATTGAACGGATGAACCGGATAAAGCACTGCAATGTTTGCAATCTGGTTCATCCGAAAAATACGTAAAATCTGCTTCATTGGCTCTTACAACGGTAAGCGAGGAGCGCGATCACACCTTTCGTTCGCCGCCCGCCAACCACGCACCGATCCCACCGGCGATTGCTGAGCTCATCGTGCCGAAACCGAGGATGTTCATTTCGACGTCCTGGAGCGCGTAGCTGACGGAGATACCGATCAGCGCGCAGAGCCCGCCGACGAGTAAACCGTTCGTTGCTGACCTGTTGCGTGGGTCGCGCGCGCGACGCGCGTAGAGCACACCGGCGAGCAACGAAATCGTCATGCCGCCAACGGCGAAGACATTGTTCTTGATGAACTCGATCCAATGCCCCGAGAAGACCATCAGTAGTTGAAGGACCGTTCCGACGATGGTCGCGCCTCGCATAGCGGCGCTCGACGTCGATGAGTTCATTGGCGTCTCCAGTAGGGGAGCGCAAAGCTACTCGAAAGCCAGCGCCGCCGCAGTAGTGACGCGCGTCGCCCTGATGGCAGGCCACGCACAAGCAACCAGCGACAGCACCACCACCACAGCGAGCCATTGGGCGACGCCCGCGCCATTTGGGAGCAGATGCACCGGCAGCTTGAGCATTACCTTGCCGAACGCGATAGTGAGGGCGACGCTCATCGGCAGCGATAGCGGGATCGCGATGATCCAACTGAGGAGCGCGATCACCAGCCCCTCGATCTGGATCATCGCGAGAATGGAGGAATGGCTCGCGCCGATCGCGCGCAAAACACCGATCTCACGCGTTCGCTCGAGGACGGCGAGACTCATGGTCGAGGCCAGCCCGAGGCCACCGACGCCGAGCATCAGCAGCGACATGTTGCCGAGGAACGAGGCGACCATGAGCAAATGGTCTTCGATGACGACGCGCTGTTGCGCTACCGACACTGCCGCGGCGACCTCGAAACCGTTGTTCGCGAGCACCTCGCGCGCCCGTCTCGTCAATTCCAGCTTCGATGCGGTCCCGGAAACGGCGGATGCGATAACGACACTGGTTACGCCTGGCCGGCCGGTGGCCTTCGTAACAGCGTCGAGGGCCGCGAAGGCAGTCGCGGACGGACTCGGCTCCGCAATTCCGACGACCGTCCACATCGCCGTTTTACCGGCGATCACGAGGCTCACCTTCTGACCGAGCCCCATGGTGGGCTCATTCGCAAGCAGGGTACGATTGACGACGATCTCGTTCAGCGCCCCTGGCGTCATCCACCGGCCGGACTCTATTGCGACCGTGAGCATGCGTGTCGGAACTGGCAACCCAACGACCGAAAACGAGGGGCCAGGTGATCCATCAGCACTCAGCGCAGCGCTCGCACCACTCCAACCCTCGGCGGCGCCCACTCCGGAGACGGCAGAAACGACGGACATCACGCTGTCGGAGCGGTGCGGTTCGGTGAAACGAAACGTCATGTCGTAGTGCTGCCCTGAAAAGAGCAGGTCGACACCACCAATCACGGACTCGCGAAGGTTGAGGGCACCCAGGTAGACCGCGCCACCCAGCGACAACGTCGCGAGCGTGAGAACGAGGCGCTGTCGCCGCCGGAACGCATTACGCAGCGACAGAAGAACCGGGCGCGAAAGTCCGCTCACTCGGCGGAGCAGCATGCCCGGCCGCGTATCGCCCTGTCCGGTGATTCCGAAATCTCTCAATGCTTCGCTGACGGAGATTCTGCACCCGCGAGCAACGGGAAACGCTGCAGCGACTACAGGCAGCAACACGCCAACGGCCACTTGTAGCGCGAACGACCATGTGGGAATCGTGAAGCCCGACACGTCGAAGTTGAGAATTTCCGCCGTGAAAGTCGCATACATGCGGCCGAGCACTGCCGCGAGTGGAATCGAGATCACGCTCGCAATGAGGCCGAGTGCGAGCGCGAGTCCCAGGTACATGGAGGCAATCTGGTCGGCGCGCGCACCGATGGCTTTCATGACGCCGATTTCCCGCACCTGCCCGGTGAGAAGCGCCGAAATGAGGTTGACGACGAGCACGCCGCTGAGCAGCAGCGCGAGCAAGGCGAATGCGCCCTGCGTGTAGAGGAGCGAATCGATCTGGCCGGCGTGGATGTGGCGGCCGGGAATGGGGACGCGAGTGTCATGCACCGTTCGGCCGGTCTGTTCGACGACGTGCTGGACGTCGCGCGCAATACGCAGGATTGCCGCGCGATCGGCATCGTGATCGCGCACGAGGATTTCCAGATCGTTCATGCGCGAGCCGGCGCCCAATTGATCGAGCAGGGCGGGCGCGACGAAGATATAGACGACATGCTCCATCCAGCCGGGCGCGAGCCCAACGTCGCGTGCGATCCCCGCGACGCCCACGGCGCGTGGCGGTCCGTCTCCAACCGCTAGGGTAATCGAGTCACCGAGCGCGACGCCGGCGAAATCGAGCGAGGAGTGCTCGACAACAACGGCCGAGCCGCTCGGGGGCCACGCTCCGGCGGCTGGTTTGACAATGCCAATCTCGTTCGAGGTGAAGTCGTCGGCCGCAATGAGGTGGGCGGTGTGAGCACCATTCGGCGTGCGAACGCTCGCGGTGACGCTACGCCGCGCCTGAGCGCTCGCAATCGCGGGCAATGCGCGCACGCGGGCAAGAAGTGCAGCGTCGATCGAGTCTGTCCGCAGCACCGCGGACGCAGGGTGGCTGGCGTCGAACTCCATGCGCGTCGCACGGCGAAGGAGGGACCAGGCGTTCAGCACGGAACCGGCGCCGATGATCCCGATGCAGATTGCGGCGACAGCGAGGCCGGTTCGCGATTTGTGCAGCCAGAGGTCGCGCAGCACCTTCCGCCACCGAGGGCTAAGCATGCGCGAACGCCTCGTCTGCGACCTGCCGTCCATCGGCGAGCGTCACGACGCGCGACGCAAAGCGCCGAGCACTGTGCTCGTGTGTCACCATGACGACGGTCTGGCCGTCGCGTGCAAGGCCGGCGAGCAGCTCGAGCATCGAGTCCGCCGTGCGTGAATCGAGGTTGCCGGTGGGCTCGTCGGCAAGGAGCAGCTGCGGTTCGTTCGCCAGCGCCCTCGCCACGGCGACACGCTGCTGCTGTCCGCCGGACAGGGTTGACGGCAGCTTGTCCGCCTGATCCGCGACACCGAGTCTGTCCATGAGCGACAGCGCCCGCGCGCGTCGCTCTCGTACGGGCCAGCGGGCCGTAAAGTCCATCGGCAACATGACGTTCTCAACGGCCGTCAACGTTGGTAGCAACTGAAAGAACTGAAATACGATCCCGACGGTGCGGCCTCGCCATGCGGTCATCTGTCGCTCCGTGAGCGTGTGCACGGCGACGTCGCCGACGAACACTCCGCCCTCCGTGGGACGGTCGATCCCCGCGAGCATCGCGAGCAGCGTGGATTTTCCGCTCCCGGACTGGCCGACGACCACGACAAAGTCTCCCTTGTCGATGGTGAGCGAAACGCCGGCGAGTGCGGCGAAGGGGCCCTGGGCACCGGGAAAAGTGCGCGCAACGTCGCGAAGAACGATGAGTGGTTTCGACATATCGCACGTTACCTCGACAACGGCAGCGAGCGCGATGGGGGTGCGAACCGTTCGGCGTATCCATCGAACCGTTGGGCGAAAGTGCGGCGAAATCACGAGGCCTCTGACGTAAAATGCATGCGCATTCGACTGCATGAGTGCAGGCCCTTCACTTCGTTCAGGGCGACAAAACGATCGGAACTGCAACAGAACCACTTCCCCCTACGGAGGACAGATCGATGACGGCTCGTTTCGCGCGAATGCTCGCGCTCGCACTCGTTTGTTCGGCGCGGTCAGCAACGGCGCAACATGGCGGCGGCGCCGAATCGATGACGACAACCGCGCCGGCTGACGCCAGGCAATTCGCATTTCTGGTGGGGCAATTCGAACTGGTCGTGAAGCCGGCGGCAACGACGCTCGCCGCCAGGATTCACGGTGTGCCGAAGATGGTCGGTACCTGGAAAGGATGGCGCATCATGGACGGCTTCGGCTACGAAGATGAGCTGCGCATCACGGATGAAAGTGGTAACCCGAAGAGCCTCTCGCACGCGACGCGCTACTTCGATGCGCAATCGAAGCGTTGGATGACGACCGGCATCGACGCCTACCGCGGCGTCGTGACGTCATCAACAGCGGAGTGGAAGGACAACATGATGCAGACGAACTCCCGCGGGACGGACGCCGAGGGGAAGCCGTACCTTTCGCGCAGCCGCTTCTACGACATCACGCCGACGTCTTTCAAATTCCGCCAGGATCGCTCCATGGACGACGGGAAGACGTGGAAGGAGGGCATGCTCACCATCGATGCGAAGCGCGTCGCGGCCAGCGTGGCGCGATAGTAAGCTTTCGTCATGTCGCGACGCGTCGTCTGGCTCCAGCTGCTGATTGGGTGGCTACCGGTGTGGGCCCTGTTCACGGTTCTCATCCTGGCGGCGCATTCCGACGTGTCGACGCATGAAGCGCTCTTGCTTGCACTCCGACTGATTATTGCGGCGGCAGCGCTTGGCGTTGGAGCGCAGCGGATCATCGAGCGACATCCCTGGCCGAAGCGCGTGCGCGCCAGATTCGTGTGGCTGCACCTGATCGTTGCCGTCAGCTACGCCGTTCTGTTGGTGGCGTTCAATAGCCTCCTCGAGAGCGCGATGCGCGGAGCAGTCGTCATCAACACAGGCCCAAGCTTCACCGCCTTCCTCCTGCTCGGCGTGTGGGTATACGTGATGATCGCGGGTGTGTCGTACGCGACGCGCGCCACGGAGCGCGCGGCGCATGCGGAAGCGAATGCCGCCAAGGCGCAGCTCGCGGCGCTCCGGTCACAGTTGCATCCGCACTTTCTTTTCAACGCATTGCACTCCGTGGTGCATCTCATTCCGCGCGAGCCAAAGCGAGCGGCGGACGCCGCCGAGCAGCTTGCGGCGCTGCTTCGTGTGACGATCGAGGAGGATCGCGATTTGGTGCCGGCAGCGGACGAGCTCTCATTCGTCGACCGGTACCTCGACCTCGAACGGGTTCGCTTTGGCGACCGTCTTCGGGTGCGCGTCAATGTGTCGGGAGAAGCCCTTGCTGCCGAAATTCCTCTTTTTGCTCTTCAGACGCTCGTGGAGAACGCCGTGCGTCATGGAGCGGCACCGCGTATCGAAGCCACAGAGATCATCATCGTCGGAACGACGGGCGACGGCAAGGCAACGTTCACGGTGCAGGACACGGGCGGTGGCGCGAGTGCCGACACGCTTGCGCAGAGCGACGGCACAGGATTGGCGCGTCTCCGCGAGCGATTGGTCGTGCTCTATGGGCGCGACGGACGTCTCGTCATCGTGACGGAGGCGCAAAGCGGATTCTGTGCGACGCTGACAGTCCCATACGCTGGCAACGGATCGTGAAGGTGACCGCGCTGGTTGTAGACGACGAGCCAGTCGCGCGAGCTGGCCTCCGCGACATGCTTGCGGACGTCGAGTGGGTGACGGTCGTGGGAGAAGCTTCCAATGGCATCGCCGCGGTCGACGCCATCAATTCCTTGCGGCCGGAGCTCGTGTTCCTGGACATCCAGATGCCCGGGCTGCTCGGGACCGACGTGGTCGCGCGCATATCGCATCAGCCGATTGTCGTTTTTACGACGGCATTTGGCCAGCACGCCGTCGCTGGTTTCGAACTCGGCGCCCTCGACTACCTGCTGAAGCCATTCGGCGCCGAACGGCTTGGCCGCTGCCTCGAGCGGGTGCGGTCGGCGATCGGAGAACCCGTTCCCGTCCCCGCGCTGGGCCGCATGACGGAGGCGCTCGCAAAAGGGCCGATCAGCAGGCTCTTCGTGCGATCGGGAGGCGGGATCATTCCTGTTGCGGTCTCAGACATTGTCTGGTTCGAATCATCGGGAGACTACGTGGAGGCACACACCGATCGGCATAAGTACCTGCTCCACCTCGCCCTCAACCGATTGGAGGCGCGCCTCGACCCGCTCAAGTTCGTCCGGATTCACCGAACGCACATCGTGAACCTGAATCGCGTGGCGGCGTTCCGGCGGCGCGGGGGGAAGTTCGTCGCTCAGCTGGAGAATGGCGTCATGCTACCGGTCAGCCGCGAGCGGGCGAAAGAGCTGCGCATACTGGGCGTCTAGTCTTTGGGGAAACGTGCAGGCCCTTCGCGGAGCCTGCCCTCGAGGAGCGCAAGCGACGAAGGGCCCAGGGCCACAAAACGAGCGGAAAAAGACGCCGCACAATGTCATCCCGAGCGAAGTCGAGGGGTCTGCACCCTTCAACAGCGGAACGTGCAGACCCGCTCGACTCGCTTCGCTCGCTCGGGGTGACGGCGCTTCGAACGCTCCACTAGTCTGGCCCGGATTCGCGCACGATATTGTGGCTCGCGGCAATGTCGTCGCGACGAATCGAGACGCGATACGCATGAGCGGTCGAACGGACGTTCGCACGGTGAAGAAGCCCTGGGGCCACGAAACGATCTGGGCCGCGAACGAGCTCTACGTCGGCAAGATCCTGCACATCAACGCGGGTCACAAACTCTCAGTGCAGTATCACGTGCAAAAGGACGAGACGGTCTACCTGCTGTCGGGCGAGATCAAATATTGCGTTCAGCTCGAGGGTCACGACCGGCCCGAAGACATGCACCTGAAAGCGGGCGAGGCCTTCCGGGTCACGCCGAACACCATTCACTACATGGAGGCGGTCACGGACTGTGATGTGCTCGAAGCGAGCACGCCGCATCTGGATGACGTCGTGCGCCTTCAGGACTCTTACGGACGCGAGGGGACGAGCGCACCATGAAAGTGATCATTCCGCTGGCAGGAAAGGGAACGCGGCTCCGCCCGCACACGCATCTCGTTCCCAAACCGATGCTGAAGATCGCCGGCAAGCCGGTGATGGCGTATATCCTCGAAGACCTTCAGAAGCTCGGCGGCGTGGAGCAGGTCGTCTATGTCACCGGCCACCTCAAGGAGAAGGTCGAGGAGTACACCCGGAAGGAGTTCTCAGACCTCCCCGCCGTGTTCGTCGAGCAGACGGTGCAGGACGGAACGGCTGGCGCTGTCAAGCTCGCGGAGCCGTTCGTCGACCAGGACGTCCTCATCATCTTCGTCGACACGATCTTCGAGACGGATCTGTCCGTCATCAAGACCACGGATGCCGATGGCATCATCTGGGTCAAGGAAGTCGAGGACTACCAGCGCTTCGGCGTCGTCGTCACCGATGCCGATGGCAACATGACGCAGATCATCGAAAAACCCAGCACGCCGATTTCGAAGCGTGCGAACATCGGGCTCTACTACATCAAGAACTGGAAGCTGCTGTACGAGGGCATCGACCACGTGCTCACGCAGCCGAAGAACAAGGGTGAGTACTACCTCACCGATGCGTTCCAGTACATGATCGACAAGGGCGCGAAGATCAAGGTCGTAGACGTCGAGGGATGGTACGACGCCGGCAAGCTGGACACGCTGCTCGAGACCAATCAGACCGTGCTGTCGAAGGGTGGCGCGCGCCGGCCGGCCAACGTGGAGAAGAGCGTCACCATTCACGATCCCGTGTACATCGAAGACGACGTTACGATGTCGAATTCGGTGATTGGGCCAAACGTGTCGATCGGAGCGGGAAGCGTGATCGAAGGATCGACCCTGACCCACACGATTATTGGCAAGAAGGGCCGTGTGACGCACTCGACGCTGAGCAACTCACTCATCGGCGACGATGTGACGATCGAGGGACTGCGCGGTGAACTGACGGTGAGCGACCACTCCGAAATTCGCGGGAGCGCGTAACGAGCGGCGGATGCGATTACGTGCTCGTCGCGTGATCCTTCCGCATGACCAGTGATTCACCGAGCACGACGCCATCGATGTCGGAGGACGTGAGCACTTCGAGGGCGTCGGAGACCGTGCGCACGATTGGGGATCCGTGCAGGTTGAGCGACGTGTTCAGCAGGCCGTGCACGCCGGTCAGCGCAGAAAACCGGTCGATCACGTCATAGTAGCCGGGGTTGACCTCCCGGCGGAGGATCTGCGGTCGCGCGGTTTCGTCCGCCGGATGGAGTGCGGCGCGAATCGACGCGCGCCCCATGGCGGTAGAGGGGGCGGCAACCGTCATCGCGGAGTAGTTGGTTCCCGCATGCAGTTGCACGTACTCGCCTGCCGCACGATCCAGCAGGGTGGGCGCAAACGGCATCCAGAAGTCGCGCCCCTTGATCTTGTCGTTGATGACGCGAACGACATCAGGGTTTCGTGGATCAGCCAGGAGGGAACGATTGCCCAGGGCACGCGCGCCAAATTCCATGCGGCCGACACACCGGCCGATGACCTTGCCTGACGCGAGTTGCTGAGCCACTGCGTCGGGTCCGACGCGCTCCTGGATGTCGAATCGACCGCGATCGAGCGTTGCCAATCCGCGTTCGACGTCTGCAGTGGCGATGTCGTCGCCGAGGTACATCGACTCCAGCGGAAAGACCGGCTGATTGCGTTCGAGCGCGCTCAGGTAGCATGCGCCGATCGCAAGCGAATCATCGGTACCACTTCCCGGTACGACGAGGCTCGTGGGCTGGCAGCGTTCGAGCATCGACAGGTTGGCCTTGACGTTCATCGAGACACCGCCCGACACGGCGACGTGCCGGATGCCGGTATGGGCCATCCAGCTTCCAATCCAGTCGGAGAGCAATTCTTCCGCAAAGCGCTGCAACCCGCCGGCGATTCCGTCGAATCGACACGCCTTCAACCGCTCCTTGAAGTGGAAATAGCTGTCGCGGGGTTTGTCTCGTGAGACGAGTTCTCCGTCACGCATGGACAGCGCGTCGCGGTAGACGTGGAACGGCGCGTCGGAATGGTAGGGTTTCGCATACGGTGCCAATCCCATCACCTTGAACTCGTGCTCGGCCATTCGCATGCCGAGTATGAGCGTTGCGTGCCGGTAGTAGCGACCGAGGACGAAGCGGTCCGTGCCAGTCAACTTATGGAGGCGCGAACCGTCCCATCTGGAGACCGTCGCGTTCTCGCCGTCGCCCGAACCGTCGACGGTGAACACCAGGCGCGGCTCGTCTCCGGTTGCCTGAGCACAGGCCGCGTATGCCGCGTGACACCGATGGTGATTGAGTCGAACGACCTTGTCGGACGGGATGCCGACGTGCATCTCGATGAAGGCATCGCGCAAGGCGTCCAGCGCCTGATAGCGGGCGGCCGCATCCGGAAGGGCGGCGATGCGCGCGAGATGGTCGCGCCCGGGGAATTGATCGACATCGATCCTGTCCGGGAATAGCTGGAGAAAGTCCGGAGTCTCGTCGCGGTAGAAGCGCGGATACCAGTACGCCTCCTGCTCACGAATGAAATCGGAAACCGAGAACTCGCTATAGCGGTGTGTGAGGAAATAATCGGGATCCGCTGAGTCCACATCGGGCCAGGCGACGACATCCACATCGGCGGGACGAACGCCGGAGACGGCAAGACAGTATTCCACGGCGCGAGCCGGGTATCCGTCGAAGTTCTTCCGGCGGTTGAATCGCTCTTCCATCGTCGCGGCGACGATCTTTCCGTCGATCATGAGGGCGGCACTTGCGCCGACATTCATCGAAATGCCGAGGATGATCACGGTGCGGCTGGCTGGATTCGGGAAGAAAGACCCATACGGGATGTGGGAGTGTGTTGGGCCGAAGCCAGGGAAGACAGCACGTTCCTTTCGAGCGTCGCGTCAACTGTCAGCGGCACGTGCCAGAATGGTAAGAGCACGCGCCACTCCAAGATGGCCGGCTGCGTTGTCATACCACTCGCCGGCGGTGTGAACACCTCCCCCGCCACCACCGGCGCCGATGGCGATCGACGGGACGCCAAGGCTCATCGGTACGTTGGCATCCGTCGAGGCGATCGACAATTCCGGTGTCCGCCCGATGGCCTCTGTGGCCTCGACCGCCGCGCGCACGAGAGCGTGACCGGAATCCGTTTCGCCCGACGGCCGGTCCCCGATGAGGTCGATGCGCGATACCAACGGAACCGTCCCTGGCGACCGGCGCAGGTTCTCCTCGCGCAGCGCCGCGTGCACGATGCGTTCGACGTCCTTTGTGCACACATCCAGAACACTTGCAGAACCGGACCGCAGATCGATCTCGAGCCACGCCTCTTCCGGAATCGCGTTGACGCTCAGTCCTCCTCCGATGCGGCAAACAGAGAGTGCGGTCCGCGGCGTGCGGGGCAGGGGAAGTGCCGCAATTCGTGCCGCCACCGCACCTACGGCGTGCACAGGATTCGCGGTCCCGAAGGCCGCCCAGCTGTGGCCGCCGGCGCCCCGAACGGTGACGCGAAAGCGCCGAGCGCCGAGTGCACGGGTGACGATGCGATCATCACCGGCACCATCGAGGGCAATGCACGCCGACGGCGGCTCGTCGAAGCTCCGGAAGAGATGCTTGGCACCGCGTAAATCGCCGGCCCCCTCTTCACCAACGGTTGCGGCAAACACGATCGACCGTCGCGTCCGCACGTCGCGCCCGTCGATCGCCTCGGCGAGCGCAAGCATGACGGCGAGCCCTCGAGAATTGTCCACGATTCCCGGTCCGCTCAAGCAGTTTCCATCACGCTGCACGCGTACCGGCGTTCCTTCAGGAAAGACCGTATCGAGGTGCGCGCAAATGACGACCGGCGCGTCGGTGCTCTCGCCGCGTCTTACGGCAAGCACATTGCCTACGTCATCCACCCGAATGTGGTGCAACGCAAGGCGCGAGAATTCCGCAGCGACGCGGCGCCCACGCGCTGCCTCGCCCCCCGTTGGCGACGGGATCTCGGAAAGCGCGATCTGCATTCGCAGCAGGTGTTCGTCGTTCGCCGCGAGCTTCGCGAGGACAGCCGTCCCAGGAATCATTCATTATCTATTAAGCCATGAACAAGCCGCCCGCCAGCCGACTCGGACGCAACGTCATTGCGCTTTCCGGTGTGAGCTTCCTCACGGACATCTCCAGCGAGATGATCTATCCGTTGCTGCCGGCCTTTCTCACGACGGTACTCCACGCGAATGCCGGCTTCGTGGGCGCGATCGAAGGGGCCGCCGAGACGACCGCTGCCCTTCTCAAGCTCGGGAGCGGCTGGTGGTCCGACCGTGTGAAAAAGCGCAAGCCCCTCGTGCTGGCGGGGTATGCGATCGCGTCGTTCGCGCGACCACTCGTCGCCATTGCGAGCTCGGCAATGCATGTGCTGCTGGTGCGGGTCGCGGACCGCGTTGGAAAGGGTATCCGGGGCGCACCGCGCGACGCGCTCCTCACGGACTCTGTGGACGCGAGCCAACGGGGCAGGGCGTTCGGCGTGCAACGCGCCGCGGACAACGCCGGTGCGGTGCTCGGTCCGCTCATTGCCTTCGCCCTCCTGCGTTGGCATTGGGCCGACCTACGCATGGTGTTCTGGCTCGCCGCCATCCCTGGTGTGCTGTCGGTGCTCGTGGTGGCATTCTTCGTCCGCGACACGCCGCGAGCGGAAACGGTAGCGGCGAAGCAAGCGATGGACCTCACACAACCGCTTGGCTCCCGATTCTGGCGCGTGCTCGTCGTGATATTCCTGTTCACGCTCGGGAACTCGACGGACGCGTTCCTCCTTTTGCGCGCCCAACAACTTGGCGTGCCAGTCGTGCTTGCGCCGATTCTGTGGGCGGCACTCCACGTCGTGAAAACGGCATCGAACATTCCAGGTGGTGCGCTGTCGGATCGCGTCGGGCGCAGGCCGATGCTCATCGCGGGCTGGTTGCTGTACGCGGCCGTTTACTTCGGATTCGCGAGAGCGGGAGTCGCGTGGCAGGCGTGGGCACTGTTCGGCGTATACGGCCTGTTCTTCGGGCTGACGGAGGGCAGCGAGCGTGCGTTGATTGCGGATCTCGTGGGCTCCGAGCGCCGGGGGACTGCGTTTGGTTGGTACAACCTTGCCATCGGGCTCGGGGCGTTGCCGGCGTCGCTGATGTTTGGATTCGTGTGGGATCGTTATGGGTCGTCAGCGGCATTCACGATGGGAGCGGGCTTCGCGCTGGTTGCCGCGGTTGGGCTAGTGACAACGAGCACGACAACGGAAGCGGTGCGCTAACTAACGTACGAAGTACTTGGAACCGTGTACGGGGAATGGCATCCAGCCCAAGAGGAGCCATTGACACAAGCGCCCTCACTGACGCAACGCCAAACGCCGTCCGAAGTAGCGGACGGCGTTTTTTCGTGACAGCACTTTCTGACGGCTCCTCTTGGCGAGTGTGCCAGTCAGGGTACCAAGTTCCAGGTACCTCGTACGCCAGTGGTTGTACTCGATAGGCTAGTAGTTCGGGTTCCCCGTCTTCTCACTGAGCGGCACGAGGAAGCAGGTATTCGCGCCGTAGGGATCCGGAAACACCGGATACTTGCCAGACGGGAACAGGTCCGTGCCTGCGGCCTTGTAGCGGCGAAGGTCTCCGAGCCGCTGGCCGGTCAGGTAGAAATCGATGGCGCGCTGCGAACGGAACTCTGCCAGTAAGGCTGTACCTGAGAGTGTCACTGCCGCCTTGCCGCCGATTGCGCGGCGAGCATTGACGAAGGTGAGCATCGCGGCTGTCGCTCCATCGGCTTCCGTTTCGATATAGCGGGCCTCGAGTGCGCTCGAGAGCCTGATGAGGCTCGTAATGTCGATCGTCTGAGGCGTCCCAGTGGCAACCCAGCCACTGTATTGCGACGGACGAAGTGGTATCCAGATCGGGTTCGAATTGAGACCGGTGCGCACGGTGGTCGTTTGCGGCGCGCGCGGATCGTTGAGGCTGAGGAAGGCTGGCGCCATGCTCATCCACGCACCGGAGGTGCGGATCCCCGCGTTGATGATGTTGTTCTCGCGGACGGAATTCGCCGAGTAGTACGCCAATTTCTCGTATGTCGCCGGCACGAGCACCGCGTACGCCTTGGCTTTCGCGAGGTCACCCGACTTGAGCGATGCGCGCGCGGCACCGACACGCGCCATGTTGATGATGTCGGTTGCAGCGGCAATGTTGGCCGCGGTGGCGCCGGCCTGCGACGCGGTCGCGATCGTCACCGCGCTGTCGAAGTGCTGGACCGCGCGCTTGAGTAGCTCTGCCGGCGGGAGTCCCGCGCTGAGATTGATCGGGGCCTCGCAGAATCCTTCACCAAACAGCGTGTAGGCATAGCCGCCGTACGCGAGCATGCGCGCAATGTTGAGGCTCGATCCTGCATTCGCTCCAAGCATCGCCTTCAGTCGCGTCACGCCATCATCGGCCGACGCGCGCGCACGCGACATCGTTTCGAAGACGCTTTCATTCGTCGCGTTGAGGTCGTTGAAGTTGTGCAGCGAGAATTCGCGAATGCCGACGTTGGTGTGATCGGTGTAGCTCTCGTCGGACAGAATGCTGGAATAGAGCGTGTAGACACCGTAGGCATACTGGAACTCTCCGATCGCGCCATTCACGATGAAGGTCTCGAGCGCGGGGTCGGTGAGCTGTTCTTCCTGAAGCGCCCCCGGATTCGTCACCTTCAGCACGTCCTTGCACCCACTCATCGCCACGAGAAGCATGGTGGCGGCCGCCATCCCGCGGATGGTCGTCATGGAGTCGTATCGCATCAGAAGTTCACCGAGAGCGAGAGGGAATACCGGCGCGTCTGCGGAACGGTCCACGAGTCATTTCGATTGAAGGTCGACACGCCGTTGAAGTTCACCTCGGGGTCAGCACCACCATACTTGGTCCACACTTTCAGGTTATGCCCCGATCCCGTGATCGTCAGGCGCTCCGCCTTGCCACGCAGCAGTCTTGCCGGCACGTCATAACTGAGCGACAGGTCGCGGAGCTTGAGGAAGTCCGCCTTCTGGATGTGGAGCAGCGTCTGGGAGGCGAAGCTCCGCACAAGCACCTCGTCGGGGTCTGCCGCTGGATTGGCTGTCTCCCATGACACGAGTGCGCGATCACGCCGCCAATCCTTCACGTTGAACTGATAGTGCCCCGACTTGTAATCGAGCAGGCCGTGAAAGTTCACGCGCTCGAAAAGGCGGATTCCGCTGGAGAAAGACACCTCGCGCGTTGGCACCGAGGGGCCCATGTAAACACTGGCCGTATCGATAACTGGCCGGCCAGCGACCTTGAGCAGCGAACCATCGGCATTGCGCTGAACCTGTTGCGCCCACATGGCGCCGAGGGGATAGCCAACCTGATAGCGTTGCGACGGCGCGTACGATCCGAAGATGATCGGTGCGCGATCATCACCAAAACTCACCAGCTTGTTCGCGTTCGTCGCCAGCGAGAGCGTCGTCTCCACGCTGAGGTTCTTCCGCTGAATCGGCAGGACGGTCAGGAGGAGCTCGACGCCGCTGTTTGAGATCGTCCCGAGATTCGTGAGCTGGTTGCCCGAGAAGCCGGTCGATGGAGAAATCGCGACGGGGATCAGGGCATCACGCGTCGTCTTGTCGTAATACGTCGCGTCGAGGTTCACCATGCCGTCGAGGAAGCCGGCCTCGAAGCCGAGCTCCACTTCGGATCCGCGTTCCGGCTTGAGGTCCGGATTGCCGACGGCACCATAGCGAAGCGCCGATGACGTTCCCGTTGCCGTTGTGACGACGGACGACGTATAGGAGCGCACGGCATCGAGCGGACCCGGTGCGTTACCCGCCTGGCCCCATGCCGCGCGCAGCCGAAGTTCATTCACCGCCGGTAGCTTGAAGAAGGGCTCCTCGGAAATCACGTAGGACAGCGACAACTTCGGATAGAAGACGCGGTTCAGCTCGGAGCCGAATGCGGAATTGTTGTCGATGCGCATCGCCGCCGTTGCGAACAGTCGATCGCGCCATGCAATCTGCTCCTGTCCGTAGACGCCGAATGACTTCTGTTCCGAGTACGTCTGCGTGCTGGTGGTCACGGCAGCCGATGACACCGATTTCACGCCCGCACTGCCGAGGTCCGTCCCGATCGCGTCGGTCCGCTTGTAGGAGTTGGCGAGATATTGCATGCCGAATGACGTGTTCGACGCAATCTCCTTCGTCACTGCGCGTGCGGCGGTGGCGTCGTAGTTCAGCGTGATTTCGTTGTTGAGAGGCCGGCCCTCGGCGATGAAGCCCTTGGAATTGTCGAGCTCCAGGCTGAATCGCGCGGCGTACGGCGCGCGTGGATCGGGTGCGTAATAGAGCTGTGCAGATCCGACGTTGGCATCCAGCCCAACGCGGAACTTGTTGGTCAACCAGGCAAACGGCCTGTATTCGGCGCCACCACCGAAGAAGAAGCGATCCGCGTACGTCTGGTTGTCGTAGATGTTGGAGACTTCCGGCGTGATCGTCGAATAGTTCTGGCCAGCAGGAAACGCGTAGCTGCGGCCGGGTATGGCGAGGTATGAGCTGATGATCAGCCCCAGCGCGGCGTTGTCGTTCAGCGGCAACCGGATGTGATTGTGGCTCAGTGCAACATTGGTCGTGAACGCCAAGGTGCTCGTAGGCACGAACGAGAAGTTTCCGCGTAGCGACGACAGGTCGGATTGGTTGTTGTAGTAGACACCCTCTTCCTTGTCCTGCGAGCCGGAGACATAGAAGTTGTACCGCTCGTTACCGCCGCTGGCGTCGAGCGAATACTTCGTCAGCGCGGCGGTACGGAGAGCGCGGCCGTCTGTCATCGCACGAAAGCTGACGGTGTCGCCGAGCGCCTTCCCCTTGAACCCCGGCCACGTCACCGTGTCCGCGAGACGGGCTGCGGTGGCCACCGCGTAGTTGATCGGGCGCAGATTCTTGTCCCAGTCCGAACTGCCGCCTTCCGCCCGCATTGCCCACTTGATCGTACCTGACTTTCCGCGCTTGGTGATGATCTGAATCACGCCGGCCGCCGCTTCGGCGCCGTAGAGCGTGGCCGCCGCCGGGCCCTTGATCACCTCGATCGATTCGATGTCCGCGGGATTGATTGCGTCCAGCGACGACGTCGTCTGACCGAAGGTGTCGTACGACCCCTGGCTGCGCTGGCTGACACGAACGCCGTCCACGTAGATGGTGGGAGAGTTGCCGGCGTAGAGCGAGCCGGCTCCGCGCAAGCGATAGTTCGCCGCGGTACCAACCGTTCCGGAGCCCGGCATGAGCGTGAGCCCAGGCGTTTTCGCCTGTAGGATTTCAGTAATGTTCGCGACGGCAGATCGGCTCACGACGTCGGAGGCATTCACTGTGGCCACAGAGTTGCCGATCGCGCGCTTGCGCGTGTCGCCCACCGCGCCCGTCACGACAGTGGCATCGAGCGTTGCGACACTCGCCGTCATAGGGAACGATACCGTTGCCGCGCCGCTCGCATCGAATGACAATGTTGCGATGGCTGGGTTGAACCCGATCCGCTTCGCGCGGATCTCGCGGGAACTCGTTGGAACGTTCGTGATGCGGAATCGCCCATCGCCGTCCGTCAGCGCGCCGAGCGAGGTGCCGGAAACCGTCACCTGAACGAGGCGGATGGGCTCTTTTGTCGTCGCATCGGTCGCTCGACCGCTGACCGTACCTGTTTGTGCACCCAGCGCTGACGCGCCCAGGAGCATCGTGAGCGCGACCACGCCAGTCGTCCGCGACCAGGCGCTCGGAAGCCGTACGGTGTTCTCTTGATTCATGGTTTTCTCCCTTGTGGGGAAACGGTGGTGAGCTGTCTCCTACGGGTACATCATGAGCGTCGCAGTAACTGGTCGATGATCGGATGCCTCGGTCACGGGGACGCGCATCGTCTGGACACGGAAGTGTCGCGACGTGAGCACGTAATCGATCCGCTTCACCGGCTCCGTCGCTGGGTAGGTGAGTCCAGGCCCGTTGGCCTCCGGCCACGAATCGTGAAGACGTCGGAGCAAGGGCTGTAGTTCGGGCGCGATTGGCGGCGCGTTGAGATCGCCGAACAGCAACGTTGGCGCGCTCGGCTCGCCGATGATCGCCAGCATTTCCGCCACCTGCTTGACCCGCACGGCGGGGTCGGGACGGTAGTCGATGTGCGTATCGAAGACGCGGACGCGCGTTCCGCCGACGTCGAGCACCACCTCGAGGAATCCAGGCATTGGCGTCGCGGGCGTGCCTTCGTTCACCGTCGACAGGCGGGCGATGGTATGATTGTGGAACTCGACGATAGGATGCTTGCTCAGGATCGCTACCCCGTACTCGCGACGCGGCGCGCCAGGAGTCGTCGGATCGAGATCGTAGATGTGCGCGAAGCGCGCGTCCATTCCGAGTGCCTTGGCGAGGACGGCGGCTTGATCGGCGAATCCGCTGCGAGCGTGCCAATGCACATCCACTTCCTGCAGCGCGACGATCTCTGGCGCCTCGGCGCGAATCGTCGCCGCGATGCGATCGAGGTCGCCGTGACCGGCGGCGATGTTGTAGCTCATGACGCGCACGGTGTGCGGCTCGCCACTCGTGCGCGGCAAGGCGCAGCTCGAGACGACGAGCACAAGACTGCCAATCAGGCCACGGTAGGATCGTCGCACTGTGTCTTCCTTGCGTCTGCGGGGAGGGAGAAGCAGACGATGCTTCGTCGAGACAATATCGATACGAAACCGATACGAGACTCTACGGAAACATCGTCCGCGGCGCAACCAGCGAGGAAGCGCGTGAGGTGCCGCTCAGGGCGACAAAGCGAGCAGCTCAGCGGGGAAGAACGCGAACTGGTATAGAGTCGAGAGCGACGTAGCGATGGGTGACCGTACCGCCATCGACGACCACGATTCGAATGCCGGATGAATCCGCGCCCAGCGGCTTCCCGACTGGTCCGGTCGTCACCATCTCGAGTGGGCCGTCCCGGCCGAATGCGGTGCGGTGATAGTGCCCTGCGAACACATGCGACACGCCGGCACTCTTCATCAGCTCGAGCATTTCCCGACGCTTCACGGAGGGAAGATTGAAGTACTGATCCGGTTCCGACGCGTCCGTGAGAAACCACGAGTGATGCTGGAACACCATGATGCGCTGGTGGCCGGCGCCGCGTGCGGATGCCAGGGTCGATCGGAGCCAGTCTTCCTGGGCTGCTGCCTCGGCAGGTGCGAGCGCGGGTTCCTTGAACAGCGTCGAGTTGATGACGATGCCAAAGACGCCGTGATTTTCGAATGTGTAGTAATCGCGTCCGTAGGCCTGCCGGTACGCGCGGACGCTCTCGCTGCTGAGTGGGAGGCCAACGTCGTGATTCCCGGGAATGCTGTAGAGCGGAATTCCAGGGTCGAGCTTGCGTGAGATCCGATGATACTCCGCAATCTGCGCCGCATCCCCCTGCGCGTTCGTGAGATCGCCTGTGATCACGACGAACGCGGGGTGCAGACGGTTGGCGGCGGCGATCGCCCGCTCGAAGTTCACCGTCTCCTGGGCAAAATCCTTGTTCGCCGTGAACATCCCGAACTGCGGATCGGACATCTGGATGAAGAAGAACGGCTCCGGAACATTCGCGCGAGGCGCCGACCGGCATCCCGCCTCGATGGCCGTGGCGACGAGTGCCAGCAGCGCGACTCGCGCGAAGTCACGGAGTTTCATGGCGCTCTACGGCTGGAGCGCGCCCGCGAGTTGGTCACGTCCCTTGTCGCGGTACGGAATGCCCTTGACCATCCAGTCTGGTGCCGGCGCACCCTTCAGCTTGTTGTCGAAGAACTGCTGCATGCGCATCGCGATGT
>JAZJZK010000011.1:0-73041 GCA_040389905.1 Gemmatimonadota bacterium | reverse complement strand
CAGGTGGGGGAGTTTGACCCGGCCACAGGTGGGGGATTTTGGGTGGCCGCCGGGGGCTCGCATGGACCTGGAGCGCGATCGATCGAACGTCCGTGTTCGCAGCTCCACCACGTAGCATCCGAATCGCTTGGTTCAGTGCCTGGTTTGGCACCAACTGGGCATCAAATGTCTCCTCGTTCGTGTAGACGTCCGGCAACAGCAGGTGCACCAGGTTGAACAGGTCGCGGCTTCGGAGATTCAGAGGCGTGGCTGAAAGGAAGAGGACAATGTCAGCTGCACCGGTCAGTGCCTCTCCCAAGGCATATGATTGCGTCTCGTCATTCCTCAGATGGTGCGCTTCGTCGACAATGAGCATGTCGATGAACACCGGCGCAGCTTGCAGTAACTCGGCGATGTCTCCACCGCGCATGCCTTCGAGCGAGACGATGCAGCGCATCGGTTGGGCTTGCCCGTTCTTTTGCGCCTCGTCGATCCACGTACGCACCTGCGTTCCCGACCAGTGTTCGAACCGCATACCGAACTTTGCATCCAGCTCGTCCCGCCATTTGTGCACCAACGCATGAGGGCAAACAACCATCACCCGTTCGAGCCGCTCCCGGAGGTCGAACTCGTTCAGGATTATCCCGGCCTCGATCGTCTTGCCGAGTCCAACTTCATCGGCAATGAGCAGACGACGATATGGAGAGTCGAGGAGCTTGAGAAGTGGCTTGAATTGGTGCGCCTGAATCTCGATGCGGGCCGCATTGTACGAGAACAGCGTATCCGTGAGCTGGTCAGCGAGTTTCCGCTGCGTGAGGGCGAATCGGAACGCCCCTGCCGACGTGAATACGCCGGCCCGTAGCAACGCGCCGAGGTCCGAGTCTACAGTATCCACCGATTCAAGATCTGGTTCGGAAACCAGTGGCGTAGCGAGGGCCGAAAGGAACACACGATAGGACGGTGGAGTGAGGTGTGATTGCACCTCCATCACCATCCCGACGGGGCCGCCGATGATACGGACGCGGGCCCCGACCTCGAACGCCGTCACTGGCGGGTCTCCCGGATACGCCGGCCGTTGCGTGTACCGCGACGAGCGAGCCGAATGTCAGTCAGGAGGGACGGCACAAAGGTCGCAACCCCGTGCTCAGTCACCTGGAGATAGAAGCGCCAGCTGCGGAGGTCCCAGTGCCCCACCTCGTCGTATCGAAACCCATCTGCAATCTTGTCGATACGGTTGATGACACCGGGCTGCATGACACTTGATCCATCCGCCATTCGGTTTCGGAACACGACATCATCACCGACGCGAAGTGTGACGACTTCTGGATAGCTCGTGTCCCGAGCGCTGATCTGTGCAGCTCCGCTCCATCGAAGCGCGTGATCATCGTGCTCGATGAGTTCCCGAAGAACACGCTCCGACAAGTCCGTCATGCGTAGTTCGGCGGAGATTGTGAGGGTACCAGGGTCCAGCAATTCGATGTCTGGGTAAAGGCTTCCTTCCGAAGTACGGACGCGGGCGAGCACGTGCGTTCGATCGCCGTTTTGTCCTGAAACCGGGACATTGACCACGTTCAGGACTCGCTCAGGACTAACCAGCTCCTGAACCAACGTGAGCGTGATCGCGTCGGCGCCCCGAGGCACTTGAAGCCTCGCCACTGGCCGCTCGCTACTGTGCGTGGACCATTTCGGGGCCGCGTGTACTACCTCGTTTGATACTGTATCCCAGAAACCGTAGGCAAACGGCGTGATTCCGTGGCGCGTCACCGCATCGTCGTAGAGCGCGAGCCCCTTTGAGACAGCGGTCAATGCACGCTCGACTCCCTCACCACGTCCGTTCTGTCGCGCGTCCTCGGAGATCACTTGCGCGTCGGGGAAGAGTCGCTGGATCAGTTGTTGAACACAGGGAAGCAGCGACGACCCGCCAACCATCATCACCGTATCCACTGCGTCCATGTCGGCGACTGTCGAGCGTACAAGCGCCTCCGTCTTTTCAAGCACTGGCTGACACCACCGCTCAAATGCACTTCGCGTGATTCGAGGGCGTACGCCCGCTCCGCTCAGTGAGAGTTCTTCGTACTCCACTCTGGTCGACAGCGCCACCTTGATCGATTCGGCAGCCTGACTCAACTGCCAGCTGGTGACCTCATCGGGATTCGCCAAGCCGCTGTTTCTCTTCCGCACAGCGTCTCGATATTGGTCCAAACCATGCCGTTCGATGCATTCATCGAACAGCCGTCCTGCCAGAACCTGCGACCCAAGTGCGATCTGACGCACCGGACGATACTCGCCTTCAACGACGGCGAACTCGATCAAAGCGAGGTCGAGTGTCCCGCCACCCGAGTCGAAGATCAGCACGCGTCCAGTCGACTTGCCGCGCGGAGGCTCACACTCCATGGAATAGAGCAGGCTTGCTGCAATTGGTTCGGGAAGGAACCGCACTCGCCGAAGTGCTTCGCGGTAAGGCTCGTCCTTGCCACAGACGCCGCTCCGCACGACAATGTCGAGAAGTCGCTTCTTGGAGTAGTCAGGAAAGATGAGCGGCACACCAATCACGATCTGCGGACGCTGCTGCATGACTGCCGATGGCGTCTTGTTGAAGAGCGTGCGGAAGACGGCGGCCGCCGCTGTCATCAACTCCTCACGCGAACAAGCCATGTCGCCGCTTTCCACAACGTCCGTGTACGTAACCACCATTGGCTCCTGCCGAAGGTGGTCGTAAAAGTTGAAGTCGATGCGCGTGCGTTCTTCAGGCCATTGCTCCCTCAGCCGAAAGGTCCGTAAGAACGGCTTGATATGCTGAAGCACCCGACGAGGGACCTTCGTCTTCGGATCCACCCAAGACATCGGATCTGCCGCCACGGCTCCCACGCCGTTGTCGATGAGCCTGCCAAATTGATCCAGCAGTACTGCGGTGCGAAGCACCACGTCAAACGGGAGGTTGATGTGCTGGTCGACGGACGCGCACTCTGGAGCGCTTCTCGGTGAGCGTTGGAATGCGATCGATGAGTTTGTGGTGCCAAAGTCGATGCCGACGTTCACTTTTGATCCTCAAGCATCACGACGATGCGCGGACGGTTCAGCGATCCAGGTTACTGCAGAGTTGCAGGACGTTCATGATCCACATTCGTTCCTTGCTTGCGTTCAGTTCCTACCTCTCACGCGCGGTCCTTCACGGGGTGTCGCCCACGTCTGCTTGTCGCGCAACGGCCGCTGGGACAACGACGTCGCCGCTATCCGCCAACTTCATCCCGTGTGTCTGCACTTCGTAAATCCCCTCACCGAGGCTCAGCCCAACGACTCGGTGTGCACCTGGTGTAAGATGGCTAAGCCCGTGTCGCTGGCCGAGGACGGGCTCAATTGGGGCAAGCCCGTGAGCGCCGAGGACGTGTCGTACGCGCCCATAGTTCAGAATCAGTCCGTCGATGGCTTCGATAGTCGGCGCCAGCCGACGTGCGAGGTCCACGATACTCCCGCTCACGGTCGACTGCCGCGTGGATAGTTCGCGCCATTCCGCCGATCGCGAGGCAACCGCCGCAGTGAGCGTGCCTATGTCCACGGCCGCGATCCGCAGGAGTTCGGTCCCAGCAGCCGTGTGCGCGGTTCCGGCGCCCAACGCAACATCGACCGCACCACGCGCATCCCGCCCACCCCCAAGCAGCGCCCAGATGCGTGAGGGATCACCTCCGCATCGAAGCAGAGCGACGGCAACGGGTGCGATCGCAGAAAGAGGAAGGCGGTCGAGCACAGAACGCCGCCGCTCGACGAACGCTTCGACCTCCGCGCGCGACATTACTTGGAGCAGAGTCGCGATACGTTCACGAAAGAACGAGAGCGCCGCCTGAGAAGAACGGCTTCTTCCACCGAGTCGGCGAAGTGCCGAGAGCAGTTCATCATCCTGAGCTGCCGCGCGCGTCGTCGACGGGCTGAACTCGGCAACAAAATCCACAACTTCGGGATCTTCTGTCTTCGAGCGAGGCAGCAGAGCTGCAACATCCTCGGACAGGCGAGCGAACAGGGCCCCCAATTGATCCTCGCGCCTCAGGGCATACTGCGCGCGCTCCAGCTCACGCTGCAGGTCAGCGGCGAGTCGCTCCCCCGCCGCAACATGCAGGCTTTGATCATCCGCTCGTCGCTGGGCAATTAATCGATCCAGCGTGACGCCGTGAAGAAGAAGGGCGGATTGCAATTCCTCATTCGGTATGACAGCCGATACCAGTGGGAGGGACTCGGGATCGCACGCAAGGAAATCTCCGACGAGGCTCTCGACGAGCTTGGCGCGGTTTTCCTCGCCAGGCTTCATCCGTGAGGCAACCGCTGCGAGGATGGGGAGTGCCACTGCTGGGTTGGTGTCTCGCAGCACCGACATGGCCGCATCGCGAATCGCAACCGACCATTGTGACCATGCGTCAGGTGCGTCACTGCTCAGAATGCCGATGTAGGAGTCCCTGAACGATGCAGAGATGCGGTGGGCGACTGCGATTGGTAACCATTCAATGAGTGAAGCGCGGAGATCGTCGTCCGTCGTGATCCAATCGATGGGAAACACCAAGTTGTTGAGCGCTTCCCATGTCGTTACCTGCTCTCGGTCCGTCAATAGTGCTCGGATGACGCTGGCCGCGTAGCGCGGCGATCCGTCGACCAATGCGTTGATCAGACTTGCCCGGCCAGACTGTCTCACATGCGACAATTCGATCACGACACCGTTTCGGACGATCGCGCGCGCAAGCGCCTCAGTCTCTGGCGATGTGTCGTTGGCAAATTCTCGGACCACTTCTCTCGCGACGAACTGGTGCGACTCCGTGTCCGCTGCCAATAATCCAAGTACCGTCGGCCGAATGCTCGGTTGCCAATCACCGCCCTTGAGTCCCGAGCGCAGGGCCGGTGCGACGAGACGTGCCAACGAGGGTCGTCCTTCTGCAATGTCGGCGAGAAGTGCGGTCAGTCGCTCCATGCGGAGACCAACGATTGCGGCGCGCACGAGTCGAGCGGCCACCTCCTCCGGCAGCGTAAGTGTGAGGTCGCGGAGCGTTCCGGCGTCCGCGTCTCGTGCCAGGGATCGCGCGGCTACCGCGAGGAGATCGGAGACATCGGCGCTTGAGTCCGCGAGGATGAGCTGGGCAAGAGCGGTGCGGAGCAACAGCTCGTAACCAGTCGGCGACTCCTTCTCGACGATTGCACGAAAGGAATCGCGTATTGCCACGCGCAGCATGCTGGCAACCGATTGTTGCCCAGGCTCGATGCTGCTCGAGCTGAGTATTCGCGTCTGATCAACGACGGGGAGTGCAAGAGTGAGGTGCATCAACACTTCGCCGCGCAACGTCGCAGGAATTGCGCTTTGCCTGTCGTCCGACGATACCGCGTTGTCGACACTCTGTTCCGGGCCTGGTGGCTCAAGACCGAGCACTTTCGCTTCGCGCAGTGATGAGGACGATGCAAGATCGATCGCATCCATGACATCGCGGTGCACCACACGCGCGATCAACGGTAGCCGCTCCGGAGCCAGTTGCGCCAAAGCCCGAGCAGCATCACGAGCAAATGCCGCCTGTGTTTTGTGGATTGCGGCGGCGCAGAGCGGCGTAACGGAAGAAAGCGATCTTGTTTCCACGGCAATGTCACTCGCCAAGCGGCGCACGTCCGTGGGCACACCCTGTTCAAGCGCCGCGAGCAAAAGCCTATCGTTTCCGGCGGCGACGGAGCCCGACAAAATGTTTCGCAGCGTTGACATCCACTCGGCGCGAAGCTGCTCATATCGATACCGAAGGAGCTCGTCGACTTCCTTGCCAGCGGGGAGATCTGCACCGATGACTGCCTTCGCCCACAGGCGCCGTTCTTCCGCCGTCTTCTGCTCTTCGCGGAAGAGGGACACAAGCGCGTCGAAACGCTGCGTTTCGTCGCCCGAAGGCGGTGAAAACGACACTTCGGCGAACACGTCCGGACTGGCCGCATCCATGAGCCGTCCGTCGGGAACCAACTCGAGAACCGTGCCGTCGGCCACTCGAAGTTTCACGAGCCCAGTCGCACTCTCGTGCACCACTTGCCCGAGTACGAGCCGATTGGCGAATTGTGCGACGACATACGCCGACTCCGAGCGCCCCTTGGCGGGCTTCCGAGCCTTTGCCATAGATGTTTCGGTAACGGGGAGGGCCGAGGGAACTCGGCTCAAGGTAGGCGAGAGGTCTGACAACGGCGAGAGAGTTGGTGCGCTTCGGGCCGGTACCTCAAGTATAAACGTTTGAAGTCCCGAAGTGGGTCTTGTCGCCTCCCTATCTAGGGAATCGCCTCAATCTCCGTTAGGGGATCGAACTCCTCCTCGATGACCAGCGCAGCTAGGATCTCTCAACAGTCGGACGGCACACCGGGCCACCCGTATCGTTAGCAACCATCGCTGCTAGAGTCCCCGCATTGATCGGAAGGCTACACGTCGCCGACCGATGGAGAAGAGTTCAGGCCTTCAAGTGGGTATTTTAGCACTTCTCTACCCCTCTGTAGCTGCTCGTTCATTTCCGCGCGCCAGCAGTTTTTCACCCAAACGACCGTAAACTGCAGCATGATGGCGAATTCGCGCAGACCTATCTCGCTTTCTCGCGAGATCGTTCTGAGCACTCCAATTTGACACTGAAAGACCTGCCGCGATTGTGGTCTTGAATCGACTTGCAATCACACGCGCGAGCTTGTCGCCCGCCTCGCCGCAGAGTTCCACGTATTCAAGCCCCTCAGCATCCATGAGGAGAGGAGCCTGTACGGCAGGGCGGCCCGTCTGATTCTGGAGGACGCCACGGACGCACAGCTCTCTGTCAATCCAGGCTTGAAGCCACGCAGTGACCGAGATGTGCTGCAGAGACACAACGATAGGGAACACGCGTTTCACTTTTCGGAAGTTTAGACCCAGCCCGTCAAATACACCGGCGTTGAGTAGTTGCAGTGTCGACTCGATCTGGCGAACACCATCAACCGCAATTTCGGAAACCTTCTCGAAGAAGGCATCTCGCGCGCCGCCAGTCCGTACCGCTAACGAGAACATCTTGGCTTTGGCCTCGATCAAGAACAGGTCGTTGCCTACGAGCAGCGCCGCGTCGCAAACCGATGACGTTTTGCCCTTCGCGTATGGACACGCCGCCTGAAGTTCCTTCTCGTTCCAAACCCTGACCTTCGTCCGGTGCTTGCGCTGTTGCTCGGTGGCAATCCTGCGCACGCTCGCGACCACATACTCTTCGAACACGCGGCCAAGGAACCGTTGAACACGTTGCCGAGCGGCACTCTCTCCGAAAGGATTAGCGTTGAGCAAAACGTGGTACAGCCCATCAGTCAGCCTCCTCTCCAAGAGGCGAACAGAGAGGCAAACCACATGCTCTCCAAACTGAACCATCGGCGATTGTTCCAATGGCAGACGATCGCCAGGTACGATCGCAGCTAGTGGGTAGTGAGCCTTCACTCGGTCGCAAAATGCATTGGCTGGTTCGCCAACCAGATCAAAAAACCGCTGAATCTTCTCCGGCGATAGTTCCAGTTCCGGTTCGCGGAGGGCGTCGAATGTGATTGCAGCGCTGGTGTTGGCAACGTTGTCAGGGGTCACCCGGAGCACGGAGCCAAAGAACGCGAACAGCGCGAGAGCATACTCGTCCTGGCTTAGTCCGGTCGCCGACGTGAAGAGTGATGCGAGATCAACGTAACTGGCATCTTCGACAAGCTCGGGATGTGGGCTGAGGAAGAGTTCGACCGATCGCGCCACGGCATGGACAGACGGCCCGTACCCCAGCTCCGCAGCAACTACGGCCGTGTAGTAGGCCCACACGCGTAGCCCTTCCTCGGTATTAACAGGCATTCCCGCCGGATTGCTTGGCTCGTTGCCGTCAATCAGGTCATGAATTATCAGCAATGCCTCACCAAGTCGCTGGTATCGCGGCCGGTGATCTCCCGAATGACCCTGCAGCGGTAGATGGGCTGCGGCGACCTGTACAAGCGCAGCGAGGCTTGCCTGCGTAAACAGCAGATACTCCGTGGGCGAGTGACCATCGCGATGGTCTCTCTCCTGTCGGATCATGATTCTCCGAAGAATCACTTGGGCAGTGTCACCGAACAGTCCGAACGCGATGCGCCTTTGAGTTTCGCGGTCGCCCTGCGCGCCGGCATAGAGCATTGCGTCCATCCGACCAACAAGGTCCAGCACTTCCAGCACGCTGGAACCCTCGAGCCGAATCCTCACCTCGTCATACGACGGCTTGATTCCGAGTAGCCGTTCGGCACCTGCGTAGCAGAAATGCACGTTCAACCCATCCGAGAACGGGGGTGGTGGCAGAATGGGCGTGCGGATCCTTCCTTGGCGCTTCGCGCCCCACCTAAGCGCGCCGGCTTACGCATCAGGAACACTGCGCCCTCACGACACAACTCAATGGAACGGCAGCAGTTCTGCTGACGGCTACATGTAGAAACGATAGGTCGTCCTCGGTTGCGCTTCTTCGTTCATCTCGGCGAGTATCTGCCCCATGTCCTCGCTGAAGGCGGTTGTGATCGCATCCTTCCCCGAGAAAACCGACCTATTCCAATCACTTTTGGTCACCCCGGTGGCCACTGCGAACTCCTCCCCCCCGTGGCCGGGTCAAATTCCCCCACCTGCAGATGTGGCGGAACGGAGGGACGCTACCCGTTCGATGGACACTTGGCAACTCGCGCAGCCGCTTCCCGCAGGCGCCAGCTCCTGCCGTCAAACCTCAGCAAGTGCCGTGGTGCATTGGCCGGTCGAGTAGCTGCATGACGACGAAGGTATCACCGAGGAGGCTCGCCCAATCATCGACCGGCCCTTCGATGTGACGATCGTCGACGCTCTTTCATGTCGACTCCGTCAAGACTTCCCCGAGCTCGTCGCCGCCGGGGGCCGGGAGTTTGCGCAAACACAGATCATCAATGAGCAGGAGATCGATCGCCTTCAGTTGACTGCCGTACGCGCGGAGCTTCCCGAGTTCGCGCGCTTCGACATTGTCCTCGATCAGTTGATGCGCTTCGCGGTAGACGCCCTATACCAGCGCTGCACGGCGAGCAGCGTCAGCGCTTTGGCGACATAGCTCTGGCCTGTCCCGACTCAAACCGCTCCTTCCTCCCCTGCACCACGCTGCATCGGCCTGTTGTTTGATGCCAGAACGCGCGACGGACGCGCTGCACGCCGGATCAATGTAGGCTTGTGACCTGGACGCCCGCGTCGGCGGTATTCGACGCCGTCGCCCACTTCTCCATCAAAGCGCAAAGCAGCATGGACCGTGCGAGGAAGGGAATGATGAGACTCTCTATGTCTCACGGCCTGAGATGCTGACTTCGGACATGATCTAGCAGTTCACTCAGGGACGCGACACTCACCTTGCAGGAATGAAAGGGACAATCGCGAAGTAGCAGGTCATCAAACAGAAGTGCGAGACCAGTTTGAAATCCCTTGATTTGGGCAGCCTTCTCGGCTTTCGCTACACTCGCTTCCTTGTTGGCCAAGAAGGTCGCCCGATCTCGTGCGTGCGTCCGCAGCTCTGACTCACGAGCTCGCAGCTCACGGCTTGTCAGCCGGGCTGCTTCGCGGAGTAGCCGTATCTCGCCGGCGGCGGTTTTTGCTTTCGCCTGCAGTGCGACAACTTGTCGGTCTCTCACCGCGATCGCTTTGGCTTTCTCGCGCTCCTTCTTTGGAAGACGCAGCAGGCCGGCCAGCCTGCGTCTTAGCTTCCCTACTTCTGTCGCCGCTGCTTCGGCTCTTTTGGTTTCCTTCACTAGCAGTTGTGTCGCGACCTTCAACGCCGCCACCGTAGGGGGAAATTGCGGATGACCCTTGGGACAGTGCCACGGCTGCCCCAACGTCCTTGCGTCTTTGAGGTCGATCCTACGCATTTCATACACGCTTGCACAAGCACTACACACCAGTCTTTCGTTGTTCTCGCGTCGCATTCTGGCTTACCTCACTCGCGAAGGCTCCCGCGTCTTGGCCTTAAGAGCGCAGCTCGGAGAGGGCTCCGCGCGCGATAAGATCGTCAAACTGCTCCTTCACCCCCCTGCACCACGCAGCGTCGTTGATTACGACTCCAAGCTCTATGTTTCGTGTCTGTGCAGCCTCAGTCAGATTCGCGGACGTGAGAAAGCTCCGCTTCGCATCCACGAGGACGCACTTCGCGTGCATTACTGCGCGACATTCCGGCCTCCTGTCGAATGCTCTTCGGTCGTAGTACAAGGTAGGATACGGAGACGACGGCCAATGATGCTTCCTGAACTTGCGCGCGAACTCGCGGAGTGAGTCCTCATCGCTGAGCGCGGCCTCATCACGTGCGATGTTCAGAATGAGGCGCACTCGAAGCGCTGCGCGCGCGAGCATACGCTGTGCAAGCGGTTCAAGTATGGACCGAGCATTGTATAGGGCATAGCCGGCCACCAGCACGTCATGCTCGGCTGACTGAAACAGCTCGCGAACGACGACCGCAGTGTCGCGCGTCGCCGTTCCATCTCGCTCTGGCCCCGTCCAAACAAGTTCAAGCCGGCGGTCTGCGGCTTGCGTTGCCGCGCGTCGCTCCGCTGCCACAGCTCTCAGAACGTCAGACAGGCTCGCTGCAGTCGACTGCGCGAGATGTGCGCGCAACTCCCGCGCGACCGACGAAGGGTCACTAACATCTAGCTCGCGAAGGAGCACTTCAACGTCGCCAGCAAATGCGGGACGATCCAAGGCATCCGCGATCCTCTCGAGTTGCACAGGTGCAACCCCCGGCAGCACGACGTTCATGCCGGCTCGACGAAGAACTCGCAGCCAAGGTTCTGAACCGTCGCGACAACAAGCGAGCGATCCAAGTACTCATTGCGCCGTTCGCAGCATGTCTCGCTGATCAAAAGGCAGCCGTGACATGCCGCGCCCAACGAATTCCGGTCGTCATGCTGTGAGTCCGGTGGCCGCTGCGCACAGACCGGATCATTCGCGCACAGGCGCCCAAGGTCGAGTGCAAGGCGCAGGTACCGTCCGATCTTCCTGCCCGATTGCACGAGACCGCCCAGTGTGCCCTCGGCGTCCGATGTCCCCGTGTAGAGAAGAATGCCGCAGCCGTCCGCGCCGACGTAAATGCGTTCTCGAATCGAGGCGGTGTTGTAGCCACAGTCCAGCGCGACGGCGGTAATCAGCAGGTGCGCCAGAGAATGCAGCATGACGTAGGTGGCGTCTGGACGCTCTGCCGGACCTCGTTGCGCATCGAACGCGCGTTTGAAGGCGTCGTCACGCGCACGCACCTCAGGCCGCGCGCGCCACTCTTCGAGTGCCGACTTCTTGAAGGAAATGAATACCCCTTCTCCTCGCGTCTCGACAGCAGGCATCCACGTCGGCTCCATCGCCAAGGCCGCTCGTCGAACGTTAAGATCGAGCTCACCCTGGACATCGGGGACAACCGATTCGAAGCGTGTGAAGCCGAGTTGCGCGGTGACTTCGCGCAGCCGATGAACGAGCACGACACGTTCGATAGGGGCAAGCACACCCACCTGCGGATTGGGCAAAGCAAGACGGCGCGCATAGAAGTCACCGTCGGGACGATCCTCTCCGAGGCTCTCTGCGGCCTGCGTGAGTGCCTCGAACTCGTCCACCTTGATGGGCCGTCGCACCGGGGTCCTGCCTTCGCGCTCGGCCACGATGTACCCGAACGCGGTCGCATCATCGATGCCTTGAAGCCCATCTCGCACCGCGCTCAGCATCGATCGGAAGGCCGCCAGCTTCTCGACGGAGTCCGCATCCTTCAGCATCGACCAGAGTCCTCGGACGGCAGCGCGGATCTTGTCGCCCGCCTCCGGCAACGAGAGCACAGACAGTTTCTGCGGGAAGTACGCGTTACTCGCCGTGCGGATCAGCAACCGCATCATCTCCGGCTTCCCACCTACACCGCCGCACAACTCACCCTTCGGAAGCCAAGGCCGCTGACCCTTGCACTGCCCCAACACATCCCGGCGAGTCGCCTGAGCAAGCGCGCGCTGCTCGCCGCACTCGCATCGAACAAGCGCGTCGGTCAGATCGCCGCTGGTGCCATACTCATCGATCCACAACGGACGGTGACAGGAAGTACGGCCCGAATGGGTGAACTCGTACCATTCGATGTCGGCGATATGCCCGTTGCTGCACGCCTGGACGAAACGAACGGGGGTGACGGGATACTTCTTTCGCTCATGTTCGTACTCGCCTTTAACCAGACTTCTCTGATGAAGAAGTGGCCTCGTGCGCGCGCGTCCCTTCTTCTGTTCAACGTCGGCAACGAACCACAGTGGAAACTCGTCGACAGGAATGCCGAACATCGGACCGTGAGGTTCCTTCACCTCAGCGGGAGGTGCGTAGAGCGTGATCCGAGGGACCTTGAGCGCCTGGGCGACCTTCTCTTCAAGGCGTGGCTCGAGTATGCGCTCCTGGTCATATCCCTTCCACCAGTCCAACCCTCCAATCACTACGGAGATGTCGGGCAGGTCGATTGTCGCGCCAGGACCAAACGACGATACCACTTGTCCTCGGCGGAGCGACCCAACGCCTTTACGTGCCATCGCGCGAGCCTCGCTTGAGCAGGAGTACTTCGGGTTCTACGTCGCGCATCGAACGCGCCGCCTTGAATCGGCCGCGAGGCGCGGACAACTCGGCGAGTCTTGGGTCGAGCGGATCCCAGAGTAGCGGCTGGGCGCGCTCGACTCGCTCGTATTGCTGGTACTTCAATTCAGACCCAGTGTCGTGCTGTTCCTTCGCGATTCTGCTCCAATCGTCCAGCAACTCGCTCGCCAGTCCGCGCAGCTTCAACCGCATCTCTTCGCGAGTTGCCGCATCGAGATCGTGGTCATAGGCCTCAACGCGCTCTGCAAGCGTGTCGAGAATGAACCCTAACTGCGGACGCGCAGCGTCGATATCGATCGCTGCTCGCGCAGGCGTCATCTGCTTGACCATGTGCCGCGCGAGTGCAACTACCAGCGCAGGCAACACGCGATCCACCGCGCGCGGCGCAAACGGCGTCACACTAGTTGCTTCTACCGATCGATAAAACGTGCGGTGGTAGAATCCGAAGCGCTCGTAATGTGAGCGATCTCGAGGCTTGTTCGTCGTCAGTAGCGTCACCACCAATCCGGGTCTGGTCGGAAGGCGACCGACCCGGCTAGTGGACTGAATGTATTCCGCGCTCCCTCGTGGCTGACCGGCGACGACCATCAAGCCGAGTCTCGAAATGTCGAGGCCGACGGAGATCATGTTTGTTGCGATTGCCACGTCAACGCGCTCTCCCTTGTTATCGAGGCGCCATTCATGTTCGAGACGCTGCTTCGCCCGAGCGACGTCACTGGTTGATTTTCGAGACGTCAACTCGAGCACTTCATACTCAATGTCGCGATCCTCGAAGAGCCCCTGCTGCTCGCCAACACGTTTGCGATCGCCGTATATGCGGAGCCGGCTGTTGACTTCATCCTCGATGATGCGCCTGGCACCGCCCAACTCTCGAAGCGCGCTGAAATAGCCCAGCAGCGTGAGATATGGATCTGCTGGATTCGATCCGAATCGATCGGCGCCGTTGGCTTTGTATGCGCGATATGATGCGCCCAAGAGCGCGATGTACGCACGAAGCATCACGACCTTCAGGCTTCGACCTGGCGCGGCGAGTCCGATGTACTGGCGCGGCGCGTGTCGATCAGTCGGGGCGGTCAGTGCGAAGAACGAGTCATCGCGATTGGCGCTCGCCGGCGGGAAAAGCTCCACTCCACGGCGAGCAAACAGCGCCCGCACCTGCTTTTCTGCCCGGCGTACGGTCGCTGTCGATGCGACGATCTTCGGCCTGATCATAGCGCCATTCTGCTCGCGAGTTGCCAGCCGGTCGATCGCTGCCTCGTACAGTCCCGCGATGGTCCCCAGAGGGCCCGAGATGAGATGCAACTCGTCCTGAATGATCAGCTCCGGCGGCTGAAGACGACCGCCAGGAATGGGATTGCCGACGCCCGGATCGGCCGCCCCATAGAAACCATTCTGATCGTGACGATCTACCAGTCCGAACAACGCACCTGCGCGTGCCTCGAATGGCAGTGACGCGAACTTGTCCACTGTCGCGATCACGAAGCAGGGCAAACGGCGATACAGCGGTTCGTCCACTGCGACGATCGGGAGCGCGCGTTCTCCGGAGAACTCGCACGACGTGTTCACGCAGAGGATTCGCAGGTCGATGGGGTGGTTCGCATTCGGCCGCAGATCGTACGAGTCTCTCGTAAACGCTGTGCCGCACCACGGACACGACTCAATCGGAATCGGCGCAGGCTTGCGCCTGCTGTTCTGTTGGTACGCCTGTACACGCTTCCGCGCCGTGCTCTCATCCTGATCGCCAGTCTTTCCCATCCTGTTTGGCGTGGCCGCGCGGCCAACCCACAGCCCGATCTCGAATGGCCACGGCCCGAGAGAATCCGTGTTCGTCCAGCGTATCCGTTCGAGCGCACAGATCAGCGATGCCGCTCGCCCTAGCTGATCGAGCGTGAGCAGACGCAATGTGTACCGCATGAGCACCGTCACGCCCGCCGATGCAACGGTCGGTTGGCGAAGACGTCGCAGGATCAGGGTGAACGCGGCGAGCCCCAGGTACGCCTCGGTTTTGCCGCCACCTGTGGGAAAAAACAGTAGATCGACAATCTCTCGATCAGTGTCGGCGGGATTCGCGATGCCAGCCATGTTGAGCAGAACGAACGCGAGCTGGAAGGGTCTCCATGCAGGCGCTTTAACGTCGCCAGGAGCCTGGCCCGAGCGTTGCGCAACTCGACGGCGCGATGCCTCGTCCATCGCGAGATTCGCGAGTTGAAAAGCACGACGAATGGTGTCGTCGTCGAGGAGTGAAATGCCGCGCTGCATCCGATCACGCGCCGTCGTCGCACGAGACAGCAGGTTAGTCGCGGTTGCCTTGCGCTTCTCGTCTTCTGGCAGGTGTGACCGCTGCAGTTCGATCCACTTGCTGTATCCCTGCACCAACGGCGTGAGTCCGGCAGTCAGCTCGTCACCACTAACGGTCGCCAGCCGCTGCATTTCAAGCATCGCTTCGGGCATGTCTGCCGGCTCGACAAACGGCACGTTTGCGCAGGGCGTCCACGTGGTCCATGCGCGCGTACATGTCTTGGCTCCTACAGACCAGTCAGCGGACACACCGTGGCCGGTCGCATACTCGAAGACATCGGCGTACTGCACATCGGCGACCTTGTCGTCCCAGTCATCCTCGGATCCACGACGCGGATCAGGACGCGGCACGAAGCCGTCGTTGCATGTGAGCTCGAGCTTTGCCTGAAAGATGAACGCTCGGTCCTTTTCGTCGGTCGGCTCTGGTGTGCGCTCGTTTACCAGGAAGACGGCAACTGACTGTGTGCCCTTCTTCAGGCCGGTTGCGCCACCGCCTGTGTTGCGTGCACTCGAATAGAGCTTGATTCCACCGGAGCCGGGCACATCAACTGCTTTCGACTTTGATCCCGGCGCGCTGATTGGAACACGAACGGACTGGGAGCGCGGCGTGCGAACCCAGACTTGGTCTCGTGGTATGGGTACGGCACCTACTGCGGCGTCGACTTCTCCACCCTCAGTCGCGGCAGACGCCTTGGGCTCAGGGACGTAGTCTCCCCATGTAATGACGGCATCGAGTCCATCGGTGCCCTCCGGAATCAGTACGCTCAATCCGATCGACGCTGGGAAGATCAGGCGTTTCGCGGCGCCCTTCTCGGGCGCGACGTCCTCATCCCCGTCGATATCCGAATCGCCAGCGAGATCCATCTCTTCCTGACTCGCTTCGTCGGAGCGTTGCTCGTCGGGTGCGTTCGACGGCACAAGGAATCCTGTGAGATACCAACGCGAGGGACTCATCGGCAGGCGTTCACTCGCGTACTTGGCATCCGACTCGAGATTCGCCATCGGGCCCACGAGATCGAGCCTGAGAGCACGTACCACATCGTCACGTACTTCGACAGAAGTCTGCGTCATGGTCTCGTGATTGCGCCGGCGAGGCTCAAGCAATCGGTCATCAGACTTCGAAGACTAGGGTTGATGTTCATGTTGTCCTGGATTGCTGTCGGACTTGGAAGTCTTGCCGTTCCGTCGGCTGACTTGACGCACGAGCGAAAGTTAGTAATAAGGAGTCAGAGGATGCGGTCAGTCCGGAGCATGCGGTTGTTCAAAACAGCGATTGCTGCCGTGCAGGAGGCTGTGTCGAGCGCTGGCGATTCAGCTCCATGAGACGTGCGAGGACTTCGTCACGAATTTCGTCGGGCCAACGGTAGCGCCACGGCTTGCGACGCCGACTATTCGTGTCTTCTTCGTCGTCGTCGTAGTCAAGCAGAAACTCGCAGGTAGGTTGTAGGTCGGTCCAACCATAAGCCGTGAGGACAGCCCGATCCATTTCGTCGTGGACTTCCCTGAGACGGCGAATGCCTGGGTCCTGTTCGTCGCGGTCATGGAAACGGTTGTATGTAGCGGTCAGGCCCTGATGATTCGTGGACATGAATCGGGCGCGATAGTCGTAGTATTCGATACCCGCGCGGTCAAGTTCCTTCGAGAACTCCCAATCGACCGGGAACGGAAATGTTTCGAAACATTCTGATGGTGTGTAGCGAAGGTCGTCCTTCATGGAAGAGCCGAGAAAACGAGCCCATATCTCGTGGGCGCGCGATTGGAGAACGGCAAAACCGGCGCTCTTATCGAACAAGAGAACGTTGAGCGCGTGTGAGAAGATTCGATCCGTTGGCTGAAACGCAAACGCGAAGTGGGTGCTGACCTGCGAGTTCACAAGAACTCTCTCCATCCTCCGGAGAGCGGAGTACAACTCCAGGCGCTTCTCGCCGAACTGCCACCATCTTTGTCGATGAGACTCGCGCTTTACCTCCATCCGATGCGGTCGAACTTTCGCTTCGACGATGGCCAATAATTCTGGCCACATTCGCGCTTCGCTTTCCTCCATATCCGCGAAGTTGATGACGTAGCGGTGATACATCTGTCGCGGACTCTCATTCAGTTCCTCTCCACCGATGAACGGCACGATCACTTCCCTGTTTCTTGGATTCAGCGCACACAGTCGCTCGATATCGGAAATCGGCGTCGCATCCGGATTGGCGTCGTCGAAGGTGAATCCCACACCATTGAAGAACGAGCCGTTGAAGCTCTTTCCTGCGTTCTCGACCAAACGTTGGGGGCTGACATTTCCACCGGCGTGAAACAAGAAGGCGGAGATTCGATCGACCAATTTCCCGTTAAGCCGGAACGGGCCCCGCAGCGCGCTCTTCGAACCGTAAACAACACTCACAACTACGGCAGCATGTCCCGGCCATGCGAGCCGCTTGCGTGCTTCGTAGACCGTACACCCATGTTCGCACAACCATGCCAGTCCACCGACGCGCGTGTCACCCTGAGCGATCGTGTTCGTTGCGATCAGCCCGAAAGTGCCGCCACGATTGAGCAACGAAAATGCCCGCCGGAAGAAGTGCGCAACCAAGTCCGTGTTGCCGCTGGCACCTTCATGAATGGTGGACAGCCAGTCCCTGTATGGCCCTCCATTCGCTGTGCTGATTCGCTTCCCGCCGAGGAATGGCGGGTTTCCCACGATCGCATCGAATCCGGGATTGGGGCGCCCGAACACTTCGGCGAATTCCACATCCCAATGAAACGGCGTGATGGGTTGATCGGCATTGCGTAACCGCTCCGAGATCGCCTCCAACGACCCCCCATTCAGTTCCTTTCCAACGGAATCCTGCGCGCTCTGCTCGTACTGTTGCCGCAACTGCTCCCGTTTCTTCTCTTTTTCCTCCGAAAAGTATGCTGCAATAACAGCGTCGCCGACCAGCCGGACGAACTGAAGTGCGTCGTCTGATTCACCTAACAGGCGCAGCTTCAGCGCCGTGTCGTCTGTTCCTGCCAGCGATTCGATCTGCGAACGCCGTTTCACGGCGGCGCCTACGAGCGTCGCGACCGTCGGTCCCCATAGACTGATCTGTGCTTTCGTACTCCAATGAAATGCAGCGATCTGTTTCGCACTCAGCCCAACCAGCGAGTCGCCTCCCCGCAGTGCATGATCCAAGAAGGTGAATGGGTGCTCTCGCGCCAGCGTCACAAGCCAGAGCGACAGTTTCGCAAGCTGCACTGCAAATGGATTGCGATCCACACCGTAGAGGCAGCGTTGCGCAACAATCCGTCGCGCATAGAGCTGTGGATCCTCGTCCGGCGGGATGGCCGGCATTGTATTCGTACGCTGCCATGACTCCACGAGCTTGTCGCCGAGATAGCGACAGGCGCCAACCAAAAATGCTCCTGATCCCATCGCAGGATCGCAGATGCGCAATTCGAGTAGCTGCTCGGGCGTGGGCGTCTCACCGAACGCTTCCAACACTGGCCGCAGCGTTGTCGCGACAATCGGCTCGGTAAGTTCGCGTGGCGTGTAGTGTGAGCCGGAACGACGCCGTTCCTCCGTTGGCGATAAAACCAAACCACCCTGCCGAATCGGCTGCGGCGTGAATGGGGAGATGCGTTTGCCGAGTGCCGCGAGCAAAGCATCGATGCTCGTTGCCGCGTTCAGGGCCGCTGCATCGGCGGGTGGCAGCTCACAATCTGCGTCCTCCTTGAGCCACTTGATGCGGTCGGCGGCAGGCTGCGCGAGCAGCCGGTCGAGATCGACTATCGAATGACTCGGGCTTCCCGCCTTCTTCGTCTTCGGCCTCACGGCGATGGATGCTCCTCGCGCAGCCAACGCTTCGAAACCCATCATGGCTTCGTAGACGGAACCAATCTGCTCTACGTCAAGCGCGCGGTAGGATAGGCGCTCCTCGTCAAGCATCAGCAGACGTTCCAGCACACGGAGCATCGTACCGTCGGAAACACGCGGGAGGTTTGTCAACCGCTCGCCCATCACACGGTGCGTACCGAACGGACGCCCTTCGAGGAATGGATACCGATCGGGATCGAACAGCTCGCCGGCGCGTGATGGGATCACCATCGAGTCATGGTTCGCGCCGTCATGCAGAATGCGGAACAACGACAGTAGCCGAGGCCACGCGCCGTACCGCTGATCCATGGTGTCCGGATACCGCGACCTGTCTCCGCGCAGACGCTCGAGCAGCGAGCCGACTCCGTAGTGCTCGACCCACACTGCATCCTGCGGGAGCATTCCGCGCTCCTCGGCGTAGAGCACGAACACGAGACGCATGATGGTCGTGAGCAGGCCGCCGTACACCTCACTGGGCGCTTGGCGCAACGTGTCATGCAGGACAGTACCCGGAGCAGCGTCATCGGCGGCCTGAAACCCACGGGCCATTTCGTACAGGGACGCGAGCACCTGCTCGGAAAGACGTGTCGAGACCTCATTCTGATATTTTCGTGACTCTTCGAGCAGGCGCCGTAGTCCCCGTGCCTCTGGACACGCGCGACTGAGCCGCCATCCCTTCAACAACTCATACAACGCCGAAAGCATGGGACGCCCGCTCGGCGTCGCCATGCTTTCAACCGGAAAGTTCAGCCAACCTGAAGACTCACCACGCGGCGCGTAGATGAAGCGGATCACGTCCCCGCTGACGAGCAAACCCGCCGGCACTCCCGTTTCACGAAGGAGACGCTCGAAACGGTCGTGTGGGCTCGCGTTCCATCCGGTGCCATGCGCCGAAGCTGAACGATCGAGTGCGACGTCATCGGCCTGCACGGACACCAGCAGCAACCATTCACCGTCGCGATGTGGATCAGGCACCGCATAGGTCGGTTGAATCGTCGCATCGAGCTCGGGGAGCACAACGCTCAATTCGGCCGGGAGTGTTGGGCCTCCCTCGGCACCTGCCAGCTGTGAAGGCGTCCACTCGAGAAACGCGCGGGCGAACGTTGGCCATTCCGGCAGGACCTGTTCATTGTCGCGGAGCACGAGCAGCGCGTCGTAGTCAAGCCACTTGCTGCTCTGCGAGCGGTCCAGCTCCACTTGGGCAGCGACGAGCGCCGACGGCACAACGACGAGACCGACAGGTTGAATGAGACCGAGCCACTCCTGGTGCGCGCGGATTCCGGGATCGGTCATTCGTCAGCCACTCACTGGCCAGAGATATACGAGACCCACGGGCTCGACGCGTGCGCTCTGCACCTCGTACGACTTACGCAGCCGTTCCGGCTCCTCTCGCAGCTCTCGCTCTAGGCTGTGAAGGCGCTGTTCCCAGTGCTTCTGCTCGGCGCGCAACTGCTTCAACTCCTCGGCCGCGAACTCGAGCTCCAACTGGGGAGCCTGCTTCTGCGCGGCGCGAATGCGATTGGTGCGTTCGCGAATCAGCGTCGCGAGATCGAGTGCTTCCTTCTCGGCTCGCTCCCTCAGCAGCGCCTCTGCCGCAGTCATCGCGACTTCCGCTCGCTGCTGAAGGTGCGGACGCAGTTCCTCCACGTCGCGAGCGATTGTGTCAGTCAGTCGACGCTCGATCTCCGGCCCAACTCGGTTAGCATCCGCCTCCGGTAGCGCGGCGTCGAGCAGAGCGAGTGTCTGCGCTTCCGCCTTTCCTCCTTCAGCGTATGGCTCGAGTGGATTCGTGCGCGCGGCGGCTGGGCGCCAACGCGCTGCAACGGCAATGATCTCGTCGTGCAGTCGACCGGCACGTGGTCCGAGCAGGCCAAGGCGCCCCAAGAGAATGACCCTTGGCTGGCTGTCGCGCGTGTGACCGACACAGGCGCGGGCAAGGTCGTAGTGAACGAGCCCCTGGGCAGTAAAGCGGCCGAGAAGACGTTGCGCTAGCCGGTGCTCGAGATGGAGATGTACGGCTTCGCCGTCGAGATGACCGTTGTCCTCGAAAACGACAGGTCGGATGGCGCTCGTTCTGCGCCACTCCTCGCGAGTGGTGCGGCGATCCTTCGGCTTTCGCAGCGTGTCCGCTGTGTCAGTCCATGCCGCATCATTGCTCGGGATTGAAACGCGCCAAGCATCTCGCCCCATGTGTTCGACGGGTGCCAGCGGCGGCGCGCTTGACAAGGAGAGCGCTTTGTCGAGCACGTGTCGGAATCGGTCGGCATCGAAGTTGAGCCACTCCTTCGCTTTGCCCATTAGTGATTGCAGGCGGTCGAGCTGCCGTTCGAGGTCTTGGCCACGCTCGCGGGCAGCCTCGAGCTGTTCCACGACGGTCGCCTTTTTCTTCGCATCAAGCTCGGCGGATTCAATCCTAGCACGGAGCGCATCGGCATCATCGCGCGCAATTCCATCAGCGAGCAGCGCTTCAACGTCGCGTTGCAGAACTGGCGCGAGACTACCGAGCTGCTGACGAATCGTCTCCGTCTTGCGAACCAAGGTGTCAAGCACGCGGTCCTCCGGCCTCTGCTCCAGGACGAAGTAGTGGCAGCGGACCTCTGGCGCGCGCTGGCCTTTGCGATCGATACGGCCGTTGCGTTGCTCGAGCCGGGCTGGGTTCCACGGAAGATCGAAGTGGAAGAGATCGGCGCAGTGCTGCTGCAGGTTCAATCCCTCGCGCGCGGCATCGGTCGCAATGAGGATGCGAAGCGGATGCTGCGTCGGATCCTCATTGAACGCTCGTTTCACCTCTTCGCGCGCTTCTTCGCCCATTCCGCCATGATAAACAGCGATTCTTTCGTCTTCTCGGTCACTTCCCGAAATCGCGGAACGGAGCTGCTCCTCGAGGTACCGCTTGGTGTCTGCGTATTCGGTGAAGATGATGACGCGACGAGGGAGCCATGCTGCAGATTCGGAGGGCGCGCCATCCGTTCTCAAACCCGGACAGAGATTCTCGCGAATCCAATCGACCAGGCGCTCCACACGGGCGTCGGCGGAGTGTCGATGCTCCTCCGCGATCGTTCGCATCTGTTTGACGATCGCGAGCTCACGCTCGAAAAACTCGGTCGACCCGCCCGCAGCTGCCGCAGTCGCTCGCTCCATCGCTGCATCGTGAAGTGCGTCGTTCGCGTCTTCTGACGCCTCAGCATCTTCGTCGTCGACCCCCGGAGCCTGCCGCAGCAAGTCGAGCGTCTGCTCGGCAACGATGGACTCCCGCGTTTCCTGTGCGCGCAAGCGCTCAAGTGTGCGCTCATGGACCGCCAGGGTTCGCGCGAAGGCGTCAATACTTGACCACAGTCGCTTTTGAAGCCCGATAATTGTGAGACGGCCCGCCGACCTTGCTGCGTGCTGCGAGGCAGCCAAACGCTGCGTACGGACGTCGCGGAGCTCGCTCATCAGGGTCGCGAGCGTGAGCTCGGGCGCATCCAGCGGAAGGCCGCTGATCCGGATCGCAGGAACCTTTCGGACCGCGAACCCGCCCTGCATGCGACGGAGGTCCTCTTTCAGCCGCCGCACCATGACGGCGTCGAGCTCCTTCGCGCTCTTGACCTCGACACCGCGTGTGAACCGCTGTGGATCGAGGAGCTCGAGGAGCGATGCGAAACTGTTCGAGTGTCCGTTGTGCGGTGTGGCAGAAAGGAACAAGCGGTGTTCGAATCGGTTCGCGAGTTCGCGAATCGTCTTGGTGAACCGCGAATCGATCGCATATCGCGCCCCGCTCGCCGGCGCCGCGTGATGTGCTTCGTCGAGGATGAGCAGAGAGCCCGGTGCCGAGGTCCCAAGCCAGTCCTGAAGGCCGATCGCATACGCGGGATCGCGCAGGAGGGCATGTGAGATGATGAAACGGCTGTGGGTCGTCCACGGGTTCACGCCGTGTCCGCGCTCGACTCGCTTCTGGCGAACGTACTCACGATCGTAGATGACAAAAGTGAGCCCGAATCGCTCTTCGAGTTCTTCGCGCCACTGCTGTACGACTGCTGGAGGTGCTGCGACGACGATGCGCTGCACGCGCTGGCGCAGCATCAACTCGCGCACAATGAGCCCTGCTTCGATTGTCTTGCCAAGCCCGACGTCGTCGGCGATGAACAGATTGACGCGCGGCAAAAGAAGAGCTTTTCGTAGCGGCTCGAGCTGGTACGCCATCACCTCAATGCCAGCGCGGAACGGTGCCTGGAAGAGCGTGGGATCGGTTGCTGTGACGGTGTTCCAGCGGAGCGTGTTCAGGTACGCGCTGAACAGGCCTGGGGCATCGAATCCGCGATCGCCGATGCGGGTCCAGCCCTCGTCCCTGAGGACCTCAGCGTCGACTTCCTTCTCCCACAGCACGCGAAGCGACTCACCCGAGGCGTCGTCGTCGATGCAACTAAGGGCGACCAGAGTGTCTCGACCGCCTGGTCCAGGCGGGGTGACGGCCTCGACTAGGTGGCGCCGAGTACGGACACGAACGATCTGCCCCGGAGCGGGGATGGCGTCTGATGACACGCTGGGGGCGTCGGGCGAGGGATGTTACGAGGGATTGCCTGTCCCCCGCATCATACGATCAGTAACGACGCCTGCGCCAGCTTTACGCTCGTTCGGGAGATGGACGTGCATAGCGCCGATCTCCCATCCCAGTCAAGGAAGGAATTCGAGGCCGCGTGGCACAGGTGTCAGAACCTGCAGTGAGCATCCAAGTGCGCTCGTGCGCGGTGGCGCCCCTCGCTGCCGGAGGGGTGGGCCAGCGGCCTAATGGGATAGGACAATTCACGATGTGAAGCACATCCCCTTCCAGACTACCACACGGCGTAACGCCCTATGTGGCAATGTGTTAGATTCATCATCCTAGTCGTGCCTACTCCGAAATGCCATCCAAAAGCAGCGATGCTTCAGGGGGAGAGGCGCACCAATGAATCGGCGCTATGCGGCGCGTCGCATGTCTTGCGCGCTCGGTATGTCGGAGACGTCCTGCGATTCTTGACGCTTCCAGAAGCCTTGAACCAACGACTTCCACGCTCGGCCGTTTTTCAGGTCGGTGACATAATGCCGGGCTATTCCGAAGCGCGCTGCAATCTCCCGACGTGGAACGCCTTCCACGATCAGCGAAAGGATCGCCAAAACCTTCTCCGCGTCAAGCTTCAGCGGTCGGTGCCCGAGCAACCGATGCTCCCGGATACTCAGACACTGTAGGTGATCAATGTTGATACACTGCTTGTTCCTGCAGATGTGGTGAATTTCGTACTCGTGAGGAATCGGGCCAAAGAACGCTGCCCACGCGAGCCGGTGCACAAGCGGGCCACGACAAGGGTACTTCTTTGACGTCAAGCAGCCTTGCCACACAAAGCAGCCGCCGTCATCGATCTGGATCATGGAGCGCTTCGGGCGACCCCGCGCGGCCCGGATGTCGTTGCAGTAGAACGGATGCGCGAGAAGTTCTGCGCGACGATCCTGATCATTGTTTTCCATAGCGTGCTCCCTTCGACAGTGACGTTGAGGGGATCGCGACCCCTCCGATGTAGGTCGTAGGAGGAGGGATCAAAACGCAAAGTGAATTGGTTTTCGGGGCTAGATTCCTTTGACGATCTCCAGGTCGTTGCCGCCCGCGATGACGTGAGCTGAAACGGCGTTCATCTCGAATCGTGCCGACGGTTGTTCTCTGACCTCGCATCTACCCCAGGAGCACCAGTTCGCCGAGACGATGCTGCAGGAGCTCGGTGCTGAGCTGGCGCACACGCTGAGCGCCAAGGATCTCGACCTGATCACACGGCACTACTTCCAGCAGGTGCCGCAGATCGTGATCGCGAAGCAGCTCGCGATCGTGCGGGGCATACCGGTGAAGACGGCCGAGGGGACGGTGAACCAGTGGCTGCTGCGCGCGCGCCGCCGGCTGAAGCGTCGCCTTGGACCCCGCTGGGCAGTACTGATCAAGGAGATGCTCTAATGCCTCTCGCTGGATTCGTCTGCCCGCCTGGCGGTGAGAGCCCCGGCCGGCAGAACAAGATCGAGTACTGTCTCGAGGGCTGCAAACACCCCTGTGTCACCGCTCCTCTACTTGGCGCGCTGTGGCAAGCGGACCAGGACAATTACCACAAGACCGATTACATCAGCGCCTCGATGATCGCCGGCACGAACTGCATGCGGCAGACGGTGCTGGAGCGCTTCGAGCCGTACTACGAGCTGCCGCAGAAGAAGTTCTGGCCGTTCCGAGGCACGCTGGCCCACCGTCTCTGCGAAGACGCGGCCGGGTTCATCGACAAGTTCGGCTGGATTCAAGAGCTCAAGATGAGCGCGACGCTCCAGTATCCCGACCACCCCGCACCGGTGTTCGCAGCGCGTGTGCTCGAGGACGGGCAAACGGTACAGGAGTTCATGGGGAATGGGACAGTACGCGGTGTCTCGAGGTGACGATCAACGGCACCGCCGACGCGTATAACCCCTACCGGCGCCAATACGTCGACCAGAAGAGCATGGCCGACAAGAAGGCCGAGATGACCGTCAAAGGCACGAAGGACGGCACATTCTCGAAGCACCTGCAGGACGATCACGTGTGGCAATTCAACATCTACCGCTGGCTGCTGGCCCGAACACTCATCTCAGACGAGCAACGCGCGAAATTCAAAGCCCATGGGCTGCCCGCGATTCGCGGCAAGCATTACCCCGCGCCCACCGAGTTGGTGATGCAGGGCTTCAGCATGATGCACATCGTGCGGTCGGGGTCGACGTACGAGTGGAGTGATGGGTACGGGTACAAGAAGGTGTTGACGCTGTACCATATCGTGATGGTATTGCCGGATTTAGGTACGACGGCGGGTCGCTGGCGGTCCACCGCGATGTCTTCGCGCGGCACGCTCCGGAGGGTTCGTTACACTCCACCGACTCAACTGACGGGTTACACCAACCGCTGTAACGAGGCCCAGCTGATCGAGCACTGCCACGCGGTGCCGACAATGCTCCGGTGACGTGCCCAGGAGCAGGGCCACCTCGTCTGCCGAATCGATGGAACCTGAAGCGCTGTCCAGCCCGGCGTACACGCTCGCATATCGCCCGCCTAGCAGCGGCGCCTTCATGGTCAACTGGTGCGGTTCACTGCATGAGGTTGGCGGCCATCGGGTCGTTTGAGTCGTTTTCTTCACTTCTTCTTGCAGTTCGCATACTGAACTACCTACTGCTGTACTCAGTTCGCAAACTGAACTACGAACTGACGTACTTAAGCAATCCGGAGCAGTCTAGGACCGCTGGTCAATCCGGAAGGAGAACAACACTCCCCCCTCTTGGAACTGCCCCCCTCAGAGGTTTTCTCCCGCCGAGAGGATGAAGGACGTGCGTCCGCCCAGCAGCTCGAGAGTGTTTTTCTCGCTGCAGTGGCGTGGAGGTACGGAGCGACGTCGTCAGTCGGCTGAAGTGTGCGTTCACTCCAAGCGTTGACACGCAAATACGTCGTACAACTCCCGGTAGCGGCCTGCACCGACGTACACAATCGTGTAGCGCCCGTACTGCCGGCTTCCGGAGTGTAAGCCGTCCAACTATGTAGGTCGTATTATGGACAATCGGAACGCAAGCGCGTTCATCTTATAGCTACCGGGCGCACCGAAACCTTACACCTCGCCGATGGAACAACTGCGAATCATGACGGCCTCAGCAGAGGGTGGTGCGAGCTGCAGCTGCTACACACCGCGTCCAGGCGCTATGCGGTAGGTCGGCGCCCTCTGCCCTGAAAAAGCGGGTGGCAGACGGGGCCGCGTGGGTGGATGAACTTGTCCATGATGCCGCGATCGCCGACTTGTATTGTGATCAGGCGTACTCGATGTCGTCGAAGTCTGGGTCGACGACGTCGGCCTCATCCTCGGGAAACTCGATCTCCCAGTACGCCACGCTTGCTCCGAGCGCGACGGCGAGGGCATGCAAGGCTTCGTGATCAAACTCGCGACTTACAAATGCGCGCACGACGTCGACCTTCTGTCCATACTCACCGTTTGACACGTTGTCGCGATCCAGTGCCGGTGCCGACGCTAGTCGAGATCGAGGAGTTCCTCCGGCCGTGCGCCCTCGCGTGCTAGAAGTACTGGTGCTGCGCGAGCAGACGCCGGGCAGTGCTGTCTAGCAGGATGAGCGGTAGGGGCTCGGCGTCCTGCGTCGAGAGCGTTGGCGGCGATCACAGGCTCGCGGATAAATTCGAGGAACCTCGATATGGCTATCGTGTTAGCAGCCTTGCGCGACGGCTTATGGTGAGCGTTGGGGTAGCCGTACGGGTAAATGCTCGACTGTCGGTCCACTCTCTCGGTGCGCTACTTGGCCGACTGTGTCCACCAGCCAGATGTGTACTTCGTGGCGCGCCCTCCGCCCGAGGCAAACCGAAGCGCAACGCCACGTGGCGCGAGCTGATTAGCGGCGGCGTTCAACGTCTCGAAGTCACCGATGATCCACAATGATCCACTGGGCCTCTTGTCGGCGGCAATTTGACAGCCGAGTCGCGAGAAATACGCGACCAGCGACTCCTCCTCGCTCCAGTCCGACACGGAGGTCGCAGGTTCGCTGGACAACTCGATCAGTTCGTCGCGGATGAGGGCGGCCCGGAACGCATCCGCAAACGCTACCACGCTTGAGAACCGTTGAGTGGGCTGGCTATGACCAGCGGTTGCGAGGATCGCAGAGGCATTCGGAGCATCGTCCTCACATGCCGTCCGCATCTCTTCGGACGTGGTGAAGTCCGTCAGATTCATGGCCAAGGCAACTGTCAGTACTTCCGTGATCACCTGCGCGAGACTCCACTGATCTGAAGCGACCGAGCAGTTCTTGGGATCTGCTGATACCTCGGGAGCCAAGTATCCAGATGTTCCGACGGCAAATCCCGTCATCGTCAGTCTGGACGCCGCCACCTGCTTCACATAGCCGAAGTCTACAATCACCGGCGCGGACCAGCTTCTTCCCCGCAGAACGATGTTGCTCGGTTTCAGATCGCGATGGAGCAGGCCTGCTGAATGGATCGCGTCGAGCCCAGGAGCAAGTCCCTTGAGCAGGGACAAGCAATCGGCCGTGCTCGGAGGCATGGGTGCGCGAAGCGCTACATGAAGATCCTCGCCGTCGATCAATTCGTACGCGACAAACAGCTGGTCGCCGTCCTCTCCCATCTCCAGTGCTTTGACAATCGCCGCATTCTCCACGCCTTTCAATGCGGTCACCTCCCGACTGACACGGCGCCGCAAGTCGTTGACGCGATCTTCGTCGAATCCAAGCGGGAACAACTTGAGTGCGACGAAATCGCCATCATCGGATTTCGCCCGCCATACTTCGCCCTGGGCGCCACGACCGAGAATGCTCTCAAGGGTGAAGCGGCCCACTGACTTGCGCCTAGGTGACGACACGACACTCCTCGAATGCATCCTGCAGGGATATTTCCGCACGGTCTGCATAGCCGGCACATGCAATGCGACTCGTGAATTCCTCGAAAAGGGGGACGATCACTTGAAATCGGTTTCCAGTCGAGTGAATCGCCCCGTGCGCCAGTACAGCGCTCCGAATCGCATACGCGTGGTCCGCCAGCTCCTCCGCCAGAGCGTCGCCGCGAGCCTGCCTCTCCACAGCGGCGTTCACGCTCGCGATTGACCGTTTCGCCCACCGCACGCGCTTGTCAATTGTCTTTGCTGGGAGTGATGGGTCCGCGTACCAGTCAGTGAGTTCAACGGCGGACGCTACGGTCAGCGGCTTGAGCGCTTTGGCGAATGCTGCCGCAGTGGGCCATAGCTCGTCGAACTTGCCCAGCATCAAGGTCGCGAGGCGCCCGCACTGCACCTTCTCGGGGCCGTTGACACTGCCCCGCGCCACAATCAGGTAGGCTTTCCAAGCCAAGAACGCCGTCACGGAGGTCGCCAAGTTGCGATCCCCGAGCTCAAGGAAGTCCCGTCGTTTCCTGAGTAGCCTCGGTACGTCCGGCCAAGGCCGAGGAGTGCGGCCGGGAGGGCTCATATCGAAACACGTTCGTTCAACTGAATTGCCGTTTGATTCGCAGGTGGTTGGAAGGGTCGCTCAGCCGGCGTCTCGAAATCGCTTGCGATCCTGCGGCTCGGGTTCACGGACGTCTGTCGGTGGATCACACTCATAGTGTGTGGACTTCATACTGGGCAAGATGCGATCCGTGTCGGGTGCAATCCGACCGGAACCATCGCAGGGCACTCGGCGCTGTACTGCGCGCTTTTCGAGAGCGACAACAGCTTTCCCAGGAAACACTCGGGTTTTCCGCCGAGCTCCACCGGAACTACATCGGAGGCGTCGAACGCGGTGAACGAAATCCAAGCTTCGAGTCGCTCAGCCGGTGGCTGGCCGCTCTTCGGGTGAGTTGGACTGAGTTCGGGGTTGCGCTCGATGAGGAGCAGCAGACCTAGATCGCTGGACTCACGAATTCGGACGTGGGTACGCGCCGATCGCTTGCCGTGGAGTTGCGGCGGATTCCAACCAACGCAGGCGTTCCTGGGTCCCGCGAGGCCGAGCGACAAAGCTCACTGTCGGCCTTGTTGACGCGAGTAGTGTAAGGTTCTCAGGGCGGCGGTGGCTCTAATACGTAGCGATGCAATTTCGCGATTGCAATCGAAACTACGCAAGCCACCAGCTCTGCCTCACGGCAGGGCTCGTCCCAGGAACACATGCAACTCGAAATCGCACAAGCGCTCCGTTCGCCCGTTCTCAGCGCCCTACAAGTAGAAGGGTCCGGTCCCTCGTGGTCGGTGCTCTGTCCCGCGCATGCGGACACGAAGCCCAGTCTCAGTGTCAAGCTGACGCATGAGGGAACGATTCTACTCCGTTGCCATGCCAACTGCTCCACTGAAGCGATCGTTGCAGCCGTGCAATGCACGATGTCGGATCTCTATCCAGCTCAGGAGCAAGGAACCTACTCACGCCACGAGGAGCCTTCCGCCGTCTACCCCTACGTAGATGAGAACGACGTCCTGCAACATGAGGTGCTTCGGTACGCCGGCAACCGTTTCATGCAAAGACACCTCGGTCCAAATGGGAAGACTGTGTGGAACACACAAGGTGTTCGTCACGTGCTGTATCGCCTGCCAGCAGTCATTGAAGCGGTTGCGCTCGGGCGACAGATCTTCATTGTCGAGGGGGAAAAGGACGCCGAGAACGTCGCAGGCCTCGGGTTGACGGCCACAACGAATTGCGGAGGCGCAGGAAGATGGCGACCCGAGTACTCCGATGCCCTGCGCCATGCGGTGGTGACAATTCTTCCGGACAACGACGAGACCGGGCAACGACACGCGCTGGCGGTCGCGACAGCGTTGATCGGGGTCGCACGAGAGATTCGCATCGTGCAGCTTCCCGGCTTGCCAGAGAAGGGAGACGTTTCGGACTGGATTGCTGCGGGAGGGAGACGAGAAGAGCTTGAGGTGCTCGTGGCGAACGCGGCGCTTTTTGAGCTTCAACCAAGTCTGTTCTCTTCACCAACACCACCTCGTCGCTACCAATTCCACACGATGGACGAGCTGGCCACGTTCCCGCCAACCGAGTGGCTCGTGGAAGAGCTACTGGTTTGCGAGTCGTTGGCGATCATGTACGCGCCGCCGGCGTCGTACAAAAGCTTTCTCGCGCTCGATATTGCGCTCTGTGTCGCAGCCGGGATTCCATGGAACGGGCGGGCCGTCCGACAGGGGGCGGCAGTCTATGTCGCTGCCGAAGGCAACGTGGGACAGATGGCGAAGCGGGTATCGGCGTGGTGCACCCACCATGGCGTAGATCCAAGCTCGCTTCCATTTACAGTTGTTCCTTCCATGGTGGAGCTCGGTTCCGAACACGCGATCGCCGACTTCATCCGGGAGCTTCCGAGTCGTTCGGCCATCGTGGTAATCGATACGTTGGCCCGATGCGCGCCTGGTCTCGACGAGAATCGGTCAGCGGACATGGGGCGCGTCATTCAGGCAGCCGACCGCATTCGGGAGGCCGCCGGAGGCCTTGTGCTGCTCGTCCATCACGCGCGCAAGAACGATTCGCAGATCCGTGGGTCAAGCGCCCTCGAGGCTGCAGCCGACACGACCATTGCTCTCCGGCGATCGAACAACGCCGCCGTCGTCACCGTCAGCTGTACGAAGCAGAAGGACGCCGCAGAATTTGAAGATTTCATGCTTCAGATTACCGACGTGGCGTCGAGCGCGGTGCTCATTCCAGCCGGCAAGCCGCAAAAGCGCAGTACGCTTTCAACGAACGATCACAAAGCGCTTCTCGCGTTGGCCCCTGAGGGTGCGAGCTCCGCAGCATGGCTCGCCGCCTGTCACCTGCGCCCCAGTTCATACCACGAGAGCAAGAAACGGCTTCTTCGGAATCAGCTTGTGCGACAGGACGGCAAGCTCTTCCGATCAACAGCTTCGTCCGACACCGGAGATTCCTTCGGGGAGTTGAGCGAAGCGGCTGCGTAGACTCCGGGGGGCCACACACTCGTAGCTCCAATCCAAACTACTCCCCCTGTAAGGGGGGATGGTTGGAGCAAGGGAGGGCAGAACTACTTTTTTTTAGATCCACGTTCTCGGGAAGTAAACCAAGAGGGGTGCTTTCTGGAGCTGATTGGACGATCACTTCACGCCTCCACCGAATCGAAAGCGGATTCGGCCCAATACATGGGTCAGATGGTGCGTCATGCCCGGCATGTCGTCCCCTAGTTCCACTTCTGTCTCCTAAAACCACTTAGGGGACAGAAGCGCTGGACCACCATGCCGAGGCTTGTTTCGGCCGCACTCATTCAGGCGCCAATGCTCCCGATGCCGGTACGCGCGCAATGCGCCGACAGAGGCCGGTTTCGCGCTGCCCAGCGCCGTGCGATCCTGGCGTCACCACGCCTGCTCATGGTGGTGTCGCTCTGATCGAGCGGTCGCAGTGCAAAGCTAGTCGTCTACCCTGCCGTGAGCCGTTCGCTCGCGTGGGTTGTGCCGTGCCCTTTCGGTTGACTGTGGCGCGGCGGCTGCTATGCTTTACAGCCGTTTGCCCAAGAAAGTCCAGGCTAATAACTGAGTTCGCAGTCCGCTGGTGGCGCCGGACAGCAGACTATAGCGGCCAGCCCTCATGCAGCCCCAATCACAACCCCAGCAGAGATCTGGCATGACTACAGCGAAACGCGCCGAGTTGGTCAGGCTCTGCGATGGCATCCCGTTAGCAAGCGGAGCTCAGTCCCGCCTCGTAGAGGCGGTGGTTGACGCGTTTTGCACTATTACGCCACCAGAGTACTCAACATCCATGGCGCCGCTGCGCATGGAACTCATCGTCATGCGCAGTGGCGGAGTAGGCGGCGCAACGAGCAGGAAGGCCGGTAATATCGTGTTGAGCTGGCGCCGCCTGATCGTCGACCTGAGTGAATCGACGCTCGCAGCGCTCGGCGTGGCCCAAGTGCCTTGGACGGCTCCTTTGGCTGGCCTAATAATTTGGAACAAGATGTGGGCATTGCTCGACACGAATATTGAGGAGGAGGATGCAATCGTTCTCTGGGCGCTTTGGACGTTGCGCACTCCCGATAACCTTGTTGCCATTGCCAAACTGCCTAGTCGGGTAAACGACGTCGTCAGTCGCTTCAATCATCCTGGGGTTACTCCGGCGAGGCTTCAGCGAAGTTTGACGACGCTCCGTCGCCTGAGATGCATCGAAGACAGCTCTGACGGCGCAAGCCTCTGGCTGCGCGAGTGGGTGCGTGTGAAATGGGACTAATGCCGGCATGCCCGAGTCGCAGCTGATAAACCCTATTTCTTGGCCGTTTCTCATCGCTGCGCGTTTCCTGTCTTCGCATACCGTCTCGATCGGACTTGGAGCCTTCTGCGCGAAGAGTGTCGTCGTCATCTGCCAACCCCGTCGGTGATTAAATGACCGTTCGCTGCTATCGTGACTTTGGTCGCGCACTGAATGCGCTGTGGCGCAAGGGCGGTCGTTTTCAAAAGGCCGCAGAGGAGGTCCGTGGTGTGGTCGGCGGCGCATACCTCGGTGATGACCCGTTCGCCTCACTTCGTCAAACGAAGAAGGGCGAAAAGCGCATCAAGAACTGCGTGAAATTCGATCTCGAGAACTTTTGCCGACTCGTCACGGTCAGGGTTGGCGATACGTGGATACTTCTGTTCTGCGGCAGTCACGAGGAGTGCGACAGCTGGCTTGATACGAATCGCGGACTGCTGCCCGTGGTATCGGAGACTGGCGTAGTCACGGCAACGTGGGAATCCATCGACGAGAGTGGCCTCGGTTTGGCAAGTTCTCGTGCGGCAGGGAAACTCTATCAAAGGCTGCCAGAGGCGCTATTTGATCAGCTCATTGCCGGACTGCATCGCAGCAAGGTGCGCGAGCTCGAGGCACTCGAGGCTCACGTCACGGACGGTGAGATGTGGGAGATTCTCGCGCGGGTTGACAGCGATGCCCTGAGACTGGCCCTGTTTGATGTCTTAGCGCTCCTGCGGTCTGGCAAGGCCGCCGAGGCCTCCCTCCGAGCACAGCTGTTCCTCGGAATTGCGAAGCCCCTTGAATCGATACGCATCGAGGACTTGCCCGCTTTGGTTGACAGTGAGGTCATTCGAAGAATTGACCCTACCTCAACCGTCTACAAGGAAGCCCTTTCTCGGTTCATGCGCACGGCACGGTACCGTGATTGGATGCTCTTCATGCACCCGGCACAGGACGCCGTCGCGGACGAGGACTTCGCCGGTTCCGCGAAGCTCGTGGGAGTATCTGGTTCGGGCAAGACGTGCGTGGTTGTCCGGCGCGCCGTTCGCTTGGCGAGAGCCTATCCCGGCGAAAGCATTCTCGTCCTCACTCTGAATCCAGCATTGGCTCGGCTCATTCGTATGCTCATCGCAGAGTCCTGCGATTCGGCGGAGGCCGAGCGAATCACAGTGAAGCCGTTCTATGAGTTGTGCCGTGACCTGATGCTGACATTCGATCCGCGCGGAAGCCGGAAGTATCGGGAGACTACCTGGAAGCACGACGAACACGTCGATGAGATCTGGCTTGAGTATTACCGTTGCGAGAACAACAATCCCGATGCGTCAGTTCTTCAACCTCTTCACGATCACCTCCTAGCGCGGGGATGGACTCCGGACGCGTACATACGCGAAGAAATTGACTGGCTGCGCTCTGCGCTGCCGGAGTCAGAGCGCGACACCTATCTCGATCCGGAACGAGTCAAACGGAGGGGACGTACAGTTCCGCTTTCCACGCCTTTCCGACAAGTCGTTCTCGAGGGAGCGGAGGGTTGGGCCGCGAAGATGGACGCCGTGGGCGTCAGGGATCTACTAGCGTTGGCTCAGGCCGTGTCCCAAAGGATCGCGTCGGTGTCACCGCAGTATCGCTGCGCATTGGTGGATGAGGTACAGGATCTCGGCAACGTAGAGTTGCGGATTGTCCGAGCACTCGTGAAGCCAGACGCCAACGACCTCTTCTTCACCGGAGATGCCGCACAGGCCGTAACATCGAAGTACCAACACTTTCGTGAGATTGGCATCGACATCCCGAGTGCTCGATCACGTCGCCTTGATCTGAACTACCGGAATAGTCGCGAGATTCTCGCGATCGCGCATTCGATTTTGACGGATCACATGACGGAAGAAATGCAGGACCGTGAGGACTTGCCCATTCTCGATCCGGAGTATTCGCAATTCAATGGCGGAACACCGCTTCTTCTCGAAGGGTCTTCACTGTCCAACGAACTAACAGCCGCCATTCAACTGTCCGAGGAAAGACTCGCGACGACGCCTGACGCCAAGATTTGTATCGCTGTGTGTGGCCATTCGTATTACGAGCTTTGTCAGTACGGTGCCGATATTGGTCTTCAAGTACTGGACGGATCGATCGACATTGATGAAGGCAGTATCTTCCTGTCTGATCTCGAACAGACAAAAGGATTCGAGTTTGATTTGGTATGCATCGTCAATTGCTCATTTGGGATCATCCCAGACGGGAGTGCCCCAGACTCCGAACTCTTTCGCGATCTGGCTCGGTTCTATGTCGCCATGACGAGAGCGAAGACCGACCTCGTGCTATCCTGGTCCGGTGCCCCCTCGGTCTTCGTCAAAGGTCGAGGGGATCAACTTCTGGAAGCTACGTGGGCCGAATACGTCGACGTCTCCAACGCCAGAGTCGTCAAGGCGCCGGCTGCTCTCGAGGACCTGCACGAAGCATCAGCCAACCACAATTGGCGGACAACATCGGGCGCGGACTTCCTATTCTCGCCGGACGCACTCGGAACGAGCATCGAATTGTCCAACAAGATCCGTCAGTTGGTGGACGGCAAGGGCCTCCGAAAAGGCACTGATCCACTGAAGTGGAAGAACATGGGGCGCGCTGCGGACGACTACCGCACCAGTCCATTCGCCCGACGCCAGTGGGGGCCGGAGGTCGGCAAACAGTTCGAAGAACTCGTGTCTCGGTTGCCAGCCTCTTGAGGTATCGGCGACGGAAGTGGCTCGCGTCTGCCAGGAGCGGTGGACGCGGGATTTAGTCGTCACTCTGTTGAACACCTTCACTGTCGCCGCAGTACTCCTGTGCGCGCGACAGGCGCTCGCAGGGCGGGCAGCGCCGAACGAGCCCACAGGGGTGGTCCGGACACACGGTTTGTATCTGAACTTAGCGCAACCGAGCCATGCTTCGAGTACTTCCGAGAGATGCCGCGAAGATGATCGCGGACGCGTTTCCGTGGGCCGCCAATCGTGACGGAAGTCAGGACGTACCGAGCGCGAGCCTCGTGATGGTCGGTGCGATTGTAGCCGCAGTTGACGGCATTCCCGACGAACTCTTGCCTCTGGGCGCCGAGCGCACACGGTTCGCCACAGCCGTGGCGGCGGTACGCATCGCGGCGCAACACTGGACCAGCAACAGCGGCACTCTCTCCCAGCTACCGAAGCTGGGGAACTTATCAGCGGTGTCTGGCCATCCCCTAGCAGTCGTGCACGATATTCTCTGTGAACTCCCGGATGAGGCGCCCGCTACTGCCGAGTCGGAACTCCCCTTCATAGCTGACGCGCGAATTCGACACTCGATTCGCACCGACATGAGCAACGCTGACCGAGCCCTTGGCAATGGTGAGTGGAAGGCTGCAACGGTGCTTGCCGGCGCGGTGATCGAGGCTCTTTTGCTGTGGGCGATCACGCAACGATCCGCCGCTGATGTGGAGGCGGCTGCCAAGGCCTGGGAACTCGCGGCGTCCAGTCAGTCTGTTCCATTCAGTCAGTCCGTGCGCTCCAAGGCGCCCGACGAATGGCATATCCGCGAGTATGTCGCGATGGCCTTCCATCTCATGGAGATCACGAAGGGCACCAGGGACGCGTCCCTCCTCGCGGGCAATTTTCGCAATCTCATCCACCCCGGCCGGGTGCTCCGGCTCGGAACGGAGGCTTCACGCGGAGATGCGCACGTCGCTATTGGAGCGATGCGCAAGGTCTCCGACGACATCGCCGCTCGTCATTCGCGGTAGCGTCCGCTGGCCGACAGTGGATGCGCACGTCTCCGCATGCCTCGGAACCTTGATGGTCTGAGCACGGCGGTCAGCAATTCACGGCGAAGCGAGCGACGTCTACGCTAGCCGGAACCGGCTGGCTGGGCTCTCGCATTTATTCACCTCTGAGCAGAGAGGCATGCTTGACCCCGTTGGGATGCGTGCTCATGTCGCAACTGGCGTTTTGTGTCTGCACCCGCGTCGTAGATCGACGCCTGAGCCCTGATGAGATCGCCTCAGGGGCTTGGTCGGAGAGACCAAGGCAATTCTCGCCTGTAAGGTTCGGCTGCGCGCGGTGGCTGTCTAGTATGAACACTCCGACCGACCTCCCCAACAAATGGCGTGAGACCGCAGAGAATGCGCGTCACCGCCTCGCGGACGACAGGGGCGCCCGCATCCTACACATTGTGGCTGACGAACTCGAGGCAGCCTTCGCGACTCAGCGTGAGACGGTGCTCTCCGTCGCAGCAGCTGCAGAGGAATCCGGATTCTCAGCGGCTCATCTCTCCCGGCTTGTCGCAAGCGGGAGCATCCCGAATGCTGGACGTAAACACAGCCCCGGTATCCGCCGGCGGGATCTTCCACAGAAGCCACGCGCTCAGCAGATTGCGGGACGTACCGCATCGCAGATCGCGCGGTCCATCGCCGGAGCTTGACGACGATGGCCAAGAAACGAAAGAAGGCTTGGAGTTGCTACGCCGGACTGAAGGGACGCAACAGGGTCCGAGCGTATCTCGACAAGAAGTCGGGGCACATTTTGCTCGAGTACCAAGAGCTGGACGAAGCTGGCGGAGGCACAAAGCGCCGGACAAGTCTGCGTCATGCCGACCGCGAGAAGGCGGCGGATCAAGCGGCGGAGATGGCTGTCGCGCTCCGCAAGAATGAGATCCAGACTGAAGAACTGAGCCTGGACAAGCTGTTTGACATGTATCTCCAGTACGCATCGAACAACAGCAGGATGACTGATGCACGGAGAAAGGAAGTCGCGCGTTGCGTGTTGCTTTTCAGGAAGTCGTTCGGGCTTGGGCGAAAGCCGCTCGACTTGGAGAAGAGAGACTTCGATGACTTCGTGAGTGGGCGAAGTACAGGTCGATTGTTGGTTGGAGAGCAGAAGGGCGCTGTTGAGGACGCGACAATTCACTGCGAACTGCGGGTTCTCCGCGCAGTGTTCAATTGGGCAATGGCGACCGGCAATGGAAAGCGCGGCAGATTGCTCACACGAAATCCTCTTCTTGAATTCAAGTTGCCAAAGCCGACTCCTCGTCGGCCTATCGCCAGCACCGAAGACTACGAGGCTCTCCTCGCAGTGGCAGAAAAGGTGCATCCGTCGTTCGCTGCGTTTCTAGTACTCGCACACGAAACCGGTCACCGAACGCATTCACTTCGACATCTAAAGCTTCGTGATGTTGACTTCGCCGCCAACACAATCACGTGGGTTCCGGAGTTCGATAAGGTGCGGTTCGAGCATACAACACCCGTAACTCCAGAGGGCATGTGCGTTCTTAAGCTCATGCGGAGTACTGACTCAGCCACAACCTCTGAATGGCTCTTCCCAAGTCCGCGCGATGGTAAGCGCCCCCTGAGTCGTGGGACCCTTATCAAATGGTGGAAGAAGGCCGAGTTGCTTGCGGGCCTGCGGAGGGAAAAGGGCATGGGACTGCATTCGCTCCGTAGGAAACTCTCCAATGACTTCAGGCATATGCCGCTGAAGGACCTCGCGTACTACGGCGGGTGGAAGAACGAACGAACTCTTGTGGAGAGTTATCAGCAGCCCGACCGCGAGACTATGCGAGAGGCATTTTCAACTCGTCGACGGTAGAACCAGCCGCGAACGGACAGTAGGAACGGACAGTGTGGACCATGCTTCGGAAATGCCCGTTCGCTAAGGCGATGGTGTTCAACACCTTACAACTCAGTTTCGAAAACGAGAATCGGGCATACACACACCCCACCGGAATGTGTATGCCCGACTCTGTTCCTTCCCCACACAGGAGCCCGGTTCGGCGAAACGGTCGCCGCCGTAGGTTCCAGTAACTGAGACACACGACCTGCGAACCACCCTACATGTCGAAAGCGGGAATCGCGGGTAGATTCCTCGTCATGACGTGGAGGATGTCGGTCGTGCCCCGGGCGGCGGTGTTCGTTATGCTCTCGGCGTGTTCGCGCGAGGCGCCTGCGACGTTGCCGGAACCGCCGGATGTCGCTGCGCCGATGCCGGCCCCCGCGGCTGTCTCGCGCTTCAGCGTCCCACTCGAGTACGACTTCTCGGCGGTTCTTAAACTCGTCGAGCAGATCGTGCCACGGACGTTCGGCTCCATGGACAGCGCGCGCGTCATTGGCGATGACCAACGGAAGCACTACGCGTTCGAGGCGGTGCGCGGCCCCTTTAGCGCCTTCGCCGACGAGAACCACTTGCACCTGCGCGCGACGATTTCGTACAAGGCGCGCGGCTATTACAAACCTCCCCTCGCGCCGACGATCAGTGCCGGCTGTGGCTTCGGCAGCGAGCAACCGCGCCTGGTTGTCGAGTTGGCGACACCGATCACATTGACGCCAAACTGGCATCTCGCGTCCAAGGCACATGTGGTGCGCCTGGAACCCGCGTCGTCCGAACAGCGTGATCATTGCGACGTCAGTTTCCTCAGGAAGGACGTCACGGCGCAGGTGGTGGAAGCGGCGCGCGCAGGGCTCACCAGTCAGTTGCCAGGCATCGATAGGAAGATTGCCGGCGTCGATCTCACGGAACGCGTGACTGAATGGTGGGGCCTTCTCAGTCGGCCGATCAGGCTCGCCGATGCCGTCTGGCTCATTCTCGGCCCCGAACGCCTGCGCGTGGGCCGCGTCGGTGGCCGCAGCAAGATTCTCGTCGTGCCCGTGAGTCTCGACGCGCGGCCGCGCATCGTCACCGGAACCTCCGAGCCCGAGGTCGTCGCCGCCAAGTTGCCGCCGTTGGGACGCGACACGACGTCGAATGGATTTCGGGTCGTCATGGATGGGCTGATCGATTACGGCACTGCTTCACGCGAACTGACGAGCGCCCTGTCGGCGAAATCGATTTCTGCGTCCGGACATTCGATCACCCTCAAGAGTGTCTCGGTAATCCCGCAGGCGAAGGGACGCCTCGCGCTGTCCGTGAGCTTCACGGGAGACGCGAACGGCACGGTCCAGTTTCTCGGTACTCCCCGCATCGATCATGTGCGCTACATCATCACCGTACCGGACCTCGATTTCGATGTGCGCACTGACAGCAAGCTCGTTCAGACCTACTCATGGCTCAAGTCCTCCGGCCTCCGCGACGAGCTTCGGAACCGCGCGCGGATTTCCACCGCGGGCGCGCTCTCGAAGGGTCGCGCGCTGTTGCTCGAAGGGCTCAACCGCAAGATCGGTGATGCGGTGACGCTCTCCGGAACGGTAGACTCTGTCGCGGTGCGTAGCGTGTTCGTGACGCGCGATGGCATGGTGGTCCGCGCGGAAGCGGCTGGTCGCGCCGGGATGACGGTCAAACAGCCCGCTCGCTAGCGCTAGACCCCACTGAACAGGCTGTACCCGCCGTCTACCGGTATGACCGCGCCTGTCACGAACGACGCCGCGTCGCTACACAACCACTGCACCGCGCCGATCAGTTCCTCCGGCCGGCCAAAACGCCCCATGGGCGTATGCGCAATGATGTTGACCGCTCGTTCGGTGTATGACCCGTCGTCGTTGATGAGCACCTTTCTGTTCTGCGTCGAGACGAAGAAGCCGGGGACGATCGCGTTCACGCGCAGGCCATCGCCATGCTTTCGCGCCAGCTCGACCGACATCCACCGGGTGAAGCTATCAATGCCCGTCTTGGCGATGGAGTACCCCAGCACGCCGCTCAGTACTCGGCTGGCCGCCATCGATGAAATGTTCACCAGGCACCCCGAGCGCTGCTGCGCCATCGCCTCGGCGAAGACGAGCGACGGAATCGTGGTGCCATGAAGGTTCAGGCGAAGCACTTCGTCGAACGCGTCGAGGGGAACGTCGAAGATGCTGCTGTTGTCGTTGCGCGCGCGCATGACGTTGCCGCCCGCCGCATTGATCAGGATGTCGACGCGCCCCCATGTGGCGAGGAGCTCATCGCGTGCGACGCGCAGCCCCGCGTCGTCGAGGACATCGGCGACGAGTACGACCGCCTCCGCGCCCGTCGCGCGTATTTCCTCCGCTTTCTCCTCGGCCGCCTCGCGGCGGCGGCCGAGAATGGCGACGCGGGCGCCGGCTGCCGCGAGGCCGGAGGCGAGAGACGAGCCAAGGACGCCGTAGCCGCCGCTCACAACAGCGATTCGGCCCGTGAGGTCGAGCGATGGTGATGTCATGTCCCGCAATTTATCGCGTGTGGCGGCGACGGTACTCCGCTACGAATGCCGCGGATTGCGTGGAACACCTCATTCTGCGGTTGGGATCGGACCGATGCGTTCGGGCGATTGTACGGCCTGCTCGGGCAGAGGGACCGAATACTCGGGTGAGCGGTCCAGTCGCGTCGGAATCGCCGCGACAATCTGACGCTCGGCGGCTATGGCACCGACTTTGCCTTACATCACGCCAGACGCCACGGTCGTTGAGCCTTCGCGCTCACACCAAGTGCGGCAAAACAGGGTCGTCCTTCGGGGCGGCCCTGTTTGTTTTGTGGATCGTCGCGTGCGTCTGCAACTGCGTCGGAAAACTGCGTCGAGCGTGTTCCATGAAGCAGATTTGACGGATTTGACTGATTGACAGGGATATTTCAGTGCTGCGCACGACGGGTATTCCGCAGGTCGTCCAAACGGTGGAGGAGCATCCCGCCGAGACACCAATTTGCTGCGTCTGGGATCGATCCGTGGATATCCGAGGTATCTCAGTTCAAATCCGCAAATCCCTACGAACAACGCAGCTCTAACGCAGTCGATCCCCGACCTACATCGACGCCGACAACTGGATCGAGAACCATCGTCCGCGAATCGCGTCGCTGAAACCGCTCGTGCGCACGATGCCCCGCCCGCGCCGCACCGCTGCCGCCTGCGATGACGCCGACGACACGGTGCCGAACGTGTAGCCGAGCTGCGGCGTCAGTTCGAACACATTCCCGATTGGGATCGAAAGATCGAGCCCGGCCTGCATGGTCCAGGAACTCCCCGTCACTTCGTTGACGAGGAGACCCGACGTGTAGCTGCTGCGGCTCGATTCCCTGAGCAACTGAAGCGACGGGGCAAGCGAAAGCTCGTTCACCGGAATGAGCATCGTGGTGATCGCGCCAAAGAGGTCGCCCTGTGGGATGATGAGGTTCGGCTGATCCGCACGGTCATTGCCGAACGGCCGCACATAGAACGCGACTGCACGGAACGGCCACTGCTCGTCTTCGAGCGGATCGAATGGATTCAGGACGGACGCATCGAGGATGACCTGCGCGGACGCGTTGCCACCGCCCGGAAACAGGTTGCGGCCACCGAGTGAGTCGCCGGTGCTGCGGCTGACGTCGAGCGACGCGGTCCACGAGCCCTCGCCGAGGGTATTGGTCAGGGCCACACCGCCACGGATGGTCGAGCCGCGCCAGTACACTGGCTGGGTTCCCGCCGGACGCGGTTCGTACTCGAACCCTCCACGGGCGGCGAGAATCGCGTCCCCCACGGGAAAGGCGAACGTCGCGCGCGTTCCGCCAACGGCCGGCGTACCGAATCCTGAACTCTCGAGGTCGATCGTCGACGCTCCGGCGATGGACAAGGCGCTGGTCTGCCGCGTAGACAGGTCCAGAGGGATGCTGGACGACCGCGCAAAGACGGCGACGGTGTCTCCGGGACGGCGAGCGAACGAGAGGTGAGCGCTGAGCGGCAGGTTCCCTTTGATACTGTCGGTCGGTGCCGTGAAGCGAAGCGCCGACCCATCGAGACGAAAGCGAATGCGGGGCCCGAAGAGCTCAAGGCGAGCATTCGCGACGTTTTCGGAGACCGTGGAATCGCCGACGCTGTACGACCGGTTGGTGCCGGTGAGCGTGACTCTGCCCTGCGCGCCGGCGGGGAACGCGCAGAGCGCCGCAGCGAGAATCGCTACGGCGCCTGCACTGCCACCCACCACGCGGAACGGACGCGCGATCAGGGCTTCGCCGGCTTGTGCGCTTCGCGCCACGCCTTGAGCTGCTCGGCGGCAGTCTTCCTGTCGATCTTTCCGGCCTTCACCTGCTCCATCAACGCCTTCCGCTCTTCCTGATAGGCCTTCATCGCCTCCTTCGCCGCCTCGCGCTGCGCGGGCGTCGCCGCCTCAGCTTTGGCCTTGCGGGCGGCGCGCTGCTCTTCCGTGGGAGCCTTGCGGCCTTCGCCAGCGGCTGGACGGGTCCTTGCCTGCGCCTGCGCGACGCTGGCCGACATCACGAGCGCGAGTGCGGCTACGGTCAGAACTTTCATTGGTGATCTCCAAGGGAATAAGGATCCAACATACCAGACGAACAGTTCGCGCACATGTTAAGGGACGCCGGCCGCCACTGAAAACCGACCGCTGGGTCACGATGGGGCTGGGGCTCGGGCCCGGGCCAACCGCGGGCTTGGCCGCGGGCCGGGGCTCGGGCCCGGGCCAACCGCGGGCTGGGGCTCGGGCCCGGGCCAACCGCGGGCTTGGCCGCGGGCCGGGGCTAGGGCCCGAGCCCGGGCTTGCCCGCAGGCTCGGGGCTCGGGAGGGGGCCGGGGAGAGGGCTCGCCCGTCATGGTCGGGACAGGCCCCGGCCCGCGGCCCAAGCCCCTGCCCCCGCCTGAAGGTCAGCCCAAGCCCCAGCCCTGGCCCAAGCCCGCGCCCAAGCCTGCGGTTGGCCCGGGCCCGAGCCCGCTCCCCCATCCCTAGTTGGATGCCTGCGAGCCCAGGCCCCGCACCTGGCCGTCGAAAAGAGGCGTCCCCGTCTCTGGAACGGTGGTACCCGAACCGTGCGAAAGGATGAACCGTGGTCGGTAGCCTTCGGCGATCAGTCCAAACCGCTCCCGGTACTCGAATCGCGCCGCTCCCGCTCCGGTGGCAGAGTTGATCACGGCCAGATCTGGAAGCCCAGCCGCCACCATGAGTTCAAGCTCCAGATGCAGCCCCGAGCCGTGCGCCACGCCGAATGATCCGGCATCGCTCCCGGCTACGATGATCACCCCCAACTCGTGCGCGCGGCGCAAGCTCGCCGCATGGCCGTCGAGAATCCGCCGGATGTTGTCGACGGTGCGGGAGTCCCATCCCATCACATCCGCATGCGCGATCTGCTGGTGCAGCGGAGCAAAGGTCGGCACCCACGCGATCCCCAAATCGCGCATTCGTGCGAGCTGGTCGTCGCGGACGAAGTAGCCGTGCTCGACGGAGTCCACACCGGCGTCGATCACGCGCTCGATGCCCGCGTCGCCCGAGGCGTGCGCCAGCGTCTGGAGCCCCGCAGCGCGCGCCGCAGCCACGATCCGCGCGAGTTCGTCGGTACGCATCTGCGGCTCGGACGTGATGGTCCCTGCACGAAAGTCGATGATCCCCGTGGCGATGATCTTGATGCGAGCGGCACCCGCCTCGATGCGCGATGCAACGCACGCCTCCGGCGAGTCGAAGTCGTCGAGCGCACCACCCATGAACGAGCCGTACCGTCCCTTTCGGTGAATCCCTGCACCGGGACTGTCGAGATACGGCATCGGGGCGGCCGCCGATCGGGAGAGACGATTCAACGCGAGCCCAACGCCCTGCTTGTCGCCGGCATCCCTGACCGCGATCACGCCGCTATCCAGTAGTTTTTCGAGACGTTTCGTGGCTGCTGGCAAGAGCTCCGCGAGCGGGCGACGCACTTGTTCAGCGCGCCGTCCGAGGTCGAGCTCTGCGCCGTCGAGGAAGAGGTGCACGTGCGCGTCGGTCAATCCTGGCAGCAGCGTGCTCTCAGGCGCGACGACGTCTGGCGTTGACTGACCCTCGCGGAGCAGCGCGCGTGGCGGCGTAAGCCCCGCGCGTCCGATAAACAGGACCGACGATGCATTGTAGACGACATGAACATCGTGCGCCGCCGACGTACTGGCGCCGTCGATCAGCGTGCCGACGTGCAGCCACACGGGGCCGTTTGCGGCAGCGAGGCGCGACGGGTCAATCGGTTCGCTTGTCATTCGAACAGCGCCAACAGAAGGTGCGGGCCCTTCGCTTCGCTCAGGGCGACAAAACGAGCGGAAGTGCAGATGACGATGCCTGGTTTATCGCCCGTAGCGCAGCGAGTGGTCTGCACCCGCTGTTGCTTTTCCTCTGCGTTCCTCTGCTCCTCTGCGTCCTCTGCGGTGAAGAACGCGCCCGGACTGGCCATCTATTCTTCGGTATACGGCCGACAAATATCCATGATCATCGTCGCCTGACGGAAGCCCGCGTCTTCCTGGCTTTCTCCCTCACCCGCGCGACCACCCTCGAGCGCCTCGCGCAAGCTCGCCACGATCTCGTGGTCCGCCGGCAACGGCTGCGGCGCTCGCTCGATGTTCGCAAGCGCCATGTCCAGTCCAATCTCGCTGGCAATGGTCAGGTACGCCTGCTCCAACAGGTCGCGCACGCCCTTCGGCGTGCCCCACGCGAAGTTCGTGAGTCCAACCGAGAAATGAATGCCCTTGAGGTTCGGATCCGCCGTGATGAGCTTCATCGCATCGAGTCCGATATTGACCAGGCCGTACGTGTCCGCGCCAACGGGAGCCAGTCCGGGATCGATGATGATGTCATCGACCGTCCGATCGGCTTTCGTCACGAGCATGTCCACGAACTGAAGGACCGTCTTGTAGCAGTCCTGCGGGTCGAAGCACTGCGCGCCGCCGCCCTCGGGAAGAAAGCGCTCCGACGCCATGACGATCGGGCGCATGTCGTACTCCTTCACCAGCTCGATCATTTCGTCGAGCTGCTCACGCGACGCCGCCAGGGAATTGAGAATCGGCTTGGTGCGGCAGCGGCTCCGGTCGAGTGCCTTGAGCCCGACCTGATGATACTGCAGCCCCGGATTGTCGAAGCAGATCGCGACGTCAGTCGCGTCCTGGATGGCCGGCACGACGATCGGCAGAAACGCCAGCATCTCCTCGACGCGTACCGACAGCCGCGCAGTGCCGTCGACATTGAGATCGATTGCTTCGGCGCCCTTGTCAGCCTGCATGCGGGCAAGCTCCTGATAGCCGGCAGGATCGCGCGCCTCCCACGCTCGGCGCGCGCGACCATATGCGTTGTTGATCTGGTCGCCGATGATCTTGACGGTCTGCGTCATTCGGATGTCCCCTTCGTCGTTTGCGGCCGCGCGGTGCGCGCGTCGTCGTGCGTGACGGCAGTCAGTCGTGCCGCCGTGTGATCCCGTCCCAGCCAATGGTTTGCCCAGGAAGAGGTCCCGCGAAGCGCCTGATTCTGGACCACGGGCGAGTGCGCGAGCAGGCCCTCCGCCGTGCCATCGGGCTTCTCGCGCTCGTACGCGCGCAACCAGATGCAGTCCCCGAAACCGTCAACCTCACAGCGTCCGTCACGCGTCCCGCCGCAGGGACCGTTCCGCTGGTTCTTGGCGCACTGTGATTCGGGACAGAGGTACGCGATTTCCGGGAGCGAGCAGTCGCCGCAATCCTTGCAGCCAAACATGGCCGATTTGCTCAGATGCTCGACGACCCGAAGCGCGGATGGCCCCTGCATCGGGTCTTTCGCATTGGCACTCAACCTGGCGCCCCACGGGGCGAGCGGGCTGTCCGACGCGAAGATGGCTTTGTGCGTCCACTTCGAAATGCGATAGATAGGATGCAGACCGCGTCGTCGCGGTGGCGTGTCGGGGCCGCGACGGCTGGGGTCGGCGAGACCGGTGGCCGCGTCGTGTGCGTAGTAGAAGAACTCACCCGAGCGCGAGAAGGAAATCTCACGCGCGAAATAGCGCCAATCGTCGGGAGCGAAGCTCCGTTCGATTTCGAGAATGCGTTCCGTGGCGGCGAAGCCGTAAATACCGCCGAGGTACACACCGCGGTAACCGAGTCCGCGGAAGATGGCCATCTGCTTCGCGGCGAGTTCGAGGAAGAACTCGCGTCCCTTGTCGGGACCCTTTCCGCGCTCCTCGCACAGCCGCAGGAGCGGCTCGGAGACGACGATGCCCGGTACGCGAGATTCGCTGAAAATCTTCGCGACGCGGGCATTGAGCACATACACATTGCCAATGAGCGGAACCCGCTCCATCGCATGGCAATCCATGTAGAGGCGGAGTTCGTGCGCCTTTCGGGAGTCGTAGCCGACCTGATTGATGATGAATCGCGCGCCGCTCGCCACCTTCTTTTCGAGCTTGAGGTACTGCGGCATCACCTCGCCTTCGTGGAACTTGTAGTTCGTCGTGACAGCGCCGATCGTAAAATTTGTTTTGCCGAGCGGCGTGCCGGAGGGGGCTCCACTGGCGTCCTTGGGAACGAGACCATGGTTCATCTCGTTCAGTTTGGCGACGAGTGCCACGGAGTCGATGTCGAAAACCGGCTTCGCCGTGCCGCCGCCGCGCGTGTTGGGATAGTCGCCGGTCATGGCGAGGACGTTGTTGAAGCCCTCGCTATGGAGGAGCCACGCCTCGCTCTCGAGGCCGTTTCGGTTCAAGTCCTTGCACGTGAGGTGGATGACGACCTCCTTGCCCGCGTACAGGATGGGCTTCCCGAGCGCCATCGGGGCGAGCTGCGGATTGCCACCGGCGTTATCCGTGATCGAGATCCAGTCGATTTCCTTGCACGCCACCATCTGGTTCGCAAAGTCACGCGCCTTCACCGCACTTCGCTCGGCCATGCCGCCGCGCACGGACACAAGTTCGCTTCCTATCAGGAAGCGGCTCGAACCCTCCAGCTTTTCACGCAGAGTATCCATTCACCCCTCGGCTGCGATCACGCTTGACAAGGACTCTCCAAACTCTCATTCTTTCAAAGTCCTCTGGTCATCATACCTTCCGGTAGAACGGAGCGGAAGCCTGCCTCGTTGAGGGCAACCTCTTTTTTGTTCGCCAAAAGTGCGAAAGCCAGCTATCGTGGTAACGTCAGCTACCACACCGCCTTAGATTCGCCAACCAGGCGCGGATTCGCGCGCCAGCCGTCCATTCCTGAGGATCGCCATGCGTCCGGAGCAGTGGGAAACTTTCAAGCGTGCCGCTCGGCTCGAGCCGCAAGACGAAGTGCCGATGGCGCTCATCGTCGACAGTCCGTGGATCCCAGGGTATCTGGGCATCAAGCACATGGACTACTATCTGAACCCCGATCTCTGGTTCGAATCGAACAAGCAGATCAATGAGGAGTTCAAGGACATCATCATGGTTCCATCCTGGTGGATGGAGTACGGAATGGCCGCCGAACCGTCGATCCTGGGCGCCAAGATCAAGTTCTGGGAAGACAACACGCCGAGTGAGTATCACACGCTTTATCGGCTCGAGGACATCGACGAATTCCCCGAATACGAGGTCGAGGCAGACGCGTTCGCGGCCATGACGCTCCACCGCTACAAGATGGCCCTTCCGCGCATCAAGGCGCTCGGCGAGGTCATCCCGTTCGTCACCGCGCGCGGACCTCTCTGCACCGCCGGCTTCGTTCGGAGCACGACGCACCTGATGATCGAGATCGTCGAGAAGCCGGAAGAGACGCACCGGTTGATCGATCTCTGCACGAACGTCATCATCGACTGGCTCAAGGCGCAGCACAAGGTGATCGGCGACCAGGTCGAGGGGATCTTCATCCTTGATGACATCGTCGGCTTCGTGAACGAGGAGCACTACCTCGAGTTCGCGCACCCCTACCTGAAGCGCATCTGCGACGCATTCCCGAAAGACTGGGTCAAGCTCTACCACAATGACGCGGAAGTGCAGGCGTGCCTCGACCATCTGCCGGATGCGGGTTTCAACGTCCTCAACTGGGGCAAGCAGACCGACATCAGCGAGGTCAAGGAGCGGGTTGGCAAGCGCATGTGCTTGCTGGGGAACGTGAATCCGCTCGAGATCGGCGTGCGTGGCACCCCCGAGGAAGTGCGCGAAGCGACGCTGGAGATCCTGGCCGCGGGGACGAATCCAGACGGCAGCGGCATGATTTTGTCCGTCGGCGGCGGAACCAGCCCGGGAATGCCCAGAGAAAACATCATTGCCATGCGTCAGGCGCTCGACGAGTTCAACGCCAAGCGACGGAGCTAGAATGGCCATGCCTGATTACGCGTTGATGAACCAGTACCTCTACGAGGGAAAGGCGAAGGAAGTCGAGCAGATGACGAAGGACGCACTGGCCGAGGGCCGGCACTTCCAGGAAGTCATGAATGAAGGGCTGATTGCCGGCATGAGCGTCGTCGGCGAGGACTTCAAGCACAACGTGCTCTACGTGCCGGAAGTCCTCATCGCCGCACGCGCGATGAAGGCGGGCATGGCGGTGCTCAAGCCGCTGCTCAGCGCGAAGGACAATACGACGCGGCAAGTCGGCACGCTGCTGATGGGCACCGTTCGCGGCGATCTGCACGACATCGGCAAGAACCTCGTGTGCATGATGGCCGAAGGTGCCGGCTTCGAGGTGCATGACATCGGCGTCGACCAGAGCGTAGAAAAGTTCATGGCCGCGGCAGATCGCGTGAACCCGACGATCATCGGCATGAGCGCGCTGCTGACGACGACCATGACTTACATGAAGACGGTCATCGACGGCTTCGAGGCCGCGGGGCGCGGACACATCAAGATGGCCATTGGCGGCGCGCCGATCAGCCAGATGTTCGCGGACGAAATCGGTGCCGATGGGTATGGGCAGAATGCATCGTCGGCCGTGGATCTCTTCCTCAAGCTCGCTGGCGCGGCGCACGACGCGGAGGACGCGCTAGCTGCGTCAGCCGCCGCCACGGCTGCAGAAGCGGCGTCGAACGAACCGGTCGTCGAAGGCACGAAGTCCACGTACAAGGTGCTCTACTGGCAGGAGCTACCCTCGCAGATCCGCGTCGAGGACGACGCGGGCAATGTGATCAGTATCGAACTGCCGTCGGCGTTCGCTGCGCGCATCGATGCGGCCGCACAGGAGCGAGGCTTCACGGGAGCCGATGCGTACACCGAGCAGTTCAAGTGGAGCGAAGAAGAAGATCGCGAGGGCTCGGCGACCGCAGTCGCTGCCGCTCTCAAGTCGGAGTTCGAGGCCAAGAGCTGGTAGGATGGCGCTGACGCTCACGATCAACGGCGCCACCACGGAAGCGACAGATCATGGTCTGTCGCTTTTCGAGTATGCCGAGCAGTTGGGCATACAGGTGCCGACGTCGTGTGTGATGAATGGGAAGTGCAAGGAATGCATGGTCGAGGTGACGCAAGGGATGGACGCGCTGTCCGCGCGCACTCCGCCCGAATCACATTTGTCCGGCGCATTCCGGCTCTCCTGTCAGGCACGGCCCGTCGGCGACGACGGCGAGGTGAAGTGTCACACGATGCGGCGCGGACAGATGCGCATCGAGCGGCAGGCCTACGGCCTGCCCGTGCGAGATGAATCGTTCCGGCTCGAGCCGGCAATCACACGTGATGGCGACCGCATCCTGCTCGATGGTCGCGAGATCGAGCGCTCCACTGGGCCGATTCACGGGTTGGCGATGGACCTTGGTACGACCACCGTGGTTCTGCGACTGTTCGACCTCGAAAGCGGCGAGCTGATTGCCGATTCCTCGTTCGAGAATCCGCAGCGCTTCGGCGGGTCGGACGTCATGTCGCGCATTCATTACGACACCGAGCATCGCGGCAACCTGCTGATGCGGACGCTGGCAGGCTATCTGACGCACGCCATCGATGCGCTGCCGGTGGATCCTCGGACGATCTACGAAATGGTGGTCGTCGGCAACTCGACCATGCGCGACATCTTCTTTCGCCAAAGCGTGTATTCGATCGGGCAGAATCCCTATCAGTCGATCACGGAAATCGAGATGGCCGAAGGAAAGCGGACGACGACCAGTCTCGTGCAGACGGGACGCCGCGCGCTCTTGCCCATTCATCCGGAAGCTCGGGTCTACGGTGCACCGATCGTGAGCGGTCACGTGGGCGCAGACGCCGCCGCATGCATGCTCGCCGTCGACGTCGCCAACGAAGATCGTCTCGTCGCGGTCATGGATATCGGCACGAATACCGAGCTGATACTCGGCAACAAGCATCGCATCCTCGCGGCCTCCTGCCCCGCCGGCCCGGCGTTCGAGGGCGGAGCAATTGTCTGCGGGATGCCTGGTCTCGATGGCGCAATTGAAGACGTGCGCGTTACCGACGACGGATCGTTCGAGATCGGCGTCATTGGCGAGACAACGCCTGAAGGCATCTGCGGATCGGGGCTCGTCGACATCATGAGCGAGTTGCTCCGCACGGGCCGCATGAATGATATGGGTCGTTTCGACGACGGTGTGTCGAGCTTCGACATTGACGCCGCCCACGACATCACCTTCAACGAGAGTGACGTCAACGAACTCGCGCAGGCAAAGGGCGCGAACGTCGCTGGCCTCCAGGTGATCTTCAACCAGTACGGCATCGCGTTCGATGACGTCGACGTTTTCTATCTCGCTGGCGGATTTGGCCGTCATCTCAAGCTCGACGCGGCGAAACGAATCGGCCTGATTCCGGATTTGCCTGACGTGAAGATCGTGCAAGCCGGAAACGCCGCCATCGAAGGTGCATGCATCGCACTGCTCTCGATGGCGAAACGTCGCGAGTTGGAAGACGCCGTGCGCCGAGTCGAGCATTGCCGCCTCGAGACGCATCCGCAGTTCTTCGACTACTTCGTGGATGGATGCCAGTTCAAGCGCATCGAATCCCCGCAGCCGCTGGGCGCGGAGGGTTGATGCCGTTCGTCGATTTTGCCCCGGAGATCGATGTCCAGGCGGCCGAGTATCATCGGCTGCTCGGCTATCCACGCGACCACGAGCTCGATGATCGCGCCGTCGAGCTGATCGACGAGTCGCGGGTATGGTACGCGGCGCACGGCCGCCCATGGATCTACGCCCGCGAGACGGGCGACTTGCGCATGAGTGATGGCGCAGTGGCCGTCGATGGCACCTTCTTCCGAAGTGGCCGGCTCCGCGCCACACTGTCGGACGCCATGGCGGACCGCGCGATTCTCGTCGCGGTGAGTGCGGGACCGGAGCTCGAGGCAGAAGCGAACCGTCGCTGGATGGACGACAAGCCCGACGAGTACTTCTTCCTCGAAGTGTACGGCGCCGCCGTCGTCGAGTATCTCGTGACGCTCGCCGGTGCTCGGCTCTGTGCGGATGCGGACGCGCGCGGACTCGCGGTGCTCCCGCACTACAGCCCCGGCTATCCCGGCTGGGACATTGCCGAGCAGGGTCGATTGCTCGAGCTCTTCAGTCGAGACGGCGAGTTGCCAGGCGCGCTCAGCGTACTCGAATCGGGCATGCTCCGCCCAAAGAAATCTTTGCTGGCGGTATTCGGGGTCACGCGAGAAACTGAGCGCGTGTCGAAACTCACGGACCTCATTCCGTGCGAGCGCTGCTCGCTGCCGCGCTGTCAATATCGGCGGAGCGCTTACGGTCGCTCCGGCGTGCGCACCCGAGTGGCGTCATGACGCACGCTGCCGAAATGTCGAGCGCCGAGCGCGTCGACGAGCCGTTGCGCCTCGACGCGAGCTACTCGGTCAACGGGAAGGCACTTCGCCGCTGGTCGAGCGAGCGACTCACGCTGATGCCGCAGTCCGACGGGTCGACGATCGCGCGCTTCCGTTACGACGGCACGACGTGCAGCAACACCGGCCGCGCACTCGAATTCCATTACGAAGTTGTCGTCGGACCGCGCGCTGACGGGTACCGCATCCTCGAAGAGCGCTGCGCACCTGCGCCGAATGACGAGGGCCACCGCTTCATGTGCCGCTTCCGCGCGGCGCCCGTTCAACTCATGGCCGCCATCGAGCACGAGCATCCCCTCCTTCGTCACCCGCTTGACGATGTCCTGTCATGGGAACGACCGGATATCGGCGCTGGTTGCTATTGTGAGGGTGAGAGCCGAGACCACAAGTGGGGGCTCGTCCTCGAAACGATTCACTATGCGCTCGCGCAGCAGGAAAAAGTTCAGCGCGCGGCCGCGACTACACGGATTGACGAAACGGCATGACCCGATTGCTCCTCGACGTACTCGCGGAACGCCCGCTCCTCTGTGATGGCGCCATGGGCACGCAACTCATGTTCGCCGGTCTCGAGCAGGGTGCGTGCGGTGAGGCATGGAACCTCACACATCCCGAGCGCGTGCTGGCCATTCAGAAGCGCTATGCGGATGCGGGTGCCGACTGCATCATCACCAACACGTTCGGCGGTTCGCGCATCATGCTCAACCGGCATGGATACGCCGGCGATGTCCGGGAGATCAATGCAGCGGCCGTGCGCATTGCGCGGGACGCGTTTGGCGGGCGTGAGGGCTACGTCCTGGGCGACGTCGGACCGTTCGGTGGACTGATGGAACCGTATGGCGACTTCACGGAGGACCAGGTTCGTGAAGCGTTCGAGGAACAGACGTCGGCGCTCGTCGACGCCGGCGCCGACGCGATCATCGTCGAGACGCAGACGGGCCTCGAGGAACTTGGGCTGGCGATCGGCGCGGCAAAAGCCGCGGGTGCCAAGTGCATCATCGGCTCGCTGGCGTACGATGTCACGCTCGACGGCTCGACCTTTCGCACCATGATGGGGGTCGATCCGGAACGCGCCGCCGAGTTCATGCAGGACGCGGGCGCCAACATCGTGGCGCTCAACTGCGGAACAGGCATGGACATGGTGTGGGCGCGCGAGGCGGTACAGCGCTACAAGGGCGCGACGGATCTTCCCGTGATGGCGCAGCCGAATGCCGGCCTGCCGCGACTCGAGAACCTCAAGGTCGTATACGACGAAACACCCGAGCAGATGGTGCGGGGGGTGATCCCGCTCCTCGAGGCCGGGGCAAACATCATCGGGGGGTGCTGCGGAAGCACACCCGATCACATTCGCGCATTTCGGCAGGCCATGGACCAATACATGAGCACACACGCATGAAACAGAAGCTTTGCGACGTGAATCCAGCAGCGAAGGACAAGCTGCCATCGGTGATGCTCGACAAGTCAGGCATCGGGGTGCACTACATCGACGCGTTCGTGAAGCCCATGAATGCGACGCTTCCTGACGGCGCCAGCGTGAAATGCAAGCGTCGTGGGCTCAAGGTCACGCTGACCGCGGCGGGCAAGAAGGGTGAGGGCATCATGCGTCGGCTCGACGTGAGTCCGGATCCTGTCGTGATGCTCGAGGCGGCGCTCCAGGAGGCCGCGACCGCGGCGGGGGTTGGGTTGAGCATAGAAGATGGGGCGATCTACATCGACGTTTGAGCTACCGTTGAGGCTGAACTGCGGTTCAGGCTGCAGGGTTTCAGGTGCTCAGAGGTCAGCCACAGCTAGCAGATTCTCAGGGGGTGTGGCGCTTGGGTGCGTCGCACCCCCTACGCCACACCCCCTGAAGATCTGTTTGGCTGTGGCGGCAAGCTGAGCCCCTGAGAATCTGGCATCGGAAACGCTTTACCGGACTGTCGCGTAGAATTCTCTGGACTCCCCCGCGGGGACTCCCCAGATTGTTTTGATTCGGGCACGCCTGCCCCACCCGCCTCGCACCTCCTCGAGGTCCCCACATGAAGGTCAGCTTCAAGATCAACGGCCAGCAAAAGACCGTGGATGTCCCGGGCGACATGCCCCTGCTCTGGACGATTCGCGACACGCTGGACCTCAAGGGCACCAAATTCGGCTGTGGCCTCTCGCAATGTGGCGCCTGTACCGTGCACCTCAATGGCGCCGCGCAGCGCTCCTGCATGACGCCGATCTCATCGGTTCAAGGCGCGAACATCACGACCATCGAAGGGCTGTCCGCCAACGGGACACACCCCGTTCAACGTGCGTGGGAAGAGCTCGATGTCCCGCAGTGCGGATACTGCCAGGCCGGCCAGATGATGTCCGCCTCGGCGTTGCTCGCGCGGAACCCCAAGCCGAGCGACTCGAACATCGACGATGCGATGAACGAGAATCTCTGCCGCTGCGCAACGTATCTCCGCATTCGCGCCGCAATTCACCGCGCCGCCGAACTGCAGTCGCAAGCCGCGGACGGCGGGGCGAGCAAGGGCAACGGGAGGGGACAATGAGCGCGTCCGAGAAGATGGCCACGCCGGTTTCGCGCCGCGACTTCCTCCGCGTCTCGGCAATCGCTGGCGGTGGAATCCTACTCGCCAGCTACATCGAGCCACTTGGCGCAATGGAAACACTCGGCAGCGCACTTCCTGCCGATGCGACGCTGAATGCGTACATCCGCATTACCGCGGACGGCCTGATCACGATCATCGGGAAGAACCCGGAGGTCGGCCAGGGCGTCAAGACGATGCTGCCGATGCTGATCGCCGAAGAGCTCGACGCCGATTGGAGCAAGGTGCGCGTCGAGCAGGGTGATCTCGACCCCAAGAACTATCCAGGCCAGGTGGCGGGCGGCAGCAGTGCGACGCCAGGCAACTGGCTGTCGATGCGGCGCGTCGGCGCGGCAGCGCGTGGCATGCTGGTCGGCGCCGCCGCGGCACAGTGGAGCGTTCCGGCCGCCGAGTTGGAAACTGAAAAGGGTGTTGTGTGGCATCGCGCGAGCAAGCGCTCCGCATCGTACGGCGATCTCGCAGCAAAGGCGGTGGCGATTCCAGCGCCAGACCTCGCGACGGTCAAGCTGAAGGAGCCGAAGGATTTCAAGATCATCGGCCAGCGCATCCGTGGTGTCGATGTGCCGAATATCGTACGCGGCAAGCCGATGTTCGGCATCGATGTGACGGTGCCAGGCATGTTGTACGCGACGTTCGTGAAATGTCCCGTGTTCGCCGGCAAGGTCGCGAGCGCGAACGTCGAGGCGATCAAGGCACTCCCTGGTGTGACGCACGCGTTCGTCGTCGACGGCACCCCCGGACTGGCCGGGCTGCAGCCGGGCGTCGCCATCGTTGCCGATAGTTGGTGGCAGGCAAGGAGCGCGCGTTCAAAGCTCAAGGTCACGTGGGACGAGGGAACGACGGCGCAGCAGAGCAGCACCGGGTTCGCCGCGCAGGCGGCGGCATTCTCGAAGGCGGCGCCGCAGCGAAATGTTCGCAAGGATGGCGATGTCGACGCCGCGCTTGCGAATGCCGCGAAGACCGTGAAGGGCGACTACTTCTATCCGTTCATCGCACATGCGTCGCTCGAGCCGCAGAACTGCACCGCGCACATGCAGGCCGATGGCAAGATGGAAATCTGGGCGCCGTCACAGGCGCCCGATGGCGGCCGAACGCTGGTTGCGAGAACGCTGGGGTTGGATGCAGCGAACATCACGGTGCATCTCACGCGCGGCGGTGGCGGATTCGGTCGCCGGTTGAGCAATGACTACATGGTCGAGGCCGCGTGGATCGCGAAAGTCGCCGGCGCGCCGGTCAAGCTCCTCTGGACACGCGAAGACGACATCCAGCACGACTTTTACCGTCCGGCGGGCTTCCACCACTTCTCCGGTGGCGTCGATGCGGCGGGCAAGATCATCGCGTGGCGCAATCACTTCGTCTCCTTCGGCGAGAACGGACAAGCCTCTGCGCCGGGCGCGAGCCTTGGCGCAACCGAGTTCCCCGCGCGCTTCGTCCCGAACTTCGCGATCGACCAGTCGGTCATGCCACTTGGCGTACCGACCGGTTTCCTGCGCGCGCCCGGCAGCAATGGCATCGCATTCGCGACGCAGTCGTTTGTCGACGAGTTGGCGCACGCGGCGGGCAAGGATCCCCTGCAGTTCCGGATCGACCTGCTCAAGAGCCCGATTCCGGACGCACCGCCCGCCGCTGGAGCAAACGGGCCGCAGCCTGCACCGTACGACGCCGCACGCGCGATCGCGGTCCTGGAACTCGTCCGCGAAAAGTCTGGTTGGGGCAAGACAGCGCTCCCCAAGGGCACCGGCATGGGCGTCGCATTCCACTTCAGCCACCGCGGCTACTTCGCGGAGGTGGCAAAGGCGAGCGTGAGCAAGGACGGCAAGCTGACGATCGAGAAGGTGTGGGTCGCGGGCGACATCGGAAGCCAGGTCATCAACCCGCTGAACGCCGAGAATCAGGTCCAGGGCTCCGTGCTCGATGGTCTCGCACAGGCGCTGGGCCAGGAGATCACGATCGACAAGGGTCGTGTCGTGCAGCAGAACTTCGACGACTTCCCGCTCCTGCGCTTTGCGGAAGCAGTGCCAGTCGAGGTGCACTTCGTCAGTAATTCGATCGCGCCGACCGGACTCGGCGAGCCGGCGTTGCCGCCTGCTCCGCCGGCCCTTTGTAACGCCATCTTTGCGGCGACGGGCAAGCGGATTCGGACGTTGCCGTTGTCGGGTCAGGATCTCAAGTGGGGGTGAGATCGTTTCGCCGCGTCTGTCGAATCGCGGCGGGGCGGATCGATCAGCTTTAGGAACGGATTAAACGGATGCAACGGATAACAGCCGGATCAAGAACCCTCAGGGTTTGATCCGGCTGTTATCCGTTGCATCCGGTATTTCCGCTCCTCACAGGTAGCGTACCATTTTTCAACGACTCCGACCCCCGGAAACGACCCCGCCGCCGCAGCGTACCATTTTTCAACGACTCCGACCCCACCGGCTCGACCCCACCCCTTACTTGCGCACCGCAGCTGACGCGACCGCGAACGCCAGCGCTTCGATGTGCAAATCCGGCCCGTTGGTCGGATCATACGCCGTAATCGCCAACGCGCCGAGTTCGAGTTTCTTCGTCGCGCGCTCGAACACATCGAGCACGTTCGTGCGGGAGAGTCCGCCGGCGCACGCGAACGTGTTCGCCGAGCCCTCGGAGATGTCCACGACATCGAGATCGAGGTGGAAATACATCGTCGGCGCTTCTGCATGAATCGCGTCGAGTGCCTCATCGAATCCCACACCCAGTTCTCCTACGGGCACTCGGCGAATGGGCGAGCTGACCAGCAACGCCTCCTCGATCGGATCATAGTCGCGAGTGCCCACCAGCACGACACGCGACTCGGGTACGGGCTGAAAGCTCTCGACCGTTTGTGTCATGGCGCGCCACGCCCTGCCCGTGAGAATCGCGACGGCCATTCCGTCGAGGAAGCCGCTACTCGATGTCTCCGGCGTGTTGAAGTCCGCATGCGCATCGAGCCAGCAGACCGCGGGGATGCGTCCGTTTGTGGCATGCAGACCGGTGACGGTGCCAATCGCTGTATTGCAGTTGCCGGCGAGAACAATTGGAAGCGCACCCGCCGCCTTCGCCTCAGCAACGGTGCTCGCGAGCAAGCGGTTGAGCGCGAACGCCGCGCCGACCTCCGCTGGAAAGGAGTCGGAAGGGAGGTCGATCGTGGTAACCGTGACCTTCGCGCCAGTCTGCTCGAGAGCCGAGGAAATGCCAGCCTCGTACAATCGGGAGGGGCCACGACCCATGCGAAGATCGCGGTGGCCGGAGTCGTAGGGGACGAGGATGAGGTGGACGTTCATGATCAGAAATGTGGGGGAGGACGCAGCTGTTGCAAACTTCGCAGCAACGGCACGTCAGACTGCGCAAAGACACGTCAGACTGACAGATTTACAGGTGCTCAGCCATCCGCCGCAGCTGTCAGAGTACCAGGGGGTGTGGCGATCAGGTGTCGATTCCCATCACCGGGCCGAGCTTCAGGCCCTTCGCTTTGCAGGGCGACAAACGAGCGGACGCAACACCCCCTGACAATCTGTGTGCTGCGGCTGCGAGCTGAGCACCTGAGAATCTGATATCTGAAATGCAGTGCCGACTCGGCGTGGGGAACCCTTGACTCCCCCTGCCCCACGCCCGATGATCCTCGCTGTCCTTCCCTTGAGCGTTCCCCCAAATCCCAGTCGCCAATGCAGCGTCTGACCGAGCGTCTCGGCCTCTCGTTGATCGTCCTGCTTTCCCTCGCCGCAGCCACCGCGACGGCGCAGTCAGCCGCCGACCTCTCCACTGCCAAACCGGGTCGCTCCCCCAACCAGCCGATCGACGAGGCCTACACGAAGAAGATTCTCGAGTACACCACCGAGAAGTTCTTCCTGTCTCCGCTCGTGGACTACCTGCCCGCGTCAAAGTCGGTGCCGACGCCGATGGCTGTGCTCGGCGACATTGCGGGCGCGAAGAACAACCTGCCGTATTCGAAAGACGTCTACGCGTACATGCGGCTGTTGGCGAAGAGTTCCCCACGCGTGAAGGTCGTGTCGATCGGCACGACGGAGGAAGGGCGCGAGATGATCGCCGTCGCCGTCGCGGACGAGGCGATTCTGGCGAAGCTGGAGAGCAACCGCGAAAAGCTCGCAAAGCTCGCCGATCCGCGCACGATCAACATGGATGATCGTCAGGCCGAAGCGATCGTGAAGGACGTGACACCGGTCTACTACATCACTGGCTCGATTCACTCGACGGAGTCAGGCGCCCCGACAGCGTTGATGGAGCTCGCGTACCGGCTCGCCGTTGACGAGAGCCCATACATCAAGCACATCCGCAGCAAGGTCATCACGCTGATCACGCCGATCGTCGAAGTCGATGGTCGCGACCGCGTCGTCGACCTGTTCAAGTGGCACATGGCGCACCCAGGCGAGACGTATCCCGGCCTGCTGTACTGGGGCAAGTACGTGGCGCACGACAACAATCGCGACGCGATGGGCGTGACGCTCAAGCTCACGCAGAACGTGCTGAACACATACGTCGACTGGAAGGCGCAGGTGCTGCACGACCTGCATGAATCCGGTCAGTACCTCTACGACAACACCATCGGCGACGGCCCGTACAACGCGTGGGTCGATCCCCTGCTCACCAACGAGTGGCAGATGATGGGCTGGAACAACGTGCAGGAGATGACGCGGCTCGGCATGCCGGGGGTGTACGCGCACGGGAATTTCGACACATGGTCGCCGGGCTATCTGATGTTCATCGCCGCGACTCACAACGGCATCAGCCGCCTGTACGAGACGCTCGGCAATGGTGGCTCCGCGGAGACGATCGAACGTACGCTCTCGCCCGATCAGACGTCGCGCACATGGTGGCGGCAGAACCCGCCCCTCCCGCGCGTCATGTGGTCGCTCCGCAACAACAACAACTACGAGCAAACGGGATTGCTCGTCTCGCTCTTCTACTTCGCGAACAACCGTCACCAACTCCTCCAGAACTTCTACGAGAAGAGCAAGCGGTCGGTTACCCGAGCCAAGATCGAAGGGCCAGCCGCGTACGTTCTGACGGCGAATGATCCTCGGCCCGGTGCGCAGGCGGACCTGTTGAAGGTGCTGTTGAAGCAGCGTGTTGAGATCTCGCGCGCGACGGCGCCCTTCAGCGTCTCACTGCCAGTGCGCCGGCCCGCGGGCGGACGCGGCGGAGCCGGCGCGGCCGGATCGGACTCCGCGGCAAGCACCGCGACCGAGACTCGGCAATTTCCTGCGGGTAGCTACATCATCCGCATGGACCAGCCGTACTCACGCATCGCGGACGCACTGCTCGATCACCAGTACTGGAGCCCGAACGATCCGCAGAAAACACCCTACGACGATACGGGGTGGTCATTCCCGGAAAACTTCAACGTGATGACGACGCGCGTGGTCGATGCGAAGGTGCTCGACACGCCCATGGAGCGCGTGCAGTCGGTCGATCCGCGTGGCGGCGTGAATGGCACAGGAACCGTGTTCGCGATCAATCATAACGCGGACAACGCCCTGGTAACGTTGCGCTACAAGCTCGCGACGGTCGATATGCAAGCGGCGGAAGAGCCGTTCGAGGCTGCGGGCCAGAAGTTCAATCGCGGCTCGTTCATCATTCGCGGCATCGCGAGTGGCGAGCTGGATCGCGTGACGAAGGAGCTGGGCATCAAGGCCTACGCGCTCGGCAGCGCGCCGACGGTGAAGATGCATCCGACGCGCGCGCCGCGCGTCGCGCTGATGCACACCTGGATCTCGACGCAGACCGAGGGCTGGTGGCGTCAGGCGTTCGACTTCCTCCAGATCCCATACGACTACATCAGCAATCAGGATCTCGCCAAGGTCGCGAACCTCAATACGAAGTACGACGTCATCATCTTCCCTCCAACGGGAGGCTCCTCGGAGCAAATCGTCAACGGGCTTCCGATGTGGCGGAATGCCATGCCCTGGAAGGGCAGCACGGAGACTCCGAACTTCGGGAGTTATGCGCAAACGGACGACATTCGGCCCGGGATGGGACTGACCGGCTTGGCGAACCTTCAGGACTTCGTGTCGAAAGGCGGTGTCTTCATCACCTCCGAGAACGCGACGGACTTCGCCATCCAGCGCGGGTTTGGGCGAGGTGTCAGCCAGAACACCCCACCTCGGCTGCATGTGGTGGGGAGTCTTCTGCGTACGAAGGTGGTGGACGATGCGAGCCCGATCGTCTATGGCATTCAGGACAACCTGGCGGTCTACAGCAGTGAGGGCGAGAGCTTCAATGTGAGCAACACCTTCGGCGGTCGTGGCGGCGGACGTGGGGGTGGTGGCGGGCGTCCAACGGGCCGAGGGTTGGCCGACGATCCGGACTTCGTGCCGGGCTTTCCGAGCCTCGATCCCAAGAACGTCGCCCCAGCTCCGGTCACCGTCCAGCCGTGGCAAGCGGCGCCGATTTCCGAAGATCAGCTCCGGAACCCGCTCAACATCATTCCCATCGAGCAACGGCCACGAGTGGCGCTTCGCTTCACGGAGCAGCGGGACCTTCTGGCATCGGGGCTACTGGACGGCACCGACGTCGCGCAGCGGCCCGTGGTGGTCGACGCGCCGTACGACAAGGGCCACGTGGTGCTGTTCGCGAATAACCCGATCTACCGGGGAATGACCGTCGGGAGCTACTTCCTGGTGTTCAACGCGATGCTGAATTTCGACAACCTGAACGCCGGCCGAAAACTCGATTCCCGCTAGCCGCACTGTGCCCTAGCGCACGGAAAAAAAGCTGGCATTCGCCATTAATAGACATATCATTCATATGTCGGCGTCCTTCGTACCCCAAATTCGCCGCGTCGAATCACTCTCCTTCCGTTGATGCGCACATACTCCCGTTCGCTGCTGGCCGCCGCCCTCGCGTGCGCGGCCCTCGCCTGCTCTGATACCGGCACGCGCGTAACGAGCACCATGCGTCCATTCAGGGCACGGCTCTCGTTCGCTCCGCAATGGTCGCCGGAAGCAGTCACTGCCTACAAGGCGCTGGAGTCTCGTGGCCTCCTCGCTGCCCTGACGATCAAGATCAAGATCTACACGCTCAGCGGCGAGATCGCCGCGGACACGACCGTCACGTTCCCCGACGGACAGAGCGAGATTTCCATCGATGTGTTCGTCAACGCGTCCACGAAGGACGAGCAGATGGACGCGAACATCGAGCTGCGCGACTCCAATGGGCTGCTCCAGTTTGCGTCGTTCCAACGTGTGACGGCGAAGGATTCCGATTCGCCAACGTCCTCGTCGAATCCGCCGCAGACGGTCACCCTGAAGTATGTCGGCCCCGGCTTCACGGTGAAGAGCATTTCCGTGTCGCCCGGAGACGCCGTGTTGGAGCCAGGGCGAGTCCAGGACGTCATCATGACGGCGTTCGATGACGGCGGGCGCGGTGTCAACGACGTCGCCGTGACGTGGTCATCGAGCGACCCGAACATCGCGACCGTTGCTCCAACCGCAGGCGCTGGTAACGCGCGTGTGACGCCGCGCGGTCCGCGTGGTACGGTGACCATTACGGCCACGTCGACGTCCGGGATTTCAGGGTCGGCGAGGGTGACGATTCTCCCAACGCCCCTTCGCCTCTCGCTCGTCGCGGGGGGCGGCCAGACGGGGCCGGGTGGCCAAAATCTACCTGTCCAGTTCACGGTGGAACTGGTTGCGACCGATGGCAAGGTCATGGGTGGCCAGCTGATCAACTTCCGGGCGTTGAACGAGGGCTCGGTTGGCATTGCGGTCGGTTCGACGCAAGCGACGGATGGTCGCGCGAGCACCTTGATCAAGCCGGGCCGCACCCCCGGCCTGTACAACTTCGAGGCGTCGTTCCCGGGGTTGGCACCGGTGACGATTTCGGCGACGGCGACGACACCACCTGTCGTTCCGCCAACGCAAATTCTCGCGATCAGCAATATTCCGCAGTCGTACCAGGTCGGGGTTCCCAGCAGCAACTTCGTCGCGCAGCTGGCCGATGTGGAAGGCAATCACGTCAAGTTGGCGGGCGTCTCAGTCACGGCGACGGCGGTAGTCACGCCCGGCAATGCCACGTACACGTCGTCCGCGACGAGCGATGCGAATGGCCAACTGATCTTCTCCATCCCCACATTCACGACAGCCGGCACCGTGTTCTTCGCGTTCACGAGTCCGACCATCCCGAACCTGCCGTACGGATCGTTCCCGATTCGTCCGTAGATTGGGCTCAATGATGGAATCCCCCGTCCGGTGGCAGGACGGGGGATTTCTATTTGCGGGTTATTCAGGGATCTGGACCGCATCGCTTGCTGCCAGGCCGGGATGAGAGGCGTTGTCAACTTTACCGCGGAGGACGCAGAGGAGCAGAGGTTCGCAGGAACAGCGAAGCCGTTCCGAAGTCCTCTGCGAACCTCTGCTCCTCTGCGCCCTCTGCGTTTCAAATGAGGACTCCTCTCACCGGGCGAAAGAGGCCAGCGAGGCTCACCTGAGCCGAAGCTCCTACCCTAGCTGCCGAAGGTATTGCAGCTCCGGGGATCGCCACTCTGTAATCCGCGCTTGAACCACGACGCGCGCTGCTCAGCCGAACCGTGCGTGAAGGAATCCGGATTGACGCGGCCGCTCGTGCGCGCCTGAATGCGATCGTCGCCAACCGACGCGGCCGCAGTCAGCGCTTCGTCCACATCACCGGCTTGCAGGATCCGTCGCTGCTCGGTCGAATGCGCCCACACGCCAGCAAAACAGTCGGCTTGGAGTTCCAGCTTCACGGACATCTGATTCGCCGAAGCGCCGCCTTGCTGCGCTGCCCGCTGCACCTGCCTGTCGGTGCCGAGGATGTGCTGCACATGATGACCGAGCTCGTGTGCGATGACGTACGCCTGCGCGAAGTCACCGGCGGCGGCGAACTTCGATTTCAGCTCCTCGTAGAACGCAAGATCGATGTACACCTTCTCATCGGTAGGGCAATAGAATGGCCCCATCGCGCTCTGGCCGGTCCCGCACCCCGTATCCGTGGCATTGCGAAACAGAACGATTCGGGCGTCGTGATACTGCTGGTTGAACTGCGGAAGCACCTTCGCCCACGTGCTCTGGACGTCGTCGAAGACGAACGAAACGAACCGCACCTCCGGCTCTTCTCTCGCCGAATCCTCGGGAGCGAGCCGCCCATTGGACTCTGTGATAACGCCGGAACCGGTACCCGCGCCGACGTCATCGAAGAAATTGCGGCCGAATACCAGGCTCAAGATGAGCAGGACGGCAGTCCCACCGATGCCCAGTCCTGCGCGTCCACCGAATCCACGGCGATCTTCGAGATTGGAGCTGCGCCCATTGTCCTTCCATAACATGGCTCATCCTCGCATCAGGTTGCGGGAGGAAAAGGCAAGAATCTCGCCGCTCCTCCCGCGCCGGTTCGGAGACTACGGAACGATCTTTCTGACCGTCGGATACTCGATCCCCAGCTGCTTGAGGTAGCTGTCGTACTTTTTCGGATCGTAGTAGAACTTCTTCATCTCCGGACGGTACTTCGCCATCGTGGCCTCATTGAGCCAGATCGGCGGCTGGTCGGTTGGCGCGAAGAACGGACGATACTTGACCGTCTTCGTCTGCACGTTGTTGAAGTAATCCCACGCGTCGGTGACGATCTGCGGCGTGAGCAGGATGTCGATCATCGTCATGGCCTGAACCTTCGCGCCGGCAACCACACCCTTGTGGGCGATTGGCGTGGCCATCGAGATCGCGTTGGCCCAGTTGTGGCCGGGCAGTCCGGGAATGTTCGAGGGATAGTTCAGCGTGATCGTCGGGACGTTCCACGCCACGTCGCCGATATCGTCCGAACCGCCTCCCGTGCGCGTGGCCTCGTTCGCCGGCCCGCCGAGTCGGCCGGGACGGGTCGAAAGGCCGCTGTCAGCCACCGCCAACTCGCGCTGAATTCCCCGTGCGAGCGCCTGATCCTTTTCGTCCCACGCTGGTGTGCCGACCTTCTTGATGTTCTCGTACATTGCCTCGGCGACCGGGCGCGAGAAGTGACCACTCCAGCCTGACCCGACCATCATGACGGTGTCCACCTGCGTACCGGTCATCATCGCCGCGCCAGCAGCCATCTTCTTCGCCTCGTCGAACATGGCGCGCGTTCGGTCGTAATCGAGATGACGGAAGAAGAACCAGATGCTCGCCGTGCTCGGCACGACGTTCGGTTGGTCGCCGCCGTCGGGGATCACGTAGTGCGAGCGCTGCGGCAGGTCCATGTGCTCGCGGTGGAACTCCCACGATGTGCCCATGAGCATCACGGCGTCGAGCGCGCTCTTGCCGCGCCAGGGCGCTCCCGCTGCGTGCGCGCTGGACCCCTTGAACTTGAAGATGGCGGAGATCAGCGCGTTCGAACCGGACTGGCCCCAGCTCACCCCGAGATTGTTGCCGACGTGCGTGAAGAGGGTGATGTCGACGTCCTTGAAAACGCCGGCGCGAACAAGCCATGCCTTGCCCGACATGAGCTCCTCGGCGACACCGGGCCACAACACGAGCGTGCCTGGAATCTTGTCGCGCTCCATGATTTTCTTGACGACGAGCGCTGCCGCGATGTTCAGCGGCATGCCGGAGTTGTGCCCTTCCCCGTGACCCGGGGCGCCAACGATCATCGGATCCTTGTAGCCGACACCGGGCTTCTGGCCAGCTTGCGGGATGTCATCGATATCGCTGCCGAGCGAAATGACGGGCTTGCCGGAACCCCACTTTGCGACGAAGGCGGTGGGCAACCCCCCGACGCCACGCTCGACCTTGAAGCCGTTCTCTTCGAGTAAACCCGTCAGGTACTTCGAGGTTTCGAATTCCTGGAACCCGAGCTCACCGTACGAGAACACCTGATCGACCATGACCTGGATCATCTTGGCCTTGGCGTCGATCTCCTTGGAGACCTCCGCCTTGAGGGCGTCGATCTGCGCCGTAGTCGGGTACTTATACTTGATTGAGTCGGCGACGCCCGCTCCACCGCCGCGCTGCGCCCGGGCAGAGGGGGCGCAGAGAAGGGTGAATAAGAACAGTGATGCCGCACGGCGGGGCATGGTCATGACACTCTCCGGGTGACGTGAGTGCGGCGTGCTCTCCGCCGCGCTGGTAGCGCAGCTATTTTAGCACGCTGGCGGGAACTTCGTTACTCGGACAGGAGCGCGTTCCTGTTTGGGCGCACGGACGGCCCATCTGGATGTTGGAGTCCGGTCCTATTGCGCAACCGGGTCCTCCGCATAGTTGACGAAGTCCATGATAATGCGGGGGTTCGTGTCGCATAGGAAGCGAAAAAGAGCTTCCGCATCCGACTCGTCCAGGCGCGCAAACTCTTGGACCGGGTCGTACCGGCTGGCTTTCAGTCCCTTCACTTGGGAAGGTTGAAAGGACGATCGAGGCGACGAGACCAATACAGCCGCACCAACACACCCCAGCGGTTTGCCGCGGCGACATGCGGAAAGAACCGCTCCAACTCGTCCGCCGTTGCCTCGCGTACCTCTCCCATCTTCGCGACGTACTGAATTTGAGCCTCCGTGCTCGCGCAATCCTCTCGATTCTTGCTCAGCAGGACAAATTCGTCCTTGCGAACCTCTGCCGGGCCAAACGGGAATGCATGCCTCTGCTGCGCGATTACCCGAGAGTATGTCTTGCCGGAAGCCTTGAATAGGACCAAAGGGCCCGTCCCAGAGAATGTGTTGGTGCTAAGCCGAAACGCCCAAGTACCGCTGCACCAAATCAATGAAGCGAGCGAAGCGAGCAACCCATTTGAATCCGCTGACTGCCGAAACGCACACTATGTCGTCGGGCGCGATAGGCCCAGCCCAACAGCACTCTACCAGTCTAGCCGATAGGTACCATTGCGATACTCTGGCCGCGAGTAAACGTCCGCCCTCAACGCATCGAGGTGGCCGATGTTCAACTGGCCGCGCTGGTAGCGCATGAATCGCCACGTGTAGGGAAAGGTCTGGCACAACACCATCTTGGCATATCGGTTGTCGGCCTCACCCATGGAAGGCATCAGAGCGACATACGTATCGGCCAGAAATGCCAAGGGAATGCCGACAATTGCGATGAAAAGACGGGACTGGGGCACACGTTCGAATGCGTACGAGAGTCCGATGAGGGGCCCAAGAAACAAGACCATCCAAACCGCGCTTATTGGCACCAGGAGCAGGCCGAACGTCCGCGACACGAGGAGGCCCAAGACGAATGTCGTTACGATCTGGAAGGGGAGCACAAAGAGTGCTGTGATCCCAAGAATGATGTGCAGGATCTTGTTTGTCATGAGACCCTAGTTAAGTTAGCACGTCGGACGTTCCTTGGCCATGGTGTCCGGACAAGCAGCCCGGAAGGAGCAGAGTCGCTGAGGCGAGATCGTTGTCACTGCATCAACGCCCAAGTTCAGTTGCAGCGCCACGCGTTAGACAATCCGCCCATCGAACTCAGACTCAGCACGAACGCGATAGGCATCGAATTCCGATTGCACCCGCAGGCGGAGAGATTCCGGCCGATCAAGATCGGTACAGACGCTCACCATCGCTGCAAGCAGTGCCATGCCGGCGCCAGATAGAGCTTGACGCGTAGACATCTCGGCCTTCGTCCGAGCGCGCGGACCTTTGCTACCTCGCGTCAAAACCTCAGTAAACGAATACGGGCTGCCGTGCGCGGTACCGCTGAACGCGCCGTAAAAGGCATACATCAGACCAGCGCGCGCAGTTCGGTGTACCTCGGCGATCCTAGCCTCAAGGGATGAGACATCGGCCCAAGTCCGTGCCCAACGGAGCACCCCCTTGCTGTCTTTCTTTCGGAACAAATGGCGGTGCCGACGACGCGATCGCTTGAGCTTCGCAAGTTCTGAGTGATGGTCGGTGCCCCAATCCGACTCCGGCCAGTTTTCCATAATCCGAATTGTATCCAACACACCAAAGGCGAGGAAACGGTTTGCGCGCTGGTGGGGGCGGCGAAGGCGCATCCATGCATAGTTGTAATAGATCTCCAGAATGCTACGGACCAACACGCGAGCTTCGTATCCATGCGCCTCGTCAAGCTCATACACCGCCTCGCCGAGACGACGCATGCGGACGAGCGTACCGAAAGCGACCGCTTGAATAGGCCGGATCTGTCCCACGGAACGCGAATGGGCTTCGACCTCGCCGGCCATACTCAGAACAAGGCGGAGTGACGCACGCCAATCATTGGGAGCCACGCCTAAAGGTATGACGGCGCGACAATCAGCGAAACGTACGAGATGACAATGCTCGCCATTGCCTAACTACACAACAGCGACGATTTGGCTATAACGGCCGACTGTCAGAGCCGGTGAGGCGCTCGAAGCCGGTTAGCACCAGCCGCTTCAACCTCTCAGTGAAGTCCGTGACGAGACCCTGGCACGCAGATGGGTAAGTGGGCAACTGAAGCAGGTATCTTGCCTCAGGCTGGAGATCAGTTAGCCCGCGCCAACCAGCAATGCGAGCAAATAGGACGAGTGCAATGACCCGGTAAGCGTCCGGCCTGCCCATGTTGAGCTTGTGATGTAGCGGACGATCCTTCTGCCTTTTCTCTCTGAGAGACGACAGGAGGAGACGATGGCGCAGAGGACAGTGGCCGATGTCGCGCGGGTGACACGGCAATCACATTGGCGGGAAGACGAGGCACGCCTCGTGGTCGAGGCGTGGCGTCGCAGTGGGGAGTCGCGGCTCCGCTTTGCCGCGCGGCACGGGATTGATCCCAAGCGACTCCGACGGTGGATCGTGCGCCTTGCGCGCGCGACGGCGTCCGCGACGAGGCGATCGGCGCGGCGGCGCGCCGGCCCGACGTCCGTGCAATTCCATCCCGTCCACGTGGTGGAGGGCGCGGAAGCGGTCACGCCCTCGCCCGGCCCGGCGACGCATGGGATCGAAGTGGTGCTCGGCGATGGCCGGTCGATTCGCGTGCCCCCGGGATTCGCGGCCGCGGACTTGGCACGCGTGCTGGCGGTCGTCGAGGCCGCGGGGCGGTCGGGACCACACGGCGAGCGGTCGCCATGCTGTGACGCTTCCCGCCTCGGTGCGGATCTACGTCGCGGCGGAGGCGGTGGACCTCCGCCGGGGCTTCGACGGCTTGAGCGCGCTGACGCGGAGCGTGATCGGCGCCGACCCACTGAGTGGACACGTGTTCGTGTTTCTCAATCGCCGGCGGAACCGGATCAAGCTGCTGGTCTGGGATCGGACCGGGTATCTGTTACTCTACAAGCGCCTCGAGCGCGGCACGTTCCGGCTGGCGAGCGCGCCCGCGCCCGGCCGCCGGCATGTGGAACTCGACGCGGGCGAGTTGGGCCTGCTGCTCGAGGGGCTGGACCTCCGGGGGGCGCGGCGCCGGCCGCGGTGGCGCCGCCTGCCCCATTCCGTGCCCTGATCGCGCTAACAGCACCATAACATCGTCCGCATATAGCCAGAGTGATCGCTCGGACATCGCACTTAGTATCGTCATAACACATGCTTGCGCTGGACAGGGCATGATGGTAGATTCGCGGGCATGCGTACGGCCGCCGCGCCCCGCCCGCCCGAGCCCACGGTCGTCCCGCCGGGCGGCGGCCGTCCCCTGCGCCGCGTGGCCCTCGCCCAAGCCCGCGAGGCGGTCCGGGGCTTCGTGGCGCAAGGCCGGCCGGACGAAGCCGTGGAGTTCCTGCTCGCCGCGTTAGCCGCCGTCCTGGAGCAGAGTGCGGAGCTGGAGTTGCTCGTCGCCAGGCTCCGGCGCGCCGGCACACGGTCGGAACGCACCGATCCGGGACAACTGGCGTTACTCTTCGAGCAACTCCTCGCGCTCGGGGACGACGACGGTCCTCCACTCGATCCTGAGGCCGAGGCCCGCGAGGACGCGGCGATGGAGCAGGAGATCGCGGCCGCCGAACGCGCCCGCGCCGCCGCAGAGGCCGCACGAGAGGCGGCCGGTTCACCCGCACCGGTGCGACGGCGGTGGCGGACCACGGACGCGGTCGAGCGCCAGGTCCATGTGCACGAGGTGCCGCTCGCGGACCGCCCCTGTCCGACCTGCGGGGGCGCGCGCCGGCCGATGGGCGCCGACGTAACGCATGTCTTGGCATTTGTGCCCGGCCATTTCGTGGAGCACGAGCACCAGCGGGCGAAGTACGCCTGCGGTACCTGTAAAGATGCGATTACGACGGCGGCGGCCCCGGCGAAGGTGCTCCCGCGCCGCGCCGCCGATGCCTCGCTCCTCGCCCACGTTGTCGTGAGCAAGTACGTCGATCACTGTCCGCTGCATCGCCTGCAGCGGGTGTATGCGCGGAGCGGGGCGACGATCCCGGTGTCGACCCTCGCGGACTGGGTGGGCGAGGTCGGCGCGCTCGTCACGCCGTTAGTCGACCTGTTAGCTGCGCGCGTCCGGGGCGCGACGGTGGTCAACACGGATGCCACCGGCCTCAGGGTGCTCGATCCCACGAGCCCGGCGCACATCGCGTGGGGGACGATGTGGTGTTACGTCGGGGATTGCGATGTGGTGTTTCGCTACACGCCGGACGGCGACGGCGCGACGGGGCCGTGGGCCTTTCTCGCGGGGCGGCGCGGGTACATCCAGGCCGATGCGGCGAGCGTGTTTGATCGCCTCTACACCGGGGACGTCGCCTCAGCGACCGAGGTCGGGTGCTGGGCGCACGGCCGCCGCCGGCTGGTCGCGCTCGAGGCCACCGACTGTCGGGTGGCGTATCCGATCAAGCTGATCGCGCGCCTCTATCGCATCGAACGACTGGCCGACGCGCAACAACTCGACGTGGCGGGGCGCACGGCCCTTCGGCAAGACCGCGCGCCTCCCCTCTTAGACAAGTTGCAACGCTGGCTCGTGGCGACGCTCGCCGCCGAACCGCCGAGCAGTGACTTGGCGAAGGCGGGGCGCTACCTGGTCAACCAGTGGACCGCGCTGACGCGCTACGTCGAGGACGGCCGATTGGCGCTCGACAACAATCGCTGTGAGCAGCAACTCCGCGATATCGCGTTGGGGCGGAAGAACTATTTGTTCGCGGGCTCGCACGAGGCGGCGCGCCGGGCGGCGGCGCTCTACAGCCTTGTCCGCACCTGCGCGCTGCACGGCGTGCCGCCGCTCCCGTACCTGACGGACGTCCTGCGGACGATCGCGACGGGCGACGACGCGGCCCGTCTCGCAGAGCTGCTGCCGGATCGCTGGCTCGCCGCACAGGAAACGGGCACCGGCGATGAGCCCACTCCGCCCGCGCTCGCAACCGCGATCCGCTAAACCGCCTCGCGCGTCACGGCGGCGTCCGCTCTACCCAGTTCACGCCAACAAATCAACATGGGAAGGCCGGACGCTTACATGACCCGCGCGTATTTGTCGGATTGATTGTAGTGCGCCGGCCTAGCGGCCAACCACTCGGTCTTCCGCTTGAATACCGAGGATACACGATCTGCTATTGGAACCGGACTGTCGATGAAAGCAGTAGCGAACCCATTGATGCAGATACAGTCGGTGAGATCAAGGCAGATGACTCCAGGTCGGCCGAACGACCGCAATTGACCAGCCGCGCGATCCAGCGCATCTCGCATGGAGTTGAAGCTCTCGGGGCGCTTGATCTCAATCGCGCAGTCAAGCCCGCCGATGTCTACGAGAAAGTCGGGACGTTTGCTCCCTAGGTTCTCCGGAAGAATACGAGGCTCGACGTTCGCTAGAGTTAGAAGGGTGCCTACCCAGTATTGGCTAAGGTATTCGCGTGCTCGCCGAGCCGAGTTGGTTCCGGTGATGCTGCCTTGCAGCGACATGGCTAGTTCCGATACCGCCGGACCAATCGGGTCCTCAGGGAGAGAGGCCGCCACCTGAAAGAAGTCGGCGCACAGGTGGATGGCATCCAGTGTCTCTTCAAGCTCATCTCGGGTCGTTCCGTAGCTATCAGAACGGACGACGTCGTCCAGAGTCTGCACGGCATCATGTAGCCTGCTTCGGATAATGCGATCCAGCCCCCACGATGCGAGCTTAGCTATCGCCTGTCGGCCGGCATCTGCATGGACGGAGCAGTTGGCTGGCGTCAGGCGCGCAAACGGAATGACCCGATGATGCTCGACGTCCAATGGATGCCTGTTGTTGTGTAACGCCCAAGTTCTGCTGCAAGGCGATCAATAAAAGAACGCGCAGCGCGTTCCATCAATCGGTGAGTGTCAAGATAGATGTCGCATGACGCGTCATGCGACGCGCGCGGGTGCTGCAACCTCATCATGATCCGGATTCAAGTGCACCGCGTTGATCGGCTCCCACGTGCGGATGGTCCCGCTCCAACGTTCGGGCGTGCGGCGGCGCGCCCGGAGGTACACGGCGCGACGCGCGAGCAGTAGCGCCGTATCACGTCCCGCGTGCCGGTCGTCCGGCGTCACGAACCGAATGGCGCTGTGCAGATGCTGCGTGTTATACCAGTGCACGAACGCCTCGACCCACGCCCGCGCGGCCTCGCGGTCGGCAAAGGGCTGCCGCGGATAGGCCGGACAATACTTCATCGTGCGGAACAGGGATTCGGAGTAGGCGTTATCGTTGCTCACGCTGGGCCGACTGTAAGACGCGAGGACGCCCAACCGCTCGAGCGTGGCGGCCATGGTCGCCCCTTTCATCGGCCCCCCGTTATCGGCGTGCAGCACCAGACCACGCGGATCCACCTGCTGGGCGACGCAGGTCGCCCGGAAGAGGGCCGCGGCATGCTCGGCCGATTCGACGTCATGCACGGCCCAGCCGACGATCTTCCGACTCCAGACATCGAGCAACAGATACAGGTAATCGAACACGCCGCGCACGGGCGTCTTGAGATAGGTGATGTCCCACGTCCAGAGCTGGTTCGGCCCGGTGGCGACGTGTGAGCGCGGCGGTCGGCGTTCCGGCGCCTTGGCGCGGCCGCGATACTGCAGCAACGCCTCCGCGCGCAGAATGCGATACATGGTGGATTCGGACGCGAGATAGCGCCCGGCGGCCGCGAGCAACGGGACGATCTGATGGGGCGACAGGTCGCGATATGCCGCCGAGGTGACCGTCGCGAGGATGGTGCGCCGCTCGCCGGGCGTCAGCGCATTGGCCGGCGGATGATGCGGCCCGTGGCGGGCATCGTCGGCCTCAGGCGCGGCACGCCAGCGTTCGACCGTGCGCACGCTGAGCCCGAGCAGCTTGCACGCCGCCGCACGGCGCGCGCCGGCGACGACGGCCGCCTCGATCAAGGCGCGAATCATCGTCCGCGTCTCGGGTCCGTGGTATCGTCCCCGTCCCCCCAGATCGCCTGGACTTTTTTTTTCAGCACCAGGAGCGCCGCCGTCTCCGCTAACGCCGCATCCTTCCGGCGGAGCTCGCGCTCGAGCTCGTGAATGCGCTGCGCATCGGCCGAGCGCGGTGGGCGACGGCTCGCGTCACTGAGCGCCGCTTCTGCGGCCGCTTGCCAGGCGGTCAGCTCGGCCGCGTGGAGGCCTTCGCGCCGCAGCAGCGCGCCGAGCTCGGTCTCGCTCAGCCCGCGCGCGGCGATCACGACGCGGAGCTTCTCGGCCCCGGTCCATTTCTTCGTCTTCTTCGAGGCGCCCATGTCCTCGACGTTACGCGATTCACGCAGCCATCGCGAGAGGAGGGGCTGATTGACGCCCACTTCCTTTGCGAGGGCATTGGCACTGATCGCGGACGGCCCGACCAGCCGGCGGAGCATGCGGGACTTGAATGCGGGACTGTACTGCGGCATAGCACTACCCACCTGTGACCCCCAAGAGCGATGTTCGTTTGACCGCTTAAGCTACTGCGGTCGTGCGACATCTATCCTGACACCGGGGG
>JAZJZK010000010.1:0-102509 GCA_040389905.1 Gemmatimonadota bacterium | reverse complement strand
GGTCTCGTCGATCTCGCGTCCGGCGAGGTCATCGAGGCAGTAGTTTCTTAGGAGCGATGGAGTGCAGCTGACGCTCGGCATCGATGCCGAATCGGCGTCGGGCTTCGTCGCGGGCGACGTCGCCTGCGACGCCGTCGCGCATCAACCGTTCAGCGCGGAGCTCGAGATGCAGCTTGATCTCGTCGTCCACGTCGTCGGACCGTGTCCGCCGCCCAAGCGCGAGACGAAATGCGCGCTTGATGCCGGGCCTGATCAATCCATCCCGTCGGCGGGTCATGTCGCCGCTGCCGGAGTCGTGAGGATCGTCGTGACAAGCTGCGCGTAGCGTAGCCAATCGCTCGTTTCCGCCTTGAGGTGCGAACGGCCAGCGGCAGAGATGCGATAGTAGCGCGCACGCCGGTTGTTCTCGGTCACGCCCCACTCGGCCACCACGAGTGACCGCTTTTCCATCCGGTAGAGCGCCTGGTAGATGGCCGAGTCCTCGACGTCGAGCGCCGCGCGCGAGCGCTCCTCGAGCCACGTCACGATCTCGAACCCATGCATGGGGGCAACGCTCAACGCCTTGAGCACCAATACATCGAGCGTGCCCTTTACCACCGGTAGTGACGCCATGGGGTCTCCCTACTGAGTCTCCATATAGACTCTGTAACGAGCAAAAGGGTTGCCTTGTGGCGTCTTGACGCGAATTCCACGGCGACGGACATTGCGTCAATGGAGGCTGAACGTCTGGCGAACGAGAGTCGCGCAACGCCCGCGTGGTCGGTTCGGCGTGCCGCCGTGGTCGATGACGTCCTCGTCGAGCAATTGACCGACGTGCTGCTCGACTGCGTGACCGGGGGAGCGTCCGTGAGCTTCATGCTGCCACTGACGCGCGAACGCGCGACGACATTCTGGCGCGGTGTGGCGCTTGGCGTCGCCGAGGGCAAGCGGGCACTCGTCGTGGCCGAAGACGATCAGGGCGTCTGCGGTACGGTCCAGCTCATGTTCGACCTGCCGGAGAACCAGCCACACCGCGCTGACCTGGCAAAGATGCTCGTGCATCGTCGTGCCCGGCGACAGGGGCTGGGCGAGGCATTGATGCGCTCCGCGGAAAGCGCGGCGCGCGAGTCCGGCAAGACGCTGTTGGTGCTCGATACCGTCACTGGCGGCGACGCCGAGCGCCTTTACGCGCGGCTTGGCTGGGAGCGCGTGGGCGTCATTCCAGGGTACGCGCTTTTCCCCGACGGAGGGCTCTGCGACACCACCGTATTCTTTCGTCAACTCGACCCCCACCAATGACGACCGACCTTCAGGTGCGCCCAATCGAGCGCCGTGACTACGCCGCGTGGCTGCCGCTCTGGGATGGGTACAACGCCTTCTACGGGCGCGAAGGCCCCACCGCGCTTCGCGCCGACATCACCGAGGCCACGTGGGAACGCTTCTTCGATCCGCACGAGCCGGTATTCGCGCTGGTTGCCGAGTCAGCTGGCGCCCTCATCGGGCTCACGCACTTTCTGTTTCACAGAAGCACGACGCGTATCGAGTTGACGTGCTATCTTCAGGACCTCTTTACGGCGCCTGAGCTTCGCGGTCGCGGTGTTGGGCGCGCGCTGATTCAGGGCGTATACGACCGTGCGCGCAGCGAGGGGATCCATCGCGTGTACTGGCTCACCCACCAGTCCAATGCGGCGGGACGCATGCTATACGACAAAGTGGCGAAACATGCCGGCTTTCTCGTATATGCCCATGAAGTATGAGTAAGGTCGTCTTCGGCCTCTGTGCGCGGGTCGCTCGTCAATGACGCATCGGCTTCGGCGTTGTGCTCGCGAGAAACGGGACGGCTGGCCGATCGAGGACTTCGGGCGACTTTCCCTGCACGATCCGGTACGTCTTTCGGACCTCCAGGTTTTCGAAGCGGGATACCGATCGCGCCGCATCAGGCCAGGTGATCCGCAGTTGACGCACGGACGTCGCGTCGTCGAGGCCTACGTGCACCGCGAGACTTCCTGATCCGAATGAGCCGCCCGTACCGACCGTCCGCCGCAGCGTGCGACGTGATCCGTTGCCTTCGATCACATCGAGCTCGACGCGGGCGCCGATTGCCGACCGGTTAGCGGCGCGACCCTCCATCTCGAGCGCAATCCAGTTCCGCTTCGGCCAGCCGGGATTCTCGAACAACACACTGGAGAACACGTCACCCTGGTAGGCGCCACCCATGACCATGTAGATGTCCTCGTCGCCGTCGCGATCGAGATCCACAAAGGCGGTCGCGTGTCCTTTCTGAAGATGCCCGAATCCTCCTTCGTTCGTGACCTCCTCGAACCGGCGACCGGCGACGCTCCGGAACATCCGGTTTGGGATGACGGACCGCAGGTCCGGGTTACCGGTCCCGACATAGAAGTCGAGCCAGCCGTCGTTGTCGAGGTCACCGAAATTCGCCCCCATGGCAAAGATGACCTTGTCGGTGAGGCCGAATCGATTGGTGACATCCGCGTATGTCCCGTCTCGGTTGTTCAGGTACAGGCGCGACGATTCGACGGGTGGCAGCGGCGCGCCGTGCGCAGCCTGTTTGTGCTGGCCGCCAAGGAACTCCATTGCGACCGCCTCGTGCAGGGAGCCACTGTTCCGAATGTCGTAGCTGAGGACGAGCAGGTCCTCCCATCCGTCCTGGTCGACATCCCAAAACCAGGTGGGAAACGACATGATCGGCAAGGAAGCACCGCCCGCGAAGGGCGCGTCCTCGAAGCGCCACGTGGCGACGGACGTGCCACCGCGGTTCATGAGCAATCGGTTCGCGTCACCAAGTACGGAAATAAAGAGGTCGGGCAGCCCATCGTTGTTGACGTCGCCCCAGGCGACCCCTTTGACGAAGGCATCCACGTCGATGCCGACGCGATGCGCGACCTCACGGAACGTTCCGTCGCCATTGTTGACGAACAGCTCCGACATGTGCGGGGACCCACCGTTCGCCGCACCGGACTCGTGGCCGACGAAGAGATCGAGCAGGCCATCGAGATTGAAGTCTGCCCACGCGGCACTGTGCGTCGGGTGGCGAGAAGCGAGCCCCGCTTTGTAGGTCACGTCGTCGAATGTGCCGTCGCCGCGATTGTGCAGGAGCGAATTCGGCTGAAGGGCCGCGTCACCCAGCCAGGCGCCGCGCATGACGAAGATGTCGTCAAAACCGTCGTTGTCGTAGTCGGCGTGGATGTTGTTGAGGCCTCCGACAATGCCGGTCAGACCCGAACTCGCAGACCGGTCAGCGAAGCCGCCCTTGCCATCAGCGATGAAAAGATGCGGCGCGTCATTCAGTCCAAATGACGTCATGAAGAGATCGAGCAACCCGTCGCGGTTGAAGTCCTCGACGCTCAGGCCACCGGACAGGCCGTTGATGGCGAGCCCCACGCGGTCCGCAATATTCAGGAAGCGCGGAAATGCGTGATCTCGCTCGCGCGTGATGTTCGGAATGCGCCAGTGCGCGGGAACGCTGTCGGGATAACCGCCTATGGCCATGAATGCGATGTTGAGCAACCATCGAGTTCCGCCGTCGTCTGGAAACACCTTCAGCAACGAGGAGTACAGGGCAATCGCCTTGCGCGCTCCATCTTGCTGGATATGCTGCGCCTCGCCTTTGAGCGGCAGAATGCAGCGGCTCGCGGCGGGGTTGTTGAGGCAGTTCTTCTGCTCACCGTCTCGAAGGTATGCGATGCCTAACAGATCATAGAAGGGTTTGTTTTGTGGGGCGCGCAGATCGAGAGACGGCCCAGCAGACCGAATCAGACTCTCGAGGCCAGCGATGGCGTCTTCCGATTGGCCTGCCAGCACCTGCTCCTGCGCGAGCAGGAAGCGGCGCTGTAGGGCCTCCTGCCCATCGAGCGCCGACGGAAGCAGTTGCAAGGCCGCGATCCGCTCACGATTGAGAAAGGGATTGCGGCTCGGGTCGGCGATCGCCGCGGCGAAATCCTTCGCCAACGTGTCGGCCATGCGAGCGCCGGTGTCGCGCGCAGGTGTACCTCCCCTGTCGCAAGCGGGCACGCCAGCGATGATGATCACAAGCACTGGCGTCGAAACAAACGCCGGAAGCCGAGGCATCCAGGTTCCCTGGTGAACTGGCAGGAACTGCCGGCCGGGCGCTGGCGACCCCAGCCGTTGTGCTGCACAATGGGTGCATCTGGCCGACAAGTCAATGACGCATTCGTGTTTGTAACAGACGAGTGCAATTGGCGCGTGGCGGCTCCTCTCGCGCATCTTGGGCGAGCCTGACACGCCTGGGACGACTACTCGAGACGTCAATGACACTCTATTGGATCTATGACCTTCCAGACATCCTGCTCGGCGCGCTGATCATGAGCGTCTGGATCGCGGTGGGGCTCGGTGGATTGCGGCTAGTTCGGTCAGCCGTCGCGCGCATGTGGGGTGACACACCGCAAAACGATGTGGTGAGCTTCTTCTTCGCCGGACTCGGCGTGTTTTACGGCATTACGCTGGGACTGATCGCCATCGGTGCCTGGGAAGATTATTCCGACGCGGGGAACCAGGTCGGGCGCGAGGCCGCGACGATTGCCACGCTCTGGAGAGACGTCGCCTCCTATCCTGAGCCCATTCGCACGGCGTTGCACCAGGAGTTGCTCGGGTATACGAGGTTCGTCATCGACTCCGCGTGGCCTGTCCAAAGCAAGGGCAAGCTTCCAATGGGAGACGCGCGCCGCCTTACCGCGTTCCAGGATCAGCTCTTTGCATTCAACCCCGCTTCACCATCGCAAACGGCGATGCACGCCGAGGCGCTCCGTGCATTCAACGCGCTGGTGCTTGCGCGCTCGCTCCGCCTTGAACTCGTAGACGGGGGTCTACCGGCGGTCGTGTGGTGGGTCGTCCTCATCGGCGGAGTCCTCAACGTCGCGATCACATGGTTGTTCGTGATCAGGCCGCCGATGGCGCACGTCATGCTCACAGGTTCGCTGTCAGCGCTGATCGGGCTGCTGATCTTTCTGATTGCGGCGATGGATAACCCGCTGCGCGGCGAAATGAATATCTCGCCCACGCCGTACCAGATCGTCTACGAGAGGTTGATGACCGCAGACATCGCGAAGCCCTAGTCGCGCTTTCTCGCCACCAGCAGCATCTCACCGGAACGCCGTGTCAGCGGCCGATCGCGAAATCCGTCGTACGCTTCCTCGACGATGAGACCTGCATCGAGACAAAGCTCCGCGAGACGCGACGCGGTGTAGAGCCGGATTCTGTGCGAGCGGTTCCCGCGGCCCGACGGCCCCTCCCACGCGGTGTCAATGCTGAGAATGCCCGAGAGTGGATCGAACGCGCGCTCGTGGCCGATCATCGTCCCATCGTCCGACTTCCACCAATCGCGGGAAAGGAATTTCGCCATCACACCATCGCGGCTCCCTCCGTGCCACACGAGCACGCCGCCGGGTGTGAGCACACGCGCAAACTCAGCGATAGTGCGCGCATCGTCCTTGGCGTCTGTGAAGAATCCGAATGACGTAAAGAGATTCAAGACGGCGTCGAACTTCCCAGTCCAGCGCGCGGGGAGCTTCCGCATGTCACCGCGTGTGTATTTCAGGAGGGGCCCCGTACCGCGAGCGCGTGCCTTTGCGATCAGGTGCTCTGAATAATCCAATCCATCGACGCGATATCCTGCCTCGGCCAGTGGGTGGGCGTGCCGCCCCTGTCCGCAGGGAACGTCGAGAATACGCGCGCCGGCCGGCAACGCGAGTATGTCGATCAGCCGCGCTACCTCGTGGCGATCGCGTTCCTCGGTGAAGATCGGCTCGTATTCGAGCAGGTAGTGGGCGTCGAAGTACGACTCCCACCAGTCACCCTTCTTCGCGCGGACCGTCAGAAAAACACCGGCTCGCGATACGCGCCGAAAACGTCTTCGAGCGCGCGACGAATCTCGAACAGCGTGCAGTATGCGCGCGCGCAATCCAGGATATGCGGAAACACGTTCTCCGTGCCGAGAGCGGCCGCGCGCAGCTTGTCGAGCCGTTCGGCGCACAGCGCGCCGTCGCGCTCCGTGCGCACCTTCGCGAGCCGTGCCGCCTGCTCGCGCGCAACTTCCTCCCCGATACGGAGCGTCGGTATCTCGAGCGCGGACTCGGCCGTGACGAACTCGTTGACGCCGACGATCACGCGCCGGTGCTGCTCGATCTCCCACTGCTGACGCGCCGCAGATTCGTGAATCTTGCGCTGGAACCACCCCTGCTCCAGCCCCTGCACCACGCCGCCAATCGATTCGATTTCGGCGAACAGCGTTTCCGCCTCCGCCTCGAGTTGATCGGTGAGCGCCTCGACGTAATACGAGCCGCCGAGCGGATCCATGACGTTCGGAACGCCGGTCTCATACGCGAGCACCTGTTGCGTGCGAAGCGCGACCTGCACCGCGGCCTCCGTCGGCAGCGCGAGCGTCTCGTCCATCGAATTCGTGTGCAGCGACTGCGTCCCGCCGAGTACGGCAGCGAGCGCCTGATACGCGACGCGCACGATGTTGTTCATCGGCTGTTGCGCAGTGAGCGTGACCCCAGCGGTCTGTGAGTGGAAGCGCATGAGCAGCGACTTTGCGTTCTTCGCCCCATACCGCTCCTTGAGATGGCGTGCCCAGATGCGGCGCGCCGCGCGGAGCTTGGCTATCTCCTCGAAGAAGTCGTTATGGATGTCCCAGAAGAAGGAAAGCCGGGGCGCGAAGTCATCGACGTCGAGTCCGCGCGCCATGCCGTGTTCGAGATAGCTGAAGCCATCGGCGAGTGTGAACGCAAGTTCCTGCGCCGCGGTCGCTCCGGCCTCGCGGATGTGGTAGCCGCTGATGGAAACGGTGTTCCACTTGGGCGCGTGCTTCGCGCCCCACTCGAAGCAATCGACGATCAGACGCAGCGCGGGCACGATGGGAAAGCACCACGCGTGCTGCGCCATGTACTCTTTCAGGATATCGTTCTGGATTGTCCCTTGCAGCTTGTCACTCAAGACGCCCTGCTTCTCCGCGGCGGCGATGTAGAACGCCCAGAGAATGATCGCCGGGCCGTTGATCGTCATCGACGTCGACACCTGATCGAGCGGAATTCCGTCGAAGAGCACCTCCATGTCGGCAAGGCTCGAGATCGCGACACCGGTCTTCCCGACCTCGCCTTCGGAACGCGGGTGGTCAGAGTCATACCCCATCAACGTCGGGAAATCGAACGCGGTCGAGAGCCCTGTTTGACCGTGGGCCAGCAGAAACTTGAAGCGCTCGTTTGTGTCCGACGCACTGCCGAAGCCGGCGAATTGGCGCATCGTCCAGAGCTTGCCACGATACCCTGTTGGATGAATACCGCGGGTATACGGATAGACGCCTGGAACACCCAACGTCTCGGCATCGTTGTGCTCGACATCGAGCTCGGTATAGAGCGGCTCGACTTCCTTCGCCGAATTGGTGAAGGCGATTTCGCGCTTGGCGCCCTTTTCGTACGCGCGTCGCCACGCGGCGACTTCCTCGCGCAGGCGAGCAAGCTCGGCGTGCTGTTCGGAGATCGTATCCGTCAACTCTCGCATCGATGTCATGACGACGTCCGCGTCAGAAGGTCCGCACTTCGCGCCAGCAAATCGTTCGCGATCCCGAACGGCGTTGCAGTCCCGCTCTCGAGCTCGCCGAGACGCGTCTCGAGCCACTGGGTTGTTTCCGCGTCGCTCCACAGGCGCCGCCGCGCCTTGTCTTCAACCACTTCCACGACGCGTTCACGCAGCCGGGTTCGGCGACGCGCTCGCAACGTGCCGCTCTCCTCAAGATAGCGAAAGTGCCTATCGAGCGCGTCGAGCAGCTCTGGAACGCCTTCGTCCTTCGCGGCAACCGTGCGCAGCACGGGTGGCGTCCAGCGACTCGTATCGTCACTCATCGACGCCGCACGGACCTGCTTGAGGATGTTGTTCTGTGACAGATCGACACCATGGTGCGCCGGCACGTTTCGCATCATCGCGCCACTTCGCATGCCCAGCATCACTTCGATTTCGTTGCGGAGGCGATCCGCACCGGGGCGATCCGCCTTGTTGACCGTAAAGACATCGGCGATTTCCATGAGCCCGGCCTTGAGCGTCTGGATCGAGTCGCCGGACTCCGGGACAAGCACGACGAGGCTCGTATCTGCCGTGCGCGCCACATCGAGCTCACTCTGGCCGACGCCCACCGTCTCGATGAGAATTCGGTCGATGCCAAACGCGTCGAGCACATCACAGGATTCCCGCGTCGCCGCCGACAACCCTCCAAGCGACCCTCGTGTTGCGAGCGACCGGATGTAGACGCCAGGATCGAGCGCGACGTCTTCCATCCGGATGCGGTCACCGAGGAGTGCACCGCCAGTGAATGGCGACGTTGGATCGACGGCAATGATGCCGACCGTAAGCCCGCGGGCGCGGTACGCCCGCGCGAGTCCCGTCGTGAGCGTGCTCTTTCCGGCACCAGGTGGACCCGTGACACCGATGCGGCGCGCTCGCCCGAGCAATGGATGCCACGTGGCCAGGAGCTCTTCGAAGCCTGCGCGGTGATTCTCCACGATGCTGATTGCGCGCGCCAGTGCCGCCTTCCTTCCGGCAGCAAAATCGGCAAGGAGCGTTGTATGCGTGGATGCGGTCATTGCGCGGGCGATTGCGCCGGGTCGTCATGCTCGTCGCGAATATCGCCAACGAGTTCCTCCAGCAGGTCCTCGAGCGTTACCAGGCCGAGCGTGTGCTGGTCTTCGTCATGAACAATTGCCAGATGTGTGCGTGATCGCAGCATCCGGAATAACAGCTCACTGCACGATGCCGTGGAGAGTGCGCGCGCGACCGGGCGTAATGGGGGCACCTCCTCGCCATGCAGCTTCAGCACGTCGAACGCGTGGATCATGCCCACGATGTTGTCGAGCGAACCATCGAAGATCGGCACACGACTGAACGCCGACGTCGCGAACTCCTCGGCAATCTCGCGAGCGCTCGACGCTTTCGAGACCGCAAAGATGTCGCCGCGCGGAATCATGGTGTCGCCGACGGTCTTCTCGCCAAACTCCATCACACCAGTGATGATGTCCATCTCTTCGCGCTCACCCACCCCTTCGAGCTCTCCTTCGCGCAGCAGCTCCTGGATGGTGTCACGCTCGGCATCACGCTCGGCGAGCGTTCGCTTTTCGAATGGTCGGCTCACCAACCGGCCGGTCGCGACGACCGGTGATGCGATGACCGCCGCAGCCTCGAGCAGAGGCGAAAGGAACGCAGCGACTTGTGGCGCGAAGCGCCGCGCCAGTGCACGAGGCAACAGTTGTCCGAGCACGACGACCGCCGCGGCGAACGCGGCGAGCCAGATCGTCAAGGCCGGCAGCTCGTCCGCGTAATCACTGGCCAACAGTTCGCCACTGAGCACCAGAATCAGTGCGACGTTCGCACTCGCGGCAATGATGAGGCGGTGTGGCCGCTCGAGGTACGCGAGCGCGGCGCGCGAGCCCCGTAACTGCTGCTCCACCCAGTGGCGCAGCCAGATGCGGCTGACCGACCGCATCGCCATACCGCCGGCGGTGAGTGCTGCGACAGCGGCGAGGGCCGCAATGAGCAGCACGTCCGTTGAGATCACTTGTCCTCCGCGACGGGAAGGGGATGCACCCGTGCAAAGTGGACGCGCTCGATGCGGCGACCGCGCACCCGCTCGACCACGAGTTTGTACGAGCCGATGACCTTGGACTCGCCGGCGCGCGGCACGCGCCCGAACGTCTCGTAGACCAGTCCGCCGACCGTACTGAGGTCCTCCTGCACGAAATCCTGCCCGAGCAGCTCGCTCAGTTCGTCGAGCGTAATCCGGCCGCTCACCCAGAAGCGGCCGCCAGGTTCCTGTTTGACGTCTGGCTCATCGACGTCGTATTCGTCGTGAATCTCGCCGACGATTTCCTCGAGCACGTCCTCGATCGTCACCAGGCCCGCGGTGCCGCCAAACTCGTCGCTCACGATGGCGATGTGCGTTCGGCTACTCTTGAAATCACGCAGCTGCGCGTCGATCGGCTTCGACGTCGGGATGAAATTCGCCGTCCGAACGAGCGATTGCCACCCCATCATCGGCTCATCATCGTCGATAACGAAAGGCAGGAGATCCTTCGCGTACAGGATGCCGATCACGTTATCGAGCGTGTCATCGTACACGGGAAAGCGAGCGTGCTCGCTGCTGCGCACACGATCGACCGCTTCACTCCACGGCGTCGTCGAATCGATCCCCACAATGTCGACGCGCGGGATCATCACCTCATGCACCGCGGTATCCGACAATGAGAAGACGCCGCGGATGAGCGCCTCCTCGTCGCCCGACACATCGGCCTCGGCGGCGACGACTTGCCGGAACTGCTCCGTTGCTTCCTCGCGTTGTTCTGCGCGTTCCGCGATCGTGGGCGCGGGCATCAGCCGCTCGAAGAGTGAGTCGAGTGCCACACCGAGCTTGAGCACCGGCGAGAGCAGGACCTCCAGCGCACGCACGAGCGGTGCAAACGCGAGAATGAAGCGCGGCGCCGTGGCGAAGCCGAGCGAACGACCGATGCCTTCGACGATGATGACCACGAACAGCGCCGCTGCGAGGGCGGTCGCCGCCCCGGTGACTCCGTCGCCGCGCTGCAGATGCAGGCTTCGCGCGACGGCAGCGCCGGTGACGAGGTGCGCCAGCACGCGCGAGAGTGCCAAGGCACGGTGCGCGTGCTCTCGGCGACGTAGCGCCCCAACGACGTTCGGCGCTGGTTCGGGGTCGGGGTCGCCCCCGAGGAGCGCGCCGTCAGCCGCGGCGGCCAGCGTCGCGACGATGATCGCGCCCGCTGCGACTGTGACGGAGATTGCACTCATGGGCGCGCGAGCTCGCGACGAAGCAACTGCTCCTGACGGCGCCACATCGGCGATGCGTAGCGGCCCGCATCGACCGGATGATCGTGACCGAGTACGTGGAGGACGCCGTGGACGACGAGCCGAAGCAGCTCCTCACGGATTCCCACGCCATGCGCGAGCGCATTCGCGCGTGCGACCGCGGGCGCGATGTAGATGTCACCTGACACACCGGTGCCCGGCGCGTTTTCGGCAAAGCCGAACGAGATGATATCGGTGGCACCCCGGTGCCCGAGATGCCGCCGATTGAGGGCCGCGATCCGACGGTTGGACACGAAGGTGATCGAGAGGAACGCATCGCGCACACGCTCCGCGCGCAGCACCGATTCCGCGGTGCGCACCACGCGCTCGCGACCAACCGGGACGCGAACGTCTTCTGCGTGCACATCGATCTGGCGACTCATGTCGTCACGTGCGACAACCGAAATTAGTCTCCGTCTTCCGCGTACGCCTTGATGATGTCCCGCACCAGACGGTGCCGGACGACATCCACGTCCGTGAAGTAATGAAATGCAATGCCATCGATGCCCGGAAGGATGCGCTCCACCTGCATCAGTCCGGATTCCTCCCGCTTCGGCAGGTCGATCTGCGTCTTGTCGCCAGTGATGACGATCTGCGAGTTCACGCCGAGCCGCGTGAGGAACATCTTCATCTGCATCGCCGTGGCGTTCTGCGCCTCGTCGAGAATGACGAAGGCGTCGCTGAGCGTACGGCCGCGCATGAAGGCGAGCGGCGCGATCTCGATGACGCGCGTCTCCAGTGCTTTCTGCACACGTTCCTGCGGCATCATCTCGTCGAGCGCGTCATACAGCGGCCGCAAATATGGATCGACCTTCGCCTGCATGTCGCCCGGCAGAAAACCGAGGCTCTCGCCCGCCTCCACGGCCGGGCGCGCCAGGATGATCCGCTTGACGCGTTTCTTGGTGAGCGCATCGACCGCCGCTGCCATCGCGAGAAAGGTCTTTCCCGTTCCCGCGGGGCCGATGCCGACGACGATATCGTTCTCCGCGATCTTTGCGAGGTACTCTGCCTGGCCGCTCGTCTTGGCCTGAATGAGCTTGCGCACACCCGGAAGCGCGATCCGCCCGTCGCCGACGCCGTTGCCATTGCCGTCGTGCGACGGCCCATCATCTTCGCTGAGTCGCAATACGTCGTCCGGGGTGAGCTCGGTGCGTTGCCGCGCGCGGTCGACCATTCGCCGCGCGAGTTCAACGGCGCGTTCGACGAGTTCCGCCGGCCCCGTGATGGACATCGCATCGCCGCGGAGCGCGACCTTCACACCGCACAGACGCGAGAGCTCCACGAGGTTGCCGTCATTGACACCGGCGAGGGTGAGCATGTCGGCCCCCTCGGTGGATACCTTCTGCGTTACAGATCCATCACTCACGTGGCGTCCGACTCCAGTTTGATGTGCAGGTCGTGGAGGTCCTTGGCGTTGACGACTGTCGGTGCACCCTCGAATAACGAGCGGGCAGCCGTCGTCTTGGGAAATGCAATGACATCACGCAGCGAGGACGCGCCGGCGAGCAGCATGGAGATGCGATCGAACCCGAACGCGATACCACCGTGCGGAGGCGCCCCGGCGCGCAGACCATCGAGGAGAAATCCAAAGCGCGCCTGCGCCGTCTCCTCGTCGATTCCCAGAAGTCCGAACACCGTGCCCTGCACGGCCGGATCACTGATGCGGATGCTGCCGCCGCCCAACTCCGTTCCATTGAGCACGAGGTCGTAGGCGAGGGCGCGCGCCTTCCACGGCTCGTGCGCGAGAATTGCCAGATCCTCTGGATTCGGCGCCGTGAACGGATGATGCATTGCGCCCAGTGCGCCCGTCTCCGCGTCGCGTTCGAACATGGGAAAGTCCGTCACCCACACGAACTCGTTCACGCCCGCCGGAACCAACCCCAATCGCTGGGCCACGTCCTGCCGCACCCGATCGAGCGCGGGATTGGACACGTGGTCCTCGGCGGCGACATAGAGCCCGAGGTCGCCGTCGCCGAGCCTGAGCGCGGCGGCCGCCTCGGTGCTCAGTACTTTGCCGACCGCGCCCTCGATCACGCCGTTCACGCATTTGACGCGCAGAAGTCCGCGCGCCCCCGCGCTCTTGGCGATGACGTCGATTTCGTCCAGCTGCTTGCGCGAGAGCGTGGCGCCTCCGAGCACGCGAATACCGCGCACCCGTCCACCCGATGCGAGCGCCGCCGCCGTGAATGGAAAGTCGACGCTGGCGAAGACGGCGCTGACGTCTTCGATTTCGAGCCCATACCGAAGATCTGGACGGTCGATGCCATAGCCCTCCATCGCCTGCGCATATGTCATGCGGCGCACGCGCTCAGCAGGAAACGGACTCTTCCCCTCGTCCCAGAGTTCGCGAATGAGCGATTCCGCGAGGTCGATGATGTCGCCCTGCGCGACAAACGATGCCTCGATGTCGATCTGGGAGAACTCGGGCTGCCGGTCCGCCCGCAGATCCTCGTCACGGAAGCAGCGAGCGATCTGGAAATAGCGATCGTAGCCAGACACCATCAACAACTGCTTGTAGATCTGCGGGGACTGCGGCAACGAATAGAACTCGCCCGGATGCACTCGGCTCGGCACGAGGTAGTCCCGAGCGCCTTCAGGCGTCGGCTTGGTGAGAATCGGCGTCTCGATTTCCAGAAACCCCGCGTCGGACAAAAACCGGCGTGTGCGCTGCAGCAGGCGGTGGCGCAGCATGAGGTTGCGCTGGAGGTCTTCCCGTCGCAGGTCGAGGTGGCGGTGCTTGAGCCGCAGCTCCTCTGCCGGCAGCTGTTCACTCTTCCCGCGGGCAACCGGAATCGCAGGCGTCACGGCAGGACCGACAACGCGAAGCGAGGTGGCACTCACTTCGATCGAGCCAGAGGCCATCTCGGGGTTCCGCATGGCATCCGGTCGTTCCGTCACCGTGCCTTCGATGATCACGACTGTTTCCGCACCGAGCGAGGCGGCCAGCGCGCAGACATCCGCGCCCGCCGTTCCAGGGTTGAACGAGACCTGCACCAGACCGGCCCGGTCGCGCAGGTCGAGAAACACGAGGCCTCCAAGATCGCGCGCGCGGTGGACCCAGCCGCCAAGACGCACGGACTGGCCGGCGTGCTCGGATCGGAGATCACCACAGGCGTGCGTTCGAATGCTCGTTGCGGACGAGTGGGCTGACATTACGGGTTCGATTGGCGTGGGGTGCGCTGCGCCCTGCGGAGGCCGAGCCGGCAGGCCAACGCCACGCGGTGCTGCCGCTCAACGTACGTGCTGCCGCTCATCGGAGATGGCGACGGCAAAACAGGGTTGGGCATCAACGCGGGTGCAGGGAGCGCATTCAACCATCTAAGCTAGCACCAGCCGCCTCAGGTGGGTAGCACCGCGGTTGCGTCTCGCCCACCCGCCGGGTAAGCTCAACTTCATGTGCCGCATCACGTTCGCCGCAGTTGCGGCCGCCGCAGCGCTGAGCCCGCTGAAGGCACAGCAAGTCCCTGGACGCGACCTGTTTCTCTTCCCCTTGGGGTCCCTCGCCGAGGCGCCAGCGCTCGCGACGGCCGCCGGTGGCGGTTTCTGGAATCCGGCGACAATCGCATTGGGCAAGGCAGACCGGTACCGTTTTGCCGCCGACGCGTTGCAGTCGCCGATAGAACAGGGCGTGACCGCGCAGATCGGCACGGTTGCGATGCGCCTCCGGTCCTCGATCACCGCCGGCATTTCCGTCGCCCAGTCGTCCGTCGGCGATCTGATTCGGACGGACACGGACCCGCAGTCCGACCCGGTCAGCCCGGAAATTCCGTATCGGTCGACGATCTACTCGGGAATTGTTGCCGCCGAGCGAGCGGGGACGACGATCGGGCTCGCGGTTCGCTCGCGCACCGGTCGCATTGACGTATCGCAAGGCGCCGCGACGTCCGTTGACATCGGTGCAACGCTGGACAGGCCGCGCGACCTTCCCTTCCGCATCGCGGCAGCGTCCTTCCTGTTTGCGCCGACCGCGCGCAAGAGGGAGCGCGCCAGTAGTGTCGCTGCAATCGAGGCATACCTCCCGCAGTCGGGCGAACGCGACCTGCGGGCGGGTTTTTCCCTCCAGCGCGACGAGGGCGCCGGGAATGAGCGATATTTGTATGCCTCCGGTCGCACAGGCCTGCTGGAGATTCGTGGGGGGCTCGTGCGCCAACAAGCCTACGGAAGCTTGACCTCCCGACTGCGGCTGGGCGTCGGCCTTCGTCATGCGCAGTACATCGTCGGTATTGCGCGTGAAGACGGCACCTCGGGACTTGGCGCGAGCTACCAATTTCTTTTGAGTACGGTCATGCCAATGGTGGTACCGCGATGACGCGCGAAAACCTTCTCAACCTCACGCCGGATGCTGCTCTCGCGACCCTCGCAGCGGCGATGACCGATCTCGGCCAACCGGGGTACCGCGCCACGCAGGTCCTCCGCCGTCTCTGGGAGAAGCCAGCGGCGTCGTTCGAGGCCATGACCGAGTTGCCGGCGTCGCTGCGCGTTGCGCTCGACGAACGCTTTTCGCTGCCGCGCCTTTCGCTTGCGGTGCGCCAGACCTCGAGCGATGGCACCGAGAAGTTTCTCTTCCGCCTCGCCGACGGAGAGGCGATCGAAACGGTGTCGATACCCGATGGGGGACGCGTGACCCTGTGCATCTCGTCGCAGGCCGGCTGCGCTTTGCGCTGCGCGTTCTGCGCCACGGGCGCGATGGGCTTCTCCCGCAATCTCGAAGTGCACGAAATCGCCGGTCAGGTGCGGGAAATGCGACTCCTCGACCCGCCCATCGATGTCACAAATATTGTGTTCATGGGAATGGGTGAGCCGCTCATGAACTGGAAGGCGGTGGACCCAACACTGACGTTGCTCAACGATCCGCGCGCACTCGGAATCGGCGCTCGGCACATTACCATCTCGACGGTGGGCATTCTGCCCGGCATCATCGCGCTCGGGCAGCGACCCGAGCAATTTCGCCTGGCGATTTCCATTCACGCCCCGACGGACGAACTGCGACAGACGCTGATGCCGATCAACACCAAGTTTCCGTTGTCCGAGGTCATCGAGGCGGCGAAGGTGTTCGACCGGCGCGTGACGTTCGAATACGTCATGCTGGGCGGTGTGAATGACGGTATCGAACAGGCGCGAGAACTCGGCGCGCTGGCACGCGAGTGCCGGGCATTCGTCAACCTCATCCCACTCCATCCGGGTGGGTCGCAAGGCTTCGTGCCGACATCAGGCAACGAGATCTCGCGCTTTGCGCGGCTGCTGCGCGATCGCGGGGTCGAGGTCGCGGTTCGCAAGAGCCGGGGCATGGACATCGCCGCCGCCTGCGGACAGCTACGGGTTGAGCGGCTGGGCCGGCGGGCGCCAGTGAGTACCGAGCAACACGGTGACGTCCAGATAGCGTGAGCTGTCGGGCCGAGCCTCGGCGCGCGCGGCCGGCCCGAGTATTCTGCTGACGGTGGTCGCCCAGGCCGGATGTCCCGACCGGTCGAGGACAAGCGTGGTGTCACGCATCGGCTTTCCAGAGGCCATCTCGACGACGTCGAAACCTCGATCCCTGAGTAGCTGCGTCGCGCGGCGGGCGAGTCCGCGCTTGCCCGTCGTGTTGATGACTTGCACGCGGATGCGAACGCTGTCCGGGGCGCGCGGAAGGTCCGGGTCCGTCTTGCCAACTACCGTCAGTCCGGCGCCTTGTCGCGCACGAATTGCATAGGCGGCGCCGCCGAGCACGAGAATCCCAAGCAGGACGATCGACACCATCGGACCGCGCTTCATCGCACCGAATTCCAGAGCTCGACGGTCTGCTGGTAGAGTCGCATGCCTTCGCGAAGCGACCACTCGAGTCGTGCGCGCACCACCTGCCGAAATGTGCCGTCGAAATCGTCAGCGACCTGCTCGGCCAGGAAAGCGCGATCGGCGCGCGAGAACTTCCGCCCAGGCTCGAGGTAGTCTGCCATATAGAGCGCGCGTCCGAGCCGTCCCCACTCGACACTGCCCACGGTGTGATGGCGAATTGCGTCGAGCAGTTCGGTTCGACGCTCGCCGTCGGCTCGCAAGCGTTCTGCGGCAGCGGGGCCGTGAAGCATTTCTACCTCGTAGCCTGGAACGTCGCCGGCCAGCTGTCGCAGTGTGGACTCTGGGGCGTCGCGTAGCGCGTCGTGCAAGCGGCCAGCGTCGTGCCATGCGCGCGCGTCCGCAGGGACGAGATGCATTTCACTCGACCATTGATCGAGCAACGCCGTGACGCGCGAAATGTGCGCAGTGCGTTTCGGCGTGACACACGCCCACTCGGGAAGCTTGATGCTCATTGCTCGCGTTGGATGGTTCTCACCGCCACGAATGGCCAAAACGACCCAGGGTTGATTGCGGATTCTGCGGATTGAGCGGATTCAGCGGATGATTCCGAGACCGATCCAGTGGAGTGCCCCATTCCCGAACGTCAGGTTAAAAAGACTTCTGGTTTTTTGAGAAATCGATACACTTCTAGGCGTCGGAAGCATCCCGGAAGATCCGCTCAATCCGTCGAATCTTCATAAGCCTTCGTCATTGTGGCTTGCTCCGCGAAAGATATCGTCCGCAAGATGATTCGTCGCTACTTGCATGCACGGCGCGCGCTACGAGTCGATCAGCGCGACAAGTCGGTCCAACTCCGTCACTTCCCGCTGCCAGAAATCTCGATCCGCGAGACCGGGGTGAGGGATCACCAATGAACCAGTCCTCACGGCGCGAGCGCCGAACCGAACGATATCGAGATCGATCGTGCGCGGACCCCAACGCTGTGTTCGCACTCGTCCCATTCGCCGCTCAATCGCTTGGAGCGCATCGAGAAGGACAAGAGGCTCGTTCGTCGTCGACAGCGCCACCATTTGATTGAGATAGGAGCCCTGCGGTCGTGAACCGATTGGTGCGGTTTCCTCCACGCGCGACGCCGCCAGCAGTCGGACGCCGGAGACCAACGTCAGCGCGCTCCGCGCGGCCGAGAGGTGCGCCGCGCGATTGCCGAGATTCGAACCGAGCGCGATGTACGCGATCTCACTCACGCGTGCGCTCAACGGCAACCTGCGCGTACGCAAGCGGGCCACCGAGCGACACATGGGGTTTCCGCAACGCGACGCGACACCAGCACACGCTCTCGAGGGCGAGTGCACGCCGAGCAATCACCTCGGCGAGCGGCTCGAGGTAGGTACGTTCGTCGCCGTCGATCGTCTCGCGCGTCAGGTCGTACAGCACCCGATAGTCGAGCACCGCCGACGCGCCGCCTGTGTGTCGTACGCTGACATCCGCTTCGAGCGGCTGCGGCAGTTCGCGCTCGTGCGGGAGTATCCCCACGCAGACGTGAAAACGCATCCCGACCAACGACACTTCGGTCTCCAGGCTCACGCCGCGCTCGTGATCCGTCGCGTGAGCTCACCGAGATAGGTCGCCACATTGCGCAGTTCCTGCGTCGCACCTTCCAGCTCGCGAAGTGCCGCCGCCTGCTCCCTCGCGCTCGTCGTCACCTGCTCCGCGCCATCACGATTCCTGCCGGAAATGCTCGCGATACGGCGGACCCGCTCACTGAGCTTGGCGAACGCCAGCTCCTGTTCTCGCGACGTCAAAGCGATGCGTTGTGCACCAGACGCCGCGCTCTCGGTGGCGTCCACGATTAGGTCGAGCGCCTCGCGCGCCTGCTCGGAGAGTGTACCGACATCCTGTACAATCGTTTCTCCCCGCGACATCTGAAATGCGACGCGGCGCATCTGCTCCTCGAACGCGCTCACGATCTCGCCTGCCTGATCGGAGGCCCGGCCGCTTTGCTCGGCGAGCTTTCGCACTTCGTCCGCGACGACCGCGAAACCCTTGCCCTGCGCGCCGGCGCGGGCCGCTTCGATCGCGGCATTGAGCGCGAGCAAATTCGTCTGGTCGGCAAGCTCGCGGATGACCGCGATGAACTCGGTGATGCGACGCACGCTCGACGCGAGTCCCTCGATTTGCGAACTGCTTTCGCCGACGAATGTCTTGGCGCCAACGAGTCGCTCGATCGCCGTGGCAATGGTATGCCGATGCTCCGTGGCGATCTCCGTCGCACGCTGGCTCGCTTCCGCGGCGGCGCTTCCGTCGCGCACCACATCCTGCGTCGCCGCATGCAGACTCTGCGTCACCTCGAGGGAGCGGCCGATCTGTTCGCCTTCCTCCGCGATGGCCCGGGTGATGTCCGCGATGGTTCGCGCCACCGACTCACCGCCCCCACGCAACGCGCGCGCGGATGCCGTCAGCGTCTCGAGCTGGCTGCTCACGCGCATCATGGCCTCCAGCAACGGACGTCGCAGGTCGTAGATGTGAAGCGTCGTGGAGAGTTGCGTCGCAAACCGTTTCATCAACGCGACTTCCTTGTCGGAATACGCATCAGGCTTGTGATGCTCGAGCTCCAGCACGCCGACGGTGCGGTCGCCGAAGCGCAGTGGCAAGACCAACACGCTGCGCGCGTTTGATTTGCCCGCGAGCACGCGCTCGTCGCGCAGCGCGTCCGAGACGCGCATGATCTCACCGGTACGGACACTCTCGGCGCGCAGCGCACTCAAGTTCGCATCGGGCTCGCGCGGCGTTTCGAGGTAGCCCTCCGTTCCGCGGAACACGTGCATGAGCACTCCATTCTCGACGCGGCCGATACGGAATTCCTGCCAGTCGACAAGGCGGTGCGCCAGTGCCTCGATGCGATGGAAGGCCTCGGCGATGTCTCCATCCGACGAGATGATCTGCTCCATCGCCAGGATCTTGTTCAGCTCTTCCGCGGCAATGGACTCCTCGAGGATTCGCTTCACCAGCATCCCCGCGCCACCAAGTACGATGCCGACGAGCGCCCAGCCGACAGGGTTGAGGTTGCCGAACGCGAGGAGAATGATGGCCACCGCGATGCTGCTCGCGCCGAAACCGATGACCTCGTAGCGCAGGATCAGCGACCGTTCTTCGTCCAGCAGCTTGTCGCGCAGCAGCAGCGTGAAATACAGCAGCAGCCGGCTCGCGATGAAATACGTGAAGATGAGCAGCGAGAGCGCGGGCAGGGCCTCGGCGTTGATGTGCGTCATCTCGCCGCCCATCGACACCGTCGCCCACGCGAAGATCCCGACCGACGAGATCAGCGCGACCACTTCGCGACCGGCGTTGATCCAGGCGATTTCGAATCCCTTGCGCAGCAGGAGCGCGTCGGCCGCGAATACGCCCGTCCACACGGCGAGCGCCGCGGCGGGCGCGCCGGCGAGGATCGAACCGGAGACGGCGGGCACGAGCAGGAGATTCAGCGCTCCGTACTTCGTGAGCGGAATCTGCTGGACCCGCACGAACAGCACGGCGATCAGCAGCACGCCGATGGCCACGGGCTGCGTACGCCAGTGGCTGTCGACGGCAAGCGCTACGGCGAGCAGGATGACGCCGAGCGCTCCTACGGCACGCGCGTACGCCGTCAGGAACGCTTTCATATTCACGCGGTGTCGATTCCGCGACGCAGCGACGTGGCGAGGCGCACCGCCGCGTCCACGCTCTCGCCCGCGGCGCGCACGATGGCTGCCCCAACCACGACGCCGTCGGCGAGTTGTGAGGCGATGCGCGCCTGTTCCGGCGTTGCGATGCCGAAGCCGATACAGATCGGGAGCGAAGTGGCGGCTCGCAATCGCGCCGCCGTCGCCGGCAGTTCCGACGCGAGCGTCGCCTGCTCACCGGTGACTCCCAACCGGCTGATGAGGTAGATGAAGCCGCTCCCCGTTCGCGCAATATCGGCCATACGGCTTGCCGGCGTTGTTGGCGCCACCAGCCGAATGTAATTCAACGGCGAGTCGGCAAACCATGCTTCGCGTTCGGGGTCCGCACCCAGCGGCAGATCCGTGACCAGAATGCCGTGGACGCCAGCCTCGGCCGCATTCCGCAACGCATCGTCGCCCCCGCGAAGCAACGGATTGAGATAGCTCATGAGCACCACGGGAATCCCAAGCTTCGCGCGCTGCACGATGTCGAGTACCTGGTCGAAACGTACGCCGTGATCGAGCGCGCATTGCGAGCTGGCCTGAATCACCGCTCCGTCGGCAAGCGGATCCGAAAAGGGCACGCCCACTTCGACGACATCGGCGCCGGCCGACTCGAGCCCCTGGAGCAGCGCGACGCTGCGCTCCGGGTCCGGATGCCCGGCCGTGACGTACGGCACGAATGCCTTACGTGAGGCGGCTTTGAGCTCGGCGAACCGACGCGCGATCGTATCAGATGAAATAGTCGCCAACCCTGATGCCATACCGTTCCGGGTTCTCCGTCTTGATGATGGTGCGCAGAAACACGCCATCCTTGGATTGCTCAGCGAGGTCCTGCAGCGTACCCGGATGCATCAGGTTCCCCTGTTCGTCACTGATGACTCGAACGATGGGGCGTGAGAGCATCTCCGCTTGGGGATTGGCGGCGTGAACGATGCCGAGCTCGAAAGTATCGAGGATGACCAATGTACCGACGGGATAGATCCCCGTGAGGTTGATGAACGCCTTCACCACGACGGGATCCATGCCGCGGCGCGGATTGTCGCGCATCTCCATCATGACCTGCGCGGGCGTCAGCGGCGTCGTCTGATAGGCACGGCGCGACGTGGCCGCATCGAATCCGTCGGCAACCGCGACGATCTTGCTGAACATGCTCAGCGACCGTTCGCGAATAGGACGCGGATAGCCGGTGAGATCCACCTTCATGTGATGCTCGTGCGCGACGATCATCGCGCGATAGGGCAGTTCCTGCTGTCCGCGCAGTTGGAACAGCGCCAGCGCCCCGAGCCATGGGTGCGCCGCGATCAGGCGCCACTCGTCGTCGCTCAGGCCACCGGACTTGTTGAGAATCTCGGACGGAACACGTGATTTCCCGATATCGTGAAAGAGCGCGGCCATGCCGAGATCGTACAGTTGCAGCTTGCCGAGGCCGAGGCGCTTCCCGAGGGCAACCGAGAAGATGCAGACGTTGACGCTGTGGGTGAACGTGTACTCGTCGTAGTCACGGATCGTCGTGAGGCCGATCAACGACGTTTCCTCATTGAGGATCTGGTCGACGATCCCCTGCACCACGCGCTTGATCTTCTTGATGTTCGGACTGCGGCCGAGACGCACGGATGTCATGAGGTCGCGCGTGACCGCCACGGACTGCGCATACGTCTTCTTGGCGACCTCCTTCGACTTCTCGCGATCCATGTCATCGGTGACCTGCGCCATCGGCTCACCGACTTCAAACACCGTCAGTCCCTGCTGTTCGAGCTTGTTCTGAAGCTGTTCGAGTCGCACCGCGGGCGGCTCGGTCGACGGCGCATTCAGAAACGCCAGGAAGCGCTGCCATTCCTTGAGCGTCGGCGCAGTATGCAGTTGCAGCGACCCAATGCCGAGCGCACGGAAGACCGAGATCAAGTGACTGAAGCTCGCGTAGTTGTCGAGGTCCAGGCGCAGGCGCACGGTGTTGATGAACACGAACTCACCGGAGACGCGCATCTCGAGTTCGTTCTCGCGGCTGAGCAACTCCTTGGTCAGCGTCGCAAGTTCCTCGGCCGCATTCTGAACCGCGGCGTTCTCGAGGGGATACATGCGAATCGCCCGCAGCGCCGCGTGCATCGCGAGGATGAGTTGCTTTCCCGAGCGACGGATATACGCGTCTCCGCCAGCCTCCACCGATCCCGCGGGCGGCGTTGCCTTGACCGCCGCGGGCTGGACGTAAGACCCGGTGTTTCGCTTCTCGCTCACGCGGAGGTCCCTCGCATGGCCCGACTCACCGCATTGCGCACGACGACGTCCTTCTCGCTGGCGGCACGTTGAAGCGACGCCAGCGCCCCGCTGGTCTTGATGCGACCCAGTGCGACTGCGGCGCACGCGCGGATTTCTGAATCCTCGCGGCGGCCGAACATGGACTTGCCGTTCAGCATTCCGTCGAGGCCCGCCACGCCGGCGTCACCACACAGCGTACCATAAGCCTCGAAGACGGCCATTTTTTCACTCAGGTCCGCCTCGCGAATCGCCTTGCCCTTCACCATCGAATCCAGTCGGCCGAGCATCGGCCGGTAGGCGCGCCCTTGAAGAACGCGGATCGCGGCAACTCGCACGTCGCGTTCGGCGTCGTCCACCGCACGCTCGAGCGCCTGCAGTGCGCCCGCGGAGCCGATCTCGTGCAGCGCCTGCACCGCGGCGAGCCGCAGCTCCGACGCTCCGTCAGCCAGCACCTTGCCGATCGGCGCTACGGCGGCCGGCGTCTGCATGGCGCCGGCACGGCGAATCGCCTCCAGCGCCACATGGTGCGTGGTCGAGAGAATCAGCTTCACGAGCTCCGCGGTATTCTGCGAGGCCAGCCGCGACGCGGCCTGCTCGAGCATTGGACGGAGACGCGCGTTCTGCAGCTTGCCGAGCCAATCCAACACCGTGCCGAGCGCGCTGCCACGCAGTTGCTCGAAGAGCTCGAGCACGTCCTTCGCCGCCGGTAGGTCCGGCGCCTCATCGAGCGATTGAAGAAACTGCGTAAGCGGCTCGGCCGCGCTGAGGCGAGCGGGAATCTGCGCGAGGAGCTCACGTTGTTCCGCCCCGAGCTCGTTCGCGCGCTGTGCTGCAACGGTCGCCTCACGAACGAGATACGCCACATTCGTGAACTGCCCGGCTGACAACATGTGCACCATGAGCGTTCCGAGCGTCTCGGTTACTTCGGCGCGGATGTCGGGATCGGTTTGCTGCTCGAAAATGTCGAGGAGCACGCTGACCACGTTCTTGCGCAGGTCAGTGGCGTACTCGCGGCGGACCTCCGACTGCAGATATTCGATCTCGCGCTCGTCGAGAAAGTAGAGGGTGCCGTCGAAGTCGGACATGTTCACGACGCCGCTGCGCGACTGCGAGGTCTCCTCCTCCTCGAACGCGTCGCCGGCCTCGTCAGTCCCCTCGCCGCGCTCGGCCCGAGGTCCGTGCGAATCCGCAATGGCCTCGCCGCCGTCGGCAAGCGGAACCGTTGCTTCAACGGACAGGTCCAGATACCGGTACCGGAGATAGACGAAATCACCCTGCCACAGCATCGTCAGAAGGTCGTCTTCGTCAGGCGACGCCTTTCGGACGCGCTGCAGGATATTGAGCAGCTTGTCGAGTTCCTCCGCCTCGAAGCCGCGCATCATCCGGATTTCGCGAACCCCGTCCTTGAAGAAGAGCCAGGGCAGGCTGTCGTTGCCCTTGGTCGTCTCGGTGAGAACCGCGGCGCCCTCCCACTTCACCTCGCTCTCGGTGAAGGCGAGCGCGAGTTCTTCGGTCTGCGACCAGATCGGCACGAACGCGGCACGAAGCGCGTCGTGCGCCGCCTTGTAGACGGGGTTGTTGGGCAGGTAGAGCTGGTGCGCCCGCGCGGCTTTGCCGAACAGCCGCAGCAATTCTTCCACGCGCTCGCGCTCTATCGGCGCCACTACGCGCTCCATCTCGTTGCTCGTGAGCTGGGGCGGAGGGTTCGTCACGCGTCCAAGATACCCATTTCCATCACCTGCGCCACGTCCTTGTCACCACGTCCACTGACACAGAGCAACACCGAATCGTCACGATTCCACCTGCCACGCTCGCCGGCCATCCAGGCGACGGCATGGGCAGACTCGAGCGCGGGGATGATACCCTCCAGGCGGCTCAATGTCTGAAAGCCCTCCATGGCCTCGTCGTCACGGACGGAGACATACGTTGCACGGCCGCTGTCCTTGAGGAAGGAGTGCTCCGGCCCAACGCCAGGGTAGTCCAGGCCAGCGGAAATCGAGTGGGCAGGATGCACCTGCCCCGCGTCATCCTGAAGGAGATAGCTGAGGGCCCCGTGCAGCACGCCCGGCGTTCCCCGCGTGAGCGATGCAGAATGCCGATCGGTGTCGAGTCCCTCTCCCGCCGCCTCCACTCCGATCAACTCGACGGCCTCATCGGGCACGAATGCGTGGAAAATGCCCATCGCGTTCGATCCTCCGCCCACACAGGCAATCACGCTCCTGGGCAGCGCGCCCGTTCGCTCGATGACCTGTGCCCGCGCTTCGACGCCGATGATGGCCTGGAAGTCTCTCACCATGCGAGGGTACGGCGCCGGTCCGACAACGGATCCAATGATGTAGTGCGTGTCGTTGACATTCGTCACCCAGTCGCGAATCGCCTCGCTCGTGGCGTCCTTCAGCGTACGCGTACCACTCGTGACGGGAACCACTGTGGCACCCATCAGCCGCATCCGGAAGACGTTGAGCGACTGCCGCCGCATGTCCTCCTCGCCCATGTACACCACGCATTCCAGCCCGAATCGAGCGCAGACCGTCGCGGTCGCGACGCCGTGCTGCCCCGCACCAGTTTCCGCGATGATCCGCGGCTTGCCCATTCGCCGCGCCAGGAGCACCTGTCCGACGGTGTTGTTGATCTTGTGGGCGCCCGTGTGGTTGAGGTCTTCGCGCTTGAGCAACACGCGAGCGCCAACACGCTCCGAGAGCCGAGGCGCTTCGCTCAGCGGAGAGGGCCGCCCGACGTACGATGAGAGCATGAAGGACAGGTCTTCGCGAAACGAGGCATCTGCCTGTGCGGCAGCGTATGCGTCCTCGAGCTCCTCGAGCGCGGGAATCAGTGTCTCGGGAACGTACTTCCCGCCGAATGCGCCAAACCGCGTAGAGGGGTGCACTGACACACTCATCGATCCGCTCCAGTCTCGCGCGCCGCGGCGATGAACGCACGGACGCGCATCTGATCCTTGATGCCCGGCGCCGATTCGACGCCGGACGATACGTCCACCACAGTAGGCGAAACGTAGTCAATTGCCTCGGAAACGTTCTCAGCGGTCAAGCCACCCGCGAGCACGATTCGGTGGCCCGACGCCATCTCATCGAGCGCCTCCCCCAGTTGCAGCCACGGAATCACTGTGCCGGTCCCACCAAGCTGGCCTGGCACCAGCGCATCGATCACAAGGGCATCGGCCGCGTCGGCCAGTTCGTCGATTCCCTCCGGCAGATGCCCGGTCGCCGTTCGCACGACCGCCCAGATTTCCAGACCCGTGGCCGCGCGCAGACCGACAACTCGGTCTGGCGTGCTTCTACCGTGTAACTGAAGGACGTCGAGTCCGACCATGGAAGATATACTCGCGATTTCCTCATCGGGCTGCATCCCGAAGACGCCTACCTTTCTGGCGCGTCGCCCAGCCAAGGTGGCCCGCGACTCTGCCGGCGTGCGCTGCCGGGGTCCGCCAGCGAAGATCACTCCGAGGTACGCAGCCCCCGCTGCATCCGCGAACTCCGCGTCCACCGACCTCGTCAGGCCACAGATCTTCACGTCAGCGGGCACGGGACCTCCTTGGCACACCCGCGAGAGCGCGCGTTGCGGCGACCGGATCGGGCGATGCTGAGAGCGTCGAGCCCACCAGCACTGCGTCTGCGCCGGCATCGGCGTAGCGATGAACATCTTCACGACGCGCCACGCCACTTTCAGCGACGGCAGTCACAGACACCGGAATGAGCGGGATAATGCGCTCGGCTGTGCCCCCATCGATGATCAGCGTCTCGAGGTCACGATTATTGACGCCGACGATGGTGGCCCCTGCGTCGAGGGCGCGTTCGAGTTCGCCCTCATCACGGACCTCCACCAGGAGTTCCAGATTCAGGGCTCGACCGGCTTCCATCATTTCCGCCAGGCCTGTCGGCGAAAGCGCTCTCACGATGATGAGGGCCGCCGAGGCTCCGAGCGCGCGCGCTTCGAGCAGTTGAATTGGCGCGACGTGGAAGTCCTTCTTGAGGGCTGGTATGTCCACCTGTCGCCGAACATCGAGGAGATCCTCGTTGCTCCCTCCGAAGTACGCCGGTTCGGTCAGGATGCTGACGCAGGCCGCGCCTCCTTGCCGGTAGGCCTCCGCCTGTTGGGCTGCTCCGAGTGCGTCAGCGATCGCGCCTTTCGACGGACTCCGGCGTTTCACCTCGGCGATCACGGATATGCCGGTTGATGCACGGAGCGCGGCCCCGAATGCGTCGGTGGCCGGCCGCCCGGCGATTGCCGATTCCAGCTGAGCGCGGAACGGCTCCAGCGCCTGTGCACGAATCGTCGCCTCGGCCGAAATGCGTCCGAGGGTGCCAGTTGGTGGTAGCCAATTAGAATATGCTTGCACTTCGGGACTTATTCGGCTAATCTATTCGGGGGTTGTTCGGGCAGGACCGCGAGCGGCGGGTGTTCGCTTGCGAAACTCATCGGAAGGAGCCCAGATGCCGCTCACGAAACGCCAACGCGAGATTCTAAACTATCTCTCGCTCTACTCGGAGCAAAACGGCTATGCGCCGAGCTTTGAGGAGATTGCGGAGAATTTCAGTTATAGCTCGCTGGCCACCGTCCACGAACACCTCAGTAATCTGGAGCGAAAAGGGTTCATCAAGCGGTCATACAATGAAAGCCGCGCCATCGAGATCCTCCCGAGCGATCTCATGCCGAGGGCGATCGAGCTGCCGTTGTTGGGAGCCGTCGCTGCCGGCGTGCCCATCGAGGCCATTACGCACCAGGAATCAATTGCGGTACCGGATTCATTCGTTCAGCGCGGTGGCAATCATTACGTGCTGCGGGTGCGTGGGAACTCAATGATCGAGGAGCAGATTCGCGATGGCGATTTCGTCGTCGTGAACCAGCGCCAGAGTGCGGACAACGGCGAAATGGTCATCGCCATGTTGCACGGCAATTCGGCGACGGTGAAGAAGTTCTTTCGGGAAAAGGATGGACGCATTCGGCTGCAGCCGGCGAATGAGACGATGGCGCCGATCTACGTCCATGAGAACGATATCACCATTCAGGGAATCGTTGTTGGCGTGATGCGGCGGTACTAGGCCGGGTCCGATCGGTGTGGAGATGCACCACCCGGCCTGTACCTCACGGCAATTGTCTCGCGTTGGGTCGATCTATGCGCCGATTCCGGCCACACCGACCCAGTTTTCGAAAAGCAGATTCTACGGATTTGGCGGATTCGACGGATTGACTCCGAGCCGGTGAGCGTCGCGTCGCACCTTCACATGCCCCCGGGACATCGAAGATGGAGATTTTTTTGATGTCGACGGAACGCACCTCGCGCAGTAGAGGCATCCCGGAAAATCCGCTCAATCCGCAGAATCCGCGTCAAACCCTTCGTCATTGATGCAGGTCAAGGCGGCGACCACTATCCAGCAAACGCCTTCTTGAGACGGTCCAGCGCCGCGATTCCTGCGCCGTCGCGAATTCCCACGCGCGCAGCTGAAATCGCATCGCCAAAGTCTGAGGGGCCACCGGGCGCGATATAGAGCGCGGCCGCAGCATTGAGCAGCACAGCGGCGATCGCCGTCGGTGGCGCCGTGCCCTCCAGTGCCGCCCGTACGACCGACGCGTTGTCCAATGGTGACCCGCCTGCGAGCTCAGCAGCATTTCCCGCCGGGAATCCATACGCCGCGGGATCGATCGTCCACTCCCGAACGGCACCCTCCTGAATCTCGACCACATGCGTCGTTCCTAGGGGCGAGATCTCGTCCATCCCTGGCTCGCCGTGGACGACCAGTGCGCGCACCGTGCCGAGTGCTCGGAGAGCGCCCGCGATCAGTGGAACGCGTTTCGAATCGGCGACGCCCACCACCTGCCTGCCTGCGCTCGCCGGATTCGCCAACGGACCGACGATGTTCATCACGGTCGGAATCCCCAGCTCACGGCGCACCGGGCCCACATGACGCATCGCCGGATGCATCAACGGAGCGAACATGAAGACGATTCCCGCCTCGCGGAGCGCACGTTCCATGACGTCCGGCCCCACGTCGATCGGCACGCCCAGCGCCTCGAGTACGTCCGCACTGCCGCACTGCGACGTGAATGAGCGGTTTCCGTGCTTCGCGATCCGCACCCCCAGACCTGCGGCGAGGAGCGCCGACGCTGTTGAAATATTGAACGTTCCAACCGCGCCGCCGCCCGTGCCGCAAGTATCGACTAGATCCTCGGGGCGCTCCGCCGTCAGGTGCACCATCGCGCCGCGCATGGCATCTGCCGCACCCGCGACTTCATCCGCCGTCTCACCCTTCACGCGCAATGCGATGAGCAGCGCCGCAATTTGTGCGTGCGTGCCCTCCCCCTGCATCACCGAATTGAAGGCGGCGCGGGACTCCAGCTCGCTCAGCGCCCCCCCCATCGCTAGCTGGCGAATGGCGTGTTGCAGGGGCGGCGCGGGGCTAGCTGACACCGAGCGTCTCCAGCATGCGGTCGCTAAGCCGCGCCTGCGTCGCAACCAGCGAGATGACGAGCCCCAGGAGTCGAACGCGCTCGATGTCCTCCTCCACGAAAATTCCGTGCATCGCGCGGTTGGCGAGATTCACCACCCCCACGAGCGCACCGTGATAGACGAGCGGGAAGCTGATGAACGACCCGGTGGTGAAGAACTCGTCGCGAATGAGCGGATGGTTGTACGCCTCCGCCACGTCCTGTACGAGGAGCGGCTCACGCGTGGCGGCGACCTTTCCCGCCACGCCTTCCCCGAATTGCACGCGGTGGCCCGTGGGAATGGCCGGCGTAATCCCTCGCGCCGCGGCCACATAGAGCGCGTGTTCATCGGGAATGTGCAGCAGGAGCGAGCAGCGTTGCGCCGCCATGTCGTCGCCGACCAGCGTTAGGAGCCCGTTGACCATCTCTCGCGGATCGTCGGTCAGCGCATCGAGCGTGAGGACTCTGTCGATGAGGTAGATGGTTCGCGATCGCTGCCGAAGGTCCTCACCCTGCCGGTGGAGCTCGATGTGCGCCTTCTCGAGTTGCTCCACCGCCGCGCTCACCTGTGCCTCGACGGCATCTGCACGTCGTGCCGTGCGCCGCGCATCCTCGAGCGCGCCCGCGAGCTCCCGCTCCAACGCCACAAGCCGCTCCGGTTCCGCTACCGCCTGTTGATCAGCGGCCTGAAACAGCTTTTCCTCGAGGAGCGCAAGCTTCCGGGCGTATTCCGCGTGCACGTGCTGCGTCACTTCCTCCAACGTGCGTACCGCCTCTTCGCGCGCCTCGCGCTCCGCAAAGCGTGCGTACGCCAGGTCGAACAGCGCCACGGAGGGTGCGATGCGCTCGGACGAACGCGTGCCGAAGAATTTTCGCGTTTCGTAGAGCACGAGGATGGCCGACAATTGTCCTTCGAACCGAATGCCGCGCAGCGACAGCCAGCCAACGTCGGGCAGCTTGTCGAGCGCGAACAACGGCGCGAACTCATCGGAATGATCGCCGAAATCGATGAAGCCGCCGCCCGCCGCCACCGCGATGCGTTCTTTCGTCGGCAGGTGATCGAATGTCGTCTCGAGCAACTGCCGTGTTACGACATCGCCGCGCGGAAAGAGCCGGTCACCCAGCATCCCTCTGCGGGCGTCGTAGCACACCAATGCGACCTGCGCAAAGCGGTCCGCCTCCGCGACGGCATCCGCAAGCGCGAGGAGGGATGCGTCGAGGTCGGGCGCCACGCAGAGCGCGTGCGCAAGCGATGCGAGCGTACGAGGAGGCATCCGGCAGGCTGAGGAACACCGTCCGCAAGGCGCGGCGGAGGTGAAAAGTGGACGCGCTGTGAGTGCAAAGTCAATCGCACATTGCTTGACACTCCTGTCGGCGCAGGTAGTTTTTAAGTTGATGCCGACTCGCACGTTGCAGCTCGTGTTGCACTACGATGGCACGGGTTTCAGTGGATGGCAGCGGCAGCCCGATCGGCGCACTGTGCAGGGCGCACTCGAGGACGCATTGGCGCGGCTCTGTGCCGGGCCCGTTGCGGCCCTTGGATCGGGACGAACCGATGCGGGCGTACATGCTCGCGGACAGTCAGTGGGGGTGCGCGTACCGGAGCGGTGGACACCATCCGCCTTGCGACGCGCATTGAACGCACTGCTTCCGCACGACATGTGGGTCGCTGCGGTTCATGCGATGCGAGACGACTTTCATGCGCGGTACAGCGCCACAGCGAGGCGATACAGCTATTACATCGGCACCGACGAAGCGGCCGCGTCGCCTTTCCGGCGAGGCACGGAATGGGCATATGCACATCCCCTGGACCGAGTGCTGCTCGACGACGCCGCGACGGCCATTCGTGGCGCGCACTCATTTCGTGCGTTCGCCGTTCGTGGTACCGCTCCCGCCGACGACAACCATGTCTGCAACATCGTTCACGCCGCGTGGAGCGCACGCCCAGGCGGACTGGTCTTCGACGTCGAGTCGAATCGATTTCTCCACCACATGGTGCGCTTTCTCGTGGGCACCATGACGTCGATCGCCAGCGGCAAACGCCCGCTTTCCGACCTGCATGAACTGCTCGCTGCGCCGACGAATGATGACGTATCGGCGCCGGCCCCCGGACACGCGCTCTTCCTCGACGTCGTGCGCTATCCCGCGGAGTTCTACCTCCCGGAGGGCGAATGAAGATCTTTCTCGCCACCGCTGCCGTGGACGATGTCGCGTGGGGCGCCTCGCGCGGAATGATCGATGGCATTCTCACGACACCCACGCTCCTCGCCGACGAAGTATTCGGCGACGCCCGGGCACATCTGCTGGAGTTGTGCCGGCTCATTCACGGTCCCATCTTCGCGTCGATCCACTCCGTCGACGCCGGTGATGCCTACCGAGACGGCAAGGAACTCGCGAAGCTGTCCGACCAGATGGTCGTCCAACTTCCCCTGGTCGAAGCAACGCTGGGCGCCATGCGGCGGCTGCACGCAGACGGCATCCGCGTCGCGAGCACCTTCGTCTACAACGCCGCGCAGGCGCTCATCGCCGTGCGGGCGGGCGCGTCGAGCGTGGTCGTCTCCATCGATCAACTCGATGAAGCCGGCCACGACGGTATCGCTGTCCTCCGCGACATCCGCGCCGCCTTTGCCACATCGAATGCGGAGTGCGACGTCGTTGCCGTCAATCCAGCGTCCCCGGCACAGTTCGGCGCGTGCGCGGCTGCCGGGGCGGATGCCGCAGCCCTTTCGGGGGACGCGTGCCGCGCATTGCTCACTCACCCACTCACCGATCGCGGCGTCGAGCAATTCCTTGGCGACACCGCGCGACTTCGCCGCACATGGCCAAGCACCTGATGCGATATAGCCTATCACTGCTCCTTGCCGCCGGCGTCATCGCCTGCAGCGGCTCTCCCTCTGAGTCATCCGCGCAAGGCGCACGCGCGACCACCGATGCGCCTAAGTCCCCGCCGATCGCCGTTTCACGCAGGAATGCGATCACCGACGCCGTGGCCAAGGTCGCTCCCGCCGTCGTCACCGTGCAAACGGAAGTCGTGCAACGCGTCGCACCGGACTTCTTTAGTTCCTTCTTCGGCGGCGGACGTTCCGGTACGCAAACATCCTCCGGCCTCGGCACCGGCTTCATCATCCGCGCCGACGGATTGATCGTCACGAATGCGCACGTCGTAGCCGGCGCCACCACTATCTCCGTCATGCTGCGGGACGGCACGACATATCCCGCGAAGCAGATCGGAACGGACGAGACCAACGATCTCGCCGTGCTGAAGGTCGACGCGAAGAATCTCCCCGTCGCCCCGCTCGGTGATTCGGAGAACCTGCTCGTCGGCGAATGGGCCATCGCCATCGGCAACCCGTACGGCTTCATGCTCGGCAATTCGGAGCCGAGTGTGACAGCTGGCGTCATTAGCGGCGTCGGCCGGAATCTTGTCGCGCGCGGCGAAGGCGCGTCGGCGTACTTCGACATGATCCAGACCGATGCCTCGATCAACCCCGGTAATTCGGGCGGGCCGCTCGTCAGCGCGGACGGCGAGGTCATCGGCGTCAACTCCTCCATCTATTCGAACAGCGGCGGCTCGATCGGACTCGGCTTCGCCATTCCAATCAACCGCGCCCGCCGCGTGGCCGACGATCTGGTCAAACATGGCCGCGTGCAACGACCGTGGATCGGCGTACGCCTCGAGCAGCCGAAAACCGACAATCCTCGCGACGCCATTGCCCGGGGTGCCCGCATCGCCTCGATCACACCGGGGTCACCGGCCGAGAAGGCAGGGCTCAAGGAGGGTGACCAGATCGTCAAGGCACGCACGCGCGTCATTCGCAATCGCTTCGATTGGGACGCCGCGCTGCTCGACCTCCACGTTGGGGACGACGTTCCGCTCGTCGTCAAGCGCACGCTTGGCGAGACGCAAGTCTCGGTGAGAATCGCCGACCTGCCGGAGGTCACCGCACCAAAGGTGCAGGTGCTCCGCGAGCTCGAGCTCGTGACGTTGACCGCGGCGATTCGCGCGGAACGTGGAGTCCGCTCGGAGCGCGGCGCCCTGGTCTACAAGTCGAGTGACCGGATTGCTCAGGAACTTGGCATTCAGGCAGGCGACGTCATCGTCGCCGTGAATCGCACCGAGATCGCGACCGCCGAGGACGCATCGCGCGCGCTCGATTACTATGCGGGACGGGGACCGATCCGCATGGTTTGCGAACGAGGGGGCCAACTCTTCCCAGTTGATTTTGTGATTCGATGACGGCGCACGACCGCTACTCGTCTCCGCTCGCTGAGCGGTATGCCTCGAAGGCCATGCTCGAGCTGTGGTCGCCGAAAACGCGACACGGACTGTGGCGCCGCCTCTGGCTGGCGCTGGCCGAATCCGAACAACGCCTCGGCGTCGATATTCCCGCGGAAGCGCTCACGCAAATGCGCGCGCATCTCGACGATATCGATTTCGAGGCGGTCGCCGTGTACGAGCGTCGATTCCGGCACGACGTCATGGCGCACATCCACGCGTTCGGAGACTGCGCGCCGGCGGCGCACAAGTTCATCCATCTTGGCGCGACCAGTGCCTTCGTCACGGACAACGGCGACCTGATTCAGATGCGGCGCGGCCTCCAACTGCTTCGCGGCCGCGTCATCCGCGTCCTTCGCGTGCTCTCGGCGTTCGCGCGCGAATGGCGCGCCGAGCCCACTCTTGGCTACACACATCTTCAGCCCGCTCAGCCAACGACCGTCGGCAAGCGTGCCACGCTGTGGATGCAGGACCTCCTGCTCGATCTGGCGGACCTCGATCACCGGATCGCCACGCTGCCCTGTCGCGGCGTCAAAGGTACGACGGGAACTCAGGCGAGCTTTCTCGAGATCTTCGAAGGCGATCACGCCAAGGTGCGCGAACTCGATCGTCTCGTGACCGAAGCGATCGGTTTTCGCGAATCGATTCCGGTGAGCGGCCAGACCTATTCCCGAAAGCTCGACGCGCACGTCCTTGGCGTCGTGAGCGGCATCGCAGCGAGCGCAGCGAAGTTCTCGGCGGACATCCGCATGCTACAGGCGTTCGGTGAAATCGAGGAGCCGTTCGAGCGCGATCAGATCGGTTCGTCTGCGATGGCGTACAAACGAAATCCGATGCGCTCCGAGCGCATTGCGTCGCTCGCGCGTTTCGTCGGGACGCTCGAAGCGAATGCGAACCAGACGCACTCGGTGCAGTTTTTCGAGCGCACACTGGACGATAGCGCGAACCGGCGCCTCGCGATTCCGGAGTCATTTCTCGCGACGGATGCAATCCTCAGCCTCATGGAGAACATCGCGTCCGGGCTCGAGGTGCACCCCGCGCGCATTCGTCGCCGGTTGATGGATGAGTTGCCCTTCATGGCGACCGAAGAGCTCATCGTGCGCGCCGTGCGCGGCGGGGGAAACCGGCAAGAGGCGCACGAGCGCATCCGTCAGTACAGCATCGCTGCCGCGCGTGCGCTCAAGGATGGCGCGGAACACAACGACTTGCTCGACCGCATTGCCGCCGATGACGCATTCGACGTCTCACGCGACGAACTCGAGCGCGCGATGGACCCAAAGCGCTATGTGGGCCGCGCACCGGAGCAGGTCGACGAGTTTCTCGCGGAGGTCGTCGGCCCAATGATCGGCGAACAGATGGACGAGCCCGTGCACGAGGAGGTTCGCGTATGACCTCCGCCGCGGTCGGTCAGGCAGCCCTTCCCCTCCCGCTACTGCGCAGTGGGAAAGTGCGCGAGGTGTACGAGGTCGATGCCGAACGCCTCCTGCTCGTCGCGAGCGATCGGGTGAGCGCATTCGACGTCATCATGGCGGAGCGCGTTCCATACAAGGGAATCGTGCTGACGCAGATGACGGCGTGGTGGTTGGGTCAACTCGACGGAATCATTCCACATCACATGCTCGCGTCCGATGCCGATGCGATCATCGCGACGGTCCCCGCCCTCGCTGAACATCGCGAAGCCATCGCCGGGCGAGCGATGCTCTGCCGGCGTACCGAGGTCTTTCCAGTCGAATGTGTGGTTCGCGGGTACCTGAGTGGCTCCGCGTGGAAGGAGTATCGCGCGTCCGGAACGCTGGCGGGTGAAACCCTTGCAACCGGTCTTCGTGAGAGTGATCGCTTCGACCCTCCGCGCTTTTCGCCCGCAACCAAGGCGGAAACCGGTCACGACGAAAACATTCCGGTCAGCGAGATGCACCGCATCCTTGGCGATGCTGTCGCGGCTCGTCTCGAAGACGCCAGTCTCCAGGTGTACCAGCGCGGCCGTGACATCGCGGCGTCGCGCGGAATCATCATTGCCGACACGAAGTTCGAATTTGGCCGCGATCCTGATGGGACGATCCGGCTCATCGATGAAGTACTCACCCCGGACAGTTCGCGCTTCTGGCCCGCCGACCGCTACGCACCGGGTGGTGCGCAGCCGAGCTTCGACAAGCAGCCGTTGCGTGACTATCTGGATTCAGAGCGGCGCGCCGGCCGCTGGAATGGCGATGCGCCCCCTCCGCCGCTGCCCGAGTCCGTGGTAGCCGCGACGAGCGAGCGGTATCTCGACGCCTTCCAGCGCATTACCGGAGCGCCACTCGACCTCTCCGCCCTCCTGACCCGACTTCAGTGAGCTTCGCCCGCGAAGGACTCGTCTTCATCGCCATCGCCGCCTTGATTGCGGCCGGCACGTTTGCGCTCGCGCTCAACCGCCGTTCATGGCCCCTCTGGTTACTGGCGTTCCTGCTCACGATCATCGCATTGTGGGTCGCATACTTTTTCCGCGACCCGGAGCGAAGTGGCTCGCGCGGAGAGCACGTGGTCATCGCGCCTGCCGACGGCAAGGTCGTGCTGATACAGGACGTCGACGAGCCGGCGTTCATGGGTGGCAAGGCGCACCGCATCTCCATCTTCATGAACGTCTTCAACGTGCACGTCAATCGGTATCCGGTGAGCGGCACCATTCGCTACGTGCAATACAGCCCGGGAAAGTTTCTCAATGCGCACGATGAGAAGTCCAGTGTGGAGAACGAGCACGCGTCCGTTGGAATCGAAAGCATGCGTGGCCGCGTGATGATGCGCCAGATCGCGGGACTCATCGCGCGGCGCATCGTGACCTACAGCAAGGTGGGCGCGCAAGCGATCCAGGGCGAGCGCATGGGACTCATCCGGTTCGGCTCGCGCGTCGACGTCTTCCTTCCCATGGATGCCGTCGTGCTGGCGAAGATCGGCGATTACACCACGGCCGGCACCTCGGTCATCGGGGAGCTCGCGCACCCATGACCGCACCCCGCGTTCGCTCGCGCCCGACCATGCGCCGAGCGGTAGTGCTGTTCCCCAGCGGACTGACGCTGACGAATCTTTTCTTCGGCGTCTTCGCCATCATCACGGCGTCGCGCGGCGATTTTCGCCAGGCCGGGATCTATGTACTGATCGGCGGAATCTTCGACGTTTTCGACGGCCGCGTCGCACGCGCCGCAAATGCCGGAACGCAGTTCGGGGAGGAACTCGACTCACTCGTTGACGCGATCTCGTTCGGACTCGCGCCGGCGATGATCATGTACTTCTCCGTCCTCAACAAGGATAACTGGGATTGGGTGGTCGTTTTCGCATTCGTCGCGTGCGCCGTCATGCGACTTGCGCGATTCAACATCGAGCAGGCAGGAACAGCAAAGACGTACTTTCAGGGGCTCCCCAGCCCGGCCGCCGGTTGTACGCTGGCATCCTACTACTGGTTCAGCCAATCGTGGCTGTACAGCTACGGCGCAATCGGCAACCTGCCGTGGCAGGAGATGCTGCGTTTCCTCATGGTCGGCCTTGCCGGCTTGATGATCAGCAACATCCCGTACCCGACGTTGCCGCGCACCGGAGTGCGCAACATTCGGGCGCTGGGTGCCAGCATCTTGATTTTCGGTTCGATCGCACTGCTGGCCACGAAGCGGCTCGAGTACTTCTTCCCGCTGACCCTCGCGTACGTCGCCTGGGGATTGATCCGCTCGCTGTTCTCACGGCTGTTCGAGCGTCGCCAACCCACCATTCCCTACGACCTCTCCGAAGGCGAAGACGACGAGGAGGAGGACGAGCACGACTTCGCGTCGATCGGACTGGCGGTGCCGCGGCCCGCAGTTCGTGACGCACGTCCACCGCGCGAAGATCGGCAGAGGCCGCAGCGCCCACGCGGCGATCTAGGCGAAAGGCCGCCCCGCACCGAGGAGCGTCCGCCACGCCCAGACCGGCCCGACCGTGGCGAGCGCCCGCAGCGTACCGAGGCGGAGCGGGCTGCGCGTCGTGAAAAGCGTGAGAAGCGCGACAAGCGAGCGGCTCGCCCCGATCGTCCGCCCCGTCCGGCCCAGTCGGACACCGCCCCCGCGCCGCCCGTTGTGGGCTCGGTTCCCGTGGCCGCCGTCCCGGTGCACGCAGCCGAAACCGGCGACACCGAAGAACTGATTGGTGTTTTGCCAGGTGAAGCGGGCACCGCGACTGGTGCGCCACCCGTCGACGGCGCCCCGCCCGCCCGCAAGCGCAAGCGCCGCCGCCGGCGCGGAGAACGGAAGGAACGCGGTCCGGGCGTGCCCGGCGCAACCGATGCCGCGGATCCTCAGCAGGACGGCGGTGAGGACGACGGGCGCGATGACGGGCGCGACGATGGTCCGGATGACTCCGACTCGCACTCCCCGTACTCGGCACCTGTCGCTCCTACGCCGCCACCAACTCCACCACCAGCTCCGATTACGGAAACGCTCGAATGACTCGATATCGTGTCGCCATTGAAGTCGTGCCGCGGAAGGGCTTGCTCGACCCGCAAGGCAAAGCCGTTGCAGACGCCCTCCACACACTGGGGTTCGGTGGTGTGGCCAGCGTCCACGTCGGCCGGCATCTCGTGCTCGAGATCGACGCGGCGGATGAGGACGCGGCCAGAAACGATACGACACGGATGTGTGCGCAGCTCCTCGCGAATCCGGTCACCGAGGACTTCGAGATCGCGTCGGTGACGCGCATATGAAGTTCGGCGTCGTCACCTTCCCCGGTTCGAACGGCGACTACGATTCCTTCCGTGCGCCCATCGAGGCGCTGGGCGAGCAGGCGGTCTACTTGTGGCACAAGGATCATGACCTCCAGAACGTCGACGTCGTGATTCTCCCGGGCGGGTTCAGCTACGGCGACTACCTGCGTGCCGGCGCCATCGCTCGCTTCAGTCCGATCATGCGCGAGGTCGTCGCACATGCGAACCGTGGAGGGCCTGTCGTTGGCTTCTGCAACGGGTTCCAGATCGCGTGTGAGGCCGGTCTCTTGCCGGGGGCACTGCTGCGCAACGCGTCACTGAAGTTCGTCTGCGCACCCGTGTCGCTCCGCGTCGAGAACGCCCACACGTTGTTCACGTCGAGCTATGAGTCGGGGCAGTTGATCAGGCTGCCCATCGCCCACGGCGACGGACGCTACAGCGCCGATGACCAGACGCTCGATGCACTCGAGGCCAACGGTCAGGTCGTGTTCCGCTACGCGCCGACGGCACTCGAGGCCGCCGAGTCGTACAACCCGAACGGTTCGATGCGTGACATCGCGGGTATCATCAATGAGCGGGGCAACGTGCTCGGCATGATGCCGCACCCCGAGCGCGCCGTCGACGCGCTGCTCGGTCCGGCGGACGGGCTGCCGTTGTTCGAATCCATCCTTCATCGCGTCACAGCTTGACGGAGAGGTCATCTATGCGCCCTGTACTTCGAGGCATCCTTGTCGCAGTCGTCGCCGCACTCGCGGTTCCATCTGCACCGGCGGGGGCGCAACAGCCGCCGATGGCCGGAACGGTGTCGCCTGGAATGACGCGCGCACAGGTGATCTCCGCCCTGGGCGAGCCGATCACGTACCGCGAGGCAAGCGGCTACACGTACGTTTTCTACCAGAACGATTGCGCCAGGACCTGCGGCATCAACGACCTCGTCGTCCTCAAGGGGGACAGCGTCGTCGACGCCATCTTTCGCTCCCCGTCGCGGAAGTACACCGGCAAGAGCAGTTCGCCCGCACCCATTCCATCAGACGAGGCACGGAAGATCGGCGCTGGCGGCGCCGGTGCCCTCATCCAGGACCCGGCGCCGGCAAAGCCACGCATGAAACCGGCGCCCGCGAACGATGTTCGGCCGTCGATTCCGACAAAAAGTCCATTAGTGGCAGCACCGCCAGCCGCAAAGCCCACTGCCAAGGCTGAGAGCAAGGCGCCTGCAAAGGCCGACGTAAAGACTCCGCCGAAAGCTGAAGCAAAGACACCACCAAAAGCCGACGCGAAGGTACCTCCTAAGGTCGAGCCCAAGGTCGCACCAAAGGCCGACGCGAAGGCCCCGCCGAAAGCTGAAACCAAGACGCCGGCAAGGGCCGACGCCAAGACTCCGCCGCCAAAGGTCGATGCGAAGGCTCCGCCCGCGGCGAATCCACAAGCGAAGGTTCCGCCGAAAACGGATGCCAAGCCCGCTTCCTCAAAGCCCGCACCAAAGACTCCGTGACCGTCATAGCGCGACCGGGTGATCCCGCCATTACCCCTGCCCTGATCGCTGAGCATGGGCTCACCACCGGCGAGTATGCTCGTCTCGTCGCCATGCTCGAGCGCGAACCGACCTTTACCGAACTCGGCATCGTCAGCGCGTTGTGGAGCGAGCACTGCTCGTACAAGCATTCGCGTCCATTGCTCAAGACGCTGCCGACCAAGGCCGCCTACGTGCTGCAGGGGCCCGGCGAGAATGCCGGTGTCATCGCCATCGGCGACGGCCTCGCCGTCGCGTTCAAGATCGAGTCGCACAATCATCCCTCCGCCGTCGAGCCGTATCAGGGAGCCGCCACCGGTGTCGGTGGAATTCTGCGCGACGTGTTCACGATGGGTGCGCGCCCCATCGCGCTGCTCAATTCGCTGCGCTTTGGTTCGCTGGATTCTGCGCGCGTGCGCTACCTGTTTGCCGGCTGCGTGAAGGGCATCGGCGACTACGGCAACTGCGTCGGCATCCCCACGGTCGCCGGCGAGGTCGTGTTCGATCCCGCATATGAGGGTAATCCGCTCGTCAACGCGATGTGTGTCGGCTTGCTCAAGGAAGAAGAGCTGATGTTGGCGGTCGCGCAGGGTGTGGGAAACCCAATCATCGCGGTCGGTGCGCGCACCGGCCGCGACGGCATTCACGGTGCGTCGTTCGCATCGGAAGACCTGTCGGAAGCGAGCGATGCCAAACGTCCGCGGGTGCAGGTCGGCGACCCGTTCACCGAGAAGCTGCTCCTCGAGGCGAGCCTCGAGTTGATTCGCAGTGGGCACATCGTCGCGATCCAGGACATGGGAGCCGCCGGACTCGTTTCGTCCTCGGCCGAGATGGCCGCTCGCGGCGACGTTGGCGTCGTCATCGATACGCTCAAGGTGCCGGCGCGTGAAGAAGGAATGACGCCCTATGAGTTGCTGCTGAGCGAATCGCAGGAACGCATGCTCGTCGTCGCGAAGGTGGGCCATGAGGATCACGTGCGCGCGATTCTCGAAAAGTGGGATCTCACCGCTGCAGTCATCGGCGAGGTCATCGCGGAGCCCGTGTATCGCGTCATGGAAGGTGATCGCGTCGTTGCGGAGTTCCCCGGCATCCGCCTCGTGACAGATTGCCCGATGTACGAGCCCGAAGCACGCGAGAGCGACGACATCCGGCGGCGCCGCGAGGAAAACGTCGACCTGATCGCGGAGCGGCCGGAGGAGTCCGATCCCCTGTGGACGCTGGAAGAGCTGCTCAGGTCTCCGACCATTGCGAGCAAGCGATGGGTTTTTCAGCAGTACGATCACACGGTTCGCACGAGCACGGTCGTTGGACCGGGCGGCGACGCGGCCGTGATTCGCATTCGCGGCACCGATCGCGCCATCGCGCTGAAAACCGATTGCAACGGACGCTACGCCTATCTTGATCCGCGCGAAGGTGCACGCATCGCCGTCGCCGAGGCGGCGCGGAATGTCGCGTGCGCCGGTGGACGTCCGATGGCGATCACGAACAACCTCAACTTCGGGAATCCGAAACGGCCCGAGGTGTACTACCAGTTGAAGGAAGCGGTCGCCGGGATGGGTGAAGCGTGCGTGGCATTGGGCACGCCAGTCACCGGTGGCAACGTGTCGTTGTACAACGAGAATCCAACCGGCGCGGTCTATCCTACACCGGTCGTCGGCATGGTCGGCCTCGTGGACTCGCTCGCGCACGTAACGCGATCGGCATTTTCCACGGACGGCGACACCATCGTCTTGTTGGGCGAAAACACCGCCGAGATCGGCGGAAGTGAGTATCTCCAACGCATCCACGGCGCGGTGGCTGGCCGTCCGCCAAAGTGTGACCTTGATGCCGAGCGAGCGCTCATTGCCGCACTGCTGGAATCGATCCGTGAGGGCGCCGTGCGCTCTGCACACGATTGCGCGGATGGCGGTTTGGCTGTGGCCCTTGCGGAGTGTGTCATGATGGATCGTGCGCAGACGACCGGCGCGGCAGTCGATCTCTCGAAGTGGTCGACCCTCTCGCGCCGAGCGTTGCTGTTCGGCGAGGCGCAGGCGCGTGTGGTTGTCAGCACGCCGGATCCTGCAGCCGTGCTGGCCACGGCGAAGCGACACGGTGTTCCCGCGGCGGCGATCGGCACCGTCGAGTGCGGCCGCAATTCGCTCTCGATCCGCATTGGCCCTGATACCTTCGTGGCGAGCGTCGCGAGCCTCGCTGACGCCTACCACGAAGCGATTCCGCGTATCATGCAACGCAGCGCATCGGCGCAGGACGTTGCGCTCGCCTCCGACTCGGTGGTCTGATCTCATGTGTGGAGTCTTTGGCGTTCGCGGTCACAATGATGCAGTCGCGCTGACGAAGCTCGGCCTCTATTCGCTCCAGCACCGTGGGCAGGAATCGGCCGGAATCGTCGCGATGGACAACGGATCGGCGCGCGGCGTTCGCAGCATGGGGTTGCTCGGCGACATGCCGCCGGCACAGCTCGACGCCTTGCACGGGACGATGGCGATCGGCCACACGCGGTATAGTACCGCTGGCTCCAGCACGATCGAGAACGCGCAACCGGTGTTGGTCAGCTCGCGTGGCGGCAACATCTCACTCGCACACAACGGCAACCTCACCAACGCGGGCGAACTGCGCGTCGACCTCGAAGAGCTGGGTTCCATCTTCAATTCGTCGATGGACTCTGAGGTCATCGTGCATCGGCTCGCCCGGTCAACCGCCGAGAAACCAGAGGATCGTGTCGCTGACGCACTTCGTGGCGTCGAGGGCGCGTACAGCCTCCTCATCGGGCTCGGTGACACGCTGATCGCCGCGCGCGATCCGCGTGGGTGGCGTCCGCTGGCACTCGGCCGCCTCAACGGCGCGCCGATCTTCGCGTCCGAGACCTGTGCACTCGATATTGTCGGCGCGACGTACGAACGCGACATCGAACCGGGTGAGATCTTCGCCGTCGATGCGTCGGGCGAGCGTTCCATCTTCCCGTTCGAGAAGAAGGAGCTCAAGCGGTGCGTGTTCGAGCATGTGTATTTCGCGCGCCCAGACAGCCAGATCTTCGGCGGCTCGGTCGATCGTGCGCGGCGCGCCCTTGGGCGCCGGCTCGCGCTCGAATGCCCCGCGCCAAACGCCGACCTCGTGTTCAGCGTTCCCGATTCCTCCAATTCGGCAGCAATTGGTTACGCCGAGGCAAGTGGCATTCGCTACGAACCCGCCCTCATTCGAAATCACTACGTCGGCCGCACCTTCATTCAGCCGACCCAGGAAACGCGTGACGCGAAGGTACGGCTCAAGTACAATGCCGTGCGTGAGATCATTCAAGGCAAGCGCGTGGTCATGGTGGACGACTCCATCGTGCGCGGTACAACCACGCGTGGACTCGTGACACTGGTGCGGGCCGCCGGTGCGCTCGAGGTCCACATGCGCGTGAGCTCGGCGCCAGTCACGGGGCCGTGCTACTACGGCATCGATACGCCAAGCCGAGACGAACTGATCGCGGCGAACAATACGCTCGAGGAAATGCGTGCGTCGCTCGGCGTGGATACGCTCGGCTACCTCACGCTCGACGGAATGCTCGGCTCGGTACCTGGCGGGCCCGGTGGCTTCTGTCATGCATGCTTCTCCGGGGACTATCCGACGCCGCCGCCAACGGATCCCGACAAGCTGCGATACGGGTGCGGCTGCTAGGCATCATTTCGGCCGGCCGTTTTTACCACAGAGGACATAGAGGTCACAGAGGAATTCGTCGTAAGCGTCCGGTGCGCCGGAGCCGCGCTGTTCTCTGTGACCTCTGTGTCCTCTGTGGTTAAGGCTCTTGCAAAGACAAATGACGAGCTCCGTCTACTTCTTCGGGAACGGCACCGCCGAAGGCACCAAGGACATGAAGGCCATTCTTGGCGGCAAAGGTGCAAACCTCGCCGAGATGACCAACCTCGGCGTGCCGGTGCCTCCCGGGTTCACGATCGCGTGCGACGTCTGCATCGCGTACCTGAAAGACGGAGCAATCCCCGACCAGCTCAAGCACGACGTCGAGCAGAATCTCGCCCGGCTCGAAGAAATCAGCGGCAAGAAGTTCGGCGATCCGGCCATGCCCCTCTTGGTGTCGGTGCGGAGCGGCGCGCCGGTGTCGATGCCCGGCATGATGGAGACCATCCTCAACCTTGGCCTCAACGACCGAACGGTCTCGGGCCTTGCCAAGGCGAGCGGGAACGCGCGCTTCGCCTACGACTCGTATCGCCGGTTCATCCAGATGTACGGCGACGTCGTCCTCGGCGTACCGCATCACAAGTTCGAGCACCTCCTCGCGTCGAAGCGGATGACCGCCGGCGTCGAGAGCGATTCGGAACTGAGTGAGGAGACACTCCGCAATCTCGTCGAGGAATACAAATCGCTCGTGCGCTCGACGACCGCGCGTGCCTTCCCGATGCAGCCCGTCGAGCAGCTCTGGGGTGCCATCGAAGCCGTGTGGAAGTCGTGGACCCTGAAGAAGGCCGTCGACTATCGCCGACACGCCAATATCGCCGATGATCTTGGCACTGGCGTCAACGTCGTCAGTATGGTGTTCGGCAACCTCGGAGACGACTCGGGCACGGGCGTCGCGTTCACCCGCAACCCGAGCACCGGGGAACGGAAGTTCTACGGCGAGTTTTTGATCAACGCCCAGGGTGAAGACGTCGTCGCCGGCATTCGCACGCCGCTGACCATCGACACCATGGCTGAGCAGCTCCCCGTCGCCTATCACGCGCTCCTCGAGACGCAGGACCAGCTCGAGCGGCACTACGGCGACATGCAGGACATCGAGTTCACCGTCGAACGCGGGAAGCTCTACCTCCTGCAAACCCGATCCGGCAAACGCACAGCGGCCGCAGCCGTGCGCATTGCCACGGAGATGGTGGAGGAAGGACTGATCGGCCAGCGCGAGGCGGTACTTCGCGTACCCGCTGACCAGCTCGAACAACTCCTGCATCCAGTTATCGATCCCTCCGTGCGGGCGACGGTCATCGCGACGGGCTTACCGGCCAGTCCCGGCGCGGCGAGCGGCATCGCCGTTTTCGATCCCGACGAAGCCGAGCGGCGCGCCGCTGCAGGTGATGCCGTGATTCTCATTCGCGAAGAAACGACGCCGGAGGATTTCCACGGCATCGTCGCCGCGCGCGCTGTGCTCACCGCTCGTGGCGGCATGACCAGCCACGCCGCAGTCGTCGCACGGGGCATGGGGAAATGCGCCGTCGTGGGCTGTCGCGACATGGTCGTCGATCATGACCGCCGCGCATGCACAATGCATGGCGTCACCGTCAACGAGGGCGACTGGCTCACGCTGGATGGCGCGACGGGATCGGTGTATCAGGGAAACCTCCCAACAACGCCGAGCGAGGTCGTGCAGGTGACGCGCGGCATGCGACATCCGCGGACCGCGCCTGCGTACCGGTCGTACGAGCGCCTCATGGGGTGGGCAGACGACGTACGCACGTTGCGCGTGCGCGCCAACGCTGACACACCGCACGACGCGCGCATCGCTCGCGCGTTCGGCGCCGAAGGAATCGGCCTCTGCCGCACCGAGCATATGTTCTTCGAAGGCGATCGCATCACCGCGATGCGCGAGATGATCGTCGCGAAGGACGAAGGCGGCAGGCGTCGCGCGCTCACCAAGTTGCTGCCCATGCAGCGCACCGACTTCGAGGGAATCTTCGAGGCGATGGCCGGGCTTCCCGTCACCATCCGCCTCCTGGATCCACCGCTGCACGAGTTCCTTCCGCACGGTGGCGAGGAATCCAAGCTGCTTGCGCGAACGCTCGGCGTGAGTCGCGCGGAGCTCGCGCATGTCGTGGAGTCACTCAGGGAAACGAACCCCATGCTGGGTCACCGCGGGTGCCGGCTCGGCATCACGTTTCCCGAAATAACGGAAATGCAGGGACGCGCCATCTTCGAGGCGGCACTCCGTGCGAAACGAAGAGGGGTGGATGTCCGTCCTGAGATCATGATTCCCCTGGTTGCCGACTTTCGAGAATTCGACAACCAACGCGCTATCCTGAAGCGCTCGGCCCAGCAAGTCCTCGGGGCGATGGGAGAGGATCTCGACTACACCATCGGTACGATGATCGAGCTGCCGAGAGCCGCGTTGACTGCGGACGAGATCGCTCGCAGCGCGGAATTCTTTTCCTTCGGCACCAACGATCTGACGCAAACGACCTTCGGACTCAGCCGCGACGACGCCGGGCGTTTTCTGCCCGGGTACATCGATCGCGGGATTTTTCCAGACGACCCGTTCCAAGTCCTTGACCAATCGGGGGTTGGACGTCTTATTAAGCTGGCAGTCGCCGCCGGAAGAAGCGTGCGACCGCAGCTCAAGGTCGGTATCTGCGGGGAACATGGTGGTGAGCCGCGTAGTGTCAGATTCTGCCACGACATCGGTCTCGACTACGTGTCTTGCTCTCCCTTCAGGGTACCGATCGCCCGCCTAGCCGCTGCACATGCCGCTCTTGAACCCACCGTCCAGTAGCGCCGCATTGAAGCGCCGTCCGGCGCTGCCGAACCTCCCTGCACTTCCCGAGACTCGCGATGAGCGCACGCTGCGCATCGCGCTGGTGACGGAGTATTACTATCCGCACCTGGGAGGCGTGTGCGAGCACGTCCACTTCTTTGCCCGCGAAGCTCGCCGTCGCGGGCACCATGTGGACATCATTACCTCGAATCTTCCCGGCGCCGAGGCGCAGCCGAATGTCATTCGTATTGGGCGCAGCCAGCCCGTGTACGCGAATGGCTCCCAGGCACGCATCACCATCGGGTGGACCCTCCGGAGCGAAATGCGGAAGGTCCTCAAGCAGGGCAACTACGACGTCGTGCATGTGCATTCCCCGCTGACGCCAGTGCTGCCGCTCCTCGCCATCGAAGAGGCGGAGTGCCCGGTTGTCGGGACATTCCACACCTATTTCGACAAGTCCTTCGGCTACAAGCTGTTCAACCGGGCGTTCCAGAAGCGCCTCGAAATGCTGAGCGCAGCCATCTGCGTCTCGCACTCGACGACGGTCGCGCTGGAGCGCTATTTCAGCGCGCCGTGGCAAATCATTCCGAATGGAATCGATACGGACGTTTTTCATCCGAGCGTTGCCGCACCGCCACAGATTCGAAAGGATGTGCCGTCCATTCTCTTCCTGGGCCGGTTCGACCCAAGAAACGGACTGACCACGCTGATCGAGTCGTTCCGCAAGGTCAAGGGACGCCGCCGCGAGTCCCAGCTCGTCGTCGTGGGAGATGGTCCGCTGCGTGAGCACTACTACAAGCAGGCCCAAGGCGATCCGGACATCACGTTCGTCGGCGCGGTATTGGAAGGACGACCGGGCTACTACGCACACAGTTCGATCTATGCCTGCCCTACGACCAAGGCATCGTTCGGCATCACGCTTCTCGAATCGATGGCCTGCGAGACGCCGATCGTCTGCTCGGACATCCTCGGCTTCCAGGACGTCGTCGTGAATGGGCGCGAGGCGCTCATGACGCCGTCCGGAGATCGGGACGCCTTGGCCGACGCACTCGTGCAACTGCTCGATGACGAGGGTCTACGCATCCAGCTCGGAACGACCGGGCGCTATGAGAGCATGAAGTACAGCTGGCCGCGCGTCACGTCACAGGTGCTGGACGTCTATCACAACGTCATGGGACGCGTCGCCATCTCCGTATGATGGGGGCTGCAGTTGCCGGCCTGGCAGCGGTGGGTATCGCGGCGCACGGCACCTGGCACCGCAACTCGTGGGTCTTCGGCCCGGTGCTCAATCGCCTCCCTGGCGATGATCCGGTGGTCAGCGTCACCTTCGATGACGGACCCAATCCCAACGCGACGCCGCTGATTCTCGACGTGCTGGCTCGCGAGCGGGTGTCAGCCACGTTCTTCGTGCTCGGCCGTCACGCGGACCGCTGGCCTGAACTCGTCCGCCGCATGGCCGATGAAGGGCATCAGCTCGGCAATCATGGGTACCGCCACCGCAAGCTTCATCGTCAAACCCCGGCCTACGTGCGTGATGACCTCACGCTCGGCACCGAGGCAATCGAGCGCGCGTGTGGGATTCGGCCCAGGTGTTTTCGCGCCCCGCATGGTTTTCGCAACCCGTGGGTGACTCCGATCGCGCGTTCACTGGGCCAGCGCACGATCGGCTGGTCGCTCGGGGTGTGGGATTCGGCGAGACCGGGGGCGGATGAGATCGTCAGGCGAACGCTCGACGGAATGCGACCGGGCTCTATCTTGCTGCTGCACGACGGTGACGGGTACGACGCTGACGGGGACCGGATGCAAACGGCGGAAGCGCTCCCGCGCATCATCCGAGGCCTCCGCGACCGCGGCTTTGGTTTCGCCACACTGCCAATCTGAACTTGAGCTTGCATGACGCAAAACGTGTCGCGGGCGCTACGCATCGGTCTTTCGCTCGTCATCCTGGTTTTCCTCGTCATCTTCGCGACGAAGGTCAACTGGCACCAAATCTGGGCGGGCATGCGGTCGGCGTCGCGCACAATGCTGCTCGCGGCCGCACTGGTGAACATCCTGTCGATCGTCACGAAAGCGGTGCGTTGGTGGGTTTTCCTGCGGCCGATCGGTGCGACGTCCCTGGCCCTTGCCATGCGCGCCACGTTCGCGGGTGCGGGGTTGAACAACGTCCTCGTGGCCAACGGTGGCGAGGCGGCACGCGTGGTGTTCGTCTCGCGCAGCGCACACATCCCGAGCGCCAAGGTGCTGGCGACGCTCGCACTCGAACGCCTGTTCGAGCTGGTGGGCTACTTCTTCATGTTGTCACTCGCCGCAACCTTCCTCGAGCTTCCTCCATCGCTGGAGAAGGTGAAGCCGGTCGCCATCGCGATATTGGTCGGCATGTGCGCCCTGCTTGTCTGGCTGCTGAAACGGCCTGACGTCGTGGAGGCCGTGGCTGGTCCGAAACCGGTCACGTGGCAAGGTCGGCTCAAGGAGTACGGTTCGCGCTTCGTTGGTACGATCGGCGCGGTGTCGAGTGGGCCGAGATTCATCGCGGCGCTCGCGCTGAGCGTGCTCGCGTGGGGGCTGCAGGTGGCCACGTATCAGATGACGGCGCAGGCGGCGCACTTCCCGATGACGACCGTCTCCACGATCGCCGCGCTACTCGCCGTGAACCTTGGCTTCGCGCTTCGCGCGACACCGGGCAACGTCGGACTCTTTCAGGCCGCCTATGCGGCCGCCGCCGTTGCCTTCGGGCTGGATAAGAACGAGGCGATCGCCGTGGCCTTTCTCATTCAAGCGCAGCAGATCCTTCCCGTCACCCTGCTTGGCGTGTCGCTCGCGCCGGAGTTCATCTTCAAGTCACAGAAACGCCGCAAGGACGACGCAGCCGGCGAAATCCCGAGCACGGATCGGCGCGACACCCTGCGCTGACGAGCGCGATCAGGCGCCCCGCCGGCGGCGGCGAGCAAATCCAAACGCGGTGATCAACCCAGTGCCAAGCAGCACGATCGTCGCGGGTTCCGGCGCGAGTTGCTCAGCAACGAACTCGTAGTTCGATGTGCACCCGCCGTTGGCCTCGTAATAGGTCACGCAGGTGTGGCCCTCGACGTAACCGAAGAAGCCGCCGATTCCGGAGCCGTTGGTCTGCCCGAATGACGCGACGCCGGTGATCGAGAAGTCCGACAAGAAGGACGCTCCGCCAGAGTCACCCGACCCGATGGTAACCTCCTCATTCCCGCTGTAGCCCAGCCCGCAAAAATGCAGCGTCGTGCACATGAAGCCGGCGTCGCTGGCACCTGTGTGGTCGAAATCGGAGAGCAGGATGCCGCCAAACTCACCGAAGGCGGAGTTGGACGACGTCGCACAGGTGATGCTGCTACCGCTGATGCACGTTGTCTCGAACATGTTGAGACCCGTGCGAAGCGGCGGGTTGCTGGTGAAAATCGTGCTGACGGTGCCACCGGTATTGCCCGTCCCGGTGCGCCCGTACCCCGCGAATATCTCGGTTGCTCCGAGGGCGTTCCCCGCGGCGAGTGAGTAGGAGCGCGCGAAGGACGGTGCGGAACTCGACAGCTTCAACACCGCGACGTCGTTCTCTTCGACAACCCCGCCGGAGTACCCCGGCTTGACGACGTATCCGGACGCCGGGCCAGTCACCTCGACCCAACCACTGCCGACCTGATAGAATCGAGCCTTCACACTGGCCGACGTAAGGCTCGTTCCATTGCTCACGCAGTGCGCCGCCGTCAGGATGCGCCCGCCGCCAAGATTCGATCCCGTGCAGCCCGACAATAGCGTTCCGCCGGAGGAGTAGAACCAGAGCACTGCAATGCCGCTGTAGTTCGAGCCCGATACCACACTGGCCGCGTAGATCGGATTGTTGTACGAGTTCGTGAGATCGGACACCACGATGGCGCTCGCGAAATCGCCCGTCAAATCTGCGCTCTGCGCGTTGGTGGTACGCGTCGGCACGCCGACGAGGAGGGCAAGTGCAACGATGCAGCGTGCTAAAGCAATGCTTCTATCGGACATCGACGAGACGAAGAATCTGGGGGACGCGCGTTCGGCGCGCGAAAGATTGACGCAGAGGGACTCGAGTTCCCGAACGTACCGCGCGCTGCGCTACATGGCTGTGCGTACGGTCACGTTCAGCGTCGCCGCGCTTGCACTCGGGATACGCGCGCAAACGCAAGTTCCGTACGATGCATCATGCGCGAGCATTACGCACATAAGCTGTTGCCGCATATATACTTGCCGACCGCTCACGCGCGGTTCGCCAAATGCCTTTCCCCCGTTCTGCTGCAAGTCCGCAACACCAATTGTTGCGCTGCCGATGGAGCAGTTCCTCAGGCCTGCGAAGGCGACGCGCGCAACTCGCCATGGGAAACGCTCAGGGCGCCGGCGTCGGGTGCGAGACGTAGAGCGGATCGCGCTCCCTGCGCGCGCTCCGATGCTCAGCGGCTGCTTCGCCGAGGAGCGGTGGCTCGTGCTTCTCGTCTTCGCCGGCGGATGTCGCCTCCTCGGCGAACAGCATCAGCAGCGTCGAGACCGAGGTGAGCATCACAACCATCTGCGCCATGTAGAGCGCGCCTGGCTCGCTCACCACACCGGGAAGCGTCTGCGTCAACCGCGCGTATCCGATCGCCTGAACGATCGCGAAACTCACCGTAAGCCCACGCGTCAACCACTTGTCACTGACTCGGTTGGCGGACTTGGTGCGGATGCCTGCCGCGCGCGCGAGGAACACGAACGAGCGCGCGGAGAGATACGGCATGAGTCCGAGCGCGACGGCGGATCCCTTCGCCAGCGCGCCGCCAACGATGAGGTTGTACAACCCCAGGAGCCCAGCGCTACCATCGAAGTACTTCGACAGGACAGTCGCGTCGGGAAGCGGAACGGAGATGCCCAGCACCAGCTTCGCCCCGAGGAGGCCGGCGGCGAGCCAGGCGAGCCGTCGCGCGTGCTCGAAGAAACGTTTCATCTGAGGAGAATGCGTCGGGCGTCGCCGCAGGGCAAGTTTTCAGCGGCGCGCGTACCCATCTCGATGCGCCAGTTCTGCGGACAAAGCGGACGGCGGATACCGAAAGAGCCGAACGCAGCGCGTTCGGCTCTTTCGTGTTGCTGTTCAGTGGAGGCGCGGGGAATCGAACCCCGGTCCGAAGCTAGATCGACCACAGGCACTACGTGCGTATCCCACCGATTGATGTCCCCTGCTGCTGGCCAGTGGGCAGCCCACCGCAGAGTAAGCTCTCCTTGTTTTGCCCCGCCGCCGAGAGCACTCGGCAGGGCTAGCCCAGATTTGCGTTACCCAAAAAGACGCCCCGGGCGGGCTTCCTCAAGGGCACCTGCAGGCCTAACTAAAAGTTAGGCGGCAAGGGCGAAGTTGTTGTTCGCAGTTGATGTTTTCCCGAGTGTTTAACGAGGTGCCCGAGTACCTCGGCACGCGCCCACAGCTGCACCAGTCCCGTCGAAGCCTGTCGCCCCCTGATTGTGCTCTCTACATCTCGAAAGCTAGCGCACCGACGCACCCACGTCAATGCGATCTGCGCGGCCACACCTCTCGCCAGGCCACGGCTCAACTCGTTGTCCTACCTTTATTTGCAGGCTTTGCTCTCACGCAATTTCTGCCGTCGTGCTTCGCGATGTACAATGCCTTGTCTGCCGCCGGGAAAAGTTGGTCCCGCACCTTCACCGTCTCCGGATACGTGGCGACTCCGAACGACGCCGTCACCGGAATCACCGCTGGCCCGTGCCGCACTGGAGTCCCTGCGATCCGTGACCGCAGGCGCTCCGCAACCTCGACCGCGTGGGCACTGTCTGTCTGTGACAGCAGCAAGGCAATCTCCTCGCCGCCGTACCGAACGCAGATGTCCACGGCCCGCAGGCCATCCTGAACGACCTTCGCCACTTGCCGAAGCACCGAATCCCCCGCTTCGTGCCCCCACGTGTCATTCACCTTCTTGAAGTGATCGATGTCCAGCAGCACCAATGACACGGGATGATTGTACCGGTCTGCCTCCGCAAGCGTTCTCGTCAGTTGCTCCCCGAAGTGCATCCGGTTCCAGAGGCCTGTCAACGAATCGGTCCTGGCACGACGGTCCACTTCAGCGAAACGCCACGCGAGTTCGAGCGAACCCACCACTACCGCGCCGAGCACGGTTAAGGGTCGAGTATCTTCGATCGTGAGACCACCAACCTCGTCTGATTCGAGCACCAACGCACCCAGTGTGCGTCCGTCCTTGGACAGCGGGATAATGGCAACCGACCCGGGTTCTCGAATCACACGACCCGCTCCGTAGAGCGCCTGGGAAGAGACCGCGCTGCGTGAGTCCTCGAGCACATGCAGCTTCCCCGTGCGGCAGACGTCTGCAACAATACTGCTGCTGTCTAATGGGGTGGGAACGCGCAGCCCCGTTCCCTCGGTGGCGTAGTGCAGTTCCCCCGCGTCGCTCTCCGAATCCCAGCGGACCAGCACTGCGCCTCTCGCGCCGGATACGTCCAGTGCGGTGTCGCACAGCGACCCTGCAACGCCGTCACTTGCCTTGTCACCCTGTAGCCGCTGCACTGCGTCGAGTAGCGCCTGGCTTTGCCGCATATGCCGGCTATAGTTCCGGCGCACACCGAGCAATTCGTGAAACGTTGCCAGTTGATCGGCGAGCCGCGGAAGCCATTCCTTGAGGGCGGCACGGCCGAGACCAAGGCCCTGCGCATGGGTCAGGCTGAGCACTCCGACCAGGTTGTCGCGCTCTTTGATACACGCCGCCGCGACATGAATGATTTCGTCTTTGCCGACCGTCTGCACCACGCCCGTCTCGGCAGACCACTGCACGAGCGGCCCCCATTCGGCAATGTTGAAGTACGCCGGCCGGTGGCCCTCCGTGGACCACACGGACGGCGACAGCGAGTCGCGATCGGCCTTCCAGCGCCAGAAGATTGCCTCCTCCGCTCCCGCGACGTCGCGGAAGTCCGCCAGGAGCGACGCGAGCAAGGCTCGATCGTGTTCGACTTCTCGGGCCTCGAACGACACGCGAACGTCTCGCCGAAGAGCCTCGACACCGACCGTCTCGTCGCCATCAGTTTCCGGAAGTTCGGCATCGATCCGTGCGAGCCGAGCCTGCGCCTCGGAGAGATCCTGCCGAGATCGATGCGCCTGAACCCACGCGTAGCCGGCGGCGGCGAACGCCATGATGGCAAGTACAATGGCCGCAGCAGGCAACATGGGTGACGTGCAGCGAGGTCAGGAGGGCAGCGTTGCCAAGGCCTATCGATGGAGAATGCGCGCAGCCGCAACCGCCGCACCGAAGCCGTTGTCGATGTTTACGACAGTCACACCTGCGGCGCAACTGTTCAGCATTGTCAGCAACGGAGCAAGCCCATTGAACGATGCGCCGTAACCGACGCTGGTAGGTACCGCGATGATGGGCACGCGAGCAAGGCCGCCGACGACAGAAGCGAGCGCGCCATCCATTCCAGCCACCACGATGATCACACCGGCTTGGTCGAGCCTCTCGCGCCGCGACAGTATGCGATGAATGCCCGCGACGCCGACGTCGGTCAGCCGCTCCACGCGGCACGCCATTGCATCCGCCGTCACGGCGGCCTCCTCCGCAACCGGCAGATCACTGGTGCCCGCGGTAATAATGAGAAGACTGTCCTGCGAAAGCCCAGGCGCGGTCGCCGGCCGCAAGAAAAGCGTGCGAGCGACATCGTTGTATTCCGCCGCTGGAATCGCGTTGCGGAGGCCATCGACGGCCGAATCGCTCACCCGTGTCACCAAAACACCGTCCCCACGTGCTGCAATGCTGCTGGCAATCGTGGTGATTTGATCGACCGTCTTGCCTGCACCGTAGACGACCTCCGGAAAGCCTTGGCGCAGCGCGCGATGATGGTCGATGGTCGCAAAACCCAGCGACTCCAGCGGTTCACCGGCAAGTGAATCGAGCGCGCCGTCGATGGGAAGTGACCCTTCGGCAACGCGGGTGAGCAACTCGCGCACCCGCTCACGTCTCATGCGGCGTCTGCCTCGAACTCTCCCCCCGCATCGCCGAGCGGTGCAAAGTCCGCCGCCTCCGCGTATCGCTCGGCGTTGGCGAGGTAGTCGGCGAAGATGCCCTCGACTTCCGCGAACGACGTCACCGCGTAGAGTTTTTTCCGAAGCTCTGCGCCGCCGTGGAGCCCCTTCGAATACCAGCCGAGATGCTTGCGGAATTCGATCGCTGCACCGCGTGGATCCGTCTCGTACGCGATCACCTTCCGCGCGTGATCCAGCGCGACCGCAAAGCGGTCTGCGACGTTCGGCGCCGGCCGCTTCGCGCGACCAGCAAGCAGATCCTTGACCTGGTTGAATATCCAGGGCTGTCCGTACGATCCTCGCGCGATCATGATGCCAGCGCATCCAGTCTGCTGGTGCATCCGGATGGCGTCTTCTGCCGTCTTGATATCGCCGTTACCGAGCACCGGAATGTCGAGCGCGTCGACAACGGCAGCGATTTCTTCCCAGCGCGCGTTGCCAGTGTACATCTGCGTCCGGGTTCGCGGGTGCAACGCGAGCACGCGTGCGCCGGCGTCCTGGCAGCGCAGGGCGATTTTCACGGGATCGCGCATCTCCTCGCTCCAGCCACTCCGGATCTTGCACGTGACGGGGAGTGGTGTGGCGGACGCGACCGCGCGAATCACCTGTTCGACAAGGTCGAGGTCGCGCAGACAGCCGGAGCCCCCATTCCGGCGAACGACCTTCTTCACCGGACAGCCGAAATTGATGTCGATGAACTCGGGCTGAAACACATCGGAAACAAAACGCGCCGCTTCCCCCATGGCCACCGGATCGGCGCCGAAGATCTGCACCCCGATGGGCCGTTCACCAGGCCCGAACGCGAGCTTGTGAATCGTCGACTCATTTTCGCGGCGGATTCCCTCAGCCGAGAGGAACTCGGTGACCACGACGTCGGCGCCATGATCATGGCAGAGTTGCCGGAATGGGGATTCCGACACGCCGGCCATAGGCGCGAGATAGAGTGGCGTATCGACCGCGAGGGGAAAGGGGAAGCCCATTCTCGGAAGTTACCGAGGCGCGGAAGTCCAAGCAACGACGGCGTTTGACAAGGTTGCGCGCGCACGGGTACGTTTCCCGGTTCGATCAAGCAGACAGGCCGCGCTAAAGGCCTCCGGCATCGCCCCAGCATCGGATCTGACGAGATGGAACTACGCGAGTTCTTCGACGAAGACGCAATCAAGCTCGAGCTCGAAGGGGAAACCAAAGACGACATCCTCAAGGAGCTCATCGGCCTCCTCAAGCTCGACGACAAGTCGGACGGGATGCTCTACAAGATGCTGAAGCGACGCGAGAATCTTGGCTCCACCGGCATTGGGCGCGGGATTGCCATCCCGCATTGCCGGTCGCTGGTCGTGAACAAATTGCGCGTCGCGTTCGGTCGAAAAACGAGCGGCATGGACTTCAAGGCGATCGACGAGAAGCCGGTGAATTTCTTTTTCCTCATCGTCGCGCCACCCCTGGAAGTGTCCAACCAGTATCTCCCGGTGCTTGGGAAGATTGCGCAATTCTCGAAGGAGTCCGACGTGCCGCAGCGGCTTCTCGCACTGACGGAGCCGGTGCAGTTCCTGGAGCTCTTGAAGGAGAAAGGCGTCTAACTCGGTCGTTTGTTTTGTCGGCTTGATTAGCGCGAAGGCCCGCGTGTTTTGTCGCCCTGAGCGAAGCGAATGGCGTGCACCCGCTGTTTACGCCGTCAGCTCGAAAGGACGATAATTGCAAACAGGGCGGTGATTACAAACAGGAACACGACGAAGTACATCGTCGACGCAAGGGTCAGCCGCCAGATCGACTGGCCACGTCTGCTTTCATACACCGCCTGCGTCGCGAGCACCGTGTAGGCCGCGAAAGGAATCGCGACGAGCAGCTGGAACACCCCGGCGATGGTCAGCGACGACATGAAGCGATTGAGCAGCATCACGGACAGCGCGACGAAGAGCGCGGCGTGCACGTGCAGCGCAAACGCGAGGTGCTGCGGATACTTCCGCCGGCGATCGCGATAGACAACGCCAATGAGTGCGGCAAAGAGCGGCACCAAAACGAACATTGCTTTCGGGATGGCCGCGGTCGTCGCGTGTCGCAACTCGTCGGGCTTGCTCATGGCACGAGCAAAATGCGTCATCCAGACGCGTGTGACGTACGGCGCCTTGGCCGCCGCGGAATCGATTTCGGCGAGCTCCTTTTGGGTCGACTGCGAAATCTGAACGAGCCCCTGCTCCACCGGCTGGCCGAATTTGTCCAGCACCACGCGCGCGGGTGCGATCGCGGCGAGAAAGAAGAACAGCACACTGCACGTGAGATACACCCGAAGCGGTGAGATATAGCGCACCCGGCGTCCGCCCAGGTACTCCATCGTGAGCACGCCAGGTTTGGTCAACAGCGTGCGGAACGTCGTCACGAGCTTGCCGTCCCAGTGCAGAAACTCCTCGGCCAGTTCGTGCAGGAACTCGCGCAGTGTGGGATCCGGATCGATTTCGCGCTGACCGCACTCCGGACAGTACGCGAGCTGGATGTTCGTGCCGCAGTTCAGGCAGGGGTTGGATGCAGCGAGTGACTGCGCCGGCGTGAATCCGCCGGCGCCCGGCCCACGCAGCGCTTGAGTGCGTCGGCCCGTCCCCGTCGATGGGCGTGGCTCCGGAGTTACTCCCACTCGATGGTCGCCGGCGGCTTCGAACTGACGTCGTACACGACGCGATTCACGCCATCGACCTCTCGAATGATCCGATCGCTGATCTTCGCCATGATGTCGTGCGGGAAAGGATACCAGTCCGCAGTCATACCATCGGTGCTCGTGACCGCGCGCAGTGCAACAACATTGTCGTACGTCCGCTCGTCACCCATGACACCAACACTGCGAACAGGGAGAAGCACGGCGAACGCCTGCCAGATTTCGTTGTAGAGCCCTGCCGACCGAATTTCCTCCAGGTAAATCGCATCCGCAAGACGCAGCACGTCGAGTGCGGGTTCGGCCACGGCTCCGAGGACGCGGATGGCCAGACCGGGGCCGGGGAACGGGTGCCGGCCGACCATCTCCTCCGGCAGCCCCAACTCGCGGCCGACATTCCGAACTTCGTCCTTGAACAATTCGCGCAGCGGCTCGATAAGCGCGAACTGCATCCCCGGCTTGAGCCCGCCGACATTGTGATGCGTCTTGATCGTCACCGACGGGCCACCAGTCGGCGATGCGCTCTCGATCACGTCGGGATAGAGCGTGCCCTGCACCAGGAACTTCGCGTTCGAACCGGCGCTCGCCGTCGCTTCCTCGAAAACATCGATGAACGTGTGGCCGATCGCCCGCCGCTTGGCCTCCGGCTCGTCGATCCCCTTCAACGCCGCGAGGAATCGCTCCGACGCTTCGACGGTCACGAGCTTGATGCCGAGGTGGCGACCCATCGTCTGCTGGACCTGTTCGCGCTCGCGCAGCCGCAGCAACCCCGTGTCCACGAACACGCACGTGAGCTGATCGCCGATCGCGCGGTGCACCAGCGCCGCTGCGACGGATGAATCGACACCGCCCGAGAGTCCGCAAATCACCTGCGCGTCGCCAACGAGCGCACGGATTTTCGCGACTTCATCCTCGATGAACGCGCCGGGCGTCCATGTCGGCGTCGCGCCGCAGACATCGAAGAGGAAGTTCGCGATGATCTCGCCGCCGCGAGTCGTATGCGCGACTTCGGGATGGAACTGCACACCGAAGATCGGCTTGGTGTCGTGCTCGAACGCCGCGATCGGGTTACCGCCGCTCGCCGCGGTGACGTGAAAGCCATCCGGCACGGCCTCGATGTGGTCTCCGTGACTCATCCAGACGATCGTGTCCTCGTCGATGTGGAAGCCCCGGAACAGCGCACTGTCGCGCGTGGTGCGGATGGCGTCGCGCCCATACTGGCGTTGGCCGCCGCGCGTCACGTCGGCGCCACTCAGATAGGCGATCATCTGCATCCCGTAGCACACGCCAAGAATCGGCGCGACGTCGAAGACCTCGGGATCAGCGAGTGGCGCCTCGGCGCCATACACGGAATTCGGTCCACCGCTGAAGATGATGCCAGTCGGCTTCCACTCACGTATCCACTCGACGCTGCGCGTCGGTGGATGAATCTCGGAGTACACTCTCGCTTCGCGGACTCGGCGAGCAATGAGCTGTGTGAACTGCGATCCGTAGTCGATGATGAGGATGCGGCTTTGCGCCGTCATGTCGTCCAGTGCGCGGGGTCGAGGCTCAGGAATTCCACTTTCTTGGAGTCGAGATCGAGAATCGCAGCCTTCGGCGTACCGAAGAGCCAACCGCACGATTCACCAGGGTTCACAATCAGCGTATCACCGCGGGTCTTCATCTCCTGCTGGTGCGTGAAGCCATGCACGACGATGCTGTGCGCATCGATGCTGCGGGGCTGCACGTCACCGATGTCATGAACGACGAGCACGCGCTGTCCGCCAAGCTCGAAGCTGTGCGGGCCGCCAAACAACTCGGCGCCGAATCCCGCGGTTGCCTTGGCGAGCAGTCCCTGCGTGTCGCCGTCGTTGCGGCCGAACACACCGGCGAGCGACATGCTGGCTTCCTCGATGGGCTTGAGCGCGAAGGGCGCGCAGTAGTCTCCCGCATGGAGCAGCATCGACACGCCTTCCGCCTGCATGAGCTTCACGAATTCCGCAATCGCGGGAATCCGGTCGTGGCTATCGGCCATCAACCCGACGCGCATCAGCCATGCCTCCACTGGGGGTCATCCTGCTCGAGCCGCACGAGGTCGTCGTAGCACTCCCGCGCGGTCGTCATCGCGTACTGGTCGCCGTCGACCATTACTTCCACGCCGCGCGGCCGCGTGTTGTAGTTGGAAGCCATCACGTATCCGTAGGCACCCACGTCATAGACAGCGAGCAGGTCCCCAGCGTTTGCTTCGTCCATTCGGCGATCGAGGGCCAGGAAGTCGCCGCTCTCGCACACCGGCCCCACGACATCCGCTTTCATGTGCGCGCTCGTTGGCTGCACACGTTCGATCTTGTGGTACGCATCGTAGTGCGAGGGACGCAACAACTCGGTCATTCCCGCGTCGGTGACGAGAAAATCGCGGCCGCCGCTGTGCTTGCGGTACAGCACTCGCGTGAGCAGAACGCCGGAATTACCGACGATGAAACGCCCCGGCTCCATCAGGAGCGTGAGGCCCGTCGGCATCACTCGTGTGCGCAGTGCATCGGCGAAGCGCTGGAGGTCCGGTGACTGCTCGTCGTCGTAACTGACGCCGAGCCCTCCTCCGATGTCGAGATAGCGGAGCGTGTCGATGCCGTCCGCACTCAGTTTGTCCAGGAGCTCGACGAGTTTCTCGGTGCCATCGAGATACGCATCGAGACGGAAGAGCTGCGAGCCGATGTGCATGTCGAGCCCGATGAGACGCGTGTTCGGCAGCTCGGACGCAACACGCGCGACAGCGTGCACCTCATCGAACGGTACGCCGAACTTCGCGCCCTTTTCTCCCGTCTTGATGTACCGGTGCGAGCTATCGACGGTGACTTCGGGATTCACGCGAATGCCGACCGGCGCGATGACACCAAGGTCGCCGGCAATCCGATTCAGCGCCCGGATCTCGGCCTCCGATTCGGCATTGATCAACATGACCTGCGCTTCGAGCGCCTCGCGGAGCTCTTCGTCCCGTTTGCCGACGCCGCCGAAAATGATGTCGCTGCCGGCGAACCCCGCTCGTTGCGCGCGAAACAGCTCGCCGCCAGACACGACATCGACACCCGCTCCCATCTCGCGCAACAGGCGCAGGATTCCGCGATTCGAATTTGCCTTGAGCGTATAGTGAATCCGGTGCGGGATGGCGGTCAGCGCACCGTCGAGACGCTGATAGCGATCGCGGACGACGGCGGCGCTGTAGACGTACGCCGGCGTTCCCACGTCGCTCGCGATCGTCTCGAGCGCAACACCTTCGCACGTGAGTGCTCCGCCCACGCGCGTGAAGCCCGCCGTCAGTACGCCTTCGCCCACAATGCCTCGACCGTTGACGCCATGCCGCACTTGAGACAGGTCGTTGGTGCTTCCGCAGACCGGAACTCCTCATCGGGCAGACAGCGGATCGTCGCCTTGGTGTCCTCCTTGATCGCGGCTTCGCACTCCGGCATGCCGCACCAGCCGGCATAGACGAAGCCACCTTGTCCGTCCATGAGTTCGCGGAACGTGTCATACGAGATCCGCTCACGCACGCTGTTCGCATCGCGCCGGTCCATCGCGGCGGCAAGCATGTCGCGCTGCATCGTCGAGAGCATCTCGGCAACTTCCTCGCCGAGTGTGTCCAATGAAACAGGCAGCTTCGCCCGGGTGTCGCGGCGCACCAGCACGCCCTGATTGGCCGCCAGGTCACGCGGTCCGATCTCCAGGCGCAGCGGAATACCGCGGAGCTCCCACTCGTAGTACTTCGCGCCCGGCTTGATGCCTTCGCGCGCATCGATGTGGATGCGGAGGCGTGCGGTCTCCCGACGGTCCCAAGCACCGAGCGACTTGGCGATGCGGTGGGCGGCTTCGAGAATGGCACCGCGTTCTTCGTCGGTCTTGTAGATGGGCACGATGACCATCTCGATGGGCGCCAGCAACGGCGGACAGCGCAGTCCGTTGTCGTCGCCATGCGTCATCACCAGACCACCCACCATGCGCGTCGACACGCCCCAACTCGTGTTCCACGCGTACTCCTCGGTTCCCGCCTCACTCTGGAACTTGAGGTCGAAGACCTTGGCGAAATTCTGCCCGAGATTGTGCGACGTGCCCGCCTGCAATGCCTTGTTATCCTGCATCATCGCTTCGCAGGAATAGGTGCGCAGTGCTCCGGCAAACTTCTCCGACTCGGTCTTCTGTCCAGTGACGACGGGCATCGCGATGTACCCTTCCATGAAATCGCGATAGACGCCGAGCATCCGACGGGTCTCTTCCTCGGCCTCGTCATGCGTGGCGTGCGCCGTGTGGCCTTCCTGCCAGAGAAACTCGGTGGTGCGCAGGAAGAGACGCGTGCGCATTTCCCAGCGCACGACGTTGGCCCATTGGTTCATCAGCAGCGGCAAATCGCGATACGATTGCACCCACTTGGCGAACATCGAGTAGATGATCGTCTCGGACGTCGGACGCACGACGAGCGGCTCTTCGAGCTTCTTGCCGCCACCATGCGTGACGACCGCGAACTCGTGGGCGAAGCCTTCGACGTGCTCCTTCTCCTTGTGGAGATACGATTCCGGGATGAAGAGCGGGAAGTAGGCGTTCTGGTGGCCGGTCGCCTTGAACATGTCGTCGAGGGCGCGCTGCATGCGCTCCCAGATGCCATAGCCGTTGGGACGGATGACCATACACCCCTTCACGGGCGAATAGTCAGCCATTTCGGCCTTCAGGACGACTTCGTTGTACCAGGCGCTGAAGTCTTTCGCGCGGGTTGTGAGCTTCTTGTCGTCAGCCATTCGATGCGTCGTCGTTCGAGAGTGTCACGAATTCCTTTGCGCCGCTGACTTGCGCCGCTTTCTTCTGCTTGTTCAGGGACTGCGCGCGAAGTGCGTATTCCACGGAACGCCCCGTGCCACGAAGTCGCGAGACCTCCGTCAGCACGCGTTCGAGTGGGGTCGCCTCATCCGCCGCAATCCAGTAGTCCGCCGCCGAATCCGGAGGCGTCATCAAACCCTTCGCGCGCAGCAGTTCGCCCAGAACGACATCACCCATGCCAAATCCGAGCGCAGGCATGTCCGTCCCGCCGAGTGAGTCGAGCAACGTGTCGTAGCGTCCGCCGCCACAGATCGCGCGAAACTCGCCCGACCGGTCGAACAGCTCGAAGACGATACCCGTGTAATACGCCAATCCGCGCACAATCGACAGGTCGAGCCTGAGCCACGAGGCGTCTCCACCGAGGAGCGCGGGGACATAGCGCCGAAAGCGATCGAACTCCAGCACTTCCTGGGTCGGGCCTGTACGCTCCCGCAACTCGTCGAATTCCACGTCGGCGATCGTGACGATGCGCTCGATCGCCTCGGCCGAGACACCAAGCGCCGCGAGCTTCTCACCGGAGACATCGCGCGGCGTCCGCTCGAGCTTGTCGATGATCTGATAGACCTCCGCCATTGCGCCGTCGGCAATTCCGTACGACGCAAGAAACGACTGCAGAATGCGACGATCGGACACGCGAACGACGACGTCGGCCGACGTCAGTCCGAATGCGCGCATCATGTCCACCGCGCACGCGACGAGTTCGGCGTCTGCCGCGACGTCGGACGACCCGAAAATGTCGACATTGAGCTGGTAGTGCTCACGCAGCCGGCCCTTCTGTTGGCGCTCGTACCGGAACAGCTGGGGCATCGAAAACCAGCGCACCGGTTTGCGCAGCGCATTGGCACGCGCCGCGACCATCCGCGCAACAGTCGGCGTCATCTCCGGGCGTAATGCGACGTCGCGCCCCCCCTTGTCGACGAAGTTGTAGAGTTGCCCGACGATCTCGTCGCCACTCTTCTTCGTGTACAGATCGAGCGGCTCCAGCGGAGGGCCATCGTACTCGACGAAGGCGTAACGGCGCGCCACCTCACGCCACGTGTTCATGATGAACGCGCGCTCGGCAAGCTCCTGAGGATAGAAATCGCGAAAGCCTGGAAGGGCGCCTTTGAACATCTTCGAAAGTTAGCCGGAGAGCGAAGACACCTGCAACCGCGACATCGCATCGCCGACGGTGTGGAACGAGCCTGTCACCAGCAACGTCCCGCCAAGGTGTTCCGCGCGACGTAAGGCCTCGTCGAAATCCGCGAGCGCCTCGGCTCGCACGCCGAGCGATTGCGCATGCGCGAGTGCGTCGGCGAGGACCCACGCGCGAGATCGTGGCGCGGTCGGCGCATCGGTGAGGATGAATGCGTCCACCGACGGGGCAAGCGTGTCGATCATCGCCTTCCACTCCTTGTCCCCGAGCACGCACAGCAATGCGACGAGCGGTCTCTCGATTTCCACCGAGGCGAGGCTGCCCGCCAGCGTCCGGATCCCGTCGGCGTTGTGTGCAACGTCGAAGATCCATCTCCCAACGCGCTGAAATCGGCCCGGCAGCCGAACGGCCGACACGGCGTGCTCTGCTTCCGCCAGCGAGACGCGAAAGGGGTCGCCGGCAGCATCCAATAGCGCCAGCGTAAAGGCGAAGTTCGCCGCCTGGTGATGCCCGACCAGCGGCGTCTCGATGATTCGAGAATCGCCGAGCGCCTCGAGTCGGAAGCGCGTGCCTCGCGCACTGATCTCGACGTCGCTCGCGTGCATTTCCTCCTGCGCGATGCGCACGGACGACGCGCCGGCGCGCCGTGCCCCTTCGGCAAGCCACTCACGCACGCGCGTGTCCGGCTCGCCAATGACCGCGGGAACGCCTGCCTTGAAGATCCCTGCCTTCTCGGCCGCGATCGTCTCGAGCGTCGGGCCGAGATACTCCATGTGATCGTACCCGATGGACGTGACGCCAGCCGCGCGAGGTACCACGACATTCGTCGAGTCGAGGCGTCCACCGAGACCTGCCTCGATCAGCGCAACGTCGACGCCCTCGCGCGCGAAATGCCGAAAGGCCAGCGCCGTCGTCGCCTCGAAGAACGAGGCACCGAGCCGTTCGATAAGCGGCGTGTACTCAGCGATGAATGCGACGATCTCATCGGCTGGAATGAGAAGATCATCGACGGCAATGCGTTCTCGGAAATCGACCAGGTGCGGCGACGTGTAACGAGCGACCCGAAGGCCCTTCGCGCGGAGCAGCGCGGCCGCCGTGGCCACGGAACTGCCCTTCCCGTTCGTTCCGGCGATGTGCAGCACCGGATAGGCCAGATGCGGCTGATCCAGCGCGTCGAGCAATGCACGCGTCCGCTCGAGACCGAACTTGAATGCCCCGGTCGTTCGCGCGAAGAGGTAGTCGAGCGACTCCTTGTAGCCCGTCAGGGCGATGTCCACCCCGTCGCCGACGGCTTGCCACTCATGTGGCGCAGCAGTTGGCTGATCAGGTGCTTCAGATCCTTGCGGTGCGCCACCTGGTCGAGCATGCCGTGGTCGAGCAGAAACTCCGCCGTCTGGAATCCCTCGGGGAGGTCCTGCCCCAAGGTCTGCTTGATGACGCGTGGCCCCGCGAATCCGATCACGGCGCCAGGTTCCGCCACGATGGCGTCTCCCAACATGGCGTAACTGGCGCTCACACCACCCGTCGTCGGATTCGTCAGGATGGCGATGTACGGAATTCGGCGCTCTGCGAGTTGCGCGAGGACTGCGCTCACCTTCGCCATCTGCATCAGTGACAGCACACCCTCCTGCATGCGGGCGCCGCCCGACGCGCAGATGACGATGAGCGGATGCTTGCGCTCGAGCGAACGCTGGCCGAGTCGCGCGATCTTCTCGCCCACCACCGAGCCCATGGAGCCGCCCATGAAGGCGAAGTCCATGACCCCGAGGTTCACCGGTAAGTCTTCGATCGTCCCCGTGGCGGCAAGCAGCGCATCACCGTCGCCGGCATTGGTGGTCGCCTTTTTCAGCCGCCCAGGATATTCGGGGAATCCGAGTGGGTCCGTGGAGCGAATGTCGAGCTCCAACTCCTCCATCGACCCTTCGTCGAGGAGGATGTTGCAGTAATCATTCGCACGGATGCGGCGATGATAGTCGCAGTTCGGGCAGACGTTGAAATTGCGAATGAACTTTTCACGGATATCCGTGTGTCCACACGCTTCACACTTCTCCCAAACGTCGGCGGGAATTTCGAGACGCTCTCGCCGAGGCTGTCGCGGCTTCTTCTCCTTACGGAACCATGCCATCAGGACAATGTGACCGAGGTCACGGATGTGGGCAAGGGATTGACTGGAGTCGATTGATCCCTACTGACTGGCGTCCGATGCTCGCGTCACGCCTTGGAGAGACTCTTCGCGTGACCATGCAACAGCGCACGAGGGGAGGAGCGGATTTCACGGATTCAACGGATTTGACCGATTGACTCCGAGTCACATCACGTATCGACGCACCAAACTTCGACCTTCGAAACTCAAGAATAGGATTCTTGATGTCGACGGGACGCGCCTCGCGATGGAGAGGCATCCCGAAAAATCCGCTCAATCCGTCGAATCCGCAGATCACCCTTCGTCTTTGGGGCCAGCGAGGGTTCGATAACCCTCGCGTGATCAGATGGCGAACGGCCCATTTCGGCCACCGCGCCCCTCGGCCGATATCCGGAGCAGGATGCCAATCGCAATCCAGCTCGCCAGCATGAAGCTGCCACCGTAGCTGAAGAACGGAAGCGGAATGCCGGTAATGGGCATCAGGTTGAGCGTCATGCCCATGTTCTCGACCACATGCACGAACCAGCTGGCCAGCAGGCCGAACGCGACCAGGCTGCTGTACGAATCGTTGGCCCGCTCGGAGATCTTCGTGACACGAAGGAAGAGCAATGCGAACAGCGCAATGCCGAGCGTCACGCCAATGAAGCCGAGCTCCTCGCCGACAACGGCCCAGATGAAGTCGGTGTGCTGCGCCGGAAGAAACGCGAGACGCTTCTGGCTGCCCAGAGTAAACCCTTTGCCGAGCCATCCGCCGGAGCCGATCGCAGTCTGCGACTGAAGCACGTGATAGCCGGCTTGACGCGGATCGATGTTCGGATTGATGAACACCAGCAATCGCTTTTGCTGATAGGGCGCGAGTGTTTCCCAGAGTTGTCGAGAGACCACGCCAAATACGACGTTCATCACCACGAGGAAGATGCCCTCGTACATGTAGGGCTTGTACCAGAGCACCAACGCCACGAGCAACAGGAACCACGCACCCCAGATACTCGTGTTGAACGCGAGGATGAGGCTGACCACCGGACTCGCCACCAGCACGAGCAGTGGCCACGAGACGCCAGCCCAGAACAACATGGCGAAGGCGAATCCGACGAAGACGATGCCCGTGCCGAGATCGGGCTGTTTCATGATCAACGCCCACGGAACGCCGACGACGAGTGCCGGCTTCCATAGTTCCATCAACGACCGCGGTGGCTCCTTGAAGGTCGAGAGCACCTTGGCGAGCGCGAGCACCACGGTGATCTTCGCGAGTTCCGAGGGTTGGCCCACACGAAATCCGCCGATCACGAGCCAGCTTTTCGTGCTCGCGGCCGTTCCTGCGCCCTTGCCGACGAAGAGCAGCAGCACCAGCATCGCGATCGTCAGCGCGTACATGGGCCACGTGAGCCAATCGAGTAGCCTTACCGAAAACCGACTCACTCCGTACGCGGCACCAAGCGAGAGTGCGAACCAGATCACCTGGCTCTTCCACAGCTTCGCAACACCCGTCAGGACGTCGGTCTGGCCCGCGGAATACACCACCGCAATGCCATAGAGCGACAGTAAGAGCGCGACGCTGACGAGCGGCCAATCGATCGGAAAGCGGCGAACGGGCATCTAGCCGTCCACCGACAGGTCGATGATGGGCGTGACATGCAGATACGCGGCAATGATCTTGGACGCGATTTGGGCCGCACGCGTTCCGTGGCCGCCGAACTCGATCATGACCGCGACGACGATCGCCGGCTTGTCAGCAGGCGCAAAGCCAACGAACCATGCGTGGTTCTGCTCGACACCGTTGACGTACGTGCCACTCTGTGCCGTACCCGTCTTGCCGGCGAGCTGCGCGCCCTTGATTGCGGATGCGGCTGCCGTGCCCTGCGTCACCACGCCGACGAGCGCCTGACGCATCTCGTTGATCTGGTCCTGCGTCAGTTGCATGACCCTCGCACGATCAGGCGTGCCCTTCACGATCTGCGGGCGCGCCGCCATGCCGTCGGTTGCCAGCGCCGTGTAGAACTTGGCCATGTTGAGAATCGTCTGGGAGTTGTCTCCCTGACCGATGGCCATACTCAACGCGAGCCCGCGGGTCCACTGTCCCTTCCCGTACTTGCGATCGAAGTATTCGGTCCCCTCGGGGAAGCGCGGGCGCTTCTCCTCCGGAAGATCGATTCCCGCCTTGCTCTGAAAACCGATCGAAACGCCACCGGCGACGAGACGTGCAATTCCGAGTTTCAGCCCGAGTTGATAGAAGTACACGTCGCAGGACTTCGCGATCGCGCCCTTGAGATCGAGTGAACCGTGACCGCGCTTGTCCCAACACTTGAAGTACCGCGAGCCATACTGCATGCCGCCGGTACACGCGGTCGGCATGTGGTCGGTCATTTTCACTTCGCCGGTCTCCAGGCCGATCGCCGTGGTGGCGAGCTTCCACGTCGAGCCGGGTGGATACTGACCCTGCAGCGCCTTGTTGTACAGCGGCTTCCGCGGATCGGCACGCAGTGAGTCCCAATACTGCAGCGGGATCCCGCCAATGAAGCGGTTGGCGTCGTAACTCGGCGCGCTGTACAGCGCGAGCACACCGCCCGTGTTGGGATCGATCGCGACGGCGCCGCCTTGCAGCGAATCTCCGAAAATTCCGGCGACGAACCGCTGGAGGTCCATGTCGATGTTCGTCCGCATCTCCGGGCCCTGCACCGGCATGAGGTCCTGGCGTGCGCCGGCCGTCTTCACGATGCGCCCGCGTGCGTCAACCTCGACGAACTGGCTGCCTTCCTTTCCGTGCAGCAGCGCCTCGTACTGCTTCTCGAGGCCCTGCTTGCCCACCTGCTGCCCGGCCTTGTACTCCGCAAACGCAGTCTGCGCGAGCTCGTTCTCGCTCACCTCACCGACATAGCCGACGAACGGCGCGACGATGGCGCCATCCGGGTAGTACCGACGCGGGGCGCTCTGAATGATCAGGCCAGGGAACTGCGTGCGGTGCTCTTCCAGCACGCTCACCACATCGAACGACGCGTCCGGAATGATCACCGTGGGCCGAGTGGGCGCACGCCGGAAGCGTCGCACCGACTGCTCGATCTGCGGTGCGGTGATGTTGATCGTCCCGCTCAGGCGCTGGAGTACCGCACGAAGCGTGTCTTCCTTCTGCGCGAGCACGGAAACGGAATAGCCGATCACATTGTCGGCGATGATCTTTCCCTTGCGATCATAAATGATTCCGCGCGCGGCAGGCAGCGGCAATTCGCGCAACCGATTGGTCTCCGACTGCAGCGCATACTTCTGGTAGTTCAGCACCTGGCTGCGAAAGAACGCCCCCAGCAGAAAGAGCAGCACGCCCGCCACAATGACGTTGGCCGCGCGTCCCCGTCGCAGAATGTCGTTCGGATGAAAGCTCATGCGCCGCGTGTCTCGAGAACGGGTCGGAGCGCCATGAGCGCCAACACGCCCGCCACCGCGGTCACGGCAGCCGACAGCGATGACCACACGAGAATCTGCATCACGAGTTCCGTTCCGTGCTCGCGCCGCACCACGAGGTTCATCACCACTTCATATGCCCACTTGCCCAGGAACAGGAAAAAGCCGTTGAGCAACACGTGGTCGGCAAAGAAGACCGCTTTGAGCCGCGACCAACCAAAGCCGATGAGCGTCATTGCCAGTGCGCCCGCGCCGAACGTGGCGAGTGCGAGCGAATCCGATGCCAGTCCGATGATGAAGCCGAAAACGGCCGCGACGCCGGGGCGCACGCGAACGGACGCCAGCAACAGCGCGATGATGAGGAAATCAGGTGACGCACGCCACGCCAGCAACGGCCGAAGCGAGTAGTGCAGCAGGATCAGTACCGCGCACAGGAGAATCGTGCGGACCGTCGCTCCCCAGTTCATGGACTGACTCCCGGCGTCGTAATCCGCCTGATGGAATCCGCGGCCCGTGCCGCACGAATGCTGTCGCGCCGCGCCCGTCGAGCACGCGCCGCGGCGACGCTGTCACGGACAAAACGCGCACGGGTCGCGGAATCCATGGGAACGACCGGCGGTGGTTGCGTGGACCGCGTGGTTGAATCGCGACGCAGTGAATCCACCATCAGCTTCGCCGACGAATCGATCGCCGCGCGACGCGTCGCCGCGGCGCGCGCCAACGCTTGCTGATTGAGGGAATCGCCTGCCGCCATGATACTCTTCGTCGCGGAATCGACCGCACCAACGTCGGCCCACACGTTGACGAGCCCCGCCGCCGCGCGCTCCGGCGTCAAAATCATGACGGCCGTCAGGGCAGACGGATTCACCGCAGGACGAAGCAGGTAGGTGCGCGCCCATGCCTCGCTCGTCTTGATCTCCGAGAGCACGACGCCGACGGGAATTCCCTTTGGCATCACGCCGCCGAGTCCCGAGCTATACACGATGGCGCCCGGCTTCATCGTCGCACGGAACGGGACGCCGCGCATCTCGAGCAGGTAGCGCTCAGATCGCAGGAAGGCCTCCTCTCGCGCACCACCGCCGCCCGCAATGTGCGGCTGCACGATCCCGAAGGCGCTGTCATTCGCCGACATCGCGCTCACACGAAAATCCGGATGTGCAAACAGAATGGCGAGGCTCATGGTGGGATCGACGGTCTGGACCACACCGACGACGCCTTCGGGCGCGACGACGAGGCTGCGCTCGCGCACGCCGGCCTTCGAGCCCGCACTCAGCATGATCGTGAAATCCTCAGCGCGACCTCGGCCCTGCAGCGCTTCGGCCGGAATGAAGCCCCACTGCAATTTCCCGCCGAGGCCGAGGAGCCGGCGCAGTTGCTCGTTCTCCGTTTCGAGCGTCGGCACACGCGCGGCAGCCAGCGCGAGCGTGTCGCGTCGCAACTCCACGCGCTCAGAGCTCAGGTAGGCCGAGCGCCAGCGCTCAGCGCCGCGCTGCAACTTGATCAGTGGGGCAACGAGTGATCGACGCAGTCCAGCGGCGAGTGGTTCCCGCAGGTTCGGCGGTAACACCATCGCGACGATCGAAAAGAGAACACATGCGCCGAAGAGGACGATGTCGACACGTGCGGTAAGTCGAGGTGCTCGCGCCACGTGGCGCCTCAGGTGGTGAGAACCGACCAGTACTTCTCCTCGTCATCGAGGATGCGCCCCGTCCCGCGAACGACACAGGTCAGGGGATCCTCGTCAACGTGGATCGGAAGTCCCGTCTCCTGGCTGAGCAGCAAATCGAGACCGCGAATCAGCGCACCGCCGCCCGTCATGACGATGCCGCGGTCGACGATATCGCTGGCGAGTTCGGGAGGCGTGATCTCGAGTGCGCGACGTACGGCATCGACGATCTGCTGAATCGGCTCCTGCACCGCTTCGCGGATTTCACTCGAATGCACGCGCACCGTCTTGGGAATTCCACTGACGAGATCACGGCCCTTCACTTCCATCTCGCGCTCATCTCCAATCGGCGCCGCACTCCCGATCTGGATCTTGATCTGCTCGGCGGTCGGTTCGCCGATGAGCAGGTTGTAGTTCTTGCGCATGAATTGCACGATCGACATGTCGAGCTCGTCGCCGCCCGTGCGAATCGATGTGTCGCTCACAATGCCCGATAGCGCGATTACAGCGATCTCGGTCGTGCCTCCGCCGATGTCGATCACCATGTTGCCAGTGGGCGTTTCCACAGGGAGACCGACGCCAATCGCCGCAGCCATCGGCTCCGCGACCATGAACACTTCTTTCGCACCCGCACCTAACGCAGAGTCGCGCACCGCGCGTCGCTCCACTTCCGTGATGCCACTCGGCACGCAGACGATGACGCGCGGCTTCACCTTGAAGACGTGGTTATCGATGATGAGCTTGAGGAAGTAGCGCAGCATCTTCTCGGTGACGTCGAAGTCGGCGATCACGCCGTCCTTCATCGGTCGCACCGCGATGACGCCCTCGGGAGTTCGCCCGAGCATGCGCTTCGCTTCGAGCCCAACGCCCTTGATCTGCTTCGTCTCGCGATCGAGCGCGACGACTGAGGGCTCGTTCAGGACGATGCCTTCGCCCTTCACGTAGATGAGCGTATTGGCCGTACCGAGGTCCACACCGATCGCGTTCGCGGGGAAAAGACTTCCCGGCTTGAAGATTGAGGGCCAGCGCATCTATCCAGTGTTCAGGTGTCCGTGCTCAGTGCACGGAACGAGCCGTTTTGAGTTGTTTGGGGCGACGAATAGTACCCTCTGAGGCTTGGCGGTGCAAGCTATTGTCAGGGAACAACATACGGCCGACGCCGGAAAGGCGAAGAACCCGAATGCCAAGCGGGCTCGGCCTTTATTGCGGCGCCCGAACAAAAACGACCTGCTGCGCAGGCAGCAGGTCGTCTCCGAAATCCAACACCCCGACGCGCTACGAGACGAACTCGGCAGGCTCGTGGAACTCCATCCCGAACGCCTCGGCAACGCCGGCGTAGGTCACCTTCCCATCGACCACGTTCAGTCCCTTGAGGAGCGCCGGGTTCTCGCTGAGCGCCTGCTTCCAGCCCTTGTTCGCCAGTTGCAGGGCGTACGGCAGCGTGGCATTCGTGAGCGCCAGCGTGGACGTGCGCGGCACGCCGCCCGGCATGTTCGCCACACCGTAGTGAATCACCCCGTCCACGACGTAGGTCGGGTTCTCGTGCGTCGTCGCGTGAATCGTCTCCACGCAACCGCCCTGGTCGATTGCGACGTCCACGATGACCGAGCCCGGCTGCATCGTCGACAGGTCCTCGCGGCGAATGAGCCGCGGCGCCTTCGCACCAGTGATCAGCACGCCGCCAACGACGAGATCGGCGGTCTTGATCTGCTCGAGGATGTTGTGGCGATTGGAGTAAATCAGCTGCACGTTCGCGGGCATCACGTCGCTCAGGTAGCGAAGACGATCGAGCGACACGTCGAGAATGACGACCTTGGCACCCATGCCCGCCGCCATCTTCGCGGCGTTGATGCCCACGATACCACCGCCGAGAATCACGACCTTCGCGGGCGCCACACCGGGCACGCCACCCAGGAGCACTCCGCGGCCGCCGTAGAGCTTCTCGAGGTACTTCGCGCCCTCCTGCACTGCCATGCGGCCCGCCACTTCGGACATGGGAATCAGCAGCGGGAGTTCGCGCGATGCCGTTTCGACCGTCTCGTAGGCAACACAGACGGCACCGCTGTCGAGGTGCGCCTGCGTGAGCACCTGATCCGCGGCAAAATGGAAATAGGTGAAGATGAGCTGACCCTTCCGCATGTGCGGCCACTCGACCTTGATCGGCTCTTTCACCTTCATGATCATGTCGCTGTCTTTCCAGACCGTCGCGGCATCGGGCGCGATCTGCGCACCGACCGCCGTGTAGTCCTGGTCGGTGAAACCACTGCCCATGCCACCGCCGGTCTCGATGAGCACGGAGTGGCCCGCGCTGATGAGCGACTCGGCACCCGCAGGTACGAGAGCAATGCGGTTCTCGTTGGTCTTGATCTCTTTAGGAACGCCGATTTTCATGGGGCGGACTTGGTTACGTGTGATTTTGGACAGTGAGCGGACAAACTACGCGAGGTGCAGATGCGCAGTTCAAGACTTAAAACTCATCACCTGGACCGAGCGACACAACTGTCTGCCGTTCAGGCGGAAAGAAGGTCGCGGCCGCGTCGGCGATCTGCTCCATTGTGACGCCGTCGATGAGCGCGAGCATTTCATCGAGTGTGCGGTAGGGCTCGCCGTACAACTCGACACCCGCGCACCGGTACATCCGCGCCGAGACGCTTTCCAGTGACAAGGTCACTTGACCCTTGAGCTGGCTCTTCCCCATCGCGAGTTCGTCAGCCGGGAGGCCGTCGGCCGCGACCGACGCGAGCTCCGCATCGATGGCGTCGAGTGCTTGACGCGCAGTCTCTGGCCCCGTCCCCACGTACACCCCGTGGATGCCGATGTCCGCATGAAACGATTGAAAGGTCGAAACAGAGTAGGCGAGACCGAGCTCTTCGCGCACCCGTTGAAAGAGGCGCGAGCTCATCCCGCCGCCGAGCAGCACGCTGAGCAGGACCATCGCATGCCGGCGAGAATCCCCGTGCGCCACCGCCGTACTACCGACGACGATATGCGTTTGCGCACCGTCGCGGGAGACATGCTTGCGCACCGGCGGCTGGGCGACGGCAACCGGGAACGCCAGTCGTGTTGCATCGCCCGGCCGGTCGTCCGCCCATCCCGTCCGCTCGAGTGTCCCGAGCAGCGCATCGTGCTGCACATTCCCCGATGCGGCAACGATCAACTGCGACGGATGGTAGGCACGTGCATGCAACTCCCTGAGGTCGTCGGTGCGCAGCGCCGACACGGTGTCACGCGTTCCGAGAATCGAGTAGCCATAGGGATGCTGCCCCCACAGCGACTCCGAGTGCATCTCGAAGACGAGATCATCCGGCGTGTCGTCTACCATGCCGATCTCTTCCAGCACAACCTTGCGCTCGAGGTCGAGGTCCTTCTTTCGCAGGAGCGGCTTGAAAACGAAATCGCCAATGACGTCGGCGGCGATATCGAGGTGCTCATCGAGCACGCGGGCCTGATACACCGTGTGCTCCCGCGACGTGTACGCGTCCAGGGAACCACCCAGCGCCTCGAGCTCGAGCGCGATCTGCTTGGCCGACCGCTTGGCCGTGCCCTTGAACACCATGTGCTCGAGCAGGTGCGAGACGCCCATCTTCTCGCGTGACTCATGCAGCGATGCGGCGCGAACCCATGCCCCGAACGCGACCGACCGCACTCCCGGCATGTGCTCCGAGAGTACGGTCAGTCCATTGGGAAGCACGGTCCGGCGGAATCCGTCCGCCGGAGTGTCACCCCTGGCCACTAGCGGCGGCCGCGGCCTCCACCGCCACCGCTGCGGGGCCGATCTTCACGCGGCGGACGATCGCCTTCAGGACGCGGTGGACGCGGCTCCTCGTCCGGCATGCCTTCCGGCTTCGGCTGCAACGCCTTGATCGAGAGACGCAGACGTCCGCGCTCATCGCGGTCGAGCAGCTTGACCGTGACGCGATCGCCCTTGTTGACGACGTCCTCGGTCTTGTCCGTGCGGCCCCACTTGAGCTCGGAGATGTGCACGAGGCCTTCCGTGCCCGGCATGATCTCAACGAATGCACCGAACGCGGTGGTCGTCTTGACGGTGCCCTCGTACGTCGCGCCGATTTCCGGCTCTGCCGTGATCGCCTGCACCATCTGGCGTGCGCGCTGCATCGCCTCGCCGCCGACGGCAGCGATGGTGACGAGACCCGTATCGTCGACGGTGAGCTCTGCACCCGTCTCGTCCTGGATACCGCGAATCGTCTTGCCCTTCGGTCCGATCAGATCGCCGATCTTCTCGGGGTTGATCATCATCGTCACGATGCGTGGGGCGTAGGTGCTGAGCTCCTCGCGCTGCGACGCCAACGCCTTGTTCATCTCTCCAAGGATGTGCAGGCGGCCTTCCTTGGCCTGTGCCAGCGCTTCCTTCATGATCTGAAGGTCGAGGCCTTCGATCTTGATGTCCATCTGGATCGACGTGATGCCATTCGCCGTTCCCGCGACCTTGAAGTCCATGTCGCCGAGATGATCTTCGGTGCCGAGGATGTCGGTGAGGATCGCGTACTTCTTTCCTTCCTTGATCAAGCCCATTGCGACGCCGGCAACGGCGCCGCGAATCGGAATGCCCGCATCCATCATGGCGAGCGAACCACCGCAGACCGTCGCCATGGAGCTCGAACCATTGGATTCGAGAATCTCGGAGACGATACGCAGCGTATACGGGAAGTCGGCAAAGTCCGGCAGCACGCCCTGCAGGGCACGCTCGGCGAGATTGCCGTGTCCGATTTCGCGACGCGACGTTCCGCGCACTGGGCGAACCTCACCCGTGGAGAACGGGGGGAAATTGTAGTGCAGCATGAACGACTTCGTCGTCTCGCTGGGCGAGTCGATCGTGTCGAGGCGCTGGACATCATTCGCGGTGCCGAGCGTGACGGCGACGAGCGCCTGCGTCTGGCCACGCGTGAAGAGCGCTGAGCCGTGTGCGCGCGGCAGCAGGCCCGTGTCGATCGAGATTGCGCGAACTTCATTCGTCGCGCGGCCGTCGACGCGCTTCTTCGTCGACAACACCTGCGACCGCAGCGCGTTGTATTCGAGATCGCCCAGGATGTTCTTGATCTCCTTGGCATTGTCAGGAAGATCTGCGGCGAACGACTCGGCGACTTCCTTCTTCACGAGCTCGACCGCCTGGACGCGCGTCTGCTTGTCCTTCTGGTTCAGCGCCTCACTGATCTTCTTGTCGGCAGCCGCCTTCACCTTCTCGACGAGACCCTCGGTCGTGGCGGCCTTCTCCCACTTCAGCTTGTCCTTGCCGCCGGCGAGCTTCAGCAGCTCGCCCTGGTATCCGATGAGCTCCTTGATGCCGGCGTGCGCGACCGTGATCGCCTCGACGACGTCATCTTCGCTCACTTCGAGCGCGCCGCCCTCGACCATGAGGATGGATTCCTGCGAGCCGGCGACGATGAGTTCCATGTCGCTGTACTCGAGCTGCTGCATCGTGGGGTTGAGCACCCAGTTGCCCTGTACGCGCCCGACGCGGACGCCGGCAATCGGCTCGCCGAACGGGGTCTGGCTGGCGTTGAGCGCGTACGACGTTGCGACCAGCGCGAGGACGTCGGCCTTGTTCTCCTGGTCCGCCGAGATGACGTAGCAGAAGACCTGGACTTCGTTCTGGAATCCCTCCGGGAAGAGGGGCCGGATGGAGCGATCGATGATGCGGCAGGCAAGGATTTCGTGATCGGCCGGGCGGCCTTCGCGCTTGATGAAGCCTCCCGGAATCTTGCCGGCGGCGTACGTTTTTTCCTTGTATTCGACCGTGAGCGGGAAGAAGGGGAGCGGACTCTTGTTCTCGCTCACCGTGACGGTCGCGAGGACCATCGTATCACCGTAGGTGATCAGGCACGAGCCGGCGGCTTGTTTGGCCATACGTCCGGTTTCGATGACCAGCTTGCGTCCCGCGAACGTCTTTTCAATGCGTTGCATGTGTTTTCCTTTTTTCTCTCGCTTGTGCGGCCGGCCCTATTGCCGGCCCGCGCTTCGTGAAGTGCAGAATTAGACTGCGTGAAATACAAAACGCGCGGCCCGCAAGAATGCGTCCGCGCGTGTGTGACTCGCCGTGCTTAGTACCGGAGACCGAGTTCCTTGATGATCGAACGATACCCTTCGATGTCCGTCCGCTTCATGTAGTTGAGCAGACGTTTACGAGTCCCGTTCATCTTCAGCAGGCCTCGGATGCCGTGGTAGTCCTTCTTGTGCGTCCGAAAATGCTCGTTCAGGTACTTCATCCGCTCCGTGAGGAGGGCGACCTGAACCCGGGCGGAGCCGGTGTCTGTTTCGTGCTGCTTGTACTTCTCGATCGTCGGAGCGTTATCGAAAGCCATGTTCTTATCGGTGTCCAGAGCGAGGCAAAGTGGTTGAGCCTTGGAACTTAGCCCATTTGAGGGGGAGTGTAAAGGGGTTCCGGTCCGAGCAGGCCGGACCACGCATCCACACTCACACGAATTCAGGAGCGGATCTGACGGATGCAACGGAAACTACCCGATCCTTCTTTCTTGAAAGTCCGTGCTGTTTCCGGTTCTTCCGTTCAATCCGCTCCTCAACACGTAACGTCTCTCACTGTCGATTCACGTTGCCGGGCGAGCCGCACTCTCAGCCAAACAGCTTCGCCACCATGTCCTTGATGCCGTTACTGACATCGTTGAACGTCGACATCGCGAAGATCAGGAGAATCGCCACCAACCCGAAACGCAGGATGTATTCGCGGGTCTTCGAGCTGAACGGGCTGCCCTTCATCGACTCGGCAATGTTGATCAGGATCTGACCGCCGTCGAGAATCGGAATCGGAAGCAGATTCAACACGGCGACGTTCACGCTCAACAGCGCGATCAGGTACAGGAGGCTCTCGAGTCCGCTCTGCGCCGCAGCCACGGAGGCGCGCGTGATGGCGATGGGCCCGCCAAGCTGACGCACCGAGACCTCCCGCGTGAGCAGGCCGCGAACGACATCGACGATCTTCGTCGCGCTGAACCAGGTCTGACGCGCCCCTTCCTGAAGCGCGGCGCCGAACGCGAGCGGCTCACGCGTGCTGAAATCGGCCGGCGTCGCGCCGATCTTCCCCACCGCGCCCATTGCCTTGGTCACCGGATCCTTCTGCTGGACGGCTTCCGGCTTCACGATGAACGAACGCAGCTTCCCGGCGCGCCTGACCTCGAAGGGCAGCTCTTTCCCCGCCGACGGCGTCACGATCTCCTGAAGGTTCGACCAGCTACGGACGGGCACCTGGTTGATCGTCACAATCGTGTCGCCGGCACGAATGCCGGCGCGCACCGCGGCGCTCCCGGGGACGAGATCGCCGATCACCGGCGGGATGAAGAAGTCGATCGCCGCGCCGACATCCTCAGCGGCCGGCTGGTTGACGCCGCCCACTGGGACCGCAATCTCCCCGCGATTGGTCGTGATCGTCACCGTGCCGGCGGGAGAGCCGTCGATGAGCTCGCGGATCTGGTTCCAGTGCCGAACAGGCTTGCCATTCACCGCGGTGATCGTGTCGCCTGCTTGTAATGCGGCGAGAGCTGGAGCGGTTGCTGGCGCGTGGACGGCGCCCACCACTCGCGTTCCGATGACCGCTTCGCCGTACTTGAGGCCGAGAATCGTGAGCACGAGGAAGGCGAGAATCACGTTCATCGTGACGCCGGCGATCATGATGAACAGACGCGCCGCGAGGCTCTTTGATTCGAACCAGCGATTCTCCGGTACCGGCTTCGGACCGAATGGCGCCATCGCCTCGGGATCGTAGCCGGAGTCTCCGGGCTTCAAACCACCCGACTCCTCGTTGCCCCCTTCGAGGAACGCCGTCTCCGCGTCGTGACGTGATGCCATGCGCACGTATCCGCCAAGCGGAAGCGCCGCGAGGACGTACTCGGTCTCGCCACGACGCGTCCGAATGAGCGCGGGCCCGAAGCCGATCGAGAATCGCGGCGCGTACACGCCCATCAGCTTGGCCGCGATGAAGTGGCCAAGTTCGTGGACGAAGATGACGAGGCCGAAAACGACGATCGGCGCGATATAGGCTAGCATCGAAACAACTCCTGCACGTGCCGCCGCGCGAGCGCGTCAGCTGAAAGTACGGCATCGATCGACCCACCCGGTGAGGCACCGAGATGGCCCAGCGCGCTCTCGATCGCGCGCGCGATATCACCGAATTGTATAGCGCCTTCCAGAAAGAGCGACACCGCCTGTTCGTTGGCCGCATTGAAGATGGCTGGCGCGGCCCCTCCCCTACGACCGGCGGCAACGCCGAGTTCCAATGCCGGAAAGGCGTCGTGCCGCACGGACTCGAAGCTCAGTGGCGTCATGGAAACCGGGTCGAATCGTGGTACCCCGTTGTCGGGCACGCGGTCCGGATGCGTCAGCGCGAAGAGGATCGGAAGCTCCATGCTCGGCACGCCAAGCTGGGCGAGAACGCTGCCGTCGACGAACTCGACGAACGAGTGCACGACGCTCTGGGGATGCACGACGACTTCGATGCGATCATAGGGCACACCGAACAGGTAGTGCGCCTCGATCACCTCGAGCGCCTTGTTCGCCAGCGTTGCGCTGTCCACGGTGATCTTACGTCCCATCTGCCAGGTCGGGTGTTTCAGCGCATCGGCGAGCGTTGCGTCATCCAGCTGACCGCGCGTCCAGGACCGGAACGGCCCCCCAGACGCGGTGATGATGAGGCGCCGAATATCGGCTCCGGTTCGGCCGGCGAGACATTGAAGGATGGCGCTGTGCTCGCTGTCGACGGGGACCAACTCCCCGCGGCCTCGGCGAGCGGCGTCGAGAACGAGGTCGCCGCCCATGACGAGCGACTCCTTGTTGGCGAGCGCCACGCGCTTCCCCGCTTCAAGAGCGACGAGCGTGGCGCTCAGACCGGCTGCGCCGACGATCGCGTTGAGGACGATGTCGACTCCCGTCTGCGATGCCGCGCCGGTGAGGCACGATGGGCCAGTGCACCATCCCGGCTCGGCGGCGTCTCCTTGCACGAGACCCACATAGTCCGGCGAGAAAGTCGCGACTTGCTGGCCGAGAAGCTGCGCGTTCGTGAATGCGGTCAGGCCGGCAACGCGAAAGCGATCGCGATGCCGGTCCAGCACGCGAAGAGCGGTGGTGCCGATCGACCCGGTCGATCCGAGGATAGTGACTCCACGCACCGTCACCTGAACACAGGGAACGGGAGCCAACTCAACAAGAGGTACGCCACCGGCATGACGAAGATCAGGCTGTCGAACCGATCGAGCACACCACCATGGCCCGGGATGATCCGTGAGCTGTCCTTGACGTTGCCCTCACGTTTCATGAGTGACTCGAACAAGTCGCCGATTTGCGCCGCCACGCTGATGAGTCCACCGAAGAGCAGCGCTCCCGTCGGGGTAAACCCGAGGTGCGCGACGGGCACGAGAACGCCGCGCGCATAGACGTAGGCGACCAGCATGCTCGCCACGAGGCCGCCGATGGCGCCGGATACCGTTTTCCCAGGACTGACCGACGGAATGAGCTTGCGACCACCAATCGTTCGGCCCACGAAGAACGCGCCGATATCGGACGCCCACGTGACGAGGAGGGGAAACACGAGCAACGCGCCACCGGGCGGAATGCCGAGCGCAACGCCGCCCATAACGAGGCGTTTCGCCCCGACCGTGTCATATCCGGCGACAATATCGTGGTAGCGAATGGCGTATCCGAACGCGAGCATGCCGCCCGTGTACAGAATGCCAAAGATCGTCATCGCGGCGGCACCGAGTGGCTTACCATGCACGCCGCGAAGCCAGATCGTGGCGCCGAGGATTGCCAGCGCCGCGAGCGCGCCGACGGCTGGCCGAACGGTGACGACGCCGAGATAGTGCGCATGGACGACGAGCGGCAGGATGCCGGCGAGTGCAATGCCTGCGTCGTCGAGTGGCAACGCGCCACTCTTCCGCGCGATGCGAAAGAATTCCCACGCCCCGACGGCGGAGACCATGGCGAGCAGCGCCGCGAGCGGTGCGCCACCCGCCAGCACAATCCAAAGTGCCAGCGGGGCCGCGACCACGGAAACGAGGATGCGAAGTGCGAGCTCGCTCATACGCCCGCCGGAAGCAGAAGGACGACTGGCGTCAGACTTCCATGATCTCGGCCTCTTTGGCCTTGATCATCTGGTCGATCTTTCCGATAAAATCGTCGTGCACCTTCTGAAGATCCTTCTCCGCGTGCTTCACGTCGTCCTCGCTGACGCCAGTCAGCTTCTTCAACGCGTCGCGCGCATGTGTGCGTGCGTGTCGCACGGCGATCTTGCCATCCTCTGCGAGCTTGTGGACGATCTTCACGAGATCCTTGCGCCGCTGCTCGTTCATCTGCGGCAAGGGAACGCGAATCACTCCACCCTGCGACGACGGTTCGAGGCCGAGGTCGGAGTCGCGAATCGCCTTCTCGACGGCCTTCGCCTGACTCTTGTCGAAGGGCGTTACCAGGATCGTGCGCGGCTCCGGCGCCGCAATGCTCGCTACCTGGTTGAGTGCCATCTGCTGCCCGTACATCTCGACGCGAACCGTGTCGAGCATGTTCGGTGTCGCCTTTCCTGAGCGCACAGACGAGAATTCGCGCTTCGCCGCCTCGAGTCCCTTCTCCATCGAGGTGCGGCAGTCCTTCATGATCTGAGGGATTGTGCTCATCGGACCTATTTGACGAGGGTACCGACGCGTTCACCGCGAACCGCTGCGGCAATGGCGCCCGGCTTGTGGATGTTCAGCACGATCAATGGTAGCGAGTTTTCCTTGCAGAGCGTCACGGCGGTCTGGTCCATCACCTTGAGCTCCTCCAGCATCACGTCGCGATAGCTGATCTCATCGTAGAAACGCGCATTTGGATCCTGCTTCGGATCAGCGGAATACACGCCGTCGACGCTGGTTGCCTTGATGATGACTTGTGCCTTGATCTGGATGGCGCGCAAGACGGCAGCGGTATCGGTGCTAAAGTACGGATTTCCGGTTCCCGCGGCAAAGATCACCACGAGGCCCTTCTCGAGATGTGCCAGCGCGCGGCGCCGAATGTAGGGCTCTGCGAGCTCTTCCATCCGGATGGCCGTCATGACGCGGGTTTCCATCCCTTTCCGCTCGAGGATGTCCTGCACGGCGAGGGCGTTGATGACGGTACCAAGCATGCCCATGTAGTCCGCGCTCACGCGGTCCATGCCCATCTTGGACAGCTGCGAGCCACGGACGATGTTGCCGCCACCGATCACCAGGCCGAGCGACGCACCAGTATCCACGACCGACTGAATCTCGTCGGCAATGCGGGACATGGTCGGAAAGTCGAAACCGAGGCCGCGATCCCCGGCGAGTGCTTCGCCGGAGATCTTGAGCAGAACCCGCGGATAGCGGATGTCGGCCACGGGAGCGGTCACTCCTGACCCATCTGGAACCGAGCAAAGCGTCGAATCGAGACGCCCGCACCGGCGGCCTTCAACAGGTCGCCAATGGTCTTGCTGTCGTCGCGAACCCACGGCTGATCGACGAGCGTGACTTCCTTGTAGTACTTGTCGATGCGGCCTTCGACCATCTTCGCGATGATGTTCTCCGGCTTGCCGCTCGCGGCCGCCTGCTCCGAGAAGATGCGACGCTCGCGATCGACGAGCTCGGCGGGCACATCCGCGCGGCTGACGGCGACCGGAACGGTCGGTACACCAGCAGCAACATGCTCGGCAATCGTCTTGGCCAACTGCTCGCCGGCTTCGCCCGGCAGGCCGGCGATTTCAACCATTGCGGCAACCTTGGCGTTGTGATGCACATACGAGCCAATCGCATCGCCCGTGAGGCGCGCGTAGCGGCGCAGCACGATGTTCTCACCGATGGTTCCGGTGAGGTGCTTGAGGTGCTCTGCCAGGGATTCGGCCTCGCCGAACTTCACGCCCATGAGCGCCGAGCCCTCGGCGGGTGCGACGACGCCGTCGTGCGACGCGTCCTCGAGCAGCGTGGCCGCGATCTTCTCCGCGGTCTGCGCGAACGACTCATTGCGCGCGACGAAGTCCGTCTCGCTGTTGAGCTCGACGAGTGCGCCCGACTTCGAATCAGCCGAGGTCACGGCGACGATCTTCCCCTCGGACGCGGCACGCCCGGCGCGTGATTCCGCGCGTGCGATGCCCTTCTTGCGAAGCCATTCGATGGCCTGCTCGACGTTCCCGTCGTTGGCTTCGAGGGCCTTCTTGCAATCCATCATGCCGGCGCCTGTGCGCTGGCGAAGTTCGGAAACGTCCTTGGCGGTGAACGCAGCCATTGTGGTCAAGTCCTAGCGTGGCGTGGAAACGCCGCCGGAGTAGCCGGCGGCGTCTGAATGGTAATCGGTCGTGCGGCGATTGCGGAAAATGCAACCAACTGGCGTACTACTCTGCGGCGTCGTCCCCGGCATCCGCGTCGACGGCGTCGGCCTCGCCACCCTTGAGGTGCGCGGCGATCGCTTCCGGCTTCGCACGGCGGCGGCGCGGGCGGCGGCGGCGCTTGTCGTCGCGGTCGCCCGCCGACTCGGTGCCACGCTCGGAGCTGTACGTCATTCCACCTTCGTTGCCTTCTTCGACCTCGTTGCGGACCGGGGCGGCGAGGCGAGCTTCGGCGATCGTGTCGGCCAACGCGCGCGTGATCAACTCGACCGAGCGAATCGCGTCGTCGTTGCCGGCGATCGGAACGGTGATGAGGTCCGGGTCAGCATTGGTATCGACGATCGCAATGATCGGGATCCCGAGCTTGTTGGCTTCGGCGACGGCGATCTTTTCCTTCTTCGCGTCGACGACGAACATGAGGCCCGGCGTCCGCGTCAGGCTCCGGATACCGTTGAGGTACTTGGAGAGCTTCTCCTTTTCGCGCGTCATCATGAGACGCTCTTTCTTCGTGTAGTTCGACCACTCGCCGCCTTCCGCGCTGCCGGCCTCGAGCTCCTTCATGCGCTTGAGCTGCTTCTTGACCGTCTGGAAGTTGGTGAGCAGGCCACCGAGCCAGCGCTCGGTGATGTACATGGCTCCGGCGCGATCGGCTTCCTGCTTGACGATGCCGGCGACCTGGGCCTTGGTGCACACGAAGAGAACGCTCTCACCGCGGAGCACGACTTCACGCACGAGCTTCTGCGCGATTTCGAGTTGGCGGAGGGTCTTCTGGAGATCGATGATGTGGATCCCGTTGCGCTCGGCGAAAATGAAGCGGCGCATCTTGGGATTCCAACGGCGCGTCTGGTGTCCGAAATGGACGCCAGCGGCGAGGAGGTCTTCGAGCTTCGGCTGATTTTCTGACATATCCTGTGCGGTTTGGTTGATTCGTCCGCCTCTCGTCGTCACCTCCGTCCACCGGCGTGTGCCGGCACCGGACGGAGGCTCAGAGGGCGTGAAAGATGATACTACTCGTTCTGTCGTCCTGAACCCCGACACTTCGTGCGGGGTAAACTCAGCGAAGGACCTGCATCTCCGCTGTCGTGCTGTTAACGCTTGCTGAACTGGAACCGCTTGCGTGCCTTCGGACGGCCGGGCTTCTTGCGCTCGACTGCGCGCGCATCACGCGTGAGCAGACCGAGGTCGCGCAGCTTGCGGCGGTGACTCTCATCGATCTTGACGAGGGCCCGCGCCACGGCGAGACGCAACGCGCCCGACTGGCCGGTCTGGCCGCCGCCGTTGATGTTCGCCTTGACGTCATAGCGGCCGAGCATGTCGGTCGCGGTAAACGGCTGCTGAATGGCGGAGACGAGCGCGGGGCGCGGGAAATAGTCGCCGAGCGTCCGCCCATTGATATCCCACTTCCCGGAGCCGGGCTTCAGGTACACGCGGCAGACCGCTTCCTTGCGGCGTCCGATCGTGTGTGTGACGGTATCAGACATGAATTACTTGGCCTCGCTCTTCGGGAAGGTCAGCGTCTTGGGCTGCTGCGCAGCGTGTCCATGCTCGGCACCGGCATACACGCGGAGCTTTCCGCGCAGAACCTGACGGCCGAGGGCCGACTTGGGGAGCATGCCGAATACGGCCTTCTCGATGATGCGCTCCGGGTGCTTGGCCAGCATGCTGGCGAAAGGGGTGAAGCGCTCGTGCCCCATGTAGCCGGTGTGGCGGAAGTATTCCTTCTGCTCTGACTTGCGGCCGGTGACGCGGACCTTGGAGGCGTTGATGACGATGACGCCATCTCCGGTGTCCATGTGCGGCGTGAACATGGGCTTGTGCTTGCCGCGGATGATGCGCGCGACTTCCGTTGCGAGGCGCCCGAGGACCATTCCCTCGGCATCGACGACATACCAGTCCTGCTGGATGTCGTCCGGCGTCGCCGTGTACGATTTGAACATGACTCTTCTGAACTCGTAGGTACTGCGCCTCACTGGTGCGTAATGCAACCCGGGTTTTGGCCGCCACTGAAGGCGTTTTTGGACAGACTCACAAGATAGGCGGTGCCGTAAGCGTAGTCAACGCTTCAGGTTGGGAGTCAAGGCCTCCGGTGGCCTCGACCTGCCCCGCCGAGATGCCGCCGCGATCGCCAGAAAACCGGTCGCGAGCAGAAACAGGCTCGCCGGCTCTGGCGTTGCTGTCTCCGGATCGTCGCCGGGTTCGTCGAGGGGCTGGAAGAGGTTCAATGTCACGTGGTCATCGGCATATCCGTTGAGCACGAGACCACCCATGTTGACCCAGATATTGTCCGCATCTGATGTGACGCGGCTCATGTCGAATCCCCCCGAGCTCGAAACGGCTGACGATGGATCGAGCGCTATCGCCTGGAAATCCGGCAGCGAATTGTTCCAGTCGAAGAAGTGGACCCCGTTGAAGGAGTACGAGTTGTTGAACGAGACGAATGCCTGGATGACCGTGATGCGCAGGCTTTGATCGCCTACGTCGGCATACACGTTGTTATTCGCGAAGAAATACTCTTTCGAGGCATCGACTGTTCTTGGGCCGCCGTATTGATAGACCGAATAGTCTGGAAACAAGTAGTCCGCCCAGACCGACTGCCCGCTCAGCTGCGCTCCAGCGACGGCCGGAACCGCGAGCGTAAGGACGGCAACCGGAGCCAGCGCCATGCGCGCCAATTTGAGAATGGCTTTCCGAAAAACGGTTTGTTGCGTAAAGTCAGCAGACATGAGCGCCTCCAGTCGAAGTGAAGTCCGAATGCAAGGCGCAAGAAACTCCGTGGGTCGCATCCGGCCGTCAGCAGGACGCAACTTGTTTATTTACTTGCAGTTCAGGGTCATGTGCTCGTACTGAGAACACTCGGAGCACTCAGTCTCAGCGACCTCAACGGGGAAATACTGTTGCGGCGACGCAACGATTTGGCTGTACTGTCCGTGCTCGCCGACAGGGCGCCCGCCCCGCAGCGCCGCGAAGCGGTGCAGACGCTCTTCTGGGGCGAGCGATCGGAGGAGAAGGCGCGGCACTCACTGCGGCAGGTTGTGCTTCAGTTGCGTCGTGCATGTGGCACGGCCTTCGAAGCGAACGCGACAACACTGCGCGTCGCCGCCGAGTCAATGCACTACGACGCACGTGAGTTCGCGGCCGCCGCGACCGGCCAACGATATCGTGCAGCCGTTGATCTGTGGACCGGTGACTTTCTCATCGGGTGCGATGATATCGGCGCAGAAGGATTTCGCGCATGGCTCGACGTGGAGCGCGAACGGCTTCGTCGCCTCCTTGCCCTCTCCTACGAGGCGACTGTCAAGGAGCTCGTGGCAAGCGATGACCGTGACGCTGCATTGGCATATGCCGGCCGGTGGACAGAACACTTTCCGCTCGACGAGAGCGCGCATCAGCAGCTCATCGCGGTCCTGTGCGGCACTGATCGAGGCGCGGACGCCACAGTCGTTCGAAGCACATTCATCCGCCGCTTCGAGGCCGACATGGGGCACGCCCCGTCGGACGAGTGGTTGATGGCGACGGACGAGGTGATATCCCTTTCGCGACGGCCGGGCGCGGCGCCGATCCAGAATCGTCCCGAGGGAAGTGAAGCAATGAGCAGCGGAGCATTCGCGGCATCGGCGGGCGCGCTGGAAGACCACGATCGGTTGACTCGAACTCCGCCTCGCCTGGTGGCGAAGGCCGTGGCCTACGCCGTTGCCCTTTCACTGGCTGTGGTTGCACTCGGGGTGCTGGCGACCCGTCGGGGAATGGGCAGCGGAAATCGGCAGGTTCTCGCCGTGGGCGAAATCAAGTCTGCATTCGCGGCCGATTCGATGCGCGGCTTCAGCACGCTCCTCTCGATCAGCCTCGCACGAATCGGCGACATCGACTTGATCAATGAACGACGGATGAGCGAAGTCGGTGCCGACATGCGCTCAGACAACCTCGCTGCGGTGGCGCGCGCCGCCGGCGCGAGGGAGATCATCGAGGGCGTACTCGCACGCCGTGCGAATGGAGCATTGCGAGCCGACCTGCGCCGAACCGATCTGTTGACTGGCAAGACGTTGGCGACCTACGCAGTTGAGGGGGCTGATGCGACCGAGCTCGCCGATCTGCTCACCGAAGAGGTGGCGCGAAACCTCGAAGCCCCCGCGCCTGTTGCCCGGCCCGAGGGCACGACACGCTCGATCATCGCGTACCGGTTCTACGAGCAGGGATTGAGGGCGTTCCATGAGAACGATGCTACCGCCGCTCGGCGATTCTTTGCCGCAGCCCTCGCCGAAGACTCGACATTCGCGATGGCGGCGCTCTATTCCGCCGCGGTCGTGGGCGACAGCAGCGATGCCTACATGGCGCGGGCGGTTCGCTACGCGCGGCGAACGAATGAGCGCGAGCGGTTGCTGATCAACATCGCGTGGGGCAAGCGGATGGCCGACACGAGCGTGATCTACTGGGCCGATACTCTCGTGACGCGGTATCCGTCGGATCCGGAATCGCAGCTGGTGTACGCGCTACAGGTGGGGGCGGGCGCGAATCCCGGCTTGGCGCTGGCGCCCTTTCGGCGAGTGATCTCCATGGACTCCTCGATCGGCCGCGCCACGGGACGCTGCCGAGCTTGTGAGGCGTTCGGCGGAATGCTCGAGGTGTACCGGCGCATCGATTCCCTTGCAACCGCCGAGCAGGTTGCTCGCGCCTGGTTGCGGTGGCAACCGCATTCCACACCGGCGTGGATCGCGTACAGCCGGGTACTCGGCGAAAGTGATCGACTCGCTGAAGCACACGCCGCGGTGGACTCCGCCTCGAAATACTCACCGGGTGGCGATGCGTATCTCATGCATGAGCAGTGGTGGTTTCGGGCGAATGACTATGAGGCCGTCGATCGCGCGTGGCGCAAAGCGGAACAGTCCGCGATACCAGACCAGAGGCTCGACGGCGTCTGGACCCACGTCATCTCGTCACGAGCGCAGGGACGAATGCAGGATGCGATGGCCGCCGCGCGACTGTACCGCCGAGAGCGGTTGAAGGTGCATGACACCGGCGCGGGGCTTCTCGAGGCCGTGGTCCTCTCGGAGAGCGGGCACCCTCACGCGGCGGCGTTGCTGTTCGATTCACTCGCGAACACCGTCACGGGGCCGTTCGCGTCGCGACGCGCGGCCAGCCGGGCATGGGCGTTGTCTCACGCCGCCGGTGCCTACGCACTGGTTCGTGATACGGTGGCGCTGCAGCGACTCGAAGATTCCGTTCGGGTGAACGGCATGATTGCGACCGATCGTTTCAAACGCCTTCATCACTATGTGAGAGGTCTCCGACTCTCTGTTACTGGCAAGCCGGCGGAAGCGGCGGATGAATTCCGAAAGGCCGTCTGGCGGCGTCAGGAGACTCACGTTCGAATCTATCTCGAGCTTGGCCGTTCGCTCATCGCCGCTGGGCGCCCCGCCGAGGCGATTGCGCCGCTGATCGAGGCACTGAACGGGCCGGTGTCGTCGTCCGGACTCTATGCAACGCGCACCGACCTTCAGGAGCTGCTCGCGCTCGCGTATGAACGCGCCGGGCGGCGCGACCGCGCTATTGCGCAGTACACCCTGGTATCGCGCGCATGGAGGGCTGCGGACCCACAATTCCGTCCGCGACGACTCGCGGCGGAGGCGGGAGTCGCACGGCTCTCACGAGCAGAAGGTGCACGTTGAACCGGCCAGTCGGACACGGCCCGCGCGCCGCGCCTGACAGCGCCACGCCGCCGCCTGTGAGCCGTCGGATTCTGTTGGTCGACGCGGATGCGTTCTTCGTAGCCGTGGCTCGATGGGCGGATCCTGAAGGGGCTGGCAAGAACCCGCTGCTCCTCGTCGGCGGAACGGCCGAAGGACGCGGAATCGTCTGCTCGGCATCGTACGAGGCACGGCAGTTCGGGGTCAAGTCAGCCATGCCGATGTCGCAGGCACTCCGGCTGTGCCCGAATGCAATGTGCGTCCCAGTGCCAGGCAAGGCCTGCCGAGTGAAGCACCGCGAGATTCGCGCGGTCCTGGAACGCTTCTCGCCCGTTGTGCAATCGGCGAGCATCGACGAGTGGTATCTCGACCTCGGCGGCACTGAGGCGATCTACCCGGGCGCGTCGCTCGATACGATTGCGCACCGGATTCGTGATGCCGTCGTCGCCGACACGTCGATGACCGTCTCGATCGGCGGAGGGACGACCAAGCTCGTCGCGAAGCTGGCGGTCGAACGTGCAAAGCCAAAACCAGGCACCGGCGCCAACGGCGTGCACATCGTGCCACCTGACGGTGAGCTCGAGTTCATGCGGCTGCTCAAGCTTGCCGACATTCCTGGCATTGGGCCCAAGACGACGTCTCGTCTTGCTGAACGCGGGCTGCGGTCGGTCGAGGATGTGCTGGCTCTCGACGAGGCAGCACTCTCGCGCCTCGTGGGGCCGCGCGAATGTGAATGGCTCGCGCGGCGCGTGCGCGGCATAGACGAAGGTGAAGTTGCTGATCGCGACGCGGCAAAGAGCATCAGTCGGGATGACACCTTTCCTGTGGACATCAACGACGACCTCATGCTCGCGGGAGAGCTAACGGAGCTGGTCGGCCGCGCAGCCGGAGACCTGCGCAGCGACGGCCTGAAGGCGCGCACGGTAACCGTTCGCATACGTGACAAGGACTTCACGACCCGGCAGGCAAGCCGCACGGTCGATGAAGCGTTGGAGTCGGACCGGGCAATATTTCTCGTGGCGAAAGAACTCCTGCAGAAGCTGCGCAAGGCGCGCCGGGTTCCCGCGCGGCTGCTCGGCGTGGCACTCTCGAACTTCAGCGATCCGCCGGTCAAGCAGCTGACACTGTTCGACAAGAACGCGAGTCAGCTCGAGACGGCGAAGGATCGAGAGGTCTCGCGCGCGATGGACGCGGTGCGCGAGAAGTTTGGCCGAAAAGCCATTGCGCCTGGGAGAAAGCGGCAGAGCTGAACGGCTGAACAGCAGGTGCAGGCCCTTCGCTTCGGTCAGGCGACAAAACGAGCGCGACCTTGCTCGGGTGGCACCACGAGCGTAAACGCCTCAATTCGACCGCAAGGCGCTCAGCGATTCACGAAGCGCGGCACAGAGCGCGGGATCCGAGGACAACGCATCGTCACTCTGGTTGCGCGGAACCGCGATCGTCAGGCACGCGGGCTCAACGAGCACGACCGACATGGTACGGAGCGTTTCTGCCAACTGCGCAATGGCGTGCGTAGCGTGTGGTGCCGTATTGATCAGCGCGACGCGCTTTTCCACCATCTCTGGCCCACCGACGAGCCAGTCGAGGCCGTTCTTGAGCATGCCGGAGACACCATGAGCATACTCAGGGCTCGAGATCAATAGGGCATCGGATGCCGCAATGGCCGAACGCAGCGCACGAACCGGTGCCGGTAGCGCGGGGTCGTCGAAATGCTTGTCGAGGTCCGGATTGAAGTACGGCAACCGATCGAGCGCTTCGGCGATCTCCACCACGATGTCCGGCGGTGCGACACGTTGCACAACGCGCAGGATCGCGCTGTTGGAGGATGCCGAGCGCAGGCTCCCCGAGATCGCCAACACCTTCATGCGCGACTCTCTACTTCGCCACCGGCTCGGCGACGAACGCCAGCCATTTTCCGTCGGGACTTACTGCGAGCCGACTGACGTTCTTGACGCCGGCCTTCGTGAGATCGGCAACGGGCAGCCATCCACTGGTGGCATCGATCGCACGATTCCAGCGCACCAGCACACCATTGCTCGCGCTGAGCAGCACGCCGTCGGGTGTCCAGACGTGATACTCATTGTCTGGCGCGGCGCGAACGAGCGCGCTTGCTGTCTCGCCGTTGAGCGGTTGCATCGTGATCCAGAGAACGCGAGCGCTATCCCGCTGCGCGTAGCTGAACGCATCCTTGCCGGGCACGCGCTGCAACGCACGTCCGATGTCGCGTGCCCGCACGACGTCGTTGCTGCCATCCGTGTCCACAACGTGCAGTGTGGACGGAGAGCCGAGCACGAACGTCGCCAGCCGTGCGGGAGCGAGCCATGCGTGATAGCCCACCGGCTTCTGCGCCGTGAGCACGAGCTGTGGGTTGCTGCCATCGAGTGCGAAACTCCAGAGCCGCTGCGCCGAATCGGCCTCGACGCGAATGACGCTGATGCGAAGCCCTCCCGGCATCACGACGGCGGAGTACTCGCTCTCGGGCGTCGTGGTCACGCGGACGTTGCGCTTCTCCTTGATGTCGTAACGCCAGATATCCGCCTGTGCGTCGCTACCAATGACGGTGTAGAGGATGCCCTTGCTGTTCGGTAAGAAGCTTGGCTGGTTGTCGTAACCGGCGCGGTTCGTGACGTTCCGTGCCGCCCCGACGACGATCGAGTCGCGAACACGTGTAAGAGGAGCGAGATAGATGTCGGTCGACGCCTGCGCCACGGCGGAGCCACTCGCCATCGATAGCAGGAACCCAGCACGAAGGGCGATGCGCATTACTCGAGCTCCAGCAGAATGGCACCCTTCTCGACGGCCGATCCAATCTGGGCGAGCACCGCCTTCACCGTTCCCGCCGTCGTCGCGCGCAACTCATTTTCCATCTTCATAGCCTCCATGACCACGAGTCCCTGACCCGGCTGCACGCTGTCGCCCACCTGCACCGCGATGCGAACGATCATCCCCGGCATTGGCGCGATCAATGGTGCTGGTCCCGATTGGCCAGCGCCAGCACCGCTCAGCTCACGTATGGCGCGCGTCCGCTCGTCGAGCGCCTCGACCTCGTAGCGAAAGCCGTCGAGCCAGAGGGTGTAGCGACCACGCGTGGCACCGCGCCGAGCGACCACGCGATGCACTTCATCGCCGATGGTGACCATGCGCACCGGCGTTCCTTCGAGTTCACTCGCGTGCGCCACGTATGAAACGCCGTCCACCGTGACGACGTCTGCATCGAGCAAGACCTCGACCTCTCGGTCGCCGACCTTCACGATGTATTTCACTCGGCCTCCGGAACGAGCTCGCAGACTGTCTCGACGTGAGCGGTTTGCGGAAACATGTCGTAGGCGCGCACGGCGCTCAGCGTGTAGCGCGGAATGCGCGCGAGATCACGCGACACCGTGGCGGGGTCACAACTGACGTACACGATGGCACGCGGCGCCTTTCGGACGGACTGCAGCGCTTCCGTGACGCGCGCATCAACGCCGGTGCGGGGAGGATTCAACAGGACGACATCCGCCGGCAGTGCGCCGCTGAAGTGGTCTTCCACGCGCCCGACGATTGCGTGCGATGGCGAGCGTAAGCTTCCCTCGAAGCGCGACACCGCCTGTGCGTCGAGCTCGATCGCGGTGACGGTCATGCCGTCGTTTGCCAACGGGACGGCGGTTCCCCCTGCACCCGCGTAGGCATCGATGACACTGCGCGGCGAATACGAGCGAATGCGCTCCAGCACGTGGGCTCGGAGACGCCCGGCAACGCGTGCGTTCACCTGGACGAACGACGCCCCGCCCTGCGACTCGGAGGTGCGGGCCGCAAGACGCCGCATGCGCCCATGGTCAGGCTTCCACCACAGTTCCTCGATCGATTGCACTGCCTGGAACATCTTCAGCGCACCGGGCCACGCGCCGCCGCCTTCCACCACGACCGCAGCCCCCACGGGCAGGAGGCGCACCGCGACTCGCAGCGCGCGCTCACGAGGCAACAGGTCGAAGACGTGGCGCAACTCGCGCCACACCGCGATGACACGATCCTCGGTAATCAGGCAGTCATCGAGGTCGAACACCGATGCGGGGTCGTCATATGGGTGCAAGCCGGCGGTCCAGCGCGAGCCGTCGCGACGCACGTGCAGCGTCAGCTTTCGACGATACCGCCACGGCTGGTCGCTTGGCTCAACCGTCACCGAGCCGGCGTCACGCCGTCCAATGCGGCGCATCGCATCGGCGATAATCGTGCTCTTCGCGCGAAGCTGCGCTTCGTATGCGAGATGCTGGATCTGACAGCCGCCGCAGCGGTCACGCACATAGTGAGGGCACAGCGGTTCGACGCGATCTGGCGATGGAACGTCGAGGGACACCAGTGAGCCTCGTGCGAAGCGCTTCGAGCGTGCGAGCGCGACCTGCGCCACGTCGCCCGGCGCGGTACGCGGCACGAAAACGACCATGCCTTCCGTGCGGCCGACACCGTCGCCACCGGCCGCGATCCCGCTGATCTCGAGCTGAGTGGTCTCCATCAGCGAAGGCCTTCGAGGCGCGCCGCTCGGAGCCACGACTCCGAGACGCTACTGCTCGACGGCGTGAGACCGCTGCCCTCGGAGACTCGACGAGGCGTGGAGCGCTCACGCTCCGCGAGCAGCACCGCCGCGATCGCCGCGCGAACCACCCCTTCCTCAGACGGTTGCCGATTGGTGAGGTCCGCGAGGCGACGCTCCAGCCATTGGATCTCGATGGCACCGGAACGGAAGTCCGCATCTTCCATCACGCGCAGGTGAAAGTCACGCGAGGTATCGACACCCTCGATCGTCAGCTCCAGCAGCGCACGGTGCATCCGTTCGACCGCGTTCTCGCGCGTTGGCGCCCAGACGATCAACTTGGCCAGCATCGGATCGTAGTAGAGCGAGATCTCGCTGCCGGTTTCGATGCCGCCATCCCAACGCACACCTGGACCGCTTGGGATGTGCAGATACTGCACGCGTCCCGTCGACGGGAGAAAGCCGTTCGCCGGATCTTCACTGGTGATTCGGCATTCGATCGCCCACCCGCGCGGCACGATGTCTTCCTGCTTGAAAGGCAACCGTTCGCCCGACGCGATACGGAGTTGCCATTGCACAAGGTCGATCCCGGTCACGAGCTCCGTAACGGGATGCTCGACCTGGATGCGCGTGTTCATCTCCAGGAAATAGAAGTCCCCGTTGGCATCGAGCAGAAACTCGCAGGTGCCCGCGTTGACATACCCAGCGGCTTTCGCCGCGGCGACGGCGGCCGCACCCATGCGCGCACGCAACTCGGGTGACACGGCGACGCTCGGCGCTTCCTCGATCATTTTCTGGTGGCGGCGCTGCACCGAGCACTCGCGCTCTCCGAGATGCAGCATCGTCCCATGAAGATCGCCGAGCACCTGGATCTCGACGTGACGAGGGCCGACGATGTACTTCTCGACATAGACGGCATCATCGCCGAAGGCATTCTTGGCTTCCCGCTGTGCCGAGGCCAGCGCAGCCGCGAGTTCTTCCCGTGCGTGAACGACGCGCATGCCCTTCCCGCCCCCGCCGGCCGCGGCCTTGAGCAACACGGGATATCCGAACTGTTCCGCCGTGGTGGCGGCCTCGTCAGCGTCGCGCAAAGCGGTCGTCGTGCCCGGCACGACTGGCGTGCCCGCGGCAATAGCAAGCGTCCGCGCGGCGGTCTTGCTACCCATCGCCGCTATCGCCTCGGCCGGCGGCCCAACGAAGACGAGGCCAGCGTCGCGCACGGCACGCGCGAACCACTCGCGCTCCGAGAGAAAACCGTATCCTGGATGGATGGCCTCGGCACCTGTGCGAAGGGCCGCTGCGATGATGGCGTCTCCCTTGAGGTACGATTCGCTCGACGGCGCAGGGCCGAGCAGCACCGCCTCGTCTGCCTCGCGCACATGCGGCGCTCGTGCATCAGCCTCGGAGTAGACGGCAACGCTCTTCACGCCGAGCTCGCGACATGCGCGGATGACGCGCAGGGCGATCTCGCCGCGGTTCGCAACGAGGACCTTGTTAAACACGAAGTTCCTTCGCGGAGTTTTCCTTGGCCGAGGCGCGGCAAGCTCGGACGAAACCCGCCTGCCTGTCATCCCGAGCGAAGTCGAGGGATCTGCACCTGCCGCCTATGTACGAGGTGCAGACCCCTCGACTCGCTTTGCTCGCTCGGGGTGACATCGCTCTTAGGATGAACGCTGGCTTGATCACAATGGAATGTTGCCGTGTTTCTTCGGCGGATTGCGGTCGCGCTTCGTCCGCAACGTCTCGAGCGCATCGATCAACCGGGGACGCGTATCGCGAGGATCAATGATGTCGTCGAGATACCCGCGCCCAGCGGCAACGTATGGGTGCGCGAACTTGTCGCGATACTCGTTGATCTTTGCCTCGGTGGCGGCAGCCGGGTCATCACTCTCCGCAATGTCCTTGCGAAAGAGGATCTCCACCGCGCCTTTCGGTCCCATCACAGCAATCTCGGCGGTTGGCCAGGCGAGATTGAGGTCGCCCCTGATGTGCTTGGAGCTCATGACGTCATACGCGCCGCCGTACGCCTTACGCGTGATGACCGTGAGTTTCGGGACTGTCGCTTCACAGTACGCATAGAGCAGCTTCGCGCCGTGCCGGATGATTCCGTTGTGCTCCTGCGCAACGCCCGGCAGGAATCCCGGCACATCCTCGAGCGTCACGATGGGAATGTTGAACGCGTCGCAAAAGCGGATGAAGCGCGCCGCCTTCACCGAGGCGTTGATGTCCAGCACGCCCGCGAGCATCGCCGGCTGATTCGCCACGATGCCAACGCTGTAGCCGCCGAGATGCGCGTAGCCACAGAGGATATTGCCAGCGAACTCCTTCTGGACTTCGTAGAACACGCCGTCATCAACGATGCGCTTGATGACTTCGTGCATGTCGTACGGCTTGTTGGGATTGTCGGGCACGACGTCGAGCAACGCTTCGTCGCGCCGGTCGCGCGGATCGGTTCCACGCCCCCGCGGCGGTTCGTCGAGGTTGTTCGACGGCACGTAGTGGAACAAGTCGCGGATTGCCTGGAGGCAGGCAGGCTCGGAATCGTGCGCAAAGTGCGCGACACCGCTCGTGGCGGTGTGGGTATCGGCGCCGCCCAATTCCTCCATGGTGACGTCTTCGTGCGTCACGGTCTTCACGACGTTCGGGCCGGTGACGAACATGTAGCTCGTCTTCCGCACCATGTACGTGAAATCGGTGATCGCGGGCGAGTAGACGGCACCGCCGGCACATGGGCCGAGGATCGCACTGATCTGCGGCACGACGCCTGACGCCAGTGTGTTCCTCAGGAAAATGTCGGCATAGCCACCGAGCGAGACGACGCCTTCCTGAATCCGCGCACCGCCCGAGTCGTTGAGTCCGATGACGGGTGCGCCGTTCCGTACCGCGAGGTCCATCACCTTGCAGATTTTCTCGGCGAAGGATTCGCTGAGGGAGCCGCCGAACACGGTGAAATCCTGCGAGAAGACATACACCAGCCTGCCTTCGATGCGACCGTAGCCGGTGACCACGCCGTCGCCATAGTAGAGTTGCTCCTCGAGGCCGAAATCGTGTGAGCGATGCACGACGAATCGGTCCAGTTCGACGAAGCTGCCTTCGTCGAGCAGGAGATCCAGCCGCTCGCGCGCGGAGAGCTTTCCTTTGGCGTGCTGCGCCTTGAGGCGCGCCTCACCGCCGCCGAGTTCCGCCTCGGCGGCGCGGTGCTCGAGGAGTGCCAGCTTGTCTCGCATTGTCATGATTGGCGGAAAGGTAACGGCGGGTGCCCAATGGCGAGAAGCATTGACACAACGGCGTGCGGCGCGCACCGTTGCGCCTGCTCTTCCCCTCGCGCCGAAACTGGCGTAGCCCGAATTGCGCTCCCGCCTCCCGATTGAGAAGCGCGGAGATGGTCAGGTTTTGTCATCTTGGAGAACAAATGGCGAGTCGAGTGCGACGAATGTTCGCGACCGCGCCGCTTCTCGCAGTTGCCGCGTGCAACTCCGGAGGGACGCACCGCCCCGGGACGGGCGACACTCTGTACGTCGGCGTCGCCGTGGGCCTCACGTCCCCCGAGCGCTACGTCAACGTCTTCGAGGGGGTGGAGATGGCGCTCGATGAGCTCAACGCCGCGCGACCCCAAGGTAGTGCGCCACTCAGGATGCGCCGGCCAGCCGCGATCGCGAAGACTGTGGTCGACGTGGCGGCGGCGTTTCGGGACGATCCCGCCGTCATCGGAGTCGTCGGACATACCGAGAGCGCCGCGACGATCACCGCGGCGGCCGTGTATGCCGACAAGGCGAACGACGGGAAGCGCGCGATTGTCGCGGTCTCGCCGACGGCGGGCGCCCCAGAGGTGACGCGCGCGTCCGATTGGGTGTTCCGAGTGTGCCCAACCACGGTCGAACAGGCAAAGGCGATCGCGCGCTATCTCTCCGACTCGCTCGGCGTGAAGCGAACGGGTTTTCTCTACCGCAATGACCCATCAGGCGTAGGCCTGCTGCGGACCTTCACGACTGAGTTCGAACTTCATCAAGGATTTGTCTCGGAGCGCGATCCCTTCACCGAGGACATTCCTGAATTCGACGCATACGCCAAGCGGCTCGTGAAGACTCGCACGCCGGGTGCGGTGATTGCAGGAAACACGACGGAGGAACGGCCCTTTATTCGTGCGCTCCGTCGCGCGGGGGGCACGCTGGTGATGATCGGCACGAATCCGCCGGAAGCGGGCGACACGGCCTCGACGCGCGAGCTCGAGGGGATGCGCTTCCTGCAACTGTATTCCGCGGAGCATCCAGCCACCCCAGAAGGCGCCAAGTTCGCCGAGGCGTTCAAGAAGCGGACGGGCCGAGTGGCGGACCGCTGGGGGGCGCTCGGCTATGATGCCGCGATGCTCATCGGCAAGGCCGCGCAATCGGAGGGCGGTGACCGGAAAAAGATCCGGGACTGGATTGCCTCGGTTGGACGCAATGGCAAGCCCGCCTTTGCCGGCGCGACCGGAGGCATTGCCTTCGACGAGAACCGCGACCCAGTCAACAAGCCGGTGCGGATCGGCGAGGCGAATCGATGACCGCCGCCGCCTTCAAGATCGCGACGCGTGGCGGCTGGACCATTCGGCGCCGTATCACGTTCGGCTTCGGGTCGGTCATTGCGCTGCTCTTTCTGGTGGGCGCCTATGGCTCCGCGGCTCTCCGGAGCGCGAACGCGGAGCTTCAGCGGAACACCACTCGGCGCATGGCGGTCAAGAATCAGCTCTTCGCCAGCCAGGAGGCGACACGACAGTATGTCGTGCTGGCCCAGAATGACCTTCTCCAGGGGGGCAACAAGTACACGGCACGCATGGACAGCGCGAGCAACCTCGCCGACTCCCTGCGCACGGTGTTGAGTGTGGGTGATGCGCTCACGGATGCGCAGCGTGCACATCTCTCACAGATCGGCACGCTCCAAGGCCGTATCGGCACGCGGCTGTCCATTGCACGCGCGTATCTCGACGTCGGTGAGCCGGCGCCCGCGGTCGGGCAAACGGATGCTTCAGCCATGCTGCTCGACTCGCTCTTTGCGGAATCGCGGACGATGATTGCGGCAGAAGACTCAAGTGCGCGCGTGTTACTTGATCGATCAAATACCGTTACCCGACGCCAACTGTACATCGTCATCGTGCTGCTCGCGGCGGGCCTGATCGCGGCGATCGTCGTTGGCATGGTGACGCTGCGGGCCGTGACGCTCCCGCTCGACTCGCTTGCGGCTGCGGCGCGCAGAGTCGGAGACGGCAACTTGCAACATCCGCCAGATCCGAAGGGGCTCGATGCGGAGTACCGCCTGCTTGCGCAGGCGATCGCGGATACAACGCATCGACTGTCGGGCCTCGTCCGCGAGATCCAGCGCGAGGCGAAGGATGTCGCGCACGCCGCCGACGCGATGACGCTCGTGTCCGGTGAAGCCGCTGATTCGACGAACCGCGTGAGCGCGTCGATGCTCGACATCTCGAAGACCGCGCAGGAGCAGCGATCGGCAATGGACGCGACTCGCGCCCTGCTCACTCGCGTGCACGCGTCGTCCGAGTCGCTGGACGGTACGGCGCGTGATACGGGTAGTCTCCAGAGCGAAGTACGTATCCTCACGGATGGTGCGCGGACAGACGTTGCGCAGGCACTCGACGTACTGACGAGTGCGCGCGACGTGATCAGCGCGTCGCTGCAGAATATCGAACGTGTCGAGAAGGCATCACAGATCGTGCACGATTTCCTGATGACGATCCAGGAAATCTCGGAGCAGACGAATCTGCTCGCGCTCAACGCGGCCATCGAGGCCGCTCGCGCGGGCGATGCGGGTCGCGGGTTCGCGGTCGTTGCCGACGAAGTGAGAAAGCTCGCAGACAACAGTGGAAAGACCGCCGACGACGTGCGCGACGTCGTCACCGCGATGCGGCGCGAAGTGGCCGCCGCGGTGCATGCGTTCCGCAACGGTATGGGCTCACTCGGCGACGTGGATGCGACGTCCCGCCAGGTGACGGGCGCGCTGCGGACGATTCATGACGCCATCAGCCGGATGGATCTTCTGACCGCAGCCGTTCGCGACTCAGCGGCATCGAACCGGAGCGCGGTGGAGGAACTCGGCGCGCAGGTGGTGACGGCGTCTGATCGCGCGGTGACGCAGGTGGCGTCGAGCGATTTGGCGCGGACGGCGGCAGAGGATACGGCGGCGGCGTCGGAGGAGGTTGCGGCGACGGCGTCGCAGTTGTCGGAGAATGCGGCGCGGCTTCAGAAGCTGGTGTCGGTGTTCACGGTGTAAATGATCTTCTCCTGAAGCCGCGAGTTCATGGATTGTCACCCCAAGCGAGCGCAGCGAGTCGAGAGGGTCTGCACGTCAAACCCAGACGGAACGTGCAGATCCCTCGACTTCGCTCGGGATGACAGCAGGTTGATCCAGGTTCTTGCGCGTGTCGACCGTATTGTATACATATTCGTCGCATGAAGACGAGACTCTGGTGGTCCCTTGGCGTTGCAGCGCTGTCCGGTGCGTCATCAGCGCAGGGACCGGCGCCACAGGCGGCAGTGAGCGGAATCGTATTCGATTCCATTGCCAAGCGGCCGTTGGCGAAGGCCGTCGTCCAGGTCATCATGGTCGACTCTGCGGGCGGCGCCTTGGCGGCAACGGCCAGCACGAGCGTTACGGACACCTCTGGACAATTTCGCGTGGCCGGCCTTCGACGGGGGAGTTTCCTCATTGGCTTCCAGCACTCGGCGCTTGTGGTGTTGGGACTCGAGTCGCCGGTGCGGAGCTTTCGAATCGACTCCGACACGACGCTCGCGCTCGATCTTGCGATTCCAAGTGGCTCGACTGTGCGCGCGCAGCGGTGCCCTGCGAGTGCCGCCGACGACGGGATGGTCACCGGCCTGATACTCGATGCTGCCCTGGGAGCGCCTGCTCGCGACGCGTCCGTGACCTTGGGCTGGGTGGAATTGCAGAGCGCGAAGGGACAGCTGCGCTCAGTCCCGCAGCGAGTGACGGCACGAGTGGGAGAGGATGGAACGTACGTCGTCTGTGGCCTGCCCGGCGACGCACCGTTAGCTCTCGTCGTGTCGCAGCCGGGTTACAGGGATGTGTTCGGAGAGGTCACTGTCGCCCGCGGCGACCTTCTTCGACGCGACGTGCGCCTCGTGGATACCTTGGCTGTGCGCGTCGGCAGCGTGCTACGCGGCCGAGTCCAACACCCTGATGGAACGACCCTCGCCAGCGGCCGCGTGGTGCTTTCCGCGCTGGATGTGGAGGCGAGCGTCGAGAACGGAGAATTCTTCTTGCCGGGGGTCCCGGCTGGCACGTGGGCGGTCGAGGTCCGCGCAATCGGCTATGAGCCGCAGATGGCGCTCGTCGACGTCACTGAAGGCGCTGGAACGGTACTGGTGACAGTTGGTCGACCAGTGCAATTGTTGGAGGCGGTCAATGTCATAGGGCGGTTGAGCCGGAATGCGAAGGTATTACGGGAGATCGAGGAACGCGGCAGGCTGTCTCGCGGCACGCAGTTCTTCGCGGGCGGCCCGTTCATGGCGACGGCGTTCCTGCCGAGCCAAGTCATAAGATTGGCGCGGGGTTCAGCTCAGGTCCTCGTGGCTGCGCCGAACCGGGATTGAGTGGCAGCCGCTTGAAGGGAAAGCACATGGCGGTTTATGTCGACGACTTTCTCTCGATCGACGACCTTTGGGAGACGATCCCGATGCAGGACATCATGGCGATCGAGACCTATCCGGATGCTATGTCCGTGCCGATGAAATGGCGACACCTGGATGTGTGCGCGGCAGTTGCGATCTGGACAAAGCACTAGGGCGAGCACGACTGAGTGATCACGCGACTCGTCTTCCGCTTCGTTGGCGTTGTGTTGGTGACGACGTCCGCAATGGCGCAACAGCCCGTCCGGCCATTTGCCGTGACAGGCGTCGTTTTCGATTCCGTTGCGAAAGCGCCACTGGCAAGTGCCGTCGTCCAGATCGTCAGGGTCGACTCGACGGGCAGCCCCTTTGTATCAACGACGACCAGCGGCATTACGGATGCAACGGGACGATTTCGCGTGTCCGGACTCGTGCGCGGAGACTTCCTCATCGGCTTCCAGCACGCTGCGCTCGCTGCGTTAGGCCTCGAGTCGCCGGTTCGCACCTTTCGCATCGATGCGGACACCACGTTGGTGGTCGATCTCGCGATTCCGAGTGGCGCGAGTGTGCGCGCGCAACGCTGTCCCTCAAGTGCCGTGGATGATGGTGTGATCGCTGGGCTGGTGCTCGACGCCGCTCAGGGGCTGCCTCTTCGCGGCGCGTCTGTGACGGTCGGCTGGGTGGAAGTCCAGTCCGTGAAGCAGCAGTTGCGTACGGTGCCGCAGCGCGCAACGTCGCGCGTCGCCGACGATGGGACGTACTTCGTCTGTGGCGTGCCGGGGGATGCGCCTTTGACGCTTCTTGTGGAGCGGGCGGACTACTGGGCTGTGTTCGGGGACGTCACAGTGTCGCGAGACGGTCTTCTTCGCCGCGACGTGAGCCTGGCGCAGATGTCCACGGTGCGCAGTGGGAATGTGCTCCGCGGCCGAGTGCAGCACCCTGACGGCTCGAGCGTTGCCTCTGGACGCGCGGTCATTCCCGCACTGGACGTGGAGGCGCCGGTGGAGAATGGAGCGTTCGCGCTCACCGGCGTGCCGGCCGGGACCTGGGCGTTGGAGATCCGCGCGATTGGCTACGAGCCACAGGCGGCGTTGGTCGATGTCATCGACGGCGCCGGATCAGTGCTAGTGACGATTGGCCGGCCGGTGCAGCTCCTGGAGGCGGTCAACGTTGTGGGGAGGCTCGGCAGGAATGCCAAGGTATTGAGAGAGATCGCGGAACGCGGCAGGCTGTCACGCGGCACGCAGTTCTTTGCTGGAGGTCCGTTCATGGCGACGGCCACGATCCCGAGTGAGGTCGTGCGATTGGCGCGGGGATTTCAATACGATCCATGGAGGGAAGTACGCGCACGTGGTTGCAGCGAACCGGACGCGAAGAATAAGCACATGGTTGTCTATGTCGACGAGGATCTCATTCCCGATGGTATTCGAGCCGTGCCCGGAGTGGTGCCGATGCAAGACATCCTGGCGATCGAGACGTACCCGGATGCCGCATCCGTTCCGGTCAAGTGGCGGCGTGGGGACGTTTGCGCCGCGATTGCGATCTGGACAAAGCACTAAGATCCGAGCGAGAAGATGTGCAGGCCCTTCGCTTCGCTCAAGGGCGACACACCGAGCGTGTGGTGCGCTCGGGGTGACAAAAAGGCCGGCTTCGATTTCCGAAGCCGGCCCTTTGTATTCACATCCCAACTGGATCAGTCGTCGAGCACGTCGAGCGGAATGTCCATCGGAATTTCCACCGCGAGCTCGTCTTCCGTGTGAATCTTCGACGGCGTTTCCGGGCGAGGCGGCTGCTCCTCGGGAATGCCGACGACGCTCAGCACGATGCGACGGTGAATCGGATCGACTTCGAGCACGCGCGTGTCGAGGTTCATCATCTCGTACACGACGTCCGCCGGGCTGTTGACCGGCTTGCCGTCGAGCGTGAGCTGCGAGATGGGCACGAAGCCCTCGATGTCGTTGCCGATGTCGACGACGACGCCCTTGTCCATCAGGCGAACGACGTGCGAGCGCATTTCCGTACCGACCGGATAGTTCTCGCCGATGCGGAGCCACGGATCTTCCTCTGCCTGCTTGAGGCCGAGACTGATGCGCTTGTTCTCGCTGTCGATGTTCAGGATGACGACATCAACCGCGTCGCCCTTCTTCACGACTTCCGACGGATGCTGGACGCGCTTGGTCCAGCTCATGTCGGAGATGTGAATGAGGCCATCGATGCCCGGCTCGATCTCGACGAACGCACCAAAGCTCGTGAGGTTGCGAACCTTGCCATTGATGCGCGTACCGACCGGGTACTTGAGCGGAAGCACGACCCAGGGATCCTGCTCCGTCTGCTTCATGCCGAGCGAGATCTTCTCTTCGTTCGGATCGACCTTGAGCACCACCGCCTCGATCGTCTCGCCGATGCTGACGAGCTTCGACGGGTGACGGACATTGCGCGTCCAGCTCATCTCGGAGATGTGCACCAGACCTTCGATGCCCGGCTCGAGCTCGATGAAGGCGCCGTAGTTCGTGATGCTGACGA
>JAZJZK010000009.1:0-114279 GCA_040389905.1 Gemmatimonadota bacterium | reverse complement strand
GACCGCAGCGGCACCGCCGAGAATGGCGAAACTGCCCGCCGCACCGCCGATGATACCTCCCTTCACCTTGTCGCGACTGGTCGTCGCGCCAATGATGGCGCCAGCCGCGGCACCGATCATCGCATCACGCTTGGTGTTCTTCTCCGTCACCGTGCGCCCCTCTGACGCCACCGTGCCGCCACTGGACGATGTGGTGCCACCCGACGACGCACGTCGTGTGGTCGTCGTGCGCCTGGGGGCCGTGGACGTCCGAACCGGTGCGGCCGGCGCTGCGGCCAACGCCGCCGCCTTCGAACGCTCGACGGCCGAGATGGAATCCAGTGTCGCGGTCTGCCGCGCCTGAGCCGCCAGCGTGAGATCGTTACTCAGCGAAGAATCAACCGGCTTGTCCTTGCTGCAGGCCGCCGCCAGCACCAACGCGGGGGCGAGAAAGATCGTTTTGATGACGTGGCGCATAATTCCTCCAAAATGTGATCGACCAAATGGCCGAGGGTACTCCTACCCTGAAAGGCACGCCCCGTGCCACGAACCGAGGTCAGCGGCCCCAATTCGGACAATCTTGCCCGGTGTTACACTTTTTAGTGCCCACACGTCTGGCGTACTCGGGGGGCAACCTCCAATGTTTGATCGCGCGGACCGCCGCTGTGTTCGCCACGTTGTCCTTCGCTGGAGCATTTGATGAGCCTCCTCTCCCGGCGCTCGAGCGCCACGCCCACCCCTCCGGGCACTGGTTACTCCTTGTTCGACAGTCAGCTGACCGTCACCGGCGACATCGAAACTGATGGGTCGCTGCGCATCGACGGCCGGCTGATCGGCAATGTTCGGAAAGCGGATACCGTCGTCCTCGGCGTCGGGGCCAACATGTCCGGCGACGTGCATGCGCGCGAAGTCATCATTGGTGGGACGCTGAACGGCAACGTGCGCGCAATGGAACGCGTGGAGCTGCAGCCGACCGCGATCATGACGGGTGATCTCACGTCGCAGGTCGTACTGATTCAGGAGGGTGGCGTCGTGAACGGCCACGTCGAAATGCGCGCGCCTGCGGCCGCTGCGAAGCCAGGACAAATCGCCGCGCATAGCGCGCACTCGGGTCAGCAGTAATCGTGGCGTGGTCGAAGTTGTCGCAGCGCGGATTGGCGCCCGTTCCGGCGCCCGTCGCGGACTCAGAGGCACCTGGCGCCGACGTCATTCCGATTCACGGAAAAACGGTGGTTGCGGCGACGCCGTCCGACGTCATCAGGCGCGACGGGTTCAAGCCGGCCACGCCGGTGGCGGACCGGCCCTGGCGGCTCTTGCTCGTCCCACCGACGCCTGGTGCGCGGACGCGGACGTTCAACGTGGCGCGCTGGCAGGCCAAGCTGGTCTTCGGCGCCATTGGCGTCCTCGTCCTGCTTGCCATTGCCGACGTGACGGCCATCGCGTTCGCCCTGCGCGCCGAAGAAAACGTCATTTCACCTGAGGAAGCCGCCGCACTGCGCGACGGACTCCTTGCAACCGAAGATTCGCTCAACGAGGCGCGTGCAACGCTGGCGGCATCCGCGGAATTCACGCGCGATTCAATCGCCGCGAGCGGCGCGGGAACGGACAAGGGCCGAGCCGCGTTCCTCGAACGGCGGCGGAGTGAGTTGGCGCTCTCAAGAGCGACGCGAAAAGCCGCCATGCCGTCGAAAGCCGAGACGCGGAGCATCATCGAAAGGCTTCCCGTCATCGGCGCGATCGCCAGCCGTTTTTCCTGGGGGCGCAAGCACCCCATTCTCGGCTTGGTCCGGCCCCACCTTGGCGTCGATGTTGCCGCTCCGTACGGCACGCGCATCACGGCGCCGGCCGCAGGGCGCGTGACGTTCGTCGGTTACAAGCTCGCGTATGGCCAGGTCGTCGAGATGGAACACCCCGGTGGCATCACGACGCGATACGCGCATTGCAGCCTCATCCTGGTGAGCGAGGGTGACGAAGTGAAGCGCGGACAGCTCATTGCGACCGTCGGATCCAGTGGACTGACGACCGGTCCGCACCTTCACTATGAAGTCAAGGTCAATGGCCGGAACGTCGATCCAATGCGTTTCAAGATGCCCCAGCCGGCAGACTCTGCGCCGTCCGCCTCTGGAGTCGCGCCACAGATAGAGGAAAAGCCGTAACCTGACGGACGTGCGCGAAGCGCTGGCGACCTGTCAAGCGCGCGCGTAGCGCTGCGCGGGCCGTCAAGCGCCGCGCAGCGGCGCCGGCTTGCGCTTGGGTACGGCTCCTGCACTTCGACCGGGTCCACACCGATCGGAGCGGATGCGATGAGCAAGTTGTTGCGCGGCGTGGCGGCGGGATACGGCGCCCGGAAGTTGGGCGGAGGGTGCTTCAGCACCGTGCTCATTTTCGTCGTACTGTGGTGGCTACTGGGCCACTTTCACATCTTCCGCTAAGGGGCCGTGACCGAGCCGGACGTCACGGGGAAGCGTCGAGACGCGGGCGACCGTCGCGAGCGAAGTGATGGGAACGACCGCCGCGGCGCGAAAAAGACCTCGTCGTCGCTCGCGTTCATCCTGCGATCGATCGGCGCCGTCGTCGTCCTCCTCCTCGTCATCGTCTACGCGTTCGTCAATACACGGCCGATCTACTCGACGAGTGGCACGCTGGGCGAGGAGCTCCGCAAGCACGCGCCCGAGGTGGCTGCGGTACTCTCGCCGCGCGATAGTGCACACAGCGAAAACGTCGACCGCTTGATGGCAACGCCGCAGTTTCAGGAGGAAAAGCGGAACTTCTACGAGGACGTGATGCGCCTGAAACAGGTCGACTCGGCGCGCGCCGACTCGATCGCGGAGTTCGCGGTGCGCGAGGCCTACGTGCGCGGAATCTCGCCGGCGATCGTCTTTGGCGTGATGCTCACTGAGAATTCACGGTTCATTTCGAAGGCGACATCGAATGTCGGCGCGGTCGGGCTCATGCAGGTGTACCCGAAGGTGTGGCTGACCGAGAAAATGACGGCGCTCTTCGGAAAGGATCTCGCAACCGACTCGACAAACGTGAAGTACGGCGTGTTCATCCTGAGCCAGTATTTCCGTCCGAAGGTGAAAGGAGGCGGAACGAAGGAGGTCAATTGGAAGACCGCCTTGCTCCGCTACAACGGCTGCGTCCGCGGCACGAACACGCCGCGCTGCCACACGTATCCGAACAAAGTGCAGAAATTCGTCGAGGGCTCTGCGAAATCGATCTGCAACGGTCGTGGCTTCTACGAGTGTATGGCGAAGCCATTCATCGCGGGCCTGTTCGGCCAGACGAATGGAACCAGCGCTGGGGACGTCGTGCAGAAGCCGGCGGCGCCGCCCACGTCCCCGACACCCGCCCCGCCGGCGACGGTGACCGCGCCCCTCTCGCCGATGAGGGCACCCGCAGCAACTGTCGTCAAGAAACCACTCAAGAAATCGGCCCGGAAGCCAGCAAGGAAATCGCCCGCCAAGCGACCGCTGATACGGCTCACGCCAACGCGGCCCTAGACGCGCCCCATCACGCGTGCATCGCCTCGTGCGCAGTGCACTCGCTCTCGAGTTGGAGCGTCACGTGCGTGATGCGATAGACCTCGCGTAACACCGCGCACAGATCCGGAAGCACTTCACGGTCTGGGCGCGAGCCGTCCACCGCCACATGCGCCGACAATGCCACGCGGCCGCTGGCGATCGACCAGATGTGGAGGTCGTGCACGGCAGACACGCCCTCCACGCCACCGAGCGAATCGCGCACGTGGTCTGGTTGCACACCGCGCGGCGTGCCTTCCATGAGAACGTCGAGGCTTTCCCTGAGCAGTGCCCAGGCGGACCAGCACACGAGCAGCGCGATCAGAACCGATGCGATCGGATCGGCCCACCGCCAGCCCAGATAGGCGACGGCCGCTCCGGCCGCGACCGTCCCGATGTTGCCGAGGGCGTCCGTCGCCACATGCAACCACGCGCCGCGAACGTTGAGGTTGGCATGGCGTCCGCCGCTGAGGACTAACATTCCGGCGACATTGATGACGAAGCCACCGAACGCGACGGCCATGACCATGCGGCCCGCGACATCCGGCGGCTCGTGGAGACGCCGGTAGGCTTCCACGCACACCCAGATCGAAATGGCGATGAGCGTCGAGGCATTCACGAGCGCCGCGAGGATTTCGGTGCGGTGGTAACCATAGGAACGCGCCGGCGTGGGCGGACGCCGGGAGATCCACGCGGCAAAGAGGCTGAGTCCGAGCGCGGCCACGTCCGACAACATGTGGCCGGCATCGGCGATGAGGGCCAGCGAGTGTGACATCCAGCCACCAATCGCCTCGGCGACGGTGTAGACGGCTGTGAACACCAACACAATCGTCAGCCGCCGAGCGCTGCCGCCGTCACCATCGCCGTGATGATGGTGATGCCCGTGGTCGTGTCCGTGGTGGTGCTGGTGTGACATGCCTTCAAGTAATCAGATCAGCATCGCGAACGGCAGGTGCTTTGAGCGCTTTCCCTAGCCTTCGCGAAGCGCACGAAGCTGCCGCGCCAGTTCGGCCCGCGGGACTTCGCCGAGTCGACGGTCGAGTGATTGTTCGTGCTGTGCGAGCAGGACGCTCGCGCGCTCGTAAGCGGCGCGGCCAGCGCCTGTCAGTTCGGCGCGAATCGTCCGGCGGTCTTCCGGGTCCGGAGCCCGCGCGACGTAGCCGTCGGCCTCCAGCCGATCGACGAGCTGCGTGACGTTCGACTTCCCGCAGCAGTGGCGTTCCGCGAGTTGCGTCAGGGTGAGGGGCTCGGCCGCAAGCGCCAGGTGCCGTAGTGCGCCGAGCTTTGCGAGCGACAGGCCGACTTCCGCGAGCGCTCCTTCGGCACGTGCCTCCACGGCGCGCGCGGCGTCGAGGAGGAGCAAGGTGAGCGCGCACCCCGGCTTCGAGGCGCCCTGACAATCAGACATGCATGAACGCTATGGGCCGTCGCGGGGATTCGTCAACCGTTCTCGTCCGAGGAATGCGGAGTTTCGTCGGATGGGCTTGGTGCTTGCACATACGGTTGCTAGCATCCGCGCACGCCGTCGACGTGGCGGCCTCAACTCACCGATCATCCAACATCGTCGTGTACCAGCTTCGTCCGTTTCTCGAGCGGCGCATCGCGCCAACTGCACTCCTCGCCGCATCACTGATGTTCTCGGGCTGCGCCGACAAGAACGTCCAATCGAGCGCTGGAGGCAGTGCGCCGGGAACCCCGCATGATTCCATCCCGCGGGACAGCGCCTCGGCACAAACGTCCGCTGGGCAGGTAGCTCTTCCGGCGGTACCTGCGCGAGATACGTCGCGTCCGGCCGCAACGCCGGCGACGACGCCTGACGGCCCCCTTGGTACTGGTGAGACGCCCAGTCGCTCCCATCGGGACAGCGTCGCGCTCGCGAGCATGACCAAGCCTGACAGTGCGCTCGACAAGCTGTGGCCCGTGAAGCTTCCTCCTTCGGCGCCCGGTGCAGTTTTCCCTGCGAACCGCGTTGTCGCGTACTACGGCAACCCACTCGCGAAGAAAATGGGCGTGCTCGGTGAATACCCGAAGGATGAAATGCTCGCGATGCTGGACAAGGAGGTCGCACGCTGGGCGAAGGCCGATCCCTCGCATCCTGTCATACCGGCGCTCCACCTGATCGTAACGGTCGCGCAGGGCGAGCCCGGGAAGAACGGCCTCTACCGGCTTCAGCATCGCGATACAATGGTCAAGGAGATCTACTCCTGGATCAAGGCGAAAAAGGGTTTGCTCTTCCTCGATGTGCAGGTTGGGAAGAGCAGCGTGCAGGCTGAGGTCCCGCGTCTTCGCGCATTTCTCGAGAATCCGGACGTGCACCTCGGAATCGACCCCGAGTTCGCCATGGCAACGTCGGGAGTTCCTCCGGGACGGAAGATCGGGACGCTCGACGCCAAGGACATCAATTGGGCGGTGAATTTTCTCGACGAGATTGCGCGGTCGAAGAACCTCCCGCCGAAGATTCTGGTGGTCCACCGCTTCACGCGGCCCATGATCACGAACGCGAGGGAGATCAAGCCGACGCCGTACGCGCAGGTCGTCATCGACATGGACGGGTGGGGTCCGCCATGGCTCAAGTTCGACTCGTACCATGACTACGTGAAAGCCGAGCCTGTGCAGTTCACGGGTTTCAAGCTGTTCTATCACAACGATACGAAGAAGGGCGACAAGCTGATGACCCCGCTCGAGGTCCTGCGGCTCAACCCCCGTCCGCTCTATATCCAGTACCAGTAGGATCACGAACGGGGCGCTGGACTGGCGCGGAGACGGGCGGCACGACAATATCTTTGGCGCGCTGTCGTGTCTGCTTGAACTCCTGCCTGTCATCGAGATGCCCGAGCCCGTTCACTCGCGTGATTTTGTGGATGCCGTTGGGTTGAGTTGGACTGTCCGTGAGATCGGAAGTCCGTCGTTGACGGGCACGCTGGCGAGACTGCTCGAACACGATCGCCGGGTAGGTGGTTGGCTCGTGTTCGAGTCCGCCGATGGTGACAAGCGCCGGCTCACTGGATACCCGCCCGATTGGCGGACGATGTCTGCCTTCGAACTCGAGCGGTGGTGCATGCGAGCGGTGAAGGTACCGCCAGCACCGGCGAGGCGATCGGAGGACTGATACCGCGCAGCCGCTAGAGGATGTTGACGGCGCGGGCTGCGATCAACACGACCGTCGTGAAGGAGATGATTGCCTGCACCATCATCGCGAGCTTGGCCCATTTCGATAGAACCGGTGCGTCCGTCGGCGAGAACGCGGTGCTCGTGTTGAACGCGACGAACAAGTAGTCCACGAAATGGGGACGCCACCCCTGCTCCTCGGCGATGGTGTTGTCCGATCCTGAGGGTGCGTCGAACGTCATCTGCGGAAAGAGGAACGCGCCTTCGGTGTGCGCTTCGCGTCGTTCGCGGGCATTCGGGCCGCCCGCGTCGAGTCGCCAGTAGAGTGTGGCGAACACGATGACGTTTGTCGTCCACAGCACGGCGGCGGCGGACAGGACTTCGGCGGCGGAGATGTCGGGCTGACCATGCTGGTTGTGCTGCACGAGCGCACGGATGAGCGCGGCCACCCCCACGAGCAGACCGATCGTCAGCACGGCGAGGATCGCATACGCGGCGACGGAGTTTGCCCGGTGCATGTGCTTGCGGCGTGCGACCGCGGCGGCGAGCACAAGCGCGCCAACCACGCCTGCCAGCACCCAGGGCGGCCCCACACGCATCGGCGCAGGCAGCGCGAAATGCAGCGCGACGGCGCAGAGCGCCGCGAGCATCGCGGGCCAGCGCGGCTCGGGGCGTTCCACCGTGTCGTCCATTACGTGCCGCCGTACCATTCGTATCCGAGATCGCTCCAGTAGCCGCCGTTTCGCGTCGGCATGAAGACGACCTTCGTCAGGTACTTCGTATTCTTGTAACCCAGCTTCACCGGGGAATGCACGCGCGCTGGCGCACCATGGCCTGGGCCGAGGAAGTGCCCGTCCATTCCGTAGGCGACCAAGGTCTGCGGGTGCATGGCGCTCTTCATGTCCCAGCTCTCGTGGTAGCCCTTGTCGAAACTTGCGAAGTCGACGAATTGTGCGTCATCGGTGATGCCCGCCAGGCGAGCAAGCTCGCTGACGCGCACGCCGCTCCATGTCGCGCGGGCGTTCCAGCCTTCGACGCAAAAGTGATCGACCTTCTGCGTGACGCTCGGCAGCTTCATGAGATCGTCGAGCGAGAGGGATAGCGGCGTTCTTACGGCGCCCGAGACCTCAAGCCGCCAAATCCCATTGATGGCTTGGTCCCATACGGGCATGCGTTCCGAGATGTAGTACTTGGGGAAGCTGTTACCCGCCACTTTGGCGGATGCGGGCACGCGATCCATGGCGTCGTGCCGGAAAAGACCGCGCTCGACGCTTTCATTCTTCCGCTCCGCGAGCGCGAGCAGCGTTGCGGCTTTCTCCGGATTGGCATTGCATGCGGTGAGCAGTGTCGTCGAAAGCGACGCGGCACTCACGCTGATGAAACGGCGGCGGTCGATGTTCATGGATGTGGTGCCTTCACGTCGCGCTTTGTGGGGCCTGGCCCGAAGAGATGGTACAACGGACGGGCATTTCGTGCTTCCGGCGACCTGGCGCGATTGTACCAGCCGGTGATCATCGACCGGAGCGCATACGGATCGACGGCAAAGACCATGAAGACATGCACGAGGGCGAGCAGGATGAGCAGCGACATCGCCACGAAATGAACGAAGCGCGCCCATTTGTAGTTGACGAACAGTACCGTGATGAAGCCGAGCGTGACCGGCTTCCAGATGGCGAGGCCACTCAGAACGAGCACGATGCCAAGCACGGACATGGCGAAGTACGCGCTCTTCTGGAGCGCGTTGTGCTTTCCTTGCCGCGGGTGATCCTTTCGCACGAACAGGTAAAACCTGATCATCTCGATCGCGTCGCGCGCGTCTCCGCGGCGCGGCATGATGTCGCGCCACTCGCCGTGCAGAAACAGGAAGCCGATGTAGAGGAGCCCATTCGCCACGAGCAACCACATCATGGCGAAGTGCCAATGCCTCGCGCCGCCGAGCCATGCGCCGAACGTGAGCCACTTCGGAATCGCGTGTCCCTCCCACGGGTTCAGCGGAAAGTGCTCCCCCGGGCGCGCAAAGGCCGGATGCGCGTTGAAGATGCGCATGCCGCTACCGGCCATGACGATGATCGCCACGACATTGACCCAGTGCGTGAGGCGAACAACCCAGTGATTCCGCTTGACGAGTTCCGTCATTCGCGACCGCCCCCGGCGAGATGGAGAATTCCGTACGCGGCACGCGTTCGGTCACGCATCATACTATGTCCATCCCCTCGGACGCGAGCACCGCGACGACCCGGGAGCGGAGCGCAGCAAAATCGGCGGCGTCGTCATTCGCGAGGCGTATGGCATCGAGGAAGGCGCGCTCGAAGTCGTAGTGCGACCGGCAGGCATCGCACTCCTCGAGATGTTTCGCCACGCGCGCCTGCCACTCATCCGGCAGCACACCATCCAGGTACGGCCAGAGCTGGCGGACGATTTCGCGGCATGATTCGGGATTCGCCATGGTCATGAACCCGCGTGGGACGGAGGTGAGAGAGTTCGGACGGCATAGCCCGCGTCGATCGCATACTGCACGAGCGCTTGTTGGAGCTGGCGCCGCGCCCGATAGAGCCGGGAGCGAACCGTTCCAATTGGAACACCGAGTACTTCGGCCGCCTCATCATATTGGAGCTCCTGCACATCGACGAGTCGTACGACGTCGCGGAAGAGCGGCTCCAGCCGGTCGATCGCGTCATGAATCGCCGGCGCGAGATCGACGCGAGAAAACATGTCCTCGACACCCTGCTCACGGGCCAGCTTGTGGAGACTCACCGCGGCAAAGGTCTCCAGCTCCTGATCGTCCCCCACGGCGGTGACCCAACGCTGGCGCGAGCGTTGTGCGAAAAAGGTGTTTCGGCAGATCGCCGAGAGCCACCGGCGACAATCACTTCCGGGCTCGAAGGTGTGCCAGTGACGGAACGCCTTGAGGTAGGTATCCTGGACCAGGTCTTCGGTCTCGGCTGCATCGCGCGTGAGGGAGTGGGCAACTCGGGCCACTACCGGTAGCAACGGGAGTGCGATGCGGGCGAATTCGTCGTCACGGGAGGACGCGGAGGGTTGGTCGCTCATAGTCGTGCTATCCACTATCGACGACAGGGCGCAAGAGTTCCATTCGGGAGGGCGCAACAACTCGCGCAGGCGCTTCGTTGCACTCAGCCGTTTCGCTTCTCCTCTGCGTGCATCTGCTCCTCCGCGCCCTCTGCGGTAGAAGACGGTAGCTACTGTATCAGCCGAGCACCACGACGACGTGATGCTCCTGGCCATCGTCCGCCAAGGGTATCACCCCATCCGGCATCACAACACCATCAACCGTCACCGAAGCAACGCCCGTCGATACACCCGCTGGATTCTCGATTCGTACCAGATAGTTGGCGGTGCCGTGCCGGTAGTCGAGGCCGACATCCGGCCACGTTTTCGGAATGCACGGCGCGAACGACAGCGTGTTCCCTCGCTTCGTGAATCCGACGATCCCCTCGATCGCCGCGCGATAGCTCCAACTCGCGGAGCCCGTGTACCACGTCCATCCACCGCGCCCCACATGGCCGGCCGTATCATAGACGTCGGCGGCCACGACATATGGCTCGACGATATAGCGCTCCGCCTCGGCTCGAGTCCGGGCGTGCGTGAGAGGGTTCAGCAGGTCGTACAGGTGGAAAGCCAAGTCGCCGTCACCCAACGCCGCCGCGGCGAAAACGGTCCACAGCGCCGCGTGCGTGTACTGCGCGCCGTTCTCCCGAACGCCCGGGAGGTACCCCTTGATGTACCCGGGATCGTGCGGCGTGTGGTCGAAGGGTGGCGTCAGCAGGAGAATCATGCGCGCGTCCTCTCGAACGAGACGCTCGGTCACGGATTGCATTGCCTGCCGAGCACGCGCGGGGTCGCCGGCACCGGACAGCACGGCCCAGCTCTGCGCGATCGAATCGATCTGCGCTTCACTCTCGCTCGCCGAGCCCAGGGGGCTTCCGTCGTCGAAATACGCGCGGCGATACCACGCACCGTCCCACGCTTCGCGGTCCACTGCGGCGGCATACTCGTCTGCGCGCTGCCGAAAGCGATCGACGACGGCCGCGTCGTTCCGGAGCTCGGCGTGGTCCGCGAAGCGCCGAAGGGTGGTGATGAGAAACCATGCGAGCCACACGCTCTCACCTCGTCCCTCCACGCCGACTCGGCTCATGCCGTCATTCCAGTCGCCGGATCCCATCAGCGGAAGACCGCGCTCGCCGCGCGTGCATGCGCGGTCGAGCGCACGAACACAGTGTTCGTAGAGCGTCCCACTGCGGTCCGAGGGCTGCGGACGATCGTAGATCTCGTGCTCGTGCGGTGCGAGCTCGCGCATCGTGATATACGGAGCGGTCTCGTCCCAGATGGGCGTGTCGCCGGTGACCCTGACGTAGTGATCGCAGACGAACGGCAACCATGCGAGATCGTCGGAGAATCTCGTGCGCACACCGCTGCCGCTCGGTTCGTGCCACCAGTGCTGGACGTCACCCTCGGGGAATTGACGACCCGCCGAACGAAGAATATGTGCGCGAGTCACTGACGGCTCAGCGTAAACGAACGCCATTCCGTCCTGAAGCTGATCACGAAAGCCGAAGGCACCGCTCGACTGATAGATGGCGGAGCGTGCCCACATTCGGCAGGCCAGCGCCTGATAGAGCGACCACCGGTTGACGAGCGCGTCCAACTCGGGAGATGGCGTGCGCACGCGAATCGTGGCGAGTCGCGCGTCCCACTGTTGGACCACGTGCGCTACGGCCTCGCGCGCATTTGCCGGCGCGCCATATCGCTCGATCAATGAACGGGCATCGTCTGCATTTCTGGTCGCGCCGAGCAGAACGATCACCTCGCGTTCCTCGCCGGGCGCCAGCAGAATCGTGGCGCGCAGCGCCGCGCAGGGATCGAATCCGGCGCCCATGGTTTCGCTCAGCGCTTCGAAGCCGAGCGCAACGGGGCTCGACAGGTCGCCGTTACGGCCGAGGAACGATGTTCGATCACCTGTCGCGCTCGAGACTGTCTCACTGATCCACGAGAACGCCACCTGCGACGCGAAGTCGGCGTCGAAGTAGTTCTGGGCGAAGATTGCGCCGGTTTGCTCGTCGCGCCGCGTGTGCACGTGATGCCGCGTCTGCACTCGATCCGCACCGAGCGCCCATTCCACATAGTTGGTGAAAATGATCCGCCGCGCACTCGTGCCGTCGTTTCGCAACCACAGCCGTGAAATCTTGACGGGGTCCTCGCTCGGCATTCCGAGGGTGAGTTGCGTCGTGATCCCCGCGCGCCCGTGCGTGAACGTCGACCGGCCCGGTGCATGGACGACATCGTATGGCGCCGGACCTCCGGCGTCGTCGTCGCGAGCGGGCCACGGTCCCGGCGTGGGACTCCACACGTGTCCTGTTTCCGCGTCCTGAAGGTAGATCACCTCGCCCAGTGGATCGCTCACAGGGTCGTTATACCAAGGCGTGAGGCGGTAGAAGTAGCTGTTCTCGGACCACGCGAAGCCGCCACCGCGTTCCGTCACGCAGAAGCCGCCGTTGCGATTGGCGATAACGTTCGCCCATGGACCAGGCGGCACGTGACTTCCGTCCACTTCGATCCGGTAGTCGTTCGCCGCGGTGAGCGCGCCGTATTCGTTGCCCTCCGGCAGTGGAGGCTGCACGAACGCGTCGCGCACCTGCGTCACCGGCACCATGGCGGTACGCTGCGCTGAATTCGGCGTCGCGATGGACGCCGCGACGATCTCGCCGAGTCCGACGCCGTCACAAACCACGTGGACGCTCGCCATCGCACGGAGCATCGCCACGTCTTCCGCCGCCATGACATCGCTGCGGCGCACGAACACACCGCCCGGCACTTCGAGAATGCCTCCTTCGGATGATGACACGACCATGGCCGTGATCTGATCCTGAAGCTCCTGGATGTACGACGGCTCCTTCGCATTGAGGATCACGAGGTCGGCTCGAACGCCCTTGGTCCGCCAGTAGTTGTGCGCAACGAGTAGCTGGCGCACGCTCGGCAAGCCGACTTCAGCGCGGATCGTCGCGAGAACGATGGGCCAATCGCCGGAGATGCCGTGTGCCCATAGTGCCGATTGCGGGCGTTGATTCGCAAAGCGTTCCTGCTGTGGCGCGCGGAGCGATTCGCGCGGATGGATGAGGGACGCCGCAAGATTCTGATAGAGCGCCGCGGCCTCGGGCGACACATCGAGGTCGCGCAACTCGATTTGCGCGACCGTCCATGACAGTGAGAGGGCACGTTCCGCCGCGCCAAGATCGTTGTGGCGGTCGGCGGCAATCAATGCATCCTCCCGCGAGTCGGCGACGATCGTCGTGAATGCCACGGTCGACGAGCGGCCGGGTTCGAGGTGTACCCGCGCGCGCAGCGCGACGATGGGATCGAGCACCGCGCCCGCCGTATTCGAGAGGGGACCGCTCGTATCCATGGCCTTGGGCGCACGGGTCGACCGCCCGCGACCGACGAAACGCGCCCGATCCGTTTCGCACGTGACGACCACCGACGACTCGGCACCGACGGCAACGACGTGGGCACACCACGGTCGCTTCTCCGTGGCCGAACGTGGACGCCGGCTCGCAAGCACGGCGCACTGCTTGGGAACCCACTCGGTTTCGACGAAGAGATTCTGGAACGCCGGATGCGCGCGGTCGGCGCCGGACGTTGTGAGGACGATCTCGCCATAGCTCGTCAGCTCGATATCCCGATCACCGCGAGAACGGTTGGTCACCGTGACGCGGCGAATCTCCGTCCGTTCACGTGGCACCACGACGATTTCCGTGCGCGTTTCGATTCCCGCATCGAGGCGTGAAAACACGACGCGATCGGCCTCGAACGACACGTGATACGAGGTCGCGGGAGCACACGTCGGTTGGTGCGCGGCCGACCAGGTCCGCCCGCTCGTCACGTCGCGCAGGTAGATCCAGTGCCCGGTGGAATCGCGTGTCGAGTCCGCGCGCCACCGATAGACCTCCATCTCGCCAGAGCGGCTGTACCCGCCGCCGGCATTCGTGACGAGAGAGCAATAGGACTGTGCACCGAGCAGCGCGATCTGTGGCTCCGGAGTGTCTGGGGTATCGAACTCGCGCATGACCACGCGCGCGCGTGGCGCGCGCACGAGCGGATCGATGGCGTCGTCGGACTGCGCCGGGCGTGCCGTATAGCGTCGCGGCACGCGCTCATCGAGCAAGAGGGCGGCTGCGCGCACGGCCGCATCGCCCAGGAAGCGTCGCTGCCAGATACCCTGCCCTCGCTCGAGATGGATCGCGTTATCGAGCGCGACGAGGGACATGCCGTTGTGGTGCGCCATCACCGTGCGCACGATCGCCGGTGTACCGTTGGCATCCGGCCTGGTGTAATCGAGCGCATCATAGAACCCGTGCTCACCGAGCGCGCCAAGCTGCTCGAGCACCGACAGATTCAACAGCGCCGCGTGCGGATCGACGGCGAGCGCCAGCGCACTCGCATATGGGGCGATAACGAGGTCCGCACCAAGACCACGCTTGAGCGCCAGGTCGGGCACGCCGAATGCGCGGTACTGATAGGTCTCGTGCCGGTCACGCACGTTGTACGCGGACTCGGACACGCCCCACGGCACACCACGTGAGCGGCCGTAGGCGATGTGCCGGCGCACGGCGGCCTGATGCGTCTGGTCGAGCAGCGAGTACGGCCGCGACGGCATGACGAGGCCCGGCATGAGATACTCGAACATGCTTCCGCTCCACGAGACGAGCGCGGTCCCTCCGTCCGTCGCCGTCAGGCCGCGGCCGAGGTGGAACCAGTGCTCGACCGACACGTCGTCCTTGGCGACGGCGATGAAGCTCGCCAGACGCGCCTCCGAGGCAAGCAGGTCGTACGTCCCCGCATCGAGCTTTCCGCTGCGCGCATCGTAACCGATTGCGAACAGCCGCTTCTGCTCGACGTAGAACAGGGTGAAGTCCATTCCCATCGCGATCGCACGCGCGCGCCGCGTCACATCCAACAGTCGTTGGAGATAGACGGGTTCGTCGTGCGCCATCGCCTCGCACGCGGCTGCCACGGCAATCAGATGGCCCGCGAGGTTTCCGGAATCGACCGCGGAGACGTATGGCGGCTCCAGCACCCGGAGGTCCGAGATGTCGTACCAATTCATGAGGTGACCGCGCAGCTTTGCCATCCGGTCCATCGCGTCCAGGACGCGCTCGAGGCGAGCGACCATCCCCTCCACGTCGATGAAACCGAAGTCGTGCGCCGACACGGTGGAGAGGAGTTGCAGTCCGATGTTCGTCGGCGACGTCCGCCGAGCGACGACCGGCTCGGGCACGTCCTGATAGTTATCGGGAACCAGCCAGTGCGTATCCGCTCCGACGAATGCTTCGAAGTAGTTCCAATGCGCACGCGCCCAGCGCACGGCCGTACTACGCTCGGCTGCGGTCAGCTCGAGATCGGCGCGCACGATCGGGACGCTGAGACGATGCGCGATTTCCGGCGAAAGGAGCCAGCAGAGCGCGAGGCTCAACAGGAGCGGCAGGCTTCCGCCGCGCTGCACTGGCCGCAGCGTCGCAACGACCATCGGGACCAGCACGACAACGGAGAGCGCGACGGCGGGCCACATTCTCCGGAGCACCGCGACACGACCGAGATGCGCGGTCCGCTCCACTTGGGATGACGTTTGCCATTCGAGCAGGTGCCGGTGCGACGCGAACACGCGATAGAGCGTGCGCACGATGGCGTCGGCGGCCACCAGCGCCTGATGCGGCAGCATGATGATGGCAATGCCGAGCTGCTGAAGCGCCAGCGAGAGATCGCGCAGCCACGCAGCATAGTAGGGGCGCCAGGATTCTCCGCGCGGCGGCCGAAGCGCCGCGAGAACGAGCGGAAGCATCCATGGAGCGGACATCGCGCCGAGCACGGCGACGACCCATCGCGCGCCGGCACCGGGGAGGACGGTCCAACCGGCAACTATCCACACAAAGAGCGCAATGGGCGAGAAGCTCCGCCGAAGATTGTCGAGCACCTTCCACCGCGAAACCAGCGTCAACGGATTGATCGTCACGCCCTCCGCTCCTGGTACGTCGCTCAGCAGCCAGGGGAGCAACTGCCAATCCCCGCGAATCCAGCGATGCATTCGGCGGGTCGCGGTCAGATACCGGGAGGGATAGTCGTCGAACACCTCGACATCGGTCGCCAGCCCGGCGCGCGCGAACGAACCCTCGATCAGGTCGTGGCTGAGCAGCGCGTTCTCGGGAAAGCGACCAACCGTTGCGCGCTCGAAGATGGCAACGTCGTAAATGCCCTTCCCGGTGAACGTCCCTTCGCCGAACAGGTCCTGATAGACGTCGGACACCGCTGTGGTGTACGGATCGACACCGGGGTGTCCAGCGAAGATGGCGGAGTACCGAGAGCCGTTGGCCGATGCGAGCGAAACGCTCACGCGTGGCTGGAGAATGCCGTACCCGCGAACGACGCGACCGGCCTCCGCACTGAACTGCGGACGATTGAGCGGATGCGCCATCGTCCCGATCAGCTCCGCGGCCGCGTCGCGAGGCAGGATGGTATCGGCATCGAGGGTGATCACGTACCGCACCGATGATGTCCACGAACGGTCGCCCTCGATCGTGGAGAACGCGCCTTTGTCCTTGCCGAGAATGAATCGGTTCAACTCGACGAGCTTACCGCGCTTCCGCTCCCAACCCATCCATACCGCATCAGCCGCATTCCAGCGACGCGGGCGCATGAAGAAGTAGAACGGCATCGTGAGCGCGTCGGCAGCGGAGCCGTACGTGGCGTTGAGCGCGCGCACACCCTGCACCGCTGCGTCGACGATCTCGTCGTCGCCAGGCATGTGTTCCCCGCTCGCATCGATGAAGTCTCCGAGCAGCGCGAAGCGGATCTCCGGATCGCGATTGGCCAGGAACTGCGCTTCGATGTGATCGAGTGCCTCTTCCACGACCTCGACCGAACCGAAGAGGATGGGAACGACGACGAGTGTGCGCTCCTCCGGTGGCACGCCCGCGACGCGGGACATCCGAGCGAGCTTGTCGGGGGGCAGGAGGAGCGTCACCACCTGGTTCACGACGGCGACTGCGGCGTCCGCAGCCGGACCGAGTGCGAGGAGCACGGCGAGCACGGCCATCGCTCCGCGCGCCTCCCCCTCTAATGGAGAAAGAAAGAGCGTCAGAAAGCCGGCGACGCCGAGGCCAAAGGTCGTGAAGTAGAAGAGGCTCGCGTTCTGCTTCGCCACACGATCGATCATGGTACGAAGTGGCGGCCGATATCCGAGCGACTGCTCGAGCGCCGTTCTGCCGGCGCCGAGCAGGTGGTATCCAACATGCGCCTCGCGAGAACTCTGCCCGAGTGACTTCTCCGCCGCCGCGGCCGCAAGAATCGCCGCCTCGGCGACGTCATGCTCTTCGCGCTCGGCGCGCCGCGCGATGTGTTCGACGACGTGTCGATATTGGTCTCGCGTTCCAAAGGTCATCGACGCATAGGCGGCGGCCGGGTCGCGGCGCAGCATGCCCTCCGTTGCACTCGCACGCTCGACGAACTCACGCCAGTCGATACCGCCAATCGATCGAAGGCTCGCGATGCTGTTCGCCATCACGAGCTGCGTCAGCGCGAGGTGCTGCGTCGATCGCTGCACCGCTTCCTCGACGCTCATGACTTCGTCGGCGATCCACTGCTCGAGCCACATGAGCGGCGTGAAGTCGGCGCGCCGGCTCCGGATCTGCTGGAGAAAACGCGTCACGAACGCCGGCGTGAGCCTCGGCGGATGATGGATCAGCTCATCGAGGACCGAACGCAACGCGGAGGCGCCCACGTCCTCGGACACCAGCATTCGACGCACCCACCGATCTGCTTCCTGCGTGTCGCGCACGTCGTCGAGCGCGCGAATCGCCATGTGCCGGACGTTCTCGAGGAAGCCCATGCGAAGCATGGCCGGCATGGCCCACAGTTCGCCCATCGTGAGCCGCGAGAGCTTCTGATAGTTCTCGACGATCAGGTCGAGAAGCGCCGCGTCGAGTCGCCCGTCGGTGTGCGCGATGAGCTCGATCGCGATTTCGTAGACGCGCGGATAGCCCTCGAGAGGGCCTGGCCCTGCCAGTTTTGGCAACTCGTGGTAGTAACCGCTGGGCAGCGTCGCGCGAACCTCGCGGATCTGCTCGCTGACAACATAGAAATTGTCGAGCAGCCATTCACCCGCGGGGCTGACGACGACGCCTTCCTTTGCGGCAGCCACCAGAGACTCGTGCACGTCACGGAGGACGCGTGCCGTGGCCGCCAGCCGCGAGAGCAGCGGACCTTTCCCTCGTGGCCGACGTCGTGTCGTCGTCGCGACGATGCGCTGGGAGCGCGCGAGGTGGCGGCCGTGCCGCGCGAGCCGTTCCGTCCCGTAGAGCTCGCCGAGTATGACTTCAGATGGGGCATCCGTTGCCCGCAAATCGTTTGGGCCCGGCGCAGCACGCCGTAGTCCGCGGGGAAACCGCACGTTCTCACTGTCCCGTTAATCTGTTTCAGTCCATGTCGCCTCGCGTCTCGCTGCATCTCGTCGCTGGCGGGCACGGCTGCCTCTGATGCAGAATGAGGTCCACTGCGACACAACAGCACCTTAACTCCTCCAAACCGATGGATCGGCTCGGTTACTCGACGCCTTCGATTTCCGTGCACGCGCTTCGGATCGACGGAACTACTGCGACGGACGGCGCCGAGACGGTCGCCGAGGAGACGCCCATTTCACTGGCGTATAACGGAGTGTCGCACGCAGTGATGATGGCGACGCCAGATGATCTCGAGGACTTCGCGGTGGGCTTCTCGCTGACCGAAGGCGTGGTCGACTCTGCCGACGCATTGTCGTCGATCACCGTGGTGCGCTATAGCCGCGGCGTTGAACTCCAGATCGAAACGGCGGTGCCCCTCGCGACCGCGCCGGGACGGCGACGACTGTCTGGCAGAACGGGATGCGGTATTTGCGGCAAGCAGGATGTCGAAGACGTGCTGCGCGCACTCCCGCGAATCGATCGGCCCGCGTCGTTCTCCGCCGCCGCGATCGCGAGAGCCATGCGCGAGCTGGCGACACGACAGCCGCTGAATCAGGCCACCGGTGCCGTGCATGCGGCGGGCTGGGCAAGCGCGGATGGCGCCGTTGCCTTTGTGCGCGAGGACGTCGGGCGACACAATGCGCTCGACAAACTCGTCGGTGCGCTCGCGCGCGCGCCGGTCCGGGCAGACGAAGGGTTCGTCGTTTTGACCAGCCGAGGCAGCTTCGAATTGGTGCAGAAGGCAGCAGTCCTCGGCGTGCCGCTACTCGCAACGGTATCTGCGCCGACCGGACTGGCCATCCGCATGGCGCATGATGCGGGTATGACCCTCGCGGGATTTGCGCGAGACTCGCGCGTTACGGTCTACACGCATCACGACCGCATCATCGTATGAGCGGTGGACACGAATTGCAGGCGCATGGAGGCGAAATGCGTCGCAATTCCGTAGACTTGCGCATGCGATTCTTCCTGAGAGTGCTTGCGTGTGTCGTCGCACCAGCGCTGCTGCCCGCGCAGGTCCCGGCACCGCTCGCTGACGCGCGACAGCTGGTCGTCGTCGTGACCCCCGGCTGGAACGCCACGGCGGGTACGCTGCGACGCTTTGAGCGCGATGATAGGGCGAAAGCATGGCGCGTCGTCGACGGCGAGGTGCCGGTCGTCATTGGCCGCACGGGACTTGCCTGGGGCAATGGCGCGCTCGCAACCACGCCAAGCGATCCCGTCAAGCGAGAGGGCGACGGGCGGTCTCCCGCGGGCGCCTTTCCACTCGATACAGCGTTCGGGTTCGCGGCCTCGTCGGAGCTACCCTGGCTGCGCCTGCCCTATGCGTCACTGCAAGCTGGCAGCGACTGCGTCGACGACGAGCGCTCGAAGTATTACAACACCGTGGTGGATCGCACGCACGTTCAGGCCGTTGACTGGACCAGCGCCGAACACATGCGCCAGATTCCCGTTTACCGGCTCGGCGTGATCGTCGGGTACAATGCGCAGCCACCTGAGCGTGGCCGAGGTTCCTGCATTTTCCTGCATATCTGGAACGGGCCCTCGTCGTCGACGGCTGGATGCACGGCGCTCGACGCCGGTGCGCTCGAATCACTGGTCCGGTGGCTCGACCACAGCCGTCGGCCGATGATGGTTCAACTGCCGGCGGACGAGTACCGTCGCCTGCGCGCAGTGTGGGCGCTGCCGGCATTATGACGATGCCACACGCCGAGGAGGCCGCAGGAGCGTCGCGGATGTCGCTCGTTGCCTTGAGAATTCTTCAAGCAGGCGCGATCGCGGTCGTGCTTGCGTCGGCCCCGTACAAGTCATTCGATCTGGACCGGTTCTTCGTCCCGAAGGAGCTGGTTCTGAACGCGACTGCCGTGATTGTCACCGTGCTCTGCCTGGCACGAGCGAAGCGGCTCGCTGCGTCTCGGGTCGATCAGTTGCTCGCGGGGGCGCTGTTGCTGGCGGCGCTGTCCGCGATCTTCGCAACCAATTGGTGGCTGGCAGGACGCGCGCTCGCGCTGGCACTCGCGGGCGCTGCGTGCTTCTGGACGGCGCGCGCCCTCTCGCGTGCGGGCCACTCACGTGCGCTGGTCGCGGCACTCGCGCTGGCTGGCGTCATCGGCGCAGCCACGTCGCTCCTTCAGGCCTACGGCGTTCGCACCGAGTTCTTCAGCCTGAATCGCGCGCCTGGCGGCACATTCGGGAATCGCAATTTCATGGCACACCTGAGCGTCATCACGCTGCCGGCGTTGCTCTTCAGTGGCCTGCGCGCGCCCTCACATGGCGCACTCCTGCGGTGGTGTGGTGGCATTGCGATCGTCGTCGCGTCACTCGTGCTCTCACGTACACGCGCGGCGTGGCTCGCGCTCCTCGTCGGACTCGTGGTGTTGGCGATCGCAGGCCTGATCGCGCTGCGGAAGCGCGACGGCAGTGTGCGTCTCGGGCGACTCGGGATTCTCTTCCTCGCGGCTGTTGGCGGCGGAGGCGCGGCACTGGTGATTCCGAACACGCTCGACTGGAAGAGTGATTCCCCATATCTCGATACGGCACAGAGCATCGTCAACTACAAGGGTGGCAGCGGGCATGGCCGGCTCGTTCAGTACGGCAACTCATTGCGCATGACCCTTCGTCATCCGCTGCTTGGCGTCGGTCCCGGTAACTGGCCCGCCGTGTATCCGCGATTCGCCTCGGACAACGACCCATCTCTCGGGCAAGACGGGATGACGTCGAATCCGTGGCCGAGCAGCGATTGGGTCACCTTCGTATCCGAGCGCGGCGTGCCAGCGCTCGTGCTGCTCGGCCTCGCCATGCTTACGCTCTTTGCGGATGGTATTCGCGGACTGCGTGACGAGGACACGACCGAATCCAGGCTCGCGGCGGCGGTGTTTCTCGCGACGCTCGTCATTCTGGTCACGGTCGGAACGTTCGACGCGGTGTTGTTGCTTCCGATTCCCGCGCTCGTTGGATGGTCATTACTCGGTGCGCTCGCGGCCCATTCGCGAGAGCGAGCCGTCGTTCAGCTTCCGGCGCCGCGGCGGGTCATGCTCATTGCCGGCGTGATCGTGCTCGGGGCACTCGCGATCACGCGCAGCAGCACGCAACTCTCCGCCATGGCGATGTACTCGACGAGTTCGAAGCTCAGCGTACTCGAGCGGTCGTCCGCGCTCGATCCCGGGAGCTACCGGATTCACCTGCGGCTCGCGGAGTCTTACAGCCGGCGTGGTGACTGCAAAAAGGCGCGGCCACACATTGTGGCGGCGCGGGACCTGTTTCCGTCAGCGCCCGCTGCGAGGCGCGTGGCTGCAGCGTGCGGTGTGAAGCTTTCGATGGGCGCGGATTGAAACAGCGGGAACAGCTCGAGGAGCGGATTTGACGGATGCGACGGATTTCTTCGGATTTGATCTGCGAAGGAGACCGACTGGGTGGCACCAAGTCGCGACCCGTAGTCTTCAAAAGCACTCGCGATTTTGAATGCTGACGGGCTGACCTCGCGTCTCATCCGCCAGCCCTGTGCTTGATCCGGCTGTTATCCGTTGAATCCGTAGAATCTGCTCCTTGGCAGTTGCAGTTTCTGGTAGTTATTCAGCGACGGGCACCTGCCGCAGCTGGAGAATCGCGTCCTCGATGTCGCCAGCCGCGATGACCTCGCGAGGCGTGCGATCACCGAGCGCCGCCTGCGATGTTTCGAGCCATGCGATGGCATCCGCCTGCTCGTGAAACCGGTGAGCGAGCTCGGCGAGTAAGAGACCACGTATGCGCTTACGCCTGATGCGTTTGTTCATGGCGACCTCGTGCAGGGAAGTGGTGTGACCCGCATCACTTGGGCACGATGAGTGCCGTACGAAACAGGTGATGAGCCCCCACCGCGTTTTTCTCGATGACGACGAGCTTCAGTGGAATGTATGGGACGTCATCCCTTCCTGGGGTGAGCGCCGAGTTGCCGAACGACGCGTGCGCGATGGCGAGCCGCCAACATCAGGTGAGCGCCGAGTCGCCGATCGTCGTCGCGTGCGTGGAATTCGGATCGCGCTGACCCCGCATCTCGCGGACGGTTGGTTGGCATTCGAATCCGCGCACGCACGCAAGCGACTCGCGCCGATACCGACGGAGTGGCATGCGCTACCCGAGGACAAACTCCGTGAGCTATGGCGGGCGGCGGAAGCGCTGCCGCACCGAAGGAGGCGGTTGATCGAGTAGGAATCTCGTACTCAATCCCACACCTGACCTCTGGGCTGCGCCCGCAATGACGCTGACCAATTACGATACGCTTGCGTTTCGTAATTGGGGTGGTCAATATTCACGCATGGAGCCGAACGGAAAAAGGCCCGGAAGACCGAGGAGCGCAAAGGCGCACGCGGCCATCCTTCAGGCGGCGTTTCGCGTGATTCGCGACGTCGGATACGACGCGGCGAGCATCGACGGCATTGCTGCGCAGGCCGGTGTTGGGAAAACAACGGTGTACCGCCGCTGGTCGACGAAAGAAGAACTCGTGGTCGAGGCGCTGGAGGACTTCGCAGTATCACTAGCGTCGCCAGGTGATGGCTCCATGCGTGAACAGCTGCGCGCTGTTTTACATCAGAACATGCGCATGTACAACGACCCCGCGACTGCACCGTTGCTCACGGCACTTGTTGCCGCCATGCCGCGAAGTACACAGATCGCGGCGGCGTTTCGCGGCGGCTTCGTCGCAGCAAGGCGCAACGTGCTGCGGCGCGTTGTCGAGCACGGCATCGCGGCGGGCGACCTGCATGCCGGCTCCGACATCGACCTCATCCTCGATCTCCTCAGCGGCCCGATGGCATTTCGTGGGCTCATCACTGGCGACGCAATCGACGAGCGACTCGTGAACGACACCGTCGATGCCGTCATGCGTGCATTTCAACCGTCCAATACATGATGAACTTCTTCTTCTCGGACGACGTCCGCCGCAATCCCTATCACTGGTACGAGCAGGTCCGCAGTGCGAGTCCCGTGCTGCACGACCCGCGCAGCGACATGTGGATGCTGTTCGATTACGACAGCGTGAAGCGCGCGATGGACGATCACGAGAGCTTCAGCTCCGTCGTACATCCGCCCACGGGGCGCGCGCCGGATTGGCTGGTCTTTCAGGATCCGCCACGCCACACGCAATCCCGCGCCGTCGTGATGCGCGCATTCACGCCGCGGGCCATCGCGGGACTCGAGCCCCGAATGCGAGCGCTCTCGCGAACGCTACTCGATTCGGCAACCGGGCGCGACACGATGGATCTGGTTGCCGACTACGCCGCGCCGCTGCCCGTCCTCGTCATCGCAGAGCTCATCGGCATCCCGCTGGAGGAGCGAACCCGGTTCATCCGTTGGAGCCACGCGATCGTCAACCTGAGCTACTGCATCGCCGGCGGCGAAGCGGCAGCACGAGTCATCCGTGAGCACGCGCCGGCCCGCGCGGAAATGCTCGACTACATCACAACGCTCGCGGAGCAGCGCCGCGCCGAACCAAAGGACGACCTCATTACGCGGCTCGTCGAGGCGAAGGTTGGTGAGGAACCACTCTCTGTCGACGACTTACTCGGCTTCTTTCAACTGCTACTCTCGGCGGCGACGGAAACGACGACCAACCTCATCGACAACGCCGTGCTGTCCTTCATCGAGAATCCAGAGCAACTCGCTCGATTGCGGCGGCAGCCGGAACTGCTGCCCTCAGCGATCGAGGAGGTCGTGCGATACCGCTCGCCAGGCCAGGCAATGTTCCGGGAAACGACGTGCGACGTCGAGCTCCACGGCCGGACGATCCCAGCAGGCAAATTCGTGCTCATCATGATCGGATCGGCGAATCGCGATCCGCGTTACTTCGACGAGCCCGATCGTTTCGACATTGCGCGTAACCCGAACCCCCACATCGCGTTCGGCCATGGGATTCACTTCTGTCTCGGCGCGCCACTCGCGCGACTCGAGGCGAAAGTCGCGCTGTCGGATCTCTTCGATCGGCTCGATGACATCCGCCTCGCCGATGACGAGCCGTGGGAACCACGCCCCGCACTGCACGTCCATGGGCCGATGCGCTTGCCGATTCGCTTCCGAGCGCGTTACTGAGTCGCCTCGGCCGCGGCGCGCCCTGCTGTCCGACCGGAAAAGATGCAGCCGCCGAGAAAGGTTCCTTCGAGCGCGCGGTATCCGTGCATGCCACCACCCCCGAAACCGGCGACTTCACCTGCCGCATACAACCCAGGTACCGGCGACGCATCCGCGCCGAGCACGCGGCTCGACAAGTCCGTCTCCAGTCCGCCGAGTGTCTTGCGCGTAAGAATCGACACGCGCACCGCGATGAGCGGCCCTGCGCGCTCGTCGAGGAGCCGGTGTGGCTTCGCGACCCGGATCAGCTTGTCGCCGATATAGCTGCGAGCACCACGGAGTGCCGTGATCTGCGCGTCCTTGCCGAATGGATTGTCGAACTGGGAGTCGCGACCGTGTATCGTCCTGCGTAGCGACTCTTCGCCAAGGCGCTCTTCTCCGGCCACACGGTTCATACCACGCACGAGTTCCGACAGCGTCGTCGCGACGACGAAATCCACGCCGTGCTTCTTGAATGCTTCAACCGGTGGCGTCGCACCCGGGAGTGCGCGTCCGAGCACCTGACGGATGCTCTTGCCAGTCAGGTCGGGATTCTGCTCCGACCCCGAAAGCGCGAATTCCTTCTCGATGATCTTCTGCGTGAGCACGAGCCAGCTGTAGTCGTCGCCGGTGGCGAGGATGTGCTCGAGCGTCGCCAACGTATCGAACCCCGGAAACAGCGGCGGCGGGAGTCGGCGTCCCGACGCGTCGAGCCACAGCGACGACGGTCCCGGTAAGATGCGGATGCCGTGTCGCTTCCAGATCGGATTCCAGTTCTGAATGCCCTCAGTGTAATGCCACATGCGATCGCGATTGATGACGCGGCCACCTGCTGCTTCAGCGATGGCGAGCATGCGACCATCGACGTGTTCTGGAACGCCGGACAACATGCGCGCGGGAGGAACTCCGAGGCGGGCCGGCCAATACCGCCGCACGAGTTCCTGGTTGCCGCCGATGCCGCCGGAGGTGACGATCACGCACTGCGCCTTGAACCTGAAGTCGCCAATGACGTCACGCGTGCTCGCTGCGCCGCGTTCGGCCGCGCTTGGGGCGAGTATATCACCCTCGACACCGTCGACGACACCGTTCGTTGTCGAGATGCCGTTGACGCGGTGGCGAAATCGGAACGACAACAAGCCGCGCGACTCGGCGTCGCGAGTGCGCCTGATGAACGGCGCGAGAATGCCCGGTCCCGTTCCCCAAGTGATGTGAAAACGCGGAACCGAGTTGCCATGGCCGCCGGCCAACCCACCACCGCGCTCCGCCCAGCCGACGACAGGAAAGAAGCGAACGCCCTGTGCGTGCAACCATGGGCGCTTCTCACCCGCGGCAAAGTCGAGATACGCCTCCGCCCACCGTCGCGGCCACAGGTCCTCGTCCCGGTCGAAGCCCGCGGTTCCCATCCAGTCCTGGCGAGCGAGGTCCAGCGAGTCGTGGATGCGCAGCCGACGTTGCTCTGGAGAATCGACCAACAACAATCCACCAAAGGACCAGAATGCCTGTCCGCCGAGTGATTGCGCGGGTTCTTGATCCACGACAATGACTGTGCGACCGCGATCCGTCAGTTCCGCCGCGGCGACGAGTCCCGCCAGGCCGGCGCCGACGATGATGACATCGGCTTCCATGTCGGCGTCAGCCTCGCGGCGGCGAGACGCCGGTGTCCATCCCGTCGAGCGCCGCTCGGATACAGTCGCTCATGGCCGCGATGGTGAATGGCTTGCTGAGAAAGTGGCGCTCGCGCGTAATCGCCTCGGCATCATCGACGAGATCAACGCTGTACCCGCTCATGAGAATGACCTCCAGCTCGGGCTTTGCCGCGCGCAAACGAGCGCTCAGGTCCGCACCGGATACGCCGCCCGGCATCACCATGTCCGTCAGCACGAGATCGATACGATCGCCTTCCGTCTCCCACAGCGTAAGTGCCTCGGCACCGCTCACCGCTTCGAGCACCTCGTAGCCGAGTTGCCTGAGGGCGCGTGATGCCATGACGCGAATGTTCGCTTCGTCTTCCACGACGAGGATGACCTCCGAACCGCGCCGCATGGGGGCGACGACAGGGCCAGACACGCGCTTCGACGACTGCACGCTCACGGGAAGATAGATTCGGAAGGTCGTTCCCTTCCCGAGCTCACTGGCGACCTCGATCCACCCCTTGTGCTGTGCGACGATTCCGTGCGTCGTAGCAAGCCCGAGCCCGGATCCCTTGCTCACGTCCTTCGTCGTGTAAAATGGTTCGAACATGCGACGCTGCGTCTCCGCGTTCATACCGGTGCCGGTGTCGGCGACACCGATGCACGCGAAGCTACCGGCTCGCGCTTCGGGCCGCGCGCTCAGGTCGGTCGCACGCAGCTGGCAGCCTTCGATCGAGATCGTGATTCGTCCACCGTCTTCCATGGCATCGCGTGCATTGACGCACAGGTTCATCAGGACCTGTTCGATCATGCCGGCGTCGGCCTCCACAAAGGTCGGCGTCGGCGCCCGGACAAACTCGACGACGATATTTTCGCCGATGACGCGCGTGAGCATTCGCAGGAGATCGGCGACGATGAGGTTGAGGTCGTGGAGCTGGATGTTCATGGCCTGACGCCGGCTGAACAGCAACAGCTGTCGCGTCAGCCGCGCGGCGCGGTCCACCGACGCGCGGACGCTGTGCACACCGGCCGCGATATCATCGGGGAGCTCCTGTTCGTAGCTGAGGAGCTCCAGCTCCATGAGGATCGCGCCCATGATGTTGTTGAAGTCGTGCGCGATGCCGCCGGCCAGCTGACCGATCGCCTCCAGCTTTTGTGCGTGCAGCAACTGTGCTTCGCGATCCAGATCGAGCGTGATGTCTCTGGCGATGGCGACGTAGTGCGCGATCTGTGCACGCTCATTCCGCACGGGGGTGAAGAGCGCATCCTCGAAATACGATTCGCCGGACTTCTTCCGGCTCGTGAGGCGGCCACGCCATGTCCGTCCGGATTCGAGGGCCTGCCAGATGCCGTCGTAGAGCGAATCGTCGTGCATGCCCGTTCGCAGGAGACGCGGATGCTGTCCGAGCACCTCGCTGCGCGAATAGCCGGTGTTCTGGCTGAAGGCCGCATTGACGTACTCGATCCGGCCTTCAGTGTCCATCATCATGACGCTCTCGGGAATCTGCTCGATTGCGGCTCGCAGCAAGCGCTCCGCGGCACGCGCACGGTGGCGCGATAGCGCGCTCGCTGCTTGTGCGGCGATACCAGAGGCGAGGGCGATCTCGTCCTCATCGAACGTCCGTGGTTCGGACGCCACGAGTGCGATCGCACCGAGCGCGACGCCCTGGATCGTCAGCGGCAAGCCGACAAACGACTCGATACCTACGCCCGAAAGTCGTTGGGCGACGTCGGCGAACCGGGGATCTTCCCGCACCGATTCCGATATCACCGGTTCGCCACCATGAAGAAATGCGCGTAACGCCGGATGGCTGTCGAGTGCGATCTCGCGCTCGAACCGACCGCCACCATACGAGTGTCCCGTTTCGGCGATCACTTTCAGCGAGCCATCGATCTCGTTCAACAGGAGCGCAAAGGCCCGCGGCATGCGCAGCATCTGGCACAGCTCGATACAAGCCTGCTCGAGCAGGATTGCCGGCTTTCCCTCCGCGGCGGCGATGTCGAGAAAGCGGTTCAGCGACGCCAACTCGTCGTTTCTCCAGCGCAACGTCTCTTCCGCGCTCTTGCGCTCGGCAATTTCCTGCTCGAGTTGCTCGTTGCCCGCCTGCAAGTCACTCAGTTGCCTGGCGATCTTGTTTCCCATGGAATCGAGCACCGCCAGCAACGGCTTGAATTCCTTCACGTCCACGTTCGATCGCGTATAGTCGCCATCGGCATACGCGCCGACGACGTCCGACAGCTCCGACAGTGGTTTTCGAAGCAGCCGGCGCACGAGGAACTGCACGCTGACGATCGTTGCCGCGAGCGCAATGAGACTCACGCCGATCGCCAGGCGAACTTGTTGGAGCGCCTGCTGGCGATAGATGGCGCGCGAGAAGGCGACGCCAACCTCACCGACATCGGTGCCATGGTGCCTCACGGTTCGCGTGCGCCACGCGGTGTCCGCCGTCTGCTGGCGGGCAATGACTCGCATCGCACCGGTCGTCGATTCCCGTATGGTGAGGTGCGTAATGCGTGGATCCTGCGCGAACGCTTCACCGAGGCGCTGGGCGCGATCGAGGTCGAGATCCCAGAGTGGCGCATCCAGAAGCTGGGCGACTTCCGACGCGGCCGCGTCGATGTTGCGTTCGAGTTCCGCGTCCGCGGAATGCATCGCGAACACCGCCAGCAATACGACGACGAGTGCCGAACTCATTCCAACGGCGACGGTGAGGCCGATCATCAGGCGACGCGTAATTGACGCCGACGAGCGGAGCGTCCCCGACCGTGGGGTCAGGCGGTCAGTGGTCACTTCGGCACGCGTCGCTCCCATTCGACGCGAATCCGATCCGCCTCTCCGTTTTCGCTGATGAGCGCGAGCCCTTCAGTGTACCGTGCGAGCGCCCATTGTGACTGCGGGTGTTTACGACTGAAGCCGAGGTACGCGCGCATGTCACCAAAATCCATGGATCGTCGGACCTTTCCGGTGACGCCAGCCAGCGCAAGGACGTGCGGCAATGTTTTCATCTTGTCGAGGTTCACGAGGACCGCGTCCAACCGGCGCGCCATGAGTTTCCGCAGGTTGATCGCTTCCGACGCGCTGTAGTCAAATACGGCGGCGCCACTCGCTTCGAAGCGGTAGACTGGGTCCGGGTACTCATATCCGCGCACCACGCCAACTCGTTTCGCAACCGCCTTGCCTGCCGCGCTCGGCGCACTGGCCGTCGAGTCTGCGCGCTCGATGAGCACCGAGTGAATGACGAAGAGCGGCTTGGGTGCGAAGATCACGTGGTCGCTCTGTCGCGGATACGGTGACATGCTGAAACACGCAACGACCGAACCCTGGACCACCATCTGTTTACATCGCGCGTACGGCGTTACCACGAGGTGGGCGTCGACATTCGCCGCAGCGAAGGCCGCGCGCACAATGTCATTGGCGTAGCCGTTACCGTCCTTGCGAGACCACGGATCTGCTTCGTCTTCAACGGCGACCTCAAGCCGTACGGGTGTGCGGACCGCGCGCCCTTGGCCACTCGCAGACTGGCTAAACAATGCCATGCCGCCGAGCAGAAGCATGCATGCTCGACAGCGCGATCGACGACCCGGCGGACAGTTCATCAGGAAGCCAGTATCGACCCAATCCCCGAATCTCATGAGTCCGAGTATCGTGGGAGACGCAAGGCGTCGCCCCACTCCACATTGCATCGTCACCCCGAGCGTGCGAAGCGAAGGATCCGCACCTCGCGAAAAGTGCAGATCCCGCGACTTCCCTTGGGTTACGTCACGGCGGCCCCGGACGAGCGCCCGGCGCGCGCTGCGCCCCTCCATTCGGCGGACCATTCGGGGGGCCGTTCGGCGAACCGCCGCGCGGGCCTGCTCCCGGGCCCATTGGTCCGGCCATCCCGGGCCGCATGCCGCGCTGCCCGCCAGCGGGTCCACCAGGTCCGTTCGGACCAGGACGGCCGCCGGGCCCTCCCCTGGACAACTCGAATGCCGTCGCGAGCTGCTCGGGAGTAAGAATTGCCAGCGCGTCACGCAGATCATTGTGTTCCTGCGTGCGCACCCGATCGAGTAGCGCGCGCGCGGCAGGCGGCGGACCGGCCGGGCGATCCTCCGGGCGGTCGGCTCTCGCGCGCGCATCCTGGTTGAGGAGTGAATCCAGCGCCACCTGGTTTGCCTTGTGGCGCTCCGATGCCTGTCGCGCAATTCCGGCCAGACGCGTGACCTGTTGGTCAGTCAGCTTGAGCTCGCCCGTTCGCGCCAGGAGCACCGAGGCAAACCCCGGTCCTGGCCCTGGGCCAGGACGTCCCGGTCCCATGCCTCGCCCGTTTGGTGGCGGACCCTGGCCCGGCGCCGGTTGCGCGGCGAGCACCGGACCGGCCGCCAATGCCGCTGCCAGCGTGAGTGTAATTCCTATGCGTGACATCTTCATCCTCCTCGAGAGAGTGGTACGTAAGCGGTGGGGGACATCAGTTCCATTTCGGTGGTGCGCGCAGGGCGCGAATATCCTTGATCAGTTGATTCACCTCGAATGCCAGCGAGCCGTCGTAGACGCCGCGAATGTGACCGTCGCCGTCGATGAGCACGAGCGTTTCGGTGTGTCGCAGTCGTCCAACCGTGTTACCGGTCGTGTCGGATAGTTCGACGAAATAGCGTTCCCGCGCGAGTCGCTCCACTTCCGAGCGCGATCCCGTCAACAATCGCCACCGCCGGTCATCGATGCCATTCACCCTGGCGTAGTGCGCCAGTCGGCCGACGTCGTCCGCCTCAGGCGTCACGGAGTGCGAGAGAATCAACACGTTCGTGTCCTTCGCGAAGGCGTCGTGCACTCGGGCGAGCTCGGTACGCAGCGCGGGACAGAGCGTGCGGCACGTTGAGTAGAAGAAGCTGGCGACGTAGACGTGATTGGCAACGACCGCGCGATTCATGGCGTGCCCCGTCTGGTCGAACAGCGAGAACTCCCCGACGGTATGCGCGGTGTCCAACTCGCGTCGGCTCGATGCCCAGTGCGGCGTCAGCGTCGCGTCGGCGTAGTACGGAAGCGACGGGACGCGCCGAGCCTCGCTCGCAGCCACGAGTGCGGCTGCGGCAACGACTCCCATCGTCAGTGTTCCAAAGAGCGCAACTTTCATAGAATGCCTGCCTCGAGACTGTCCGCACGTGTGACGCACCCCTTCGCTCCCATGAGTCCGAATCGGCGTCCCCCGCGTACGACGTAGCTTGCCCGGACGCGACCGTCTTCCCAGAAAAGCCGCTGCAATCCCTCCTCGTGTCCGCGCGCGTAGTGCTGCGCGCGCCACAGCGCCCCGGATGGATAGAACTCACGCGACACGCCATCGAGCACTCCGTCGCGGTACTCGTAGGTGAAGTGTACGGCGCCGGATGGCCACCAGCCGCGATGCGTTCCATTTTCCCTGCCCTTCACGAATCCGCGCTCCTCCGCGAGCTGCCCGTTGTCGTGCCAGACTCGGCGCAGTTCATCCGGTTCGGACGTCGCGCGAAGAGCGGCGTGCGGCGCCGCCGCCGCGGCGAGTGCAAGGCACAGCAGACCAGAGAGTGTCGCACGCATGTCAGCGTCCCACCGTGCCGGCGGTACCATAGAAGCCAGCGCCATTGACATACGGATCGGCGTCCGTGATATGGTAGTGGTAGATCCCGTTCGGGTAATCCACGGTCACGCCGACGTGCCCATGCAGGGCATCGAGGTCAGCGTTCACCATCCGCTTGCCATTCTCCACGGGACCGTACACCGGAAAGCCATCCAGGAGAAAACCGAGCAGCACGCTCGACCCGACGGTCTTCGTGAGGTAGAGCGGCTCGACGTGATAGTGATATTCGTTGGTCGGCGTCGGATGTCCGTTGTACTGGTCGAAGCTGTCGATCTCCGCGGACAACGGCCGGTTCTGCCCGTTGTATTGGTTGAAGAACGGTACACCGGCGAGCGAGATACCGATTGGTCCGAGTGGCGTGGCGGCAGCCGTCGCTGCCTTCGTCGGATTCATCGGAATGCGAAACACGTAGCTCTGGCTGACGATGGAGTTGTTGCCCGCCTTTGCGTAGTTCGCGTTCGTCCCGTTGTACGCTTCGTACCGAGCGTCTGTCGTCGGGAAATAGGGACTCTTGTGATTCGGTACGCCGGTCGACCGGAGCACAATCGTGTTTCCCTCGACGGTAACCTGCACGTCACTCGTGAACTTGGCGTACACTGCGGGTATGTTCGTGGCGCTCGTGGTCGCCCCAGTGGCATCGGCGGCGCTGCTGCACGCGCCGATCGCGATGGCGATGAGTGTTGCGGCACAAACTTCTCGATGGTTATTCATGTGAATGTGCTCCGTAGTGCGGTGACGGTGGGGTCGGAGCTTTGACAACGATCGCTGGCACTCCATTCCATTTCCCGCAAATGGAATGAATCGTCACGTCGCGTTGTCCAACTCCTGATCATGACCGACACCGACACCGACGCCGGGTTGATCGCACGCGCGCGCCGGGGCGATGATGAGGCCTTTCGCCTTCTCGTCGTCCGGTACGAACCGGTTGTCGCAGCCACGGTGATTGGCATGCTCGGTCGCGGCGATGATGCCGACGACGTGGGACAAGAGACGTTCATTCGCTTTCATCGTGCGCTCGACAGCTTCCGCGAAGAGAGCACACTCAAGACGTATCTGGTGCGCATCGCGATGAATCTTTCACTCAATGCCCTCAAGAGCCGCCGTCGTGGAGCGCTGCGATTCATCAGCAGGGACCAGGCGGAGACACCGGTTCCAGACGCGGCCGTCCCGGCTGTGGCGCTGGATGATGGCGATGAGCGTCGCTCGATGGTGCGGCGCGCCGTCGCGATGCTCGGCCCGAGGCATCAGCCGGTCGTCGTGCTGCGTCTCCTGCAAGACCTTACCACGAAGGAAACGGCACAGGCTTTGGGAATCCCGGAGGGGACGGTCTTGTCGCGCCTCTCACGCGCGATGCAGGAATTGAAGGTGACGCTGGCGCCGTACATGCGAAGCGGCGCAATCACGGAGGATCGATGAACGATCAGGAGATGGATTCCGCACTGCAGACACTCGTGAGCGAAGCGCACGATATCGGAACGCCTCGCTTCGGCGAGGGGTTTGCTGATCGCGTGCTGGCGCGGGTTGCCGCCGATCGACTCGCGACGAGTCAGTCCGTAGCGACCTCGCTCAACCGGCAAGCCGTGCGCGTGCTCCCCGCACTGCTCGCCGCGTCGATCGCGCTGATTGCGTGGAACCTGAGGTCGGCGGGCGGGTCGTCTGACTCTACCTTCGCGGCGGCGCTCGGCCTTCAGCCGGTGACGATTGCGGCCGCGGTCGGAAGCGGCGCCATGCTTGGCGCGGAGTCGCTCCAGTGACGGCCGGCACGAAGTCGGCGCTCCTGCTCGGCGCTACGCTGTTGGTCGGCATGGTTCTCGGCGCGGCGGGCGCGGGGTCGCTCGACCGCCAGCGTCGCGAGCGACTTGGGGGGATGGGACGCCCTCCTGGCCTCGCGCGGCATATCGAAGAGGTCATCAACCCGCGGGATGGCGCGCAGGCCGAACAACTCAGGCCGATCATCCAGCGCGCCGCGGAGCGCAATCAACTCCTCATTCGGCGCACCAACGACGAGTTGCGCGCGTCGATCGATTCCATGCGTGCCGAACTCGACCCACTCCTGGATGCTGATCAGCGCGATCGACTCGCACGCGCGACCCGCGAGTTGCCGCCCTTTGGCCGACAGGGAGGCCCTCCCGGTCGCGGCGGTCGTGGTGGCCCGCCGCCAGATGGCCCACCGCCGTTCGGTCCTCCGCCGCGCGGGGGGCCTCCACCACCGTAATCGTGCGTGAACTGCAACCGATTGAACCACAGAGGACACAGAGGTCACAGAGACTCAATGCGTTGATGCTGTCCTCTGTGTCCTCTGTGTCCTCTGTGGTGAGGCTTGTTCTGCCTTTTACACCGCCTCGGCGTGGACGATATTCGCGTCGAGTACTTCGCGAATACGACGGATGAGTTCTTCCGGTGTAAATGGTTTTTGCAGAAACTCCGTTTTCGCGGAGACAACGCCGCGCCGCATGACGTCGTCGTCCGTATAACCGGACATGTAGAGCACCCGAATATCTGGCCGCAGCACGGACAGGCGGTCGCCGACTTCTCGGCCGCTCGCCTGCGGCATGACCACATCCGTCAGAAGCAAGTGGATGATGCCTTCGTGATTCGTGCCGAGCTCGATGGCAGTGTTCGCCGTTCGCGCCTCGAGCACGGTGTAGCCCGCAGACTTGAGGATGCGTCGGGCGAGATTGCGGAGCGCGGCATCGTCTTCGACGAGGAGAATCGTCTCCGATCCACCGTACGCACCTGCCGGCTTGTTGCCGTTGAGCGGGGTGCGATTGGCTTGACGCTTGTGTCGCGGGAGATAGATCATGAAGTTCGAGCCCTTCCCGGGCGACGAGCGGACCACGACGTCTCCCCCGGACTGTTTCACGATGCCGTACACCGTCGACAGCCCAAGGCCAGTTCCCTGACCGGTTGCCTTGGTGGTGAAGAACGGCTCGAAGAGATGCCCTTTCGTCTCGTCGGTCATCCCGGTGCCCGAATCGTCCACGCTCAGCGTCACGTACTCGCCGGCCGGTAACGTTTCCGCATCGAGTGCGAGGTCCGACGTCAGGCTGAGGTTCGACGTACCGATTACCAGGCGTCCGCCCTCCGGCATCGCGTCGCGCGCGTTGAGCACGAGATTCATCAGGACCTGCTCGATCTGGCCCGGATCCGCACACACCTCGCCGAGCTTGGGCGCGAGGTCGAGCAGGAGCATCACATCTTCGCCGATCAGGCGACGCAGCATGCGCTCCATCTCGGTGGCCACGCGGTTGAGGTCGAGCACCTGTGGCTGCATGACCTGCTTTCGGCTAAACGCGAGCAATTGCCGCGTGAGCCGCGATGCCCGTTCCGCCGAGCTGCGAATCTCCTGCATGTCGGCGTAGAGGGGATCTTCCCGCGCGAGCGTCTCCAGCGCCATTTCGCTGTAGCTGCTGATGACGGTGAGCAGGTTGTTGAAATCATGTGCCACGCCTCCAGCCAGACGGCCGACGGCATCCATCTTCTGCGCCTGGAGCAATTGCGCCTCGAGCTCATGATGCAGCGTCGTATCGAGGATCATCGCGCCGGCACCGATCACCTCACCGCGGTGGCCACGGACGGGGAAGTAGCTCGCGAGCCAATGCCGCTTCTTTCCGCCGAGCATGATGTCGTTCACGTCCTTGTTGGCCAGCGTTGCGCCGGTTTGGATGACGCTCGACAAATGCGGGACGGCAAAGTTGCCCCACTCCGGCACGACCGCGGACGCGGTGCGGCCGATGTGCTCCTCGATGGACACGCCGTTCATCGCGGCGAGGGCCGGATTGAGGCGCACATATCGCAGCTGCGCGTCGAACACCGCGATGCCGACCGGCGCGCGATTGATCACCTCATCGAGCAACGACTGCGCGAGCTCGCGCTCGTGATGCGCACGTTCCGTGAGCTCAGCGGACTCGATGAGCTCCTGGTTGGACATCTCCAGTTGGCGCGCGAGGTCCTGTGCTTCGGTGAAGTGGTGCTCCAGTTCCTCGGTTTGGGCGCTCAGTTCTTCGTTGCCGGCCTGGACTTGCTCCGCCATTCTGTTGAACGACGTCATGAGCATTCCCAGCTCGTCATTCCGCGTGACGTCCACTCGGCGCGAATAGTCGCCGCCGGCGAGGTCTTCCGCCGCCCGCTTGAGCTCGAGGATTGGGCGCGTGACGTGGTGGCTCAACGCCCACGCCCCCAGTACGCCGATGATAATGCAGACGAGTGCGATGTAGGCGAGCTGGCGGAGCACGTCCACCTGGCTCGCGGCGACCGTGGCCACGGGCATCTGCACCCAGAGCGTCCACGGCGTGGAGGCGATGGTCTGCGCCACGCCGAACTGCTCGACGCCGTCCTTTCCCGTGTAGTGCGTCGCGATGCCCGGCGGAATGGAGCGCGGCGGACCGTCGGTCGGCTTGGACAAATCCGTCCAGAAAACGGGGCCGCGTGCGTTTCCAAAGAGGAGCGTCGCGTCCTTGCCGAGCATACTGCTCAACAACTGCGTCGTTGCCGCGCCGGTGAGGGTGCGAAGCTGCACGAGATGCCCCAGGGTATCGTGCGCCGCGCCCTCGATGGGAACGACGGTCGCATACACCATCGTCTTGCCAAAGGCGCCCATCGGGTGCACCCAGTCATTTCCCTGCGCCGGCGAATGATCGACGAGTGGCGACTCCCTGGGACACGTTTCGAGCAGTGACGTGCCCTTGAACTCTCCCGTCGATACGAGCAACCGGCAGTCACGCGTCCAGATCGCGCGCGAAGGAGGGGCGCCGGCATTCGGGCGGCGTTGTACGAGGAGTGCGGTCGCAGCGGTGATGGACGATGCATCTTGCTTCGTCATGAGCGCCGTGATCGCACTATCGGACACCAGGCGGCGCATCTCGCCACGGAGCGCACCGCTCGACTCCGAGAACATGCTGGCAAGTCGCTGCGCGGCGACGCTGAGGCGTTGACTCGCCGCAGATTCGAACGCGCCCTTCAACTCGCGGTTCACCAACCACAGAAATCCAACGACAACGGCGCAGAGGAGCGCAGCGATCAATAGCGGCAGTTTGCGCTGTAGCGGTTGAAAAACGCGAGCAACCGGTTCGACGATCCGCACGAACGACCTCCAGGTGGGGAGGGGCCTTCATCCAGCCGCACCTGAGGAGTATCGGCGAAAACGCGCGCAAACTTTAGTGTATGCGCGCGTCGCCCCTGCCGTTCACCTAGCTTTTTCTAAGCGCTGCTATCGCAGATTCGTTTTCTTGTCGGCGGAATCGATGAACGCCATGTTCTGGCCCACGTAGCCGAACTTGAGGCCTCCGGACTTCGCGATCTGGTGCACTGCCTGTAGTGCGGAATCCAGCGATGCTTTCATCGTCACTCGACGCTCGAGGAGCGCGACTTCGGGGACACTGACCTCGTATCCATACCACCGCTTCATCGCCTTGAGTGCGTCGCGCAGCGGGCGGTCGGTGAGCGCAAGCATACCTGTCCGCCATCCAGCGCCCACATTTCGTTCGTCTTCCGTGGCAACTCTCGCCGCGCCGGAGTCCGGAATCACCAGCCCTGCACCTGCGGCGACGGTTTGCATCACGTCACCTTGCCGCACTTCGACCGACCCTTCCGCGACGACGACAATCACCGCCTTGTCGTCCGGATAGGCGTTTACCGTGAACGACGTGCCCTTCGCCGCGACGACGACGTTTCTCGCGTAGACCTGGAATTCCACCGGGATGTTCGGCCACACATCGAACGTCGCGGCGCCTTCGATCTTCACGCCACGCAGCTCCGGACCGAAGTCCTTCGGGATGGTCAGCTTCGAATCCGGGGCCACATGCGCGGTGCTGCCGTCGGCAAGGCTGATCTCGCCCTTTCGGCCCATCGGCGTGTTCACGAGGCGGACGTCGCTGGCGTTCAACGCCCTCGCGACCTTTCCCTTCTCCGCCATCCGGTTCATCATCGACATCAAACCAAGGACGGCGGCGATCGCGACGACGCCGATCCCGATGGCGATCGCGGCGCCACGTGACTTGCCGACGCCGGCAATATGTCCCGCCGCCTCGTGGCGCGACGCTTTCGCCACCGCGGCGAGCGTTCCGGCGCTGTGCTCTTCGCCGTGGAGCGCGTGTTGAATGTGCGTCCAGGATTCGTCCGCGTTGATCTCTCCGCTGGTCGCATGATGGGCATCGCTCGTGGCGTTGCCCGCGAAGCGGTGCGCCGCCGCCCGTCGGCTCAGCGCGCGCGCAGATGCGTGATGCACATCGTCAGCGAGAAAGGCGTCGAGCTCGCTCGCAGTTTTGAACCTCGCACGAGCATCCCAGGCTCGCACGAACGCGCCTTCCACGACCTTGGGCGCAAGGGCCACGGCATCCGCGCCGAGTTTCTCACGGGCTTTTGCAGCGAGCGCTGCGTGGTGCGCGAGGAACGCGTCTTTCAGCGCGTCCTCGGTAGTAAGGGGGCCTGACTGCGGGGGCACAGGGGTCGTCACGGCTCGCCTCCAGTCGTGCAAAAGGGTCGACTGAAACGCACACCAATCCAGTGCCCGAGAATACGACGTGGGGATGGCCGCCGCTAGAGCGACGGCCATCGAGAGCCGTTGTTCAGCGCTTTCGCGACGTCGCGATCGTCATCACGCCATTCACGCCGCGAGCCCCATAAGGCGCCGTCGACAGTGAGTCCTCGAACAGGTCGATCCTGTCGATCGCCCGCACGAGCATCGAAATGCTGAAGCCTTCCGCCAGCGGTACGCCGTCGATCACGAAGAGGGGAACGCGAGCCCCGCCGGAGACAAGGCCCTTGATACGGAGTCGGGCCCCGGATGAATCCTGCATCACGTCCAGGCCACTCACGCGACCCGCAAACACGGATTGCACGCCAAGCGCGAACTGCGTCGCATCAGCGGCATCGACGATCTTCGTCTGCGCGTCGCTGCTGAGTGTCAATGGCTGTTGCACAGGACTCGCGCCTGCGGCCAACGGCTCTGCGGCAATGTTCACGCCGATCTGCGATGGCGAGCACGCAGCAAGCACGGTGGCGGCAACGGCGAGGGCGAGTGCCCCACTTCTACTTCGATCCGGCATTCTCTCTGCTCCATGTAACGGTAAGGTGAGCACGATGTGTGTCTCACACGATGGAGCATAGCGAGGCAGGAGTCGTCGTCAACCGATGCAGCGGAGTTTAGACGCATTCCGTATTTCAAGTGACAAATTGCCTGGACACTGTGGCGCATTCGTTACGCGAGCGGACAAATGACGCCAACGGATGTTTTACAGGTTCACGTCACTGGACAACGGTTGGCGCGTTGCCATCACCCGGGGCGCCGCCATCCGGCGTCGCAACCTTCTCGCCCGACGTGCCCTCGTCGGCGCGCTTCTCATCGCGAATCGACGGAAGTGCGTCCGCGGAAATCCAGCCGCGTTCGATGGCGTGCGTCGCGGCGCCGACGGTATTCTCCGCGAGCACCAACACGGATTTCGCCGCGAGAATCTCCTCCGAGAGACGCTGCACCGATTGCGTTCGCTCCGGCGACCGGTTCACATCGCGAATGTAGACGGCGCTGATCCGCCCGGGAAACTCACTGACGATCTGGCGATAGATCTCCGGATCGTGCTGGCTCGTGTCGCCGATCAGTATGAAGGGCAAGTCCGGATAGAGGGCGAGGATGCGACGGATCGCCACTCCCTTGTGCTCGAAGTGCCGGCTCGCGGCGAGCGCGCCGAGCGCGATGTCCCAATCGCGCAGGAGAATTGGTCCCCTCGGCAACCCTTGCAGGTCCATGAACTCGACGATGATGTCATGGATATTCCACGGACTGCTGGAGACGTAGAAAATTGGGTTCTGCTGCGCACCGTCCGCGCCGCGCGACAGCGCATCGTAGAACGCCGCGACGCCGGGAAACGGCAGGCGCGTCCGCGCGTTCCCCAGCATGACCGTGCGCGCGGCTTGCAGGAAGTTGTTGACGCGCGACTGAATGACCGTATCGTCGATGTCGCTGATGACGCCGAAGCGAGCGGTACTCGGCGGAACGAGCATCTCACCCTTCGTCTTCGGCGGCACGACTCCCGCCGCGGCCGGCGAGAGCAGTTCCACGGCGTATGTCCTCCAGCTGTCGCCATCCTCCAGCGGCGGCGCGAGGTCGATCCGCCCGGCGAAGAACCCTTCGTCGTCGGCGGTGCACGTCACCGTTCGGCCCGCAAATTCGATCGCCACCTGCGCCAGCGGAATCGCATTGGCGTCCACCCGACGATACGTGTTGAGGAGATTGCGCAGCGCGGAGTCCGTATGGGCGCTCGGGTCGTACGTCCGGCATTCCAGTGCCCGCCCATGAAAGTACGCTGCCGTATGATTTCCGTAGCCGCGATAGGCGATCACGCCCTGCGGCCCGTCACCGAGAATCGAACGCGCCGCATCGCGAAGGTGATGATCGATCTCACCGATCAAGGATTCGAACTTGCTCGTCCAACTCATCGCGTGCACCTCATGCGGTCATGCCTGTTGCCGGTTCCGGGGCGGCGGCCTCGATGCGCCGCTCGAGGCGCTCCGCGGTCTCGCGCGCATCGGCAACCACGCGCTCGGGGTAGCCGGCAAGCGCCAGAATCGCGAGGGCGTTCCGCGTCGAACATGCGCCATCGTGCAAACGGTAATCGAAGGACAGCTCGCCGTCGCGTACTTCTTCCCGAAAATGATGCGGGGCGTAAGTGGGCAATAGTTCGAGGAGCTCGGCGTCGTGGGTGGCAATGATCACGAGATCACCGCGGCGATCGAGTTCGGCCAGTACCGCCTTCGCTCCAGCAACACGCTCGATGGCGTTCGTGCCCCGGAACAGCTCGTCGAGCAGTATGAGCCGATCCCCCCGGTCCGCGGCAGCAAGGAGCGCGCCGAGCGTCTCCACTTCGGCCTGATAGTAGCTCCGCCCCTCCGTGATGCTGTCGGCGCGGCCGATCGAGGTTCTGACGACGAGTGGCGGCCCGCGCCAGCGCTCTCCGTAGACCATTCCGATCGTCTGCGCGAGAATCGCATTCACTCCCACCGTGCGAATGAATGTCGACTTGCCGGACATGTTCGATCCAGTGAGCAGCACGCTCCGCCCACGCATCGACAGCGAGTTCGAAACGGGGTTCGCGAGAAGCGGATGGACCAGCGACGAGAACTCGAGCGTGCGAGGCTCCATGGTCGTCTCTGGTCGCGTCCACACTGCGCGCTCGGCGCGGAGGCGCGCCACGGCCTGCACCGCGTCCAATTCACCGAGGGCGTCGTACGCCAACTGGATCGAACGCCGCTCGGCCGAGATCGCTGGAAGGCTCAGTGCATAGGCGGTGACATCGAGGAGGAACAGCAGGTTCGCATACTCGTAGACGTATCCCGCGAGCTCGTTCCCACCGGTGGGATCGAAGGAAAGCCATCGCGCGGCTCGACCTGTCCAGCGAAGGCGCGGAACCGCGTCGCGAAGTACACCGGTGAGCGTGACCAACGCCGGGGTCTCGATCAGGGCGAGATCGGAGGCGGCGTGAAGCATGGCCGGCAACATACGCATGGCCGGGACGATTCGATCGATCTGCTCGCGCATCGCAACGCGGATGAACGCGTTGCAGAGGGCGAGCACCGCGATGCCGATCACGAGTATCGGCCAGTGAATGACGCCAATCAGGAGCGCGGGGCCGGCGAGCGAGAGCACCGGAAACATCCAGGCGGCCGCGGGTCTGCGTGGCAGCTGCTGCTGAAAGAGCGCGGGCAGCATACTTGCCCGGCGGTCATCGAGGGGTGCGAGTGCGCTGGCGATGCGATCGCGCAACGATTCGTCGCCTTGCAGCGCCGTTACCGCTGCGTCGAACGCGAGAAGCGCCCTTTCCGAGTGCACCCCTGCGCGGAGCCGCGCATACAAATGGTGCTGGCCTGGCCAACTCGCCGTCCGGTCGATGGACTGGAAAACAGCATCCATATCCAGATCGCTCCAGACGCGCGCAGGTAGCGCAGCGTCTGCATCCGGGAGCGCGAAAAAATACGATGCGATGCGCACCAGGTCGTGCTCACGCGACGGACGGCTGGCCGCGTTGCGCAACGCGATTGTCTCGAGAATCGGTCGTATCAGCAACACCGCGAGTGCCACGACGACGATCGCGATCAGCAGCGGTTGTGTCATTGGATCTGGACTCGAGCTCGGTGAAGTTTGGGTGCGTGAAATCAATCACCGTTGCAGGAAACGCGCTCTATGTCGGTCTTACGGAACCGACGCGCGCGCGATCGAATCGCGCCGCCGAAGGGAATCCTGCTTCACGCGCGCTCGAGCCTGAAGTCGAGATAACGATGCGAGAAACTGCGAATTGGCCACACTGTCCCGTTTCCGCTCGGCGCGAGATGGGCCCGGACTCAGGAACGTGACGCCGCCACCGCCGGTGTCCGTCTTCGACGGATCGTACCTGCCAGACCATGGGCCTGGTAGAACGAAACCTCCTTGCTCGCCCGCCTTCCGCCCTGGAATCGTTCCAGGGCTGCTCTTCGCCCGCCAGAGAGAATCCTGCTCCTCCCGGGTTGCGACGCGGTTCGCCGCCGTGGTAGGAACGGCGAGCCGCATGAGGTTCAGCAGTGAGTCACGTTGGTACCCGGTCAGCGGCGGAGGTGGAGCAAAAGGGTCAATCGGTTTCGGTATGAAGAGGAGAGTCGTCTTGCCTCGGCCGGCGTATGGGACTGGAACCGCTGTGACGGAATTGCCCGATGGCGCAGCGGCTGGCGCTGCCGGACCGATGATCACTCGCGCGGCCTCGCGCCGCCTGGCCGTGTCGGCGGCGGGCGTCGTCTCCGGCAAGCGGCCTTCCACTGCCGCGCTGGACGCGGTGCCGGCCACCACGGGTGGAGCGGTCGGCAGCGGCAGTCGCTCGACGAAGTCCACGTGCTCCATCGCAATCTGTTGGTCGGGTCGCGCGGGTTGACGTAGGTCGAACAGCTCCGGCCCAACCGATGACAGCACGGCGGCGAACGACAGTGCCGTCGCGAGCACCGCGACGAGCAATGAACGAAGGTCGAACTGTCGATTGACGGGAAGACGAGTCTTCATGCACGCGGCATTGGGTTACGCATCTTGGAGCCGCCCGCACTCGAGAAGGTTGCTCAGCAGCCTGCTTGCGTTCGGTATGGAACACAAACTGCATTAAGAGCGAGAGCGCCTTCCTCTTCAGAAGAAACCGGGAGGCGATGAGCTCGCCAGACTCTCCCGTGAGCCAGGGACGTTCCTTCTTCACGGTAGCAGAGTTCAAAGGCGAACACGCTCGCGGTCCACACCGCTGGAGCTCCGCGCCCAGACACAACTCTTTACACAATCGGTTGCTCCGGCGAGGTCGGGACACGTTGTCCCAACACGCCTGCTCCACGCAGGTTGCTGAGGATTAGCATGGATAGCACAAGGTCGGAACGAGCTCGTCGCACGCCAATCTCATGGAGATCCGGCGCGCGTGCCGTCGTTGCCCTCATACTCGCGAGCGCCTTCATGGCTGCGTGCGACGTACACGGTATCACCGCCCCGGGAACGCTGGCGAGCATTACTGTCGCGCCCAACGCGACCCTCTCGACAGGCGGTGTCCAGCAATTCACTGCGGTGGGATACGATGCCGAAGGTCGCGTCGTGACTATCGACCCCGCATGGTCGATCGCCGCAGGCGGGGGCTCCGTTAACACAACGGGCATGGTCACCGCTGGAACGGTGATCGGCAGCTTTCCAAACACTGTCGTTGCATCGGTTGGCGGCGTCTCCGGTCGCGCATCGATCACGGTGGTCGCGGGTCCGTTGGCGACGATCGTCGTCACCCCGAACCCGGTGACACTTGCGGTGGGCGCGACGCAGACGTTCGTGGCAACGGGTCGCGACGCGGGAGGTAACGCTGTTCCTGTGTCGCCGAGCTGGTCCATTGTGGCCGGCGGTGGCTCCGTTGATCAGGCGGGTGTCTTTACCGCCGGCGGACTCGCGGGAACCTATACCAACACCGTGCAGGCGAGCAGCAACGGTATCCGTGCGTTCGCCACGGTGACTGTCATCGCTGGTCCTCTGGCCAGCATGACGATTGCGCCGAACCCTGCTACACTCGCGGTCGGCACGACACAGCAGTTCACCGTGGTCGGTCGAGACGCGAGCGGAAACGTCGTGACCGTGACGCCGGCGTGGTCGGTCGTCGCTGGTGGCGGCACGATCAACGGGACTGGTCTATTCACAGCGGGCGGAACGCCCGGCACCTACACGGGCACGGTCAGGGCAGCCAGCGGCGCGGTCGCGGCAACTGCCACAGTGATCGTGACCTTCGGTCCACTCGCGACGATTACGGTTTCTCCGGCTCTTGCGACGCTCGGCATCGGCGCCACACAGCAATTCACCGCCGTTGGACGCGATCTCGGCGGTAACGTCGTCCCGATTACTCCGACGTGGATTGTCTCGGCTGGCGGCGGAAACATCGATATCACCAGTGGACTCTTTACCGCCGGTAACGCGCCAGGTACCTACACGAATACCGTGCGCGCCAACGTCGGTGCTCTGGCAGGCTTCGCGTCGGTGGTCGTGACGCCAGGCCCCCTCGCCACGATTACGGTCACGCCGAATCCGGCAACGATGGGGACGGGTGCATCGCAGCAGTTTACAGCCGTGGGTACGGACGCCGGCGGCAACGTCGTTCCGATCACAGCTGTCTGGTCAGTGGTGAATGGCGGCGGCACGATCAATGGCTCCGGCTTGTTCACCGCGGGCATTACCCCAGACACGTACAACGGTACGGTGCGCGCGGCGAGCGGCGCGGTATCGGGCACGGCGACAGTCATCGTTTCCGCGGGTGCGCTGGCAACCATTACGGTTACGCCGAATCCGGCGACAGTCGGCATCGGGGGCACGCAACAGTTCACCGCCGTCGGCCGAGATGTTTCCGGAAACGTCGTCGCCATCACGCCGACGTGGTCTGTCGTCGCTGGTGGCGGTACGATCGATCTCACGTCCGGACTGTTTACGGCCGGCAATACGTCAGGCACCTTCGTGAACTCCATTCGCGCGAACGTGGGTGGTCTGGCTGGCTTCGCCACGGTCACTGTCACGCCTGGCCCACTCGCAACGATCACCGTAACACCCAACCCCGCAACGGTACAGGCCGGCACAACGGCGCTGTTCGCGGCCGTTGGACGCGATGCCGCCGGCAACATCATCCCGATTACCCCGGTTTGGGCGATCGTGAATGGCGGCGGCTCGATTGACCCGAACTCCGGCTTGTTCACCGCGGGCGCAGTTGCGGCCTCGTTCATCAATACGGTGCGAGCGACGAGCGGCGCGATCTCCGGATTCGCCACGGTGAACGTCACCGCGCTTCCGTCTCTTGCGACAATCACGGTTACACCCAACCCGGCATCCGTCCTTGCCAACTCAACCCAGCAGTTTGTGGCAACGGGCCGTGACGGGAACGGTAACGTGTTCCCGATCGTCCCAGTGTGGACCGTCACCAATGGAGGCGGCTCCATCAACCCGGTCACCGGGCTCTTCACAGCAGGAGCAGTGGCGGGAACCTTCACCAATACCGTCAGGGCGACGAGCGGCGCGACATTCGGCACGGCCACCGTCAACGTGACCGGCGCAGTGCCGCCGCCAATCGTGAACCTCGGAGCCGCCGGTCCGAACGGGATCATGGCCGGAACCGCATTCACGTGCGTCAGTCTCGGGACGATCTTCGCGGACATTGCGATCAGCCCGGGTAGCACCGTCACAGGCTTCCCGCCTTGTATCATCACGGGCACGCAGCACCTCAACGACGGCATCGCCGTGCAGGCCCAGATCGACCTCAAGGCCGCGTACGACGTGCTCGCCGGACTGCCCTGCCCGGCGGCGAACGCCATAGTCGCGAACCTCGGGGGAACGACCAAACCCGCAGGCGTCTATTGCACAGCGAGCGGTATTGGTGTCACCGGCACCCTCACCTTGGATGGTGGCGGCGACCCGAACGCAACCTTTGTCTTCCAGGCCGGCACGGGCCTCACGACAGCAGGCAATGTCGTTCTGATCAATGGTGCGCAGGCCAAGAACGTGTACTGGCAGGTCGGCAGCTCGGCGACGATCGGTACCGCCTCGCAATGGCAGGGAAACATCCTGGCGCTCACCAGCATCACGCTGGTGGACAACGCCAACCTCACCGGACGCGCCCTCGCGCGAAACGGTGCGGTGTCGTTGGGAACGGGTAACGTCATCACACTGCCGTAATAGGTGACTCACCGGGGCCGGACAGCCGTCCGGTCCCGATGATTCACAGGCCTTTCAAATTGGAAATTCAAATGTCACATGCAGCAAAGATTCTCGGCGCGGCAGCGCTGTTGTGGGCGGCGCAGGCCGCAGCGCAGGAACGCGGCACGGTGGAATTCGGCGCGTTCGGCAGCGCGGGCAGGTTCGATAAGGACCTCACACTCGACAAGGGTATCGGTGGTGGCGGACGAGTCGGCGTGTTTCTCGATCCGCGCATCGCGCTCGAGTTCGAAAAGGGGGAGATGCGCGCGGGGCGCACGCTCGGACTGAAAGATGTGAACGTTGGCATTCTCGCGAGTCATCTCGTGGTGACGCCGATCCAGAGTGGCGCCTTTTCGATGCACGTGGGCGCGGGAGCGGGTGCGAGCACCGAGACCAACTTCCTCCACAGCTATGGCGTGAACGCGCTCGTGGGCGCGAAGCTCGCGCTTTCCGATCAGGTGTCGTTTCGTGTGGATGCCATCTCCGACTGGCTCGCGAACAACGATTGGAAGTCGTTTCAGCGCCTGCACCTGGGCCTGAGCTTCTTCCGCCAACCGAACCGCGTCGTGCGCACAGTCGAGGTGTTGCGCACCGTTGACGTTCCGGTCGCATCGGCAACGACACAGCGATCTGATTCGGTGAGTGCTGGCGAACAGGCGCGTCGCCGGAGAGTCGAGCAGGATTACAGGATGCTCCGCGATTCCCTGAGTCGCCTGCCATCCAGACCGGCCGCGCCGGCGTCATCGGCCGCAGCACTGGCCACGATGGAAGAGAAGATCCATTTCGCGAGCGACAAGTCGGAGCTGTCCGCTGAGTCCCGGGCGATTCTCGACGCCAAGGTGAAGATCTTTCGCGCAAATCCCGCCATGCGGATCGTGATCGTTGGCAACGCCGACGCTCGCTCCTCCGACGCCTACAACATGGGGCTGGGCGGGCGACGCTCATCGGCGGCCAAGGCGTATCTCGTCGAGCAGGGCATCGATCCGGTACGGATCGAAGTCTCTACTGTTGGCGAACGGAATCCGATTGCATCGGGCACCTCCGAGAGCGCCGAAGCCACGAACCGCCGGGCAGAGTTCCGTCTGTTGATTGCTTCGGATGTGCTCGTGGCGCCAAGGTAGAGTGGTCCTTTGAACTGCGTGAACTGCTCGAGGAGCGGATTTGACGGATGCGACGGATTTTGACGGATTCTCTCGGCCACCGTACTCGGAGGCTCGCACCACGAGACTGACTTAGCACCCTCAAAGACTGTATTGATTCTGAATGCCGAAGGGCTGGCCTCGCGTTCTCCGAGGCCAGCCCTTTTGCTTGATCCGGCTGTTATCCGTGGAATCCGTACAATCCGCTCCTTGGCAGTTGCAGTTGGGGTTTTTCTTCGCTACGGTCGCGGCGCCGAGGTGACTTGCCGCACGAGCTGATCGAGAAACTCGAGACTGTCGTAGAATGACTTGACGCGCATCTTCTCGTCGCGGCCGTGGGCATTGCCTTCACCGGACTGCATGAACAGCCCACTCACCCCATACGTCGGGATGCCCTCGGGCGCGAAGGTGCGCGCCGTCCGTTGCCCCAGTCGACATCGTCGGAATCACCGGGATGTTTCCCCACATCTTCGTCGTGAGCGTCGTGACGGCGCCCATGAGCTGCGGTTCGATCGGCGTGGGCGCGCGACCGAATTTTCGTTCCGTCGTCCGGAATGCGACCTTCACGCCCGTGTCGTTCACGGCTTTCGTGAGCAAGTCGAAAACTTCCTCGCCACTCGACGTCGGCGCGACACGACAATTCACGTTCGCGCTCGCGGACTGCGGGAGTGCATTGTAGGCGTGACCACCGTTCAGCCGAGTGGCTACGCATGTGGTGCGGAGCATCGATGAGTAGCGTGCGTCCTTCGACAGCGTTGCATTCGCGCGCGCATCCGTGGGATTCGCCACGATCGCTCGCATGGCCGCAGCGATCTCCGCGCGCGGTTCCACCTTCGCCGTCTGCTCGAAGAAGCCACGCGTGATGTCGTTGAGCGCGACGGGAAACTGGAACTTCGAGATGTTCAGCAATGCCTGCGACAGCTGATAAATGGCATTATCCGGACGCGGTACGCTCGAATGTCCGCCGGTGTTCGCGGCGGTCACACTGAAGTCGACGTACACCTTTTCCGTCGCCTGGATAGAATGAAAGACCGGGGTATTTCCGTCGAGGGTTCCGCCGCCCCCTTCATTGATCGCGTACGCGGCATCGATGAGCGGCTTGTGCGTGGTCACGAGGAATTGCGCGCCGTTGGCGTCCCCGCCCTCCTCATCCGACGTCAACGCGAGGATCATGTCGCGATCCGGGACGTACTTCTCCGCTTTCATGCGCAACAGGTTCGCCACGAAGATTGCCGCCATCGGCTTGTCGTCCGATGTCCCACGTCCAAGGAAGTAATTGTTCTCCTCGTGCAGCACGAACGGATCGCGTGGCCAATCTTCGCGCTTTGCCGCGACCACATCGAGGTGGGCCAGCAACAACACCGGCTTCCGCGCACTCGCGCGTCCATCGCCGTGATAGCGCACAACGAGGTTGCCTTTCGTCGGCTTGCCATCAGGGACCAGTATCCTGATGTCTCACTGGGAAACCCGGCCGCACGAAAGCGCGCCGCCATCGCCTCCACTGCTTTCGTCACCGAGCCGACGGAATCGACGGTGTTGATCTCGATGAGTTGTTTGTAGATCTCGCGCGCGAGGGCCTGGTGCGCGCTGAGTGTCGCGGGACCCGGGAGCGGCGCCTGGGCGAGCGACATGGCGGGAACTGCCGCGAGGGCAAGTGTGATGAGCGTTTTCAAGTGGCTTGTCCTATGGTGTGGCGCGAGAAGACTGACGGTTCCGACTCCAGTCTTCATTAGTGTGGGCCAGGCGAACCACCGGCGCGCTGCGAACCACGGATAATGTCGAGCCGCAGTTCGGTCCATCCCTCCGCCTGGAAGTACTCAACGCGAATGTCACGTACGCCGCCACCAACCGGAGCGACGTCGACCGCAGATTCGTGCGGCGTCCAGTTGTCAATCGCCAGCTTGCCGTCGACCCATACACGAATCGCGTCATCACTGATCGTCCGCAAGGTGAACGTTCCCGCAGGCAGCACCACTCGCGACGTCGCAGCGATGGCGAATTTCGATTGCGGCACGTCCTTGATCGTCGGGCGATACCACATGTAGTCGAGCCGGGGCTCCTGACGCACGACGAGTGGTGTGCCTCGAAGCAGACTGGCAAAGCGATCCGCCTGTGTTCGTGGATCTGCGCTATCCGGCCAGGCGAAAAAACGCACGTCCCAGCTCTGCGACACTTCGAAGTGCGCATATGAAAACACGACGGGCGCGCCGGCGCGTTTCTGTTCGCCTCGTGGTGACACCGTGGCGGCGCCGTTGTACTGGAGATCGACCTGCCAGTCGCCCGCGCGAGCTGGCGTGACGACGAGCGTATCACCCACCACGCCTTTCTTGCGCGAGACGCGTGCGACGCCGCGTTCCCTCGCCACGAACCATTTGCCAGGCGGCCCGAGTACTCGCAATGCGAGCGGACTCCGGCGCGCGCTGTCGACTGGCCACAACATGGGTGACTTCCAGTCGAACGGCCCCCACTCGTTCACGATGATGGCCGAGCGGTCTCGCAGCGCGAGCGAGTCACCGAGCGCGGAGGGCACGCCAAGGATGCGGTTCGGGGCGAGCTTGTCTGCGACACTTGCGCTGCTCGTTGGCTGGCCGTTCTCGACGGACACGGCCGCCGTATCCTTGAAGACCATGACCGAATCCACACCGGTAGCGGAATTCGCTACGATGCGTGAGTCGCGGGTGTCCGAAATTCGCATCCCCACGGGCTCGCCCGCTATCGTGTTGCCTTCGATTCGATATCCGGTGCTCCGCGTATCGCGCTTTCTTGGATACTGCCAGTCGGATGGTTCGATCGTGTTTGCCCAGAGCTGAATCGCGGTGCCATCCCGGTCGAATCGGTTCCCGACGATCTCGTTGTTCTGCCCATGTTCGATGGCGATGCCGATGCGATTCCGCACGAACTCGTTTTCGACCACGCGCGCGCCAAAGCTGTATCCGCCCCAGAGCCCGTGATCCGATCCTTCGATGCGATTGCGCGCGAAGGTATTGCGGCTGAACGTCGCCTCCATCCCATTCGTCGGGGCGAAGCTGAAGTCGTTCCCATAGAAGAGATTGTCGTTCGCACCACCTGCCCCGGTATCCATGGTGCTTTGGCCCGCCCACAAGAAGAGGCCATCTCCACCATGCGTCATGGAATTGTAGGCGACGACGTTTCGCGAACTCTGCTCGTAGATCAGGAGATCGGCGGAATCCTGCCCTCGCCTGAAAAAGCCGTGGCTGTAACCGCGGACGTTGTAATCCACACGGTTGTGCATGATCACATTGTCGTTCGACCGGTACAGTCCGATCCCAACGCCGGAGTTGAACGAGATCGTGTTGCCGACGATGTGAATGCTGTCACAGCGCGTCAGCATCAGCCCTTCCATGCCCTGCTCCGCGCGATTGCCGCGAATCTCGCCGCCCGTCACGTCGGTGAGGTACGCCGCCGCGCCAAAGCGGAGCCATTCGTCCTTTTCGTTCTTGTGGTGCGAGAGCCAATCCGCCAGGCTCTCGTGCTCGATGAGGCTGTAGAGCCTCGGCTTCCAGTTGAAGCGCAAGTCGTTGTCGATGAGACGCAGGTTGCGCGTGCCACGCGCGAGAATCGCGATCTTGTAGCCGCGAATCGTTGCATTGCGAATCGTGACGTTGCGTCCGCCGTTCACGAGGATCGCAACACCTGCCGCTTCGTCGGGTTCGGAGGTGGGGGCTGTGCCTTCGAGCGTAGCGCCCCGGAAGTCGACGTCGATGTCGTTGCCGGAAATCGTGATCAGCTGCGCAGCGAGCGACGTATCGGCGCCGAGCCGGTAGACCCCCGGCGCGACGTGCCCTGATGCCGAGATCACCAGGCCCTTGCTCAACCGAATCCGCGTATGGCTCGCCTGCGCGTCCATAACCGTGCTCGCGACAGTGGAGAGAACAACGACCGTAGTCAGGAAAGAGCGCATGGTGCGGAAGCTACCGTGCAAATCGTTGGCGGGCGAACCTCAGGCCATCGAGAGCCGAGCCGCGATCACTCCGGGCATCAAGGCCGGAATCGGAGAGCCGGCGAAGTCAATGGTGTTTCGCGTTGCAATGAAGTCGCAGCCCGCTTGAAGGGCGGCCGCCACCTGCACCGCGTCCTCGAAATCCTTGAATCCCAGTGACAGGGCGCGCAGAAAGTCGGCGTTCGTGAGTGGGACCACGGTGGCGAGCGCCAATGCGTCACTCACGACGGTGGACGCGGCGATGTGCCCGTTGGATTTCTTCGCGAGGTAGTACAGCGTCGTAACCGAGTGGCCGGCAAGAAACCCCTGACCCCGCCCCCGGCTGAGCGCATCCAGGAGCGCGACCGAGTCGCGGTACCAGGGAACGCGTTCCTCGACGACATCGATCAGCACGTTGATGTCGATCAACACGCGCGGCACTCGGCGGGAAGTCACTCAGCGATACTTCTGCTCGAGATACTCGTGGTACGAAGGTCCATCGTCAGCTGCGCCGGATTTCTTGGCGGACCCGATCAGTCGCTCCAGTGCTGGCGATGCCAACGCACCGTCCTCCCCGTTCGGCAGGGAGCGTAAAAACTCGCTCACCACTTTCGAAAGGCTGACCCCGTTCCGCTCAGCGTACTGTAACCCGATTTCGATATCCTCTGCATCGAGCGATAGGTTCTTTGGGATCTTCGCCATCGTCTCCTCATGCGCATGGTATGTGATAAACCATGCGCAAATTCCATAACCTTGTCAAGCCGTCAATCTTCGACGAGGATTTGACCGACCGCTTCACATTGGGTCAACAATCGACTACATTATGTAACGTAGGTTGCGTTACGTTAGTTGCAACGATCTGGGCTGTACCCTCCGGATCGTCCCGCCTTGCGCCCATCGGCGCCCGCTACAGGAGAGTGACTCCGTGAGACCTCCCCGGTACTTGCAGAACGTCCTTGTCGGCGCGAGTGCGCTGCTGTTCGCTGGTGCACAGTTTGTTCCCGGCAATCAGGCAAATGGCCCCGTATTGAACGCCGCGGTCGAGTTCGTCAGTCAACCGAGCACGGCAGATACGGCGAGTGGAGCGGCCTCTACCGTTACATCGGTTACGCAGACGGCTTTGGCCGCCTTCTCCGGAAGTGTTCGCAAACTGAGCCGCCCCGAGGCACTCGAGGCAGGTTTCCGCGGGTATTTCGCGTACAAATCAGCACACCCGACTGACGTCCGTAAGCCTTACCTCTATTTCGTCGATTACGGCCTGCCGAGCACCGAACCGCGCGGATACGTGTTCGACATGCAAAACCTCACGGTCGTCGACGGCCCGTTCACCGTGGCGCACGGACGCGGATCCTCGACATCGCAATACGGCCTTCCGACGCGCTTCTCGAACGCGCCGAACAGCTATGCGACGTCGTTGGGTCTCTACGTCGCGCAGGCGACGTATGCGTTCCACGGGCACACCGGTGGCCGCGCCTACAGCGCCATGGGACTGCGGCTCGAGGGCGTTTCGAGCGGCTTCAATGACAACGCCGCCGCACGACGTGTCGTCGCGCACGGTGCACCCTACGTCACAGCGAGCAAAGCGGGCCGAAGCGAGGGATGCCCCGCGATGGAACCAGCACGCGCAGAGCGACTGCTCCCGAAGCTCGCCCAGGGTGGGATGGTGTTCCTCTACGCGCCGGACGAGAACTGGCTATCGCGCGACCCGTGGGTCGGGGCTAGCGAATAAGCGGTTGAGTCGGCGGAGACGGAGCGGAGCGATCCGCAGGTGCCTCAACCGCTGAACGGTTGAACCCGTCCATCAGGTCTCTGCGAATGGCGGCAGCACGCTGACTGTGCGTGGCCCACAGACCCGCCATTGAACAACCGGCCACCAGAATCACCCACGCCGCCACTCCGCCACGCCTCCTGCGCCGCGCCGCAGCGAGGGTGCGGTGCTCCGCCAGCTCCGCTCGAAACGTTTCGTTGATCTCCGCAAGCCCGCGTGCCGCCTGCAGTGCCGGATCGGCGAGCTTCACGGCCGGGCCAACGCCTTCGCGATGGCCGCCTCCGCGAGTGGCGCCATGATCCGATATCCCGCCTCGGTCGGGTGGACTCCATCTCGAGACAACGACACCGGTAGCCCGGCCCGCTCGTCGGCCATCACCGAGTGATAGTCGAGATACGTCTCGCCCACCTCGGCGGCATAGCGTTTCAGCCACGCATTGAGTGCGATGATTTTTGGCGCCGGCTCCACGCCGCGCTTCCACGGAAAGTCGAAGGCCGGAAGTACGGACGACAGGACGACACGAATTCGATGCGCCCTCGCGAGCTCCGTCATGGCCATCAGGTTGTCCTGAATCATCTCCTGCGTCGACGGACCCGTGTTGCCGGCGATGTCGTTGACGCCGGCGAGAATGACGACGACCTTCGGCTGAAGCGCGATGACGTCCTGGTGAAAGCGGACGAGCATTTGCGGCGTCGTCTGTCCACTGATGCCCCGGCCAACGTAGGGCTTGCCGGCAAACATCGAGGGAAAGAACTGCGCCCAGGAATCGGTGATCGAATTGCCGTAGAACACGACGCGGCTCTCGTCTGCGCGCGGTGCCTTCAGTGCATCATTCGCCGCGCGGTAACGCCTGAGTCCCGCCCAGTCATTGCGCAGGCGGTCGAGGGCAATGGAGTCTGCTGCGAGCTGTTGCGCGGTCCGCGCCATCGCCGGCGCGGGCGTCTGCGCGACCGATGCCGGGGCAGATGAGCATCCCGCCACGAGTGCAACAAGCCAGAGAGTCGACAGCGTAACACGTCTCATCGTGGTCACTCCTTGTGCGAACGTGGAACTGGACGTGAAGACTTTGTCACCCCGAGCCAGCGCAGCGAGTCGAGGGGTCTGCACGTCAAACCCAGACTGAAGGTGCTGATCCCTCGACGTCGCTCGGGATGACATCCGAGGCGATACGCTCCAGAAATGGTCGTTTCAGGACGGACACTACTTAATGCGCCGGCTGCGGCAAGTCCGAAAGATGCTCCTGGATGATCACCCACTTCCCGCCGCGACGCTGGAACACGGCAGTCCACGCCCCGGCAAGCACGTGCGGTTCGCCTCGGGGCGTCAGGTGTGGTACGCGGTAGGTCGTCGTAAGGACTGCCGCGTCGGGTCCGACGACATCGACGTGCATGTCGCCCCACGTCCACTTCGGCTCGCGCATGTTCCGGCCCACGTTGTCCCAGAAGGCGCGAAGACCCGCCGCCAGCGTATCCCGCGAAGTGCTCACGATGCCGCCACTCGCGGAGATCACGGCGCCACTCGTCGGATAGAGGCTCATCAGGCGAGCCACCGCGTCACCCGGGGTGGTCAGATCGTAGGCGTTCACGATCAGATTCTTCAACGTGTCGGCGATCGCCGCGCGCTGCTCGGTCGTGATGCTCGGCGGCGTCTCCCGACACCCAATCGCCGCGGAAAGCGTGAGCACGACCACAAGCGTTCGGAAAGCCCTGGAAGCGGTTGGCATCGGTAGGCTGGAACGGGGTATTGCGCATCTCGAAATGTGTACGCATAATTGTATACTCGCATCGGCTGCGACGCTGGTTCCACACTCCGGAGATTCGTATGCGGACCGACATCAAGCTCGGCATGCTCTCACTTCCTCTCCTGCTCGCGGCGTGCAGCCGCAGCGAAGATGGAATCGCCGGCACCTCCGCGAAAGCGGCAACAACGACACCATCGTACGCCGAGTTGACTCCGGCACCGCAGAGCGCCCAGCGGATGCGCTTCGTATCCGACATCGAGCGAGCGAAGCCCAGAAGCGGCGGCACTCCGCTCCGCACTGTGGCGACGCACAGCATGGTAATGCCCGAGGCCATCCCGGCCCACGATCCGTACAGCGCTCTGGCCGTAAAGCCACCGACCGTGCTCGCGTCTGACGCGCGAGCCGAAGATGCAACTCTCGTTGTCGCGATGAAGGCACCAGCCGAGGCACCGTCGAGCGCGAGTGCGAGACCGGATCTCCAGCAGATGGCCATGATCGATCACGCCGGTGAGATGCCTCGTGATCCGGTGTCGCTCACACCACCCTTCAGTGTCGTCATTCGCGGCGGACGAACGGGAAACGAGAAATGCGATCCACGCACGGACACGCATACGACTCCACAGGAGATCGGGCGCCCCAACCTCGCGATGCCGCTCGTGCCGCAAGGCCGGGCATTTGGCGGAGGCTTTCGCCGGTAGGTCTCGGACGGCGAGTGGTGCGAGCGGGGGACGCTGGTGGGCGTCCCCCGCTCGTTTTTTCTCAGATGAGGTGGTTCGCTGAGTAGCCGAGAATCCGTCCAGATTCGATCGCGCGGGTGACGCCGGCGTCGAACGTGTTGCTGCCGGAGAACACTGCGACATGCGTGCGTCGAACCCCTCCAATCTCGCCCGCAATGAGCTGGCCACGCCGCTCCAAGCGTTCGAGATCATCGGAGGTGACTCGCCCCCATTTACACTCGGCGATGAACATCTCGCGGGTGCCGCCGAGCACCACGACATCGATCTGCTCGGTGGACGAGCTGTTCCACCACTCTCCCACGCGCGCGAGCTCGAACGGCATCTGCACGCGGCCCGAGCGCACCGCCTGCCGGCACACGTCCTCGAACACCGGCCCCATGTAGTCGGCGACCTGTGGCGAAACGCTCGTGCTCCACAGCCGTTCCGGCGGGACGAGCCCAATCGCACCCGACGCGGCGAGAGGCGCTACGAAGCGGTGCCAGAACCCGACATACGGATCCGCGATGCGGTAGAGCGCACGCTTCGACTTGCGCGGGTCGCGCTCGGAGATCGGTACCACGCGCTCGAGGATGAGCATGCCCACCAACCAGTCGAGGGGCCGAAGTGCCGCGCCCCCACTCCTGCCGATGCGATTCGTGATCCCTTTCCACGTCTGGTCGCCGGTCGCGACGGCCTCGAGAATGGAGTAGTGGACCGCGGCATCTCCAAGGAATGCATCGAGCATATGCTGGGCTTCATCCGCCAGCCGCCCTGAGCTGTCGAGCAGGAGCGTCGCGGCGTTTGCAGCGAGCGATCGCGCGGGATCGAGCAAGCTGAGGTGCCCAGGCAACCCTCCGAAGAGACCGTACGCCGTAAGCACATCGCGCGCGTCGTACCGAGGTACGAACGCGCCGACATCCCGCGGAGTGAACGGATGGAGGACCATGCGCCGAGTTCGCCTGCCGTACAGTGGTTGATCTGCCGCCTCCAGTCGACGCATTGCAGTAATGTGGGAACCGCAGAGCACCAGTTTCATCCGCGTGCCTACCCACCGGTGATCCCACCACGCTTGCAGGATTGATGTAAGCGCCGGCGCCGCATCGGCGAGATACGGAAACTCGTCGAGGACGAGCAGAAACGGCTCACCCGCGACGCGGCCGGCGATGTACGCGAACAGTGCTTCCCAATCCGGGAATGCCACGCCCTGCTGGAGCGCTGAATCGGCAAAATGCTCCCCGACCGCTCGGCTGAGCTGCGCGAGTTGCTCCGCCTCGGTCCGGCGCGTCGCCTGATAGTAGAGCCCACGCGCTTCCCGCGCGAAGCGACCGAGGAGAAAGCTCTTGCCGACGCGACGCCGCCCGACGACGAACACGAGTTCGGGTGACGAGCTCCCCCAGAGCGACTGCAGGATGGCCCACTCCCTGTCGCGGTCGGTGATATCCGTTGGCTTGATCGACGGAGCGCTCATTGGTTCCAGTGCTGGAAGTTCCACCTATGGAACTACTTGATATGGAACTTATACCAGAACACAGCGCAATCGCAAACCCTGCCTCCTGCGAAGCGGTCTCCCGAGATGCTCCCGAAGCTCGCCCGCCCGGTGTCCCAGTATTGGAAATCCCGTCCGCGATTCGATACGAACACAGGCGTGACGAATGCGGCGACCTCGCCCTAACCCACTACTGGCGAGGATGTTAGCTGTTTCCCGTGATCCGGCGCGAAAGCTGCCTTGTGAAGCAGGCGTGGCTGGGCGCCCGGAGTGTCCTCGCGCCCGAGCCACACTCAATCGGAGGCTCACCATGATCATCAACTCTCGACGCGCCATCGGAGTCGCCATCGCGCTCCTCACGCTCGCGACGGGCGCCGCGGCTGCGCAGGGCAAGAGCAAGGGCAAGCCCGACAAGGGACCCGACAAGGATCACGACAAGGCGAAGGTCGTTCGGGTCGACGACCGAAATCATGACGGCATTCGCGACGGGGTGTATCGCGACGGCGTGTATCGCAACGGCGTGAAAGTGCCGCCTGGCCTCGCGAAGAAGCCTGGTGGAATGCCGCCGGGCCAGTACAAGAAACGGTATGGCACGCTCGAGGGCGCGACCGTCCTCGGTGACATCCTCGGACGACGCGGCTACACCGTCATCCGCACGACCCCGTCAGGCGCATCACGCTATGTGTACTACCGTGGAGCCGATGGGCTGGTGCGGCGCGCCGTCGTGAGCCAGGGCACAGAGCGACTCACCTTCACCAATGTTCCGGCGACCCTGCTGCAGGAAGTGCTGGCGCGGCTGTACTGAGCCGCCGATTGCTCAGGCGCGGACGAGCTGGATCGTGAATGTGCTCCCCGCGCCGAGCACGCTTTCCGCGACGAGGTCACCGCCCATACTGCGCATGAGATCGCGGCTGATCGAGAGACCGAGCCCGGTTCCTTCGGCGTTCCGAGTGAGCCCTCGCCCGAGCTGAACGAACGGCTCGAAGATCGTTTGCAGCTTGTCGGCAGGAATGCCCACGCCGTTGTCGCGCACCTGCAATAGTGCAATGCCGTCTTCCGACGGGTTGGGGACGAACTCGATCGTGACGCGCCCACCGGGCGGCGTGAACTTGACCGAGTTCGACAGAAGGTTCAACAGCACTTGTGCGAGCTTCTCGGCATCGGCGCGAACGATGAGCGGCGACGCGCCGTTCTGCGCTGCGACGCGGATCTCGATGGCGATCGAGCGCGCGACAAACTGCGGCTCCATCAAGCCGACCATCTCCGCCGTCACATCGCTGACGGAGATCGGCTCGATCCGGTATTCGACGTGGCCTGCCTCGAGACGCGCGAAGTTGAGAATGTCGTTGATCAAGCCGAGCAAGCGCTCTTGCGCGCGCGTGACCCGCTGCAGCGTGACGTGCTGCGCCTCTGTCACCGGGCCGTGCAGGCCCATGTCGATCAGCTGCACATGACCAGCGATGGCGTTGAGCGGCGTTCTCAACTCATGGCTCATCGTCGCGAGGAAGTCGCTCTTGGCGCGATTGGCGTGTTCGGCATCTTCGCGCGCACGCTCGGCGTCCTCGAGGATCATCAGGGCATCGAGTGCGAGCGCTGCGCGTTCCGCGAGCGACTGCGCGAGCGTGACGTCGTCCGTCGTGAACTGCCGCGCGGAACCACCGCGCGCGCGCGACGCCATCGCGAGCACGAGCGCGCCAAGCGCGCGTCCCCGAGCAACGAGCGGCACCACGATGCCGGAACACGGTTCCAACTCGGCGACGAGGTCCATGTAGCGCTCGTCCGGAGCCACCACCGAGACGTCGTCCAGGCGCATGAGTGGGAGAAACAATGTCTCGTGTGTCCGAAGCACACGCGCCGCAGGCACCTCGGATGCGTGCGCGAGCGGATACTCGCGCTCGAGACTGTCCAGTACCTGGGCGCCGGCCGCGCTCACGTGCGCGCGGGCGACGCGATGCCCCATCCCATCCGCGCCAACACGATAGACGATCGAGTAGTCAGCGATGACAGGAACGGGGAGCTCAGCAAGCAGCCGCAGAAGTTCCGTCGTCTCGAGGGGTAACGCCAACGTGCGCGACGCGTCGGAGAGAAACGCCGCACGTCGTGCGGACGCGCTATGTGCTTCGTAGAGTCGCGCACGCTCGAAGGCCTGCACGCACTGCGTGGCGAGCGCGGTCGCAAAGGCGCGGTCGGCCGTCGTAAACATCTGCGGTCTGTCGAAGGCGAAGATCAGGACACCGACTGTGCCACGCGTGTCGCGGAGGGGAACGCCGGCGATTGCCTGACGACCAGTCGTGGCAATCGCCTCTGCGAGGTTCGGATACCGGCCGACGAGCGCGTCGAAGTCGGACACGAAGAGCGATTCGCTCGTTCGCACAACGTCCGCCGCAGGGACCTTCGCGTCGAGTGGCACGGTAGCGAACGTCCTTCTCGTGAATTTCGAGAAGCCCCGGTCCGCCAACATCGTGAGTGCCATCCCGCTGTCATCCAGGATGTAGACGGCTGCGCCGTCGGCGTCGAATGCGGCGCTTCCTTGTTCGGTGATGACTTCGGCAATCTCTTTCGCAGCAAGCGCCTTGGAGAGTGCCGCCGTCACCGCCTGGAGCCGCGCTGTCCGGCTGGCGGCGTGGTCTGCCGCCGCCCGCGCCGCTCGCTCCGCCTCGAGCAGGCGTGCACGGTCGAGCGCGAGCGCGCATTGTTGCGCCAGCGTCATTATGAAGGCGCGCGTCGTTTCGTCGAACACATGGCGCAGACGGAATCCGATCGAGAGGGCACCAACCGCGCGCGCCTCGCCCCCACTGCCGCCAACCGCCAGAGGAACGAAGGCGGTCGCTTCGCGGTCGATCGCGCGCGCGGTGTAGGCGTACCCCGGAAACGCTTCGAGGAGGGCGGCCTTGTCGCTGAACCAGAGCGCGCGCCGCTCGCGTAGCGCGGTACTGATGGGAACGGGCGCGTCGATGGAAAAGCGCTGCCATGGACCCGCGACCGCGTCCGGCACGCCGTGGAGCGCGATCGTCTCGATCGATTGTCCGTCATTCGTCAACTGGCCGGCCCAGCACGTGTCGGCGCCGATGATGCCGCTGAGCTCTCGTGAGCAGAACGCGCCGATCTCGGCGACGGACTGGAGGCGCACGAGCCCGGACGTCAGCTGCTGGAGGACCTCGGCTCGCCACCGAGGGGCATCGTCTGCGCCATAGGGCCGGTGATCGGGCGCCGCAACGTCGGGGTTACGCACGCGACGGCGCTGCCTCACCGTTTGCGCTGCCGATGAGCAATGGAATGTCCGACATCATTCGCGTCATCGCGAAACTCCGGTGTACGTACCTGTCGTCCGTATTTAGCGGCAGGCACCACCACTGTGCAGCCCCTTCCCTTGATTTTCATTGAGGGAATCGCATTCACGCGATCGCTCCGTCCGTCGACTGCGGCGTGCGTCCAGCTAACCGCGCCCGCGCCGCCGGAACGACTCGCTTCACGGTATTCACGATTTCGCCCTGGCCTCTGCCGCGACATCCCCGCCACGGAACATGACAGCGCGCGCGCACGGACCGCCCGAACATCGTTCGCATCAACTGCAACATGACCACGCCGTCTGCGCGGGCGACCAGCCGCTCGAACTGTTCCACGTGGACACTCCAGTTTCCAGTCCATCCAGAATGGAGAAACTCCACGCTGACGCCCGGCAGGTCGGCGGCAATGCGCGCGCGAATGTCCGTGTCCATTCGTGCATGGACCTCGTTGCCGCCGACCACGAGGATCAGGACGTCGCACCGCTCGTCCTGGTGTACGCCGGAATCGAGCGCAACGCTTTCCTCGCGGTCGCGCGCCGCGGTCCGCGCTTCAACGACACCACGCAACCGATAGTGGCTGTCCGCCCCTGCGGGTCCGTACCCTTCGAGGAGGAGGAGCAGAAGCTCGGCGTTATCGAGCGCATTGGGTTCACCGGCAGCCAGCATCGCGTGCGCAATCTCCTCCACCGCCCACGCGGCGCCAGCGTAGTCGCCCTGAAGTTCGAGGAGATGAATCCGCATTTCGGCACACTGCTCCGCGCTCCATGCCGGGCTCAGGTCACCCTCGACGATCAGCGAAAGCAATTCCGTTCTCCCGATGCCCAGCGTTGCGGAGTGCTCGAGGAATCCGAGCGCATCCTTTGCCTTGTCGACCTCGTGCGCTTCGAGCAACCACGGGACAACGAGGCGATAGTCTTTTGCACGGAGCGTGTCCGATCGCGATGGCGACGACGCGCGCTGGAACAATGCGGGCCGGATCGCTGGAATGATGGCAGGTGACGCCGCGGTGATCAGTTCGTCGAGAATGCCCTCGTCGGCACGCACGAGCAGGGCCGATGCCGCCTCTCCGGCGAGCTGGCCGTTCTGGAGCGCGAGCGACTCCACGATCGAGCTGATAAGCCATCGCGGCACCCGAGCACCCGCGTCGAGGCCGGCCACGATCAATTCGCGCGCGTGCGCGAGTCGGCCAGGATTGTCGAGTGTCAAGCAAATGGAGACCCCCAAGTACAACTGCGCGAGTCCAAGCGACCCGTCGGAGCTATACACGTCCGGTTTTCCGCTGAACACGACGACTGCGTCGCCGAGCCGGTGGTCGGCTTCCAGATACTTCTCACGAGCGAGCGCCAGAACGCCGAGCGCGAAGTTCGCGTGCGCCGGGGAAAAGCCCGGCGTGCGCGCCGCATCCATCCACGCGGTCTCTCCTCGTTCGAGCGACTCGATGAGCGTGGAAAGCTCGCTGCGTTCGACAGGCAGTGTCAGATCTCCAAGCCGCCTGTAACCAGCCTTGATCAGCCCGATGTCCGTATGTGCGATTGCACGAATCCGTGGATCGTCGTGGCGTGCGAGCTCGTCGAGGATGTCGATTGCTTCGCGTTGGTCACCGAGCTGGCGGAGGCACAGGGCGCGCCGGCGTTGGACTTCAACGAGAAATTTCGAATCGATTGCTACCTTCTCACTCCGCGCAACCGACCACAGACTATCGAGCAACGGCCGTGCCTCGCTCGCGCGACCGCGACGAATCAAGTCCACCGCGGCTTCGAGCATTGCGCTCCGAAGTTGTTCCGACGTCGCTGCCGCCTGAGGTGCGACGAAGGCGGCTGCTTCAGCGTACCGCTCGACGCGCACCAATGACCTGAACACGAGTTCCGCCGCTATGCGCGCTGGGCCGTCCGCCTTGCTGCCGAGCGCGCGCACGGTGGGCTCGAGCGCATGGTAGCGCGCGATCTCGTGCCACTCGTCCCTGCGTGCGAGGCCGGTCACATACCCTGACCAGTACCAGCGTCGGCGCGTCTCGTTCTCGGCAGGAAGCTCATCCTTAGGTGCGCGACCGAACATTGAATCACGGAACCCACCGTGAAAGAAGGTCGAATGTCTGCTGGCGTTCAGTTGCTCCATCTCGAGCAGAAGATCATCGAGTTCTTCCTCTGACTCGGCACCGATGACACCCGCGGCGGCGTCGACGATGCAGCGGATGAGCCGCCTATCGAGCGTCGTGAAATCACGCCCGCCGAGGGGAAGAATTCGCGGCTCACTTGTCGGGGGCTCGTCGATAATGGCGGGGGTGGGCTCGAACTCGGTCCTCGAGGTAAGCCACGGGTCGAGATTGCAGAATCCGTCGGCGAAATTGATGCGCAGCGCGAGGAGGTACAGCACGATATCATCGAGCGACCACGACTCGAGCAGCGTGTCTGCGGCGCCGCGAAGGACCTCGGCCTCGAGTGCCACCGAGGGGCCCTCATCGACGAAGCGGCCGTCCTCGTGCTCGATCCCGGCGCCATCGAGAAACCGGCTCATCATCGCGACACGATGCGTCATGTGGAAGTGCACGATCGAATTCCACATCGTTTCCGAGGGAAGCGATTCGATCTTGGCGGCCCACGTCGCGATTTTCTGGTCAGGCCAGCGGGCGACGCTTTGCCTCCGAAAGCCGCGGTTGTTCGCGATAGCGATCTCTGCCTGCTGCCGCGTTTCCGAGCCCGCGTCGCCATCGACGAGCGCACTGGCGAGCGCTCGTTCACGTTCCTCGAGCGTCAACGCGCGCCAGAGTTTCCTGTTCGTGGCGGTGGTCGGTTCAGCAGCAATGCGGAGAAGCGCTGGTCGGCATTCGGTGGTCGGCATGGGAAGCTCCTATCAGCGGCGGCAGGCATTATCCCCTCTTTGGAGAGTATGGGCCACACCGTTCTGGCCGCGCCAGCCCTTGACGCGCGTTGCCGCCGCTCTTAGCAGGGAGCGCGTCGCGCTACGGCGTGGAGGCCACGCGCGTTGCCAACTGTCCGCCAACCGTTTCCGTGTATCGCCCCGCCGCTCGCCAACGCACCGTCCCCTGACGATCGACGAGGAGGATCTGGATCTGTTCCTCGTTCGGAATCCCAAGCGCACGCTCGAACGGTGACTTGTCGATGAAGAGTGTAATCGTTGCAGCCCGCACCGCGGGATCGGGTATGCCGCTGCGCATTCCCCCATCGATGACGCGTCGGATCAGGCGATAACGCCGCGCAAGGACCGGAAGCTCGTAAACGCGAACGTTCGCACGTGTGGCAGCGATGCCCCGCAGTGTGGGCATCCAGCCGTCGACGTCCGTCTGCTGCTCTCGCGTGAACGCCAGCACCACGAGGTTGAGGGCACCCGCGAAATCACGCGGTACGGCGAACGGGCGCCCTTCGAGGTTGGAAGCGTCGACAAACGGGAAACGCACGACGGAATCAACTGCCTGTGGGGTCGCCTGGCCACGCACCCCTGCCGCGGGCAATAGGGCAAGGCCCGCGGCAAGGATGGAGACGCGCATCATCGTCCGGTCAGCGAGCGACGGCACCGACTGCCTGCTTCGGCAGGAGCACGCTGTCGATCACGTGGATGACGCCATTCGATGCAACGATGTCAGCCGACACAACCTGCGCACCGTTGACGTACACCTTTCCGGCCCGCACGACGATGTCCAACGTCTGACCATTGACCGTCGCGGGCTTCGCTCCACCAGCCTTGACCACGTCGCCCGCCCCAATCTTTCCGCTCAACACGTGGTACGTGAGGATGGACGCGAGCTTCGTCTTGTCGGCCAGCAGCGCGTCTACAGTGCCCGCAGGCAGCTTGGCAAACGCGGCGTCGGTCGGCGCGAATACCGTGAACGGCCCGGGCCCGCTCAGCGTCTCTGCCAGGCCGGCTGCCTGCACCGCGGCTACCAACGTCTTGAAGCTGCCGTCGGCCACGGCGACTTCCAGGATGTTCTGCGCGCGGGCCGTAGCCTGGGCAGGCACCGTGGATGGAATGGCTGACAGGGTCGTGGCGAGCGCCAGCGACATGAGTACGGTCTTTTTCATGGGAGAGCTCCTTCAGGTGTGAGTGTGTGTGCGCGTGGACCGAATGGTTGTCCATCACTTGTCCATCAATCTCCACTGTGTATCACACTGTTGTCAAGTGTATGTCCATCTTTTGCCTTGACATGTGCTAGACGGCTACGCATTACTGTGCCAATGCAGAAACCCAGGGAACAGGTCGCGCCGAGTGCGCGTCATCCGATCGCGGTCGTGTCTGAGCGGACGGGGCTCACGCAGGACGTGTTGCGCGTTTGGGAGCGGCGGTACGCAGCGGTCACCCCCGTACGGGACGCTGGCGGCAACAGGCTGTATTCGGATGCAGACGTCCACCGATTGACGCTGCTGCAGTCCGCCACACGCGCTGGCCGGAGCATTGGCAGGCTCGCACATTTGCCAACCCGCGACATCGAGGAATTGGTTCGCGAGGACAGTGTCGCACGCGAGTCGCGCCCGGCCCCGCTCGGCGCGGTCGCGAGTCCTGGGTGGGCGGAGGATGTCGTACTCACCGCGATCGGGCTGGCGCAGTCACTGGACGGGGCGGCAGTTGAGGAGACGCTTCGGCGCTCAGCCGCCAACCTGGGCATCCCTGCGTTCATCGAGACGATTGCCGCCCCTTTGCTCAGGCGAGTTGGAGACGAGTGGCACGCAGGACGTATGACGCCGGCCCAGGAGCACCTCGTCTCGTCGCTCGTCCACGACATCCTCACAGGGGCAATGCGCGCCGTTTTCGCGCGCCCGCGGGCACCGCGCATCCTCGTCGCGACCCCCGCCGGAGATCGGCACGCCATCGGCGCAGCGCTTGTTGGCGCGGCAGCGGCCGTTGAAGGATGGAATGTCCTCTACCTCGGCGCCGATCTGCCATCAGCCGACATTGCGGCTGCGGCCGCAGCGGCGCGAGTACGCGTTGTGGCAATCAGCGTGATCCTCGTCGAAGGAGGTCGCCGCGTGCTCGACGAGCTCGCGTCGCTACGCGCGCGATTGCCAAACGAGGTGGAGCTGGTGGTCGGCGGCAACGGGGTGCGCGCGATCGCGCGCGAGCTGCTCGCACTCAACATCCGGGTAGAGGACAGCGTCGGGGGGCTGGTTGCGGAGCTCCGCCGGATCAGCGAGGGCGTGACCGGCTAGGCCTTCGCCGCGCAACGGAATCCAACGCTCTTCGACGTGGAGCGTCGTGTGAGCCCCCCGCGGACCGAGAAGCGTGCGAAAGCCGGATAGTTCGAAGGATCAGACGCGCCAATCGCTCCGCCGGCGCAGTACAGATCGTGCGCGAGTGGCATTCCCGCGGCTCCGTGGGACGCGTGCTGGACGATCCCGTTGTATTCCTGCGTCCACTCCCAGACCACACCGTGCAAATCGCGCACGCCATAGACATTCGGTGCGCCCCGACCGGCAACGGGCGGCTTCCCTCCCCGCGCCGCGGTAAGCGCAAGAATGCGGTTTCGCACGACGGGGTCGTCGCTGGCATCGCGCCGAGTCTCGTCCGCCGCCGCGACGTACTCCCACTCGTCGACCGTCGGAAGTCGCTTCCCCTGCGCCTCGCAATAGGCGCGTGCCGCGAACCACGAGACCGAGGAAACCGGGCGCGCACGTTCGGACGTAGTGCCTGGGCTGCCTGACGCGCTCCAGTCGGAGAGATAGCCCGCATCGGCCTGCGCAGCGGGAACGTCGCTCCGTCTCCACTGCGGGTGCGTCGCGACGAAGTCCGCAAAGTCGCCTCGCGTGACCTGGACTCGGTCGAGGCGGAATGCCGCAATGCGCACCCGCTCTCGCCCGGCGGACGTGAAGAGCGGGCGATAATTGCCGGCGGGGATGGTCGCCATGGCCCGCACCTTCGCCGGGTTATTCCGCACGCTGACCGCGCCATTCGTCGCGGCTGCGCGCGTGGAGGACAGCGCAAGGAGCAGGAGAAGGTGCGTCTGCATGATTCTCCCCCTACTCGGCGATGCCAAGGCCCTTGAGCGCCGAGAAGATCTTCTTGTCGCCGTTGCCCGTGACGGTGAGGACGCCGAGTGCTCCCTTGTTGAAGGCGCGGAAGATCGAGTGATCGACCAGAATCAGGTCGCCAGGATTCTCGACACCGAACTCCACGATCACCGCGCCACCGGACGGCACGAGCGTCGTCTGCACGTTGTGGCTCACGGTCGTGCCGCCCTCGGCGTACACGTTGTCGAATACTTCGCCGATCACGTGAAAGGAACTCGTGAGGTTCGGGCCTGCGTCGCCGAAGAAGATTCTCACGCGTTCGCCGACGTTTGCTTTCAGTGCCTTGTCGCCCGTCAGCGCGCCGACGCTGCCGTTGAAGACGACGTAGGTGGGCTTTTCGTCGACGCCCTTGTCCATGTCGAGTGACTGCAGGCCATGCGCGCCGAACTTGCCCGTCGTATAGAACTCGCTTTGCATCACGTAGAATTCGCGATCGACCTTCGGGAGTCCCGCCTTGGGCTCGACGAGAATCATGCCGTACATGCCATTCGCCATGTGCATCGGCACGGGCGAGGTCGCGCAGTGATAGACGTAGAGGCCCGGGTTGAGCGCGGTGAAGCTGAAGACCGACTCCTGGCCCGGCATGGCGAGCGATGTCTTTGCGCCTCCGCCTGGACCGGTAACCGCGTGCAGGTCGATATTGTGGGGCATCGTGCTGTTCGACGCGTTCCGCAGGTGCATCTCGACGAGATCTCCCTCGCGGACGCGGATGAAGCTGCCCGGGACGGAGCCCCCGAAGGTCCACATGGTGTACTCGACACTGTCGGCGAGACGCATGGTCTTCTCGACGACGTCGAGGTTGACGATGACCTTGGTCGGGTTCGTGCGGGTAATCGGCGGCGGCACGTTGGGCGCAGCGGTGAGGATCGCGGTTTCCTGACCCACGATGGCACTGGGCGCCGAGCGGACCGGAACGCCGATGCGGCTTTCGGCGGCGTCCGCCGGCGCGCCGCAGGCGGCAATGTTCGCGAGCGCGAGTAGCGCAGCGGCGATCGCCGACAGCCGGCTCGCCGTGATTCGCACTGAAGAAAGAGGCGTGGGTATCATTGTCGGTTCTGCTCGGCGATTGAGGAGTTTCTCATGCTGATATGAGAATCCTTCTTTTCGAGTCGCGGTGCAGTCGGGGCCAGTTCTCGCTCCGTGTGGGGAGTTTCCCCAGGCTGACAGGCCCACTATTTGAAGCACTCAGTGGGTTCACGGCGGCCGAGTCCGCAATCACGACCGCATACCAAAGCCGGAGAGCGCGAATGCCAGCAATCGAAGACCGTCCACGTCCGCATCCATCCGACCGTTTCGCCGGCGCCGAGCATCTGCTCGATATCCCTGCGGCACTTCGAGCGCTCCGTGCGGAAGCCCGGCCAGGCGCCAACGGGCATCGACAGATCGCGCTCATGCACCAAGGGCCGGTCCGGCTGGTGCTATTCGCGTTCGATGCGGGAGGCAGCATGAAGGAGCATGCGGCGCCGGGCTGGGTGACGATTCATGTGCTTGCTGGACGTCTCTCCGTGCGCACGGAAGCCGAGCAGCATGATCTCAACTCCGGGCAGATCCTGTCGCTTGCACCTGGCGTATCGCACCAGCTCCAGGCGACGGATGAGGTCGATATGCTACTGGGCGTGTACCCGGAAGCGCGGTCGACTTAACGAACAGCCGACTTGCGTCAGCGACGCGAGCGTTCGGGCGTGCGGGCGGCTGCGTTTCGACGGGCGATGTAGCGCGTCATGCAAAGCGCGCCGATCAAGGCGGTAACCACCACGAGGGCCAACGCGTGCGAAAACAGCTCATTCTCGGCGTTATCGCCGCTCCACACCACGAAGGCTGAGTAGGCCATGATCGCCAAGGTCACCGTGCCCTTCACCGAGAATCCGATGATGGTCCAGAGCACGGTGCGTTGCGCGAGTTTGCTGCGATCGATGGGCAAGAGTCGTTGCGCTGGCAGTGGGTCGCAGGAGCGAACAAAGTTACTCGTGGTCCACGCGGTCGGCAAACGCGGGACCTTCAGCGCGGCGACTTTGTCGCGCATCGACCGCCTTGTGCCGCTCGATGTAGTAGCCGGCCTGCTGCTCCCCTCGTACGTCATGCAGCCGCCGCCGTGCCGACTAGCGGACGATGCGCAGGCCGAACTGCTCGTAGCGGCGGAAACCCTTCATGTCCATCGTTGCGAGTTCCGCATTTGCGCGGATCGCAGCGGCGGCGATCATGCAATCCTGCAGGGAGCGCGAGCGCCGTCCGGTCGCATTGAAGAGCGCAGCTGCCTTTGCGGCATCGTCTGCCTCGAAGGCCACGGGTGGAGGAAGCAGCGCCTGCAACGTGGCTATATCGGTGACTGGCCCACACAGGAACCCGGCCCAGGCCACCGCTGAGACGTGGATCTCGCGATCCTCGTGGAGCCACTGAGTTACCGCGCCCGTCGCGCGGGAATCGTCGCTGGCGAGCGCGACCAGGAAGTTGGTGTCGAGATGGATCGTCAACAGGGCTCCCCACCGAGTGGCTCGCGCCACATCTCCTTCCGCTCCCGCTCGAACTGGTCCCATTGCTCGCGGGTGATGTGGCGATTTGCCTCCTGAAAACGCTTCAACGCGTCGAGCTTGCGCTGCACATCGTCGGAGTTTGACATGGATTGCGCACCCTGATCGATGAGCCGTGACAGCGCGCCGGACTTGGAGGTATTCCACCTCCGCGCGATTTCTCCGAGCTTCTTCGCGGTCACCTCGTCAAGCGAGTAGGTCGCCTTGATCTTTGGTATGGCCATACTCTGAAATGTATGGCCATACTTAATGACCGGCAAGCGCCGGTGATGTCATCCCGAGCGCACTCGAGGGATCTGCCTGTCCGCAGTTCACGAAGCGAGCGGCTCGGCTTGGACAGAAGATCCCGACACTCGCGGTCGCTCGTGCGGGATGACAAAATGTACCGCCTCTTCGACAGCCTGCTGGGCCAGTGCCACGACCTCTATTTTCGCATCCAGCCGAACAGGAACGCGACCGTACAGAGAAGCACGACCGTCACGAACGCGAGATTGCGACGGCGCAGCTGCTGGCGATCGAGTGCCTCGCATTCGGCGCGAAGCTGGGCATTGCGTGCTTCGAGTGCCAGCATTCGCGCCACCTCTTCCGGGGTTGCGTGCTCGAATGCCAGCACTCTCAATTCCGCCATGGCGCGCTGTTCCTCGGCTGCGTCGGGAACAACACGAGTGGTGAAGACGGAACGGCGCACGATCTGGCGACTACTGCACCGCGTTGATCATGTCGAAGATCGGCAGGTACATGGCCACGACCATGCCGCCAACGACCACGCCGAGGAACACGATCATGACTGGTTCCATGAGGCTCAACAGACCCGAGACAGCTGCGTCAACCTCTTCATCGTAGAAGTCGGCGATCTTGGACAACATTTCGTCGAGACCACCGGTTTGTTCGCCGACGGCGATCATGGAGATCACCATGGGCGGAAACACGGCCGATTTCTGGAGCGGTGCAGCAATCGTTTCACCGCCGGCGATCGACGTCCGTGATTCCATGATCGCGTCGGAAATCACGCGGTTACCTGCGGTCTTCGCCGTGATCTCGAGGCCGTCGAGAATCGACACACCCGAGCCAATCAGCGTGCCCAGCGTTCGCGTGAAGCGTGACACGGCGGACTTGCGCAACACGTCGCCGAGGACCGGCGCCTTGAGCATCAATTTGTCGATCTGGAGCTTGCCGTTCGACGTCTTGTAGTAGTTCTTGAGCATGTAGCCGGCGCCAACAATCGCGGCCACCGTGACCACGCCACCGATGCCGCGCAGGAAGTTCGACATCGCGATGACGACGCGCGTCGGCAACGGGAGGGGCAGGCCGACGCTCGCAAACATCTTCTCGAACACCGGAATGACGAAGATGAGCAGCACGCTGATGGCGATGCCGGCCACGGCGGAGATGACGCCCGGATAGATCATGGCGCCCTTCACTTTCCGGACGAGGGCGTCGTTCTTTTCCATGAACGTCGCCAAGCGCATCAGGATGGTGTCGAGAATACCGCCCGCCTCACCGGCGGCCACCATGTTGACGTACAGTTCACCGAAGGCCTTGGGGTGCTTGGCCAGCGCGTCGGCGACGGTGTGCCCCGATTCCACGTCGAACACCACGGCGATGGTGACATCCTTGAGCGCAGGGTTTTCGCTCTGCTTGCTCAGGATGTCGAGTGCCTGCACGAGCGGCAGGCCGGCGTTGATCATCGTGGAGAACTGGCGGGTGAAGATCACGATGTCGCGCATCGAGATCTTGCCGCCGGACTTCTTCTTCTGCGCGACCTTCGTTTCGTCGATCTTGACGACGTTCAGTCGCTGCCGCTTGAGCTGGTTGACGACTTCATCGCGGTTCGGCGCGTCGATCGTCGCCGTACGAAGGTCGCCGTTGAGGGCGCGGGCAGTATAGGTAAAACTAGGCATCGGTTCCCTTCACGGATGACAACTAACGCTTCATTCCTCCGGCCATCGCAGGCGGACCACCGGGCTTCTTCGCCTCGTCCTCCGGCGACTGACCGATCATGCGGAGGAACTCGGTTTGATCGTGCGAGCTGCGCAGGCAATCTTCCAGCGCGACTTCGCGGTTCATGTACAGATTATACAAGGCATCGTTCATGGTCTGCATGCCGAATTTCTTTCCGGACTGCATGGTGCTGTAGATCTGGTGAATCTTGTCGTCGCGGATGAGTGCGCGCACGGCGGGTGTGACGACGAGGATTTCCGCGGCCATGGCGCGACCGCGGCCCTTGGCCTTGGGCAGCAGCGTCTGCGTAACGATGCCCTCGAGCACGAATGCGAGTTGTGCGCGGACCTGACTCTGCTGGTGACTCGGAAACACGTCGATGATACGGTTGATCGCCTCGGCCGCGCTGTTCGTGTGCAACGTGGCGAAGGCAAGGTGTCCCGTTTCGGAAATGGTCAGCGCCGCCTGGATGGTATCCAGGTCGCGCATCTCACCGATGAGGATGACGTCCGGATCCTGTCGCAACGCGTACTTGAGCGATGCCTGGAAGCTCTTCGTATCCGTGCCCACCTCGCGCTGGTTGACGATGCAGCCCTGGTGGCGATGAATGAACTCGATGGGGTCTTCGACGGTGATGATGTGGCCGCGCCGGTCCTTGTTGATCTTGTCGATCATGGCGGCGAGCGTCGTGCTCTTGCCGGAGCCGGTGGGACCGGTGACCAGGATCAGGCCGCGCGGCTTCTCCGCCATCTTGCGGATGACATCCGGCAGCTTGAGCTCGTCGAAGGTCTTGATGTTGAACGGAATCTGCCGAATGACCATGCTCACGCAACCGCGCTGCTTGAAGCAGTTGCCGCGAAAGCGCGCGAGGTTCTGGATGCCGAACGAGAAATCCAGCTCGTCCTCCATCTCGAAACGCTTTTTCTGATTTTCGGTAAGGACGCTGTACGCGAGCTGAAGGGTGTCCTTCGGCGTCATCACGTACTCGATGTTCGAATTCTCGATCTCACCGTCGATGCGCATCTTGGGGCGTTCGCCGGCCGTGATGTGCAGATCGGACGCGTTGCGCTCGATGACTTCCTCGAGGAGGACGCGGAGGTTGACGCCAGCGGCTTGTGCGGGAGCGGTCATGGTCTGGGCTACAGGTAACTACCGGTGCAGATCCCTCGACTCGCTTCGCTCGCTCGGGATGACACGAGGGCAACGTCGCCCGCCGAAGAGTTGACGATTCAAGGCTATGGAGGGGAACAAGACCGCGCTATGCCGAGGTCTCGCGAACAACCTGTTCGAGCGTCGTGATGCCTTTCATGACCTTGACCCAGCCGTCCATACGCAGCGTGAGCATTCCTTCATCCACGGCCGCATCACGGATTTCGGCTGCGCCGACATTCTGAAGAATGAGCTTCCGGAGGTTCGGACTCATCGGCATCACCTCGTAGACACCCTGGCGGCCCTTCATGCCGCTGCCACCACACTTGTCACAGCCTTTTCCCTTGAAGAAGGGCAACTGCATGACCGGTGTGTCGAGTGTCACATTCTGAAGGAGCGGCATCGCCTCGGGGCTGGCCTTCACCTTGGCGTTGTCGATGGTTTCCTGCTTGAAGCGAAGCGTACGGAAGGTCGTGTCCGACTTCACCTTCGCGACGTCGAACTCCTCGGCGCTTGGCGTATACTGGATTTTGCAGTTGCCGCAGATGCGGCGCAGCAGTCGTTGCGCGAGCACCAGGTTGAGCGCCGACGCCACGTTGAATGGCTCGAGACCCATGTCCATGAGGCGGGTGACGGTCTCCGGCGCCGAGTTGGTGTGCAGGGTGGAAAGCACCATGTGGCCGGTGAGTGCCGCCTTGATGGCGATACCGCCGGTTTCGAGGTCGCGGATCTCGCCGACCATGATGATGTTCGGATCCTGTCGCAGGAACGCCTTGAGCGCCGCAGCGAACGTCATGCCGATTTCCGTGCGCACCAGCACCTGATTGACCCCGTAGAGATTGTACTCCACGGGATCTTCGGCGGTCATGATGTTGACGTCGATGTTATTGACCTTCGAGAGCGCCGAGTAGAGCGTCGTCGTCTTGCCTGATCCCGTGGGGCCCGTGACGAGCACCATGCCGTAGGGATTCGACACCGCTTCCATCAAGTCCTTCTCGGCCTTGGGCTCGATGCCGAACTTCTCGAGGTCGAGCGTCAGGTTGCCCTTGTCGAGAATTCGGAGCACGATCTTTTCGCCGAAGAGCGTGGGCAGCGTCGACACGCGGTAGTCGATGACTTTCTTGCCCATCTTCAGCTTGATACGCCCGTCCTGCGGCACGCGTCGCTCGGCGATGTTCAGCTGCGACATGATCTTGAAGCGCGAGATGAGGGCCGCCTTGAGCTTCATGGGCGGCTTCATCACTTCCATGAGCGCACCGTCGATGCGGTAGCGCACGCGGATGTCGTGCTCGAAGCACTCGAAATGAATATCCGACGCGCCTTTCTTCACGGCGTCGGTGAGGATGGCGTTGATCAGCTTCACGACCGGCGCATCTTCCATCTGCGCGCTGAGCTGCGCAGCGGCCTGATCCTCCTCCTTCTCCTCGACGACTTCGACGTCGTTCTCCATGTCGTCGATCACACTGAGGAGATCGTTGACCTGGGAGTCGGCGGTGTTTTCGTACAGCTTCTCGATGGCGCTCTTGAGCGTGAACTCGCCGCCGATGACGGGGAAGATGTCGTAGCGCGTGATGAACTTCAGGTCGTCGAGGACGCCGAGGTTCGTCGGGTCGGCCATGGCGACGGTGAGCGTGCGGCCGTCGCGCTTGAGTGGCAGAACGAGATGCTTGATCGCGAGGTCGCCGGGGATGAGCTTGGCGATTCGGGGGTCGACCTCGAACTTGGAGAGATCGACGGCGGGCATCTTGTACTGCCGCGCGAGCATCTTGGTGAGCTCGGTTTCAGGGATGAAGCCGAGCTTGACGAGATTATAGCCGACGCGGGTGCCGCTCTGGCGCTGCTCCTGGAGGGCCTTTTCCAGTTGCTCGCGCGTGATGAGCCCCTCGCGGACGAGGAGATCGCCAAGGCGTTCGCTGGAGGCGACCGGAGCGGCCATAAACTGATGTTGTCGGTTCTTGGGTTACGGGCGAACTAAAGGCCAGAGCGTGAAACTCGCCGCGGGTGGCGGGGGTGTCAAGAACTCCCGGGTGTGACGGTTTTCGGAATCTTCGTGATAGTGGCTATAAGGTAGCGCGCGGGGGGCTCAGGGGCGAATCTGGCGGGGGCAGGGCTGAACTGACGTACTTCGGTATTTCGTACAACCACAGACGTACGAGGTACCTGGAACCAGGTACCCGGACTGGCATCCGACCCAAGAGGAGCCGTCGATCCAACTATTTCGGGAGATTCTGGATCAGGGCTCGCAGCATCTTTTGAATGGAGACGGTCCTCTCGATGAACCGATCGGATACCTCCCGGCGGAGGAAACCCGCGTCGGCGGCGGCAACGAGGTGGTTTTCCGTTTCCGTAGCGGATCGCACGGCCATGCGCAGGAAGCGTAGCGTCTCTGCACGCGAATCGTCACCGCAGCCCTCCGAAATGTTCGCAGGTACTGAAAGGGCCGATCGGCGCAGTTGATTCGCGATGACGCCACGGTCCGAGCGCGGGAAGGTCTGGACAACCTTGCCGAGCTCCGCTGCAAGTTCGCGGGAGAGCTGCCAAACCCGAAGTCTGCGGAAGTCATGCATGACCGAAATTGCCTGCCTCGCCCCGTCAATGCGTCACCATTCTGTTGCAGCTGCGAGTCATTTCAGCGCATGTGTCGATGGCTCCTTTTGGTGTGGATGCCAGTCCGGATACACGGTTCCGGGTACTTCGTACGTATGTGTTTGTACTGAGTCCAGGCGTACGTATGTACAAGAGGGTACAGAATTCCAGGTCCGGTGCCGAGACTCTCGACTAGCCTCCACCGTGAACAATTGATTGACCCCCTGCTCCACCAGCGCCGAAGTCATTCAGCGCCGTGCTGAGCCACCTCGCCGTCAGCGGCTATATCGCCGACACGATTCGCGAGCCCTTGCTGGTCCTTGACGCGGAATTCCGCGTCGTCGCCGCCAATCGCGCGTACTTCGCAGCCTTCCACGCGAGCCCCGACACCACGATCGAACAAAACCTGTTCGAACTCGGCAATGGACAATGGGATATTGCCGAGCTTCGTCGGCTATTGCTCGACGTTCTTCCGAAGCATCGCGAAATCTCCGACTTCCCCGTCGAGCACGTCTTTCCTCTCCTCGGCGCGCGCTCGATGCTGCTCAATGCATGCGAGATCATTCGGCCGGAGCAACACGAGTACCTCATTCTGCTCGCCATTGACGACATCACCGAGCGACGGACAGCGGAGCGCGCACTTGCGGAGCGCTCGCGGGAGTTGGAGCGCTCGAATCGGGAGCTGGAGCAGTTCGCGGCGATTGCGTCGCACGACCTCAACGAACCGTTGCGGAAGATCCGGACATACGGCGATATGCTCGAGCGCACAGCGGACGCGCTGCCCACGGCGTTGGGGCGCGACTACGTCGGGCGGATGATGCATGCGGCGACGCGGATGCAGGCGCTCATCAACGATCTGCTCGCACTTGCGCGATTGTCCGCCCCGCAGCGAATGGGCCCTGTCGATGCGAACCAGATCGTACGAGACGTTCTGGTGGACCTCGAGTCTGCCATCGCCACGGCTGGCGCCGTGGTCACCGTCGGTGCGCTTCCGATTTTCGAAGGTGATCCGACACTCCTGCGTCAGCTCTTCCAGAATCTCATCTCGAATGCGCTGAAGTTCCGTCGCCTCGACGTGGTCCTGACAATCGACATTGACGCGTGCGACCCCGACGCCGCGACGCTGCGGAAGGGATCAGCCGGCGTCTGCGTCGCGGACAACGGGATCGGATTCGAGCCACGGCACGCCGAAGTGATCTTCGAACCGCTGGAGCGTCTGAACGGCCGGACGGCCTACGCTGGCAGTGGAATGGGGCTCGCACTCGCACGTCGGATCGTGGAACGACACGGCGGTGTGATCCGCGCAGACGGTACGCCGGATGAGGGCAGCCGATTCCGTGTGACGCTTCCCGCCGCGCCATCACAGGTGATCGCACGCCGCACCCCTCTTCCTCCACAGTGTGTTGCATGACGGACAATCAACCGATTCACATTCTTATCGCGGACGATGATGAGGAAGATCGCGAGTTCGCGCGCGAAGCGCTCAAGCTCGCCCGCGTTGCGAACGATGTGCATTTTGTGGAGGATGGCGACGAGCTCATGGATTATCTGCGCGGGCATGGCCGGTATTCCGCCATTGGAAGCGCACCGCGGCCGGGCCTGATTCTCCTCGACATCAAGATGCCCAAGCGCGACGGGTTCGCGTGCCTCGCGGCCATCAAGAAGGATGAATCCCTTCGTCAGATTCCGGTGGTCATCCTCACCACCTCCTCCGCGGAGGAAGACGTCTTTCGCGGCTACGACCTGGGAGTGAATTCGTTCGTCACGAAACCGGTAACCTTCGATGGGCTCGTCCGGGCAATGCGCGGACTCGGACAGTATTGGTTCGAGATCGTCGACCTGCCGGCGTGATGCAATTCGCCGATCGCATGGACGTCACGCGCCGCGTGAGTCTCGCCGAGAACGACGGAACAACGCATCTGCGCGTCCTGGTCATCGATGATGACGAGGAGGACGCCGCGTTGACTCGGCATGCACTTTCCGAGATTCCGTGGTTCACCTGTTCGACGGATTGCGTGCACAGCTATGCGACTGCGCTGCATGCGATCAGAATCGGCGTGTACGATGTCATCCTGCTGGATCATGGCCTCGGCGCGCGGAGCGGACTCGACCTGCTGGAGGAAGCATTCGGCTCGACACTGAGTGTGGCGGTGGTCCTGCTCACGGGCATGGCAAGCCACCAAGTCGATGAAGCAGCATCGCGCGCCGGCATTGCGCACCTGCTGGAAAAATCCGAGCTGCGGGCTGGCCCGCTCGAGCGGAGCGTGCGCTACGCGTTGGAGCGAACCCGGATCGAACGAGAGTTGCGGAGCACGCGTGCGTTCTTTCGCTCCGCGTTCGATGCGTTGAGCGATCACGTCGCCATTCTCGATGAGCGCGGACGAATCATCGAGGTCAACCGTGCGTGGCAGACGTTCGCCGAGGACAATGGATACGCCGAGGCGCTTGCCGGGCGAGGCGAGAGCTATCTCCAGGTCTGCGACACAGCGGCACTCGGCGGTGATGAGTCGGCCGGCGGCGTCGCAAAAGGACTGCGACAGATGCTCGCGGGAGAGCGCGACCGCTTCACGATGATGTATCCGTGTCATTCGCCCGACGCGGAGCGGTGGTTCACGCTCGACGCGACGCGCGTCCGGATGGATGGCGCGCAGCGCGTCATGGTCGCCCATCAGAACGTGACGGAGCGCCTGCGCACCGAGCGCGAGTTGCGCGAGAGCGCCGAGCGCTATCGCATGCTCTTCGAGAGCAATCCGGCGCCCCTCTGGGTTGCGGAGAGCGAGACGACCCGATGCATTTCCGCGAACGCGGCTGCGCTGGCGCTCTACGGGTATGCGCTCGATGAATTCCTCGAGTTGTCCGCCTACGATCTCGTCGTTCCGCAGGAGCGGAACGCGATCGATGCGGCCAAGCTGACGCGTCCGACCGGCCTCACCAGGCTGGGTGTCACGAAGCACCGGCGGAAATCGGGGGAAGCGATCGACGTCGATGTGGTACTGCATTCGATCGAGTTGGATGGTCGGCCATGCCAGATCGTGCTCCCGACGGACGTGACGGAACGGGTTCGGGCGGAGCGCGCGGCCGAAGCGGCATTCGCCGAGGCGCAACTCGAGCGGAGGCTGCTCGAGGCAACGCTCGAGGCAATGCCTGTTGGCGTTGTCATCACCAATGCCAAGGGAGGCGTTACTCACGCAAACGCCGCCTTGCTACAGATCTGGGGTGCTCCACTTCCGCATGCGGATTCGACCAAGGACTACGGCCTCATCACGGCCTGGTTCGCCGACACGGGTCGGGAGTTGACACCAGAGGACTGGCCGGCGTCGGTTGCGCTTCGGACCGGGCACGCGGTGAACGGCCAGCTCATCGAGATGCGACGTAGTGATGGGAAGTGGCTGTCCATCCTCAATTCTGCGGCGCCCATCCGCGACGCGGACGGAACGATCACTTGTGTGGTGGGCGTAAACGTCGACGTGACCGAACGTCAGGAGAAAGAGCGGGAGCGCGTTCGGCTGGTCGAGTCGCTCGAGTTCGAGCGGAACAGGCTCGCTGCCATCTTCACGGAATCACCGGCCTTTATCGCGGTGATGCGCGGACCCGCGCACGTCTTTGAAATGGCGAACCACGAGTTCATTCGCCTCATCGGACGAAACCCGATGGGAATTGCGGGGAGGGACGCGATCACGGAGGACTCCGGGAAGCGACTCTTCGCACGCGCCGATGAGGTACTCGCCACAGGACGGCCGTACGTCGGCACGCATGCGACGATGACGCTTCACGGGAGAACGGGTGAGGAACACGCGCAGGTCGTGAATTTTGTGCTCCAGCCAATGGAAGAGGCGGACGGCGCTATCTCCGGAGTCCTCCTGCACGGCGTTGACGTGTCGGGGGAGGTTTCCGCGGCGAATGCCCTCCGAGAGAGTGAAGAGCAGTATCGCACGCTCGTGGAGCTCTCGCCGGATGGCATCCTGATTCACGTTGACGGGAATATCGTCTTCGCGAACGGATCGGCGGCACGCATTTTAGGGGCATCGTCCGCCGCCGATCTCATCGGGCAATCGAAGATCGCGCTCGTGCATCCGGAATCGAGGATCGCCGAGAAGGACCGGCTTTTTCGGATTGGACGTGGCGAGTCAGTGCCCTCAACGAATATGCGCTGGGTCACACTCGATGGCGTTACGCGTCACATGGAAGTCTCGTCCGTGCTGTTCGAGTTTGAGGGACGGAATGCGATCCATACGGTTTTTCGCGATACGACGCTGAACCGCCAGCTCGAGGAACAGCTGCGCCAAGCGCAGAAAATGGAAGCGGTGGGGCAGCTCGCCGGCGGCGTCGCCCATGACTTCAACAATCTTCTCACGGTCATCAAGGGCAGCGTGGAGTTCCTGCTCGAGGATCTCCCCGGAAGCCACCCACAGCGGCCTGACGTCATCGAGATCCGCGATGCGGCCGACCGCGCGGCCGCGCTGACGCGACAACTGCTGGCCTTCTCGCGCAAGCAGATTCTCGAAAGCCGCGTCCTCGACATGAATAGCATCGTCACCGGAATGCGCCCGATGTTGCTGCGCCTCATCCGCGAGGACGTCATCGTCGAAACGCGGCTTGCGGACGCACTCGGATTCATCGAAGCGGATCCGGGCCAGTTGGAGCAGGTTATCCTCAACCTCGCGGTGAACGCCCGGGATGCGATGCCTGAGGGGGGACGTTTGTGCATCAAGACCAGCGAGGTCGAACTCACCACGTCGGACGAGATGGAGGACCAGTCGATCGTGGTGCCGGGCACGTATGTCGCGATCTCCGTAGCCGATAGCGGAATTGGGATCTCGCCCGAAGTGCGCGCACGCATCTTCGAGCCATTCTTCACGACCAAGGCGGTCGGAGAAGGCACAGGCCTCGGGCTCGCGACGGTGTACGGAATCGTGAAGCAATCCGGCGGCTACCTGCACGTCGATTCCGATGTCGGCAAGGGGACGACGTTCAGCATTTTCCTTCCAGTGGTCGCGCGGCCGCTCAGCGGCGGGCAGGATGACGCGGTGCTCCGTAACACGCGGGGATCGGAGACAATCCTCGTCGTGGAGGACATGGACGCCCTTCGCGATATCGCGCGGCGCGTGCTGTCGGCCAAGGGTTACACAGTACTCGAAGCCCGCAACGGGAAGGAAGCACTGGAGATCGCCGCGCACCATCCAACCCCGATTCACCTGTTGCTCACCGACGTCGTGATGCCGGAGATGAACGGGCTGCAGCTCGCGGAAGCGCTCCTGATTCAACAGCCGCAGGTGGTCGTCCTGTTCATGTCGGGATACGCGGAGGATGCGGCGACTCGACTGGGTGTCGAACAGACGGGTGCCGGGTTCGTCCCCAAGCCGTTCTCGCCCGCGTTCCTGTTACAGCGCATTCGGGAGGCGCTGGACGCCTGAAGCGAAGCAGACCGCGTGTTCGCTCGCGCTCGTTGGCTAGACCGCGCGCGGCAATGAGAGTGTGAACCGGGCCCCGTGGTGCAGCTCGGTCTCGACGGTCAGGTTACCGCGCATTCCGCGCGCGAGCCCGCGGCTGATGGCCAAGCCGAGCCCGATGCCACCTTCATGGCGCGTGGCTCCGCCGTTGACCTGGACGAAGGGATCGAAGATGAGTTCGACTTTGTCTGGCGGCACGCCGATCCCATCATCGGCCACGTGGACCAGCACGAACGCATCCGTCGTCTCGCACGTCATCGCGATTCGCCCTCCGTTCGCCGTGAACTTGATGGCATTGGACAGTAGATTGACGAGAATCTGGACGACCTTCTCCCGGTCACCGAGCGCATAGATATTCGGCGCACAGATCACGGGCTCGAAGCGGAGCGTCTTTTCAGCCAGCAGGGGCTCGATCATGTTCGCGCTGGCCTGGAGCACGTCGGTCGCCAGAAGGGTCGTCGTGTTGAACGTCAGCTGGCCGCTGCCGAGCTTCGTAAAGCTGAGGAGGTCAGTGATGAGCCCCAACAAATACCTTTGATTGCTGCGGATGCGGGCCAGATCGATGCGTTGCGCGGCCGTGACCGGCCCACGGAGCTCCATGTCGATGAGGTCGACGTAGCCGCCAATGGCATTGAGCGGCGTGCGGAGTTCGTGGCTCATCATCCCAAGGAACATGCTCTTCGCATTGCTCGCGGAATCGGCGCGCGCGGTCAACGCGATGGCCTCGCCGTAGGCACGAGCGCGATCGAGTGCGGCCGCGCTCCGGCTGGCCAGTTCGTCGGCGAGTTGGACGTCGTCCCGAGTGAACGGGCGATCGTTGCGACCACCGACGAACGTGACCGCTCCAATGAGCCGGTCGCGAATCACGAGCGGCACGGTGAGCAACGGACCGACGCCGAGCTCGCGAAGTGCGCGGTAGATCTCCGGGTCCCGAGCGGCCGTACCGAGCGCCTCGTCAACGTCATCGGCCAGAATCGAGGCGGCACCGTTGCGCAGCGCGGCGGGTAAACCGAACTCGTCGTCCGGATCGGGAGTCCAACGTCCGTCCAATTCTTCGAGAATCGCCTGCTTCGCCGGGTCCGGATGAATGATGGACAGCCGGTGCATGATCGCGTCGTCATCGAGCATGTCGACGATGCACCAATCGCCAACATACGGCAGCGACATGGCGGTCATGGCCAACTTGGTGGTGGCTTCATGCAGCGACTCGGCGAGGCGCCTGCTTTCCCGAGCGAGGAATTGCGCGGCGCGGCGCGATCCCTCGGCGAGTGCCGCGGCATCCTGTTCGCGCAGTGCGCTGAGCAGGAGTCGCTCGGCAACGTCGCGTTGCAGCGCCAGCGTTTGCTCTCCGCGGGTGATCGGGCGCAATTCGATGACCATGTGCTCGCTCGTTCCACGATCGTTCTGGCTCGGCCAGACCGTGCAACACAGGAGCTTCCGCGCATCGCTGACGATCGCGAGCCGTTTGTTCCGTACAACGTGGCCTGTGCGGAACGCGCGGTCGAGCAGTGCCGTAAAAAGGTGGGCGTCGCGCGGCGCCACCGCCTGTGTCAGCATGGCGCCAACGAGTTCGGCCTCGCCGTACGCGACGAGCGCGCGAAAGGCGGCATTCGCGTAAATGATCGAGTGTTGCACGCCGGATGTCACGGCGAACGCAGCCGTGACGTGCGCCAGACAGCCCGCAAATGCCTGCTCCGCGGGAGTGCTCGCGCCAGCCACCGCGTCGGTGTAGCGGTGCGAATCGGTCGCGTGGGTCACGTCACGAAGCGCCTGGCTGTGCGATGGCACGTATCCCTTGGCCATCACCATCGGCGGTCACGTAGCCGAGCATCTCGAGACGCGCGAGCGCTTGTCCGAGTTGCGCCGGCGTCAGCCCAGCGCGCTCACGCAGTCGCTCGCGCGATGACTCGCCGAGCCGCACGAGCACGTCGAACACGGACGTTTCCTGAAGGGTCAGCCCCTTGTGTGTGGAACTCGGCGGTCCAGTTTGCGGCTCCGGATTTCCGGTCATGATACCGCGATAATTACGAATCGGCCCGCCCACCACCGCGCCATTCGCACCGATCTCGTAATCGCGGAAGTCCCGGCTGTGCTCACTGCCGCGCATCTTGTGAATCGCGAGCACGGTGCGCAACGCGCCATCGAATTCCACGAAACGCTGCACGATGATGTCGTCGGTAATGAAGGACACCTTCTCCGTCGTGAAGCGCACGTGAGGGTATTCTCCGACGATCTCCGTCGTCATGAAGATCGTCACGCCAGTGGCGGTCAGTGCACCGACCAGCCGATAGAGCGACTCGCGAAAGTCCTCACGAAACGCTGGGGCGAGCGCAACCTCGAAGCCGGAGAGCGAATCGATGATGACGCGCGTGGCTCCGAGGTCCTTCACCGCCTCGAGGATCTCGGCGAGCGTTTCGTCGACCGACAGATCGAGCGGCCTCAGATAGATCAGTCTCAGCTTGCCCGCCTCGATCGAGGCGGCCATGTCCTGATTGCGTGATTTCGCGCGCGCGATGTATTCCTCTGGGTACTCCTCGAAGACGACGATGATCACCGCTTCCTTCTGCCGCAGCCCTTCGGCGGCGAACTGGGTGGCGAAGGTCGTCTTGCCGCTTCCGGCGGGACCAGCAAGCATCACGGCGTCCCCCGCTGGAATGCCGCCGCCCATCGCTTCGTCGAGCCCGGGAACTCCCGTGGCCAATCGGCGACTCGACGTCGCGCGCCGCTCGAGCTGTTGCTCGGGAATGCGCGGAAACACCTCGACGCCGTCGTTGGTAATGCGGAACGTGTGGAGTCCAGGCATCGTCGCGCGGCCACGAACTTTCATCGCCTGAAGCTTCCTGACCACCGAGTTGCGGTCCGTGACCTGAGACAGCCAGAACACGCCATCGGCCACGGTAAAAATGGGATTCCGCTGCTCTTGCTCCGCGTACTCGCCGATGAGAAACGAGGTGACTTCCCACGTGGTGAGGTGCAACGCGAGCCGCTGGATGAAGTGTTCGATGGTCATCGAGGACGTGTCGTTGGCGCCGGCGGGTTGCCCGATGAACGTGCGAAACGAGTCGACGACGACGATTCCCGGCTTCGCGCGCTCCACCTCGGTCACGATCCGCTCCAACACGAGACTCAGGTCATTGGTGAGCGCTTCCTCACTCAAGTTGAGGTACTGGATTGCCGGGCCGACCAGCGCGGGATCGAAGAAGCCGAATTCGCGCTGATAGCGAAGCATCTTGAGCGTCGGCTCACCAAGGACCGTGAAGTAGAGCGCAGGCCGCTCGGCGGTCGCGTTCGCGAACACGATCTGTTGCGCGAGTGTCGTTTTCCCACTGCCAGGGCTGCCGGCAATGAGATTGAAGGAATACATGGGAAGTCCGCCACCAAGGATGGCGTCGAAGCCGGGCACGCCTGTCGCGAGGCCTTCGATGTTCGTGGTCGTTGTGCCCATTTTCGCTCGGCCGCGATGCGTCGTGTTCGTCATGGTGCTTCCTCGGAATCCCGTGTTGCATCGTTGGCATCTCGCTCGACGAGCCGAGCCACCATGTCGTCTCCGATCAGTCGTCCGAGCAGCGAGAACAGCGATGCCATCGCGCCTTCCAGTGCCGCCGCGACAGCCAGCGCACCGTGCGTGTCGATCAGTGCTTGCAGGTTTCCGAGGATAGGCGCCGACTGTTGGCCGATGCGTACCTCCGCGAGCAGCGGGTGCGCCAATTGCGCCTCTGCGAGCGCGCGCGTGAGGAGCGCATGAAATCCAGTGGCGCCGAGGCTTCGCTTGAGGGCGCGACACGCATGCTCGCTGATCCGCGCCTCGAATGCCGCGTTGCCTGGCGCTTCTTCGGTTTCCGCCGGCCGAGTCATCAGGCGCCGTGCGAGGGCGAGTCCTTCCGCGACCGTCCCGGGCGCCGATTGACGCGGTTCCATGCGGAGTGACACTACCGATGCCATACGAGTGAGCCGAGCGCGCGGGGTGAGCAGTGTAACATTGCGCGCTATGAAGCAGAGTACGTTTACGCACTATGTGTGCCGTGCTCCGGCACGCCGCATTTTCATGTTGGCGTCGCCTCACCCACGGCTCGCACCCTTGAGAGTGAATCGAAAGGTGGTGCCTTCGCCGGGAACGCTCTCGACAGAAATCGTACCGCCGTGGCCTTCTACAATTCCCTTTACGATGAACAAGCCGAGACCCGCACCGGCGCGCGACGCCTTGACCGCCTTCCAGAAACGGTCGAAGAGATGCGGCAAGTGATCGGCAGCGATGCCTTCGCCATTGTCGGCCACGACGAATTCAACGAAGCGGTCGCGCAGCGTACCGGACAGTCGAATGCGCCCGCCTTTCGGAGTGAACTTGATGGCGTTGCCGACCAGATTCGAAAACACCTGCGCCACTCGACCGCGGTCCGCCGGAAGTTCAGCGTCTTCCCCTATCCATTCATGCTCGAGCCGAAGGCCCTTCGATATCACGAGTGGCTCCAGCTCGGAGACCGCTTCATCGAGCAGGACCGATGCGCGCGTCATCTTCGCGTCAACAGCAAGGGTGCCGGACTCGATGCGCGAAACATCCAACAGGTCCGTAATGAGCGCATTGCCGCGCGCGGTGGCGCGACGAATGAGTTGAAGTTGCGGAATGAGCGGCGGAACGGTTGCGCCCGGCGTTTCCAGCAGGTCGAGCAGAAACGCCGTGCTCATGTGGATGGTGTTGAGCGGATTGCGCAGGTCGTGCGAGACAATGGCGAGGACGTCATCGCGCATGCGTGTCGCCCGCTGGGCTTCGCTATACAGACGCGCATTGTCGACCGCGAGCGCTGCCCGCCGGGTGAGGTCCTCCACGAACAACAGTGACTCCGGCGCGGATGCACGCGCCACGTCGGCGCTCAGGAATTGGAGGTAGCCGAGTACGCGTTTCCGGGCGACGAGCGGCACGACGACGAGCGCATAGGGGCCTCGTCGGCGCAGCTCCTCCAACAACTGTGGATCGCGCGCGATATCGATGAGCGCATCATCATCGACCTGTGTGACCAGCTGGCGCCGACACTCGGCAACGGCGCGCTGCGCGATGCGCGACGCGGCGGCACCGGGATTCACCGTCACCGGCGATTCGATGGCGAAGGCATGCGCGAGCTCGATGCGCTGCGCGAGTCCGTCCGGACCGATCAGGTCCGCCGCACAGACATCCGCAATCCGCGGCACAACAAGGCGCGCAAGGTCACGCAACACCTGGTGCACGTCCAGCGAGGACGAGAGCAACTCGGTCGCCTCTGCGAGGAAACGAGCGCGTCGCTCCGCGTCGCGCACGGCCTCGCTTGTTCGGACGAGGTCCGAGTAGCTCGACACCAGCAACTCGAGAATCTGCTCCTTGGTGGCCGTGATGGTGAATGGCGTCCCGAGCAGATCGACCGAGAATGGCTTCGGGTGAATGCGCGGAGCGTCGGAGCGTTCGAGCACGGAGCGCACGCGCGCCAGCAGCGAGGCGGGCTCGTATGGCTTCGTGACGTAGTTGTCCGCGCCGGATTCGAGTCCGCGCACGATCGCGAGGGGGTCCGTGAGGCTCGTAAGGAGCACGACCGGCAATTCACTCAGCGCGGGTATGCCCCTGATGCGACGTGTCAGTTCGTAACCGTCCATGCCCGGCATGATGACGTCGCTCAGCACGAGATCGATCGTTTCCTTGCCGAGGATCTCGAGCGCGTGATCCGCGCGGCGCGCCACCGCGGTGGCATAGCCAGCCTGCTGCAACAGTTCAGCGAGCATCGCCGCCTGCGTCGCGCTGTCCTCGACGACGAGGATTCTCGATACACGAGCGCCGGTCGTCATGACACGACCTCCCTCAAGCGCCGCGCAACGCTGCCGAGGCTGATCACCGAGTCCACGACACCAGCACGCACCGCTTCGCGTGGCATGCCGTAGATCACGGACGATGCTTCGTCCTGCGCCCAGATGCGACCGCCCGCCACCTTGACCGCGCGCAGCCCCGACACACCGTCGTCTCCCATGCCGGTCAGGATGAGGGAGAGACTCGATGGTCCCAGTGTTTCCGCAACGGATCGAAAGAGATACGAGGCGGAGGGGCGAAACGCACCGTCGGGTGGCGCGCTGTCGAGCGTGATGCGAATCATGCCCGCCGTGTCCATGCGACACCCGAGGTGGAGCTCATCGGGCGCGATGAACACGGTTCCCTCCAGCGCAGGCTCGCCGAGCTCGGCGATCTTTACGCGGAGCGGCGTGTCGCCTGCGAGCCACTTGGCGAGTCCACTCGTGAATCCGTGCGCGATGTGCTGCACGAGCAGGATCGGCACCGGAAAGGAGCGAGGAAGGTCGGCGAGAATCGTCCGGATGGCGGCAGGACCTCCGGTCGATGCGGCGATTGCGACGAGCCGAACGGATTCTGTCTGTCCCGTGGTTCGCGACGGCGCTGGTGGCCTGTACGCCGGCCTCGACGCCGGCGTCGGAATTGGCGCCGATGATACGGCGCCGTGCCGTCGCACCACCTTCACCTGAGACATCGCGCGCGTCATGCTCACGATTTGCCGTCGATCGAAGGCATAGCCGGGCGAACTCGGCCCCTCGGGCTTCGGGAGGACCATCAGGGCGCCACTGCGCGTCGCCTCCAGCGACAGTTGTACTTCGTCGTCGCGCGCGGTGCTGGAGATGATGATGATCGGGCGCGGCGAGCGCATCATGATTTGTTTCGTCGCCTCGAGCCCATCCATCACCGGCATCTGGACGTCCATCGTAATGAGGTCCGGCGCGAGTGACTCCGCCATCGTCACGGCTTCCTGTCCGTTCTTCGCTTCGCCAACCACCCTGATATCTGCCTCGCTGGACAACAGAGCGACGAGCAGTGCGCGCGCGGTCGGCGAATCGTCGGCGACGAGGACGCGGATCACCTGGACTGCCCCGCAGCGCGACCGATCAGCATGCGCACGGTGTCGAGCAGGGTATCCTGGTCGAAGCTGGACTTGGTGATGTACGCATCCGCACCGGCCTCGAGCCCGCGTGCGCGTTGCGCTGGCTCGTCGAGCGACGTCACGAGAATCACCGGGAGCGAAGCCGTTCGCGGATTGGCGCGAATCCGCTCGCAGAGCCCGAACCCATCGAGGTGCGGCATCTCCACATCACTCACGACGAGCGCAACAGTCTGGCGCTCGAGCATGCGCCAGGCTTCCGCGCCGTCGACGGCCGTGATCACCTCGTAGCCCGCCGCCGACAGGACGCTTTGTTCAAGCGTGCGCGAGGTGATCGAATCGTCCACCACGAGCACCCGCGACGGAGCGCGCGTGCGGACGCCCTCTTCATCGGCCATCCCGGCGATCGCCGACGACCTGCCTTGACCCTCGGCGACGAGTGCGGGGACGTTGAGGACCAGCGTCACGGCGCCGGTGCTCAGGAGCGCCGTCCCCACGATCGATTCGGTCGCCGCCGGACCCGCATGCTCCAACGGTCGCAATACCAACTCACGCTCGTCGATCAGGTCGTCTACGACGATCGCAAGGGTGCGTCCACTGTTCTCGAGAATGACGAGCTGGATCATCGCAGCTGGTGCGGGCTCGGCAAATGGCGCTCCGAGCAGTGCCGCCAGGCTCACGACGGCGATCGGTGCCTGCTTCGTGACGAGCATGGCGCGTCCGTCCGCGCGAGCGAGTTTCCGTGGGTCCGCGCGAGCAGCACGCACCACAAACGTGCTCGGAATGCCGAGGAGCACGCCACCCACGTCAACGAGTACGACGCGCATCGTCGCGACGCTCACGGGAACATCGAGCGTAATCGTTGTTCCGACGCCCGCGTGCGACGTTACACTTGCAGTACCTCCCATTCGTTCGGCTGCCGCACGCACGATGGCGAGACCAACGCCGCGACCGGAAATCGTCGTCGCGGTATCGCGAGTCGAGAAGCCGTCGTCGAAAATCGCGAGTGCCAGCGCGTCCTGGTCGATGGACGCGGAGCGACCGCGGCGCTGGATGCCGCGGCGCACGGCATCGAGGTCGAGACCGTGTCCGTCATCCGAGACCGCGAGCCGGAGTCGGTCACCGCGCAGTGACCCCTCGATGCGCACTTCACCTTCGGCAGGCTTGCCGGCGGTCACGCGTTCTTCTGGCCGCTCGATTCCATGATCGATGGCGTTGCGCACGATATGCAGCAGAGGCTCGCGTAGCGCTTCCAGTACCGCGCGATCCGCTTCGATTTCCCCGCCGACCAGCGTGACGCGGACCTGCTTTTCCACGACCGTCGCCACATCGCGGGCCGCACGCGGGAGTGTCTCGGTGATCTCCCCGAGCGGGCGTTGTCGAAGATGACGCGCGGACGCTCCGAGCCGGCCAGACAGTGCGGCCAAGGCGCGCGCGTCCTCGTTCGCGCAGCGAAGCAATTGTGTCAGTTCGCGATCGAGACCGCCGTCTGGCGCACCACCTCGGAGATGGCGGCGCCGACTGCGCAGCGCGGCGACGTCTGCTGCGCGGTCACTCAACGTTGTCGCAAGCCCCGCGATCTCTCCCGCAGCGCCGGCAATCGCGTCGACCTGATGGAGACTCACGCGGATCTGTCCCGTCGCGCGCGCGCTCTCCTCAACCGTCGGGGCCGTCGGAGCGGCCATGACCGCGGGTTGAGGCGATGGCGTCGTTGGTTTCGCGGGAGCGCGGACGAGCGGGGCCGAAAGCCCGCGACCTCGAGCCATGTGCAGCACCGCGGCGAGCGTGGCATCAGGCGTTGGGAGCCCGGCGCGCAGGTCGTTTCTCGTTTCCTCGAGCGCATCCGCCACTTTGAATAGCAGAGCGATCTGGGTGCCGTCGATCGCACCGACACCACCGCGAATTCCGCTCAACTCTGTTTCGACGACATGACACAGCTCCTCAACGGCTGGGAGCCCGGCGGCGCGCGATGCGCCCTTGAGCGTATGCATGACGCGAAATACGCCGCGGAGCCGCTCGGCGTCTGCGGGATTTCTCTCGAGCGCGAGCATGTCGACGTTGAGCTGCTGCACCTGCTCGTCGAGCTCGTCGATGAAGATCGCGAGCAGCCTCGCGGCAAGCGCGTCGTCAGCCACTGCGAGCGCCAACCATGCCGACGAGATGCGACCCCAGCTCATTCAAGTTCTGCGCGGCCGTCTCGGACTGCCGCGTGGCAGTCAGGCTCTGCTGCGTTGCGTCGTGAATGTTGGCAATGGCCTGACGAATCTGATCCATTCCCAATGCCTGCTGCCCCGCCGAGGCTACGATCTGTGCTGCGGCCTGCGCTGCCTCCTCGACCACCATGGCCAGCTGCGTAATCACTTCGCCCGCCTGGTTGACCTGGCGCACCGCGGCGGCGGACTGCTTGGTCCCCTGCTCGGTCGCCATGACGGCGGCACTCGTCGAGCGCTGGATGTCTCCGAGCAGCTTGCGCACCTGGACCGTCGACTCCTTCGCCTCGCCGGCCAACGTCTTGATCTCCGCCGCCACGAGCGCGAAGCCTCGGCCGTGCTCTCCTGCGCGTGTGGCTTCGACGGCAGCGTTCAGGGCGAGCAGCTTTGTTTGTTCCGCGATGTCGCTGACCGCCGACGTGATGTCGCCGATCGCTTGAGCCTGTTCGGCGAGCGCGACGATTCCGTGGGCCATGTTCTCGACCTGCGACTGAACGAGCCGCATCGCCGAGACGGCGTCGTCGACGGCCTGACGGCCCGCCCGACCTCCCTCTGCGGCACGCTGCGCGGCGTCGGCGACGGCGCGCGCACGCTGCGCGGATTGCGTTGCGGTCTGCGCGACCTCGTCGACGGTCGCAACGGTCTCCGTGACCGCGGCCATCGACTCATTCGTTCCCGCGGCTTGCTCCGTCGTCGCGGAGAGGATCTCCGCGCTACTCGCCGCAATGACGTTTGCGGTCTCCTGTAACGGCCGTGTGATCGACCGGCTCAAGTAGTACGCGCCCACGATACCGATGATGATCGCGAGCAGGGCAGTTCCGACGACCGTCGCGCGCGCGCTGTCGGCGGTTTGTTTTCCGTTCGTTGCCCCGTCGTCCGCACGTCGAACAGCGTCGATGGCGTTCAATCGTATGAGCGAATCGAGCGCGCTGCCGACTGGCTCCATCACCGTCGAACGAATTCGCAATACCTCGGTGGCGTTTCCAGCTTTCGTTGCGGCAGCGACCGCGCGCACGGCTTCGGTCCACTTGCCAAGGAGGGACGCCGCCTGCACCCACCGCTCCTGCTCGGCCTGCACGCTGACTGTATCCCGCACCTGCGCGATGATGGCGTGGGCCGTCGCGACAAGACTGTCCCGCCGGCGCTCGTAGACCGGCTCCGCCGTCAGCATGAAGCGGAGTTGGTTGACGTTGGCGGCCTTGACGTCCGTCTCGGCGCGAAGTGCCGGTACGACCGTCGTCCGCCGGACCGCGAGCACGCCTTCATACGTCGTCGTCGTCTTGCCAAGGTTGCTCGCTCCGACGAGTGCGACCACCGCCAGGAGCACCAGCTCGAGTGCCAGCGCCAGCGCAATGCGCCGGCCAACTGTCCACGTCATCAGTACCTCATCCGAAAGAAAGAAGCGTCACGGCTCGTTGCGAGTCGCGTTCATCAAGGCATCCGCATCGAGCACGAGCACAGCGTCGTCCGTCATGCCAAGGGTCCTGGCGTACCGCGCATCACCCGGCGCCGGCGACAGCCCCGAGCGTGTGATGTTGCGCGTATCCTCTACCTCATCGGCGAGAACACCGAGCACGGCACGGCGGCCGTCGCCCAGTACGATCAGGCGTCTCTTGTCCGTTGCTGCGGCGGGTATCGCCGCGAGCGAGAGTACGGTGATCGGGCGTCCACGCCATGCGGTAACTCCGAACACCGGTGGCACGGCACGTGGCAAAGGCGTCACCGACGTGACGCGAGTGATCGCGACGATCGCTGCGAGTGGAATGGCCAGCCGCTCGTCGCTCACACCGAATAGCAACAACTCCAATCGATCGGCCGAGTACGCATCGTCCAGCGTCGCCCTTGGCTTCGCCAGCGCCCGCGCCCGCGCGTCGAGCACTGACGTCGAATGTTCCGCTGACTTCATTTGCCGTCACCGAGGTCGCTCGCAAGACGCGCCGAGGCAATCTGTCGCAGTCGGCTCACGGGAACGCCGTCCGCGGCGATCGCCGAGGCCCCTGGCGGACTGTCAGCCAGTGCCGCCAGCACGTTCTCGAACGCGAGACGTGCTCCTCGCTCGTCTCCCGCTCGGTACAGCGCGTCACCAAGTGCGAGATGCGCCATTGCGAAATGGCGATCGAGATAGATGGCGCGTCGCGCGGCCGCCGCCGCGTCCAGATGCCAACCCGCCTCCGCCAACAACATCGCGTGCAGATAGTGCAACTCAGGCGAAAGCGTGTGTAGCTCGAGCGCGCGCGTGCACAGTTCTCCAGCCTCGATGAGTCGCCCCTGGTTCGCGACGGCTCGGATGTACAGGACCCACAAGGCATGCTGAACAGGCTGAGCATCAAGGTTGACGAGCAGGACAAGCGCCATTCGCTCGACCCCCGGATAGTCGGCGTGCTGATACGCCAATTCGATGTCGCGGAACACGTGCTGCCGCACCTCGATTGGCGCCGTTGGCGGCACCCGTTCTGGCACGGGCGCGGCGTACTCGTTTCGCGCTTCGACCTGCGCTACCGGGCGCGGGCGGAGATCTGCGAGTGGTTGGACTTCGTCGTACCACGAAACGACGCGCTGCGCCGGTACGATCGAACGCGGCACGGTGCCGCTCGCGCCCGCCCGGCGATACGCCACGCCGGCCGACGTGAGCACCGACGTACACTCGACGAGATGCGCGAGCGGGGGATCCGACGCGCCCAGTACGAGCCAGCCATCCTCATCCAGGGCGTCGAGGAGTCTCTCGGCAATCGAGGCGACCGTCGGAAGATCGAAGTAAATCATCACGTTGCGACAGAGAATCAGGTCGAAGCCCGATCCGCCTGAAGCCCCGCCAGGATAGATATCCGAGACGAGATTCAGCGGCTCGAATTCCACTGACGCACGCACGTCGCCTTCGACGTCGAACGACGTGCCATTACGCCGGAACCACCGTTCGATGCGAGGTTCCGACACTCCGCGCAGCGCCCACCGCGTATAGCGCCCGCGCCGCGCCGCCGCCAATCGAGGCAGCGCGAGATCGGTCGCGAGAATCTTCGCCGGATGCGGCCAACCGCTCTCACGCAGCAGGATCGCGAGCGTGTACGGCTCTTCTCCCGAGGCGCAGCCCGCACTCCAAACGTTCAGCGGCCGCTCCGCACCCCGAGTGCTGACGCGCGAAGGAAGGACCTCCGACGCCAGGATCTCGAGCTGCGCCGCATCGCGAAAGAAGTAGCTCTCGCCCACGGTGAGCTCCGCGAAAACCACGTCACGGGCTTCCCCCGGACGCTGGACCGCACTGTAGAGCGCGGCCGGATCCGAAATTCGAAGCGATGCCATCGCGCGCCGCATTCCCGCTTCCGCACCTGGCTGCCGGTTCGCCGGAAACACCAGCCCCGCATGCAAGTGCGCCAGTTGCGCTATGCGTGCGAACTGCGGATCGCTGAAACCGGTGGCAGGCTCACGCGAAATAGCGCGACGTTCAGTGAGTGTCTTCACCCATGCACGGTTGCGGCCGCGTCGAGCGCGTCACGCTCCGTCTGCGTAAGAAAGGAATCCACATCGTAGATCATCAGCACGCCATGCTCCGCAGCAGCCACCCCCGCCAACCGCTGCAACACCGGAGACAACAAGGCAGGCTCGGCAAGAACGTCTGAGAGTTCGACGATGTCCTCCACGTCGTCGACGCGGAGGGCAATCGTACGGTCCAGGACGGCCATGACGACCAGAAATTGCGCCGGACTGATCAGCGCTGGATCCAGCGCCAGCCGCTGACGAACGTCAACCACCGGCACAATCTGCCCATGCAGATTGATCACCCCCTCGATTACACTCGGCGAACCATGCGCGGGGGAGATCGCGACAGCACGCACGATCTCCCGAACACGATCAGCTTGAAGGCCGATTTGTGTGTCGCCGATTTGGACGACGAGGTAGGACTGAGATACGGCGGGAAGCGGCATGACACGTCCCTAAGTGCACGATCAGGGCCGCGCTCGGTTGGATCAGTGATTGATCGGCAATTCAGGGCGCCTCCCGCCGAATGAAATGAACGGCGCAATCGCGTCCAGCGTCGCCTTGCTCACTCCCTTGACACGCTTCAGTCCCGTAATCGAGCCAAACCTTCCAAGTGAGTCGCGATTGGCCACGATGCGCTTGGCGAGCGCCGGTCCGATCTTCGGCAGTTGCTCGATTTCGTTTGCGGAGGCCGCCTCGATATCAATGACCCCCATGGGCTTTGCGTTTCGCCCCTTGCGTGGCGCCTCTTGTTCATCGACCGCGTGCGCGCCGAGTTGGTCGACGACAATGCGCGGACTGGGTGGCGGATATCCGAAGGGCGAGTGCGAGAACGGTTGCCCGGGTCTCGCGTACGTTGGCGGAACACTCGCGACCCCAGCCACGACATGAGGAAGCGTGTCCGAGCGGCTCGCAGAGGTTCGACGCTTCGGCGACTTTTTCCCTCGCGACGTGCGCGCGACGCTGTCGACTGATGACGACTGCCGTGCGAGCGCCTGCTGCTCGTCCGCTGTCGATGGTGCAGAGCCGGCGCGGAGCACGCGAACGGCTCCGCCGAGGAGAACAACGATGGCGATGAAGGCGAGGGCCTTCTGTTCGGATGATGTTGGCATGGACACAAGGTGTCTTTATGCCAACCAAAACGCGTCACCGTTTCATTGCACGACGGATCCTTTCACCGCAGCGCTATTTCTCGATCAACAGGCCCAAGGCGACGTCGCCAACGATCTGAAGACTCTTCTTCGAAATGTGCTCCATCGTGTCGCCGAGCGTGTGATGATAGTTCGGGCTCGCGGAACCCATGGGGCCGCGCGGGCCGTAGTCCAGGTCGATGACGTCGATCATGCGAAACCCCTTCTCGATGAAGGGCACATGATCGTCCGTAATGGGCGTCGAATACGCACTTCGCAGGAAGTAATCGGAGTAGCCGAACTCCTCGGCCTTCTGCCACACCTTGGTCACGACTTCCGGCGCCGCCTCGATCGACTTTGGTTCCTGCAGGATATTGAGGTCGGTGTCGGCGATCATGTCCCAGAGCACGCCGAACATGGGCTTGTAGTCCGCGGAGGGGAGGTTATTCACGAAATACTGCGACCCGAGGAGAACGTCGGTGTACGGCGGATTCCAATCGGATCCGTAGTCCTCGCCGTCGACGAACAACAGGTCCACCCCGACGGTCGGCGGCACCTTCTTGAGCGCATCCCCGAGCGCGACGAACAGCCCCACGCCCGCGGCACCGTCGTTCGCTCCGGGCACTGGATCGTTGCGATTTCCGAGCACCGGATCGCTGTCTGCTTTCGGTCGAGAATCCCAGTGCGTGACGTACAGCACGCGCTGTGTCGCCTTGGGATTGAAGCGGGCGAGCACGTTGCGCAACGGAATGGAGTCGCCCTGGGCGGTCTTGTGCTTCCAGCGCTGCTCGATGACGGTATCCGCGCGCTGCTTCATCATTGTGACGATCCAGTCGCCGGCCTTCGTTGCGGCCGCGCTGCCCGGCACGCGTGGTCCGAAGGCGACCTGCGCCTGCGTATAGGCGAACGCCGAATCGGCGTTGAACGCGGTCTTGGCACGCCCCGAGAAGGGCAGCTTGTCGCAGGCGTTCAGGGCGAGCGTTGCGATACAGAGAAGGGGTAACATCCGCACGAGCGAGGGACCTTGATCGAAACGTGAAGGCGCCGCTACTTCGCGTCGCCGAAGAATTGAATCTGGAAAACCGTCGAAATGAGATACTGCGTGGCCGTGCGGTTGAAGTTGCGGTCGTACGTCACCACGCGCGAGCCCTGCAGGGTAAAGATCAAGGTCTCACTGAGATCGGTGTCTGCGTTGAGGCTGATCGATGTGCGGCCATTGTCCGCAAGCCGACTGGTGCCGAGACGCGCGAGATCTGAGATGTAGGTGCTCGTTCGCGTCTGTTGCCAGGCCAGACGCGCCCGAACGTCGTTTTCCACCGTGAAACCAAGGCTCTTCGGAAACTTGAATGCTCGGCCGATGTCGAGACTCATGTCTTCCGACCGCCCCTCCGCGACACTGCCCGGGAGCGAGTCAGCGCGGGTGGTGAGGGTGTAGCCCGCGGACGTCGTGAGCGACCGCCCAAAACCCCAGAGAATCGACGTGTTGAGCGGGATCGTGCGGACAAGCGAGCCGCGCAGTTCCGGACGCTGACCGAATTCGTCACCTGGGAGAAAACTGGTTCCGAAGGACCGCGCAAAGCCTGCGTTCGCGCCCAGCGATTTCACGAACGGCTGGATGATGGCGGGCGGCGTCCAGTTCCAGCGGAGGCTCGCATCCGGAAAAATCGTCTGTGCGCCGTCGGCGACGGACTGCGCAGCCTCGAGCCGCCGAGTCCAGCTTCGCGTCGTGGTACGCCGGTAGCGATTCACGAGCGCAATGTTGCCGGGAAGCAGGAGTGACTGGCTGGCAGAGAATGCTTGCGTGAGTCCCGTCGTCGCGGCGAGTTGGCCGTTCGCTTGCCGGAACGCATCCACGCCACCGAGCCCGAACTGGAGTCCGAGGGGAGAACCGGCCGACGCGGCGTCGAACGCCGAGAGAAGACTTCGATTGAGCGTGACATCGAGAGGCGCGAATACCTTGGACAAGCGGCGGGCCATAGACGAGTCCGCGCCGTAGATCATGAGCGCCTTGCCGACGTCGATGCTGACTCCGCCGCCGAGGTTCTGTGAGACGGTGATTCGGCGCGGGGCTGTCTCGATCAGCGAATTGCCGAACGACAGATTCGCGTGGGAGCCGGCGTTTGGGTCGCGCAACAAACCGTACTGCGTTCCGAAGTCCAGGCGAGGCCGGATCCATGGCGAGTACTGCGGCGCGAAGGCAAAGGACGTCAGCAGTGAACGCTCACGCTCCACACCGACATTCGCGCCAAAGAGCTTTGCTCGGCTGTCGGTGAGCGCGCGCGAAGCCACGCTCGTATCGCCGTAGTCGCGGAGGTCGCGCAGCGAGATGAAGTCCCATCGCGCGGACAGCGCGTTCGTCGGACGCAGTTCCATCGAGCTGGAATTGCGCCACAGGTTCTGGTCACTGCGCGACATGCGCGCGGAGTCGTCGAGTGCGTCTGCCGGTTTGAGGAAGCTGAATCGCGTGTCCGTTCCCCGCACGACTCCGCTCGAAAAACGCAGCACGGTGGGATTCCAGCGAAACAGCGTGGGCGCGGAGATCGTGTCGCCACGACCACTGGCACCGGGCAAGATGGCCAGCGGCACCCCGAGAATGCCCGGCACGCGGGCGGTTCTCGCCTCCGCAGCAACGTTGTAATCCAGGCTCAATGCGAATCGATCGTTATTGCCGCTCTGGTATTCATTCCTGCTGTCGCCGGTCGTATACGTCGACGTAAGTCCGAGATTATCGACAAGTGCGCTGAGCAACGGATTCCCGAGTGGCGCCGTTCGTCGCACACTCAGCGCGTAGGTCGTTACGCCGGTACTCGGCGCGCGCAAGTTCGGCACACCGCCACCGGGTACGTCGGTGCCGCTGAGATACAGCGGCGTACTCGCCGACGAAACGTGCGTCACGGTGAGCGGAACGGACAGCCCAAGATTCGCGGGAAGCAGTTTCTCCAGGTGGAGCGTGCCAATCACGTCGATGAGGCGATCGTCCACGAAGCTCGGCTGGTCGGTGAGCTGGTGAAAATTCGCGTCCTTTCGCGTGAAGCCGACGCGGACGTCCGCAATGTCGGAGGCCGAAAGGGCCACGCTGACCTGTCCAGCGTAACCGGGTTTGTTCAGCACCTTTCCGAGCCGAATGTCATCGACCCACATCTCCAGTGAATCGGCCGGCCCGATCACACTCGGTGCACCTCCGTTCGTTGGGAGTCGGACAAACCCGACCGCCATCTCCTGCACTGCCGCGAGATTCGGCGGTGCGGCGCCGGGCTCGACAGTGTAGACCATGTAACCGCCGTCGCACGCGACATATCGGCGCTGGCCCACCGACACCGGCACGGGAGACGCATTCACCAACGCCACGTCGGCACCGGTGCACGATAGGGTGTCACCCAGATTCTGGAGGTACGCGTTCTGGAGCTTCTGCCGAAGCGCGAAGAAGCGATTGAAGTCGACGATGACCTCAGGGTTCCACGCCGCCTGCCCCGCGCCGCCACTGATCGTCGTGCGATACAGATAGAAGTTGTTCGCGTCGCGACCGAGCTTCACGTACATCTGGAGCTCGCCGTTGTCGCCCCATCCGGCACGTCGGCCGCGCGCCCACATCCGAAGCTGCTGGTAGCCCATGAAACTCTGCTGGCCATTCGGAAAGCGGTAGAACGCCTCCGCCCTGCCGTACACGGGGAGATTCCCTGCCTGCAGCCGGAGCGCGTGCTCGTTGACCTCGACGGTCGTCGTCGAGAATACGGCCGCGCGCGAGTCGGCCTCCTCGATGACGCCCGGAGGAGACTGGTAGTCATCGGCGCTGGTCGTGCCCTTGTCCGCAGTACTGATGAGCGACGTTTGAGTGTAGCCCCCCGCGGGCTGTTCACCGGCGATGCCGACCAGCGTCTGTTCATTGCGCTTGAGCCACGGAGGCCCCGTCAACTTCAACCGGGCGAGAGGCACCTGTGTGAACTCGTCGTCGCCCTTTGTCGCTCCGCTCACCATCGTCACACGCAGCGCACGCACCTTTCGGAGCAACACGGCATTGAGCGTGTCGTCTGCCGTGCGGAATGGAACACGGACCATCACCCACTGGAGCGTGCGAATGGCACCGGCGGAATCGATCTGTTGCCGGAAGGAGCCGCCAAAGCGCACCCACCGCGTCTTGTCTCCCAGATCGACGATGAAGCGCGTGAGCTTTTCTCCGTCACGAGCGATGGTCGGCAGGTTTAGCACGCCATCGAGATCGATGTCCTCTTCATCGAGTCGATTGTTTCCGATGGTGCAGTTGGCTCGCGAGTCGCCCAACCGAAGCAGCTCGCGTGAGATCCCGGTGCACATCGGCGTCTTGAACGTCCGAATGACGCCGGACCCGTTATCCACCACGAGCGTATCGACGACGTCGCCGGGGAGTCCGCGATCGTTGACCGCCGCGTTGAATGCGCGCGAAATGGGATCGCGCTCAGTGTCGAGGGTGTCGAGCCCCTGGAAGCGCTTTCCACGAAAGAGGGAATCGGCCACGGCGCCACTGCGAACCGTCAGCGATTCCGGCGCGAACGCAATGCGATTCTCGGAAATGTCGCCAAGATCGAAGATGAGGGTCGGGTTCGTCGTGCGGCTGGCGGCGGCGGTGTCGACCAGTGTCCAGAACTCCAGGTTCTCCACCCTCGACAGATCTCTGCCCGAGGGGCTGAGCACCGTGCGAATGGATCCGAAGCGGCGCCCCCCAAGGGTGTTGCTGACCGTCCATGCGCCGGTACGCGTGACGGGATCATACCGGCCGCCAATACGCAGTGGGTACAGCGTCAGCCACAGCAACGCTTCGGGGCTGGAGAACGACGACGTCGCGCCCGCGAAGGTCGCATTCTTGTCGATGCTGTCGCGCGGAACCTGGACGAGCCCGCCCGCGGCCGAGCGACCGACGCTCTGAAAGGCAATCGTGCTCGCGCGGCGCAGATCGAAGGGGTTTGCGCCGAAGCGGCGGAGTGCGGCGTGCCCGTCCGCAGGCTGGCTCGAACGTGCCCACAGCTGATCCGACAGGCTTACCGGCACACCTGCGTCACCTTCGAAGCTCTCGATGTATGGCTGCTGATCGGTGTTCGCCTGCGGCCGGCTGGTAGCGAACTCGCCCTGGATGCTGAGCCGCGATGGCACGCCTCCTCGCGCGAAAGGCAGCCTGTTCACGAGCGATGTCAGCGGTGACAGCTCCCAGGACATTGCACCGTTCACCCCGGCCAGCAGCGACGATCCCGCTTCCAAGCCAAGTTGCGGCCGAGTGAAGTTGGTGGCCTGCGTCTGGTTGATGGCCATGAAGTTGATCTCGCCATGCTTCAACGAGAGCGTGCTCATGAGCCCATACAGCGTCGTTTGCGTCGCACCAAGGTTGAAGAGTGGATTCTCCTCGAAGCGCACGGTCACGGTGCGCTGGCGATTGAAGAGCGTGTCCGGACGGGAAAAGGTCACTCGCCCGAGATCGTAGTCCACGCGATAGTCGAGATCACGCACGAGCGGCCGCCCGTCGAGCACCACGCGTTCGGAGCCTTGCCGCACCTGCACACTGCCGAGCATCAGCGTTCCCACCTCAGCCTGCGTCTCCGTCTCGTAGCCGACCTTGATGCGATACACGGTCGCGGGATGCTGCGTCGAATACAGGTATTCGCCCGGGGTGGAGTACACGGCCTCGTTCGTGGGGTTTCCCGCGACGACGAGCCCGGAGTCCTTTCGCGCGAAGGGCTGCAACGACGGAAAGACGATGAAGTGGTCCCGGATGATGCGGCCGGTCGCGGACGCACTGGCGCCGGCGCTCGCTCCGAGCGACGCCGCGCTCGCGAGCCCCGCACTGCCACCGGCAGCGGCGCTGTAGTTCGGATCCGTCGGGCGCGGCCACAGGCGATTCTCGATGTCGAAGCTCGCCGGATTGGTGCTCTGGGACAGCCCGAACATCTGGAGAAATGTTGCGCTGTTTCCCGCAGCGGGCTTCTCCTGTTCTCCCGCTCCGCTCACGACGCGCACTCGCGTCGTACTGCGTACCAACTCATCACCCGCTACGCGATACACCGATCGGATTTCGCGGCGAAAGGCCGCGGAGCCAGGTTCGACATTCGGATCGAAGACGAGATTCGCGCGCTGATCTGCAGGCGCCGGGACGAATTGGAGATCGGGGGTACCACCCGTTGACGGATAGACCGTTTCCACGCCGTTGATGCGAACCGTGTAGGCGACGACCAATCGCTCATTGCTTTGATTGAGCGGGCGGACGAGGGCGAACCAGAGTTGCGAGGGATCGAGATAGTAGTCCACACCCTCGCGCAGGACATCAAAGGTCTGGCGCCCTTGTCCGGGGTCGCCGATGAGTCGAAAGCGCGGCCCATTCGGGTTCTGCGGCTGCGTACCGAACTGCACTCGGTACAGGATGACGCGCTGCGGCCGGAGTGTATCTGGAAGCGTGTTCGCGATGCGTGCCAACTGCGAGCGGTCCAGAATGTCGATGTTGGGGTAGTCGCCCTTGAACAGCAGCGGATCGACGGTGAAGAAGAATCGCCGAGGCTCGATCTCGTTGTCCTTGATCTCGCGCTCGGCGCCCTGCAGGGCACGATCGCCAATGATGAAGTTGCGGTCCTGGACGATGTTGCCCTTCTGCTGTGCGGCGACGCCCTGAAAGCGGAACCTGCCCCACTGACCGATACCCTGGATTCCGTAGTTGCCGCTTGGAACGCCGCTCGAGAGGAACTGCGTGGACGGCAGCGTGAAGGCTACGTTTCCTACTTCCAGCCGTTGGAGCTTGTCGGTGGGCTTTCCTTCATAGAAGAGGTTGATCGTATTGGACGCATCGAACTCGCGCTTGCTGTCGTAGTCGATGTTGACGTGGATCCGACCCGCGACCGTGCCCTCGCTTCGGAGCGAGAACTGGGATTCGATCTTGTTGGTGAACCCTTCCTGACAGATGGCCGCACTGAAGAAGACGCCGTTGGCACATTGCGAGTCCGTTCGCTTCTCGAACTTCGGTTCGAATCGCGTGCGGACGTCAAGGCTGAGGTCGCTATTCGGGCCAAAGAGCGGCTTTCGGAGCGTGTCGCCCGTACCCGGGGGCTTGGGCATGACGACCCGCCGGATGGAATCCGCTGCCGCAGGCCGCAGCGTATCGACACGGACAGAATCGACACGCGGCACCGGCGCAGGCCGCACCGGCGTTTGCGCGTTGACGACCAGAGGCCGGGCGAACGCCGCGATTACGGCGAGGATCCGGAGAACGCGCACCAATCCAGGGAGGCGGGGTATTGAGCGACCGCGGCTGAAGCAACACTTGAATTTCCGCGTCAGCGGTGCGGAATTTACAGGCTGCGACGCACGCTACAACCCTGTGCCACTCTTGAAGTTCCGCGTGCCATCCGCACATCGGACCATCGATTGAAGATAATTAGCCGGTATGTACTCAAGGAGCACGTCGGTCCGCTGACGTTCGCGTTCACCGCGTTGACGTCGCTGATGCTCCTCAATTTCATCTCGCGACAGCTCAGCCAGCTCGTCGGCAAGGGACTGCCGTGGGGCGTGATTGGGCATTTCCTCGCCCTGTCCGTGCCCTTTGTCGTCGCACTCACAGTGCCGATGTCGGTGCTGGTTGCCGTGCTGTATGCCTTCAGCCGGCTCGCCGCGGAGAACGAGGTGACCGCGATGAAAGCCAGCGGCGTCAGTCCGTGGTCGCTGGTCGCGCCGGCGATCTGGGGCGGACTGGTGATGTCGCTGCTTCTGCTGGCGTTCAACGATCAGATCTTGCCGCGCGCCAATCACGAGTTGAAAACGCTGCAGGAAGACATCTCGCAGACCAAGCCGACGCTGCTACTCAAGGAGCAGGTCATCAATTCGATTGCGGAAGGAAAGTTCTACCTCAAGGCGGGGAAGATCGATCGGACGGGAGAGGTCGGTCGCTTGACGGAGGTCGTCATCTATGATCTCGCCAATCCGATGCGGCGGCGCACGATTTACGCGGACAGCGGGCACATTGCGTTTGCCCCCAATCGCGTGGACCTCGACCTCAAGCTGTTTCATGGTCAGATGCAGGAAGTGACGACGGACAAACCGTCGGAGCTCGACCGGCTCTTCTTCAATCAGAATCGCATTCGCATCAGGGACGTTGGGCGGGACTTCAAGAAGACCGAGAGCGATCCCATGTCGAAGGGTGATCGCGAGATGACCATCTGCGAGATGCAGACGCGCTTGTGGTCGGCAGAGACCGCCTATCTGGTGGCGGAGCGCGACTTCAAGGACGCCAACAAGCCCGGAAACGCAGACGCCGTCTCCGCCCCAACGGGACGAGCGCCCGAGCCTCACGGCATCGGTTGGGCGTACTGCACGGCGGTGGAAAAAATCTTCGGCGTGGCCGAGGCGCACGCCGCGAACCTCGGTAATGCCGGCCTGCACGCGGCTCAGGATACGGTCAAGCCGAAACCGGTGGCACCGGAATCGCTTCGTGTCGACACCGGCCGGACGATGGTGCTTCCCCCTGTGACTTCACCGCAGCCGGCACCAGCGATTGCGGCCGGCCAGAGCCCGGCTGATTCGCTGCGCAAGGAACAGGAGGCCATCGCCGCCGCGGCGGCGGCGGCGCTCATGCGTCCGACGCGACCGGCGGACGTTCCGATCGGAGGAGGGCTGAATTCCCGGCAGACCGAGGCGAAGATCAGGCTCGAGTTCGCGCAACGCGCTCGCGACCGATTCGAAATCGAGATCCACAAGAAGTTTTCCCTGGCTGCCGCGTGCCTGATCTTCTGCATCCTCGCGCCGCCCCTCGCGCTGCGCTTTCCACGTGGGGGCGTCGGCCTGGTCATTGGTGTCAGCTTGCCGGTGTTCGCCCTGTACTACGTTGGACTCATCGGCGGGGAAGCGGTGGCAAACAAGGGGTATCTGGATCCGTTCTGGGCGATGTGGGGCACCAATGTCGTTCTGACGCTTGTGGGGCTCGTGATGCTGCTGCGGATGGACCGTGATGCGGGCAGCACGCGCGGCGGCGGATTTCGCGAATGGCTGGACGAGCGGCGCGCCCGTCGCGAGTTCCGCCGCGCACCAGTCCGGGGGATGACATGAGTAGCATCGCCGGCCCCCTGGATCGGTACGTGTTCCGGGAGTGGTTGAAGATCTTCCTGTCCACGGCGCTCGGCCTGCCCATCCTGCTCATCATCATCGACGTCACGGACCATCTCCAGCTCTACCTCGACCGCAACATTCCGCCGGCCGACATCGCGCTGAGCTACCTGTTCTGGGTCCCGCAGTCGATGTTCCTCGCGATGCCGGCTGCCGTCCTGTTCGCCACGGTCTTCTCCATCGGAACGTTCACTCGGCACTCGGAAGTGACGGCGGCAAAGGCGTCGGGAATCAGCTTTTACCGGTTGATCGTACCGATCGTGCTGGGCGCGTTTCTCGCGTCCGGCGTCGACCTCGTGATCGGCGAAATGGTGCCCATCACGGATGCGCGCCGGAACGACCTCCTGGGCGAGAGCAAGATCGGATCTGGAACTCTGCGCACCAATTTCGCGTTTGCTGGAGAGTATGGGCGCGTCTACAAGGCGTTGTCGCTCGACGTAACCCATGGAACGCTCGACCGGCTGCAGATCGAGCGAAAGGGCTTTGGCGTTGATTACCCGACACTTGTCATCTCCTCCACGGTCGCGAACTACAAGGAGGCACAGAAGTCATGGGTCCTTCAACAGGGCGAGATGCACATCATTCGTGACTCGACGCCCAGCTTCAGCGTGAGCTTCGGGCAGATGTATGACCGGAAGTTGAACGACATATCGCCCGGCGACATGATGGCCAAGCCGCGCGACCCGCAGGAAATGCGGTTCGCAGAGTTGTCGCGCTTCATCCGTTCTCTGGAGCGGTCGGGGGGAGACGCGAACGTTCTCCGCGTCGAGCGGGCGCTCAAGATCGCCATTCCGATCACGTGTCTGGTGATCGCCCTCTTCGGCGCGCCCCTTGCCACGAGCACGCAGCGTGGGGGCACAGCATACGGCATCGGGGTCAGCCTCGCCACGACGGTAACTTTCCTCATGCTCATCCAGCTTACGAAGGCGGTCGGTGGCAAGAATCTCATGACGCCCGACGTCGCAGCATGGCTTCCGAATGCCCTGTTTGCGCTCGTCGGGCTGGTGCTGCTCGTACGCGTGCGCACGTGACCGAGCTCGATCGGCAGATCGGCGACATGCGTCCCACCGAACAGTTCCCGATAGTCCAGCGCAAGGGCATCCACTTCCTGCGCCGGGTGACGCAGGGTTTCATCTCGTTCTTTCGGCAGGTGGGTCAGCGCGGATATTTCTTGCGCGACATCGGGCGTGCGTTCGGCGACCCGGCGACGTTCGTGCCCGAAACGATCCGGCAGATGCGCCGCATTGGAGTGGATTCCATTCCTCTGACGGTGATCGTTGCCGCGTTCATGGGGGGCGTCATCGCCCTTCAGACACGATATCAGCTGTTCCCCGGCGTCCAACTCTCGATCATTGGGCTTTCGGTGCGCCTCATGCAGGTGCTCGAGCTCGGACCGCTGCTCACCGGGCTCGTGTTGACGGGCCGAGTCGGCGCGCGCATGACGGCCGAGATCGGCACGATGCGCGTCACGGAGCAGATCGACGCGCTGGAAACACTGTCGTACGACCCACTGGCCTTCCTGATCGTGCCGCGCGTGCTGGCCTGCCTCGTGATGCTGCCGTGCCTGGTCATCCTTGCGGATTTCGTGGGGCTGCTGAGCGGCTATGGGGTGGCCGTGTATGCCACGGACGTCACCAAGCAGGACTTCATTGCCGGCGTGCGATTGGGCTTCGGAACGTTCCAGGTCATGTATTCCCTGCTGAAGGCCTTACTCTTCGGCGGTGCGATTTCTCTCGTGTGTTCGTATGAAGGGTTCGTGACCGAGGCCGGCGCGGAGGGGGTTGGCCGCTCGACAGCGAAGGCGGTCGTCATTACCTCCGTTGCCATCCTCGTGCTCGACTCGTTGACGGCGGCGCTCCTCGCCCCTTACCTACAAACATGAAACGGCGCGACGAAGTTCTTGTTGGTGTCTTCCTGGTCGCAGCGCTGGCCATCGCGCTGCTCGGCACGCTCTGGCTCGTCCGGGGCGGGCTGGCATCCGGGTATCCGCTCTACGCCAAGTTTGCGTGGGGCCAGAATCTCAAGCCAGGTCAGCCAGTGCTTCTCGCCGGCGTGAATGTCGGTGCCGTGAATAACGTGAAGCTCCGGAACGACGGGTTTCTCGACGTCTTTCTCCGGATCAATGACGACATCAAGGTGCCGAAAAACTCCAAGGCGAGCGTCAAGCCGATCGGCATCTTTGGCGACGCGGCTATTGGACTGACGCCCACGGGTCCAAGCACCATCTCGTTTGCGCCCGGGGACACGGTGCCCGTTGGGCCCGCCGACGTCGACATTCAGGCGATCGAGAATCGGATCGATTCAATCGGCGCCAGCGTTCAGGTCATGGTCAAGACGTTGAACGCCGAGCTCGTGGCCGCAGGTGGGATCCGAGACATTCGGAAGTCGCTCGCCAACGTCGTGACCCTGTCGGAGAACGCCACTCGGCTGTCAGCGCAACTCAACCTCATTGCGGCGGAGCAGAACAAGAACATCAACGCATTGATGGCGTCGGCGCGCAGGGCGGCGAGTGCAGTGGATTCCGCGGCAATTGACTCGACGATGAAGAACTTCCGGACCGCGAGTGCCTCGCTGACACGAATTGCGTCGAACCTCGATTCCACGAGCCGTCGCGCGGATTCGATCGTCGCTGGCATTCAGCGCGGTCAGGGAACGGTCGGGAAATTCCTGAAGGACACACTGCTCTATCGGGATCTGCGTGGCCTCGTCTCGCAAGCCGACTCAGTATTGGCGGATCTGAAAGCGAATCCGAAGAAGTACATCAACCTGCGGATATTCTAGGCGTCCGGATTCTTGTGAGGCCGCGTATGGTGAAGCGCGGAGTCCAACGATCAACAGGTTCTGAACAAGATTCGACGGATTGAACGGATAACAGCCGGATAAAACGCGAAGGGCTGGCTTCGGAGACCGAGGCCAGCCCCTCGTCATTCAAACTCAAGAATGTTTCTTGTCTCGGGGTAAATGTCGGCGCACACATCCTCGATCTACCACAGGAACGATCCGGTTGTTTCCGTGAAAATCCGTTCAATCCGTTCCTGGATCTGTTGATCGTGCGAAAGCGAGATTCAGTCTACGCCGCTCGCCGCCGACCTACCGTCGCATAGTACACCGGTATCCCTACCAGGATGATCCCCATCACCGCCAGCGTCGGCCAGCGCGACGATGGATCGATGATCGCATTGCCGAGCAGGAAGCAGGTGGCCAGGATGAACATGGCGGGTACGATTGGGTAGAGCGGCGTCCGGAAGGGTGGATCGTAATCCGCGCGTTTCCGGAACACGAAAATCGAGGCCACCGCCAGCGCATAGAACGGAACGATCGCGGTGACGAACGTGTCGGCAAGTTGCTCGAACGTTCGCAGCATCACGAACACGATGCCCAGGAGCGTCACCAGCAGGATCGATACGTATGGCGTGCCGAATTTCGGATGCACCGCGGCGACCTTCTTGAAGAACAACCCGTCGTCGGCCATGGCGAAGAAGACGCGCGGTGACGTCAACAGCGTGCCGTTCAACGTGCCGAACGTCGACAACATCACTGTTACCGCGACGAACACGACGCCCGCCGGTCCGATCAGCCGTTGCGCGACATCGGCGGCCACGAGCTTCGAGTGGCGAATCTCGTCGACAGGCATGACGGCGAGATATGCGACGTTCGCAAGGAGATAGATCGCGATCACGGCGCAGGTACCGATGATGATCGCCTTTGGTAGCGTTTTGCGTGGATCCTTCACCTCGCCGGAAACGAAGCTAAGGTCGGCCCACCCGTCGAAGGCCCAGAGGACGGAAACGAGTGCGAGTCCGAATGCCGCGATGTGGAACGAGCCCTCAGGAAGTGCCGGCGTAAAGTGACCACCCGTCTTCGGAAGGCCAACCACGAACGCAATGAGGATGATGAAGAGCAGTCCGCCATACTTGGCGAGGGTCGTGAGATTCTGTACGAGCGAACCCCATTTCATGCCGACGTAGTTGAACGTCGCCGTGATGGCGATCGCGAGCGCCGCGATGTAGTGCACGTAGTCCGAGTACGGCGCCATCGAGGGATCGTGCCCGAGCACGCGGATGAAATACTCGGAGAAGGTCGTGCTGATGGCGCCGAGCGACGCGGCGCGTATCAGAACGAGTTCAGACCAGCCGAAGAGAAACGCCGGCATGCGTCCCCACCCTTCTCGTATGAACACGTACGCGCCGCCGGTTTCCGGAAACGCGCCCGAAAGTTCAGCCAGTGTGAGGGCGCCGCAGATGGCGAAGAGGCCGCCCGCTACCCACACCGCCATGAGCGGTAGCGGACCCGGCAACTTGTCGGTAACGCCTGCGGGGGAACGGAAGATTCCAGACCCGATCGTGGACCCAATGAGCACGGCCACCGCGCTCCACAGGCCCAGCCGGCGTTGAAGTGACAGCGGGGCTGTCGAGGAGGAAGAGGTCGCCATGCGGGGAATCCTATGTCATGGGGGAGACAGTGGACAGGTGTCCCAGGTCCCCCAGTAGGTCAGGGTTCTCCCGGTTGACCCCTGCCCCCACAGGGGTGAGCTTTCCTGTTCCCAAAGATTGTCGCCAGTTCCGCCCCGCCACATGCCATCTCTTTTCGCCAACGGACTGTTTTGGACGTCCGTTGCGTGCTGCGCCGTCGCACAGGTCTTCATCATTCGGTCCGTCCGCGGCGCGCGCCACGTGCCGGAGCCGACGACGGTCGTGCCGCACTCCCGTGATGGCGTTGAAATGCTCTGGGCTATTCTCCCGGCCGTCTGCCTCGCCGTGTTGCTGTATTTCACGTGGCGCGCCGTTCGCGAGAACACGGACGGTACTCGCCCGCCGGCACCTGTTGCCGCAGTGACACCGTAGCATGAAAACGTTGCGCCGCTATTCCTATCTGGCGTTCGCCGTTGCCTGCGCACATCTCGTGTTCGGGGCGATCGTTCGAATCTCGGGTTCTGGAATGGGGTGCGGGGACCATTGGCCCAAGTGCTATGGCTCCTTCTTTCCGCCGCTCGATCGACCGGACCTGATCATCGAGGTCTCGCATCGATATCTCGCCTCGATCCTTCTGCTTGCACTCATTTGGCTGATGGTCGCAGCGTGGCGCCGGCGGGGCACGCCGGGCGTCGGCGGCCGGAGAGGCGTGCTCCGCAGCGCATCGCTCTCAGTCGCACTCGGCGTATCCGCGGCGTTGCTCGGCGCGGTGACGGTGAAGTTGGGCAACAGTACGTGGGCGACGCTCGCCCACTGGACGGTTGCGATGAGTCTCGTGGCTTCGGTGGTGGCAACGGTCATCCGTGCCGGTGGCTTCGGCGGCGAATTCGCGAACGCGCTGCGTGTCGCGCCGGGTTCACAGCGCGCGGCATATTCCGCCGCCGGGATGGCGCTCCTCACTGTGGTGATGGGTGGGCTGACCGCAAAGTTCCCCGGTGCAGCGGTCGCATGTCCGTCGTTCCCGCTCTGCGGCGTCAACCCGGACGTTCTCGGTGGGGGGCGTCATGTGCAGATCACCCATCGCGTGTTGGCGGTGTTGCTCGTGTTCCATCTGCTGTTCGGCGTGGTCATGGCGTTGCGGAGACGGCGTGAGCCCCTGCTCTTTCGCAAGGTCGCTGCGCTCGCGCTCGCGCTCGCGGTGCTTCAGCTGCTCGTTGCTGGTGCGATGATCGGAATGCATCTGCCACCAGTCCTGCGATCGCTCCACGAAGCAACGGGTGTCAGCGTGTGGATCGTGACGTTCGTGCTCGCCTACCTGATGCGTGTTTCGGGCGGGGATGCAGGGGTCGGTGCGCGCGTGAAACAACCAGAACCCGAGCTTGTCGGCGCCGGTGCCATTCGGGCGAACGTTGCGGCGAAGCAGGCCTTTTCCACGGCGGTGCTCGACCGGCCTCGCTCACGTGGCGCTGAGCCGAAAGAGCCGTGGCAGCAGACTGCCAGCGCGTTTGAGGATAGGGCGCCGGAGACGGCAGATAGCGGACAGGAAACGGAAAGGGCGGAAACAGCGGGGAGTGCAGACCCCTCGACTTCGCTCGGGGTGACAACGTCGCCTTTGCTCGGGGTGGCCGCGCCTAATGAGGCGGAAGTGGTGCACCCCATTGTCATCCCGAGCGAGCGTGGCGAGATACGGGATCTCCACCTCCCGCCGCCGACACCACCAAAATCCACGATGGACCACAGCGTCGCCGTCATCGTCGCGCGAGGAGCTGATCTATGAAGGACCTCGCCGCCGAGGCGCCGGTGCGCCAAAGTTTCGCACGCGACCTCATCGCACTCACGAAGCCGCGCATCATCTCGCTCTTGCTCGTGACGACAATCGCGCCGATGTACGTTGCCGGCGCGCCGGATTGGCAACTCGTCCTCGCGGTATTCATTGGCGGATACCTGATGGCCGGTGGCGCAAACGCCGTGAACATGTACATGGACCGCGACATTGATGACCGAATGTCGCGCACGCGTCTGCGCCCCATTCCGAGCGGACGCATGCGCGCAGAGGCGGTGCTCGCGTTCGGTGTTCTCTGTGCGACGACGGCGACGTTCCTCCTCGCACACACCGCGAACGTCCTGACCGCGGCGCTCGCACTCGGCGGGTTTTACACCTACGTCTTCATCTACACCCGCTGGCTCAAACGCAGCTCGCCCCAGAACATCGTCATTGGTGGCGCTGCGGGGGCGTTTCCGCCTCTTGTGGGCTGCGCTGCGGTGACGGGGCGAATCGATCTCTTCGCGATCTATCTGTTCTTGATCATTTTCTACTGGACGCCGCCGCACTTCTGGGCGCTCGCACTCAACAAGCAGCGCGACTATGGGCGCGCGGGTGTTCCGATGGCGCCGCTGGTGTGGGGCGAGCGCGAGACGATGCGGAACATGCTGTGGTACACGTTGATCCTCCTGCCGATCACGTTGCTCCCCGTCGCGTTCGGCGCGCTCGGCATCCCGTACTTCATCGCCGCCGCGCTGCTCGGCGGTTGGCTGCTCGTCGGCGTCATTCGCGTCATGCGTGCGAGCGACTTCGTGAAGCCGGCGTGGGCGCTCTACACGTACTCGCTGCTCTACCTCGCGCTGCTTTTTGCGGCTATGGTGATCGATCGGGCGTTCGCCTGATGTCCGACTCCACGTCGTCTGCGCCTCGTGAATTGCCACTCCTGGTTGGTGCGATTCCGGGTGTGGCGGAGCAGCTGTTGCTGCTTGGCGTTCCCGATGATGCTGGCGTTGTGCACGTCCGGTCGTGGTCTGCCGAGGACTGGAGCGCGCCACCGCGCACGCGGGCGGAGCGCGCGTCGTCGTTGCTCGAGTGGTTCGAGCAGCAGGCGGCACTTGGACGTTCGATCAATCAGTCGCTGTATGCGGTCCGGCTCTGGCTTCGTCGCGAAGGGAACACGCCGCGCTAACGCGCTTCGAGCGCCACATTCGCCAAGGCGACAAAACGCGGTCATGTCCGCGGAACTCGTGCTGTCAACGTGGTGTGAGTTCCACCGCCACCTTGAGCTGCCCGTTCGCCCCCACGTCGACTTCCTGCGCTGACGCCGCCGCTCGTTCATGCCAGGCGTGCAGCGTGTACTTCCCCGGCGGAACGCCGTCGATCGTAAACGTTCCTCCGACGCCTGATACCGCGAAGTACGGGTGGTCGAACACCGCAATCCACGCCCGAGGCCACGCGTGCTCGGCATCCTGGATGGTCACCATGCCGGGGGCGCGGAAAGGAAGCTCGGTTGGAATGACCTGCTCGCCTCCGCCGAGGAGCACGGCGGCGCGCGGCGCCGTTTCCCCCCCTGCGGAAAAGTTGAGGCGCTCGCGGAACTCATCGTGCCCGAGAATGTTGACCGCACTGCCGACAACGGCCGCCTGAACGCGCGGCCGGAGCCGGCACTTGCTGCTCTCCAACTCGATGCGTCGCTCCAAGCCGAGTGGCTTGCCGCTGCGCGTGCCCTCGAGCCAGACGACGACGCCGGAGAGACCTCCGCCCTGTAGTCGCACCGATTCGTCCGGAATATCCGGACCACAGATCGTACTGTCTCGCCCAGTCGCCGCCGGGGGCAGCGGCGAAAGCGCGCCCTTGATCACGATCGCACCGGTGATCGTTCCCGGCGATGCCACGGGAGCTACCGTGTAGGGAGCAACCGGGGGTTTGATGACGACATCGCCGGTCGATACGACGGATCGTTGTGACGCCGCAGCGGCTGTCTTTGTCAGCGACGTCTTGTCGTCGCCGCCGCATGCGATCGCGAGGACGTAGGCGGCAGCGAGCGTCGCGGCGCGGCCGTGAGGAATCCGAAAGGTGTCGTCCAAGCGCTTCGACTGATGCATGTCGTACGAAATTGGCAATTGATGAGCCATACCATGGTAGCCGCCTGCATAACTTGCGTGCGGCATCTATCATATAGTATAATTATGGCATGTATAAGATTGCCAGTCAGACTGCGCGCGTCGTGCGGGAAGCTCGGCAGCACTCGTATTTGTCGCAACAGCAACTGGCCGACGCGATGGGTACGTCGCAATCGACGATTGCCAAGCTCGAGCGTGGTGAGGGAAACCCCACGATTGAGACGTTGGCGCGTTGCGCAGCGGCGGTCGGCATGGTCGTTCGCGTGGAGTTCGTTCCAGCAGCCATTCGTGATCCCGTCGTCGATCGATACAAGCACGATGTCGATCGCACGCTTCTCCGAGAGAATCTTCGAAAGTCGGTCGGAGAGAGAGTTCGCACGCTTGGCGAGTGGCAGGACAACGTGCGCGAACTGCAGCGAGCAACAAAGGAGGCGCGGCGTCGGAAATGACCCAGCTCGAGCAACTGCTGAGAGCACTCAATGACGCGGGGGTCGAGTACATCGTCGTCGGAGGCGTCGCCGCGCGGGCACATGGCTCGGCGCGACTCACCGACGATCTGGACATCTCCTATGCGCGGACGCCTGCGAATCTCGGACGAATCATCAAGGCACTCGCGCCGCTCAGCCCGTATCTGCGCGGGGCACCGCCGGGACTTCCCTTTGATTGGTCCGTGGCCACGCTACGCGCCGGACTCAATTTCACACTCACCACGAGCAGTGGGTCGATCGATCTCCTCGGCGAAATCACCGGCGGCGGTGAGTACGAAGCGTTGTTGCCGCACACCATCTCGATCGTGCTGTTCGGCGCGGACGTTCTGCTACTCGATATCCCCTGGCTCATTCACGTAAAGCGCGCGGCGGGCCGGCCGAAGGATTTCGAAGTCATTGCCGAGCTCGAAGCGCTTCACGAGGAAATTGAGGGACGCTGAACCAACCACCGCGATCGCCCGATGGGTGACTCTGGGCCGTATGCCCGCGCCCACTTCTGCTTGTATTCCAACCTAGACGACAATCAATTCCGTCTGATACACACGCGGCGTCACCACCGCCTTCCCTGCGACGAGGTAGACATTCACCTCTGACCGCACGCCGATCTCTCCCGGGATGTACACGCCCGGCTCGATCGAAAAGCCAACGCCGGGAATGAGCAGCCGCTCTTCTCGCGTCTCGAGATTGTCGAGATGCGGCCCCTGTCCGTGGAGCGAGCGAGAGTCGATGGAATGGCCGGTGCGATGTGTGAAATACTCGCCGAACCCTCGCTCGGTGATCACCGCGCGCGCGACGTCATCCACATCGCCCCCGCGGAGCGAGGTTCCGGCGGCCACTCCGTCCACCACAAACTTGATCGCCGCGTCGCGCGGATCGCGGATGCGCTACTCATGTCTGACCAACGCTCGTCCGCGCCTCGTGAACGGCCGCTTCTTGTCGGCGCCATTCCGGGTGTGGCGGAGCAGCTCCTGCTTCTCGGTGTTCCCGATGAATCGGGCGTCGTGCACGTTCAGTCGTGGTCTGCCGAGGACTGGAGCGCGCCACCCCCGCACACGGGCGGAGCGAGCGTCGTCGTTGCTCGAGTGGTTCGAGCATCAGGCGGCGCTTGGACGCTCGATCAATCAGTCGCTCTACGCGGTACGACTCTGGCTGCGTCGCGAGGGGAACACGCCGCGGTAGGTGGCGGGCTCACGGACAACGTCTACGTCCTTGGTGTCAACTCCACCGCGACCTTCACCTGACCGTTCGCGCCTAACTCTACTTCCAGCGCCGACGCCACAGCTCGTTCGTGCCACGCGCGCAAGGCGTACTTCCCCGGTGGGACGCCGTCGATGTGAACGTCCCTCCGACTCCGGACACGGCAAAGTAGGAATGGTCGAACACATCGATTCCAGCCGCGCGGCCACGTGTGCTCCGCATCCAGGTTAGTACTTGTGTTCGGAAGCTTGAATGCGTATTCAAGCCTGAGATCGTGAGCGGGACGCGGCGGGCGTGAGGCGCGCCAGCAGCCGAACGGGTTTCTCCCGCGTGAATGGGTGCAGCACTTTGCGCTGGACGATGGAGAAGAGGATCTCGATTTGGTTGAGCCAACAGGCGTGAATGGGCAAATGGACGAGGATGAGATTGGGCCAGCGCGTCGCGAGGCGCGTGACGGCGGCTTGGCCGCGATGTGACGAGCCGTTGTGGACGATCCAGAAGACGCGCGTGGCCGTCGCAACGGGCCTTGGTCCATCAACGTCGGCGACCAGAGCGTCGAACGAGACGATGCCACTGGTCGGCTCACACCGGCCGACGAGTTGGGCGCTCCGCACATCCCACGCGGCCAGATACGCCAGGACCCCGGCCCGCGCGCAGCGGGTGCGTGAGGGTCCCCTAACTCTTTGGCACTCCATACATTCCTTAAGAAATCCTAAGCACCGTTGCCACGGCACGCGGTGGTGTAACGTATAACCGCGCAGCGTTACAATGCCCTTGACAGGTACTAGCACAGGACACACTTTCGCTTTACACCATCGTGACTACGCTTGGTCCGGACACCTTAATACCGGTTCGGCGGGTGACAACGTGTCGTAGCGCCAGTGGTGCTCAGTGCTTCGTAATCGCGCCTTGTGTGGTAGCAAAGCTAATCTCGCATGCGATCTATTGACACTTGCGTGCGATACGCGTGCGATGTATCAGAGCGACCCTATGACTGGACGGCAAGGCGCGGGGAGCCAACGTGGTCATTGGCAAGCTCGAAACAGCATTTGCTTGTGGTTGACGAAGCGCATGTTGGAGATCTCAGCTAGAAGCCCAGGTGGACCTCCCTCCGACGCCGGCACGCTCCGCAATGCGTGCTTGGCTGCGCTCTTAATATTCACCACATCATGGGGCGCTAGCGGTCAGGAGCGCGGCCCTTTGCTATCGCTCATTCAGGCGACACGCATCGTTCTCCCGCGAGACTTCGATGTGACCGGGGGGGCCTTGTCGTCCACTGGTACCATCGCGCTATGGTCAGGATCGCGACGTGAAGTTTATCTCTACAGAGCGCACAGACGCGAGCGCGTGTGCGAATCACTTGTGCTTACCATAGTTGGTGGTGCGTTCGTTGGCGAAACGCTAGAACTTGTCGACGCGCACCGAAAGCGGTTCGTGCGAGTTACGGCTAAGGGGTCTTGCAAAGCGCTCGCCGCATTTCCGCTTACGCAGCTTAGTGCAGCAGCACATCAAACTACACGCGGTTGGATGATCGTGGGTACCGATTCGACCGGGAAAGTCGGCCGGTTTGTCGTGAGCGGTCGTTCGGACGAGGCCATATACCTATCACGCGAGGGCAGTGTAGACCGGCAGCTAGTTCACCAATACAGCACCGGTGACTGGTCCGCCATCGAAACGCAACTACATTGGCCGTTTCGTTGGACCATGGCGCGCCTGGCGACCGGCGATACCGCTTCAGGCATACCGTTCAGCAGTGACACGGTTCTGTCGCTAGGCAGCGATTCCACGCTCGCGTCGAAACTTCTTGCTTTGCCGACGATACGACTTGATAGAGGCTTCCTGCAGCAACTGGCCGACCCGAGAAGTGATCTCCGCGCAATGCTCGTGTTCGACGACGAGGGTCGGAAAGTCAGAGCGACCATGGTTGACGGCGCACTCGGCTTTCTTGGGGCGAACATTGAAACGCGCTCTCTAATCGCGCTGAGGACGAGCGATGTCAGAGAGCTGGTGGTGTATAGCTGGCGCTGGCGTACTCAAACCATGAAATGAGAGGATAGTATCGGTGAGTGTCAAGATAGATGTCGCATGACGCGTCATGCGACGCGCGCGGGTG
>JAZJZK010000008.1:0-279121 GCA_040389905.1 Gemmatimonadota bacterium | reverse complement strand
CCAATCTACTATTCACAGCCGGGTTTTCACACAGTCTCTCGCTCGGGGTGACAACCCCTTTCGTGAGTGCGGGCCCTTCGCTTGCGCTCCTCGAGGGCAGGCAGGCGACAAAACGAGATCGCCACACCCCCTGACAATCTGATGGGCGCGGCTGATCACTGGGCACCTTTCACATCTGGGTGCCGCGCAAGGGAAAAGCCGTCACGCGACGACAGAGTCATACTGCGTTCACCGTCCCCGTCACATTCTCCAACAACCACCAGACTCCGGCCGTGATGATCGCCAACGGAATCCCGAACCGAATCCAGTAGAACAGCCACACTGGAATCTGCGGCCCGTCGGCCGGAGACAACTGACGCAGCGCCTCTGACCGATTGATGCACCATGCCACCGTAATGACCGCGACCAACGCGCCGAGTGTCTGCATCCCGGAACCGAAGGTCAGGTCCCAAGGCACGAAGATGGAATTGTTGATCGACGGAGGGATGGCAATCAGGAACACCGCGATTGATGTGAGCAGCACGGCCCTCCCGCGAGACATCGAGGTATTGTCGGTCAAGCCGGCGACGACCGCCTCGAATGCTCCCACATCGGAGAGGTAGCCTGCGCCGAACAAGCCCGCGAAAAAGAGGAAGCCCCAGAGCCAGCCAACCGGAATTGCCGCGAACACCTTTGGGAGCGTCGCGAAGATGAGTCCCGGCCCTGATGTTGGTTCAAGCCCAAGCGCAAAGATCGCGGGGATGATGGCGAACCCCGCGAGCAGCGCGGATCCCGTGTCGCCGACCACCGTCCACAACGCAGGTCGCGCGAGGTTCTCGCTGTCATCGAGATACGAACCATAGACGACCATGAACGTGCCGCCGAGGGACAGCGAGAACATCGCGTGGCCGATGGCGGCGACCATCACATTCGCGGTGAGGTCGGAGAGACGGAACTTGAGGATGTACCACTCGACGCCCGCCATTGCACCGGGCAGCGTGAGCGAGCGCGCCATCAGGACCACGATCACGATCAGCAGCGCGGGGACGATGACCTTGCTCGCCTTCTCGATGCCTGAACGCAGCCCGCGGTGCACCACAACACCACATGAGACGATCACTGCCCCGGTACACAGCATCTGGAGGACGAACGACTTGAGTACGAATCCTTTGTCCGGCGGAAGAATCGCGGCCGCATCGAATGACGGAACGAAGGCGAGGGCCGCCTGTCCGATGGCGTAGTAGAGCACCCACCCGATGACCGCCGTGTAGTAGCCCGTGGCGGCAATCACGATGACGAAGAAGAACCACCCGACCTGCTTTCCAAATGGCAGTCCGCCACCGGCGAACGCGCCGAGCGGCCCACGCCGCGTGTGTCGGCCAAGGGCGAATTCCGCCATCAGCGCCGGCACGCCGATCACCACGGAAATGAGCACGTAGAACAGGACGAACGCCGCGCCGCCGAACTTTCCGACCATGTAGGGAAAGCGCCACACGTTACCGAGCCCCAAGGCAACGCCGACGATCGTCATCAGCGTCCCGAACCGCGACGCAAAGGTTTCGCGCGTCTGTGCGGTCATCGTGCGTGCGTCACTGCGGCGAGTACGTCGACGGCCGTGTCCACGTCATCGAGGGTGTTGTAGTAGTGCGGCGCGAGTCGAATCACCTGTCCGCGAGCCGAGGGAATGATGCCGCGTTCGCGCATCGCATTCTCGACGGCGTGCGAATCGTCCACGGTGAATGCGGTCGAGGCGGTTTTGTGCGCGACGTCGGTGGGGCCAAACACTTGCAGTCCGCGCTCTCGTCCACGCTCGATCAGCCGGTGCGCGAGCACTTCGTGCCAGCGCCGAATGTGCTCGACACCGAGCTCGTTGATGATCTCCATGCCCGCCCGCGCGATGTAGACGTTGATGATCGGCGGAGTCCCCGTGTCAAATCGACTGGCCGACGGAGACCAATCGAGGACGTTCACCTGAAATGCAAAGGGATTCTCCCGCCCAAACCATCCCGTCACTGTTGGGTGGAGATTCCCGATCAATGCCTCGCGCACATACAGGAACGCCACGCCGGGCGCGCCCATGAGGAACTTGAGGTTGCCGGAGACGAGGAAGTCCACATCGAGCGCCTTCACGTCCACGGGCACCGCGCCCAGTGACTGGTACGCGTCCACTAAGAGCAGCGCACCGTGCTCGTGCGCCTGCGTCGCGATGCGCTTGATGTCCTGCAGTGCGCCGTTCAGGTAGAAGCCATGGCAGGCAGAAACGATGAGTGTCTCGCGATCGATCCGCAAATCGTACTCGCTGGGATCGACCGCGCCCTCGTGCAGAGGTGCCCATTCGATGCGCGCACCACGCCGCTCCTGCGCAAGCCACACCTGGCCGACGGTCGGAAACTCTGCTTCGCTGACGAGGATCTTCCGTCGTGCGCCGGTGAACTCGAGGGCGCTGGCGACGGCGCTCGTCGCTTCGGAGACGGAGCTGAAGATCGCGATCTCGTCTGCCGCCGCCCCGATGAGGCTCGCGAACTCGACCTTCGCTGCTCGAACCTCGTCCATCCACGAGTCCCAGTCCATGCCATACGTGTTCCACGACTCGAGATAGCGCTCCGCCGCGGCGCGCGTGGCCACTGTTTGCGGAGCCTGGGAGCAGTTGTTCATCGGAATCATCGAGCCAAGGATCGGAATCTGCTTCCGGAGGGCCGCGATGTCGTAGGCGGGTTGCATGCTGGAGAGTCTAGCGTCTCAGTGATCCGCGCGTGAGTCTTTCATCCGTGTCGTTCGGGCGCCAGCATTCGTGAACTGCATTTTACCACAGAGGACACAGAGGACACGCAGGACGGCAGGGCCGCAATTGAGAATGACCGCGTTGTTGTCCTCCGTGTCCTCTGTGTCCTCTGTGGTTCAATTTCTGTTGCAGTTCTCGTCGCGCGCGATCTCATGCCGCTTCACGAACCGGAGCACACCGATATGCAGTTGACGCGTCCGCCGATCGTCCTCACGCTGCTGGGAGTCGCGCTTTCAAGCGGAGTTGTAGGTGCGCAGCGAACGGATTCCGTCACCTCACATCCGTCTGTGCTGATGAAGGAATTCATCGCGGATCAGCCGCCAACACCCAGCGCGCACGCATCAACCATCGTCGAAGTGCCCGGCGGGTTGGTGGCGGCGTGGTTCGGTGGCACGCGCGAAGGTGCGCCGGATGTCGAGATCTGGCTGGCTCGCAGCACCGCCGGCCGGTGGAGTCCGCCCGTCGTCGTCGGAACCGGCGTACAGGCGGACGGCACCCGCTTCCCGTGCTACAACCCCGTGCTGTTTTACAGTGCGGACGGCGTGCTGCACCTGTTCTACAAGGTGGGCCCACGGCCGTCGAAATGGTGGGGCATGCATCGCGCATCGCGCGACGACGGCCGAACGTGGAGCGACGCAGTACGGCTGCCCGAGGGCATTCTTGGACCGGTGAAGAACAAACCGCTGGTGTTGCCCAATGGGACGATCATCGCTGGCAGCAGCACGGAGTCGACCGATTCGGTCTCCATCTGGCGCGTACACTTCGAGATTTCGCGCGACAATGCACGCACGTGGCGTCTGGTGATGCCGTCATCTCCGACGACCGACACTGAGTTGAACGCGATTCAGCCGAGCATTCTCGTACACCGCGACGGCAGGCTGCAGGCGGTGGGACGAACGCGGTCAGCGCGCATCTTCGAAACGTGGTCCACTGACAGTGGAGCGACGTGGGGTCCACTGACGCTGACCGCGCTGCCCAACCCGAACGCGGGCACCGACGCGCTGACGCTTCGCGACGGACGCCAGCTCATCGTCTACAACAACACCCCGCGGGGACGAACACCGCTCAACGTCGCGGTCTCGCCGGATGGGAAGACATGGAATTCAGTGCTCGTGCTCGAGGATGCGCCCGGCGAGTACTCCTATCCGGCGGTGATCCAGACGCGTGATGGATTGGTTCACATCACGTACACATGGCAGCGTCAACGGGTCAGGCATGTGGTCCTCGATCCCGCGCGGCTCGGCGACGCACACTGACGCAGGTGCCAGCCCGACGTTCGCGCATGCGCCGGCGACCGTCGGGAGACATATTATCTCCTGAACGATTGTCACCCCGAGCAAGCGCAGCGAGTCGAGGGGGCTGCACCTTATGGGCAAGTGCAGAACCTTCGCTTCGCTCAGGACAGGCGTGCAGATCCCTCGACTTCGCTCGGGATGACATCCGTGGCGATGTGCTCCCGAATGACCGTTTCAGGAGCATGTCTATCCTGTCCCACTTCGAGCCTCAAATGAAGCATCTACGCCTCTTCGCATTCCTCGCCGCGGCATCGAACGCGGCGCACGCGCAAGCCGGCCCGCGCATCGAGATCTCGTTCGCCAAGGAAGCGCACGCGGAGCCAATCACCGGCCGAGTGTACGTCGCCTTCAGCAAGACGAGCGACGCGCGCAGCACACCGATCCAGCAAACGGGCGAAACAGGCGTCCCACTCTTTGGCGTCAACATCGAGAGCCTTGCGGCGGGAAAGGCGGCTGCCATCGACGCCAAGAGCTTGGGCTACCCGGCGCGCAGCCTGAAGGACATCCCCGCCGGCGAATACTGGGTGCAGCCGTTCGTGAATGTCTACACGAAATTCGCGCGCGCCGACGGCCACACGGTGTGGATGCACATGGACCAGTGGGAGGGACAAAACTGGAAGCGATCGCCGGGCAATATCTTCGGGGAACCGGTGAAGATTGCGTACGACCCGAAGTCCCCGAAGCCGATCAAGCTCATCGCAGACAAGGTCATTCCGCCCATCGTCGTGCCTGCGGACTCTGGCAACGTCAAACGCATCAAGATTCAGAGCCAGATCCTCAGCAAGTGGTGGGGCCAGCCCATCTATCTCGGCGCCGTCATCCTCCTGCCGAAGGACTACGACAAGCACCCCGAGGCGAAGTACCCGATCGTCTACAGCGAAGGGCACTTCTCGTTGCGCGCGCCCGGCGTCGGTTCCACGCCGTATTGGAATGCGGATGGCACGCCGCGGATGATCATCGTGACGTTGCAGCATCCGTCGCCGTATTACGACGATTCATACGGAGTGAATTCCGCGAACAACGGACCCTTTGGCGACGCGATCATGCAGGAGCTGATTCCCGCCGTGGAATCCAAGCTCCGCGTTATCGGCCAACCGTGGGCGCGCTTGCTCACCGGTGGCTCGACGGGCGGGTGGATCTCCCTCGCCAAGCAGGTGATGTATCCGGATTTTTACGGTGGGACCTGGTCGCTCTGTCCGGACGGTGTCGACTTCCGCTATCACCAGATCGTGAATGTCTACGCCGACACGAACGCCTACTGGCTGAACCGTGGCTGGATGAAGATCGATCGCCCAACGCAGCGGCGTCCTGACGGCAACATCACCGCAATGATGAAGGACGAGAACTGGTACGAGCTCGCCGTGGGCGACAAATCACGCTCCGGCGGCCAGTGGGACATCTGGGAAGCGACCTACGGACCGGTGGGTGCGGACGGTTATCCCGCGCGCATCTGGGACAAGCAAACCGGCGTGATCGACAAGAAGGTCGCGGACTACTGGAAGCAGAACTACGACCTGCGCAACATCCTCGAGACCAAGTGGTCGACGCTCGGCCCCAAGGTGGCGAACAAGATCAATGTCTACGTCGGCGACGCGGATTCGTATTTCCTCAACATGGGCGTGCACATGCTGGAGAATTTCACGAAGACGACCGCGTCACCGAAGTGGACGGGCGAGATCGTCTTTCAACCGATGGCGCCGCACTGCTGGGGGCCGCCGATGCCCGAGTTGATGGGCAAGATGACGACGCACATGGAGCGAACGGCACCGACCGGCGCCGATCTCAGGAGCTGGCGCTACTGAGGCGCCTTATTCCTTCCCTTCTGCTTCCGTCGGCGCCGACTCTGGATACTCCGTATCCATTTCGGCGTCTTCGAGTGCCTCGAGCTCCTTCTCCCGCCGCAGCGCATCATCACGCTCGGCGCGGTATTGCTCGTACCACTCGCGGGTGACCTCGCCGGCCAACTCTCGATTGCCGAGTCCGAATGCAAGCGCCATTGCCAGCGCGATGGCGCCGAACAGGATCGCGAACGCGGTCGTCACGATGTCCGTGGCGATGCCGAGTTCCTGAAGCGCCATGAAGATGGCGAGCAAGATGACGCCCCCGCGACCGACGCGAGCGAGCGCGCGCCCACCGTGCAAGGCGCCAGCGGACGCCGAGATGAGTCCACCGACGAAGCCGCCGAGCACGATACCGACGAGGATGATCACGATGGCCGCGATTACGCTCGGGATGTAGCTGACAAGCTCCGAAAAGACGTTGGCCAGCGACTCGAGCCCCAACGCATTGGCGGCGACGAGAATCACGGCGAACATCACCAACCAGAACACGAGGTTGGCGAGGACGCGCACGGGATTCAGGTGCGAGCCCGACCGCTCGACGGCCTGCATGACGCCGCCTTTTTCCAGCATTTTGTTGAGGCGGATGCGACGCAGGAAACGCTCGGTGAGCTTTTCGAGCACCTTGGCCAGCAGGTAGCCGGCAAAAAGGATGACCAGGGCACCAAGGAGCGCGGGGACAATGTCGCCGAACACCTGGGCAAAGCTCGATTGCAGACGGTCGCCGAAATTCACGTGTGGGTGTGATAGGGCGAGCCATGATGGCTCGCACAACAAAGTTAGTCGTACGGACGAAGAGCGACAGGCTGATACGCGCGCGATGGGGGCTTGGGCTGGGGCCCGGGCCAACCGCGGGCTTGGCCGCGGGCTTGGGCTAGGGCCTAGGCTCGGGCTTGCCTTCAGGCCCGGGCTCAGGCACGGGCACGGGCTGGTCGTTCGTGCGCATGATGGTACCAGTGGACCGTCACCGAAGATAGCAGGGTCGGTTGGAACCGCCGGGTCGGAATCGGTCGGCGCGCCGGCACATTGAACGCGGATCAAGCGGATCGAAAGAAGAACCATGATCACGCGGGAAAACACGAGAAGCACGTTCTTGACGACTTCGCGGTGAACTGCTGCTGTCGTGCCTCGCCGAACCAATCATGTTTTCGCGGGTCAATCCGCTCAATTTGCGTTCAATGTGCCGGTGCTCCCTCCTGCTATCAGAACTTCGGGGACACTCCACTAGGGAGACGCACTCCCAGTGCCAAGGGGGACCGGGGTGGATTGCTGCTCCGGCCGTGGGCTTTCGCTCGCCCCGACGCGGTTGTTTACCGCAGCGCTGGTCACCGTCACAGCCTGCGACGCCGGGAGATATCGGACGAATCCCGTTCGCTCGTCGGTGACCGTGATTGTGGCGGTTCCCAAGCCTACGTAGCGTAGCGCGAAGTTCACCGAGAGATACGACTGACCGCTACGCATGACGAACTGCGCAGAGTCCACCGCAACGACCGCAGGATTCGAGGAGCGAATCGTGAACGTGACGTCCTCAGTGGTCGTACGCGGATACTGGTCTAAACTGTCGCGCAGATACGCGGTCAGCGCGTACCGCGTGCCAACGGGCGCTGAAAGGGTCAGGCCGAGTGACAGCGCCGGGCGGCGGATGTCGATGTCCGTTCGGCCCTGCTGATATCCTGTCGCGGTTGCAATCAACGAAACGGACGCCGTGGTATCGAGACCCGTGATCGGCACCTCGACAAATGTGCCACCGATTGGGATGGTCGCGCTTGTCGGGGCGCTCAGCGTGCGCGGCTCGCTGTTCGCGATTGCGATGACGACCGGAGCGTTGCGCACACTATCGGACACGTAGAGGCAGAGACTGCCGTTCGAGCAACCGCCGCTCCGGCGCTGGCGCATGCCGATCGTGACTTGGGCAGCGTTGAAATAGATCTGCGGCGCGGTGACCGTCAGCGCGACGGTCGTATCGGGCTCGTAGAGCCCCGCCGAATCCGTGACGATGAGCCGCGCGGTACCGGGCGTCACACCGCGCACAGTAACCAGGACGTTCTGGCTCCCTTGCGGAATGCGCACCGCGGCGACCGTGGGCCGCATCACCGTCGAATCCGTGGACGTCAGCAACAGCGTGACAGGGCGCGTGGTGTTCCCCCACATATTCGGAGACGCGTTGCGGGTGCCAAGGTACACATTTCCCTGAAGGGTGCTGGTGGTCCGAAGGCCGCCACCGATTCCGATCTCCTGAATCTTGCCGCGTGGCACGTGGAGAATCGTCCGGGCAGTCGTGTATCCGGGGGCGGTGAGATCGACGGTGTCGGCGCCCTGGGCGATGGCTGTCCACGGTATGTTCGCGACTGTGCTTCCGGCTGCAATCGTGACCGTGGTTGGCACCGTTGCGATCGTCGGGTGGCGCGCAGTAAGGGTGACCGTGATCGGGATGTCACGAACCGTTGGAATGAAAACGCCGAAATTGGAGTTGGCCGTCGAACTATACGCCTGAAGTTCGGGGTCCGTCGTCGCGCCGAGCGGGGCCGGCGTTACCGTTATTGCCAGCGTGTCCGGACGCAGGCCCGCTGACGTAACGATCAATTTCGTGGTGCCCGCACCGACGGCTTTCAGCGAGCGACTAAAACTCGGGTACTCGCCTTGGGCGCGCGTGGTGAGTCCCGAATCGATCTGGACGATCGACGGGTCCAGGATCACAAACTGGAAGGTCCGCGCCTGAAGCACCTTCCCGAGTCCATTCCCCAGCGAGTCGTTTGCGGCGGTGTTGATCTGCGCGATGGCGAATGCGGGCATCACAATCGGCCGGGCGTATTGCAACGGCGTCATGAAGAGTCTCCCCGTGCCCGTGCGATAGACGACCGTATCCGGCGCATACCCCGTGGCGGACGCGATCACCGTCGCAGTGCCTGCGCTGCGTACACGAAGCGTCGGACTTCCGTAGTTGTACGGCGCAACGACGCGTAATGTGTCGACCGCCACGACCATCGTATCGCTACTGATGAATCGAATGGTGGCGTCGCCGGAACCGGTTGGCAGCGCCACGGAGGCCATGGTACCTGCCTGCTCGAAGCCGGGTACAAGCGGCTGCTTGCCGACGAAGTCGATCTTCGGCGCGAACACGGTGACCTGCAACGAGTCTTTCAGGTAGCCCGGCGCCTCCGTGTACAGCCACGCCTTTCCTGCCGTGCCGCCGGGGGCAAAGAACGGATGCACGATCGCCTGAAATCCTCCGGGCACAAAGACACCGTCGGGGTTCCGGACGCGCATGACCGAAGGGTCGCTCGAGCGAACAGTGAAGCGGACTGAATCCGTGGCGGGATGCGCGAAGTTCAGGGAGTCGACGAGAATGAAGGCGTGCTGTCGTTCCGGCGAGGTTGTGTACCACGCCGGGTTCTGCAGTCCGGCAGTCGGATGGAACAACACCTTTGGCGAAGTGACCACGACCGTGGGCGTCTCCGATGTCCATCCCGGCGCAGAGGCCGTCAGCGTGGACTGGCCGGTCGCCAGGCCGCGCACGGGTACGAAATACGAGTTCACATCGGTGTTCCAGACAAAGCCCGTTGTCGAACCCAGCACCGTTGGCGTTCCCACGGTGAATGTGACTGCCCCCGGAAAGCTCGTCGGCACAGGTGTCCGCAGCGACACTGGAGTTGCCTGTGCGCCGAAGGATTCTTGTTGGCCGCGTCCGATGGTGAATTTCGTCGTGCCGTTCCCGGAGAGGAACGTGAAGCGCGCGGCGTGTACAGTGAGCGCGAAATCGACCGGAGAGGTACTCGATGACACGGCGCGCACGTTGATGGCGCCCACCGATGGTGAGACACCAATGATTGCGAATTCCGCTGCGAGCTGTCCCGCGGGCACGACGATCGTTGCCGGCTCGGCACGAAGCGCACCACTGCTCTCGAGTGTGAATGCTAGGCCACCCGGCGGCGCGGGGTCGGAAAGACGAACCTCGGCACCATAGCGGTCGCCGACATTCATCACGTGAAAACGCTGCGATGTCTCGATCTCTGGCGCCTTGATGCTTGCCGTGATCTGCACGGTCGCGGGGACGCTGTCGGGTGCGAAGACGCTCGCCGAGTCGCGGGCGAACAGTGTGACGGTGCCGAGCGTGAGTCCCTGCAGTGACGCATTGAGTGTGGTCACGCCGGGGCTGAAGACGAGGCGAGGGGTCGCGAAGGTCGCCTTGAGCGGGTCGCTGCTGCTCAGGTTCACCACGACCGTCGAAGTGGCCGCATATCCAAGGAAGACCGGGACGTCCACGGTGGAAGCTCGTCCGAGCGTGAATGTCCGCGAGCCGAACGTGAGGCGTGTGTCGTTGACCACCCGAACGGTCGTCGATGCCGTTTTTCCTTCGACGGTCGCGGTGATCGTCGTATATCCGACAGACAGCGCCTGTACCGTCCCTGGCAGACTTATCGAGGCAACGGATGGCGCCGAGGTCCGCCATGTCGTCGTAACGCCCGGGAGCACGTTGCCTGACGCATCACGCGCGGTCACCACCATGCGGAGTGTGTCTGTCAGCCCGATAGTGGCCGCGAGCGGCGCGAGGCTGATGCTCGACACGGGAGATCCAATGCGAACCGCGACGCTACCGCTGACACCATCTGCTGTGGCGGTCACGACCGCAGTTCCATCGGCAATACCGGTCACCAGACCTGCCGCGTTTACGGTGGCGATCGCGCTGTTTGCGCTGCTCCACACGAAGCTCCGTCCCGTCACGGGAAGGCCCACGGCATCGAACGCTCCTTGGAAGAGTTGCAGCGTTCCGCCGATGCTTGCGGAACCACCGACGGGTGTGACCTCTACCCGTGAAACGGTGGGGGCTGCGAATGGGGCGCCAATGGCGCCGATGGAGGGACGAGTGGTCGTCGAGCCATTGCCCAGCTGACCATACTGGCTGTTACCCCAGGAGTAGGCTCCCCCACCTGCGAACGCCAAACTGTGGGTTCCGCCGGCGCTCACGCGCGTGAACGTCCCGCCGGCGGCAATTGCGACGGGGGCCAGACTGCTGGCGACTGTGCCATCACCGAGCGCGCCGGAGGCGTTGCCTCCCCACGCGTACAGTGCGCCACCGCTGGTGAGCGCCAGCGCATGGGAATCACCTGCACTCACGCGCTGGAAACGAACTCCTCCAGAAACAGGAACCGGAGTGAGTCGCTGGGTAACAGTCCCGTCGCCCAACTGGCCGTTGGAGTTATTTCCCCAGGCGTATGCAAGACCGGATGCCGTGATCCCGATGCTGAAGCTTCCGCCGGCCGCGACATTGATGAAGCTCAGTCCTCCGGAAACTGGCACCGGAGTCGTGCGCTGCGTATTGGTACCGTCGCCAAGCGCACCTGGGTTGTATCCCCACGCGTACGCCGCGCCCGTGGTCGAGAGTCCGACGGCGTGCGCGGCGCCGGCGGAGATGCTGTGAAAGACCACACCACCGGTGATGGCGACAGGTGTCAAGCGAGTGCTCAGTGTGCCATTGCCCAACTGGCCCAGCGCGTTACTTCCCCACGCGTAGCCGGCCCCTGACGTCGTCACGGCCACCGTAAAGTTCTGCCCGGCATCCACGCTCTGGAAGGTCAGGCCGCCCACTACCGCCACGGGTGTCGTGCGCCGAGTAGCCGTTCCGTCGCCGATCTCACCTTCGCTGTTGTCGCCCCAGGAGTACGCGACACCGGCCGCGGTGAGTGCGACGGTGTGGGCCACTCCCGCACTGATGCTTCGAAACGTCAGGCCACCGCCAACCGCACCCGGTGTCGATCGGTTCGTGAGCGTACCATTGCCAAGCTGTCCGCTCGTGTTGAGCCCCCAGCAGTAGGCAGCCCCGGTGGTCGTGAGCCCGCAGCTGTGATCCCGCCCGGCGCTGATCGTCTCCGGCACCAGGTCCGGGGGCGTGGATGTCACCGTGATCGTCGCGGTTCCACTCTTTCCTTCGCTCGCGGCTGTTATCGTTGCGCTCCCCGCCGCAACTGCCGTTACCAGCCCGCTTGCGTTCACCGTCGCAACCGACGCATTCGACGTCGCCCATGTCACCACTCGGCCGGCCAGCGTGTTTCCCCCAACGTCCTTGACCGCTGCGGTGAATTGTTGCGTCGCGCCGAGAAAAAGACCGGCGCTACCCGGACTCACGACCACCGACCCAACGGGAGTAGCGACAGTGATCGTCACCGTTGCAGTCGCACCGCCACTCGTCGCCGTGATCGTTGCCGCGCCAGCGGCGACGCCCGTCACCATGCCACCGTCGGCATCGACCGTCGCTTTCGTGGCATCACTGCTGGTCCACGTCACCGCAGAGCACCCGGTCACGTCCGCATTGCCCGCGTCGCGCGGCGTGCCGGTGAGCTGCACCACGCCACCTGGTGCGAGGGCCGGCGAGTTGGGCGTGATCCCCACACTCGCCACAGCCGGCGCCACGAGTTGCGACGCGTTGACTCGAGCTGACGCCGACAAGCCGACGCTGAAGCGCGCGATCTGTTGCGCGTCGATGACATTAACGCTCCCATCCGACGTCACGTCGCCGCGCGATGCCGCGGACGCCGAGTTCGCGACGCTGAGGAACACCGAGAGCCGGGCCACCTGTTGCGCGTCGATGATATTGACCACGTCGTCGCCATTCGCGTCGCCCCAGCGCCCGTGAGGGCCGACGCAGACGTCGAGACCGCGCGGGCGAATCAGCGACAGGACGCTGGTGGCTGCCTGATTGGCACCCGCCGTCGGCCCCACGAGGATGCGCGTTCCTCCTGCCGTACTCGCGGCCGTGAAATACAGCGTCGCAATGGTCGCGGTGGCCGTCGTGCCGGTGGCACTCGACACCGAAAGCGACGCGCTGCCGGTGGCCGCGCCAGCAATGTTCGACGTCAGCGTGCCGAACGCGCCCGCCTTGACGGAGTCCAGCGTCAACCGCGTGGACGTCCAACTAATGCCCGTCGCGAGGGAGGCAAGATTTCCGCCGGCCGAAGCACTCATGTCGAGCGTGACCGGCACGGCGATCTTGCCCGATGGGAGGACACGCATGGTCGGCGGCTGGCCAACCGCGAGGCCGATCGTTCCCTGTGCGTGGAGCCGTGCGCCGGACGAGGCGGCACTGGACATCAGGGCGAGCGCGCTCGCAACCACGCCGAAGACTTGGCGGTTGAACAACATCGGGGCTCCCGGCAGACGGCGGACTTGGATTCAGTCGCCGCTCATTCGCCGCGAGCGGTAAACAAACGTATCGCGGGGCCCGACAATAGCAAACTTTCGTTTACCGACCACAGCCGTCGACGCGTGCCCTCCGCGTCGTCAGTTTCGCGTCCCGCGCTTGAAATCGAAAATAAACGACCGTTTACACGTCGGGCAGATCAGCCACTCCCGCCGCCGAGAATAGCCCAGCCCGAACGACCCACCGCCAATCGATCGCGTGGTCATTGGCGTGGCATCGCGCGGACAGATGGGCCGCTCGCCAGCGGCCACCTGGGCGAGAATCGCCTTCTGCTCCTCAGACTCGAACTGCGCGCTCATTCTGGGATGACGGCCGTCGCCTCGATCTCCACGAGCGCGCGTTCCTCCATGAGGCCCGAGACGACGATGACCGACATCGGCGGAAAGTGTCGGCCCATGACATCGCGGTAGACCTCGCCGATGCGCTTGGTCGACTCGATGTAGCGGTTCCGATCCGTAATGAACCACGTCAGGCGTACCAGATGCTCCGACGACGCGCCTGCCTCACCCAGCAACACCATGATGTTCTCCAGGCACTGCCGCACTTGAAGCACAAAATCATCTGTCTCGAACTCCGCCAGCGAGGGATTCCACCCAATCTGGCCGGCGAGCACGACGATGCGTCCGTGTGCCACAACGCCGTTGCTGTAGCCGCGCGGAGGTGCCCAGCCCGTGGGAGACAGCAGCCCCGTGATTTCACTCATGGCGCGCGCTCGCGAAGTCGGAAGCGCTGGAGCTTGCCCGTGTTCGTACGCGGAAGTTCAGTCACGATCTCCACGGCTCGCGGATACTTGTACGGCGCGATGTGCGCTTTCACATGGTCCTGAAGCTCGCGGATAAGTGTGTTCCCCTCTTGCACCCCCGGCTGCAAGACGACGAACGCTTTCACGATCTGCCCGCGCTCGTCGTCCGGCACGCCGACGACCGCGCACTCGAGTACGGCGTTGTGCTCCAGGAGCACGCTCTCGACCTCGGGACCGGCGATGTTGTAGCCGGACGAAATGATGATGTCGTCGGTGCGGGCTTGATACCAGTAGTACCCGTCCGCGTCGCGCTTGTAGGAATCGCCGGTGAGGTTCCATCCGTGCTGCACGTACTCGCGCTGCCGTTCGACGTTGTCGAGGTACCGGCACCCCGTGGGCCCGCGGACTGCGAGACGGCCAATCTCACCATCCGCGAGGACGACACCATGCTCGTCGACGATTCGGGCGGCGTACCCGGGAACCACGCGGCCGGTCGCACCCGGGCGGATGTCGTCGTCAGCAGAGCTGATGAAGATGTGCAGCATCTCCGTCGCGCCGATACCATCGATGATCTTGAGGCCCGTAGCTTCGTGCCACGCGGTGAACACACTCAGTGGCAGCGTTTCGCCTGCGGACACACACCGCCGCAGACTCGAAACATCGCGCCCTTCGAGCATACCGCGCATCGCACGATACGCGGTCGGTGCCGTGAAGCAGATCGTCGGACGATATTTCTCGATCGCATCGAGGAGGTGCGGCGGCGTGGCCTGCTCGAGCAGCAGCGTGCACGCGCCAACACGCAGCGGAAAGAGAAGGATGCCGCCGAGCGCATACGTGAAGGCCAGAGGAGGCGACCCGCAGAAGAGGTCGTCGGCAGTCGGTTTCAGCACGTAGCGCGGAAAGCAGTCGGTGATCGCGAGAATATCGCGGTGCGAATGCATCGTGCCCTTCCCTTGCCCCGTCGTACCTGAGGTAAAGGCGATGATGGCGATGTCCTCCGCTGCCGTATCGCATGCGTCGAAGGTGGTCGGCTTGTGTTGCATGAGGTCGTTTAGGTGCAGACCCCTCGACTCGCTTCGCTCGCTCGGGGTGACACCGGGGTTTGTCACCCCGAGCGAAGTCGAGGGGTCTGCACCTCCCGCGGTTGGCCCCACGTACGTCAGCACCGGCACCCCAACTGCCTTCTCACAATCCGCCGCCACGCGCTCATCCGAAATCGCCAGCGAGATCGCCGCCTTGTTCGCGATGTATTGCAGCTCACGCTCCCTGAGCAGCGCCATCGTGCACACCACTACGCCACCCGCTTTCAATACGCCAAACCAGCACGCGGCGAGCATCGGCGTGTTTGCGCCGCGCAGGAGTACTCTGTTCCCCGGAACGATCTTGAAATCCTCGCGCAGCACGTGCGCGATACGATTCGCATGGTCCCGCAGCTCGCCGAAGCTCCAGACGCCACCGGGAAAGCGTATGGCGGGCCGATCACCGTGTCCTGCATCGACCAACGTGTCGAGCAGCTCAGCCGCGCAGTTCAGCCGGTCGGGATACGCCAGCTCCGGAATCCCCGTCCAGTCACGCACCGGTTGCAACTCCGGCGGCGGCAGATGATCGGCGCAGAACGTATCGACGTGTCCTGTTCGTGTCGCTTGGCTCATGATCCATGCTCCCGCAGCAACTGGCCCGCAATGACGAGTTGCTGCACTTCGGTCGTGCCTTCGTAGATCCGCAGCGCGCGGATCTCGCGATACAATCGTTCGAGTGGATGACCGACAACGAGCGCTCGCGCTCCGACGATCTGCACGGCGTCGTCGATGATGCGTTGCGCCGCCTCGGTCGCGTACATCTTCGCCATCGCTGCCTCGCGCGTCACGCGCTCGGCTCCGTGATCGCGAGTCCACGCGGCGCGATACACCAGCAGTGCACTCGCATCGATCTGCGTTGCCATGTCGGCAAGCTTTGCCTGCGTGATCTGGAAATCCTGAAGCTTCTGCCCGAACATTTCGCGCGTACTCGCAAAGCCAAGCGCCTCGTCCAACGCGCGCCGCGCCATCCCCAGCGCGGCCGCACCGACCGTCGAACGAAAGACGTCGAGTGTTCCGAGCGCGACGCGAAGCCCCTTCCCCACAGGCCCCACGACGCGTGACGCAGGCACTCGGCAGGCGTCAAAGTGGATCGAGGCCAACGGGTGTGGCGCCATGATCGCGATTCGCTCCCCGACCGAGAATCCCTCGTCGTCACGTTCAACGACGATCGCGACGAACTCGCGTTCGGCGTCCCCTAGTCGGCAGAACACCACGTACTGATCGGCGATCCCACCGTTCGAGATCCACGTCTTTTCTCCGTCGATCACGAAGTGATCGCCGTCCGGACGTGCGGTCGTGCGCATGGCCGTGACGTCCGATCCGGCACCACGTTCCGAGATCGCAAACGCGGCAATCGCATCTCCAGATGCGATTGGTGGCAGGTAGCGTGCCTTCAATTCCTCTGATCCGAAGATCGTGATCGGCCCGACTCCCAGCCCTTGCATCGCGAATGAGAAGTCGGCCAGCGCCGAGACGCGCGCGAGCGTTTCGCGTGCAATGCACAGCGACCTGACGTCGAGGCGATCGTGCTGTCCCCCGAACGCCGCCGGCACCGTGTACCGCAGCCATCCGCCCGCGGCGAGCTTCGCCACGAGTGAGCGGCAGTACTCGTCGACACTTGCGCCGTGTGTGTCGTCCCCCAACTCGCGAAGCGTCCATTGGCGCATGGTCACCGCGAGAGCACGATGCGCCTCGTCGAAGAACGGCCAGTCGAAAGTGGACGCGTGCATCAGTTGCCCTCGAACACTGGCGTGCGTTTCTCGACGAATGCACGATACGCACGTTCGAAGTCCTCGCCCTGCATGCACTCGGCCTGACGTGCCGCTTCGAAGTCGATCGCGCTATCGACGTCCATCGACCACTCCTCATGCAGGCAGCGCTTGGTGACCGCGTGCGCCGCCGACGGCCCATGCGCGAGTGTAGAGGCGAGCGCCTTCGCTTCAGCACGGAGGGCCTCGGGCTCGACGACGCGGTTATAGAACCCCCAGCGCTCGGCCTCGGCGCCGTCCATCGTGCGCCCGAGAAACAACAACTCACTCGCGCGCCCATGACCGATGATGCGGGGGAGGATCGCACATGCCCCCATGTCCGCGCCCGACAACCCTACGCGAACGAACAAGAACGCAACCTTGCTTCGCGCGGTACCGAGCCGAAGGTCACTCGCCATCGCGAGGATCGCACCGGCGCCCATGCAGATTCCGTCCACGGCCGCGATGATCGGCTGTGGTGAGGCCCGCATCGCCTTTACGAGATCACCGGTCATCTGCGTGAAAGCGAGGAGACCCGCATGATCACCGGCGTTTTTCATCGCAATGAGTGGCCCGATGATGTCGTGCACATCACCGCCACTGCAGAAGTCTCCACCTGCACCCGTAATGATCACGGCGCGGACATCACGCACACGCTGTAGCGCGACGAACGTATCGGTCAGTTCACGGTACGACTCGAGCGTCAGTGGGTTTTTTCGCTCAGGCCGGTCGAGTGTGATCGTCGCGACAAGGTCGTCGACGTGCCATCCGAAATGCGTCGGCCGGAAGTCCGCTCCCCCCGTCTCCATCATCTGGCGTCCTCGTGCACCGCGTCGCGAACTGAGTCGCGCAACGTTCCCAGGAGCGCGAATAGTTGCTCCCGCTCCTTGCGGCTGATCGCGGCGAACATGGAATCGATCCACTCTTCGTGCGACGGTGTCATCGAGTGCAGCACCCGTTTGCCGGCAGCGGTCAGCCGCACGATCTGCGTCCGCTTGTCCGTCGGCGATGCTGCTCGACTGACGAGCCCTTCCTGGGCGAGGCGCTCGACGAGGCCGGTCAGGTTGCCGTTGGTGACCATGAGGCGGCGCGATAATTCGCTCATGGTGAGCCCACGAACGCCGTCGCGCGCCGCCGAGTCGAGTTGTGCGAGCACATCGAATCGGGGCAGGGTGATGCCGAACTCCTCCCGCAGCTTCGACCTGACCTGTCGCTCGACGAGACTCGAACAATTGAACAAGCGAAGCCAGAGGCGGAGCGAGTCGTGACTCGTCGCAAGCTTGGTGGGTGGCGCCGTCGCGCGTGACCTGTTCATCCGACCTCGCCTCCCGCGACTGGTATGGCCACTCCGGTAATGGCGCGCGACTCCGGCGCGCAGAGCCACGCGACGGTTGCTGCCACTTCGTCAGGCGTCGTCATGACGCCGCGCGGGTTGACGCCGACAAGCATCGCGCGCGCCTGCTCGGGCGTCTTGCCGAGCGCGGAGACGATGTTCTCGATGGCATGGTCCGTGAGATCGGTGTCCGTGTATCCAGGGCACACGGCATTGACGGTGACGCCATGCTTCGCCGTTTCGAGCGCGAGTGCGCGGGTAAAGCCGATGACGCCGTGCTTGGCGGCACAGTACGCGGTCATCGTCTTGTATCCACGCAGGCCGGCAGTGGACGCGATGTTGATGACGCGTCCGGTGCCCTCGGCGAGCATCGCGGGTAGCGCCTCCGCCGTGCACAGATACGTGCCCGTGAGATTGACGCCGATCATCTCGTCCCAGATGGCGCGCGAGGTGGCGGTGAATTTCGCGCTCTTCGCGGTGCCCGCGTTGTTGACGAGGATCTGCGCGGGGCCGGCTTTCTCGAAGGCGCGCTCAACGCTCGAGTCGTCTGCGACGTCGCACTCGAGGGCGATTGCGCGAGCACCCAGTTGCTCCAGCGCGGCGACGTGAACCTCGAGATCCTCGCGCGCGCGCGCCATGAGCGTGATCCGCGCCCCACGTTGCGCCAACGCCACCGCGACTGCGGCGCCGATGCCTCGGCTCCCGCCAGTGACGATCGCGTGCTGGCCTTCGAGGTTTCGTTCCATGGAAGTCACTGACTGAAAGGTGTCATCACGCAGAGCACCAGCGGAACTGCAACTGATTGAACGCGGATTGAGCAGATGGAGCGGATCAATTCTGATAAAGCGCAAGTCGGAACTGTTCAATCCGATCTTATCCGCTCGATCCGCTCAATCCGCGTTCCCTGTTCCGGCGCAACTGCTCCATCACAGACGACTCCCGCGCGCCACTTCGCGCTCGAGTTGAAGCCTGCCAAGATGATACTGCCTCGGCCACTTCATCCCGCGATAACCGAGCGTCGCCGCCGCGTGCAACGTCCAATGCGGATCGCTGAGATGTGGACGCCCGATCGCGACGAGATCGGCCCGCCCGGCGGCAATGATGCTGTTCACCTGATCCGCCTCGGTCACGTTGCCCACGGCAATTGTCCGCGCGTGCGCTTCATTGCGAATGCGATCGCTGAATGGCGTCTGATACAGTCGTCCATAAATCGGCTGCGCGTCGGTCGTCGTCTGGCCGGTCGAGACGTGGATGACATCAGCGCCCGCCCGCGTGAACGCCGCTCCCACTTCGACAGACTCGCGTTCGGTAAGACCATCGGGCACCCAATCGGTGGCTGAGACGCGTACGGACATGGGCCGGTCGCTCGGCCATGCCGTACGCATGGCGGCAAACAACTCGAGCGGAAAGCGAAGCCGATTCTCCAACGTCCCTCCGTACTCGTCGCTGCGCTGGTTGCTCACCGGTGTCAGGAAGCTCGAGACGAGATAGCCGTGCGCCGCGTGCAACTCCAGCATGTCGAAGCCTGCCGCTTCCGCGAACGCGACGGCGCGAACGAAATCCGCACGCACGCGATCCATGTCGACCCGTGTCATCTCGCGCGGCGCAGCGAGTTGCGGCGCATAGGCAATCGCCGATGGCCCAATTGTCTGCCACGCTTCGTCACCAAGTGGGACGTCGTGCCCTTCCCACGGGAGACGCGTCGAGCCCTTTCGTCCCGAGTGACCCAGTTGCAGGCAGATCTTGGCGTCGCTCCACTCGTGCACGAATTCCACGACGCGCCCCCATCGATCGGCGTGCTCCGGCGTATACATGCCGGTACAGCCCAAGGTGATGCGGGCATCGGGCGACGTGCAGACCATCTCCGTCATCACCAGCGCCGCGCCGCCAAGTGCCCGTGCACCAAGGTGCACGAGGTGGAAATCGTTCGGCGTACCATCGGATGCGCTGTACATGTCCATCGGCGCAAGCACGACACGATTCACGAGCGTCATCTCGCGCAGGTGCAGCGGCGTAAACATCGGCGGGGCGGGCTCACTGAGATCATCACCCACCGATGCATGACTCGCAAACCAGCGCTCGACCCCGGCGACGTAGCTCGCATCACGCAGCCGAAGATTCTCGTGGCTCACGCGCTGGCTGCGCGTCAGCAGACTATATGCAAACTGCTCAGGGGGCAGGCCGATGTAGCGCTTGACGTGCTCGAACCACTCCATCGAGTTACGAGCGGCGTTCTGCAGCCGAAGCGATTCCGTCAGGCGTTCGCCCTGATAGCGCTCGAACGCCGTTCGCCGGTCGGGGGCCTCCGCGAGCGAGCGCGCCAGCGCGATGGCGTCCTCCATCGCCAACTTGGTTCCGGAACCGATGGAAAAATGCGCGGTATGTGCGGCGTCGCCAACGAGCACGACGTTCTCGTGGAACCAGCACTCGTTCTTCACGCGCACGAAGCTCGTCCAGGGAGACGCCGAGCGATGCGCCGCGTTGCTCAGCAGCCGGTGTGGTCCGAGCCATTCGGCGAAGAGTGTTTCGCACGCCGCGATGGTCGCATCCGCGTCCATGCGATCGAAGCCCGCTGCGCGCCAGGACGCTTCTTCGCACTCGACGATGAAGGTCGAGGTGCTCGCGTCAAAGCGGTAACAATGCGCCTGAAACACGCCGCACTCGTTCTCGACGATGAAAAAGGTGAACGCATCGAGCGGCAGTGTCGTCCCCAGCCAGACGAAACGCGCCGTCCGGGTGTCGAGGTCGGGGCGGAAAGCGTGAGCAAGCTCGCCCCTGATGGCACTGTTCACTCCGTCCGCCGCGATGATCACATCGGCGCTACCGAGGCCCATCGCATTGAGGTCGCTCAAGCATCCTACGGAGGTCGAATTGCGGACGTCCACACCCACCTCGCGCGCTCGGGCGCCGAGGATCTCCAGCAGCTTTCGCCGCGCGATGCCACTGAAACCATGTCCGCCGGATGTGATCCGGTGATTTCGCACGACGACGTCGATGTCGTCCCAGTGCGCGAAGTTGTCGGTGATGTCGTTGTAGGTCGGTTCGTCGGCGAGTCGAAAATTCTCGAGCGTCTGATCGGAGAACACCACCCCCCAACCGAACGTGTCCCCCGCGGCGTTTCGTTCGAGCACAATGACCTCGTGCTCGGGCTGCGCACGCTTGAGCAGCAGTGCGCTGTAGAGTCCCGCCGGCCCTCCACCGACTACAACGACACGCACGTCATGCTCCGTCCATGTTCTGGCCAGATACTATATGTCTAAAGCAATGCGGCCACGGCTACTCCTGCAACCGCCTGACGCGACGACCTCGGATGGCGAGCACGATGGCCGCCGGGACGACCTCGAGCACAGTGCCCCATACGCGCGCGATGATCACGAGCACGACGACGTCCCCCGGCGAGAGTGCCGCCGCGCGGAGCATGACCGTCATCGCCGCATCGCGGACGCCCAGACCAGCGGGCGCGACGACCGCGACGAGACCGGCGAGAAATGGGCCGCTCCACGCCGCGATATAGGCCGCGAACCTGGGCTCCGGATTCGGGAAGAGCCCGCGCGCAAGGAGATAGAGGCCGATCCCCCAGAACACCCAGTTCACGATCGACGTCCACACGAGCGACCACATCGTCCAGCTCGTAACATGGACGATCTGCGGCCAGCGGCGCTCTGCGTACGTGAACAGCGATGGGACTTGCCGGAGAATAGCAGGTGCGCCGATGACGCATGCAAGACCGAATACCGGCACGATCAACCAACCGCGCGACACGCCAAGCGCCGAGCCTCCGGTAATGACAAGCAACAGCGCACCCACCACGACGCCGACGATTCCCTGCAGCAGTGACGTTGCCGCGAGGACGGCGGCTGGCAGGCCACGTTCGCTCGCCATCATGCCGACGATTCCCATTTGCCACGCCTTTCCACCGGGGAGATAGCGCCCGAGGTTGCTCGCAAAAAACATCCGTGCGGCGTGCCATGCCGGGAGGTCCACACCACAGTCCCGCACGACGCGCTGCCAGCCGAGGACGTACACCCACTGACCGACCAGTGCGCTCGCGCACGCCAGCGCGATCCATTCCCACCGGACGTGCGCGGACGCCCAGGCGGCCTTCGCGGCCGGTGCATCGCGACGTACCACACCCACGAGCGCGACGACAACGGCCAAGCTCACAACGACCGCGACGGCATGCAGGATCCGCTTGGTTCCGCTCGTGGCGGAGGCCTTGTCGCTCGGACCGCTGATGGGCTCAGTCAATCGTGACCACGATCTTTCCGAATTGATCACCGGCCTGGAGGCGCGCGAATGCCTCGCGCCCCTCGGTGAGCGGAACGATTTCATCCACTGGAGGACACAACCGGCCCGCACGAAAGTGCTCGACGACCGCCGCAAACTCGGCGTCATTGCCCATCGTGGAGCCAAGGATGCTCCACTGATTCCAGAACAGGCGGCGGACGTCGGTGGTGACCATGGGCCCCGATGTACCTCCGCACGTCACGAGACGTCCCTGCCGGCCGAGGGCGCCGAGTGACTGTGCCCACGTCGCTTCGCCGACGGAGTCGACGACCACATCCACTCCCTTCTTTGCGGTGCGCGCTCGGACCTCTCGTCCGACGTCGATGCCAGAGTGGTTGATCGTATCGTCGGCTCCGAGCGAGCGTGCGCGTTCCAGCTTCGCATCGCTTCCCGACGTCACCGTAACGTGCGCACCCAGCAGCTTGGCAATCTGAAGACACGCAATCGCAACGCCGCCACCAATGCCCCAGATGAGCACCCGCTCGCCGGCCTGCACGTGCGCGCGGGTCACCATCATTCGGTACGCGGTGAGCGTGGCGAGCGTAAATGCAGCAGCGTCGGCGATGTCGGAGGTCGCCGGAACAACGGCGACGTTTGTCTCCGGAACGACGACGAGCTCGGCCATCGTTCCCGGGAAATGCTCGCCGAGTATTCCGAAGCGAGGGCAGAGTGGTTGCTCGCCTGCTCGGCAGTATTCGCACGTGCGGTCACTCAACCCAGGGTTGATGAGAACGAGATCGCCGACCGCCACGCGGGTGACCGATTGGCCGATCGACTCGACGATGCCCACGCCGTCGGCGCCGAGAATCCAAGGCGGCGTGATGGTGACGCCGGGGAGTCCGCCGATCAGGAAGAGATCGAGATGGTTGAGCGCGGCGGCGCGCATGCGGAGCCGAACATCGGTGCCGGCGCGCAACTCCGGCTCGCGGAGATCATCGCGAAATTGCACCTGCTCGACGCTGCCGTGCGCGGAGATTGTGAGTCCTCGCATGCCTCTGCACTGGGGTTATATTCCTCGCGGAATGCTATGCGGCGGCGAGCGGGCGCGAAAGCTCGCTTTCGCCGCGGCCGAATTGCTCCGAAACAGCGCACTCATGACTGCAATCAAGGTTCCTCCGCTCGGCGAGTCGATCGTCGAGGCAACGGTTTCTCGTTGGCTCAAGAAGGAGGGTGAGGCGGTCGCCGCCGGCGATACGCTGGTCGAGCTCGATACCGACAAGATTACCGTCGAGGTGCCGGCGCTGAGCGCGGGTGTTCTGACCAAGCGCTCGGTCAACGAGGGCGACGTCGTGAAGGTCGATCAGTTGCTCGGCGAGCTCGACGAGGGCGCGGTGGCAGCCGCAGCTCCGACAGCGGAAGCGAAAGCCCCTGTTGTCACTCCGAGCGAGCCCGCAGGGCGAGTCGAGGAGTCTGTACCTCCGTCTCCGGTGCGAGCATCTCCGGCCGCGCAACGCGTCGCGGACGAGAAAGGCGTCGATCTCGCCGCTGTGAGCGGGACTGGCCGCGGCGGCGTGGTGAGCAAACCCGACGTGATCGAGCACGCCGCGGCGGTTGCGGCGAGGCCTGCCCCGGTTGCGGCGGAATCGAAGCCCGCAGCGCCTGCGCCGGTTGCGCCGAAGCCGCCCGTGGCATCCGGTGCGCGCGAGACGCGAGAAAAGATGACCACGCGGCGCAAGCGGATCGCCGAGAATCTCTTGTTGTCGCACCACTCGACAGCGCATCTCACGACCTTCAACGAGATCGACATGTCGGCCGTGAGCGCGTTGCGCGAGCGGATGAAGGAGAAGGTCGAGAAGGAGCACGGCGTGAAGCTCAGCTTCATGCCCTTCTTCGTGAAGGCCGCGTGCATGGCGCTCAAGTCGTATCCCATCGTCAACGCACAGATCGACGGCGACGCGATCATTTACAAGCACTACGTCAACATGGGCATCGCGGTCGCGTCGGACGCGGGGCTCGTCGTTCCGAATGTGAAGGATGCGGATCAGAAGGGCATGCTCGACATCTCGCGCGACATCGCCGCCGTGGCAAAGAAGGCGCGCGATGGCAAGCTCGCGCTCGAGGATCTGACGGGCGGCACGTTCACGATCACGAATGGCGGTGTCTTCGGATCGTTGGTCTCGACGCCGATCATCAACTTCCCGCAGGTCGCAATCCTCGGCCTGCACAAGACGCAGGATCGTCCGATCGCGCTCAATGGGCAGGTTGTGATTCGGCCGATGATGTACGTCGCGCTCTCGTACGATCACCGCGTGATCGATGGGCAGCAGGCGGTGTTGTTCCTGGTGCGGATCAAGGAGTTGATGGAAGATCCGGCCGCGATGCTGATCGCGTAGCCGCGTTCCGCTGCTCCGCCGCCACTAACCGCGGCGGGCCGAGCCGGCCAATCTCATATCCGCTTCGGTGCGTACGATTCGGATTGTCCGTGAAAAAGTGCGCCGTCTTCCTCGGAGGCAGGAATCGCACGGCCTTCCCTCGTAGTTTGAGCCCGGCCCGCAACAGCTGACGCGTCATCGGTAGCGGCTGCGGAAAACCGAACGACTTGATCATGACGTCATCGAGCATCGCGTAGATGCTGTAGCGCACAATCGGCGTCACGACGCGCGGGAACCACGACGCGAACAAATCTCGGGTCGCCGCGCCAATGCATGCATTGGTCGGCGCATACGTGAACATCTCCTGCTCGTACCGGCGCGCCCATTGCTCGAAGGCGTCGTACGAGGCTGGAATGTTCGTGATCCCCATCCGCCGTCCGATTTCACGCCAGAAGTAGTAGTAGCCGAGTCGCTCGTTGAGGCACGTCGGGCGCCAGCCGACGGCATCGATCCAGCGAATCGGCTCGTAGATGAACGTCGAGAGTACGTACAGAAAGTCGTCGTTGGCGATTCGGTAGTGGCCGTGCGCCCAGTTCATTCGGTCGAGCGCCTCCTTCCCACGTCCCGTCTCGTACCCCCACTCGCACATCTCGGCGACGAGAATCGACGTGTCGTCGTAGCGACGCTGGGTGTTCTGGTGGAACTCGCCGGTGCGGTCGAGGAGTGCGGAGATCGTGGGTACACAATACGTGCGATAGAGCGCGATCTCGAGAGAGCGAATCGAATCCCACGGAAAATCGAAACCGAAGGAGAGGTGAACGATGCGTTGGTGATCACGCTCGGGATCGAGGCGTTCTATCTCGTGCAGCACATCGAATCGTCCCATGCCGTTCCCTCGCTGTGGCGGAGCCGTGAATCGAAATACGGCGGCCGCCCCATATCGGATTGGAACGTTCGGTCAGGAACCGCCAAAGGCCATGCGGATGTCCCCGACGCGGCCCGGAATATCGTCGTGGCCGACCCCTTTGAGCTCGCGAAGCGCAACCCAGGGATGCTGTTTCACAAGCTGCCGACTCATCGTGATGGGAATGAGGTCGTCGCTATCGCCATGCAGGATGATGATGACCGGACGTCGCAGCCGAGCTGCCAGCGTGTTCAAGCTGGCCTCGTTGTCGAAGCGGTGCGTAAGGAGCTCGGACAACGGCCATCCCATCTGCCGGCGCGCCATCGCATGCATCGTCGTGAACGGCGAGAGCAGAACGACCCGATCGACCTCGTGCCGCGTGGCGAAGCGCAGCCCGATCGCTGCACCGAGGGAGTGACCGAGTACTCCAGCGCTGCGCGCTAGTGCCGCGGCATCCACACCGGCTTCTCGCGCGAGTGCCGCGAACGCAGCGTCTGCATTCGCATCGATGGTGGTTGGCGACGGCGTCCCCTCTGTGGCGCCGTATCCAGGATGGTCGATGAGGAGGAATCCATCATGCGCATCGCCGGCGAGCAACTCATCCCACTCGAGCGCGAGTGCCGCGTTGCCGCTGAACACAACCCACCAGCGGCCTCCGTCACGCGGCGCTCGCCAAAAGGCCACGCCACGATTGCCGTCGACCGTGTAGCGGAGCGGCCTGAGGCCATGTCCGGGGGCACCCGCCACGCCCGGCGCATACCGGCGGGGGAAGTAGATGAGATGCTCCTGCAACAGGAACACCAGGAGTGCGACACCGAGCGCCGCGACGACGACAATCACGGGAATGCGCTGCCAACGCCACATGAAGCTCTGACGCGTCGCTGGGTTGAGCATGGCGAGCATGGCGTTCGATCTCGTCTGCGCCGAGAGGTCCGCTAGAGCGGGAGAATTTGGAAATTGAGTGCTCGCGCCACTTCTGTCAGTCGATCATCGTAGCTCGCTAACTGCACGTCCTGTCCTCGGCTGCGCAGAAAGTGCATCGATGCCACGTGAAGCGCATCGAGCGTTCGGAGCGGAAGTGGGAAAGGCTCCAACGCCCGTTCAAGAACGGGTCGCACCAGCTCGAGAAATGCGACGCGGCCAAGAAGCTCTCGCGTGCGCTCGCCGTGCGACGTCGTCAATCCCCGCGCGTTGATTCGCGTCCATGTTTCGTATTCGAGCAACCGGCTCGCGACGACCGTCTCCTCCCACACGCGCTCCGGCGGGCTGCGATCCTCCGAGAGCAACTCGGCCAGCACGACCGACGTATCAACGTAGATCACGATTCGCCACGGTCGTCCGCGAGCTCCGCGAGCACATCGGCGAGAGGCGCCACGGGAGAGCGGGGCGGTCGCGGCGCCTTGTTTCCAAGAGGGGGCGTGAGCCAGCCATTTCGAACGGCCTCGGCGAGTTGCGCGTCACGGAGGATGGGACTGCGTCCCTCGCGGGGCGCGATCAACTCGGCCACCACCTTGTCCCGATCAGTGACGAGAATCGTTTCGCCCGTGGCCGCCAGACGAACGTACTCGCTCAATTTGTTCTTCAGGATCTTGAGGCCGACGGCGCGCATGACTGAAGGTAGCTTCTGGAAGCTACCCGCCGCAATGGCACACGATGCCTTAACTTCGAGGCACACATTTGCGACTCCATACCGTCTCATGACTGACACAACCATACCCGCCGATGTACTCGTCCTCGGCGGTGGACCTGGCGGCTACGTCGCCGCGATTCGTGCCGCCCAGCTTGGCTTCTCCACCGTCTGCGTCGAAATGGACAAGACGCTCGGCGGCACCTGCGTCAACGTCGGCTGCATTCCCTCGAAGGCGCTGCTGAACTCGAGCGAGCACTACGAGTTCATGAGCCAGCACGCCAAGGAACATGGCATCGGCGTCGCGGGCATCAGCCTCGACCTTGCCACGATGCTCAAGCGAAAGGACGACGTCGTCGGCCAGAACACGAAGGGCATCGAGTTCCTCTTCCGGAAGAACAAGATCACCTGGGCGAAGGGCCGCGGCACGTTGAAGGCGGGCAATGTCGTGGAGGTCGCCGGCGCCGATGGCGCGACGACATCCTACAGCGCAAAGCACGTCATCATCGCCACGGGCTCGGTGCCCATCGAACTGCCGTTCCTCACGTTCGACGAAGAGCGCATCCTCTCGAACGACGGCGCGCTCCGGATTCCAGAAGTCCCGAAGCACCTCGTCGTCATCGGCGGTGGCGTGATCGGTCTCGAGCTTGGCAGCGTGTGGCGCAGGCTTGGCGCGAAGGTAACGGTCATCGAACTCGCGCCGACGATCCTTCCCGGTATGGACGAGGACGTGATCAAGGAAGCGGAGCGAGTCTTCAAGAAACAGGGACTCGTGCTGCGCACCGGGGCCAAGGTGAGCGCTGCACGTCGTGAGGGAAACACGGTGTTCGTCGATGTCGTAAAGGATGGCACGACGGAAACACTCGAAGCGGACTACGTGCTCGTGTCAGTCGGACGGAAGCCGTCGCTCACGGGTGTCGATGCGGCCGCACTCGGACTCACCGTCGGACAGCGTGGCGAAATCGTCGTCGACGACCAGCTTCGTACGAACCTGCCGAATGTGTTCGCGATCGGCGACTGCATTGGCGGCAAGCTGCTCGCGCATAAGGCCGAGGAAGAAGGCGTCATCGCCGCCGAGGTGATCGCTGGACAGCGGGTGCACATGCACTACCACTCGATTCCGTCGGTGGTGTACACATGGCCGGAGATTGCGTCGGTCGGCCTCGCCGAGCATGAAGTGAAGGCGTCCGGGCGCGCGTACAAGGTCGGCAAGTTTCCCTTCTCGGCCAACGGACGCGCGCGAACGGCGGGAGACACGAGCGGGTTCGTGAAGTTCATCGCCGACGCGACGACGGACGAATTGCTTGGCGCGCATCTGGTCGGTCCGAACGTCTCGGAGCTCATTGCGGAAGTGGTGCTCGCGTTCGAGTATCGCGGATCGTCGGAGGACATCGGCGTGACGGTGCATGCGCATCCAACGCTCAGCGAAGCGACGAAGGAAGCGGCGCTCGCGGTGCTCGGCCGCGCGATCCACATCTGAATGGTCACCCCGAGCGAACGAAAGTGAGTCGAGGGGTCTGCACGTTCTCTCTTCGCTCGTGAGCGCACGTCCATTGGCGCAGTCAGATGCCGCCGGGGCGCGCGTACTCATCGAGGCGCAATTCAACGGCACGCGCTACCTCGCCCGATTGCTCGAACAGCTGGACGCTGCGTTGACAGGCGACGACCCTGAATACTGCGGTCTCATCGCTGACGATGGTGGCCTGATACTTTATGGCCCGCTGGCTGGTGCCGTCGGCGTGGTGAAGCTCCATGCGATCGTCGGCGACGCGGAGGACGTGCTGCACGGAGTCATCACTGACGATGCGAGAATGATCGTGTGCGAGATTCCCTATGATGCGCCCTTTCAGGCGGCGTCCGAGACGTTGTTACGGCGCGGCTTCATCCGCGAAGGGCGTGTCGACGCGTGGTTCAGCGACGAAATCGCACTCGATATCCTGGTGTACCGGCCAGCGCACTAGTCGTGGATGCGCCAATCATTGCACGCGGGGGTGTACATCGATTGATAGGTGCAGCGCTTCCAGAAGACATGCGTCCGGGCTTCGAACATGATCTCGACGACGTCCGCGAAGGTGCCCGAGGAGCTGATGCCATGGTCATCGCGAATGATCAGGGACGATCCGTTGGCGGTGATGCTGCCGGAACCCAGGGTGACCTCGGTGCGTACCGTCGAACCCTGCGTGATACGAACGGTCTTCCTCGTGGTGTACGAAAGATCGGCCTCGATCTGGATCACATGCTGAGTCGTTTCGTGCTTTGCACCCTGGCCGTCGACGATGGTCAGCGGAAGCAGTACACCGTCAACCTCGTGCAGTGCGTAGACACCCGCCATGAGCCGGGTGTCGATCTGCGTGATTGACTCCCCGGCGCAGCCAAGAAGCGCCGTGACGGCGGCGCATGTGGCGACGCGCAGTTTCCGTATCAACATGGTGTATAGGTGCCGTTCGCGACGGTGCAGGCGCTGTACTTCCAGTACCGCATCGTGTGTAGCGCCGTGACGTGCGTCAGCCAGCTGCCGTCGATTGTCGCTGTCGACTCCCCCCCATTCGTCGTCTTGAGCGTCATTGACGGGCCGGTAGGCGTGATGAATCCCGATGCAAGCGTAGTATCCACCGTAATATCGCCACTCTGAGTAGTCCTGTCGATCTGCGTCGATTCGAAGACGAGTGACCTCGCATGCTCAACTCAGCAGGGTCCGAACGACCCAGTCGCCACGTTGCACAGGGAAATCTTCCAATACATCATCGTGTGGGTGCCTGTGTTGTGCGTCAACCAGTTGCCATTGAGCGTCCCTGTGGACGTCGAGCCATCCGAGCTTTTGAAGGTCAGCGTGGTACCGGAAACGGAAACGTAGCCCGTCGCCAGCGCGGAGATGGTTTTTGACGTGCCGCTCTGGGTAATTCGGTTGACCTGCGTGCTCGTGAACGTCAGGGTCTTCTCGATGAACAGCTCGTTCTGGAGGGTTTCACTCTTGTCAGCCGGCCCCTCCTGATAGACGAACGGCAACGCTTTGCCATCGACGGTTTGGAGGAAGTAGTCTCCACTCGCCGCAACGGCGGCCGCTGCATCGACCGTAATCGGGTCGGCGCCGCCACATCCAGCCAGCGCGACAACCGCAGCGCACGCCAACAGGCTGATCTTCATTGCGAAGCACCTCGAGGATTGAGTGCTGGCTCCCGAACGGTCGGGATACAATCTTGTACGCAGTTGACCCGACGCGCAATATCCCCAGAGATCGAGACTCGCAAAATCTGTCGAAGCGCCTCCCGCGCGCCTATCTTGGTCAGCGCTCAATCGCCTGTTTACGCCAAGTCCCGAGGGCCCTCTGGACACTGATCTTCTCGCGCAGTTGCAAGACGCCCTGAGCGGCACGTATACCATCGTGCGGGAGCTCGGCGGGGGCGGCATGTCGCGCGTCTTCCTCGCGGACGACATTGCGCTGCATCGCGCCGTCGTGATCAAGGTGCTGCACCCAGAGCTGGCAGCCGGCGTCAACGCCGAGCGTTTCAAGCGTGAAGTGCTGCTCTCGGCGCGGCTGCAGCATCCGCACATCGTGCCGGTCCTCACCGCGGGGGAAGTCGCCGGCCTGCCCTACTACGTCATGCCCTTCGTCAAGGGCGATACGTTGCGCGCGAGGCTCGAAAGCGGGCCGCTCTCCATCTCCGACACGATCGACATCATCGGAGACGTCGCGAAGGCGCTGGCGTATGCGCACGAAGAAGGCGTGGTGCATCGCGACATCAAGCCGGACAACATCCTGCTGTCGCATGGCGCCGCGACCGTCGCAGACTTCGGCATCGCCAAAGCCCTGTCGTCCGCACGCCAGCAGACCAGCGACGGCGCGTTGACGACGCTCGGCATGTCACTCGGCACGCCGGCGTACATGGCACCGGAGCAGGTCGCCGGTGATCCCGATACTGATCATCGCGCGGACATCTACTCGCTCGGCGGCGTGATGTACGAGATGCTCGCGGGGAAAGCACCGTTCGCCGGGAAGTCGCCGCAACAGTTGCTGGCGGCGCAGGTGATGGAGCAGCCGGTGCCGGTGACTCAGCACCGTCCGGATACTCCCCGCGCGCTGGCATCGCTCGTCATGCGCTGTCTGGAGAAGGAGCCGGCGAAGCGCCCGCAATCTGCGTCCGAACTGGCGGCGCCGATGGAAACGGGGGAGACGCCGGCTCCCATCGGGCGTGCGACCCTTCGGTCGAGGGGAACGACGTGGATCGCCGCCGGCGTGACGACGATTGCGATCGCCGCGGCGCTCTTTGCGTCGAAACGCATGGGAAAACCGACGGTGTCGAATGGCACGATCAACCTCGCGATCGCGCCATTCGAAGTGCTCGATCCGCAGCTGACGCTCTGGAAAGAAGGCATCGTCGACGTGCTCTCGCGCAATCTCGATGGCGCGGGCCCGATCCGCGCGCTTTCGCCCGGCGCCACGATCAAGCAATGGGGCGGTCACGCGGAGCGGGCGGCCGCCGTCGCGTTTGGAAAGAAGGTCGGCGCGCAGATCGTGTTCTACGGGCAGCTCCAGTCGGCCGGAAAAGATCTTGTCAACGCGAAGCTCTGGATCGTGGATACGGAGAAGGATTCTCCGCCGGTCGAGATCGAGGTGCGTGATTCCGTTTCGCGTATGGACCGTGTGGCCGATTCGTTGAGCTTCCGGTCACTCGCAGCGATTGGACGGCTCCGTACGATCGGCGCAGCGAAGCTCGCGTCGCTTGGCTCGAACTCGTTGCCGGCCGTTCGTGCGTTCCTGCATGGCGCCCAGTACTTCCGTCGTTCGCAATGGGACTCCGCGGCGATGTCGTTGCGGGAGGCCGTCAGCATCGACTCCACATTCGGTATCGCCTACGCGATGCTCGGAGAGGCTTACGGTTGGACGGGTGGCGATGACGTCGATCGTCAATGGCAGGCATTCACGAAGGCTGGCGAGCAGCTGCGCGCTGGATTGTCGCCGCACGACAGTCTGACACTCGTCTCCGTGCGTCATTTCGCCATCGCAAACAAGAGGGGACCTAACCGGTATTCGGAGATGCGGGCCGCGTACGCGGCAGCCGCTGAGGTGACGAGTCGCTATCCCGACGACGCGGCCGCCTGGTATCTGCTGGCCGACATGCGCTTTCACAACGACCGCACCATCTCGGAGCGTGAAGCGCTCGGCCTCTTCGACAACGCCATCCGCGCGGACTCGGATTTCGCGCCAGCGTACATTCACGCGATCGAGCTCGCCTATCGCAACGGAGCCCAGATCGGCCGACGGTACGCGACGGCATTCCTGGCGAGAAGTCAGCCGGGACTGCAGCAGAGCGCGCTCACGCTCGCGATACGCATGGGTGACGGCGAGCTCACCGGCGCTTCGCTGCGCGCCATCCTCGACACCATCAACCCGTCATTCGCCGGGAATGCCCTCGCCGCGCTCCGAAGGAATCCGGACAGCAGCGAAGTGATCGCGGATGTGTTGCGCGCGGCGGTCAAGCGCATCCCCGCGCCGCGGAACGCCCAATTCAAGTATCTCCTGGCGGACGAGTTGGCGTTTCGTGGGCACATCTCCGAAGCGTGGCAGTTCGCGGTGGAGAACCACAGCTACAGCGCGGCAGAGATTGCCGCGCTCGGCCTCGTGCCGGCGGACAGTGCCGCGGCGATCATGTCGTCGTGGCTCAAGCTCCAGAATGATGCGTCGCTTTTCATGCTTCCGGCGCTTGGCGCCGCGCGCGACACGGTTACGCTGGCCAAACTCAAAGCGGGCGCCGAGGCGCGACTGAAGGGCGATACGAGTTCGCAACGTCGCGCGGTGTTGTCTTACTTCATCGCCGCGGCGAATGCGTATGGTGTGTTGGCCCGCGGCGATTCGGCAGCGGCAACACCGCTATTCGACGCCTTTTCCGACTCGGTGATTTCGCTCGGCGTCGAGCAGTTCATCCGGGCACGACTTGTGGCACGTAAGGAGCCCGCGCGTGCGCTGGCGTTGCTGGAGCGCATGACGTCGACGAGCGACCTGCTTTATGTGGCGCGCCAGCTCGAGCGTGGGCGCATTGCCGAGAAGCTCGGCGAACGGGAGCGGGCGGTGGATGCGTATGCATACGTCGTCGCCGCGTGGCGGAACACGGAGTCGCCGCTCCTGCGTAATGCCGTGGATGAGTCGAAGTCTGCGCTCTCGCGGCTCGACTCCGATGGGAAGATGCGGGCGAATTTGCAGAGCCGGTAACAGCAAAAGCACTTAACCACAGAGGACACAGAGGACACAGAGGACTACATGAGCAATTCAGTTCTCCGTGTCCTCTGTGTCCTCTGTGGTAATGGCAGTTGTGTTGTTTCGCTCGTTTTGTCGCCCTGAGCGTAGCGAAGGGCCTGCACCTCATAGGTGCAGACCCTTCGACAAAGCTACGCTCGCTCGGGTGACAGTTACGGCTTCGCCTTGGCCCCAGCGAGCGAGCGATAGTACTCCTCGACCGCCGCGCGGTACTCTTCCGGAACCGGCGCGCGTGAGCCGAGCGTCGGGCTCTTGTCGTTGCCGAGTCCGAGTTTACGATAGAGCGAGAATTCGAAGTTCTTGATCTTCTCGATCATCGAGCCTTGCAGCGCCTCCAGTGCCTGCGCGTCGCCGAACTCCCGGCCCTGCTCGAGCCGCTTCAGGTCGTCGATCGCCTTGTCGAGATCGGAGACGTCCATCCCCTGCCGCTTGAGGTCGTCGCGCAGTTGTTCTGCGTTCTCGCGCCGCAGGCCGAATTCACGACCGAACTGGCGCGCGTCATTCGGTGTGAGGCCATTGACGGGGCCGCCGTCCCAGTTGCCACCGCGTGATGGACCGGTGCGCGACGTGTTCCCAACCTGCGAACCGCCACCACCCTGCTGCTGGCCGTTTCGCTGCTGGCCCTGACCTTGGCCCTGTTGTCCTTGCTGGCCGCCCTGACCCTGTTGTCCTTGTTGGCCTTGGCCCTGCCCTTGGCCTTGTTGTCCTTGGCCCTGACCTTGGCCCTGTTGTCCTTGCTGGCCTTGACCCTGGCCTTGGCCCTGTTGGCCTTGCTGTCCCTGCTGGCCCTGACCTTGACCCTGTTGGCCTTGCTTCCCCTGCTGGCCTTGGCCCTGTTGCCCCTGCTGGCCTTGTTGTCCGTGCTGGCCTTGCTGGCCTTGCTGACCCTGACGCCCCTGCTGACCGTTCTGGCCTTGCTGCCCTTGCTGCCCTTGCTGCCCTTGCTGGCCGTTCTGGGCTTGCTGGCCGTTCTGGGCTTGCTGGCCGTTCTGGCCATTCTTGCCTTGCTGGTTCTGCGCAACGCGATCGCCCGTCCGCTCCTTGAGCGACTGAAGCTCGCGTACCAACTCGCGAGCGCGCTCGAGCGACTGCTGCTGCTTGCCCGCACCTGTGCCATTGCCAACAGCGTTCGCCGCTTCACGCATCTTGTCCGCGACGTCGCCAAGGTTATCGCCAATCTGCTGCTCGAACGAATTCGCGTAGTCGCTCGACCCGCTGCGAATGATGTTCTTCGAGAACGCGATCTTGTCCTTGATGCGCTGATCGCGAATCGCTTCGGACCCTTGCGCGATCTTTCCTGCCGCCGCCGGCTGCTCGCGCCGAGCCTCGCGCGCGACGCGATCCGCGTCCGCTTCAAGCTTGGCCACGTCCTTCGATAGCTGGTCCTTGTCCGCGCTCAACTTCTGGAATTGGTCGCCGCGCTGGTCCGGCGAGGTGGCGCCCATCTTCTTCACGTCCTGCGCAATCTGGGTCTGCCGGTCCTTCAGCTCCTGCGCCTGATCCGCGAGCTTCTTCACACCCTCGCCAACTTTCGCAGAGCGAGAGCCTTCCAGGCCAGATGCTGCGTTCTTGAGCTGGTCCAGTGCCTGGTTGCCCTGTGCCGGCGCTCCGGTCGCTGCCTTCTTCATCGCGTCCGCCGCCTGCTGAAGCGACTGCGCTGCTTGCGCCAGGTCCTTGTTCTGTTGCTCGCGCGCGAGACGTTCGAGACGACGTGCCTCCTCCTCCACCTGCTTGGCAAGCTCGCGCTGCGAGCCACCGCCACCGGCGCCACCACCGCTCTGCTCCTTGCCGAGTTTCTCGCGCATCGCTTCCGCCATGCGCTGGATGCGCTCGTTCTCTTGCTGCTGCCGCGCCGCCAACTGCTTCAGCCGCTCGAGCGTCGCGTCCACTTCGCGCTCAGCCTGCGGCTGCTGTTCCTTTTCCTGCGCCATCGCCTCGTACTGGTTCTTCAGCTTGTCGTTCTGCAGTTCGAACAGGTCGGCAAGGTCCTCAGCCCTTGGCTGCTGGCCACCACCGCCGCCTCCGCCGCCCTGCTGCTGCTGGCCGATCTGCACCTGCACATCGCGATACAGCGCCTGCGCACGTTGAAGGTGCTGGAGCGCCTCCTGCTCCGGCGGCAGCGCGAGAGTACCCTTCGCCTTCACGAGCTGCTCCTCTGCCGACAACAATGGCTTGGCGGCTGCCTGCAGTTCGGCGGCGATCAACTTGAACGTCGTGTCCGCGCTCGCCGCGCCCCGCTCGATGATTCGGGTTGCGAGCACCGCGACTTCCTCGCGAATCTTGCCTTCCGCGATGTTCAGCGTGGCGATGTCTTCGCGACGCTTGCGTGCCGTTGTCACTGCGCTGTCGCGCACCCAATTGAATGTGCCGGCAACGACTTCACGCTGGCGGGCGACGAATCCGTCGGGCGAGTCACCGCCACCACCACCGCCACCGCCGCCACCACCACCCTGCTGTTCCGCCTGCTTGTAATTCTTCCCGAACGGACGCACTTCGAGGAAGTAGACGTCGCTCACACCCTTGTTGCCTGCGCCATCTTTTGCGACGCCGTGATACGCAATGAGGTCGCCCGGCACGAGCTTCTCTTCCTCGAGGAACAGCGTGTGTGCCGCCCGCGGCTCTTTCGAGTGCGTCCCCGCGCTGTCCGTGAGCACGACTCTCTTCTCGGCGCCGCCGTTGATGCGATAGAACATCTCGAGCGACTCGACACCGTAGTCGTCGGACGCGCGCAGGGCGACCGTGACTTCCTCGATGTTCGTCACCTTCGTGTCGCGGCCCGGCTTGTCGATGAACACCGTCGGTGGGTGATCGGGCAGCGCCTCGACTGCGTACTGCACGGACCCAGGAACCTTCGCGCCATCTTCGGCAACGAGGTCGATGCGATAGTAGCCCGTCGTCTTCACCTTGAACGCCGCGTTCAGCTTGCCGTCCTTACCGATGTCGAAGGGAACGGTCGTTCCATCGGAGAAGGCAAGCACACCGCCCTGTACCGACTTGGTGATCGTCGCATGAATCACTGCCGTCGTGCCCACGACCGCCGCGATGTCACCGCCATCGGCGAAATGATCGGTGGGCAGTTGCGTGTACGCGGGATAGCGCAGGTCGATCGCGAGCTTCTTCGTCGCCGGAAGGTCGGAGATTCCGAGGTGGAACGTCGGCGAGCGAATGCCGTTCGCGTCGACGTAGTAGTCCGTCGGACGGGTCAGATCGAATACGCGAGACGTGAAGGTACTCGTCACGGAATCGCGCGACATCGGAATGCGCACCCACTCCGCCGCAGAGTCCGCGCGGAAGACGAGCTCCGCGCCGTCCGCGGCAAACCCTTCGAGCGCCGCGCGAATGTCGACCGCAGCACCGCGCGGGATGACGGCGTTGCCGGGCTTCACGCTCACCGCCATCACTGGCGTTGCGGCTTCCGCGACTCCCCACGGCGCGAAGATCATCTTGCCCGCTTCACGCAATTTCGCCGGACCAGCCAGGAACATGACTAACGCAACGACTGCCACAGCACCGAGCGACTGCATCGCGCGGACCATGCGGGGGCGCTCGAGCTTCGCGCCTTCTTGCAGCGGGCGAACCTTGGCCAGCGTGCGCTCCACGAGGCGCGCGGTGAGCGACGGCGATGCGCGTTCTGCTTCCGGTGCCCGAAGCTCATGGACCGCCGAGAGCAGTGCCTGCTTGAGTTCCGGGGCGCGCTCTTCGACGTAGAGCGCGAATCGCTCGTCGCTCGCCTTTCGCATCAGCGGAACCACGAGGAAGCGCACGATCGCCGCGGCGATGAGGAAGTAGCCCACCCCCCGCGCGATGATGACGTTCGTCGACGATGCGCCGAACACCGATGTGATGAGGAGCGCGGCAATGACGGCGAGGAGCGCAGCGATCGCGATCCAGACCGCCGATTCGAGGAAGACGCGTTGGCGCCACTGGCGCCGGAGTACCGCGAGCGTTGCGAGCAGCTGATTGGCTGACGTCATGATCCTCTTCCCCCTTCTGCCTGGCTTACCGTGAGTCGGCTGGCCGTCCCGCGCCATCCGCGATTGCCGATGAATGTCTCCAGCAACAACAGCAGACCTGCCGCGAACAACAAGATCCTCCACAACCTCTGCTTACCTTCGACCTCGACTGGCGTCGGGGCGTCATCCTGACTACCCGCCGTCACCGTACTCTGTTTGACACCAAGCAGCAGCTCTCGCGGATCGACCTGGGTCAAATCCGATTCGTTGGCGGGTGCGTTGACCGCGGCGAGGCCAACCGGCTCCCCCTGGACCCGCCCCTCATATAATGCATAAATGCCCGCTTCCCTGAGAGGGACGCTGGCCCCGATGGAATCCCGAACTGGGCGGACGATCGACCCGGAGGGCGTCAGTACCGCCGGCTCCTTGAGGTAGGCCGGCAGAAGCCAGCTCTGCCCTGCGGAGCGCCACAGCGTCGTCGCGTCGCGTCCCGACGAGTACAGCATCAGCTTCTGGAGGAAAGGCAGATAGGCGGACTGCAGCGGAAAATCCCCCATCCTCGTGTCCAACGCCGCGCCGATGACGATGACTTTCCCCGCCCCCTCGTGCCGCTCGATCACTGCGGGCATTCCATCATCGAAGCGGGCGATCACCTCTGCGCCCTTGTCCGGTTCCATCCGCGGATAGCGGAGGAATCGTGCCGACGTCAGCGCCGTCGCCGCGTCGCGGAATGCACCGAACAAGGGATGATCGAGTCGTACGTCCCCAAGCGAGCCACCGCGATCATTGAGACGGTCCACGGTTCCAACAATCGCCGCCGGGCGGAGGGCCGACGGACTACTGCGTGCTTCACTGCGCCGCCCTGGTGCGACCACGAGTCCGCCACCTCGGCGAACCCACTCGGTCAGCGCGGTCGCCGACGAACCTGTAGGACTCGGCACATCCCAGAGCACCACCATCGATGCACCCTCGAGGGTGCGGTCATCGATCCGGCCGGGCCGAACGCGGACGATTCGCACGAGCGGGGCGCGTCCCACCGCGAGCGCACGCTCGAAGAAGAGGGTCTCGTCGTTCTGCGCATCGTCCGGCGCGATCAGGAGCAGGCGAACCGCGTCGTCCGACGCGAAGGCAAAGTGAAACGAGTCATCCGGTGCGAGCGCGTCGTGCGTGACCGAGATCGTGCCACGTACGCGTCCGCCGGGAAGAAGGACGGGATCGAACGCGACGGGTATGTCGCCAGTGGGGGGAATCGAGACGTCGCGCGCCCCGCTCTGGCGACCGTTCAACGTCAGTGTCACGCGGGCCAAGCGCGGTTGCGTCCGCTCACGCGAGAGCACGCGCGCCTGCACCGCGAGCATCGTTCGTGTTGGTTCGATGAGCCGGTGAATCTCCACCGATGACACCGTGGCATTCGCGTGATCCTTCGGTCCAACAGCGATGGTGCGCACCTTGAGCCCCTCGGGCAAATCGAGTCCGGCGACACCGGACACGCCGCTGCGCTGCAGGTCCGTGACGATGACCACCTCGGCGACCGCGTCACCAGCGCGAGACGCCAGTTGGCGTGCAGCACGCAGCGCGGCGGCATAGCGCGTTCCGCGCATCGACGGCGTGGCCTTGCCGAGCACGGCGAGTGCGGCGGGGCGATCGATGGTGAACGGCTGCGCGATCTCCGCCTCGTCGTCAAAGAAGACGACGGCAATCTTGTCGGCGGCGCTGAGGCCGGACACGACCTTCTTCGCGGAATCAATCGCCGTCGCCCACACACCGGTGTACGACATGCTCATCGAGCGATCGACCATCAGCACAACGGCCCGCACTCTCTTGGCGCGCTCGGCGGCCTCACCGCGGGAGAATACGGGGCGCGCGAAGGCCATCACGAGCAACGCGAGCGCGAGTGCGCGCAGCAGCAGGAGCGGCCAGTCGGTAATGCGCCGTCGTTCCGCGGTGCGAATGGGTAGCAGCTCGAGGAACATCAACGACGGGAAGATCTGCGGCTTGTCCTTGTCGCGATGACGCAGGTGCAGAATGACCGGCACGACGATCGCGGCGAGACCGACGAGGAACGCCGGTACGAGCATGCCGAATCCCATCAGCGCACCCTGCTGCGCGCGAGGCGCTTGTCGAGATAGGCGTGCAGCGCGCGGTCGAGCGGTTGGTCGGTGTCAACACGAACGTAGTCGGCGCCACTTCCGACGAGCCGCGTGGTCAACTCCGCATTGTGCGCAGCGATCAATTCCTTGTACTTGGCACGCAGGTCGTCTGGCCGGAGTGGAAGGCGATTCCCGGTCTCAGCGTCCTCGAAGGTCGTCGCTGCCGTGAACGGAAAGTCGCGTTCGGCTGCATCGACGAGATGGAAGAGAATGACGTCGTGCCCGCGCATGCGCAGTGAGGTCATCGCCTTGCCGAGCAGTTCGGGTTTCTCGTAGCAGTCGGTGACGAGCACCACGATGCCGGTGCGCGACGTCATCGCCGCGAGACGTTCGATCGAGTTGATGAGGTGTCCCGTGCCGGTGGCCTTCGAGCGGCTGAGCGTGTGCAGCAGCAGTTGCAGGTGCCGAGTGGATGGTGGCACGACGTCGACGAGATCGCCCTTGAAGGTCGCGAGCCCGACGCGGTCACCCTGGTGCTGTGAAAGCCACGCGAGTGACGCGATGAGGAAGCGCCCGTAGTCGTACTTGGTCACCTTGCCGCTGCCGAAGCTCATCGACGCCGACGAATCGAGCGCGAAGATCACGCTGGCATTGGTGTCCGCTTCGTACTCCTTCACATAGAAGCGATCCGTGCGTCCGAACACCCGCCAGTCGATGCGGCGAAGGTCGTCGCCGGGCTGGTAGGAGCGATGCTGCGCGAAGTCCATCGACGACCCCTTCCGCATGGAGCGATGCTGGCCATGCATGAACCCATCGACGACCGTGCGCGCCAGCAGCGCGAGATCGGAGATCCGCGCGAGCAGGTTCGGGTCGAGAAATGAGGCTGGGGCGGTGGCCATTCTTATTCGCTACCGGTAAAAGACGTCCTGTGCCTCTTCAAAAACCGAGCATTCTAATGGCGGAACATTGAACGCGGATTGAGCGGATGGAACAGCAAAACCTCGATACTGCGTTGGAATGCTTGGATCAGAATTGATCCGCTTCAATCCGCTCAATCCGCGTTCATTCAGTTCAAAAAGCCATGTGACACGTGTGCTTACATTGCCGATTTCGGAATAGGAGCCGCCGCGAGGAGCTTCTCGATCAAATGATCCGTCGTCACCTTTTCTGATTGCGCCTGGAAATTGAGCAGCATGCGGTGACGCAGCACCGGCATCGCCAATGCACGCACGTCCTCGAAACCGACGTGGCTGCGGCCCTGGAGGAGCGCGCGTGCCTTGGCGCCGAGGATGAGTGCCTGTGCGGCGCGGACCGATGCGCCGTATGACGACCACTGCTTGATGAAGTCCGGCGCATTCTTGTCGTCGGGGCGCGTCATGCGCACGAAGCGCACCGCATAGCGGGTCACCGCGTCCGCCACCGGCACGCGACGCACGACACGCTGGTACGCGAGAATCTCGGCGCGTGAAACGCATGGCTGCACGGCCTCCTGTGGCACCGTGGTCGTCGCGCGAACGACGGCGCACTCCTCCTCTTCCGGCAGGTAGTGCAGGATCACTTCGAGCATGAAGCGATCGAGCTGTGCTTCTGGCAGCGGGTATGTGCCCTCGAGTTCGATCGGGTTCTGCGTCGCGAAGACGAAGAAGGGCGGCTCGAGATCGTAGGTCCGTCCCTGCACGGTCACTCGCCGCTCCTGCATGGCTTCGAGCAACGCAGCCTGGGTCTTCGGTGGCGTACGGTTGATTTCGTCGGCCAGCAGCACGTTGCAGAACACGGGGCCGGGCATGAAGCTCAAGCGCCGCTGTCCCGTTGCCGGATCGTCCTGGATGACATCCGTTCCGGTGACGTCGGACGGCATGAGATCCGGCGTGAACTGGATGCGCGAGAACTTGAGGTCGAGCGCGCGGGACATCGTCGAGATGAGCAACGTCTTGGCAAGGCCAGGGACGCCGACGAGGAGACAATTGCCGCCAGCGAAAAGCGCGATCAGCGCCTGCTCGATAATGTCGTCATTGCCGACGATGACCTTGGAGATTTCGGCCCGGATGCGCGTTGCGGCCGCCGCTAGGCGATCGGCCAGTTCGGCGTCGTCGAGTGTGTCGAGCTCGGAGGTTGTTGCGGGACCAGTCAAGCGGTTGCCTCGTGGTCAGCGTTGGAGATTGTTGCTTCAGAAAGAAAGACGGAAAAAAGCCTTAACCACAGAGGACACAGAGGACACGGAGAACGGCATGTCCTTCACGCTTTTCCTCTGTGTCCTCTGTGTCCTCTGTGTCCTCTGTGTCCTCTGTGGTTAATTGCTGTTGCTGTTCTGTTTTCATGGCTTCGCCGGCACCGTGCGCTTGCTCAGCTCGAGTAGCAGTGTCTGCGCCTTTTCAAATGCCGGCGCCTGCTCCAGCGCCGTCAACAGCTCGCGCTTGGCTGCGACCACGTCACCGGTGTTCGAAAGAGCGAGCGCCAGCTGATAATGTGCATCGACCAGATCAGGCGGATCGAGCAACAAGATCGCCCGCCGCTCACGAAGCGCCGTCGCGTGATCGCCCAGCAGCGCCGCAGTCTCGGCAATGCGCTTATGAACATCGATATCGTACGGCGAAATCCAGGTCAACCGCTGCAGCGGCACGAGCGAGCCTGTGGCATCGCCAAGCTTGAGCCGCGTGTCCGCCTCGAACAGGTTCGCGTCCCACGTGTTCTCGTTGTGCGTCGTCATGCGGACGACCTGTGCGAGCGCTTCCTTGTGATCACCCTTGTCGCGCGCGATGTGCGCGAGCACCCAGGCGGGATTCCCTGCGCCGGCATACTCGGGAAACATCGCCTGCGCCTTCAACAACATCGCACGCGCTGAGTCCGGCTTGTCGGCTTCGACAAGCGCAACCGCGGCGCGTACCGTCTCGACGAACGCACCCGACATTGGCTTCTTCCCGTCGTTCGGCGCGATGGAAAGGATCGGCGTCGCGAACTTGGCGCGGAGCCACGTGTCGAATTGTTTGTCGAGCGAGTCCGGCTTCATGCCGAGCACCTTCGCGAACACGCCGGGTGTATCGGCGCCATCGCGATAGGCTTTCAGTATGTCCACTATTGCACCCGAGCCGCGCATCTGCTCGATCATCTCGCACACGAGTGACGCTTCGTAGTAGCTGAAGATCGTCTCCTGCTCGAAGCGCGGACGAACGAAGCCGTCGTTCAACGTACTCACCGGCCGCAAACGGCCACCCGTGTACGCGGCGAGAAACTCGACGGAGATCTGCGCACCCCACTCCGGACGTGCCCGACGCTCCTCGAGCACCGACAATCCCTCCGACAGCCAACGCGGTGCACGATTCTCGGAGAGGCCGAGCGTGAACGTGTGCGCCAATTCGTGCCACGACGTGGAGCCCCAGTTGAATTCGCCGCGCGCACGCGCCGACGGTGCGTCGATCGCGAGCACCGGACCGAAGCTCACACCGAGCGCGCCGAGCCCCGTCAGTCCGACGGTGCGCACGGAGAAGTCGGCGTGTCGATCGTAGATCTCCAGGCGAATCGGCGGAGTCGGCTTGTACGCGTAACGCTTCGCCAGCGAGTCGTACGCCTGTTCGAGCAGCGGGACGAGATACAATGCAAGCATCTCCGCTTCTTTCTCAGGTGCGACAATGCGGAAGCGTCCGCGGTCGATCGTGCGGAATTTCTTGAGGTTGTCGATCAGGTCGAGCGTGTTCTTGTGCCAGAGATTGAACGGGTCGATTGCGAACGCGCGCTCGAGCGTCGCGCGCGCCGCCTCGATGTTGCCCGCCCGCATCTGATTGGTGCCGAGGATGCCGAGCGCGCGCACCGAGGTCGAATCGATGTCGACGGCCTCGCGCGCGAAGCGCATGCCGTCCGCATACCGGCGCTGACGAATGGCCGCATCTGCCGCCTCAGCGAAGAACTCCGATGGCTTCGAATTCAGCCGAAGCGCCGTCGCTTTCGCACGGTCGTACTCTGCCGTCTTGCCGGTGAGAAATGCCGTCGCGCCAATGAGGGACCATGCGGCGATGGACGACGAATCCACCGCCAGTGCACGGCGCGCGTAGATCGCCGCCGAGTCATACGCTTCGGCTTCGAGATGGAATCGCGCGAGCAGGATGTTCGCACCGGTGAGCGAGGGATTCGCCTCCATGCTCTTCTGCGCCATCGCCATGGCGTCTCGCTTTCCCTCGAACTCCGCCACACGCGCAAGGCCGAGCAGGGCGCGCGCATTGCCTGGTGCAACCTTGAGCACATCGTCGTAGGACGACTTGGCTTCCGGTGCGTTGTATTTGTCGAGAAAGAGATCGCCGGTTCTGAGCCGCGCTTCGATGTTCGACGCATCGGCTGCAACGGCTTTGTCGAAGACGGCGAGCGCCGCACGCACGGGCGCAGCAGCACGCGTGCCGAGCAGCACATAGGCGCGGCCAACGGCAGTGAGGTCGTCGCTCGACCAGCGCGCCGATGAATTCTCGTATGCGGTCGTGAGCGCGTTCGCGAGGCGAAGTCCGTCGTCGCGTGCGCCGCGGGCGTAGGCCAACTCCGCGAGCGAGACTTCCGCGGTGCGGCGTCCGCGCGGGTCACTCGTGATCGCGACGCGAAATGCCGAGTCGGCGGCCGCGAGCTTTCCGCGAACGACGAGAACTTCGCCGAGCACTGAGGCAGCCGCCGCGCCGGCGCCGCGCGCTGCGCTCTCTGCTTCGTCGAGCTTGCCCGTTTCGGCGAGCGCTCTCACTTGTTTGCGGATGTCGCCCGGCTCCTGCCACGCTCCCACGCATGCCAGCGCAAGCATTGTCAGGGCGAGCGAGCCCCGACGCTTCGCGCGGGGTAAACTCCGCGAGTCGAGGGGTCTCCAATTCACGCCGTTGCGCTCGCTCACGGCTTCCCTCCCGCTGCGCGCACGGCCGCGGACTTCTCCGCCAACGCGAGCAGCAGCTTCTCCAGCTCAGCGGCGTACACCGTGGAATCTGTGGTCGCCTTGCGGCTACGAAGCGCCGCAATCTGCAATTCGAGCGCGCGCTGCTCAGAGACCAACGCCACGACGCGCGGATCCTCGCTCGGCTTCGTTCCACCAAACGCCACGGTGCGCGCGAACACCGTGTCGGTCACTTGGGCGTGCTCGGTGAGCAGCTTCTTGTCCGTCTCATACACCCGCGCGACTTCTTTCTTCGCGTAATCGAAGGCTTCGAGCACCGACACGCGGTTGTCCTTGTCGCTGTCCGCGTCGCCGCTCGTCAGTCCCTTCACGAACGGTGGTGCGAAGATCGTCTCGTTTCGCTCGATGGCCGTTTTCGTGGCGCTCACGATCACGCGACCGGGCGCCTTGAGGACCTGGAGGAAGTCACCGCTCCCACTCGCCGCGTTGACGAACACGACCGCCTGCTTCGAGAATGCCGACAGCCAGCCGTTGAAATCCGCGGCGGTCGGGTCGGGGCCGCTGAGGTTGACGCGCGAATCAGGGCCCTCGCTGGCGCCGTGGCCGTTGAGGAACACAAGCACGACGTCGCCGGGGGCTACCCGCTTGGAAAGCGTGAGGAAGGCTTTCTCGACTTCCGCCTTGGTGGACTTGCCGGTGATGTGCTTCGGGTCCATCGCTGGGTCTTCGCCGAGGACGATGAGGCTCGAGTCCTTGACCCCCCAGCGTGCGCGTGCCGAGTCCGCGAGCGTCGCCGCGGTCTTCATGAACGCCATGCTGTACTTGAGCTCACCGCCAAGGCCGGTGATGATGAGTACGTGAGTTTTCTGCGCGCTCGCGGTAGCGGCGCAGAGTAGCAGCGCAGCCGTCACCCCGAGCGAGCGCAGCGACCCCATTGTCACCCCGAGCGAGCGCAGCGACCCCATTGTCACCCCGAGCGAGCGCAGCGACCCCATTGTCACCCCGAGCGAGCGGAGCGACCCCATTGTCACCCCGAGCGAGCGGAGCGAGTCGAGGGGTCTGCACTTTGGCGCCGGAGCAGAGGTGCAGACCCCTCGACTCACTTCGTTCGCTCGGGGTGACAGGGGGCTCATTTCATTCGCTCGGGACAGTCCCGTCATGCCAGCCCCCTGCGCCGCCGGTACACCCACTCCGCGCCGAGCAACGTGGCGAGAATGAAGAACACGATCGGCATGTCCCAGATGTCCTTCGCTTCACGAACCGTGACGCCCGACTCCGTGAAGATCACATCATCCGCGAGCGCGGAGGACTGGGCGAGGCGGTAGTACTTGCCACCCGTCTCTTTCGCGATGCGCGTGAGAAGCGGCTTCCGCTGTTCGGCCTGCTCGACGTCGGCGCCTTGATCATCGGCGAGCAACGACGAGGTGATCGAGCGCGTGGTGTCCCGACCGCGACGCGACTCCGCAGAGAGCGCGTAGACTCCCTTTTCGTCCGCGACGAAGCGACCGGTGTACGAACCGTCTTCGCGCAGCGACCACTCGAGCGGCACCTCGACGATGCGCCCCGTTGGAGTCGTCACCTTCGCGACGACGGACGAGCCATTCACTGGCTGGTACGTCGAATCCGCCACGTGCGCGCGCAGCGTCACCGGCTCTCCGGGCCCGACGCGCGACGGAATCGCCACGACGTCCACCTGCTCGGACACCCCTTCCACCATCCAACGGAGCAACTGGCGCCAGAGCGTCGCATACGTCGCGTCCTCGACGGGAATGCTCGCGTGCATCTTCCAGAGCCAGGAATCCTGCACCGCGAACACCGCACCCATCCCGCGCCCGTAGCGCTGGTAGGTCAGTAGCGGTACTTCGAGGTTGCCTGCTTTGTTCCCGACGCGCCCGGTCAACAGCGTCGTCGCGCCAGAGCGGAGGGCGCCGATGTTGTTCACCGACGTCAACGGCGGTAGCGAATCCCACCGCGCCGCGCTCGCCGCATCGTTGCCACGCAGTTGCAACGCCGCGTGGCCGACGCCGGTTGTCGTCGGGCGTACGTTGAGCACGAGCGGCGCCAACCCGGTATCACGGCCCTGCCGCGAGAGAATGACCGGCAACACTTCCGCGACTGGCGTATCCGCGAAGCCCCCTTCACTCAGCGACGACCGGCCGCCGAGCGCCAGCAGGCTGCCACCGCGCTGGCTGACGAATTCCGCCAGCATGCGAAGCTGGTCGCCGCTGAAGAACGACGACTCGATGCTACCGAGGATGATCGCGCGATACTTGAACAGTTCTTCGCGCTTGGTCGGGAAACCGCTGATCAGCTCGAGCGAGTCATGTACACCGAGTCGCAGGAACTTCTTGTCGGCGCTCCGCATCAGCCCGACCACCTCGACACTGCTATCTGCCGCGACCGCTCGGCGCAGAAATGCGAATTCCGGACGGAGTTCGCCTTCCAGATAGAGGATGCGCACCGGGCCCTGCCGGACGTCGAGCACCGTGTGGTACTCGTTGTTCTCCGTAACGGGCTCGTTCGGCAGCGGCTTCGCACGGACCGACAACTGGTAGGTTCCGGCCGGCTGAGGAGGTAGGCGGAGCCGCACGCGCGCGACGTCGCCACCGTCGGGGAGCTTCACCTCTTCCGTCGCCACGATGTGGCCGTTCGCTTCGACGGAGATCGTGGTCGTCTCGCCGCGCGCGCCACGGACGCCGATTCCCGCTTCGAGCAGGACGGTCGAACCGGCCAGCACGGACGCCGGGGCCGAGACGCGCTCGATGGCGATGTCGCGCTCGAAGCGCTCTTCGCCGACTCCTACGGTATAGACGGGAACGCGTCGCGCCTTGAGGGCGAGGATCGCCGCGCCGAGGTCGCCGCCGCCGTTGTCGGCACCGTCGGTCACGAGAATGACGCCGGCGAGCGGCATGCCGGCCAGGTCTTCGCGTGTGACGTCGAGTGCGCCGGCGATGTCCGACCGGGCACCGGTGGCGAGCAATGTCTTGGCTCCCGACGACGGCCCGGCGTCAGCGGCGAAGCGAAAGGTGCGGAGGGCGAACTTGGTCCCGAGCTTCTTCATCAGCTCGCTGGAGTCCGAAAAGACACCCTGAACGGCGGCGAGTCGCGAACTGTCGCCAATGTCTTTGAGCCGCATGCTGCGGGAGTCGTCGAGGACCACCGCGAGCACATTCCGCTGTGCGACCGCGCTGGCGACGACGATCGTCGGCCTCAGGAGGCATCCGAGGACCGCGATGATGGCGACCACGCGTATGGCGGCGAGGACGACCTTGTCGAGCGTCGTGACCGCCTTGACTCGGCTGTAGGTGAAGGCAACCAGTGCGATGCCGGCGATGGCGATGAGGACGATCAGCCAGGCCGGGATGACTGGTGCCAACACAAAATCTCCGCGCTGGAAGACGCGGAGCGGGTATTTGAACAGAAAGGTGAAAACGGATTCGGATGACGGCGAGAGCACTTTTTAGTCTACGCGGGGCTCATGAGAATGGTTCGACACCGGTCGTCACCTGAATCGTTCATCGAATAGTTGTGTGAAAAGTGTATGAATTGGCCGCGCGTTTTGTCGCCCTGAGCGGAGCGAAGGGCCTGCACCTGCTGTTCTGTCGTCTCTCAAATAGGTAATAACGCCACGACCTCGCCTTCGCATCCTGTACACTGCGCACGCGGCCGCGGTTGGGGTGCGTGAGGTCGTGTGTCAACTTGCAGGCCGATCCGGTGAGTGCCAAGACCTTACCACAGGCCGCGACGGGTCGCCCCAACCCTTTCCCATCTCGCAACTGACGACGCCGCGGCGCCGCTGTGACAGCGAAGGACGTCGAGTGAGGCTCGCGACCGAGATCAGGATTGAAGCTTCGCAGCGCACGCGTTGTTTCACTGACAACGCCGATGGCGTAGGGCCTTGATAGCCAGGCGGGCGCGACGCGCTGTCTTAACTACCGGTTCGGGAAATCTCCCGCCGTCGCAATGCAGAACTGCGTGCCCCACTCGGCGATCCCCTGAAGATTGGGGAGCAAGAAGTTGGTCTGGTCGCCGCCAAACTTTATGCCGATGAGCGAGTACAGCTTCTCATTGGAGGTGATCGCCACTGACTGACCCTCGCACGCCTCCCATCCCGATGGAATCTCGACCGTCGCAAAGAGACGTATCTCGCCGATGAAGGGCGTCGCGAGTGTGTTCGCCTGCGACGAAAGCGCGATGTTGTACGCGGACCCTTTGGGCGCCAGCGTCGTGAGGTTCGGTACGCCAAAACCCGCCGTGCCCTCACCGCCGAAACGCGTCCCGAGCAGGGCGGCGAGCTCCGGATACTCCTCGACAAACAGCAACTGGCCGTTGCATGCCGCATTCTCGCCAAGCGTGAAGGTCATGGCGGCGAGTGACAGTTCGGCCGCAACCTGATGAGGCAGCCCCCCGTCGCGCGATGGCCACGCGCCTTGTAGCGCGATGCAATACGTCAGATCCGGCGGTGCCAGCGCGCGGAAGTCAGGCAGCGCGAAGTTACGGAGACCATCACCGCCGAACTTCGTGCCGAGAAGGGAGAAGAGCTGGCTGTACTGGCTGATGGCCAGAATATCGCCGTTACAGAGTTGCCAGTTCGCGGGAGGGTAATTGAAGGCGTACAGGACGATCTGGCTCATGAACGGCTGTTGCATGTGTATCTCGGTGAGGAATGTTCGTACCCGATCCTTCCGTCCGGCGAAGATGGCTGAGGGCGAGCGCACCGCAAGGCGGACGCACCGCCCGGAGTAGTGGTTGAATCAATGGTTGACGCGAGAATGCCGTTGCGTCTCTTAGCTCAGTTAGCGTCCTGACACTGCCTATTGAACGACTGTCACCCCGAGCGAGGGCAGCGAGTCGAGGGGCCTACACCTTGACACAGGCGGCACGTGCATATCCCTCGACTTCGCTCGGGATGACATCCCTGGCAATGCGCTCCAGAAATGGCACTTTCAGGATGGACACAAGCTAGAGAGCATCAATCTTCGTGGTATCAATTCGAACGGTTTGCGTGTTTCACAATTGTCACCGCGACGACCAGCAGTACCGCGATGGCGCCGTTTTTCCACGCTGACGGACGCCCGTACCGCCCGGACAGACGCCTGTACCACGCGGACAATCTCTTATACCGCCCGGACAAACAGCTTTCCACCCGGACAATCGACCGTGCCGCGCGGACACTCGCCCGTATCGTCCGGACACTCGACCGTAACGTCCGGACAATCGCCTGTAACGTCCGGACAATCGCCTGTACCGCCCGGACACCCGCCCGTGACGCCTCAACAATCGCCAATACCGCCCCGACAATCGCCTGTACCGCCCCGACAGACAGCTGCACCGCCCCGACACTCGCCTAAGCCGTCGCGAAATGTCTCCGCCGGGAGCCGCCCCTCAGCCCGCCCCTCCAATCATCCGCTGCACCGCAAGCAACAATGCCTGCGACAACTGCGACGGCCGCGACACTACGCGATACCCAGTCGATCCGAATATCTCCGTGAGGTACTTGTCTCCGCTCGACGAATCCACCGTGATGCAAAACGGATGAATCCCCTCCAACCGCGCGCTGAGCACCGCGTGACGCGAATCCTGCACCGCATAGTCCACGAAGTACCAGTCGTAGTCATAGGGTTTGCCGTCGGACAGGATAAGAAGGAGACGGTGCGGCGCAGGATGCCGCGCCAACTGCGCCGTCGCATGCCGCACCGCGGCACCGAGCCGAGTGGTGCCGTGCGGCGCGAGTGCGCTGATGCGCTGATGCACCGCTGGTGAGTTCCGCTCGCCGAAGTCCTTGAGCGTATGCATGCGAACATTCGACGCACCCGCACTCGAGAATGCGAGAATGGAGTAGTCGTCTCCCAATGCGTCGAACGCCGCAGTCGCGACGAGTGCCGCAATCCGCTCGACATCGATGACGCGGCGGTCTTCTGCCGCGGGATCGCCCGTCGAACCACTGATGTCGATCAACAGCGTAATGGCAAGCTCGCGACGCCCCGGTCGCACGAGCGAGTACAGACGATCGGACGGCGCGATGTGCATGCGTCGATCGACCATGGCCTCGACGCACGCCTCGATGTCGAGCTCATCGCCTTGCACCTGTCGCCGCAAGCGCACTCGTTGCGATCGCAACCGCTCGAACTGTCGCCGCGCGCGATGCACCTCGCGCGCGTGGCCCTGAAGTGTGGTCGTCGCCCACTCGGCCGACGCGAGCGGCGGCGGCATCACGCGAACGACCGTTCCTGGAGCGCGAAAGCCCTGCGCGTAACAGTCCCATTCGGGATACGGGAATGGTATTCCCTCGGCAAGCTGGGCGTCGTCCACCACCTGACCCGAATGCCCGACTCCTGATTGCGTATCTCGACCATCAGCACCATTTGCGGGAACACCTCCAGCGTTTTGCTCACCGCTGTCCTCGTCCTCGCTCACCTCCGGTGTCCGCTCGGTGCTCTGCTCGCCCTCGTCACCCTGACCGTCCGGACGATCGCCTTCCCCTCGTGACGTCGCGTTGTCGGTCTCTGCCGGCCCCGGCGCGTTCCCTCGGTTGTCCTGCGACGAACGTCCTTCCGGCGGGCCCGGCATGGACGAACTCGAGGTCGGACGCTTGATGTCCGGCGACGCCGTGCTTTCGACCTGGCGGGTTTCCGTCTCGAGCGCGAGTTGCTGCTCTTCCGGCAGATGGGTCCGCACCGCGGTCTGCCACAGCGTCATCTCCGGCACGCGACGGTATTTGCGCGCCGCTTTCCTTCCGTACTTCACCTCGAGCGCCACCGCCGTTCGGCGAGCCCACGTCGCGTTCGACTCTGCGTCATTGGCAAGCGGAACCTCGGCGGGGTTTGTTTCCTCACTCGAACCGAGTCCCTGCGCAGGCCATGCCCGACGCACCATGTCCTCGACGCACACCTCGATCTCGGTCCTCCACCGTGGCTTCGGACGTTGTGCAATCGCCTCCGCACGGGCCGCGTCGAGCGCGCCGCGGAGTCCGGGCTGGCTCGCCACGATTTGTGCATCGATCGCAGCGGACTCCGCGAGTTGATAGAGATCTCGTTCGAGATCCGACGTCACGTCGCGCGCATGTTTCGCGCTCGCTCGACGTATGCGTTCGGCGTGCTGCACGGCAATGAGCCGGTACTGCTCGATTGCTGAGATGTCGGTGCGATGCGCGGGCAGTGTCGCCGGAAGCGCGATCCGGTCCGCACTGCTCTCCGATGCCCCGCGTTCCCGCACGAGCGCAAGTTGCCGCAAGGCGCGCACCGTCCAACTCGGCGTCTTCGGTGGCGCGAGCGAGTCGATGGTCACCGCCTCGCCATACATCGCCCTGAGGTAGTGCTGAAGGCGAGGACGGACATCTTCGAGGCTCGGCGGTGTGCGTCGAGCGATTTGGGCGCGCACGGCTTCCTCGGCGCGGAGGCACAGGCGGCGCGCCGGGTGCCAGAACCGGCTTGGCTTGCGTGCCACTGCTGTTAGAGCAACGCGGCGATGACGTCGTCGACTGCCGAGAGAAGATCGGCGTCGTCACTCAGGGCCGTGGTGATCGCCGCGTGACATGCGTCTCGCGGTGGGACCCCGCCGGCAATGAGCCGCGCCGCTGCGACGAGCACACGCGTGCCCGGACCTTCCTGAAGCCCCTGGTCACGGAGATGACGGGTCTTCTCCGCGATGCGCACGAGTGTCGATGCGATGCGCTTGTCGACGCCACCTTCGTGCATCACGATCTCCGTTTCCGCCGCCGGCGACGGAAAGTCGAATTCGATATTCACGAATCGCTGCCGAGTACTCGGCTTGAGATCCTTGATGGCGCGCTGGTAGCCCGGGTTGTACGACGCCACGAGCAGGAAGCCCGGCGCCGCGTGAATCAACTCGCCCGTTTTTTCCAGCGGTAACACTCGGCGATCGTCGGTGAGCGGGTGAATGACGACGGTGGTGTCCTGCCGCGCTTCGACGAGCTCGTCGAGATAGCAGATCGCGCCGATGCGGGCCGCGCGGGCGAGCGGCCCGTCTGTCCAGACGGTTTCACTGCCCTGAATGAGATAGCGGCCGGTGAGGTCGCTGGCCGACAGATCGTCGTGGCAGGCAACGGTGATGAGCGGACGCCCGAGCCGAGCGGCCATGTGATGCACGAAGCGGCTCTTGCCGACCCCGGTTGGGCCCTTGAGGAGGACGGGTAGTTTCTGCGTGAAGCAGGTGGTGAAGGTCTCGATCTCGCGTCCGGTGGCGAGATAATAGGGTATTTCCTGTTGATCGCTGATGGTCATGTGCACTAAATTGCATACAGTGCGTGGTTCACGCAACGACCTGTCACCCCGATCGAGCGCAGCGAGTCGAGAGGGTCTGCACCTCAACCCCAGACTGAACGTGCAGATCCCTCGACTTCGCTCGGGATGACATCCACGGCGATCCGCGCCAAGAACTCCAGCGGCAGGATCCATAGCAGGATCGATGACCCACGCGCCCGCTGCTCGCCAATGGTCGGCGATAGGTGCTAGACTTCAAACATCATCCGAAGACTGATGCCCATGAAGCCCAAGGCCGCTCCGCGGGGCGCGACGAAAGTCGCCCCCGATCTCACCATTCGCCTGAAACGCCACACCGACGGTGCGGCGTCGCTCACGCTCACGCGCGCGGATGGCTCGGTGACGTGGCAACGGCAGAACGGCCAGCTCGGCACATTCTTTCCGCCGCATGATCTTACGCACTTCGCCGTGGAAACGGAGCTCGGCTTTCGTCAGGGCTTCTATGGTCTCGTGGCCGACGGGTGGGAGATCACGGACTTTGCGTCGCCGTGGCCGAAGGGCCCCATTCCGGTCGACGCGATGCAGGTGGAACTCATCGTCGGGTTCTTCGACGCGGAGCGCCGGAATTTTGCGCATTGGAGTGTCGAGGAATTCAACGCGCACGCACGTGTGTTCGTGTCGGCGGGCAAGTACGCTGACAAGATCCCGCCGCCGCAGTTGACGGAGGAAGAGATCGCACGCGTCCGGAATACCCGAGATGGGTTGTTCAAGCGGTGGCATGCGCTTACCGCGGGGGACTCGATCGCGTTGGAGTTCGTGCGCGAGTGATACATCGCTCCAGCGCCATGGTGTGCATGGTTGGAACCGGACTCCCACCACAAGAGCCCAATGAAGTCTGCGAGGCCTGCGGCGCTCAGGGCACCGTCGGTCGCGCGATGCGCACGGACCAGTCGGGTGCACCGACAGAAACGCATCGCTTCTGTGCGGCCTGCTGGCCCGAACACTCCGCTCGCTATCGTGCTCGTTGGGAGGAGGAACGTCGTCTCGTCACGGACGCGTGGTTCCGCGCGCCGAGAGCGGCGCGGCCACCATCCGGCGGCATGGGGTTCGAGTCTGCCACCTGGCACGCAACCCTCGAATTCGTGCGGGATATTCGGCGTGCGTCGCAGGAATTGGACGGACGACAACTCGCTGGTCTGGGACGTCTCGCCAGGGAGATGGCTGCTGGCGCTGCGGACCGCGTCGGCGACATGCCGTGGGAAGTCGAAACCTTCATTCGCGAGCACGAGGGCGACGCGAACGAGGGCGACGCGAACGACGACGATCCAACGGACCCCGAGACGCGACGCGAGCGCCATCGCACCGATAGCATCGAGGTGATGCGTGAGGCCGAGCTCTACTCGAGTGCGGCGCTCGCAGCGCTCGACGATGCGCTGAATTCAAAGGCGAGCACGGATGAACGCGCACTGCTCGCACGCATCGAACAATGCGTTAATCCCGCGGCGATGCTGCCTGTGCTCGAGCGAGAAGCGACCGAATTGCAACCGCACATCGAGGAGCTGCGGCGGACCGTCGCGACGGAGCGGAAGGCGTCCGAGGATTGGGAACGTCGCGCCATGCTGGCTGTGAAAGAGGGTCGCGACGACCTGGCGCGTCAGGCGCTGGTGCGCTTCGGGCAACACCATCAAGCCGCGGAACACATCGAGGCGGAGTTGGGCGAGTGCGTCGCGCTGGAGCGACAGTATCGGGATGCCATTCTCCAGGTGCGCGCGAGGTTGGGCTGACTATCCTGACTTCGTCCACCCCCCGCATGTCATCCCGAGCGAAGTCGAGGGATCTGCACGTTCTGTCTGGGTTGAGGTGCAGACCCCTCGACTCGCTTCGCTCGCTCGGGGTGACAATTCTTACCGGCCTTTTGTGATCCCTGACGCCGTCCGCCTGCCCTTCTCGTTCGACCCTGCTCGTTTGCGCACCGATCTCGCAATCGCCGCCGATATCGGTTGGACAGATCATTTCGTGAAACGGAACTACGAGGGCTCGTGGTCCGCCATCGCGTTGCGCGGACCGGCGTACGCAACGCATCCCGTCCAGATGATCTATTCCGACCCCACGTGCACGGACTTCCGTGATACACCCGTTCTCGCTCGCTGCCCGTACTTCCAGTCGGTGCTCGGTGCATTCGAGTGCCCGCTGCACGCCGTGCGTCTGATGAGCCTCGATGCCGGCTCGGTCATCCTCGAGCACACGGATCACGATCTGTCGGCGGAAGCTGGACATGCGCGGATCCACATCCCCATCACGACGAATCCGGGCGTGACATTCCTGCTCAATCAGCGACGCGTCGTCATGTCCGAGGGAGAGTGCTGGTACCTCCGCCTCTCCGACCCACACTCGGTGCGGAACGACGGAACCTCGGCACGTGTCCACCTCGTCATCGATACCGTCGCCAACGAATGGCTGATGGGGCAGATGGCGCTTGGCACGCGGGCTCGGTAGCTTCGAGGAGCCGCCTGGTGGGCGGTCTCCTCTGAGCTGGTTGGACCCCGATGCGCTCATCTGAACCGATCGTTTTCGTAGTAGATGACGAAGACGTCATGCGCGACACGGTGAGCCGCATGGTGCAGCAGTTGGGATTCGCGGCACAGTCGTTCTCCTCGGCCGACGCGTTCCTCCAGTTCTCGCGTCCCGACCGGCCGGCGTGTCTCGTGCTCGACGTCATGCTCGGCGGCGACAGCGGCTTCGATGTGGTTGCCGCATTGGACAAGGGGAACGTGCAGGTTCCGACGATCTTCATGACCGGCTCTGGGAGCATTCCGATGAGCGTGCGCGCCATGAAGACGGGCGCCGTGGAGTTCCTCACGAAGCCATTCGACAAGGACGCGCTGCGTGATGCCATTCAGAGCGCGTTGACGCGATCGATGGAACAGCGCGAGCGACGCGCAGAGCTCGAGGCCCTGGAAGCGCTCCTCGCCACGTTGACCAGCCGCGAGCAGGAAGTGCTCTTTCACGTGACCGCCGGGCTGCTGAACAAGGAGATCGCCATGCAGCTCGGCGTCGTCGAACAGACCGTCAAGGTGCATCGCGCGCGGGTCATGCAAAAACTGGCGGCGCGCTCCGTGGCCGACCTCGTCAGGTTCACCGATCGCGTCGCCGCCTTGCGGGCGTGACCTGACGACCCGGCGACGCACCACCGCCGAGGGGATTGTACCAAAGTTCAATACACCAAGGTCCACTGTGGCGCGGCGCGCCGACCCCCGAGTTTCAACTCGAGCACGAGATCGAGTTTGAGACGTTCACAGGGAGGACCAGGTGACTCGAGACACGATCCACGACGATCGACAGGCGAGGAGGTCGATTTCGATTCGTGAGCGGCTGGCTGCGTCAGCCATCGTCCTCGTACTCATCGTGGTCTCGGTGATCGCCGCCGCGTCATATCGCGAGGTGCGCCGTTCGGCGATCGCCGCGGAAAGTCAGCGCGCCGAACATGTGTCCCACCAGCTTGCTGATGGCTATGCGGCCTCCGCGAAGCAATTGCTGGACGCACAGCTCACCGCGTCGAAGGACTCCGCCGTCGTGCGCCACCTTGCTGACGGCGACACGGCGCAGCTACGCCATGCCCTCGCGCAACTCGCCGCGCGGCCCATCGCGAAGAGCTCGTTCGGCAGCGTGGAGGTGTGGGATGCGACCGGACGTCGCGTCATGACCAGCAATGGCTCAATCCCAGCACTCGAACGCGATGACGCGCACGCGCTGATCACGCTCCTCTCGGGGCACACCACTCCCGCGATCGGATGGATTGGCGGACCGGCGAACAACCTCGGGTTCTCGATCATCGCACCGGTGTTCGCCGATGCGACGCTCTGGGGCTACCTCGTCGAGCGACGACGCGTGGTCGCGTCCGCGCAAACCGCAGCTCCCTTGCGGAACCTCGTCGGCGCCGGCGCGACCCTGCTCATCGGCAACACTCGCGGAGACCGCTGGACGAGTCTGGGCGTCGTCGTCGAACCACTTCCACCTGGCACCAGCGAGCAGAAGGGAGTCGTACAGTACGAGCGGCCGTCGGGAACTCCCGTGCTCGCATCGGCCGTCGGGATTCGCAACACGCCGTGGACGCTCGCGCTGGAGTATCCGCTCGATCTCATTCTCGCCCCAGCGCGCACGATGCTCTGGCGCCTCGCGCTCTTCACCCTGGTGCTGCTGGTATTGGCTGGCGCGGGTGCGTGGCACGTCAGTGGCACGTTGACGCGCCCGATCGCCTCACTCGTGACCGCGGCGGAGGGCATGAATGCCGGCGACGAGTCCAAGCGTGTTGAGGTGCGCCGCAGCGACGAACTCGGTGCGCTTGGCGTCGCGTTCAACGACATGGCTGACCGCGTGGAAACGACGCGGACCGCGCTCGAAGCGAAGATCCACGAACTGGTCAACGCCGAGGAGCGCCTCGAGCGTGTCATCGGCTCCAGCGGTGCGGTGCTATATGAGCTGCAGGTCACGCCAGACGGTCCCGTGCTCGATTGGATCAGCCACAACGTCACCGACATGCTCGGCTACGACCTGGCCGAAGTGCACGCCCCGCAATGGTGGCGGACGCATGTGCATCCGGACGACGATCATCGGAGCGACGAGGAGCGTGCACCGGCATCGTATCGCGCCGTCTCGAAGGATTATCGATTCCGGCACAAAGACGGGCGGTATCGCTGGCTTCGCGAGGAACAGCGCCTGGCGAGTGGCAGCGCGGGACAGACCGTGTGGGTCATCGGCGCGTGGCTCGACATCACCGAACAAAAACTCCTGGAGGAACGACTGCGTCAGACACAGAAGATGGAGGCCATGGGCATGCTTGCCGGTGGCGTCGCACATGATTTCAACAACATCCTGACCGTGGTGCGTGGCTACAGTTCGCTCCTGCTCGCGGCGGTGGACGACGACCCTGCGCTCACGCCGATGATCGGCGAGATCGAGAAGGCAGCCGATCGAGCCGCCGATCTCACGAGCCAACTCCTTTCGTTCAGCCGCGGCCGCGTGATGGAGCGCCACGTCGTCGACGTGAGTGACGTCGTGCGCGACATCCGCTCGATGCTCAATCGCGTCATCGGCGAGGACATCGAGCTCGCCGTTCGGCTCGACGCCGAGTTTCTCCCGGTGCTCGCCGATCGCGGCCAGTTGTCGCAGGTCGTCATGAATCTCGTCATCAACGCGCGTGACGCGATGCCTGACGGAGGCCGCCTCTCAATCGAGACGTCGCGTGTCTCGCTGACGGGGACGCACGCCGAGCAGCACGCGGCACGTCCTGGGCAATACGTCGTCATCACCATTACGGACACGGGAGCGGGCATGGACGCAGCGACGCAGTCACGCATCTTCGAACCGTTCTTCACTACCAAGCCGGAGGGACGCGGTACGGGTCTCGGATTGTCGACGGTGTTCGGCATCGTGAAGCAACTCGAGGGGAACATCTGGGTGTACAGTGAGCCAGAGCACGGGACGACCTTCAAGGTCTATCTCCCGCAGTTCGAAGGCGGCGCGCGCGTTGTTGAGCCAGAAGCGGAACCGGTCGCTGAACCCCGGATTGCGTCGGCGATTGTGCTCGTGGTCGAGGACGACCCGATCGTACGCCAATTGACGCGCCGATTGCTCGCGCGCTCCGGCTACGCCGTGCTCGACGCAGAGAATGGCGTGGCCGCGCTGGACGTCCTCCGGGAAGCGCACGTCGATGTCGTGATCACCGACACGATCATGCCGGAGATGGGCGGACACGAGCTGATGGAGCGCCTTCTCGTCGAGCGCCCGACGCTTCCCGTCGTGCTCACGTCTGGCTACACCGCCGACACGCTCCAGCGACAGGGCCGCACTCCGGGTCTCCAGCTGTTCATCGAGAAGCCGTTCACGGGCGATGAACTCGACGCCGTGGTGCAGGACGCTCTGCGGCACTCGCGCGGGAACGGGCAACTCGGACACTAGCCTTAGCCAAGCGGCCACCTGAAACTGCCGATTTCACGATTGTCACCCCGAGCGAGCCCATTCGATTGCGCTCAAGGCAGGCTGCCAATTCCAGAGTTGTCACCCCGAGCGAGCGAAGCGAGTCGAGAGGGTCTGCACCTCAACCCCAGACTGAACGTGCAGATCCCTCGACTTCGCTCGGGATGACATTGTGGCCACTAGCCTAAAGAAGCTCCATGAGTCTGTCGTATTCGTAGCCGTGGGCCAGTGAGCGCAGCGCGTCTGCGAGATCGGGATCCCGAGCCTCCATCTCGTCGATCGCATGGGCGAGCCCACGTGCGTCCGCGCGCTCGACGGCGCTGCGAGCGCGCGCCCGCAGCTCGGGATCGACGGTCGCTACGCGATCGCGCGTCAGGTTCTCCCCGGTGGGGGCGGGAACGTCGTCCGCGTACTCGAGCGCGTGACCGGTCATGGCGGCGATCTGTTCGAACAGTTGCTCTGCTGTGAACGGCTTCCAGACGAACGCGTCGACACCCGCGTCGCGTGCACGCTCCGGTTTCTGATCGAGCGCGCTCGCTGTGACGGCGATGATCTTCGTCCTGCGGCCCGTGTCCATGGACCGAATGCGCCGAGTCGCTTCGTAGCCGTCGATTTCCGGCATCCGGAGATCCATGAGGATGACATGCGGCTGCCATGTCTCCCATAGGGCGAGCGCCTCGGCGCCATTGGCGACTTCCCGGTATTCGAGTCCCACGTCGTCGAGCAAGGTGGCGATCAGCATGCGATTGTCGCGGTTGTCGTCGGCCACGAGGATGCGGAGACGCTCGGGGCCGACCATGCGGATGATGCGTCGCGCGCCGGTGTTGGCGTGCACGCTCGCTGCCTCCGCCGACGCCACTGGAATGTCGAGGCGAAACACGGAACCGCGCCCGGCTTCGCTCCTGACCACGAGATCGCCGCCCATCAATCGCGCATACTCCAGGCTCAGCGGCATGCCGAGTCCCGTCCCTTCGCGCGACGCAGCGCCGACCGCAGTTTGCGCGAAGGCCTCGAACACGAGCGGGATCTCCTCCGAGCGGATGCCCGGCCCCGTGTCCTCGACCTCGACGATGAGACGCGCTTCGCCCTCGCGCGACAGCACGTCCATGCGCATCGTCACCGCGCCGTCACTCGTGAACTTGACGGCGTTGTCCAGGAGGTTGAAGAGGATTCGTCGCAGCTTTTCCTCGTCCAGCGTGACATAGCGCGGCACCGCGGACGCACGCTCGACATCGAAGCGCAGCCCCTTCTGGCGCGCACGCAAGCCGATCATGCGATGCACTTCGTCGAACAGGGCGTGCAGGTCAAAGGTCGACGAGCGGAGTGTAAGACGGCCCGCCTCGATCTTCGCCATGTCGAGAACATCGTTGATCAGGCTGAGCAAGTGCTCGCCGCTGCGGAGAATGATCTGGACGTGCGCGCGATCCGCCGCACCGAGGGATGTGCTCCGCTCCAGAACCTGCGCGAATCCGAGCACCGCGTTCATTGGCGTTCGGATCTCGTGCGACATGTTGGCGAAGAACACACTCTTTGCATGGCTGGCTTCGTCGGCCACATCCTTGGCGGCACGCAGCTCGTGCGTTCGCTCCCTGACGAGCTCCTCGAGGTGGTCGCGGTGCCGGCTCACCTCGAGTGCACTCACACGCAACTCATCGAACGACGCCGTGAGGCGAGACGCCATCTCGTTGAATGAATCGGCGAGCGCGCCGAGTTCATTGAATCGGCTCGGCGGTGCGCGCTGGGAGAGGTCGCCACTCGAGAGAGCGCCTGCCGCGCGTGCAATGCGTCGAATCGGCGCGGTCACCATCGACGCGAGTAGCGCCGCCACGGCGACCGACATGAGCAGCGCAAGCGCGGAGATGATTGCCGAGTGGCTGTTGCCCTCACGAATGCCGGCGAGGTAGTAGGCCTCGGGCATCACGGTGACGATGACCCAGTCGGCGTGCTCACCGTGACGGCCCGCGTACGGCGCGGCGCGCGCCAACCACGTTTCACGGGAGGGCTGCGGCGTAACGTGATCGAATCGCCATTCTCGTTGCGACGTGGGTACGGCGACGGTCGGTGGCGACGGCGGGAGGCTGGCGATCGTTCCGGCGACGACTGCGTCCCCCGCCGGCGCGGACGACGCGACGATGCGCCGTGTACGATCGACGATGAATGCGCGGCCCGTTCGCGAGATACTGAGTGCTCGCAGCAGCGTCCCGATGCCCTCGCCGACCGGCGTGTTCGTGGGCGGACGGTCGAGATAGTCGTCGAGCTGCAGGTCGATGTTGGCCGCAATCTCCTCGTGCAAGCGAACGGCGAGCCTGGTCGCGTCGTCCTCCCCGCTCTTGAGTGTCACGTACGCCGTCGCCAGGACGACCACCAACATCAGCGTGACAAACGGCACGAGGATGTACATGCGAACGGGCAGCGCGCGCGACTTGTCGTCGGCCGCCGATGGCACGCTGTCCGGGCCAACGATCCAACTCCACTCGTCGGTCCCGAATGCCCGCTCGCGCACGTGTAGTGGAATCTCGGCCCAGAACGCGCGGAGGCGCCGCGCGAGCGGTAAGGCGCCGAGCATCGCAAACGGCGCGATGACCCACGTGATATTCGTGGTGAGCAGCAGCGCGGGCGTAATGGTGCGGTACGAGAACTCCGGCGTGAACTTGCCTGAGCAGATGTATCCCCAGAGCACCGGTTCGATCGACATGAAGAGCGCGACAAAAGCGGCGTATCCCGCCCAGGTGCGCGGCCGTCGAAAGTCGGGATCGCGCCCGAGGAGCTGGTACGCGATCCAGAAGCACGCTGGATTGATGAAGTAGCCCGGCAGCCACGCGAGGAGGAAATCGGGCGGCACACCTTCGACGAGATCGGCGAGCGCGTAGGCAAATGGGACGGTGATGAGCGCGGGGTAGCCGAACAGCAGGAGGCACACGAGGACGATCAGGTCCTTGAGCGATTCGAACGTCTGGGCGCCGGGCACCAGCACGATGAACGATCCGATGTAACCGCTTCCGACGATGAGGAGGAAGGTGAGCGGCATCGCAAGAACGGCGCGTCCGTCCCACGCTTGCCGCTCGCGACCGAGCCGCCACGCGCCTCCAACGCGGAAGGTGAATCCGCCGAACGCGCAAATGGCGAGAACCACACCGATCGCGAAGCTGAAGCGCCCCCACACATCCAGCAGCGGGAGGGGGATCTGGCCAAACACTGATTCGAGCCAATCCAGGAGGCCGGTCATCGGCAACGAATGTGCGCGTGCGGGCTTCGGACAGCCAGCACTGCACAGGTCGAGGATTTACCCGTATCCTTCAGGATGCATTCCGACCCGGCGCCGCTGGCGACCATCCTCGTGGTAGACGACAGGGTCGAGAACCTGCGACTGCTCGCGAGCCTGCTGGGCGGGCATGGGTATGAGGTCCGGCCCGTGACCAATGGGCGACAGGCCATTCAAGCGGTCGAGCGCGATCCGCCCGACTTGATCCTGCTCGACATCAACATGCCGGCGATGAATGGCTACGACGTTTGCGCACACATCAAGACGCTGGACGTCGCGCGCGACGTGCCCATCATCTTCCTCACCGCGCTCACGGATACCGCTGACAAAGTCAAGGCGTTCGAGGCAGGCGGCGTCGACTACATCACCAAGCCGTTTCAGATCGACGAAGTGCTCGCGCGCGTCAAGACACATGTCACGCTCAGGCGCGCGCTGCGCGACCTGGTGGAGGAACATGAACGTCTCCAGGTGGTGGAGGATCTGCGCGAGAAGTTGTTCAACATGGTGGTGCATGACATGCGATCACCCCTGATGGCCCTGACGAGAAACCTCGAGTTTCTCCAGGAGGGGATCTCGGGATCCGTGAGCGCGCAAGCGAGCGATGACCTTCGCACGAGCATCCGTGCGGCGAAGACGCTGGGGAACATGGCCAACGAACTCCTCGACGTGAGTCGGCTCGAACAGGGCGAGATGCCGCTCAATCGCGCGCCGACGGACCTCGTCCACGTCACGCGCGATGTGATCGCGCGACTCAGCGGCATGGACCGCACCCGCGTGTTCGATCTCGACGCAGATGGCGACGTCGTGGTCGAGTGTGATACCGACCTGGTGCGCCGCGTGATCGAGAACCTCCTGAGCAACGCCATCAAGCACACACCGGCTGGAAGTCGTGTGCGGTTCACGGTTGTTGGTACGCAGGACCGAGCGCGGGTCGCATTGCACGACCAGGGCCGCGGGATCCCGGTCGAAGCGCGAAAGAGAATCTTCGAGAAGTTCGGCACCATCGAGGCGCGTGAGAGGCGTACGCATCATTCCGCGGGTCTTGGGCTGGCGTTCTGCAAGCTCGCCATCGATGCTCACGGGGGAACGATCAGCATCGACTCGGGAGACCCGATTGGGAGCGTGTTCTGGTTCGAGCTTCCGAACGGAAAATAGTGCCCGTGCGGTTCCGATCGTTTTGTCGCCCTGAGCGCAGCGAAGGGCGGCCCGCACCTTCCGCCGCCCTAATTCTCCGCCAACCAGTTCGAGCGCCGTCATGGCCATCTCCCGACGCGAAGCACTCCGCCACCTGAGCGCCCTGTTCGCCGTGCCGTTCGTGCGGTGGCCAGCGCGTCTTGCCGATCCCCTCGCCGGCACCATCGTCGAGTACCAGGCTGGACGAGCGCGTGGTGATTGGACGGCAGTGGACGTCACCAAGCAGGCACTCGGTCGCGTGACCGCCTTGAACGGCACACTCCACGCGGTCGATCTCGTGTCTGCGACCGCCATGGATGACGCCCGCGCGTCCGATGCGCGCGCGCGGCGTGGCGCTCTCCTCGGGCCGCTTGACGGCGTTCCACTCTTCGCGAAGTCCATCTACGACATGCGGGGCCTTCCGACCACGGGGTCCAGCAAGGAGTGGTCACAGCTGTTCCCGGAAGTCGTGCGGAGCGACGCCGTGGAAGTCGCGCGCATGCGCGCGGCCGGTGCTGTCGTGCTCGGAAAGACCGCCGCCGATGACTTTGCCTATCGTGGCAACGGAACGAGTTCCTTGTCGGGGCAGGTGCGCAATCCACACGATGCCTCTGGCGTGAAGACGCCGGGTGGGTCGAGTGCCGGCTCTGCGGTATCTGTCTCGTGCGGCATCGCCTTCGCCGCGCTTGGCACCGACGACGGTGGCTCCAATCGAATCCCCGCGCAGTTCTGCGGCGTGGTCGGGATGAAGCCGACATTCGGGCTCGTTCCGCGCACGGGTGTCATTCCTACCTGGCCGTACCTCGACACGCATGGGCCGCTCGCACGTTGTGTGGCCGACGCCGCGCTGCTGCTCGACGCGATCGCCGGACCCGATGCATCGGACGGCCTCGCCCTAACGGCACCATGGACACATGGAGTGCTCGCCTCGCTGCGTGACGACGCACTCGTCAACGCTCGACTCGGGCTCGTGGAAGCACACGTACCGCGCGCGCAGATGACCGCCGAGTCGCTATCGGTATTCGATCGCGCCGTTGCGGACCTGACGTCTGGCGGCGCGATTGTCGAGAAGAGTGCACCGACGGTGACGCGGGCAAACGTGCGGACACTCTTCGCCGACTCGGCGAAGGCACGCGGCGACGTTCCGCCCAATGCGAATTCGCCGGCCGCAACGGCAAACGCACTCTTCAGATACTTCGAGACACACGGCGGTGACGCGCGACGCGATGTGGAGCGAGGCCTCGCAGCGTTTCGTGCGTTCTACGACGTCCTTCCCAAGGAGTGGGAGGACATGTCAAAGCTCATCGGACAGCCATATGAGCGCGACACGGCCGGCGTCTCCTTCGCGCGCTCGCGCGCCGAAGTGACGGCGCAACTCGCGGAGACATTTCATGCGCAGCGATTGGATGCGATGATCTATCCGACAATGCCCTTTCCAGCTCCTCGCGCCGTGGACCCGTGGCCGGACATCCGCACGACGCTCGGTTATGGCAACTGGCTCGGGTTGCCTGAGGTATCGGTGCCGACGGGTCTCGGTGCTGACGGCATGCCCGCAGGGAATATTTCCTTCGTCGGGCTACCGGGCAGCGATGCGCGATTGCTGGCGTTGGCGCACGCGTACGAGCGACGGTCGCGGAGATTTGTGGCGCCGAGAATCTAGTAGTGGCTGGAATCGCGGGGATCTCGCGGAGAGGACAGACTGTTTGCGAGAGACTGACTCGCGTTGGACAATGCTCACCGCCCTACGAGTCACAACGACCCAGTTTCATGAAACAGAGTTGACGGATTGAACGGATTCTGCGGATAACTTCGTGAACGGAAGACCCGTCGAATCCGCTCAATCCGCGTGATCCGTGTTCAACACTGGGTCAGTGATGCTTTTGCACGTGCACCGTTAGTGTCCAACGCGGCAATCCACTATGGCGGATCGCTTTAGCTCGTGTCCGCCCTCAAACGGCCAATTCAAGGATTGTCACCCCGAGCGAGCGAAGCGAGTCGAGGGGTCTGCACCTCGTACACAGGCGGCAAGTGCAGATCCCTCGACTTCGCTCGGGATGACATCCACGGCGTTGCGCTCCAAAATGGCAGTTTCAGGATGCTCACTAGCTCGTAAGTGCAGGCCATTCGCTTCGCTCAGGGCGACAAGACGAGCGAACTGTATTGCATCTCAGTGATATGGACATTCACGCTGTCGTCGTTCCGTAGTCCTCCTGCGCCCTCTGCGGCGAGGAGTACCAGTCGTCTGCATTGGTGCTCCGAACTCTGCGACCTCTGCGGTAAGAGGGTTTTGGCGAGCCAGAGCGAAGGCCAACCGCACGAGCAGGAGCGCTCGCTTTGCAACTCTCTCCTGTTAGCGCTATTGTGCCTCTCGCACGTCGCCCGCACTCCTGACCGAGCGAGAGTATGAACATTTTTTCACGAACAACGGTCGCTAACATAGCGCTCGTGTTCCTGCTCGCCCCTCCGGCGCAATCGCAAGTTGCCGCGGCGACGAACGACACACTCGCCCGCATGTTTGCCAGTCCACCGGCCGCAGCAAAGCCACGCACCTGGTGGCACTGGACACGCAGCAACGTCACGAAGGACGGCATCACGAAGGACCTCGAATGGATGAAGCGCGTCGGCATTGGCGGCGTGCAACTCGCCGATGTGGAATCCGGCGGCGGTCAAACCGTCGACACGAAGGTCCCATTCTTTTCACCGGCGTGGCTCGACGCCGTCCGCCACTCTGCGGCTGAGGCAGATCGGCTTGGGCTCGAGATGACGATGTTCAGCTCCGCAGGGTGGAGCCTCGCCGGTGGACCGTGGGTGAAACCCGAGCAGGCGATGAAGAAGCTCGTGTGGAGTGAAGTGGTGGTCGACGGTCCTCGCCGCCTGACGAATCCGCTGCCGAAACCACCGTCGAACAATGGTCCGATTCGCAATCTTACGCGCGGTGGCGGCGGCAATGCGCCACCAGATCCGACGTACTATGGAGAGGGTGCGGTCCTCGCCTATCGGACGCCGAGTGACGAACGCGATGCGGGGTCGCTTCGCCCGGTTGTGACAACGCACGCGGGACCGATCGACGCAACGCCGCTGCTCGACGACGATCTCAACTCCGCACTCACGATCCCCGCGCCGCCGAGCGGACCCGCGTGGGTGCAATTTGCCTTTGCGGAGCCTTTCGCTGCGCGTGCCCTTTCGCTCGCTGCGCGTGGTGGCATTCCGTACGGTCGCATTCTCGCGAGCAACGACGGAATGTCCTTTCGCGCGATTGCGGCGCTGCCTGGACCTGGTGGCTATCGTCCTGGCACGGTACGCACCTTTGCGCTGCCCGGTACGAGCGCGCGCTACTATCGGATCGAGTTGACGGCCGCCACCTCCTCGCCCGCCGGCAACATGTCGCAAGCACCGACGCAACCGGCGCGCGAGTACGTACTCACCGAGGCTGCGCTGCAGGGCGGCGGCCGCGTCCATCGGTGGGAGGACAAGGCTGGCTTCAGCTTTCTCTTCGAGTACGAAACGACCCCGACGCCCGCCCTTCCATCGACATCCACCATCGCGCGCAGCGATATCATCGACGTCACATCGAAGCTGCGCGCCGACGGCACGCTGGATTGGGACGTACCGGCGGGACGCTGGACGATCATGCGCCTGGGGTACTCGCTGACTGGAGCGAAGAATCGTCCCGCCGTCGCCGCGGGACTGGGTTACGAAGTGGACAAGCTCAGTCGCACCCACACGGAATCGTACCTGCGTGGTTACGTCGACCCGATCTCCAAGGCGCTGGGCCCGCTCTATGGGAAGAGCCTCAGCCATGTGTTGCTGGACAGCTGGGAGGCGGGAGTGCAGAACTGGACGGAGGAGATGCCGCGGGAGTTCCGCACGCGTCGTGGCTACGACCCCACGCCATGGCTGCCCGTCCTCGCGGGGCGCGTCGTCGAGAGCGCGGAGGCGAGCGACCGCTTCCTGTGGGACTTCCGCCGCACGCTCGTCGACATGTTCGCCACGAATTTCTACGGCGCGGCGACGGAGTTCTTCCACGCCCAAGGCATCCAGACCTACAGCGAAGCATCTGGCGTGTCGCTCGAGCCGCTCGAAGACGCGCTGCTGAACAAAAGCAAAGTCGACATTCCGATGGGTGAGTTCTGGATGCGGTCACTGCATCCGCTCACGATGTATTACGAGGATGTGCGGGGCGCAGCGTCCGCAGCACATGCGTACGGCAAACGCATCGTCGCGGCGGAGTCATTCACCGGTGGCGGTTACGAATCTCCTGACGCGCTCAAGCGGCTCGGCAACTACTGGTTCGCGCAGGGCATCAACCGATTGATCTTCCACACGTCCGCGCACCAGCCGCTCGATACGAAGCCCGGCAACACCATGGTCGGGACGCACATCAACCGCAACATTACCTGGGCCGAACAGGCCGCGCCGTTGATGACGTACCTCGCGCGGAACTCGTTCATGCTGCAGCAGGGCAGGTCGGTGGCGGATATCGCGTACCTGCTCAATGAAGGTGCGCCGTCGACGATGCCCTTCTGGGGTGGCGGCGTCAGCCCCGCGCGGCCCGCGGGCTTCGACTACGACTACGTCAACGCCGACGTTCTTCTCACGCGCATGACGGCGGGGCCCGACGGCCGCATCATGCTGCCGGACGGGACGAGCTATCGCGTGCTCGTCTTGCCGGCGACGGACCGCATGACACTTCCGGTATTGCGGAAGGTGAACGAGCTGGTTCGCGCGGGCGCGACCGTCATTGGTCCGAAGCCGACGCGAAGTCCGAGCCTGGTCGGATATCCAGATGCGGATAGTGAACTCCGCGCATTGGCCGACGACCTGTGGGGCGACCTGGATGGCGTCAGTCGCACTCGACGCACGTTGTTGAATGGCAACGGCACCGTGATTTGGGGATTGTCTCTCGACAGCGTGTTCTACTCGTTGCGTGTCCCGCGCGATGTCGATTACGGCCGCCAGCTCGACGGTGATGTGGCGTGGGCGCACCGTCAATCGGGCGACGCGGACATCTATTACGTCGCAAATGTGTCGGACAAGGCGCAGTTCATCGAGACGCGATTCCGCGTGGCCGGCAAGGAAGCCGAGCTGTGGCATCCTGAGAGCGGCATGACGGAAGCAGCGGAATACCGCATCGACGGCAATCGCACAACCGTTCCATTGCGACTCGCACCGAACGCCGCGGTGTTTGTTGTCTTCCGGCGGCCGGCGACAGCCTCGTCGCGAACGGTGGCGCGCACGGAGGAGACGACATTGGCAACAATCGCGGGCGCGTGGGATGTGTCGTTCGCACCCGGACTCGGAGCGCCTGCCCGCGCGCGCTTCGACACACTTGCGTCGTGGACGACGCGCGCCGACTCGGGGATCAAGTGGTTCTCGGGAACGGCCACGTATTCGAAGACCATTCAGGTGTCGCGCGGCTGGCTCAGGCCAGGGGCGCGCGTGCTCCTCGACCTTGGCGCTGTACGTGACGTCGCGGAGGTATCGCTGAACGGCGTGCCACTGGGCATCGCATGGACAGCGCCGTATCAGGTCGATGTCACGAGCCGGCTCAAGCCGGGGGCGAATCGGCTGGAGGTGCGCGTCACGAATGAGTGGACGAATCGCATTGCCGGCGATCGCGCGCTGCCTGCGGGAAAGAAGGTGTTGAGCGCGCCGCCTGCTGGACCTGGTGGCGGCGGCGGTGGGCCGGCAGCGCCTCCGTTGAGTGAGTCGGGACTACTCGGACCGGTGAAACTGCTCTCGGTCGTTGTTCGTTGAAAATGCGGACCATCAAAGCATTGACCCCAGAGGGTCAATGCCGTTCAAGACAATTTCTCGAGGGTACGAATATGCGACGCAGATTGTTGTTCTCGATGCCGGCGATTTTCGTCGCAGCACGCCTATACGCGCAGACGCCGGCGACACCAGCACAGACGCCAGCCGCTCCCCCAGCGGTCGTCGCGGGCATTCCGGTGAACTACGACGAAGCCAAAGTCGGCAGCTACACGTTGCCCGATCCTCTCGTGCTCGCCAATGGAAAGCCTGTGCGTGACGCGAAGACCTGGTTCGCCGAACGTCGCCCCGAAATCGTTCGCCTTTTCGAAGAGATTCAGTTCGGGCGCGCGCCCGGCCGGCCCGCGGACCTGTGGTTCCGGACGAACGAGAAGTCCGCGCCCGCGCTCGGAGGAAAAGCCACGCGCCGGCAAGTGACCGTGTTCTTCACGAAGGACACGGCGGGCCCAAAGGTCGACCTCCTTCTGTATCTACCGGCGAATGCGCGCGGACCCGTGCCACTTCTGCTGAACGTGAGCTTCAGCCCCAACGCCAGCACTATCGACGACGCAGGCATCACGCCCGGTCAGATGTGGTCGCGCGATGGCAAGCGCGTGCCGGCGCCACCGATGCGTCCGGGCGGCGGCCTCAAACCGCTCCCCTTCCTCGAGCAAGGCATCGGCGTCGCAACGGTCTACTACGGAGACATCGACCCCGACATGATCGGCGGCCTGCCGAACGGAGTCCGCGCGACCTACCTCGCTCCGGGTCAGACCGCTCCCAAGCCCGACGAGTGGGGGACGATCGCGGCCTGGAGTTGGGGATTGAGTCGCGTCATGGACTACCTCGAGACGGACGCGGGCGTTGACGCGAAGCGCGTCGCGCTACTGGGGATATCGCGCATCGGCAAGACGGTGCTCTGGACCGGCGCGCGCGACACGCGCTTCGCGCTGGTGATCGCCAGTTGCTCGGGCGAAAGTGGTGCGGCATTGAGTCGCCGGAACTACGGTGAGACCGTCGCACACATGACGCACCCAACGCGCTACGCATATCAATTCGCCGGCATCTACGGGACATTCGGCGAGAAGGTCGCCGCGCTTCCGATGGATGGACACATGCTGGTGTCGCTCATCGCACCGCGCCCGGTGCTGCTGCAGACTGGCGACACCGACTTCTGGTCCGACCCCAAAGGCGAGTTTCTCGCCGCCGTCGCCGCCGAGCCGGTGTTCAAGCTGCTCGGCGTGAAGGGGCTCGAGACGGACAAGATGCCCGCGGCTGGCGAACCGATTCTGAATACGCTCGGCTACTACATGCATTCGGGTGGCCATGGGACCGTTCCGTCAGACTTTCCGATCTTCCTCCAATTCATGCAGAAGCACTTCCAACCCGCGCAATAGAAGCGTCGTACCGCCGGCACATTGAACGCGGATCGAGCGAATTCTGAAGCGGATAAGATCGGATACGGCGTGTGATTTTGTCGTGATTCATCAGATGTGATCCGCCTCCATCGGCTCAATCCGCGTTCAATGTGCCAGTGCAATTGTAGGGTGCCTCAATGACAAACGGCGACGACTGGTACATATTCGCCGGATGCGCTTTCAGAAAAACACTCTCGCTCCGCTGTTCCTCGCGGCGACCCTCACCATATTCTCGGGCTGCAGCGGCGACGACCACGCCAATCGCCCAGTCATTGGCGTCGTACAAGTGTCCTCCCTCGCGCCACTCGACGAGGCGCGCGAAGGATTCTACAAGGCACTGTCCGACTCGGGCTACATCCGCGACGTGTCGGTCACCTACGTTGAACGCAACGCGCAGGGCGACATCCCGACGCTGTCGCTCATCATGCGCGAGTTTCTCCAACTCAACGTGACGCAGGTTGCCACGATTTCCTCCGTGGCGACCCAAACCGCGATGAAGGTCATCACCGACCGCCCGATCGTCTTTGGTGCGGTGGCAAATCCGTACGTCATCAGTGCGGGAACGAGCCCCACCGCGCATCGACCGAACGTCACCGGCGCCGAGATTCCCCAACCGGTGGACTCGGCGCTTGCGGTTGGCGTTGCGGCATTCCCCAAGGCCGTCGTGTGGGGCACGCTCTTCGACCCCGCCGACCCATTCGCGGAACACTACCTCGGCGTCGTGAAGCGAAAAGCGGAGCAGATGAAGATTCGCTTCGTGGCGGTGGCGTGCACGAGCCCACAGGACATCGCGTCCGGGGTCCAGGCGCTGCGCGCCCAGGGCGTCGGCGGGATCATGCAAATCCCGAGCATCATGATCGGCGGCGGGTTTCCCGCGCTGATCAAACAGGCCCGCGCGCTTGGCATTCCAGTCGTCGGATCCAACACCGGATATCCCGGCGCACCGATCGCGCTCGGCGCCAGCTTCTTCGAGAACGGGTATGCGCAGGGACTGCTCATGATTCGCGTGTTGCGCGGCGAGAGTCCTGCGGGCATTCCATTCCGTGTCGTGGCGAATCCGCAGATGTTCGTCGATCTCGGCGCGGCGGCCGATTTCGGCGTGACGATTCCTGCGGAGATCATCGAACGGGCAGCCAAAGTCATACCGGTCAAGCGGGACAGCGTTGGCGTGGCGTCCACCAAATCGACCACGGCCGCCGCGAATCGCAACGCGGCACCGTGGGAATTCTGGCTTTCCGCATTGGTACTCGGGCTCGCGTTCGCGGCGCTCGCATGGGGCGTCTACATCTCGTCCCGCGTACTTCGCTTCCCCGACATCACACCGGATGGAAGCTTTCCACTCGGTGCCGCCGTGGCTGCGACGCTCATCGTCCGCGGAACGGACCCCTTCGTCGCGACGGTCGTTGCATTTTTTGTCGGGATGATCGCAGGCTACGTCACGGGGCTATTGCACACGCGACTTCGTGTTACGGAGCTGCTCGCCGGCATCCTCGTGATGACCGCGTTGTACTCGGTCAACCTCCACGTGATGGGGCGCTCGAACATTTCGCTGCTCGACCTCGCAACCGTCGCAACGAGACTGCACGCGATGGTACCGGCGACGAACGGTTGGTCGAATGACATCTCCTTCGGCGCGGTCTTCTTCGTGATCATGCTCGTGCTCGGATTCGTCTTCACGTGGTTTCTCCGCACCGATTTCGGCACGGCCATGCGTGCAGCGGGAGACAACCCGGCGATGATCATTGCGCAGGGCGTGGACCGGCGCGGTATGGTGGAGCTCGCGCTCGCGCTCGCGAATGGACTCGTTGCCTTTTCTGGCGCGCTGATCGCGCAATACCAGGGCTTCGCTGATGTGAGCATGGGCGTCGGCACCCTCGTCGCCGGCATGGCGGCAGTGATCCTCGGCGAGACGCTCAAGCCTCGACGCTGGCGCCTTGGCGCGACGATCATGATGGTTGCACTTGGGGCGATTCTCTTTCGCGCCCTCATCGCCGTCGCGCTCCGCATCGGGCTCAATCCCGTCGATCTCAAGCTCGCAACCGCCGCGTTCGTTCTTGCGACGTTGGCCCTTCCCAACCTTGGCCTTGGCCGGCGCCGGGCAGGAGCATCCCGATGATCGCGCTTACCTCGCTGGAAAAGACCTTCGAGCAGCCGGGCGGTGAGCGGGTTCCCGCACTGCGTGGCGTGGACCTTACCATCCCGGCCGGACAGTTCCTCACGGTGATCGGCAGCAATGGCTCGGGGAAGTCCACCATCCTCAACGTCATCGCGGGCACGTATCCACCTGACGCCGGCGTGATCCGCATCGGCGACACCGACGTCACGCGCTGGCCTGAGCACAAGCGCGCGGCACTATTGGGTCGCGTGTTCCAGGATCCCTTCAAGGGAACGTGTCCGTCGATGACCGTCGCGGAGAATCTGCGAATGGCCGAGTTGCGCGGAATGCGGCGTGGTCTCCGTGTGGGACTCGACAAGGCGTCACTCACGCGTTATCGCGAAGGGTTGGCGTCGCTCGGCATGCGGCTCGAGGGCCGACTGGAGGCGTCAATGGGCACGCTGTCTGGAGGACAGCGTCAAGCGATTACGCTGCTCATGGCGACGATCAGCAAACCAAAGCTGCTGTTGCTGGACGAGCACACGGCCGCGCTCGACCCGCGCGCGGCGGAGCAGATCATGTTCGTCACCGAGCACCTGGTGCGAACGCATTCGCTCACGACGCTCATGGTGACGCACAGCATGGAGCAGGCGGTGCGTTTCGGCGACCGGACGATCATGATGCATCGTGGCATGGTCGTCGCCGATTTGTCCGGCGACGAACGTCGCGGCGTGACGGAAGCAGACCTGCTCGTGCGCTTCGCCGAGTTGCGTTACACGGCGGAGATTCGGGTGTCGAAGGCTCTGGCGGCGATCGCGGAGTAGTACATGTTCGCTGAAACTGGCGACTGTACGCTGTCATCCCGAGCGAAGTCGAGGGATCTGCACTTTCCGCCTGTGTACGAGGTGCAGACCCCTCAACTCACTTCGCTCGCTCGGGGTGACAATCTTGCGTTAACCACGCTCAGGTAGGCCCATCGTGTCTCACAAGGATGTTACGCCAAAGGTTGTCATTTCAGTGATGCTTGCGGTTCCCGACGGGCCTGCGGCGGTCGCGTGGTACGAGCGCGCACTCGGCGCGCGGCTACTCTGGAGCCTCGGCTCAGTTGCCGGACTGGAAATCGACGGCGCGCCGTTCTTCGTTGGCGAACCGGCGAAGAACGGCTGGGACACCCCGTCGGTGCTCGGCATGACGACGACGCGCGTCGAAGTGTTCTGCTCTGATCCCGATGGCTTTATCGCGCGTGCAATCGCTGAAGGGGCGCATGACAACCGCGACCTGATTCGAAATCACGAAGCCCCGTGGGGCGTGCACCGGCAGGGTGGGTTCACCGATCCGTTCGGGCACATCTGGCTCGTGGGCGACCGATCGCCGCTTGCGCGATTTCCCTGATTGCAACCGCGTAAACGCAGCGGTTTCAAACCGCTGAAAACTGCGGAACAGCAACAGCAAAGAACCACAGAGGACACAGAGGTCACAGAGGACCGCATGTTTTGCGCTCCACGAGAGCAGCGCCAAGTTCGATGGGCCAAATGAATCACGCTGTCCTCCGTGTCCTCTGTGGTTAATGTTTACGGGTTTGTGCGGGTCTCACGGCTTCGGCGGCAGCGTCGGCTGCGGATTCGATGGCAGGTCCTTACCCTGATCGTTGGTATCGATTCTGATCACGAGATACTTCGCGTCCACCGTGCCGATGTTGGTGAAGTTGTGCCACTCGTTCGACGCGAGAAACACGACATCGCCGCCGTGCGCCTTGCGCCAGCGGTCGCCCTGAAGAATCTCGACGTCGCCCTGGTACATCACGATCACTTCCTCATGCGCGTGCCGGTGTGGCGCGTGAGAGTTCGCACCCGGCTTGAGTGTCGACTCGTGAATTTCCAGTTTCTTGAGAATCGCCGTGGCCGTGTCCACGAGCGAGCGCTGGTTCGACGCTAAACTCCGCGAGCGTCCGCTGTCCTTTGGGAACACCATCGAACGAAGAGGCGGAAGCGTTGGCTGCGCCTGAGGCGCTGCAGGCACTTGTTGCGACTGCACCTGTACGCCGATGGCGAGTGTCAGCCCGAGTACGCAGAGCGCCTTGCGAATGAGCGGTATCATTGATCGGCAAGTTGGGGTCCGATGCATCGTCGCGATACTCGTCGGCAAACGCATTCTTCCCACACTATACCTGTAAGTTCCGCCCAGCGGAACACCGCGTGCAATTGATCGCAGGAATGGGCGTCGGTGTTAACTTTAGGTGAACACATATGCCTCGCTGAATTCGGGAGACTCACTTCACAGGCTCGCATGACCATGACGAAATCGCTGATCGCCGCCGCAATTCTTCTCCCGCCGATCGACGCTGCCGCACAGCGCGTGAGTGCTGAGTGCCCGCCGTCGATCTTCTTCGAGTTTCAGGTCGAGAACCCGGCACGGTTCATCGTCGATTCGAGTGTTGTCGTGCAACCGACCAAACGCGTGCCCAATCCCCGCAACCTCGTTCAGTTCGTCATCGACACGGCCGGCGTCGTCATGCCGAATAGCTTCAAGGTCCTGAGGGCAACCGACGCGGCTGTTGTGACGGAGGCGCGCGAGACACACCAGCGCTGGCATTACCAGCCGGCAACGATCGCTGGCCGGCCGGTATGTCAATTCGTGCAGACGCCCGTAGACTCCGTGGCCCACCGACGATAGCAACACGTTTGTCGCCCTGAGCACAGCGAAGGGCCTGCACCTACGCCTTTGTGAGAATGAATCTCGAAGCCTGCTTGCCCGCGGAATTACGCGGGCCCTCGGCCACAATCACGAAAATCGCCGCGGGACTCTCCGGTGCGGGGGTCTTCCGCGTCGTAGCCAACGGTCAGACGTTCGTACTGAAGATTGCGAGTGCGGAGATTCCCGTGTCCGTGTGGCGGAGCAAGGTTCAGATCCAGCAACTCGCAAGTAACGCGAGCGTCGCACCGCGCGTCATCCACGTCGACGAATCGCGTCGCGCCGTTGTGACGGCGTTCGTTACCGACCAATCGTTTCCCGCCCTCTACAGCAACCCGGCGACTCGTGAGGCCGCGCTCACGCTGCTTGGACAAACGCTACGCCGCGTGCACGACCTCCCCTTGCCTCCTGGTGCCGAGGGTAAGGATCCACGTGAATTCCTCGCGGTCATGTGGGCGGGGCCGCTCTCCAAGTCGACGCCGCCAGCGTTCGTGCGCGACGCGGTCAACGGCATCCTGACCGAGGAGGCACCGGTCAACGATCGGCCCATCGTCCTCAGCCACAATGACGTCAATCCCACCAACCTCGCGTACGACGGCGAGCATCTGATGCTGATGGATTGGGACACCGCCGGCCCGAATGATCCCTTGTACGACCTCGCGGCAATATCGGTGTTCCTCGGAATGGACGATGCTACCTGCCAGCACCTGGTAGCGGCTCACGACGATGCTCCCATCACTGCCCTCACGAGCCGCTTCAGCTATAACCGGCGCCTGGCCGCGGTCCTCTGTGGCTCGATGTTCCTGCACCTTGCGCAACTGGGCGGACACGCTGGCGCCAGCGGCACCGAGAGCATCGAGTCGACACCATCGTTGCTGGAGTTCTATCAGCGGATGCGCGGGGGTTCGCTCAATATCGCGACCGCCGAAGGCCAATGGTGGTTCGGACTGACCCTGCTAAAGTGTAGCTTCGGAGTTTGAAGCCGCGCGCGCGTCGTCCACTTCTTCAACTGCCTGCACGAGCGCGCGCGCGGTAAACGGTTTCCCAAGCAGGCGAACGTCCGCCGCGTAGAGGGCGCCGAGCATTCGTGCATCGTCCGTGTACCCGGTGATGTAGAGGACCGGGAGATCCGCGCGCCACCGGCGCAGATGCTCGACCAACTGTCGTCCACCCATCTCCGGCATCACGACGTCCGTCACGACGACGTCGATCGGAAACTCGCTGGCCTCGAGTTGCTGCAGTGCATCGACGCCGTTCGACGCCGTCCGCACCGCGTAGCCAGCGCCAACAAGGACCTCGCGCGCAAAATCCCGCACTCCTTCATCATCTTCGACGAGGAGGATATCCCCTCGACGGCTCTCACGGTGTTGGAGGAACGTCCCCGAACTTCGCCGAGCTTCGTGCTCCGCGGAAACCACCTTCGTGGCTGGGAGAAGAATGGTGAACTGCGTGCCCTCACCAACGGTGCTGGCCACGCGAATGTCACCGGCGGACTGCTTCACGATTCCATAGACGGTGGCCAGGCCGAGCCCCGAGCCCAGCCCCTTCGCTTTGGTGGTGAAGAATGGTTCGAACGCCCGCCCGAGCGTTTGCGCATCCATACCGGAACCGGTATCTCGAAGCGAGAGGCGAACGTACTCGCCCGCGGGCAGGCCCGATGACGCATCACCCGGCGGTTCATCGAGCGCGACATTTTCCGTCTCGATCGTCAGCGTACCCCCACTGGGCATTGCGTCACGGGCATTCAGCGCGAGATTGACCAGAACCTGGCCCAACTGCCCCTGATCGGCGAAGATGGGGCGGAGCTGCTGGTCGAAGCGGGTGACGATCTGAATGTGCTCACCGATCACCGGCCGCATCATCTGGAGCACATCCTCGACCACGGCGTTCATGCTGACGACGGAGGGCTTGAGGAGCTGCTTGCGGCTGAACGCGAGCAGCTGTTTCGTGAGCGTGGCGGCTCGCTCCGCGGCCCGCGTGATGCCGCCCAGGTGCCTGTCGGTGAAGTCTGTGCGGGATAGGGTACGTTCGAGCAGATAGACATGCCCGCCGATCACGGTCAGCAGGTTGTTGAAATCGTGCGCCACACCGCCCGCGAGCTGGCCAACCGCTTCCATCTTCTGCGACTGACGCAGCTGTTCCTCGAGCTGCCGCTCCGTTGTGACGTCGCGAATCGAGCCGATCACGCGAATCGCCCTGCCGTTCGCGTCGCGTTGCATGACCATCGTGCCCGACACGTGCGCGTAGCTGTCATCGGCTCGTCGCACGCGGTATCCGACGCTACTCACATTGATCGCTGGATCCGCCAGCACGGTCATCGCCGCGCGCTCGAACCGCTCCTTATCCTCGGGGTGCACGCGACCGAACCACCATGCCGGGTCGGTGCCGACGACCGATGGCGGGAATCCGAACACGTGTTGCATCGATTCCGTCCACTCGATGACGCCGCTTCCAGGGACCCAATCGTACACGACATCGTGCATCGCGCCGGCGACCAGCCGATAGCGCTCCTCGCTGTGATGGAGCTCCTGCTCGATACGGTCGTGCTGTCTCGTCGCTTCCACGAAGAGATGCAGGGTGAGCGCGATAATGGCGAGTCCCACCACCTGCACCATTGCGGGACCGGAGAATGTTCCGAAAGCGGCGTCGTAGGGCCCGATTTCGATCGAGACGAGGCGCGCAATGGCATACGAGAGCGGGAGCAGTGGGAATTCCTGTCGCGGCACATACAGCGCGCGAAGCTGCACACCGGCGTAGAACAAGCCAATCGCATGAAGCGGCATGGGCGACCAGGCCGCAACAAGCACCATCAGCAACGTGTCCACCAACCACCCGCTGATCGGAAACCTGCCCCGTCGATAGCCCGCCAGCCACCAGACCCCAAGCATCCCCGCCGCGAGCGCACCTTCCAGGCGGAAGGGCTGTTCCACGCTCGGCGACAGCACGAACAAACCCACATTACCAAACGCGATCGCCGCGGCGAACCAGATCGCCAGCAACCGAAAACGCGCCAGGGGGTCGCTTGGGATCGTCAGGAGTGAGGGCATTGTCCGAAACTTGACGGCGGCACGAGTGGCGAGGGCAACTTCATCATAGCATCGGCACCTTGCGAAGATTTTGCCCGCCTCCGCTCCATCGGCCGTCCAGATACTGCCTGTCCTTCAACTACTACACTACCACGGCACTCGGGCGCGTGTCCATCCAGAACCCCGATGTAGAGATTCCCGAATCGGCTCCGACTCAGTGTACAGGCACTACATCGGTGCCACTACCCGGAGAAAAACCATGCACAAGATTACCCCGTTCCTGTGGTACAATGGCCGGATTCAGGAGGCAGTGACGCTCTACACGACGGTGTTCCCATCCTTGAAGGTGCTGGGTACGTCGCCCGGACCGGACGGCTTGATGAGCGCAACGCTCGAAATCGAGGGGCAGCAGCTGATCCTTTTCAACGGTGGTCCCCACCACGCGCTATCCCCCGCCGTCTCCCTCTATGTGAACTGCGAGACGCAGGAAGAAGTCGACCGGCTCTGGTCCCAGCTCGTCGACGGCGGCGCGGAAAGTCGCTGCGGATGGCTCACGGATCGCTTCGGACTCTCCTGGCAGATCATCCCGTCGATCCTGCCGACCCTGCTTCAGGATTCCGATCGCAACAAGGCCAACCGAGCCATGAACGCGATGCTCGGGATGGGGAAGATCGACATCGCCGAATTGGAACGGGCAGCATCGGCCAGTTGAGTGGTCGCAGGCGCTGGATTCCTTGGCTCGGCACGAGCCTCTCGCTGTTTCTTTTCTCTGCGACCTCTGCGTGAGGCTCTTGTCGAGCTGAAAAATGCATACTCGCCCTCGGCGACTACGCCCGCTGCGGATACGCTCCCGCCGACGCAATGCAGAACTGCGTGCCGGCGGGCGCGAGTTGTTTGAGATTGGGTAGTGTGAATTGCGTCTGGTCACCCCCGAACCGGTCGCCGATCAGTGAATACAGCTCCTGATGACCGCGAATCGGCAGCGTCTGTCCACTGCACGGCAGCCAATCGTTGGGGACGTCCATACCGGGGAAGATGCGCACCTCACCAATGAATGGCTCAACAAGCTTGGGCATCGGGCCTTTGGTCGCGATGTAATACGCAGATCCCTGTGGCGCGAGCGCCTTGAGATTCGGCACGCCGAAGTTCTTCGTGCCGTCGCCGCCGAAGCGCGTCCCCACGACTGAAAACAGGCGCTGATAGGGCCCATAGGTCCAGAGCTCGAGCAGTTGACCATTGCATTCGACGTTTTCGGCGAGGACGAAATTCGTGGGCAATAGAGAGATCTCGCCGACGACCGGATCGCCCTGCATGCTGTCCCGCGCCGGAAATGCGCCTTCGAGCGCGATGCAGTACGTCAGCCCAGCGGGTGCCGCGCCACGGTAGTCGGGCAACGCAAAGCTGCTGACGTCCTGCCCGCCGAACCTCGTTCCAAGGATTGCGAACAACGCATAGTTCTGGCTCGGCGTCATGAGGGTGCCGTCGCAGAGCGACCAACCTCGCGGAGCAAAATTGAACGCGTACAGTACGACCTGGCTGACAAACGGGTTCTTCATGCACTCTCCTCTTGGGTCCCTTGGAATTGGAAGTCGAAGCCGCGAAGATGACCGTTCACGAGCCAACCGCAAGGCTCCGCGCTGGTGCCGCATCGCGGACGCATCTCTTACACTGCATCGTCATGGCCACTCAAGCTGACGTACGCCGAATTGCGCTCGCGCTCCCCGACACCGTCGAAGGCGAGAACCACTTCGCGTTTTCCGTTCCCGTCAAGGGAAAACTCAAGGGCTACGCGTGGGTCTGGATGGAGCGCGTCACGCTCAAGAAGCCGCGCGTGCCGAATCCCGGAGTGCTCGCCATTCGGGTGGCGAACGTCGCACAACGGGATCTGATGATCGCCGCTGAGCCGGACAAGTTCTTCACCGAGCCGCACTACAATGGCTTTCCGGCGGTGCTCGTTCGGCTCAAGGCGGTGACGGTGGCAGACCTCCGCGTGCTGCTCGAAGAAGGGCGGCGCTGCATGATGCCGCCCGTCAGTGCGTCAACGCGTAGACGAAGTAGTTGACCCACAACTTGTAGGCCTCGTTCGCCGGGACCATGTTGAACCCCTCATCCGAGAACTCGATGTACTCGCCGATATCGGCGTAGTTATCGATGATGGCAACCATCCGCTTCTTCGGATCGTTGTCCTCGAAGATCCCCATGTATTCCGCAGGCACGCGGCGGGCCTTGCTCGGGATCTTCGACAGGTCCACGGCAAAAAACGTGTTGAAGATCGGGTGCTCGTTCGTGAGCTTCACCGGCACCGAATTCGGAAATGCGCGACGCCACTGCGCAATGAGATTGCGGTAATCCGGATTCGGGTCGCCCTCGATGTCGTCGAAGATGATGAAGCCGCCCTGCTTGATGTACCGCTGAAGCCCGCGGATCTCAGCGTCGCTCATCATCCAGCCGCCCGGCTCGGAGAGATACGCGATCGGATACGAGAAGATCTCAGGGTCGTCGAGCCGGACCAGCGCGCTTCCGACGATCGGCCCGCGCTCGATGAAGGGCCGCATCGACGTCAGCTCGCGGACGATGCGCATGAAGTTCGCCTCCGTGCGCGGATAGTCGTGCGACCATCCTGGCCCTTCGCCGCCACATTCGTACGATCCCTGATACTTGATACGCGCAAAGGTCACGCGCCCGTCGTAGCCAGGGTTGCCACGGAAAAAGGGCGAGACGAAGTAGTTCTGCGCGTCGTAGCTATAGCTGCACGCGCCGCCGAATCCACGGCGTTGAGCGGTTGCGGACGACGTCGCGGCGAGGCTTGCCACAACCAGCAAAAGCGTGAGAACCCGGAAGCGCGTTGCCATTGCATGGAATGCTGCCCCGCGTCGCGCCAGCGGTCAAGCTCGGTGCTCTTCGGCAATCCGGCGCAGGATGTCAGCAGCCGCGTCGATGTCCGGCTCGGCCCAACGGCTGGACGTTGGATACATGCGCTGCGGATCATCCACCGGCACGAGTGTGAATGGAACGAGCGCGCACCGGTCGCGCCCTCGCATGAAGTCGACGTTGCCCGACCATCCCGTCGCTACGACGTGCATCCCGAGCCCGACCGCACGAAGGAGCGGCTCGCCGAGTCCCTCTGACCGATGCAGAGAGAGATAGACGTCGGCGCGCTCGAACATCTCGAACATTTCCTGTTCGGAGCACGCATCTTCAATGAGCTCGATATTGGGCGCGCCTGCCGCTGCATCGCGCAGCCGATCCAGTCCTTCTGGGAAGAGATCACCCTCGGTCACCTTGAGCACGAGTTGATGCCGGTCGCTCGCGCCGAATGCGCGCTGAAAGGCGGCGATGGCGCCCTCCGGGTTCTTGCGCGCGAAGTTGGCGGACATGTTGAACAGTGACAGCACGCGGAGCGTGTCTTCTGCGAATCGCCTCCTGCGCGGAGCGGGAGGTACACGCGGCACCGGCATCAGGCGGGCGCGATGCGTGAGCTTGCGCGCCGCTTCGAAATTGAATTCGCTGAACGTTTGGATCTCGTCGAAGCAACGCGCGCTCCAGCGCCACGATGAAGGCATATCCTCCAACTCCCAAAACCAGAGTGCAATGAGCCGCTTTCCACGGCGGACGGCGGCTCCCAAGAGCCAGAGTGGGAGTGGAGAATACGGTGCGTCCATGACGACAAAGACCGTCCCCGCGCCGCGCAACGCACCATCGCTGCGCACGCCGCCAGGTGTTCGGCTCGGCGGCGCCTCGGGAAGGGGCCGGCCGTGGTCCAGCACGGCACCAAGATCGATGCGGATCACGCGTCGGCCTGCCCGTTCGTGGTCGTCGGCGATGAGCCGTGCCATGCTCGCGACGCCCGAGATGCGAGAGAAGAATCCCGCGACGAAAATCGGCGCGTCGGGCAGATCTGGCGCGCCGCCAGGCCGGATAGGCCTGAAACGCAGAACGGTGGAGAAGATCGCCCAACGCACGCTCGGCGAAACGAGGCGGCGTCCGACGCGATGCAGGGCGGAGATGTTCAGGGTATCCGTGATGGACTGTCTCCCGGACCGAGCAGGTATCCGGATACTTCGCCGACAGCATGGCAGAGTCCAATCCCGATCATGAACGGTGTCGCGGCAAGCGCCAACAGCCGCCGACGCCGTTTTTGAATCACGTAGCCCCACGCTCGAGACACCAACCACACCGGAAGGATCGGCGTGGTCGCCACACGTGCGACACGCTGAACCGGCGAGAGCATCTCGCGGCGAAAACCGGCAATGGAGCGGCCTGAATGAAAATGGATGATGAAGGTGTTCCAGAAGCCATGCGACTGTTGGTGCAATACGCGAATGGATGGTTCGAGATAGAATCGCTCGCCCTTCTTGGCCAGCCCGTCCACCAGAAGAAACTCCATGTTACCCAGCGCCGATCCGACGGGTGGCTTCGCCCGCGCCTTGAACGCGACGTTCGCTTGCATCGCCAGCGACGTGGCTTCTCCACGGTGCACAGGGGGCATGAAGCGCGGATTGCCGACGAAATAGTTCGCCCAATCAATCAGCGTATCGGGCGACCCATTGTCGAGGCTTCCACCGATGAACGAGAATTCGGGATGACGCGCATGCGCTGCCAGAATCTGCTCGCACCAGTCTGGAGCGGCCACGCAGTGGTCTTCGGTGATTGCGATGATGGAACCCCGGGCGCGCGAGATGCCTTCGGTTCGCAGCCAGAACACAGACGCGCCCGGCTCGTGGAACTGCGTCAACCCCTGGAACGACTCGGCGTACTGTTGGTCGAGTGCCTGCGCGTGCGCACATCCGACGAGCACTTCGATGTTGCGTCCCGCGACCTGGTCGCGCAGGGAATCGAGCGCAACGCGAAGCGCCGGCCACGGCGCCACCGAGGCGATGACAATCGACAGTTCGGGACCTGCGGCGAAATCGGCTCCGGGCTCACTCACAGATCGCCTCGTATGTGTCGAGTGTCCTCCGCGCGGTCCGCTGCCAGGACAACTCGGACGCCAGCGCCGCTCCGAGCCGCGTCTTCTGCGCGCGAAGGCCCTCATCAATTGACAGGCGTTGGATTGCCGCAGCCAGTTCACCGCTGTTGTCAGCGTCGACCATTACCGCGGTCGAGCCGTACACTTCGCTCAACGCGGAGCAGTTCGCCGCGATGACGGGCACTCCGATCGCCATCGCCTCCAGTGGAGGAAGGCCGAATCCTTCGTCGAGCGACGGAAAGGTAAAGACTCGCGCGCCAGCGTAGACATGCGCGAGGTCGGCCTGCGAGAGGTAACCCGTTGTGTGGACGCGTCCGGAATACCGAGGGTCACCGATTGCCCGCCGCAGGCTGTCCATACCGTCACCCCATTGGCCCGCCAGTACAAGATCGTGTGCGAACCCATCGCGCCATAACTGCTTGCACGCCTCCACGAGCCGATCGAGGTTCTTTCGCGGCCCCAGGGTTCCGACGAAAAGAATGTAGTCACTCGGCAACCGCAGCCGGTCGAGCGTTCGACGCACATCTGCGGCCGATGCAGGGACGAATCTCGGGTCGACACCGTGCGCGTTCACGCTCACGGTCGATGACGCTCGCCCTGGATGCAAGCGCAGCAGATCTTCGCGCACGCTGCGCGTCGGAACCATGACATGATCCACCGCGTCGATGCTGCGCGACACCAGCCACCGAAACGGCACGCTGCGATGCAGTCGCGTGTGCAGCTCCGGGCGCGTAAAGAAGGTCATGTCGTGGACGGTGAGCAGCTGTTTCAAGCCACGCGAACGCAACGGTGCCAGAAATGAGAGGGAATGCAGGAGATTCGCACCTTCCCGCCGAGCGCGACGTGCGATCCACGCCTGTTGGTAGAACAGCCGACTCGCCCGGTTTCGTGCGTCGACTGGTACGATGGTCCAACGAGCCGAGTCTACGGGCGGCAACCGCTCTTCATCGCCGCGATTGAGGACTACGACGTAGTCGTTATCAGTCTCGGAGCTGCTCAACCCTCCGATGAGGTTCAGCACGAAGCGGTCGACACCGGTTTCCACCGGCAGCAAACAGGTGAGATCGAGTGCGATCTTCAGCCGCCGTCTTGGTCTGGACCGCTCCTGTATTTGCGTCATTCCGCTCCGTAAGATGGAGGTCCGCAGCGAACAGTCCAGCTCGCGCCCATGGAATCGCTCACACAGTGCCCGCTTTGCCTCAGCCCTGCGCTCGTCGTGGCAGATGCCACGACCAATATTTGTCGCTGTCGCGACTGTAGGCTCGTGTTCGCGAATCCACGACCGACGCGCGACGAGATCGTTCGCTACTACTCGCGGGAAGGTAAGTATGACACATGGCTCGCGGACAGGAATGGCCGCGACCGAATGTGGCATCGGCGCCTTCGCATGATCCGCCACTTGAAGAGCTCGGGGGAGCTGCTCGACGTCGGCACGGGCATCGGGCAATTCCTGGCATTGGCGTCCGCGCACTATCAGGTGACCGGCACCGAGGTGTCTGAGTCAGCGTGCGCGTTGGCCCATGATGAGTATGGACTGGACATCATGAAGGGACCGATCGAGCACCTTGATTTTGGCACGCGACGTTTCGATCTCATCACCATCACCCACGTGTTGGAGCACGTCCACGACCCCAATACCGTGATCGATCACTGCGTGCGCCTGCTCAAGCCGGATGGCGTTCTCGTGATCGCGGTGCCGAACGAACTTCACGCCTACCTCCGGCGGATGCTCAACTCCGTCCTCGTGCGGTTGGGTTCGCGAACGGTTCCACGGCTGGGGGCGTACGGCCTTCCGAAAGTGACATTGGACGGCACGCTTCCCGAAATTCATCTTCTGCATTTCTCCGCCGCGACGATGCGCCGCTGGCTCGAGGGCAAGGGGCTCGGCGTTGTTCGCGAAGATCTCGATCCGTGTTTTGTCGACGCTGGCTGGTCACGGTGGGTGCACCGCGGCTATTACCATTTCATGCGAGGCGTGCATCGCGTAACCGGCAGGAATTTCCATGACGCCCTGTACATCGCCGTGACTCGAGCGTGACGGGCAACTCATTCTCCTTGCCACGCGGCAGCGCCGTGCTCCGCTTCGCGTTGCCGCCGACAGTGGAGTTCGGGCGTCGCAAAGTGCGTCGTTAGGGCTTGAGCCAGATGACAATGCTGCCGCAGCCGGTCATTCCTGTCGTATACAGCGGCGGAACATTGGCTTCGTCATAGACCTCGATACCAGCGACGCGCTTGGGCTCCGCGATCGCATCGAGATCGCCTCCGGACATCCCCGGAACGACGTGCCCGTCCACGTAGATCGACGGGCTACAGGGGTCGCCAAAGGCACTGCGCATAAGGATGGCATTCTCGCCGAGGCTGTCGCGCCAGACCTTCAGTCCGGGGACTGTCTTGAAGATGTCGGATGTGAAGATCGCGCCGCGCCGCGCGATGTCGTCCGACGTGAGGAACCGACCCGAGCCGTTACTGCGACGCCGCTGTTCGAAACCCGCGAACTCTGTATTGACGTTGCGCTGTGCCGTCACGCGCACGGTGTCGAGCACCGCCTTGAACGTCGACAGCGCAAAGCGCAGGGGAGCCGCACCCGCGATGACATCAACGCGGCGGCGTACGGGGTAGTAGCCGACGGCGCGCACCTCGAGTAGCCGAGTGCCTGCGGGGGCGTCCGCGATCGTCCACTCCCCGCGAGCGTTCGCGCGCGCCTGCGGACCGTCGACGATGCTGACCTGGGCGTTCGTCAGTGGCGCTCCGCCCACGGCGGCGACCACGGTGCCACTCAGACGCCCGTCCCCAACGCGCAGGTGGCGGGGCGCCGGCGCACCGGTATCGGCGCGCGTCGTGGTATCCCCGACGACGCGGGTGCGTGACGGACCGAGATACAACTCGCTCCGTACCAATTCCTCGCCCGTCACTTCCACGTCGATGCGGTCCGTACTGTCGGCGCCGCGAGTGGCGGTGATGGCCGTTGACCCTGGTCGCGGAACGTTGCAGATCGCAAACCAGCCATTCTCTCCCGTGGTGCTGGTCATGCGGGGAACGCGGCGGACAAGCCCGCTCGGCGTGAAGGTCAGCTCGACCCACTCTCCCGTGACAGCAACACCGGGCAACGGAGAACCGTCCTTGGCATCCCGGACGATGCCAACCAGCGCGGCGCCAGACTCCGATGACGCCGGACCACAGATGGCCGCGCGAAGGCGCGCCGCAGAGGGGACGCTCAGGTCAGCCCGCACGGCCGCGTGATCCTGCACCGAGAACTCTCGCACGATCGGTTCCAACCCGAGTGAGTCGAGGACCGGATGGATGAAGCCGAGCGTGTACCGGCCGTCGGGCACGTTCGCAAAGGTGAAACGCCCCAAGGAATCGGACATGGTCGCACCACCGAAACGTGGCGAACCGGTCATTCCGGCGAGTTGCACGGTCGCGCTAGCCAGGGGTTTACGTGCAATGCTATCGTAAACGACACCGGTGATGCTTGCGGATGGAGCCGCACGCTGTGTCGCAGGGCTTTGCGCCGAGGCCAGGGGGGCTTGCAAGAAAACGAGAGTGAGCAGCCAGATGCGCATTGCGACGATCGCCTCGCAGGGGTACATCACCCAAGATACAGAACGACGCAGCCACAATACATTGCGCCCATGACTGATCATCGTGACTCATCCAGCGTGCACCCGCCGGTCAGCGCGCCTTTCCTACAGGCCGCGATCGACGAAGCCATTCAGGGCGTCAGCGAGGGCGGCATTCCGATCGGCTCCGTGCTGGTGCACAAGGGGCGTATTCTCGGGCGCGGACACAACAAGCGCGTGCAACAGGGCAGCGTCGTACTCCACGGCGAGATGGATGCGCTCGAAAACGCCGGGCGTCAGAGCGCATCCGTCTACCGCGAGTGTACGCTCTACACGACGCTCTCGCCGTGCCCGATGTGTACGGGAGCAATTCTCCTCTACGGAATTGCGCACGTCATCGTTGGCGAGAACGTGACATTTCAGGGAGATGAAGAGCTGCTGCGGTCACGCGGTGTGCACGTACAAATCCTTCAGGACGAACGCTGCATCAGCCTCATGACAGACTTCATTGCCCAGCATCCCGCGCTCTGGAACGAGGACATCGGCGAATAGAGTCGGCTATGACTGCTCGCGCTACAGTGAGATCCGGCGGCGCGCCGCTCGGAGGATGGCAATACCCACCAGATTCATCGCCACGATCACGAGAGAGATCTTGAGGGCGAAGCCCGCGACGCTTTCCACCCTGATGATGGGGAATACGGACAGGCCGATGTACAGCAGCGTCATCATCAGTCCCGACACTGCCGCGCCTCTCAGCCAAAGGGGTGGGCGGGGCGAGACACCGCGCAGCCCGACAATCGGAATCGCGAACATCACGACATACGTCAGCGCGTAGAACATGCCGCTCGCGTTGAAGAGCAGTTGGAACGCTTCAGCCTGGCCGACACCCACTGTGCTGAGCAACGCGAGGCCGAATGCGCATGCGCCGACGAGCATGATCGAGTTGACCGGCGTCTGATAGCGGCCGTGCAGCCGACTGAACCATGCTGGCAGCATGTCGTCCCAGCCGGCAACCATCGGCAGTCGCGTCACCGCGGTGAAGCTCACGCTGGCCTGCGCAATGCGCGTCGCCAGTGTCATCAGGATCGCGATCGTGACGAGTGGGCCGGCGACGCCGAATGGCCCGAAGCCGGCACGCAAAACCTGCGGCAGCGGCCCCACGAGGTCGATGTCGTTCGTCGGGATGTAGGCGACGACGGTGCTCGTGCCCAGCACGAACATCAGCGCGATGATCGGCGCCGCGATCAGGACCGAACGCCCCACCGATCGCGCCGGCGACCGCGTCTCCCCGGCGAGTATGGCGATGTACTCGAATCCACCGAGGGCACCAAACCCCATCTTGCCGAGGATGTTCAGGTTGTACAGCGACAGCGATGGCACGCTCGTTCGAAACGGATGGTACTCCTTGAGGGTGCCGGTCAACACGCCGAGCGCCGGCAAGAGGAGCAAGGTTCCGAAAATCGTGAGGACCATGGCGCCACCTGCGTTATGCACCCATTTGCCCACGGAGAGCCCGATCGTGGCCGCGATGACCATCATCGAGAGAATTGCCGCGGTGGCCAACGCGACGAACCACGTGCTCTTCGTCATCCAGGCGGCACTCGGGCCCAGTGCGTACGAGAGGTACGTCGCCGCTGTCAAACCAATTTCCGACGTGAAGACGATGACGAAGAGCCACAGATTCCATGCGACCATGAACCCGATGGTCTGGTTGAAACCCAGCTTCGCCCATTGGTAGAGTCCGCCCTCGAGCGGCATCAGCGTGTTGAGATACATCACCACGGCGGCCGACGGCAGATAGAAAAGCACGAGGGCCAACAGCCAGAACACGACGTTCGCTGTCCCGAGCTTGCCGGCGACCCCGATCCACGTAAGGCCGACGATGAAGAGGATCTGGGTAAGCGCCAGGTCGCGGACGCCGAGTTCCTTCTTGAGCGTCGCGCTGCGTGCTTCGACGCGCGCCTCGGCCTGAACCAGATCGGACGATGGTGATGTGATCATCTCTTCCGCCTCTCTCTACTGGCGCTCGCTAAGCCGCGCGTCGTAGTTTGTCGTCTTCTTGCATATTCATTCGACGAGACCAATTCCACCTTCGTTGTGGACACCAGCTCTGTGCACTCGTGATTGAATGTCCACGATAACAACGCCAGCGAAAGACCGCCCAGGAATTCGTACGTGACGGCGTCGGTTCAGCAGCCGGAGCTTACCCTCACGCACCTCGAGGGATTGCGGCCGACGAGTTCGCACGGGTTCACTCCGGGCGATGAGCGGGAGCTCATGCGCGGGATCTACGCCCGCGGCGACCGGTTGATGTTCTGGTTTCTCGTCAGCCACACAGTGCTGGCGCTGGCACTCGCGCTGTTCCACGGCACCTGGCTCGCAACGCTCGCCGTCAGTGGCGCGGCCCTCGGCTCATTCACCCTGAGCGCATGGCTGCTGCCGCGCACTTTTTTCACCCGGGCATATGCGGGTGTCGCGCAACAGGCCTTTGTTGCGCTTCACATCTACCAGCTCTACGGGCAGAGCGAACAGCACTTCTGGTACTTCACGGCATTCACGATGATGATCGTGTACCAGGACTGGGTCTGCATGTGGCCCGGCGCCATCCTCATCATCTTCCAACACACGCTGTTTGCGGCGCTGCACAACGCGGGCATGCCCGTGCATTTCTTTCCAGAAGCGCATGTCGGATTCAGCAAGTTGTTTTTTCATTTCGGCATCGCGTTGGTCCACGTCGCTTTGTGCGGCTACTGGGCGTTGCTGCTGAGGAAACAGACGTTGGGCGACGCATGGCAAAAGCTGCTGCTCAGTCAGGACCAGCGGTTGCTGGAAGCACAGCTCGTACGACTCAAGCAGTCGGAATTGGCACTCGTGGAGAGCAGCCAGGCACTGGTGGAGAGCTTCCGCCAACAGCGCGCGATCCTCGACAACAGCTCCGATGCCATGTGGATCAAGGACATCGACGGGCAGTACATCGCTGTGAACGCGGCGTTCGCGCGGTTCGTCGGGTTGCCGATGGCAGACATCGAAGGAAAGACGGACGATCATCTCCTGAGCGCTGACGAAGTCGAGCGGATGCACGCGCAGGAACGAGAGGTGGAGAACGCCCGCGAGCCGCGCACGCTGGAGCACGAGCTCGTACTCGACGGCATCCGGAGGGTGATGGAGACTGCCGTGACGCCGATCTTCGACGCGCACGACGTGTCGTGGGGACGACGGGAACGGCGCGCGACGTCACGGAGCGCAAGCGTCAGGAGAGTGAACGGAGCAACGCCGAAGCGCGGCGCCAACAGGTTCAGAAGCTGGAGAGTCTCGGTGTGCTCGCCGGAGGCATCGCGCACGATTTCAACAACCTGCTTGCCGTCATCCTCGGTAATGCCGAACTCGCGCGATCGGAGTTGCCGGAGGGATCATCCGCGTCGGCGTCCGTTACGGAGATCGAGCAGTCGGCAATTCGCGCCGCCGAGCTCACGCGACAGATGTTGGCGTACGCCGGTCAGGGACGCTTCGAAGTCGAGCCCCTCGATGTGACCGCGCTTGTGCTCGACATGGTCGAGCGGCAGCGCACCGTTGTTGCCGGGAAGGGACGTTTTGATGTCGTGTTGGCGCCCTACCTGCCCTTCGTGGAGGCGGACGCCGCGCAGATGCGGCAGGTCCTCAGCAATCTCATCACCAACGCCGTCGATGCGCTCGCCGAGTCCGGCGGCGTGATCGGCATCCGCACCAAAGTGATGCGCGTCGATGGTGACGCGCACGCCTTGCCGTTCGGTCAGCAAGCGCTTCTGCGGGGCACGTATGCCGTGGTCGAAGTCAGCGATAACGGCAGCGGCATGAGCGCCGAAACACAGGCACGAATCTTCGATCCGTTCTTCACTACCAAATTCGTCGGCCGCGGCCTCGGGCTCGCGTCCGTCCTTGGCGTCCTACGCGGCCACGGCGGTGCGATCGACGTTCAGAGCGAGCTCGGGATCGGCAGCACATTCCGGCTCTACCTGCCCACCCTCGCCGACGACGCGGTACTGCATCCGCCGGGCGTCGCACCCGTGGATCGTCGCCTCGAAGGAGAGGCCGGCGCGCTCATCCTCGTCGTCGACGACGATGCAGCCGTTCGGAACCTGGCGACGCGCATCATTTCGCGCGCCGGCTTCACGGTGCGAGCTGCCGTGGATGGCGTCGAGGCAATTCAGCTCCTGACCGAATTGGGGCCCAAGGTCTCGCTTGTCCTGCTCGACATGGTGATGCCGCGCATGAATGGCGAGGCGACGCTCCGCGAGATACGACGCCTGACGCCGTCGCTGCCGGTACTGCTGACCAGTGGCTACAGCGAAGAAGTCGCCGCGCATCGCGGTGCGGCCGGCGGGCACGTGGCATTCATCCAGAAGCCGTACCGTGCTGCCTCGCTCGTCATGATGATTCGCCACCTGCTCGACACGAGCGTGAGCGCGCGCGAGCCGTTCGCGTCGGCGTGATCACTCCGCATACCGCGCGCGGGGTAAACTTCGCGAGTCGAGGTCTGCACCTGTTCTTACGACGTCGCTCCTGCGCTTAGGGCGACAAGACGCGCGTGCGCTGAAGGAAGCTGATGATCAGTTGTGTCGCGTCCGGCGCGATCGGTGCGGTGAAGGACCCGTTCGGTGATCCGCCACTCCACGCGTGACCCACACCCGGGAAGATGCGCTCCTCGACGGGTGCGATACCGCCAAAGCGGGCGTTCACCACCGTCCATTGCCGCACCACCACCCTCACGTTGTTCCTCGACACCACCTGATCATCTGCGCCATGCATCACGAGCACCGGGATCGCACGAGCACGCGCGCCCATCGCCGCGAGTGCCATGGCCCCGAGTGCGTCACCGTCACCATCACCTTTGCTCATGGCCCGCATCGCGCCGGCAACGTCAACGGCGCCAAGCGCGGCGATCCCTGAGTGCATCGCGAGGGCGGCCGTCCGTTCTGGATACGCCACCGCGAGATTCGCTGCCATCGCGGCGCCGGCCGACATCCCCACCAACGCGATGCGTTGCGGATCGACAGCTTCCGCACGCGCGACGGAATCGATCAGCGACGCAAGTTGCGCGGCCTCGCCACGGTCGCGCGACGCCTGTTCTGACAGGAACCAGTTCCAGCATTTCTGTGGATTCGCCACGGCGGGCTGCTCCGGATACAGCACGACAAAACCGTGCGCATCGGCCGCCTGATTCATCCGCGTTCCGCGCGCGAAGTCATCCGCGTTCTGTCCGCAGCCGTGAAGCATGACGACCATCGCTCGTGACTGAGGCGCGGCAAGTGCCGCCGGCCGGTACGCGACGTAACCCCGCATCACCGGCGCGCTACCGAACGTCCCCCGCATCGTGGCTGGCGCCGCGGAGAAGATTGGAGGCGCGGATGCGCACGCCCCTGAAATGACGGCCCACGGCATCAGCGCAACGCGGAACAACGCGCGCATCAGAAGGTGATGCCGCCACCGACCGTCACGACCTGGCCGGAGATGTAGTTGGACTCGGGCGAGCAAAAGAGGTACACGCCGTCCGCTGCCTCCTCCGGCGTGCCGAGTCTGCCGAGTGGAATGGCATTTTGCTCGAGATGCTCGATGAGCGCGGGCTGGACTCCAACCTTTCGCGACTCACCAGTCGCATCCACTTCCGTGACGATTGGTTGCGTCATGCGCGTCTTGATGAAGCCGAACGCGACGCAATTCACATTCACCTTGTAGCGACCCCACTCCTTGGCAAGCGTCTTCGTCATGCCGACAACGGCGGCTTTCGCTGCGGCATAGTTCACCTGCCCGGCGTTTCCGCCGAGGCCCGAGACAGACGAAATGTTCACGACCTTCCGAAACACTTCGCGCCCCTCGGCCGCCTCGGCCTTGCTGAACTTTCGAATCGGCTCGGCCGCGGCGCGAAGGATCCGAAATGGAGCGGTCACGTGGACATCCATGATCGCCTGAAATTGTTCGTCGGTCATCTTTTGAATGACACTGTCCCACGTGTATCCGGCGTTGTTGACGATGATGTCCAGCCCGCCGAAGTGATCGAGCGCCGCAGCGACGAATCGGTCACCGAAGTCGAGTTCCGTCACGCTTCCCGCGCAGACGGTGGCGTTGCCGCCAGCGGCGCTGATGGCGTCGGCGGTTTCCTGCGCGGTTGCCGCATCAAGGTCGTTGACCACGACGCGCGCCCCCTCGGCGGCAAGCTTCAAGGCGACCGCCCTGCCGATTCCTCGGCCGGAGCCGGATACGATAGCGACTCTTCCTTCTAGTTTGGACATCGAATAATCATCATTGGTGTTGATACGCTATTCGGCGCTAGCGCGTTACCGCAGAGGGCTTGAGAGGAGCAGAGGAAAAGCAACGAGCTTCCGCTTGTTTTGTCGCCATGAGCGCAGCGAAGGGCCTGCACCTCCCGCAGTTCCTCGGCGTACCTCTGCTCCCCTGCGCCCTCTGCGGTTCAAGAGACTCAAATCTTTACTGCCTTGTCCTGCCAGTATTGGTCCCGCATCACTCGCTTGAGTGTCTTTCCCGCTGCGTTGCGCGGGAATTCATGCATCACAACCACCGCACACAACTGCTGGTAGCGAGCCCCAACACGAGCGTTCACCCACGCCTTCAAGGTATCTGGATCGCACACCGCTCCCTCCCGAAGCACCACCGCCCCGAGCGGCGCCTCCCCCCACTTCTCGTGCGGAACCCCGAACACGGCCGCCTCGAGCACGTCGGGATGCGTGACCACCACCTCCTCGATGTCCTTGGGATACACGTTGACCCCACCCGAGATGATCAGGTCCTTCTTCCGATCCACGAGATAGAGAAAGCCATCCTCGTCCAGATAGCCCATGTCGCCCGTGAACATCCACCCGTTTCGGATGGCCGCCTCGGTGAGATCCGGACGCTTGTAGTAGCCTGGCATGAGCAACGGACTCCGTCCGACGATCTCACCGACCGCGCCCGCGGGAAGATCGACACCATCTTCGCCAACCACGCGCATTTCGAAGAACGGCTGCACGCCGCCGACCGACCCAGGTTTCTTCCCAACATCCGTCTTGTCGAGGATCGTAATGACGCCTTCGGTCAATCCGTAGAGTTCGTAGAAAATGCCCGGAAGTGCCGTCGTCAGCCGATCCTTGTGCTCGCGATGCAACGGCGCGCCAACGGAACCGAGCATCTCCAGCGACGCGAGCTTTTCGGCGCTGAAATTCGGCGCGTTCATCACGGCGAGAATCTGCGACGGGACCATCATGACGTGCGTCACCCGCTCGCGCGCCACCGTCTCGATGAATTCCGCAGCGTCGAATCGCGTCTGCAACACGTAGGTCGTGCCGAGAAACAACGCCGGCATCAAGGTCACGAATGCGCCGTTGAACACGAGTGACCCAGCGTGCATCACCACGCTTTCCGGGGTCATGCGCCAGGTCGACGCGAAGTGCGTGCAATAATTCGCGCGGATGTAGTGTGTGTGGATGATGCCTTTCGGCGTACCGGTGGTTCCACTGCTGTAGACGATGTTGAAGACGTCGTCGTCCAGGAGATCCACAGGGGGCGGCGCCGTCTCGCTGGATCGAGTGACCAGATCGCGATAGTCGGTGTAACCCTCGCGCGCGTCGCCGCCAACTTTCACATAGCGTTCTGCGGGAATACCATCGAGCTCAGAGCGCACGCCATCGAGTTCGTCGGCCATGCCGTAGCCAACGATGACGGCGACGGAATCCGAGTCGCGAAGCAGCGCCGCCAGCGCGGCACCGCGCAACAATGGACTGAGCGGAACGAGCACCACGCCGAGTTGGATCGCTGCCCAGTATGTCTCGAGTACCTCGATACAGTTGGGAAGGACGACCGCAAGCTTGTCGCCCCTCTCCAGCCCGAGTGCGTGCAACGCATTCGCGAGCCGGTTCACCCTCGCGCCCAACTCCGCATACGCCAAGCGCTCGCCGTCGCAGACGAGCGCAAGATGATCACTTCGGTATCGCGCATGGCGCGCGAGGAGCGAACCGACGTTCACGTGGCCGCGACCCGTCTCGCGAGGAGTGGGCTCCGCTTGAGGTACAGAAGAATCCCCGTCGCAGTGGCCGCCATGACCGCCAGCACCACAAACGCGCTTGTGTCTCCACCAGTCCGCGTGCGCAGGAATCCAATGAGATATGGCCCAATGAAGCCGCCGACATTTCCAATCGCATTGACGAGCGCGATGCCCACTGCGGCCGACCCGCCACTCAGGAGAATGGTCGGGATGGCAACGAATGGCGCGAGAAACGACACGACGGCGATCTGCATGAGCGCGAGACTCGCGAAGCGCCACACAGGATCCGTCGCAAGGGCGGCACCGAGGCAACCGAGCGTGGCGATGCCAGCGCACGCGGCGGCGTGGCCTGGCCGCTCACCCGAGCGATCTGAACTTGCACCCACGAGGATGAGACCCACGGCGGAGATCACGGCGATTGCGCCTGTGAGCAGACCCGTCGCCAGGTTGCTGATGTGCAGCGTCTCGCGAATGAGCAGTGGGCCCCAGAAGAGATATCCATAACTTGCCGTGGTGAGGAGCAGCTGGATCATCCCAGCGAGCCACACCAACGGGAACGCGAGTGCCCTGAGCGGCGGTAGTCCGTGATTCGCTGGCGAGGTCTCCCGATCCGTTGCCAACCTCGTCGTGAGCCAGTCACGCTGCTCTTGCGTGAGCCACCGCGCGTCGGCCGGTGTGTCGGACAGATGCCGAAGGACGACCAACCCCAGCAGAACGGACGGAATCCCTTCGACGAGAAACAACCACTGCCATCCCTTGAGTCCGAACCGTCCGTCGAAACCAAGGAGCCATCCGCCGAGCGGACCGCCAATGAGACCCGACAGCGGTATCGCAATCATGAACTTCGCACTCGAGCGTGCACGCATCGACGCGGGAAACCACACACTCAGATAGTAGATGATGGCCGGAAAGAATCCCGCTTCCGCCACGCCGAGGAGAAAGCGCACGGCGTAGAACTGCATCGGCGTGCGCACGAGCATCATCGCCGTCGCGAGAATGCCCCATGAGATCATGATCCGCGCAATCCATCGCCGCGCCCCGACGCGCACGAGGAGCAGGTTGCTTGGTACCTCGAACAGCGAGTAGCCGATGAAAAAGATCCCTGCCCCGAGCCCGAACGCTCCCGAGCTGAGGCCGAGATCCTTGTTCATCTGTAACGCGGCGACGCCGACATTCGAGCGGTCGAGAAAATTGAAGATGTAGAGGACGAAGGCGAATGGAAGAATCCGCGCACCCACTCGCTTCATGGTCGCCCGCTCGATGTCACTCACGCCAAGCCCTCTCCGGCAAACTCGAGAATCTCGCGGCCGACGGCCGCCGCTCCCTCAGTGAACAGCAGCGTAATGTGGTTGCCGGGGACGACAACATACCGCGCGTCGGCGAACGCACGCGCCGTCGCCCGCGTCACGATCTCATCGAACAACGGCGGAGCACCCGGCGGGCCGAATGACTCGAGGGCATTGAGCACGAGCGTGGGTGCCACGACCTGCTGGACATGGTGCAGCCACGGCTCCATGCCGACGCCCATCGCTGCCTGACCGATGGCCGCGCTGCTCGTCGCCGACCCGACCGTCCCGTCGGCATGCTCCGTGAGTTCGGCCCGAAAGTACGACTCGGCGTTCTCGTCCCAGATGCCCTGCATGTACGGTGCACTTCGCACCTCGGCAAGGTACGCCTCGGCGGAGGGAGACGTGCGGCCAAGTCGGTCGAGCGATGGCTTGAGCAACACAGGAATGCGCGGGTGCGACGAAATTGCGGCGTCGATCACGACGAGCCGTTCCACGCGCGCTGGATAGGTTGCGGCGATGAAGATCCCGAGGTACCCGCCGAACGAATGGCCCGCCAGCACGACACGCTCGAGACCGAGCGCATCGAGCAGGGCGACAATGTCACGGGCATGATCGGCCATCTCATACCCGGCTTCCGGTTTGCCGCTGCGCGCGCGCCCGCGCAGGTCGGGAGCGATCACTCGATGCGCAGGCGCCAGGCCTGCGGAAATGACGCCCGCGAACGAGTTGGCGTTCGCCGATAGTCCGTGGAGCAGGACGATCGGCGTCGCGTCACTCGCGCCTGGTGCATCGAGGTAGAACAGCTCGAACCCTCCCACGTCCCGCATGTGCGACGTGGCGCCGGCGGCACCGATGACGGAGCTCGTCATTACCGGACGATGCGCATGCCGAGAAACACCATCGTTCCCATCTGCGGCATGTTGATCATCTCGATGTGCTTGCGGTTGAATCCGCAGCCACGATCCTCGGTGGCGATCTGCGAATTTGCGGGCACCGTTGCCGCGACGTACGAGACACTCGCCGCAGTGCACGAGAACAGGTTGCTCACGCCGAGGCTGATCAGCGTGTTCTGCATTTCAGGGAGCTTGACGTTCACGCTGGCGTCGAGCGTGCCGAAGGTCGGGATGACACCGGTGTTGGAACCGGAGCGGAAGTAGTACGCGTTGACGTTGCGGAAGGTGAGACCGGCGGTCGCTGGTCCGATGTCGCGCATCGTTGCACCGAGCGTCCACTTCGTGCCCGGTGTGTTGAGCGTCGTCGCCTCTGCCAGCGCGGCGGGGACGTCCAGGTTGGAGAGCTTCACGGTGGACAGCGTGCCGCGCAGCTCGAGTTGGTCCGTCGCGTACACGTTGGCGCCAATGTCGACGCCCGAGACCGTCGCCTTACCCGTGTTGTAGTACGTCAGCATGATCGGCGCGACATTCGCGGCGTTCACGATCCGTCCCGTGGCATCGACCGGAATGCCGTTCGGATTCGCGAGCGGGTACGCGTACGTCGCGGTTGCCCCGGCGAACGGGTTGGCGATGACCGCCAACGGGCTCATGAAGTTCTCGTAGTTCGAGTGATAGTACGTGCCATCGAGGTACACGCGGCCCGCCAACACACCCTTGTAGCCGAGCTCCCAGGTCTTGTTCGTCTCCGGAACGAGCGGGCTGTACGTCGCGGTCGTGGTGCCTGCTGCGTTCTTGATCACGAAGCCGTCGGTATTGCCGTAGATCGATATGATCGACGTCCAGTCCGGGATGAAGAAATTGGTCTGGAGAATCGTCGGCGACTTGTAGGCCTGGTTGTACGTGACGCGGAATGCCTGGTCCGTCATCGGCTTGATCACGACGCCGGCCTTGGGGCTGAACTGTTTCTGGTACGTCGTCGGATAATCCATCCGCCCTGCGAGGATGACATCGACGTACTGTGAGACGGGCGTCGTCGTCTGTGCGTAGATGCCCTTCTGGGCGTTGCTGATGTCGCTCTTCTTGATCCGGTCGGTGAGCCACTGGCGGTCGCTGCTCACGACGTCGTCGCGGTACTGGCCGCCGAAGACCACGGCGGTGTTCGACAGTTCGGAGATGAGGTAGTTCCCCTGCCCTTCCGCCGCGTACAACCGGCCGTCGCTCGGCCAGTCCGCAAGGAGCCGCAACGAGTCCGCGCTCAGCGTCGTGTTCGTGAGTTGCTGGCCGGCGTAGCGGTTCAGGGCGAACGACTTGCCCGACGTCGACTGCTCGCGATACGCGTTGAAATACCAATGCGGCGTCGTATACCGGCCCTGGACGAAGTTGTAGCCCCACCCCGTGAGCTGATTGCGGCCGACGCTCGTCTGGCCAACCCCGTCCGACTTGCTCATGCCGACGTCGAAGGAGGCGCGGTTGTCGCCAGAATAGTGGACGAGGCCACCCGTGGCACGTACGGTCTTTGCATTGAAGTTGACCGGGATCTTGAGATCCGATTCCTTCACCGAGCCAGCCGTCCCCGCGGCGACGATCGTTCCGCCGGAGTTGTACGAGAGATTGTTGTCCCAGTCATTTGCACCTTGATACTCGCCGGTCACCTTGTAGCCGAGATTGCCGTTGACGCCGGCGTAGCGGCCCTGCACGTCCTTGTAGCCGCGATTGCCCCCCGCCACTTCGAGCGTGAGTCCTTGATACTGGCGCGGGTCTTTCGTTCTCGTCGAGATCACACCATTTGCGGCATCCGGACCGTAGAGCGCTGACCCTGGTCCAACGAGCATCTCGATACCCGCGAGATCGACCTTCGAGATCGGCGAGAAGGAACCGGTGGGGAGGCCGCTTTCGGGAATCACCGAGATGCGTCCATCCTCGACGAACAGCATTCGGCTGTTGAACGAGGAGTTGAACCCGCGCGCATTCATCGCGACGGCCGTCATTCCGACCTGGATGAAGTCGAGGCCCTTCACCTCTTTCATGGCGCTCGCGATGCTGTTGCCGACGGTGTTGTCGATTTGCTCCGTCGCGATGCTCGTAATCGTTGCAGGAGCATCCGTCACCTTCTCGACGCGTCGCGACGCGGAGACCACGACGGCGCTCAACGATGTCGGCGCCGCGCTCAGCGTGATATCCTGGCTCGTCTCCTGGCCGGCGCGGACGACCACATTTGGCGTCGAATGCGGCTGCTGGCCGATCCGCTGCGCGCGCAGTTCGTATGTGCCCGCCGGTACCGCTGCAATGCGATAGCGGCCATCGAGCCCGGAAACAGCGCCGATGCGCGTGCCGACGAGCGTGACCTGTGCTCCCGCCACGGCCGCTCGGCCGGCATCGGTCACGACGCCGGAAATGGTCCCGGTGCTGCCTTGGGCCGATAGCATGGATGGGGCGGTGCCGATTGCAGACGCGAGCAGCGCCGCAAGAACGCCGAGCCGGCGCAAGGAGCGCGCGCCGGCGCTGGAACGCGAGGGGTTGTGCATGTTGGGAATCTCCACGAGGACGGGAACAACCGAAACCGGTGGTTGACGACGCGCGTCACGAAAAGCCGCGCAACCTGCCGAACCGGATGGATTCTGTGTCGCCTGCGCTCCCGGGGAGTTACAACGGCGTTACACGGAACTGGCTAGGATAGCGTCAACTCGTTATGGCTGTGATAGTTGCGCCAGCCGGAAATTTTGTACGGCGTTCGGGCAAATCCACGGCTGACGTGGTCCTCCGTGTTTCTCTGTGTCCTTTGTGGTTCATTGTTGTTGCTGTTCCGCAGTCCTCCGCGCGCCTCTGCGGACCAGCGCGTTGATGGTTGCCACTCCGCGCTGACCTCTGCGACCTCCACGGTGAGGCTTTGCCGTTGTTGCTGTTCTGTACAAAAGCAGGTGCAGCCCCTTCGCGGAGCCTGTCCTCGAGGAGCGCAAGCGACGAAGGGCTCAGGGCGACAAAACGAGCATCGCCAAATTGGGAACGTTCCTCTAGTCCGCACCCACTGGCTGCTCGTGATGCACCGCTACAGCGTGCGCGCGCGGACCGAACCGCGCCATCAACCTGCTGCGCCACTCTTCCATGATTTCATACACCGTAGGAATGACCACCAGCGTCAGCAACGTCGACGCAATGACGCCGCCGATCACCGCACGCCCGAGCGGCGCCCGAAAGTCCGCGCCTTCGCCATAGCCAAGTGCCACGGGCACCATACCGGCGACGAGCGCCAGTGTCGTCATCATGATCGGGCGCAGTCGGATGCGCCCAGCCTCGATCAGCGCGTCGCGGAGCGGGAGGCCTTCCTTCTCGTGCGTCCACTTCGCGAAGTCGATGAGCAGGATCGCATTCTTGGCGACGATCCCCATCAGCATCATCACGCCGATGAGGCTCATGATGTTCAGCGTGCCGCCGGTGACCAGCAATGCCGCGACCACACCAATCAGCGACAACGGCAGCGAGACGAGAATCGCCATGGGATCGAGAAACGATCCGAACTGCACCACCAGGATCAGGTACATTAGCATGACCGCCACACCCAGTGACGTGAAGATGCTGCCGAACATCTTGTTCTGGCTTTCGACCTGTCCTCCCTGCGTGACCTTGTAGCCCGGTGGCAACATCACCTTGTTGACCTTTTCCATCACCTGATTGTTCACGGTACCAACCGATCCGCCGATCACGTTCGCTCCGATCGTCACGACGCGCTGACGCTGAAAGTGATCGATTTGCGCCGGACCATTCGTTGCCGTCACCGTGGCGATCTGCGACAGGGGCACGAAGGCCGGCGTTCCACTCGACGAACCGACCATGATCGGCAACTGATTCAGGTCGCTCGTGCGCGTGCGCGACTCAGGGCTCAAGCGGACATGCACGTAGCGCGAAAGACCGCCCGCATCGACCCACGTACCCGCATCCACACCCGCGAACGCGAACCGCAGCGACGAACCGAGCTGTGCGAGACTCACGCCGAGCGTCGCGGCGAGACCGCGATTGGCACGCACGTTGAGCTCGGGCTTTTGGCCCTTTGTCGAGAGGCCCACGTCGACGGCGCTGGGCACCGTGCGAACCGAGTCGGCGATCTGCTGTGCGTAGCGCGTCAACACGGCAGCGTCTGGCCCCTGCAACTGAAGCTGCATCATCTTCTGGTTTCCGCCGAGGCCGCCAGCCGCGAATGTGTACGCAACGGCTCCTCCCACACGCGAGACTTCCTTGCGAATGACCTGGCCGAATGCATCCTGACTGATGTTCCGATCGTGCTTCGGCACCATGCGGACATAGACGATCGCCGCGTCCACCGCGCCGGAGCCAGAGGTCGAGCCGACCGTGGTGTACGTGTACGCAACCTCCGGATGCGCACGCACCATGCGCGCGACTTCTTCGGCCTTCACGGTCGTGACTTCGAGGCTCGTGCCCGGTGGCGTCTCCACCGCGACGTTCAACTCACTGTTGTCGCTGATGGGGGAGAAGCCAACCCCACCGAAAATGGCCTGCAACGCAATGGCGGCCACGAACGTCGTTGCGGCGATCGACACCATCCACCACCGATGATCCAGCGCCCACGCGACGACGCGCGTGTATCGCTCTGCCTGGCGGTCGAACCACTGATTGAAGCGGTCGAGTGCACGGGCGAGTGGATTGCGTCGCTCGTGTGCCTCGAGCTGCGGATCGGCCCAGTAGGCCGATAGCATGGGATCGAGTGAGAACGAGACGAAGAGACTCACCAGCACGGCGCTCGCAATCGTGAGCGCAAACGGCTTGAACAATTGCCCCGCGAGCCCCGGCATGAAGCCAACGGGCACGAACACGGCGACGATCGAAAACGTCGTGGCGGTGACCGCGAGGCCGATTTCATCGGTGCCCTCATGCGCTGCCGTGAGATGGTCTTTCCCCATCTCCACGTGGCGCACGATGTTTTCGCGCACCACGATCGCATCGTCGATGAGGATGCCGATCGCCAGTGACAGACCCATGAGCGACATGACGTTCAGCGTGAAGCCGAACGCGAGGAGCGGTGCGAAGGCGGCCAAGACCGATACCGGTAGTGCCAATCCGGTAATGACCGTGGAGCGCCAGGAGTTGAGGAAGAGGAAGACGACGAGCACCGTCAACATCGCGCCCTCGACGAGCGTCTCCTCCACATTGCGAACCGAGTTCCTCACGCGCGTCCCCGCGTCCCGCACGCTGGCGATGCGCGTCCCGGCAGGCAGCGTCGTGGCAATCGCCTGGATCTGCGCGTTCACAGCGTCGCTCACACCGGTTGTGCTGTAGTCGCGCGACTTGACGACGTCGAGACCAATCGCGGTCTTGCCGTTGTACAGCGCCGCCGAGCGGAGTTCGGCCGCGCCGGCGGACACACTGGCAACTTCCCCGAGCCGCACCAGTTGCCCCGCGCGCTGCGCGATGACGATCTGGGCGAACTCTTCTGGTTGCTCCAGTCGTCCATCGAGACGAATCGAACGCTCTTCGAGCTTGGAGCTCACTCGGCCCACGGGAGCGGCCAGGTTCTGGGCACGAACGGCGTTGATGATCTGGTCGATCCCCACTCCGGCGGCGGCCAGATCACCCGGGCGCACATCGATATTGAGCTGCGCACTGTCGCCGCCGACGACGTTGACCTGTGCGACACCAGGCACGGCGCGCAACTCGCCGGCGATCCGCTCATCCGCGAGCCGCGTCAACTCCGGCGGCGTCAGCACGTCGGACGTCAGCGCCAGCGAGACGATCGGAAGCGACGCCGGATCGAAGCGCGCAATGATGGGCTCAATGATGTCCGCCGGCAGTTGCGCGCGCGCCGCCGAGATCGCGTCGCGAACGTCCTGCACCGCCTGATTGACGTCTTTCGAGTAGATGAACTGCACGGTGATGCGCGCAAAGCCATCTGTCGCTGACGAATTCAGCTTCTCGACACCGCTGATACCGGAGAGCTTGTCTTCGAGGCGTGTGACGACTTCTCGCTCGACCACGTCGGGCGCGGCTCCCGGATAGGGGATGCCGATGAAGACGATCGGCTGGTCGAGCTCCGGAAATTCGTCCGTGTCCAACCGCACGAGTGACGACAGCCCGAACGCGACGAGCGCGATCATGCTCACGACGGTGATGATCGGCCGCCGGATACTGAAATCAGATATGAACACGAGTTCTCACGCTTGTTGTGTCGCCCTGAGCAAAGCGAAGGGCCTGCACCTGCCGTTGCAAAATATCGACATCTCATTCCACGACAGCATGCTCGACTCGGCCCCGCGACGTCTGCCGTACGAGTAACAACAGGGGAATCAGTAGCAGGATCAACCCCGCCGCAATGACATAGATTCTCGAGTACGCCACCACGCTCGCCTGGCCCAGGAGCTGCCGGTCCATGATGGCCAGAGCGCGGCGCCGCGCTGTCCAAGGGTCGGCGCCGCGCGCCATCATCCCACGCGTCAGCATCTCGAGCCGGTTCAGTGATCCAGCATCGTTCGCCGAGAGGTGCTCGCCGATCACCGCCCGATATTGGGCCGTGTACTTCGCGACCAGTGTCGCGATTCCCGCAATGCCGAACGATCCGCCGAGTTGACGAAAGAAGCTGTACAGCCCCACGCCCTGCGGAAGCTCTCGTGGTGAAAGCTCGGCGAGCGTAATCGTCGTCAACGGAACAAACATCATGCCCAGCCCGAGTCCGCGTCCGATCAGGGGCCAGAAGAAGTCCCGCGCTCCACTCTCACCGGTGATCTGAGACAACTGCCACGCCGCCGCGGCGAAGAGGATCGCACCAAGCGTGATGATCGCCCGTGGATCGAATCTGTTCGCCAGGCGGCCGACCACTGCCATTGAGATAGCCGTTGCCAACGCCCCCGGCAGCAGCACCATGCCGGTTTGTTGCGCAGACATGTGCAGGTTCGATTGCAGGAAAACCGGCAGCGTGAACGACATCGCATACAACCCGACGCCCATTACGACACCGAGGAGCGTGCCCACCCACATCTGTCGGTGTTTGAGTACCCGAAAATCGATGACCGGATGGTCCGTCGTGAGTTCACGCCACATGAGCGCCAGCCAGCCGACGACACCGACGACCGCGAGACTCGTGATGAGGCGCGAATCCAGCCAGTCCTCTCGCTGCCCGTGCTCCAACACGTACTGCAACGCGCCGACACTCACGACGAGCAGCGCGATCCCCTGATAGTCGATCGTCGGCGGCTTCTTTTGGTGCGCGGGGTCATGCACATACGCCGCGATCATCATCGCCGCGACGATTCCCACCGGGATGTTGATGTAGAAAATCCACGGCCAGCCTGACGTATCGACGAGATATCCGCCCAGCGTCGGACCGATGGTCGGCCCCACCATCACGCCGAGCCCGAACAGCGCCATCGCGGTGCCCGCCTCCTCTGGAGGAAAGGACTCGAACAGGACCGCCTGCGAGACGGTCATCAATGCGCCGCCGCCGATCCCCTGGACAATGCGCCAGAAGATGAGCGCGCCAAGCGAGTGTGCCGCACCGCAGAAGAAGCTGGCAGCCGTGAACGTCGCGATCGAGCCGACGAAGTACCGCTTGCGTCCGAAGAACGCGCCGAGGAAGCCCGTCAGTGGGATGACGACGACGCTGGCGAGTATGTAGCCCGTAGAAACCCAGGCGATCTCGTCGAGGTTCGCGCCGAGATTTCCCATCATGTCGGGCAGCGCGACATTGACGATCGACGAGTCGATCACCTGCATCAACGCCGCGAGTACGACCGCCGCCGCGATCAGATATTTGTGCTCGGCGCCCCGGCGCATCGCGGCGGCGGCTGCCGGTGAACTTTGATTCTCCTCGGACACGAGATTAACATACTCACGGGTATGTTACTGCGCTACTCACCGGCCTCCGTCCCACACCGTCTGCCATGACCAGGCCTGCACAACCACTCCGCCGCGAGCGACGACCGGATCAGCGCCCGCAGGAATTGCTCGAAGCCGCCCTCGACGTCTTTGCCCGCAAGGGATACCGCGCCGCTCGGCTCGATGACGTCGCCGAGGCGGCGGGTGTGACCAAGGGCGCGATCTACCACTATTTCGACACCAAGGAGGAACTCCTCCTCGGCGTCGTCGAACATTTCCAGGATGTGGCCTTCGGCCGAGTCGAGGATGTGCTGCGCGACAAGACATTGCCGCCATCCGCGCGCATTGGACTCCTCGTGCGGCGCATGTTCTCCAATCCCGATCGCACACGCGGAGAGCTATTCCTGGTCCTGTTGCGCGACGTCGCGCATGAAATGCCTCGCGTGCACCATCGCTGGCTCAGGACCGGACCCATGCGACTCTGGGGACTGATCGCCTCGCTCGTCGAGGAGGGCAAGGAGGCCGGCGAGTTCCGCGCCGATGCGGACAGCGAGGTCGGCGCGCGCCTCCTCGTCTCGGGGCTCATGCTTCAGCTCATCTGGCAGCAACACGCTCCCCATCTTCGCGAGATCACGATCGATGAGGAGCGCGTCGTCAATGCAGCGGTCGAGTTGTTTCTCGCGTCACTGCGGAGCGTGGGCTAGCGCTCGTTGAGCCAGGTGTCTTCCAACACCCTGATCGTCTGCGTACCGACCTCGCGTCCGCCAACCGTGACCGTCACGCGATAACTCCCAACCGGCGCCGCCCGTCCGCCCCCTTGGCATCCACCGCCGCCACCACCTCCTCCTCCTCCCCCACCTCCACGACCGCCACCACCACCGGCGCCCGGTGGCGCGGGCGTACTGCACAGATCCCACTGCCAACGGTTGAGGCCCGTCGAACTCGTCGTGTTCATCACACGGAACTCCTGCCCCGACGTTGCGTCGGCGACGGTGATCCTGGTATCGCCGCCACCGCTCTTCAGGTAATAGGCGATCGCCGTGCCTCTCGGCGCATTCTCGCCGGCCCACCACCTGTCGCCCGGCACGCCGGTTGACGCGCGACGATCCACTTTCCACGCGATGGCATCACGCACCGGAAAGACAACGGCGTCCTTGTCGAGCATGTCGGGCGTCGCGCGCTGCAGCGGAGAAATGTCATCGAGGATCCACACACTGCGGGAATGGGTGGCAAGGATCAGATCGTTCTCGCGCGGATGCACGAGCACGTCGTCCGTGCGGCCAATCGGAAGGTTTGGCATCAACGAGTTCCAGTTCCTTCCATCGTCGAGCGAGACGAAGAAGCCGAGTTCCGTCGGTGCGTAGAGCAGGTTGCGATTGACCGGGTCCTGTCGGATCGCATTCACATTGCCGACGACCGGAAGATTCCCCGTCACCGACCTCCAGCTTTTGCCGTAGTCGGTCGTCTTGAAGATGTACGGCTTGAGGTCATTGTGGCGGTGGCCATCGAGGGCAACGTACGCCGTGCCCGCATCGTAACGCGATGCCTCGAGCCCCGAGACGTAGTACTCATGATTGACGCCGGGGATGTTGGCCCCGACTTCTTCCCACGTCGCGCCGCCATCCCTGCTGAGTTGTACATTGCCGTCGTCCGTGCCCGCCCACAGAAGCCCCTGCGTCACCGGCGACTCTGCAAGTTCCGTCATCGATCCAAACTCATTCGCGACGTATCCGTCATTCTTCGACAGAATGCAGGCAACGCCGGGCCCGCCTTGGCGCCCACATTGTGGCAGCGCGTAGGACACACCCATGATCTGCCGCGCAGAGAGGTTGATTCCCTTACCCAACTCCTTCGTCATCGTCCACGAATTGCCGCGATCCTTCGAGATGAAAAGCGAGCGTCCGCCAAGGTAGATCGTCTGGGCGTTGAACGACGAAATACGGATGGGCGAATTCCAGTTGAACTGGATCGTCGCACCGGCAATCGGATTGGTGATGTTCACACCCGTGGGCGCGGCGACGGGCGACGCTTCCGCTCCTGGTTCCGCTGCGGCTCCACCTCCGCCACCGCCTCGGCCACCGCGACCTCCCAGCGACGGCTTGATGCCTCGCACCTCGCCCGTCTTCAGGTCATACCGCGAGATGTTCGCGTTCTGGGACTCGGTATAGTAGACGTTGTAGTCGGACGGATCGATCTGATTCTGGAAGCCGTCGCCGCCGCCTGAGCGATACCACATCCACTGCCGCGGTTCGGTTCCGCGTACCGAGCTCGGTCCGCACCACGAACCGTTGTCTTGCAGGCCGGTGCAGATGAAGTACGGATGACGCGAATCGGCCGACACATGATAGGCGAGGCCCATGGCCCACATGCGCACCGCGTCCCACTTGGCGCCGCCATCCCACGAGACATCGAGGCCGCCGTCGTTTCCGTACATCACGTGCTGGCTATTCAGTGGATCGATCCAGATTGCGTGGTTGTCCACGTGGCCCATGTTGTTGAGGCCCTGCCACGTCTTTCCACCGTCGATCGACTTCGTCGGACCGACGCCGCCGAGGTAGACGATTTCCGGATTATTGGGATCCACGCGAATCTGGCTGAAGTACATTGGTCGCTGATTCTCATTCGACACGAAGGCCCACGAACGACCCTTGTCGTTCGACCGCCAGATACCGGAGCTCTGCGGATCCGGCGGGCCTTGCGCGCCTCGGCCGCCACCACCACCACCGCCACGTCCACCGCGACCACCGCGACCCGCGTTCGAGTCCGGAGGCGTCGCGCTGGGCATTTCCTTGTCGGGCGTCACCTCGATCTGCGCGTAGATGACATTTGGCTGCGTCCTGCAGATATCCAGCGCAATGCGTCCCATCGTTCCGCGTGGCAGTCCGGACGCGGTCGTCTTCGTCCACTTACGGCCGCCGTCGGTGCTCTGGTACAGCCCACTGCCTGGACCGCCACCGTTGAATCCCCACGCAGTGCGTTGCCGCTGGTACATCGCCGCCCACAGGTTCTGCGGATTGCCTGGATCGATGATGATTTCCGTCGCGCTGGTGTACTCGTCCACGTACAGCGTCTTCTGCCAGGTGCGGCCGCCGTCCGTCGTCATGAACACGCCACGCTCGGCGTTCGATCCGTAGAGGTGCCCGCCAACTGCCATCCAAGCCGTATTCGGATTCGTCGGATGCACGATGACGCGTCCGAGCGTCTGCGCGTTCCTGAATCCGATATTGGTGAATGTCTTTCCCGCGTCGGTGCTCTTGTACAAGCCGTCGCCATACGACGTCGTCTGCCGGTTGTTCGCCTCACCCGTCGCGACATACACAACGTTCGGGTCCGACGGCGCGAGCGCGATGTCGGCGATCGACGCCGCGCCGTAGGTATCGAAGATTGGCTCGAAGGTCGTCCCATTATTCGATGTCTTCGCAACCCCGCCGACGGCGAATCCGATATAGTACGTGGACGGATTCTTTTCATCGACGGCGATGTCGTCGATGCGGCCGCCCTGACCGACGGGCCCGATGGACCGCCAGCGAAATCCGCGCAGCAGCGGATTGTCTGGCGCATTGATCAACGGTCGCGGGGCGGCGGCGACAGGCTGCTGCGCCACCGCGCCTGCGAGGGGCGCAGCATACAGCAGCAGCGTGGCAAGGCGGAGGGTGCTCGTCGGGAGTATTTGCATACGCGAAGTATCCATCGCATTGCCGTACGGGCAAGGCCTGCATCTGCGGTTCCGCTCGTTTTGTCGCCTGCCTGCCCTCGAGGATCGCAAGCGACAAAGGGAGTGAAACGAAGGGCCCTGCACTTGCCGTTACGAGCCCTGATCAGTTCGTGGACTGCTGTGTAATCCGGTCGAGCAGTGCAATCGTACTGCTCGACGGCGCGACACCCAGCGCGTCCTTCAGACGCTTTCGACACCGGTTGAACGTGCGCACCGCCAGCGCGCGGTTGCCCTGCCGCCAGAACGCCTCCATCAGCACGGTATAGGCGGGCTCCCAGAGAGGATCGTGTTGGAGCATCGTCTCCGCCCACCGAATCGCTCGCTCGAATTCACCTGCCGTGATCAGCAGCGCGGTGAGACGCTCCGCCGCAACGATGAATTCGCGGCGCCGCTCCCGGCGCTCCGACTCCGCCCACTCTGCATACCGGTTGTCGCCGAGGAACTCGCCGCGATACAGCGCGAGCGCCGACTCGTATCGAGCAATCGACTCGTCGACATTGAGCGCTTCCTGTGCGCGCGCGGCCTTCAACAGCCGGCTGAACTCATCGGCGTCCACACGAACACCAAGCTCGAGACCAAGCCGAATCGTGTCGCCGTCCCGCTTGACGAACGGCGAGTCGACGCCAGCTTCGCGCTCCGGCTCCAATGCATTTCGCAATGCGCTGAGTGCAACGCGGAGGCCCGTCGTCGCGGTGGACGACACGCCGTCTTTCCACAACGCCTCGAGAATCTCCTCTCGGTGCAGCGGACGCTCGCGCCGGCACACGAGCAGTTGCAGGAGATGCAATGCTTTCTCGCGACCCCACGCGGAACGCTCGATCTCCTGTCCCTTGCGCCAGACGCGAAAGGGACCAAGCGTCTGGATGTACAGCGCGGCCGTCGCCACGGTATCGGCGCCCGAGGTGCTCGCGGCGCTCGATGACGATGGATCGATGAGCGCGGAGAGCGACCGTGCGTAGGGTCCCTCGTCGGGATGTTCCTGCGCGCGCCGCAAAAGGCCGCGCATCACGCCAAGGCTTTTCGGTGCGAGGAGAGCCGTACCCTCGAAAAGGAAGCCGTAATCGTGTTCATGCGCCTGTTCGAGCGCTCGAGCAAAGGTCTGCCGCGCGGCTGTTGATTGACCCGCGCGTGAGTAGTGAATCGCGAGCCAGAGACTCGCGACGCACTGCACGAACTTGTCGCCGCACTCAATGCCCTGTCGAACCGCTTCGAGCAGCCAGCCTTCTGCGGCGGGCCGTCCCACGTTCGTCAACGCGGCACCGAGCGCGACGCAAACGACTCCGCGGACATAGCGATCCCCGGTCTCATTCACAATCGCTAGCGCTTCGCGCCCCGTTGCTTCCGCCTGCTCTGCCGCACCTTCGAGGCCATGCACAATCGTCATGCCGAGCAGTGGCTCGACCTTGAAGCGCGGGACGTCGATGCGCTCCGCCATGCGCAACGCATCGGTGAAGTAACTCACCGCGCGCACGGGGTCGTAGTCGTGTCCCGTGAGCCACGACAAGCCCAGACGCCCCTGCGAGATGCACTCGACGACGGAGGAACCCAGCAACTGTCCGATCTCGAGTGATTCGGCGGCGTGCTGTCGCGCATCGTCCGACGCGCCGATCATGCTGTTCGTCCAGGCGAGCAGCGCTGCCGCCTCACGATGCGAACGTGGTGGGCGTGCCCGGGCATCCTTGTCGGACTCACTCCGAAGCCCCGCCTCGATCAGCTCGCGCGCCTGTGTGAAGCGGCCAGTCCGCACGTACACGCGCGGATTGAGCACCGGTGCGCGATCGCGACTCGTTGCCCACTGCACCGCGCGAAACAACCGCTCGGCGCGCCGCAGGTCACCAGCATTCAACCGATTCTCCGCCAGCAGCAGATAGATCTGCTGGCGCGCTGGCTTGTCACCCCAGGTCATGCGAAGCGCCTCGCGCAGCAGTGGCTCGGCGCGCGCGGGCTGCACCGTATCCAGAAAGCAGAGTGCGTGTCCGCGAAGGGCCGCTAATTCTCCGGTTCGATCACCACGCGCGCGATAGCGACTTCGCGCATTGACATACGCCGAAATCGCCTCGGCGTAGCGGCAGCCGATGCGCGATGTCTCAGCAAGCGCATAGAGCAGGTCTGGGGACTCCGCGAGCACCGCCGGCGGAAGTTGGTCGAGCCAACCGCGAAGTGTCTGATGACGTCCGCTTGCTGCCATTGGCGCCGCAATGCGAGCGACGACGTCCGCGGCCCTGACATGATCACCAGCCGCGAGCAAGTGATGCACCGCTTCTTCGTCGTCGTGACGAGACAGGTAGTGTGCCGCGGCGGTGCGGTGGAGCTCGGTGCGACGCTCCGCCGTCACTCCCGCGCGACGCATCAGAAAGTCGCGAAAAAGGTTGTGGTACCGGACGCTGCCGTGTGTGCTGACGAAGAGCGAGCTGTCCTCGAGGAATCGCAAAACGGCCGCCGAGTCGGTCGTGCCGAGCACGCGATCACAGGTGTCGGCGTCGAGGCGGCGGAGGAGCGCTGACTCGCCCAGGAAGCGACGCACGTCCGCGGTCTGCCGTAGAAAGACTTCCTCCGCGAGGTAGTCGAACAGCAGCTCGGACGGGCCAGGGATACGCTGCAGCAGACTGTCGAGCGCCTCGGCGGGCGATGCGCCGAGGCTGTCGCTCAACATCTGGAGTGCGATCGGCCATCCCTCCGTCTCGGCGGCCACAGCGCTCGCGACGTCCTGCGAGAGGGGCTGCTCGAGCCGGCGTTCGAGAAGCTGCGCCACCTCATGGCTCGTGAACGCGAGATCGGCGCGCGAGACTTCCAGCATTTCTCCCGATGCACGCCAGCGCGCACGGCCGCGAAAGCTCGGCATGCGGCGCGCGGTGATGACGAGATGCATGCGTGGCGGCATGCTCTCCACGAGCCGTCCGATGATCGCATTCACTTCGGAGCTATTCACGCGATCGTAGTCGTCGAGCACGAGCACCGTGTTGCGGTCGAGGCTGTCCAGGAGGTCGTTACTCAGTGCATCGACGGTCGAATCCCAGAGTCGCGGCGCACGATCACCCTGTTCGAGCAACTCGAGTGCGCGGGTGCCAATTGTGCCGCCCACGCTGCGCAGGGCCTGAATCAGGTGCAGGAGGAAGACGTGCGGGTCGGCTTCCGTCTCGCCGACATTGTACCACACCTGCGCGTGCTCCGAGCCCGCGAGCCAGGAGGCCACGGCTGTCGTCTTCCCGTAGCCCGGTTCCGCCTTGACGACCGTGAGCGGATACTCCATCGCCCGCGCGACGATCGCATCGACGCGCGGGCGCGCGATGATGTGCCGCCGGAGCGTCGGCTGCACGAATCTGGTGCGCACCACGAACTCCTCGCGCCGCGTGGGCGGCGCGGGAGGTTTTTCCGTCGGGATGTCTGCGTTGGCCATGCGCTACGGGGAGGAAACTCCGGGTAGCACATTCGTCAGGGGGTAGAGCTCGCGTCAAGGCGTCGCTCGCTTGTTGTCTCGCTCGTTTTGTCGCCTTGAACGAAGTGAAGGGCCTGCACCTGCTGTTGCGCGCGCCGGACTCAGATGTGACAGGTGCTCAGTGATCAGCCGCAGCCTACAGAGTAACAGGGGGTGTGGCGTACGAGGTGCGATGCACCCGAGCGCCACACCCCCTGACCATCTGTTAGCTGCGGCTGACTACTGAGCACCTGTCACAGCTGATTACAGCAACAATTCGCCGTGCGTGACTAGCGACCCCGCTCTACTGCCACCGCGCGTCAATGTCGTATCGTCCGTATCCACCTTGCGGATCGACGATGCGAATGATTCCCGTCCACCGGTTCTGCGCGCTCGGCTGCTGCACGACGTCCACGCGACCTCGGCCCTGACGAACATTCAACGTCAACTGGCCGTATTGCCGCTCGGCCGGATCGCCAGACACACTGCTGTTCTGGACTCGGACCGAGCCGCCGCTCAGCGTGCGCTGACTCACACTGTTCGCGCGCCAGATCACCTGCGCTTCCCCGTCCACGTCGCCACTCCAGTGGAGTGTTGCCGTCTGGCGGCCATAGCGTCCGGAATTGCCACGATCGGAATCATTGCGATCGTTGCGATCACGAGTCCGCCCATCGTCCCGGCCATCACGGCGGTCGTCGCGATCATCGCGTCCATAGCCGCGCCCGCGACCCGCTCGGCCATCGGCCGGCGTGTAGTAGACCGCAAGACGATAGTTGTCCGCGCCGCCTTCATTGTCCACGATGCGGATGACGGCGCTGTAATCGTTGTCGGAGTTCGGTTGCTGGAGGACTTCGACGTACCCTCGGCCGGCTTGCGTCACGACGCGAAGGTAGCCGTTCTCGTGCGGCAACGCGCTGCTCTCCATGAACCGTCCACGCGTCTGCATGTTGGACTCACGGCTGTTCGAGAGCTGGTTTCCGCGCGCGCTGATGCGAATCTCGCGATCGACGCGTCCGCTCCAGACGAAGACTTGCCGCTCCTGCGCGTGTGCCGCGAGAGGAGCGATGAGGGCAACGGCAACTGGCACCAGTGTACGCCGCACGAACATGAGAGAGTTCATTTGTTGCTCCGAGGTTGAGACCGTTGGTCAGCGCACCGTGCGCCATTGTATACGAAGTCTCATACACTTCGAGCGAGGATTGTGCCGCGGCAATCACCGGGCAACGAGCACCATTCGCGTCGCGGCTGTACTCGCGCGAGGACGTGGGCTGTCCTGCTTTTGAAACAGCAACCACATGCGGGTAGTCACGACGTTCCGCTCGTTTTGTCGCCCTGAGCGGCGCGAAGGGCCTGCACCTGCGGTTGCGATGCAGGAGGCTCTTCGCCCCATCAATCAGTCCGCTCTGAGACTCTCCAGCGGATCCACGCGCGCTGCACGCACCGCCGGCACCGCACAGGCGACGAGCGCGACCGTCATCAACAGCGCAATCGCGCCCGCGTACGTCGTCGGATCGGCACATGATACACCAAACAGCTGACCGGCGAGCGCACGACTCCCGAGCACCGACAGAATGACGCCGACAACGGCACCGTATGTGGCGAGCACCATTCCCTGCCGCACGATCATCGACACGATCTGCCACGGCGTTGCACCGAGCGCCTCGCGGAGACCGATCTCTCGCACCCGTTCGGTAACCGACGCCGCAAGCACGCCGTACATGCCGAGCGCCGCGAGTACGATTCCCATGAACGCGAATGCTTCGAAGAGCGCGAGAACAAACCGCCGTTCCGCAGCGGACGATGCCACGATTTCGGACATCGACGACACTCGCATGATTGGCTGATTCCTGTCGATCGACCACACTGCCTTGCGAACGGCGCCGGCCAGTGCGCCGGGTTCTCCAGTTGTGCGAATGACGAGCGACATCATCCCGTCCGCATTCTGCCACTGCGACTCCGGCAGGTAGACCGCGTCATTGACCTCGCCTGCCAGCGACACCTGATGCACATCGCCCGTGATGCCGACGATCGTGCGCCACGGTCCACGATCGTGCGCTCCAGTTCGCACACGCTGCCCGATGGCGTTCTCTCCCTTGAAGAACTTCTTTGCGAATGACTCACTGACCAGCGCGACGGGTGGACTCTGGCCGTTGTCGTGTTCGGTGAGTGAACGTCCCTGCACGACGGGAATGCGCATCGCCTCGAGGTAGCCCACGCTCACGGCGTATCGATGTACGGACGGATCATCCGCCGGCATCGCCGCCGGATGACGCTCACTGTGTACGCCGTACTCATCGTAATCACTCGATAACGGAAGTTGGCTCGTCAGCGCGGCTTCCCGAACTCCCGGTATCGCGCGCACCGCGGCGAGGACATCGTCGAAGTATCGCCACGTCACGGTGTCATTCTGGAAGCGCTGTCCAACCACTTGCACTTGAAGCGACAACAATCCGCTCGGTTCGAAACCCGGCCGCACGTCGAGAAGCCGGTGCATGCTCCGCAACAGCAATCCCGATCCCGCGAGCACCAACACGGCCAACGCCATCTCGGCAATCACCAGCACGGAGCGCGCGCGACGTGACACGCCAACGGTGCGGCGCGAAGCACTCTGCATCCCGTCGTTCACATTGCCGCGTGCTGCATCGAGCGCTGGAAGCAAACCGAACCCGAGCCCGACCATCATCGTCACCACTAGGGCGAGCACGAGCACGGGCACGCTCATCTGCATCGCCTGCACTCGCGGCAATGATTCCGGTGCAAGTCGCACGAGCATGCGCACACCAGCGTAGGCGATTCCCACGCCCAGCGCGCCGCCCGCGCTGGCAAGCAGCGAACTCTCAACGAGTAGTTGCCGCACGATGCGCGCGCTGCTCGCGCCAAGCGCGGCGCGCACGGATATTTCGGCGCGACGCTCAGCGACTCGCCCCAGCAGCAGATTCGTGACGTTCACACAGGCGATGAGCAACACGAGCACCACCGCACCGAGCACGGCGAGCATCGCCGGACGGACGCCACGCGTGATGTCATCGCCCAACGCAATGATGTCTCCGCCGACCTTGTGCGGATAGTCGGAAACGTGCTCGTCCCGCAACTGGCGCATGATGATATCGACTTCGTGCGCTGCGGTGCTCTCGCTCGTGCCTTCCCGCACACGTGCGATCGCCTTGATGTGCTGGCACGATCGGCACGCCTGCCCGAGCGAGACGTCATACTGAAGGGGACGCCAGAGCTGCGCCCGTGGCTCGACGGCTCCTTCGAAATCGGCAGGCATCACGCCAATCACGAGATATGGATAGTCGTTGATCGTCGCGGTCTTTCCGATGATCGACGTATCGGCGGCGAACCGCGACCGCCACACGGCATCGGAAAGAATGACCGTGCGCGGCGCCCCTTGCTTGTCATCCTCAGGAAGAAAATCTCGCCCAAGCGCCGGACGAGCGCCGAGAACGGAGAAGAAGCGCTGCGACACGCGCAGGCCAGTCATAAGCGCTGGAGCCCCCTGTCCCGTCATCGTACCCTGCCAGCTTCCCGCCTCGGCAACCACCTCGAGTGAGCGCGCCCGCGCCGCGAGGTCCATGATCGTCGAATAGCCAAGACGATCACCGGCCGATCCGTTGTCCACCTGCTTGACCATCACGATCCGCTCGGCGTGCGGATACGGCAGGGGAGAAAACAAGATCGGATTTGCCGCGCTGAAGATCGTCGTCGCCGCGCCAACGCCGATCGCCGTCGTGAGCACCACGACTGCCGTGAACCCAGGCCGGCGAAGGAACGACCGCAATGCAATACGCGCATCGAGCAGGAAGGACGTCATGAATGCATCTCCAGAAGGGGCATCGCCTACTCCGTCGCGTGTGCGTGTGATGGTGATCTCGACGGGCGCGTTCATCGTCTCTCGCCAATACCAGAGCCAGGCGTTCCTCGCTCCCTTCTCCGCCATGCGCGCCGTAAAGCTTTCGGCAAGGTCGCCGAGATAGGGCTCGCGGAGGTCCCGCGGCAGGAGCCAGCCGAGGAGTCGCTCGGCGAGTTTCGGCGGACGTCCGTGGCGCGCGCTCATCGGAGCTCCAGTTGTTGGCCGAGGCCGCGCGTCATTGCACGCAATGCGCGCAATGCCGCGACCAGTGCGGCCCGACCCGAGGCGGTGATGATGAAGTACTTCTTGCGCCGGCCGCCACGTTCCGGCGTCGCCTCACCAAGACGCGAGGAGACGTACCCCTTCTGTTCGAGCCGCGTCAGCGTCGTGTACACGGTTCCGAAGTCCGCCTCGCGGCCCGTTCGCTCGGCGATCGCATCCCGTACGCTGATGCCATAGCCGTCACTCCCCAGGCGGACGAGCGCCAGGAGCACAATCTGCTCGAATTCCCCGAGATGGTCCGCCATTCTCCCCCGACCGTTGTATTTCTTGGACTTTGTCGAAGATAAGACAGCGGCGGCGGCGAAAGGGTTGACATTGCCGCCGGGCGATTGACCCGACGCGGCGCGCGGAGCAAACTCTTTCCCACAATCGCCCGTCTAAACAGCGGACGAGCCGCGCCACGCCACCCTTCATCCTGCCGAAGATTCTCGACGCACTGAAAGCCACCCTCGGCGACGCATATATCATCGAGAGCGAGCTCGGCGGCGGCGGGATGTCGTGCGTCTTTCTCGCGACCGAGCGCGCCCTCGACCGCAAAGTCGTCGTGAAGATGCTTGCGCCCGAGCTCGCGGCCGGACTCAACGCCGACCGCTTCGCACGGGAGATCCTCATCACGGCGCGGCTGCAACATCCGCATATCGTCCAGATTCTGACGACCGGCACCGCCGACGGCATGCCGTACTACATCATGCCGTACGTGCGCGGACGGTCGCTCCGCGACCGGATCAACGCGGGCGCCGTCCGGTTTTCAGAAGCCATTTCGATCCTGCGTGACATCGCGCGCGCGCTCGACTACGCCCACGGCGAGGGCGTGGTGCATCGCGACATCAAGCCCGAGAACGTCCTGCTCGCGGGCTCCTCGGCGGTCGTTACGGATTTTGGCATCGCGAAAGCGATCGCCGTCGCCAGCGGCCGGAGTGAGCCAAGTTCGGAAGCGCTCACGCAATTGGGCATGTCCCTGGGAACACCAGGCTATATCGCCCCGGAGCAGGCCGTCGGCGGCGACGTCGATCACCTCGCTGACATTTATTCCTGGGGCGTGATCGCGTACGAGTTGCTTGCCGGCAGGCACGTCTTCGCCGAGCGCACCGGTGCACAGCAGATCGTCGCGGCGCACATCGCGGAGACGCCCAAACCACTGCGCGACATTGCACCGCAGGTTCCCGATGCGGTCGCCGAGCTCGTGATGCGCACGCTGGAAAAGGCGCCGAGCGACCGGCCGGCGTCTGTGGCCGAGCTCCTCGAGGTCATCGCTGCGTTCGATGGGGCCAAGAGCGGAGAGATGCATCGCTCCGGGCCGTCTCTGTGGCGCACGATGCGTCGGATGCCGCTGCTCGCATCGGGCGGGGTGGCCGTGGCCGTCCTCGGTGGCCTCACTTTCTATTTGCTGCGCCCGCGTGGTCCGGCGATCGACGACAAGCTGATCGCGGCCGCGCCGTTTCGCGTTGCCTCTGCGGATCCTTCCCTCCGCTATCTGCGCGAAGGGATGATCGACCTCCTCGCGACCAAGCTGACTACACAAACGCTCAGGATGGCGGACCCGCGGAGCGTGGTTCACGCATTCAGGGCCGCGTCGACTTCGAGCGACGAAGACCTGCCCGAGGATCGTGCCCGCCGTGTCGCGCGCGCGCTCGGCGCCGGACAATTGCTGCTCGGCGACGTCGTCGGGACACCATCGAAGCTCGTGCTCTCCGTTCGCCTCCTTGACGTGAACAGCGGCCGCACCGGAGAGTCGATCAGCGTGGAAGGGTCGCCGGACAGTCTCGTCGTGCTCGTGGACCGCATGACGGTGGCGCTGCTCAAACAGATCGCGCCTGAGGAAAGCCAGCGGATGGGCAACATCACGACGAACTCGGTCGTGGCGTTGCGATCATACCTCGAAGGTCAGGCTCTCCTGCGCAAGGCGAGCTCGCTGGCGGCAGCGAATGCATTCAAGCACGCCATCGACGCCGACTCGAACTTCGCGCTCGCCGGCATCGGGCTCCGCCTCGCCGCCGCGTGGTACGGTGACAACAACTTCACCGCGCTCGGCACGACCGTCGCGTGGCGCAACAAGGCGCAGCTCAATCCGATCGACCAGGGCTTGCTCGTTGCGCTCGCGGGATCGAACTATCCCGGCGCCACTTCGTCCGTCCAGCGGTGGAAGGACATTCAGAACTACGTGGCGATGGCGCCTCAGCGCGCGGAGGCGTGGTATCTGTACGCCGACTATCTGTATCACTTCGGGCACATTGTCGACTCGCTCGCCGACGAGCACGCACTGGCGGCGTTCAACAAGTCGATTGATCTCGATTCGACATACACGCCGGCGGCAATTCACCTCATCGATCTCGCGGTGAAGCTCGGCGACTTCACATCGTCGCGGCGCGCCGAGCGCCTTCGGCTGGCCGCGGATACCGCTCGCTATTGGGTGCTCGAGCATCGCTGGTACGAAGCGGTCAAGACAGGCAAGAAGTCGGACGCGGCGGTTCTGTTCGACTCCCTGCGGAAGAAGAACCCCTTTCGCGTTGTCCAGACAGCAGCCAATGACGGTACGGGCGCGCCGGAAGCATGGGTGGTGCTCGACTCGATGTATCGCGGCGCGCAAAACGGGAGTCGCGCGGCCGTCGCGCAGGTGACCACGGCGATCGCTGAGTGGTCGCTGGTCTTTGGTCGCCCATCGCTGAACCGGAAGTACCTGCTCGCGACCGATTCGGGCGGTGACATCAACGTTGCCGTCCTCAAGGTTCGCAACGCGATGATCGGCGACGGCGATAGCACACTTGCCGCCGATGGCATGAAGACTCTCGCACGCGAAGAGTCGAGAGCACCGAACGACAGCGCGTCACGCGCCATGCTGATTCGCACGATTCGCGCGACGGAACCGTACCGCCTCGCCAACGGGGACACCTCACGCACGCGACGGTCGATCGAGCAGATGCGCGCGGCGCTTGCCGGGTCACCGCTGGGTCGCGAGCCCGAATCGCAAGCATCGTTCGTCGTGATCGAAGCCATGTTTGCCAACATCGCGAAGCGGCCCGACGCCGGTGCAGCGATCGAGCGACTCGACTCGCTCATGAGAGAAGTCGACTACAACAGTGTGCACGCAGGGCGCGCGGCATTCGAGAATCTCACTGTTGCGCGATTGTTCGAGCAACGTGGCGACTACAAGCGCGCGCTCGCCGCGGTCCGGCGCCACGGCGACCGATACACCGGTGGTCAGGATCCGTATCGCTCGACACTGCTGCGGGAGGAAGGCCGGTTCGCCGCATTGACTGGGGACGTAAATGGCGCGCTGAAAGCGTATCGGCATTACCTCGCGCTACGCTATCAGGTCGAACGGGTGCTGCAGCCTCAGGTTGACGCAGTCAGGCTCGAAGTCGCCAGGCTCGAGGCGCAATTGAAGGGTAAGTAAGACGAACGGCCGCGCTGCGAAGCGCGGCCGTTTGATGTTGTTCCTGTCGCCTGATACCTGTCCCCTGTCTCCTGGCTACTTCAGCATCGCCACGGTGGCAGCCGACGTCGCCGCCATGAGCGCCCCAGCGACGATCAACGCACTCGACGGCGTGACGACGAACTCGCGCCGCCACCAGGGCGTGATGACGACCGGCGCATGCTGCGGGATGGCGTCCATGATGCGCGACTGCAAGCCAGCAGGCGTACGCATCCGGCGGCGGCGCGCAAGATCATCGTCGAGTCGCTTCCAGAACTCGACATCACGCGACCACTCGCCTCGGCGGGCATCGCGCTCCGGCGTATCGCCGTCGAGCCACGCATGCACCGACTTCGCGAGCGTCATGTCGCTCGGTGGGTTGATCGGAACTTCACGATCTGCGAGCGGGCGCTCGTCGTTTCCCGAACGTTCCCGTTTCCGGCTCTCGCTGGCGCCGTCTGAGTGAAGATCGTCGAACATCATGTTAGGCGTATTTTTCCTCGAGTAAGGCCTGGAGCGCTTCTCGTGCACGATGTACCCGCATCTTCAATGCGCCAACCGTTGTACCGAGCAGGTCGGCCATTTCTTCGTACGAGCGGCCCTCGACGTGCTTCATCACGAACGCTTCGCGCAGCGACGCCGGCAATGTCGAAAGGGCGAGATCCAGATCAGTACGAAGTTCCGTGCGGTCGAGCTCTTCTTCGGGAGTCGCAAAAGCGGACGGCTGATCGTCTTCCTCGTAGCTCAGGTGCGAGCGACGAATGTTCTTGAGCCAATCCTTGCACCCATTGGCGACGATGCGGAAGACCCACGCGTCGAAGCGCCCGCGAACCTCCGCGAGGTGCTGATAGGCCTTGATGAACGACAATTGCAGGATATCCTCTGCGACGTCCGGACTTCCCGTCATGCAGAGTGCGTGTCGGTACAGCGGATCGCTGTACCGAGTGATCAGCACGGTGAACTCATCGCGGTCGCCCGCGAGCACGCGCTGAATGATGCGTTGATCAGAATCGTCCTGATCAATAAGCAGTTCCTGCTCTGTCGTCCTCACGACGATAGAGTAACGCAGAAATCGCGCTTGTGACAGGGCGGCAGGCCCAGCATTTACAACAGATCGGGTTCCCACGTCCACCAGACGACGGACAAGCTGGGGTCGTAACGGGAGCCCTTGGATCAGGCGCTCGGGGTACGGCGCCTAGGCAAATGCTCCCCACCCGGACTGCCGTACCACTTCCGTGTGCTCGCCCAGCATTGGCGGCGGTAGCCGAACCGAACCCGGGACCGACGGCGGCATCCCCGAGAGCGCCGACCCTTCCCGGTTTGCCAACACCTCGAGTACCGATTTCACCACGCCGTTCGGCACGCCTGCGGCGTCCAACCGTACTCGCCACGCATCCGCGGTTCGCTCGCCGAGACGCGCCCCCATGGCCGATACAACGCGCGCGCGCTCGGCCAATCGCCCGGCGTTGGTCGCCAGCGCCGGATCGGAGGCCAACTCCTCCAACTCCAATGCCTGCATGCATGCGACGAATTGCGCGTCGCTCCCGACGGCGATCACGATCGCCCGGTCCGCCGCATCGAAGAGCTGGTACGGTACGAGGTTGGCGTGCGCATTACCCCACCGCTTCGGTGCATTCCCCGAGACGAGGGCATTCTGCGCGACGTTCACGAGCGCCGCCTCGGCCGTCTCCTCGAGCCAGACCTTCACGGTGCGCCCAGCACCGGTTCGTGCGCGCTCGACCAGCGCGCCGAGGATGGCGATCGCGGCGTCTTTTCCGGCCAGAATGTCGGCGAGCGCCATGCCGTGCTTCATCGGCGCCCCCTGCGGCTCGCCCGAGATCGACATCCAACCGGACTCGGCTTGAACGACGAAATCGTAGCCTGGCCGGTTTGGGGTATCGGCGAAGCCGCCAATGGTGCACCAGATGAGCCCCGGATTGATCGCTCGCATGGACTCGGCGCCCAATCCGCGCCGCTCCATCACGCCTGGGCGAAAGTTCTCCACAACCACGTCGGCAGCGCTAATGAGCCGCACGAGCACCGCCTGATCCGCCGCATCATCCAGGTCCAACGCGGTGCTGAGCTTGTTTCGATTGACGCTCAGGTAGTAGGCGCTCTCTCCGCGCCCATCGAATGGCGGCCCCCAGCCCCTCGTCTCGTCCCCCGCATGAGGCCGCTCCACTTTGACCACTTCTGCACCCATGTCTGCCAGCATCATGGTGCACAGTGGCCCCGCCAACACCCTGCTCAAATCCACTATTTTTGTCTTGGTGAGCATTTAGTGCAATGTAAGTGTCGCGATGATGTTATATCTTTAGTGGGATTCTCTCGGCGCATTCACGGAGAACACCGTGGAAAACGTCGCGAAAAAGGTTCGCGCGGTGTGTCAGTAAACCTTGCGTAGCTGTCGAAAAATCATATACTTGCCGCGATAATTCGGGCCTGAGATCTGGCGCGCAGGAAGTTAGTGCGCGATCGCATGACCTTCAATTAAACGGGGAGTCCCTCCCCCGAGCATGGAACGGCCGTCGACATGGTGGATAAGGAGATGGACGAGGACAAGGCTCCCGCCGCACCGGCGGCCCCACGTCGAGGACCCGGACACCGCGGCGCCGACATGCGCGACACGGTGGCCGAAATGGCCGAACGTGCGCAGCTGATCAGCCAGGAGGCCGGAAGCAAGGTCTCTTCCGCCATGAAGGACGTGATCAGCGCGGCGGCCGGCCTCGCCGGCTTCGCGATCGAGAGCGCGCGCGACCTCGTGCAGTACATGGTGCGACGCGGTCAGATGACGCAGGAGGAGGCCGACAAGCTGATCCGGGAGGCGGAGGAGGCTCACTCCAAGAAGCCCTCCAGCGAAAAGGGTCGCCCCACCGCCTCCAAGATCGCCGCGGACAAGGCGGCGGTCGACAAGGCGGCGCGCGATGCCGCCAATGCGGCGGCAGCGCTCATTGCGCCTCCGCAACGCCCTGGCGCCTTCTCGCTACGCACTGGCGGCCCGCGGCCCGCCACCCCGCCGGTTCCCACACCAGCGCAGGTCAAGCAAACGCCGCCTCCACCGCCGCCGGCGCCGCCGAAGGCAGCACCCGCCCCGGCCAAGCCGGCCGCCAAGCCCGCAGCGAAAGCGCCTGCGAAGCCGGCCCCCAAGGCCGCCGCGAAACCCGCGGCCAAGGCGCCAGCAAAGGGTACGGCGAGCAAACCCGCCAGCTCGACGAAAGCCGGCTCCAAGTCGGCTGACAAGAGCGCCAAGGCACCGGCCAAGAAGAAGAAGTAGCGCCGTGCGGCGGATCGCCGCACGCGCACCAACCCGGTTGGATTTCGGCGGGGGGTGGACTGACGTCCCCCCCTACAGCGCTCGCGAAGGGGGCGCCGTCTGCAACATTGCCATCGCACGCTACGCGACGGCCATCGTAACCGACGGCGATACCGGCGATCCCTCCGCTCTCGATGGCCTGGTACGAGCAGCACTCCGGCGGTCAGCGGCGCATGACTCCGGTGTGCAGCTCACGAGCGACTTCCCGATTGCCGCCGGGCTTGGCGGATCCTCCGCAGCGGGCGTTGCACTTGCCGGCGCGCTCGCCGTGCGAGCTGGCGACGCGATCGATCGTCATGCGCTCGCGATGCGCAGCAGGGAGACGGAGGTGGAGGAACTGGGCGTCCCCGGCGGATATCAGGACCACTTTGCTGCGGCGTACGGCGGCGCACTACTGCTCACCTTTGGGGACGATGTCACCGTAACGCAGCTTCCCGTTTCGGCGGATTTCTGCACTGCATTGTCGCGCCGAGGAATCCTCGTATACACCGGAGAATCGCGAATCTCCGGGGACACGATCCTCGCCGTGCGCGACGCGTACCTGGCGGGGGAAGCCCGCGTGGTGGGTGCACTCGCGCGCATGAAGGCGTTGGCGGCATACATGGCCAGCGCGGCTCGCTCCGGTGATCTCGGTGCGCTCGCGGAGATGATCGGCGAGCACTGGTCACATCAGCGTATACTGCATCCCTCCATCACCACACCGCGAATAGACGCCATCACCGACGCGGCGATGCGATCTGGTGCGCTCGGCGTAAAGGCCATGGGTGCCTCCGGCGGCGGCTGCGTGCTGGCGATTGCGGCTGACGGACGCGAGACCGAACTGGCGCAGGCGCTCGCTCCGCTGGGCGAACGTCTTGAGTTCGAGGTGGATAACGATGGGTTTGCGCTCTTGCCGACCTTGGCGTCACAATGAGCTTGTCGCGAGAGCAGCAACAACGACAACTGATCTTACCGCAGAAGGCTTGAGAGGAGCAGAGGGGCGCAGAGGAAAAGCGTGATCGCGTGTGGATATGATGCACTCTTCCGCTCGTTTTGTCGCCCTGAGCCCTTCGTCACTCGCGCTCCTCAATGGTAAACTCCGCGTAGGGCCTGCACCTTTGTAGTTTCCTCTGCGGCCCTCTGCTCCTCTCGCCCTCTGCGGTCAAAAGAGTCGATTGTTTACCACGGAATGATGCCGACCGACCATATTGAACCAGGCGACGCCGGCGCTCTATGCAGAGCATTGGTGCGTGTCGACTCACGGAATCCGTCGCTGGTTGGGGACGGCCCCGGTGAGCGCGCCTGCGCCGAGTTGCTCCGCGATGTGCTCAGGGCGTGGGGGTTTTCGACGGAGATGCATGAGGCGGCGCCTGGTCGGCCAAACCTCGTGGCGCGCATCGGCTCTGCGCAGAATGGCAGGACGCTGATGTACAACGGCCACCTCGACGTGGTCGGCATTGACGGAATGATCCACCCGCCTTTCGAGGCGGTGCAACGGGACGGACGTCTCTACGGTCGTGGCGCCTGCGATATGAAGGGGGGCATTGCTGCCATGTGCGCGGCGGCGTGGCGCGCAGCACGCGCGGGGTTGCCGGGGGAGATCGTTGTCGCCGCGGTCGCCGACGAGGAATTCGAGAGTGCGGGAACGAAAGCGCTCATCGCCCGCGGCGTGCGCGCCGATGCGGCGATCATCACCGAACCCACGCAGCTTGCCGTCATGCCGGCGCATCGTGGCTTCGTGTGGGTCGAGGTCGTCATCACGGGCAAGGCGGCACACGGCAGCCGATGGGAGCTCGGCGTCGATGCCATCCGCCACGCGGGACTCCTCCTCGCGGAGCTGGACCGAATCGATGCCGTCGTACTTCCACTCACGGTCCACGCACTTCTCGGGCGCGCATCCGTGCATGCGTCGTTCATCGAGGGCGGGATCGGCATGTCCACCTACCCTGACCGCTGCGTGCTCAAGATCGAGCGACGCACACTCCCCGGTGAGACCGCAGACGACATCCTGTCCGAAGTCGAGTGGGCATGCGCCGCGGTGCGGCAACGGCGCGATACCTTTTCAGCACACGTCCGGCTGCTCCTCGCGCAGGAGCCTAGTGACGTCGCCGTGACGGAACCGATCGTGGAGCAACTCGCCGCGGCCGTGGAGGAGTGCACGGGAACGCGCGTGATCGCCGGCATGTCGGCATGGACAGACGCATCCTTGCTCAACGCCGCTGGAATTCCGACGGTGCTGTTCGGACCGGGCGACATCTCGCTGGCGCACGCGGCGGAGGAGTACCTTCCTTTGCGAGAGATCGATCAGGCGGTAGAGGCGTTGGCGCTGTTTGCGCAACGGTGGCTCAGCTAGCTGAAAACCAGATACGTACGAGGTACCCTGTGCCAGGTACCCGGACTGGCATCGAACCCAAGGAGAGCCATCGAACCCTTGGATGGCATCAACGGCATCCTTGGGGCCTGCCCGGGCAAGATGTCGTGAGGCGACACGCTCGCAGCGCGACACTGCCGTCTATGGCTCTTCTTGGCAGGAGGGCCAGTCCCGGTACAAGGTTCCGGGTACCTCGTACGTCAGTGGTTGTACCAAGTACGGCGTACGTCAGTGTTGTAGTTTCTGTTCGATGGTTCGATGGCTCTCTTTGGCTCGGATGCAAGTCCGGGTACCGGGTCAGGGTACCTCGTACGTCTGTGGTGGACGAAGTACCGAGTACGTTTGTGGCAGTTTGCCAACTACCAGTTTTCCTCAATGCCCGGTCGTAACAAGATTACGCAACTCACGTCGGCGCAGTACGACGCCCTCGAGCGCGCCATCGCTGATCGCCGCCGGCTCGCCGTCTATCGCAATGGCAGCGAGTTCATGATCGTGGTCGACCGCATGCGCGTCGAGAGCGGGCGCGAGGCGCTCGATGCGCATCACCCGACAACCGGTGACACGTTCACATTGTACATCGATGAGCTCGAAGCGATCGAGGTCGTATCGTGAGCGACGAGTTGCCGCTCGTCGCCATCTACGCCGACGAATCGTGCCTCGGCAATGGTCGCGAAGGCCAGAACCCCGGCGGCGCGGCCGGCGTCATCGAGTACTTGAGCGAGGCCACGGAACGGCTGACGCGGTGGGACTATTGGATCTCCGAACCCGCGACGACCAACAATCGGATGGCATTGCGCAGCGCGATCGAGGCGTTCCGCGTCATTGGCCGCAAGGGCGGACGCTTCCGCGTCGTCTTCACGAGTGATTCGCAGTATCTCGTCAAGGGGATGACCGAATGGGTCCACGGCTGGGCCGCGCGCGGATGGCGGCGTCGCGAGGGCACGATCGAGAATCTGGAACTGTGGCAGGAGCTCGTCGACGTCGCGACAGCGCATCGCGTGCAATGGCAGTGGGTCCGCGGCCATGCCGGCCATCCGCAGAACGAATATGCGAATGATCTTGCGGTTGCGGCCGCCAGGGAGCAGACATCATCCTTAGGCGCACGCTCGTCGGAATTCGATAGCTGGTTCGCCGCCCAACGCAGCAAGAAGCGAGTGGTCGTCGAACCCGCACCGTTCCCCGCAGCACGGCAGTTTGTCGCCGCACGCCCCCTTCCCCGCACCCGGCCGGTGTCTCCCGGCTAATCACGTTTCACGAACCTCTGAGGACCGCATGTTTCGACTCGCGATCATCTTCCTCGTAGGCGCCACCACGGGCTACACCGTGGGTTACCGTCAGGGCGAGTCCGGCGGCCCGAGTCTCAAGCAGCGGGCGTTGGAAATCGTCGGGGTATATAAAGTGAAGGATGACCACCTCAAACGACAGCAGGTGATCGAACAGCTGCAGCAGGCGCGGCAGGATTCGATTGAATCCGCGATTCACAAAGCAAACGCGCCGCATTGATTTCACGCAAAGGGTGCCATGACTGATGTCGAACGTATGTACCGGCACCTCGTGCGGACGATTCGCGCGAGCTTCCCGCAGTACCTGACGCAGCCGTTTCAGGTGGGTGAACTGTACCAGACCATTCTCCCGTACCGGCTGCACCGTCGGGAACTCGGGCTCGAGACCAACCAGGACTACGAGCATACCCTGCTCGAGCTGCTCTCTGGCGCGAACGGCTACCTGGTGATCGACGATCGCATGCGCGACCAACTCACCGCCGAGCGCGCGACGTCGGCGCCGGATACGGCGCGGATTCGTGACTTTGGTAACGAGCATGTGGCACTCGCGCCGGAAGCGTTGCAGCGGTTGGATAGTCCGACGCCGGCGGCGGGGTCGTCCGGCCATACGATCAGCCGTGGCGCCATCCCGACACCGATTCGAGGCGGCACGCCATCGTCCACCGGAACGCCGGCATCGGTGACGGAGCCGCGAGGTAGCGCCTCGGTCTCGAGTGCGCCGCGCCGCGCCACGAGGCCGATGACGGTACCGGAGGACGGGGAGAATTGCGCCTTTTGCAAGGGTGCGCTCCCCCCTGGGCGTGAGATCGCGTTCTGCCCGCACTGCGGCCAGGATCTCACGGTCTCGCATTGTCCGGCGTGCGGAAGCGAGTTGGAGCGTGGGTGGAAGTTCTGTGTGACGTGCGGGCGGAGTGCCGGGGGGAGCTGAATTACAGGCGATTGGTGCGCCAAGTCGGGCTTCTCTCACAACAAACAAGAAACTCGTTTTCACGAGATGGTCCTTACCTCGAGATGCAGCCTGGATTGGGGCACTGACCTTTCGTATGACGGACCCCGATTTGCGGAAGTAGCGGGCGCCAATGACCTCCCTTTCTCATCCGCTATGAGCACGACCCTTCGAATCATCCGACTCGCGTCCGCCACCGTATTGGCGCTCGCATCCGCCTGCGGCGGTGTGACCGCTACGCCAACACCAACGCCGACGCCGGCATCGGGACCTGTCACGGGCTCGAACAATCCGCCGGCCGCTCCCGCTCCGCTCATTCAAACTACCTGGCCCACGCGCTCCCGTGAGCATGTGGACCTTTGGCTGCACGCCTACGCCATGCTGGCCCCCGACACGACCCTCGTGCCGTACTTCAAGCGCGGCTATCGCGATCGAATCGCCGGCGTGCGGCGGCAACGCAACATCACCTCGTTGCTCGACGCCAATCGTGACAAGCTGGTCGCGCGAATCAACGTCGAGCCGTCGCTCGCGACGAATGGCCAGTTTGTCCCGATGTACTTCGCATCGTGGGAACAGATGCGCCAGGCGATCGACCTGTTCGTGCGGTCGGGTGGGAATCCTGGCGCCAGCAACGATCCCACCATGCGGATGTATCTCGCCGTGCTTGGCGGCGCGTTTCAATCCGCCGCCGATCGCGAGTGGCTGCGGCTCCTCACCGAGTCGGCCGATGATGAGAGCCGCAAGTTCTATCACGACTTCTGGCTCTCGGAAACCACCGCGCACGCCGCAGTGACGCGCCACGTCGATTCACTCTGGCAGCGCCAATGGCGGCCCGCCCTTCAACGCTTCCTGAACAACACGCAACAACAGAACGGCGAGGTGTATCTCTCCCTTCCGCTGGGAGGCGAGGGGCGGACGGTGCAGTTCACCAAGTCCAACAACGCCGTGGCCGTCCCCGCGCCGGAGACGACCGCCGAATCAGAGGTTGTGCTCTACGTGATGGCGCATGAGGTCACCGGCAACGTGGCAAACACCGCGATCACCGACAACACCACGCCCGCCGATCAGCGCGCTGGACTGACGACGCGCTACGCACAGGCCGCCGCGGTGCGCGCGGGAGCGCTGTTGCTGGAGCGGGTGAGTCCGCTCGCGGCGCCGGGTTATATGCGCTACTACCTACAGCAGGCGGGCCGAAACGCGCCGCCAGATCCGCGAGCTGCTTTCGTCGCAGCATTTTCAATCCCCGATGCCGTCCGCGACGCCATCACACGGCAATTCGACGTGATACTCGGCGGGATCTAACGGGCGGCAGCTCGCGTCCGACGAGCGCAAGCGAGTGAGCGGTCAAGTGAGCGCGAGCGAACGCGCTGGCCGCTGCGCCTACAGCGCTTTCTTCAGCGCGTCCGCTACCACTTGAGTGTCAGCCGCTGCGTCTTCTTCTGCCTGACGATCTCGAGTTCGGCAGATCGTTCGCCATTCTCCGACGCCGATCCAATGATGCCGCGGAGGTGCGCGACTGTCTGGATCGTCTGACCGTTCACCTTGACGATCACATCGCCATCGAGCAGACCGGATTCCGCGGCGGGTGAGCTCGGCGGCGCGGCGGTCACGAAGACACCCGACGCCACGCCGATCGCCTTGCCCATGTTTTCCGTGATGCTGACGAGCTGCGCGCCCGCGACACCGCTGTTGGAGAAGGTGAACATCACGCCGGCCCGCGGTGTCGGCGCGGCAGGCGCAATCGCGGGGAGTTGCGGTTGCGGCGCGCCTTCTGGCCGTTGCGTGCGAACCGCGCGCATGCCGCCAGCGGCCGTGGGCGTTGGCGGAGCCATGCGCGGGAAACCCGGCGCGTCTGGCACACCGGCCACAATCCAGGCGCCGCTCATCTCCTGCACCTCATCGCCGCGGCGCAGCGTGACGCGCGACGGAGCCGCCGCCACCGTCACCGGAAAGTCGCGAAGCTTTCCATCGCGACGCACGCGCACGTTCAATCGCGCGTTCGGAATCAACAGCCGTGTGAGCGAAATATCGTTGCCCCGCACCTCGCGACTGTCATACGCAATCAGCGTGTCATTGAGGGTCAGCCCAGCGCGTTCCGCCGGCGAGTTCGGCTCGACGGAGATGACCCGCGGATACGACATATAGTGGATGACATACTCCCCGTGAACGATGCGCGGCGGCAGCGCCGCCCCCTGCACCTCGAGCCCGATCCATCCTCGCGGCAGGGCGGACTGCGCCTCCTGGACCTGCATCAGCGCCCGCGACATCTCCGTGGATACGCGGTCTGCATTCGGCGGCATCAGTCGAATGCGCATCTCACCGACGCGCGCCATCGCTTCGACCTGTTGTTCCGTGCGCGTCAGGTCCTGGAGCCGCCGGAGGGCACTCCCGATCTCCGTCTCCACCCGGCGACGATCGGCGCTCGTGAGATCACCGTCTTCCGTAATCGTGCGCGTGAGCGAATCGAGCTGGCGCTGAAGACGCCGAACCTGAAGGTCCGTGGAATCACCGGCCTCGGCGCGGGGCGCCCTGGCACGTGTGGTCACCTCGACGCGCTGCTGCGCCTCGACGGGCAACGCAGCCGCTGCGATGACGAATGCCACCGACAGGGCGATGGATCCACGGCCGGTCCACTCGCCGTGTGATAGTGGATGCCGGATCGCGGACGCCGGATCGTGCACGGCGGACAGCGGAAAGCGAATATCAGACATTAGAAGCTGTTCACGCGGAGCGACGCGGGCAGCGCGGTGTTGATCTGCCGCAAGGTGGCCTCGCGCTGACCCAACGTAGTGAGATAGTAGCCGTTGATGACGGGGTCGTGCGGAACGTCGCGCATGGCTTCGCGCGTGGTGTTGAGCATCTGGTCGAGCGCCGCAAGACGGGAGCGATACGCTACGGGGCTCCCGACGACCGCACCACTCGTGTCGTAGCGGGCGAGAAACGCCGTGGACTGCTGGTAAATCGCTTCGGACCGCTGTTGCGCCATGCGCGCCTCATCAAGCGTCCTGAACGCGATGGAATCGGTAGGGATGGAGTTGGTTCGCGTGACGCCTGACGAGGTACTCGCCAGCGAGGCATTCCCGTCAGGAAGCGCGTTTGCGCCGGCGGACACGCGCCCGAGTATCGCACCGCCGGCGACGAGTAGCAGGCCGGCCGCAATCTGCAGCATGCGCCGGTTGGGTGCGCGCACCTGCGCCGGTGCCGAAACAACCAATGGTTCCGTCTGCAGTGCCGCGGAGATGGCATCCCACCGCGTCAATGGCAAACCGAAAGAATCGCGCTCCGAGGCCGCCATGGCCAACAACGACTCGTACGCGTGCAACTCGAGCGCACAGACGTCGCAACTCGCGAGATGCGCGGCTTCCTCTGGCGTCGCCGGTTCGTCGCTCAACGCGGCGAGTCGTTCAGTATGCAGGTGCAGCATGTTCCCCGGTATTCGTGCGAATCGTGTGTCGTATGGGTGCATCGACCAGGTGAGCTAGAAGAACGCGCAGCTTCGCGCGCGCCTTGAAAAGTTGCGATTTGGAGCCGCCCGCCGTAATGCCCAGCTGGTCGGCAATCTCCTCGTGCGTGAAACCCTCGACGTCGTGCAGCAGGAACACCGTTCGCGCGCCGGGCGACAGCTTGTTCGCGGCATCCTCGATCGAGGACGCCAGCAGCGCCCGTTCTGCTTCGGGTTCTACGGAAGCGCTTTCATCGTCCACTTCCACCTCCAGCGCCGCTGATCGCTTGGTCTTTCTCAGTGCATTGAGCGTGCGGTTGACAGCGATTCGATGCGCCCACGTTCCGAACTGCGCGTCTCCGCGGAAGGTCGGCAGCGCCCGGAATATCTGAATCCAGACTTCCTGCGCAACGTCGGCGGCAAGATCGGGGTCGTGCCCAACGAGCCGCCTGACGACGACATCAATGTGCGGTGCATGCCGAGTCCAGAGGGCTCGCATGGCCGCTTGATCGCCAGTGATGGCGCGCTGTACCGTAAGCTGTTCATTCTCCATGACGTCCAACTCATTTGTCACGAGGGCCACCCCAAAGGGTTGCATCAAACTTGATGCTTGATTGAGAGTGAACCTACGGAATTTGCAGTCGATCGGTTTCTACTCATCCTCGAAGGGATGGTGAGCTCGAGCTCGAGCCCGAGCCAACTGCGGGCTTGGCCGCGGGCTTGGGCTACGGCCTGGGTTGGGGGCTGACCTTCAGGCCCGGGCTTTGGCCTGTGCTTGGGCGTGGGCCGGACGACCGACATGGACGTGGCTGGACTTGCCTGTTGTCTGCAGGCTGAAGGCTTGAGCCCGAGCCCAGAGCCCCAGCCTGCAGGTAGGCCCGGGCCCGAGCCGTAGCCCCGGCCCGCGGCCAAGCACGCGGTTGGCTCGGGCTCGAGCTCATCCCCAGTTAACAGCTTGTCAGCGGTCAGCTCTCAGCGGGCGTCGTTACCAGTTCGCCTTTTGACTCGTCGAGATTTCAAGGTGTATGCGGAACAACGGCCTCATCTAACTGTACGTACGATAAACGGGCTATTTCCTACCAGCCCGAGCACGCCTCCTGCTATAGTGTCCCCACATGGGGACGTCAGTCTCCGCCGTAAAGGAGTATCGCGTTGCTGAGCCTCTTGTTGGCTGCTGCGTTCATTCATCCAGTCCCACCGGCGCACAGCACCGTGGGAAGCGAAGGGCTGCCCGCCAAGCTGCCCTCCGCTGTTGGCATGTCCGCGGCCCGTCTCGCCACGATCGATCGAGTCATCGAACGCGGACTGAAGGCCGGCGGATATCCCGGTGCATCGGTCGTCGTCGGTCGCAAGGGTGCCACGGTCTGGGAAAAGGGCTTTGGACGACTCGGCTGGACGGAGGAATCTGGACCGGTCGTCGCCGAACGTACCATCTACGACCTCGCGTCGCTGACGAAGGTCGTCGGCACGACCACAGCGGTGATGCTCCTGTTCGACGAGGGAAAGCTCTCACTCGACGATCGGGTGTCGATGTACATCCCGGAGTTCGTCGGCGGTGGCAAGGAGAACGTCACGATTCGCATGCTGCTGGAGCATCGTTCCGGCCTGCCCGCAGGGCGTGACCTCTGGCGTGTCGCGCACACACCCGAGGAAGCGCGCGCCGCGGTCATTTCCACCAACCTGTTCGCCAACCCCGGCCAGTACTACGAGTACTCCGACCTGGGCGCCGATATGCTGGGCTTCGCGGTCGAGGCCATCACCGGCGAAAAGCTCGACGAATTCCTTCAGGCGCGCGTGTTCACGCCGCTCGGAATGACCGACACGCACTTCCGTCCCGATGCCTCGCTTCGCGGACGTATCGCACCAACGGAAATTACGCCTCCACGCGGATATCCCCTGCGCGGTGAGGTGCACGACGAGAATGCCTACGCCCTTGGTGGCGTGGCCGGCCACGCGGGCTTGTTCAGCACCGTGACCGATTTGTCGGTGTTCGCACAGATGCTGCTGAACGGCGGGAGCTACAACGGCACGCGCATCGTTGCCGATACCACGGTCCAGCTCTTCACCAGACGGGCCGCGGGGACGCGCGCGCTTGGGTGGGACACCTGCGCCGGCACCGGTGGCTGTGGCAAGTACATGGGCGCCGATGCGTACGGACACACGGGCTATACCGGCACCTCGCTGTGGATCGATCCGGAGCGCGAGATGTTCGTCATCCTTCTGACGAACCGCGTGCACGCCGCCAAGGCTCGTCGGCCGGCGAAGGTCATCTCGGACGTTCGCGCCGATCTCGCAGACGCGGCGGCCCTCGCCGTCACTGATGTTGCCGGCGGCCCGATCGCGATGCCGAGGCAGTTCCGCGCCGACAAGGCGGTGGGGTGGAACAGGCCGGTCCGCACCGCGCGCGCGCGCAAGGGAAAGCGGACGAAGAGCTCGTCACCGTCCTCGAAGGCCAAGTCCACCAAGTCGACCTCGACGAAAAAGAAGCCCGTCGCCACCACGAAGAAGAAGCGCTAGTTGCGGCGCGGTAGCCCCGCGTCCAGCCATTTGCGACGCGCTGTTCGCGCACTCGAGTCGGCGATCGCGCTCGACAAGAGCGGACGCATTGCCTCCACCAGCACTGGGTTGGCCGACTCATACGTGTGGCCGTACACGTCGACGTAGACTTCGCCGGTGTCGCGGTCGAAAAGCGTGGTGAGATCGAGAAACCGGCCGGGCGCGACGTTCGCCATTTCGCGCGTGAGCGGCGCGGGAATCGCCAGCATGACATCGCGGAATCGCGTTCCGAACACGCTATCGGCAAAGTCGCCCACGAGCCACCCCTCTCGAGCCGTCTGTCGCTTTCGCGAGGACAAGAGCGACGGTTGCCACACGTAGACAATCGTGAACCCGTACCTCTGCGCGAGGGACTCCGCGATCCGCGCGGTTTCGGCGTACACGTGCCAGGTGCTGTTCGTCGCCGAGTCTGCCGAAATGCGCGCTGGGTATGGCGGGCGGCGGCCTCGGAGCCGCTTTACGAAGCGAAGACGGTCACCGAGTACGAGACCGGCGCGGCCCAGCGCCTTCACGTCACTAAACACACCGTGGACACTGTCTGCGACCCGACGCCGGCCCTCGGCAAAATCGCGCGCGCGGTTCGCTTCGTTCTCCGTGAGCCCGGCGACATCGTCCTGTAGTGTCGCCCAGACGTCGTTCACACCATCGTAGAACACCACGACATCGGGCACGTGTCCAGCACGAAGCTGCAGCTGGAGCTCGAGCAACTCCTGCGTGAATACGAATCCGGGAACGCCGAAATTGGTGACCCGAACATTGGCACTCGAAAACCGGCGCGCCATCTCGGATGCGATGGTGAAGGAATCGCGCTGCAACCAGCCCCACGCGGTCGAACCGCCGAAGAAATAGACGTCGAGCGGCTTCGTCCCCGTGCGAAGCGTCTGGGTCGTCGTTCGGTGCCCCGCCGTATCGACCGACACGACGCGACCGGTAAACGAGGGATTCCGCAGGTAGACGTACGGTTTCCAGAGGAGGTGCCCCTCGAGCGGTTCATCGAGAGAGTATGCCGCCGCCCATGGAGTTCGGTCGAAGGGATTCGGTGGTTCTGGCGGCGCTGGGTGTAGCCGGCGGCCGATGGCGAGCCGGGCTGCACTCTGCGAGCGATAGACCGCCTCGATCGCGACCAGCAGCGCGAATGACAGCCCGACGACGATCCATCCGTCACGTAGTGCACGAAGCGCTGCCGCAACGAGCGCGCGAAAAGAAGTCATGCAGGGAAGCTCCGACGAATGGATTGCCGTTACGACGCCGCGTGATGATACTCCGGAAACGGAAGGAGTGACATCGAATGACGGACGAAACGATATCCGAGGCAGCAGCGCCGGAGAACGCTCCCGGCAGTGGCGCGGCGTTTTCCGAGTTCAGTCTCGGTCAGGCCAAGCTCGCACTGCGGAAAGTGAAGGACCCCGACCTCAACCTCAACATTGTCGACCTGGGACTGGTCTACGACGTGCGGGTCGTGAACGAGAACGATGTCGAGGTGGACATGTCGCTCACATCACCGGGCTGTCCGAGCGGACCGGAAATCATGGGAGACGCGGAGCGCATGTTGAAGGCGATCCCAGGGGTCGGGACGGTCACCGTGAACCTCGTGTGGGCGCCAATGTGGAGCCCGGATCGCATCGAGCCGCGCGTGCGCGCCTACATGGGACTATAGGGCGCGGGCGCGGGCCCGGGCTGGGGCGAACAGCAGGCCCGGGCAAACGGCGGCCCCGGGCCTGGCCACATTCCCGCTACTCCCGGTAGGGTGATATTTCACTTTTCCGGTGGGGATCCAGCGCCTTCACAAACGCGGCGCCGAGCTCCGCCCGCTGCCACGCTCGCAGCTCGGTCACCTCGTCCATCTCTTCGATGGATGCCGGATTCTTTCGTGCAACCGCTTCCATGCGATCGCGCGAGCACAGCACGCCGGGATCCAATTCCAACCGTTTCGCCGCTTCGTCACGAGCGGTCTTGAGCGCACTCACGCGGGCGTCGAATTCCGCGTCCTTCTCCCACCGCGGCGCGCGCGGAAAGCGTGGCAGCGAGGACTCCGGCACCGCGAGCGCTCGTTGCACGGCATCGAGCAATTCACTGCCGCGCTGCTCGAGGATGCCTCGTGGCATCCCCTTGATCTTCGAGAGGGCATCACGCGTCACCGGCTGTAGCCGCGCGATGTCGAAGAGTTGTTCGTTGCCCAGCACGCGGAAGGTCGCGCGATCCAACTGGCCGGCCACGATGTCGCGCCAGGGCACCAGCTCGCGCAGCACCGCCAACTCGCGCCTCGTGAGGTCGCGCGCGCCCTTGAGCTTGAGGTACGACATACCAGGCTCTTCGTCCGCCCACCGCGTGCCTTCGAGCAGCGCAAACTCCTCCTGCGCCCAGCCGAGTCGCCCCATGCGCTCGAGCTCAGCCGTCATGTGGTCCTTGAGCGCCAACAGGAAACGTGTGTCCTGCGCCGCATAGTGGAGCATGTCCGCCGTGAGCGGGCGCATTGACCAGTCGGCCCGCTGATGCTTCTTGTCGAGCTTCACGCTGAAAAAGCGCTCGAGGAGCGCGGCAAGTCCGAATGCGGTGTAGCCGAGCAGCTGCGCGGCGATCCGCGTATCGAAAATGTTGTTCGTCTTCCAGCCGTAGTCTTGCCGGAGCAGTCGCAGGTCGTAGTCCGCATCGTGAAACACGACCTGGACATCGCGGCGCTCGAGCAGACGGCCCAACCCGGGCGGTGTGCCGATCGGAAGCGGGTCGATGACGGCGTGTCTGTCTCGCGTCGAGAGCTGAAGCAGATAGATGCGATCGACGAAGCGGTGGAAGCTCGCCCCCTCGGTGTCCAGCGCGAGTTCGGTGATGCTCGCGATCTCGTCGGTGAAGTGCTCCACCGCCGAAATGCTGTCGAGATACTCGAACGATGCGGCTGTCGCGCGGTCGGGCACGCTGCTCCTCACTGTTGTTGGATCGAAACTCGGCGTAATGTATCGAGTTGCACGCCAAGCTTCCGAAAGCTAAACGCCTGTTTCGCCCCGCCCTCTCATGCACCTCGATGACTGATCAGAGCCCGGATAGCCCAGTGCAGCCCCCCGTGCCTCGCGCCACGACGGCCGGACAGCGCCAAACGACGGGGGTCGGGCGTGTCAGCGGGGTCAGGCCGGGTCCACGCGCGTCGGTGGGCGGGCGGATCGGCGGCGGAAGTCGCAACCGCCGAGCGGTCGGGTGGAGGAACCGCGACATCATTCGGGCGACTGCCATCGTGCTGGCCGTGTATCTCGCCGTGAAGCTGTTCTGGATTGCCAGTTCGCTCTTCTTCGTCGTTTTTCTCGGCATGTTGTTCGGAATCGCGGTGTCGGCCGGAGTCGATCAGCTCCAGCGATTCCGAATACCTCGGGGAGTCGGCGCCGCGACGATCGTGTTGGGTTTTGTCGGCCTGCTCGTCGGTTTTGGCGCATGGGTCGCGCCAACACTCCGGGAACAAGGCGGCGAACTCCGGGTGAAGCTCCCCGAGGCAGCCGATCGTGTGCAGGAGTGGGTGAAGAAACGGCAGAGTGGCGTGTTGGGGCTCCTGGTCACGGAAACCCAGTCGGCGACGCCTGCTCCTGCCGTGACGCCTCCAGCGGTGCCGGCGGTTCGGGCGCCGCAGATACCTGCCGACTCTGACGCTGCCGGAGCGTCGGGAATCCAGTCGAAGCTCCGCGAGCGCTTGAGCGGAATGTCGCGCTATCTGTTCCCGTTCATCACCTCGACCGTCGAAGTGCTCGGCGGGCTTCTCATCATCCTGTTTCTCGCCATCTACTTCGCGGCGGAGCCGGAACTGTATCGCCGAGGCCTGCTGTCGTTTCTTCCAGCAAAGCGTCGTGCGCGAGGCGTGGTCATGATGGACCGCATCGCGACGGTGCTTCGCAAGTGGCTGATCACGCAACTCATCGCCATGGCGACCATTGGCATCGTGACGACGACGGTGCTCCTGATCTTCAGGGTGAAGGCGGCACTCGCGCTGGGCGTGCTTGCGGGGTTGTTCGAGTTCATCCCGACCGTCGGCCCCATTCTCAGCGCGCTGCCCGGCGTGGCCATGGGCTTTCTGGATTCGCCGGAAAAGGCTGGGTATCTCGCCCTCGCGTACTGGGGAATTCAGTTTCTCGAGGGGCACATCCTGATTCCGTTGCTGATGAAGGAGGGACTCCGCATCCCGCCTGCCCTTACCGTCATCGTGCAGGCACTTCTCACCATCATCTTTGGCTTCATCGGGCTGATGGTCGCGGTACCATTGCTGGCGACGGTCATCGTCATTTTCCAGATGCTCTACCTCGAGAAGCTTCCCGTCGAGGGGACGTGGACGTATCCGGTGTTCGCGGCGGACCTCGACGAACCAATCGACGACGCACACGGCGCGCACTCGTAGCGTGCGCGCTCTGCTCACGCGCTTTCCCACCGTCGCACGGGGGCTCGCCCGCGTCGATCTGCGCGTGTCTGAAACGCCCGTCGAGCAATGGAACGTCGGCGGTACGCTGCTCGCTGCGAAGCGCGATGACCTGAGCGCACCGGCACTCGGCGGAAACAAGGTGCGCGCACTTGAGTGCCTCCTCGCCGGCGTCGGCCCCGATGAGACGATTCTCACCGTGGGGGCCGCCGGCTCGACGCACGCGCTGGCTGTCGCACACTACGCGGCCCGCCTTGGTGCCCGCACCGAGGTGATCACGTGGGCGCAGGAGATGAATGACGTCGCGCTTGCGACGTCGAAACGACTGGAACAGCTCGCCTCAGTGACGCGGGCCCGCACGCCAGCGGACGCGTATGCGCGTGCCTGGTGGCGGCGGCGTCGGCCAGGCGTCCGTTGGATCCCCGCCGGAGGAAGTGTGCCGATGGGAGCACTTGGTCACGTGAGCGCCGCACTCGAACTCGCGAGCCAGTGTGAGAGAGCGGGACTGCCGATGCCGGATGCGATCGTGGTTCCGCTTGGCAGTGGCGGTACCGTGGCGGGGTTGCTGGTCGGGCTGTCGCTGGCGGGGGCAACAACGCGCGTGGTCGGCGCGCGCGTCGTGCCGATCGCTGTGGCGAACCGCTGGCGCGTGCTGCGTCTCGCACGGCAGACGCGCGCATTGCTTCACGGGCTCGTCGGCGGCAAGCTGCCACCGCTCGATCCGACGAGGCTCGAGATCGACGGCTCTGCGTTCGGCGGCGGCTATGGACGGGAAACGGACGCAGGGCGCGCTGCGGCAGCGGCTCTTGCCGCGAGCGGCGGGCCTCGGCTCGATGGCACCTACAGCGCGAAGGCGTTCGCCGTAGCGCTCGACCGCGCACGCCGCATCCCTGCCGAGCGAATTCTCTTCTGGCTAACCTTTGATGCACGCTGGCTGTCTAGCTGATAGGGCCGGAGGTGCAGGTCCCTCGACTTCGCTCGGGATGACAGGCTCGGGGTGCCGGTTGAATTGTCATCCCGAGCGCGCATAGCGAGTCGAGGGATCTGCACGTGAACCCCGGAACAACTGGAGACACGAGAATGGATCGTCTGCCTGAAGTCGTTTTTCACATATATCCCGCCGACTGCGACATGCTCGGCCACGTGAACCACGCGACCATGCTCGCATTCCTCGAGCGGGCGCGGTGGGAGTTGCTGGAGCGCGAGGAGGTAGGGGGCGTGCGGGATTTCGCCACGGTGCCGATCTACTCCGTCGTGCGGCACGTCGACATCGACTACTTCGCGCAGTCGCTACCTGGCGATGATCTGGCCATTCGCAGCGGGTTGCTCGCGGTCAAGAACACCAGCTACATCGTCAAGCAGGATGTGCGGAAAGTGGGAAGCAACGTGATCGTTGCACAGGCGTCGATCGTGTTCGTCGCGCTGGACCGGACTGGCAAGCCGGTGCGGGTGCCGGAAGAGTGGCGCACACTGCTCCCGCACTGGCCCGAAGGCGGCGAGCACGCGACGAAATGATTGCGATCTTGCCGGGCGGCGTCGAAATCGCCTATGACGACGTCGGCGGTGGTGTCCCGATCCTTTTCATACATGGTTGGCCCCACAACCGGACGTTGTGGTCTGCCCAGCTCAGCGGCTTGCGAACGCTGGCGCGGTGCGTTGCGCCGGACCTCCGTGGCTTTGGCGGCTCCTCCGTTGCGCCGCCCTGGTCGATCGACCAGTACGCGGATGACCTGGCAGCGTTCCTCACGACGCTCGGCATCGAGCGGGCCGTTGTCTGTGGCCTCTCGATGGGCGGATATATCGCGATGTCGATGCTCCGTCGGCACAGGGACCGGATTCGGGCGCTGATCTTCACCAGCACGCGTGCCACCGCGGACACGCCCGAAGCGCGAGAGATGCGCCTGCGCCTCATCGCGTTCGTCGAGGAGCGTGGCGTCGAAGCGCTCGCCGGGAAGCAGCTGCGCGCGATGGTCGGTTCAACGACCTTCGATTCACGCGCTGATGTGCTGGAGCGGCTCCGGAGCCTGATGGCGGATGCCCCAGCGGATGGGGTGACCGGAGCGCTCCGTGCCATGGCGGAACGGCGCGACTCGACCGATCTGCTCGCCGGCATCGAGTTCCCCACACTGGTCGTCAGCGGCGCGGAAGACACCTTCACCGTTCCCGAGGAGCTTCGCGCACTCGCCGCAGCGATCCCCAATTGCACGCTGGAGGTGCTCGAGCGCGCTGGTCATGCATGCGCCTTCGAGCGGCCGGCAGCCTTCAACCACGTTGTGGGCGAATTCCTCGCACGGCTGGTGTACGACTGACGCCCCTGCGACCTTTGGAGTCCCACCTTTCTCACCCGTATCTGAAGTTCGTCATGCCTTCAACGCCCATCGACGCTGTCCCCGAACCGCCGATTTCGGAGGCCGAACGGCGGCCCAGCGCGCGGGTCGGCGCGGTTCTGTTCCGGCACCGCGGGTGGCTCCCTGTGCCTTTCCTCCTGGTACCGCTGCTCGCGCACGGCGTCTCGGATGCCATGAACTGGATTCTCGGATTCCTGTTCATCGTGCTCGGAGAGGCGATCCGTCTCGCGGGCGTGGCAGCGGCAGGAACCGTGACGCGGCGGCGCTCACGCACGGTGCAACGGCTCGTGACCTACGGGATCTTCGCGTGGATGCGAAATCCGCTCTATGTGGGGAATTTCCTCATCTGGATCGGATTCGCGGTCATCTCTGGCGTCCTGTGGTTCATCCCGATCGCAATTGTCCTGTTTGCCGTGGAGTACACGCTCATCGTGCGCTACGAGGAGGGGGTGCTCGAGTCGATCTTCGGCGCGGAGTATCTCCAGTACAAGGATCGCACCTCCCGCTGGTTTCCGCGGCCGCCCGGGTCAGATGAGGAAGGCGAACATCACTGGGGCGAAGCGTGGCGGAGCGAGATCTCGACGTTCATGCAGTACGTCGTGATCACCGGATTGTTCTGGGCGAAGCAGCACTATGGGTGGGAATTGTTCTGAGCATGCGATCGCCCGGATTCTTGTTCAGCGTTCACTCGGCCGCGTCTGATGAAGCGAATTCCCACGCCGGAAACCGAGTTGAAAATCGATTGACCGGATGCAACGGAAAAAGCACGATTTGACCAATGAAATTCGGCAGTTTTCGTCGCATCCGTTCAATCCGCTCCTCAAATCCTGAGCAGCCGAAGGCTCAAGTTCATCGTGTGCGGCGAAGACGGCGAGGCGAACGGCGACTCAGCTCGCGGTGATCAGGTAGTTCGTCAGTTCCTCAAACGATCTCGCCACGAACTCCGCCTCGCTCGGCCCGCTGTCACGCGCGACGTCGATCCGGACAGCCCGAAAACCCGCCGCGAGCGCACCGCGGACGTCCGTGCGCTCATTGTCGCCGATGTGAAGAATCTCGCCTGGCGCGAATCCCAGCTCATTGACCGCGGCCTGGAAGATCTCGGCGCGCGGTTTCGCGTGCCCCACGTCCATCGAGTAAATCGTCGCCGAGAAGAAGTCGCGCGCCGAATCTTTTTCCAGGAGACGGTCCTGCGCGCGCCCCGATGCGAAACCGGTGTCGCTGATGATCGCCAGGGTGAAACGGCGCTGCAGGGTACGAAGCATCCGCCACGCGCCGGCGAACATCGCGGGCGGCAGCATGAGGAGCGCATTGTCGACCGCATCGACCGCGGCGGCCACGTGTTGGCACCCTTCCCGTGGCGTCACGGCGGCGCGCTTGAGAATCCAGCGGAGGCGTTCGTCCGTCTTGTAGCCCCGTTGTTCCTCCCGCCACCAACGTTCGGCCTCACTCCCCGATTCGTCGTACAATGCGGAAAGCTGCTCCTCCGGAAGCGCTCGGCCATAGGCGCCCAGCAACGCGCCGACCGCAGTGCGGCGGAGCGCGACACGCTCGGCGAGCCGGCCGCCCTCGTAGAGCGTGTCCCAGTAGTCGAACGTGAGCGCGCGAAGCACTTCCGCTCCCGGCGGCGCGACTTATCGCGTGGGGCGACCTGGTGGGTTGTCGCTCTTGAAGACGTCCCGATTGAGCTGGACGTACTGCTTCATTCCGGACGGCACATCCTCCTCGGGGAAGATCGCCGTGACGGGACACTCCGGCTCACATGCCCCGCAGTCGATGCACTCGTCTGGGTGGATGAAGAGCTGGTCTGGACCTTCATAGATGCAATCCACCGGGCAGACGTCGACACACGCCTTGTCCTTGGTGTTGATGCAGGCTTCGGTAATGACGTAGGGCATTGATCGCCTCGATGATGCTGCGAAGAAAGGGCGCTCAGGCTAAGATAATGCGAATCACCGATGCGACAACGGGAGGCTTGGTGCCGAACCTCCGAAACCAGGGGAGCCAAGTATGCGTTTCACGGTCAATGGCGAAGAGCGTTCGGTTGCCTGCGCCGGGCACGAGACGCTCCTCACCATGCTCCGGGACCGCCTCCAGCTCACTGGAACGAAGCTGGGATGCGGACGCGGTGAGTGCGGCGCCTGTACCGTGCTCGTCGACGGGCGGCTCGCCTACGCGTGCCTCACGTTGGCGGCCTCCTGTGAGGGACAGCGTATCACGACCGTCGAAGGACTCTCGCGCGACGGCGCGCTCGACCCCATTCAACAGGCCTTCATCGACGCCGATGCGCTTCAGTGTGGCTATTGCACCCCTGGACAACTCGTCGCGGCGCGCGCCCTACTCGATCGGAACACGGCCCCGAGCGACGCCGACATTCGGCGCGCCATGGCCGGCAACCTCTGCCGCTGCGGCACATATCCCAAAATCGTGAGCGCCATCCACGCTGCCGCCACCGCCGAGCGGAGCGCCGCGAATGCCGGGTAGACGCTTCACCAGCACGAAAGTGGAGATCGAGGGGCGCGAGGAGATCAAGATCCTCGAGCTCCCGGATCTGGAGCCGACGCCGTGGGGTGCTGACGCGGCACTCACCATCGTGGGTCAACGCGTTCCGCGAGCGGATGCGCTCGAGAAAGTCACCGGGCGCGCCATCTACACCGCAGACACGCAACGAGCGGGCATGCTCCACGCCGCGCTCGTTCGCGCTCCTGTTGCAAGCGGCCGCGTTACCCTCCTCGATCTCTCACGGGCGCTGGCACTGCCTGGCGTGCGCGGCTCCCTCGTGTTGTCGGACGTTCCTGGCATCTCGCACATGGGCGCTCCGCTGTTCGATGTCGTCATCCACTGGGCAGGCCAGCCTCTCGCGGCCATCTGCGCGGACACGTTCGACATCGCGCGGCAGGCGTGCGCGCTCGTTGCGCTCGAGGTCGAAGCGGCGGCCCACGCGGTGACACTCGGACAGGCGCTCGCTCCCGATGCGCCGGTGGTGCGCCCCGGCGGGAACATTCCCGAGGGCCAGCCGCGAATCTCGGCGCGAGGCGACGCCGATGGCGCCAGAGCGAGTGCGGACGTCGTCATCACGCGCGAGTATCGCACGCCGTGCGCTCTTCACTCACCACTCGAACCGCATGCCGCAGTGGCCGAGTGGAATGGCGATCATCTCACGGTGTGGGAAAGTACGCAGGGCATCTTTCAGGTGAGGAAGGACGTCGCGCGCGCGTTTCGTCTTCCGCTCAATCGTGTTCGCGTGATGAAGGACTACATGGGCGGCGGCTTCGGCGCGAAGAACTACGCCGCCGCGCACACCTACACGGCGGTTGCTCTCGCAAAGCAGCTCGGCAGGCCGGTGCGGTGCGTGCTCGACCGAGAAGGGGAGCAGACGGACACCGGCAACCGCGCCGCGACACAGCAGCGCGTCACGTTGGCGGCGCGCCACGATGGGACTCTCGTCTCGATCTCGGCAGACGTCACCGTCGCGTACGGCTATAGTGGCTGGTTCGCGAGTCCCGCGAAGATCTTCCACGAGATGTACCAGTGCGACAACGTGCGCACGAGTGAGACCTTCGTCCATCTCAACACCGGTGCGATGGATTCCTTCCGCGCACCGGGACACGTGGAGGGGGCGTTCGCATTGGAGTGCGCGATGGACGCGCTCGCGCGCGAGTTGGGCATCGACCCACTCGAGCTTCGCCGGCGCAACTATGCTCCTCGCGATCAGGACAAGAACCGCGAGTACTCCGCCAAGCATCTCGACCGGTGCTACGAAGAAGGTGCCGCACGCTTTGCGTGGACACATCGCCGAGTGGAGGCCGCGGCCACCCGCGTGCATGGCGCTCGGCTGCGTCGGGGCGTTGGGATGGCATCGCAGATCTGGGTGGCTGGTGGCGGGCCACCAGCATACGCCACGGTGCGGCTGAATCCGGACGGAACGGTGGACGTGCTCACGGGCGCGCAGGATCTCGGCACCGGGTCGCGGACGATCTTCGCGCAGATCGCCGCCGAGGTATTGGGTGCCCGACTCGCGGATGTGCGGACGGTGCTGGGTGACACGGAGCGCACGCCGTACGCGGGGAATTCTTGGGGGTCGATCACGACGGCGTCGGTCGGTCCGGCGGTGCGCGTCGCGGCGCTCCATGTGCGTGAGCGCGTTCTCGAGGCGGCGGCCGAGCTGCTCGGCGTGAGTGCCGACCGCCTCGACTTACGCGGTAGTGTCGTCACCATGGCCGGCGACGATCGCACCATGACGCTCGCCCAGATCGGACGGAAGCTCGGCGACGTCATGATCATCGGTCAGGGGAGTCGTGGCGCGAATCCCAAGGACACGGCGATCTGCGCATTCGCCGCGCAGTTTGCGGAGGTCGAGGTGGACGTCGAAACCGGGCGTGTCCGCGTGCTGCACATTACGAGCGCACATGACTCCGGACGCATCATCAACCCGACGCTCGCCGAAAGTCAGCTCGAGGGCGGCATCATTCAGGGACTCGGGCTCGCCCTGTTCGAGGAGCGTGTGTTGGACGCGTCGTTGGGTCTGTCAATGACGCCCAATCTGCACGACTACAAAATCCCCACGATGGCGGACATCCCGACGATCGATGCGTTCTTCGTGGAGAGCTCGGATGTGATCGCGAATCACACAGGCGCGCGCGGAATTGCGGAGGCGCCGATCATACCCACGGCGCCTGCCATAGCGAACGCGGTTGCGGATGCTCTCGGTGTGGAGGTCACTGAGATTCCGCTTACGCCCTGGCGTTTGCGGCAGGCGCTAAGGGGACAGGGGACAGGTGACAGGTGACAGGAACGGCGGGACAAGGCTCAAGCCCTGCTGTTCCTGTTCCCTGTCCCCTGTCCCCTGTTCCCTGTCCGCTGTCCCCAAGATCAGTCACTTCCAGGCCGGCAACGCTCCCTTCTTCTTCACAAGATCAGGGTTCTCCCGGTAGAGCGTGCATGTCCGCCCGATCGTCTGGACCACGTCCGCGCCAAGTTTCTCAGCGAGCTCGTGCGACGCGTCCTTGGGCTTCACGTCAACGGTCTTGGCCATCGCGATCTTGACCAGCTCGTGCGTGCGCAACGCATCATCGATCGTCTGGAGCAACGCGTCGGTCAGCCCCTGATGACCCATGTGGACGATGGGCGAGAGATGATGCGCTTCGGCGCGGAGTGTTGCGCGCTCCTTGGACGTCAGTGTCATGGCCGAACGTGCTCGTGCGTGAGGAGAAGAATCGGGAACGGGTTGATCGGGTCGCCATCCCAGTACTTGCCGTCCGGCGGCATCCGCATCACCTGAAAGTGAAGATGCGGCGTATCCTTGGGCGCGTTGCCCGTGGTGCCGACGAATCCCAGCGTGTCACCGCGTGCAATCAGGGCGCCCTGAACCAGCCCCGGTCGGTACGCATCCAGATGCGCATAGTAATAGACCACACGCCCCAGTGAATCACTCGCGTAGATGCTGTTTCCACCCAGCTCGTTGAATCCTATTCGGAGCACGCGCCCGTCATCCGCCGAGAGAATCGGGGTTCCACGCGGCGACATGATGTCGAGTGCGCGATGCACGCGCCCGCCGTCGCGCCCTTCGTCGAAGGTGTCGCGCAACTGCGCGGTCGCCACTCCTGCCACGGGGAGAAGGAGCCCGCTCGCCAGGAGGTAGTCCACAGCTTCCACGCTCGACACCGGCGTGACAATTGGGCGCGCGACGTTGGTCGCACCAGCAAGTGTCACCGGAGTGGACGACGGTTTCGAGGCTGGCGCGGACGTGGAATAGAGCTGGCGTGCGCAGCCAGAGACTGCCAGTGCAACGAGGACCACGGCGACACGACGCATCGCTATCGGGACGCCGTCGTCACTTCGGGAGTAACGTCACGGGACGATCAGCACCTTGCCCGTCGTGCGGCGTCCCTCGAGCGCTCGATGCGCCTCGGCCACGTGGACAAGTGGCACCTCGCGATCGATGCGAACGTCGAGCGTGCCGTCGTTCACCCAGCCGAGGATGTCGCCGGCGCGCCACGCAAGCTCCTCGCTCGTGGCGACGTAGTGCGCGAGCGTGGGACGTGTGAGAAAGAGCGATCCCTTCGGATTGAGCAGCGCCGGATCGAAGGGTGCGACGGGCCCGCTCGACTGGCCGAAGAGCGCCATCATCCCTCGTGGGGCGAGGCAGTCGAGACTCTTGAGGAACGTCGTTGCGCCCACGGAGTCGTAGACGACCTGCACCTTCTTCCCGTCGGTGATTCGCATTACGCTCTCGACGAAATCTTCCTTCGTGTAGAGGATGACATCCTCGGCGCCAGCGGCGCGCGCGAGCGCGGCCTTCTCCTCCGTCGACACCGTGCCGATCGCGTGCGCACCGACACGCTTCGCGATCTGGCAAAGAATGAGACCCACACCGCCCGCTGCCGCGTGAACCAGACATCGATCGCCCTGCGTCAACGCATAGACGGACGTCGCGAGATAGTGCGCAGTCATGCCCTGAAGCATCGCGGCGGCGCCTGTGCGCGTGCCGACGCCATCGGGAATGCGAACGAGGCGATCGGCCCTCGCGATGGAAAGCTCGGCGTAGGACCCCGCAAAATTCACCGACGCGACACGATCCCCGACGCTGACGCCGGTGGCTCCTTCACCGAGCGCGACGACCGTTCCGGCGCCTTCAGTACCGGGCGTGAAGGGAAGCGCCGTCTTGTATTGGCCTTTCCGGAAATACACTTCGATGAAGTTCAGGCCAATCGCCTCCATCCGGACCAGCGCTTCGCCGGGACCCGGCACCGGGTCCGGCACGTTGTCGAGCACCATGACTTCGGGACCACCGATCTCGTGCACTCGAATCGCGCGCATTCTCGCTCTCGTTGTGATGACGGCTTTAGTCTAATGGAGAAGCGCTCGCCGAGACGAATTCTGCGGCGGCTGTCACCCCGAGCGAAGTCGCGGGGTCTGCACCTCCGCCGTTCCGCTCAACTCGTCCGGGCCGACAATCCAACCCCGCGCAACAATGCGACGTACCGCGGATTCGCCCTGATGGTGTCGAAGATCGGCGACGTCGCGAGCTCGGTGGCAAAGAATGGATCGCGCGTCTTCGCTGCGCGTTCGAGGCGCGAAATCGCCTCCGCCGTATCGCCGAGTGCGAGCGCGATGCGCGCGATCGCGACGTCAGTCCCGGGGCCAGCGGGCATCGACTCGATGCGCGCTCGCGTCCGTCGCGCCGACGACGCGTCACCCGTCAAGGCATAGGCGTAGCCAAGCAGGCCAAGCGCCGTGCGCGAACCGGGGTCAATGCGCACCGCCGCCTCGAGTGGCGGAATTGCCTTGGCCGCCTGGTGCACGTACAAATGCGTCGCGCCGAGCATGAAGCGCGTTACCACGAGCGAGGAGTCGTACGACACCGCGCGCTCGGCGGTCGTAACTGCCTCCGGGATGCGGCCGGCCAGACCCAGTGTCATGCCGAGCGAACCCACGATCACGGGCGACGAGGGATCGAGTTGCGCAGCGGTTTCGAGCGAGCGGGTGGCATCGGGAATTCGGCCCATCACGAGGAGAAGTTCGCCGAGCCATTGCTGCGCGGGTGCGTACCGCGGATTCAGCGCAATCGCGCGCCGAAAATCGCGCTCGGCGTCCGCCCACTTCCAGCTCCTCGCCTGCAGCACGCCGCGCGATGCCCACGCCTCGGCAAGGGAACTATCCAGCGAGATCGCGCGATCGGCACTCGCAAGGGCTGACGTGAGCGTCGCCTGCGCATTGACGCTCGTGTAGAGCGGGAGCAAACCCTGGGCATCGGCGAGCCCGCTGTACGCGGGGGCGAAGCGTGGATCCTTCTTGACCGCCTGGCCGAAATAGCTGATTGCCTCCTGAAGCGACTGGGCGCTGCGACGACTCAGCTGAAAGCGGCCACGCATGTACAGGTCGTATGCCTGACTCAGTTCCTTGGTCGCTGTTGGGGATACCGTATCGGCATCGTGTGACGCCAGCGCGGATTGGCTCCCCATGGCGCTACCCACGGCATCGGTGATCGCATGCGCCAGCTCGCTCTGAACCGTCAGGAGGTCCGTCGCATCGCGCTCGTACATGTCCGACCAGCGCATCACGCCATCGGTGACGCCCACCAAACGCGCGGTGACGCGCATTCGCTTGCCCTCGCGCTGAACGGTTCCTTCGAGTTGCAACGCGACATTCAATGCCTTCCCGATGTCGCTCGGCGACTTTCCTGCGGCGAGCATTGCGGCCGCCCTGCTTGGCGAAACGACCTGCACACCAGGAACTCGACCCAGCGCCGCGGCCAACTCATTGGTTATTCCATCAGCGAGGTAGGCGTTGCTGGAATCGGACCCGATGCTGACGAGCGGCACCACGACGATCGATGACGCGGACGCGGCAGGAGCGGCCGCCACCGTCACTGGAGCAACGGCCGCTGCGGGACGCCGAGCGACGTAGGTTGCGGTGCCCATCGCGCCGAGAATCAGGATGGCCGCCGCCGCGAAGCGCCAATCTCGCAACGAGTGGAGTCCGAGCTTCTGTCGCGGCGGGGCCGCGAACGCACCGCTCATCACGTCGGGATTGTCGAGCGCAACGAGCACTTCCGCTGCCGTTTGCGGGCGATCGCCAGGCTCGCGCGCGAGGCAACGCATGATCAAGTCGCTCAAGGCGGACGGGACGTCCGACCGCAGCGTCGAGACCGCTGGTGGATCTTCCGTCATGCGTGCGGTGAGCAGCGCGCGCGGCGCCAAGCCGGCGAACGGAGGATGTGCCGTCAGCATCTCGTACGCTGTGATCCCGAACGCATAAATGTCAGCGCGATGGTCGACATCGGGATCCGCCGCCGCTTGTTCCGGCGCCATGTACAGCGGGGTGCCGAGCGAGGTGCCAGTACCGGTCAGTGTGCCATGCTTGTCGGCTCCGGAGCGCCGCGACGAACTCAGGGCTTTCGCGACACCAAAATCGGTGACCGTTGCCGCTCCCGCAGCGAGGAGGATGTTGTGCGGCTTGATATCGCGGTGCACGACCCCGCGCTCATGGGCATACGCGAGCGCGCGACACACGTCCTTGAGAATCGACACCGTCTCCCGCACCGGCATGCTCCCCGCGCGCGCGATGCGCGTGCCGAGCGACTCCCCTTCCACGTACGGCATGACGAAGAAGGGCAGCCCTCCCGCCTCACCGGCACTCAGCACACCAACGATGTGCGGATGCTGGAGACTTGCCGAGAGCAGGATCTCACGCTTGAAGCGCTCGACGGAGACGGATGCAGCGAGATGCTCCGGCATGACCTTCACCGCCACACGTCGCTGCAACTCCTCGTCGAACGCGACGAACACGCGTGACATGCCGCCACCACCGAGCTCGCGCTCGATGGTGTAGCCCTGGCCCAGGGCGGCAGTCAGTTGGTCGATCAGGAGAGAATGCATGTCGGAGAGTCTCGTTCTTGTGACAGCCCGAGATACCGAAAGGATGCATTCTCTCGACCGATAGGGACAGGAGCGGGACTATTTCTTGACGGCCTTCACCGCTGCGAGCGCGTTCACGTAACCGGCGCCCACCTCGAAGGTGGCGTATCCTGGCAGCTTCGTCACCGTCTTCACGAGCGCCGCCTTTGCATTGTCCGGCGTCAGCGTTCCCTTCGACGCCTCGATCATCAGCGCGACCACGCCGGCGATGTGCGGAGCGGCCATCGACGTTCCGGATGCGCACGTGTAATACTGGAGGTTCGCGATACTGCTATTGCAGAGTCGGACGTCGCTGTTCGCGTCGAGCGCGTTCAACGTGAGCCCCGTTGACGCCCGCGTGGAGACGATGCGCACTCCGGGCGCCGTCAGCGTCGGATGATAGAGTTCACTCCCGGGCAGGCCACGCGACGAGAAGCTCGCAAGCACGGTTCTGCCTGCGGCGTCGAGACACGTCGATCCCACGGAATTGGTCGGATCCGGCACACTGTACTTGCACCCTGCCGCTACGCCGATGACCCACGGCGCGACGCTATACGGATTCAACTGGTTCTCGCCGGCTGGCGGACAATCCGTGTCGCCGCCGACACCACAATTGCCGGAAGCGAACACGACGGCCACACCGGCATCGTGAGCCTTCTTCGATGCGACGTTGATTGGGTCGCCCGCAACGTAGTCACCGGTGGTGCCCCAGGAATTGTTGACGACGCGGATGTTGTACTGCTCACGATGTTCCAGCAGCCAATCGAAGCCGGCCAGTGCGTAGAGGACCGTCGGGCCCTCTCCGGTGGCGATACCGATCAGCTTCGCACCCGGAGCAATGCCCTTGTAGATCCCGTTCTGCACCGAGGTGCTATCGCCGCCGACAATGCCAGCGACGTGTGTTCCGTGTCCCATCAGTCCAGTCTCGCTGTTCGGCAGATTCTCCGCGACGAGTTGGCCAGCGAGCTTGGGAAGCGTCGGGTCGTCGCCGAAGGTCACGAGGTCCTTCACGCTGAACGCGACCTTTACATTCGCCACTGTCTTGGTGGGGTACGTGAGCGTCGGATTCAGTCCGTCGATGCCGGAATCGAGAATGGCAACGCCAACGCCCTTGCCTGTAATCCCGGACGCATGCACCTGGTCCGCCTGAATCTGTGCTCGGCTCTCGCGGAGCAGGTAGACGATTTTCTTGTTCGCGTAAACACCACTCACACCGCTGACGCTGCGCATTGCAGAGATTTCTGCAGGGCTCGCCAGCGCCGCGACCATCGGCAAGTGCTGGAAACGAATGACGCCGGCGCCCGTTTGCATGATGCCCCGTGTGACGTTGAGCACATCTGCTGATTCATCGAGCGTAGCAATCACCTCGATGCGGTCGGTGGGGAGCGCGGTGGCAAGCCGCTGGGTGAGACTGGGATCGAGTGCGGCCGCACCAGCCTGGAGCGTCTTCTGTGCGGGTGGCGGTGCGATCTGCGATGGAGAAAGGGGCCGTCCTGACAGGCAGTCACGGCGAGCACGCCGAGTACGGCGGCAAGGGTGGTGGGGCGCTTCATGTCGTCAAAATCCTCGTAGCCACGAGTACGTTCAAGCCGCGCGTAAGGCGCGGATGACGCTTCGATCGTCCGAAGTGTTCGACCATTCGGTACGCCAACGTCGTGCCACGAAATTGCGATCTACGTCACATCCAGTGGAAAGCCGTGTTGGCGACGTCCCACTTCACCTTCGTGTTTCGCCGTCGTCTTGTAAAGCTCGAAGCGTCCGTCGACCGCGTATCGTGCGCACCGATCGCGTAATCGTTGCATCTCGAGCGACGACATCGGCGTAAAGTCGCTCGCAACGCCGACGTTCTGTCGCAACACCTTCATCGAGTCGATGCCACTGACCGTCGTGGCAACGGGAAGGCTCATTGCATAGCGCAGCGCCTCCTTCGCGCCGACGGCGCGCTTGGTGACCGCGACACCCTCGCCGCCAAGGCTCTTCATGCCAAGCGCCGCAATGCCCTGCCGCGCAAGTTCCGGCAGTACCTGTTGCTCGAAGCTCCGGAAGGTCGCGTCGAAGCAATTGAGTGGCAGTTGGCAGGTATCGAAGGGATACCCGCGAGACAGCATCTGCAGGTGCAGCGCTGGATCCTTGTGTCCGGTGAAGCCGACGAATCGGACGAGGCCCTTTGCTTTTGCGCGGTCGAGCGCGTCGATCACGCCGCCCTTCATGAAGTGACGATCCGGATCTCCGTCGTACGCCACCTCATGCACCTGCCAGAGATCGACGTGATCTGTCTTCAGGCGCCGAAGCGAGTCCTCGAGCTGGCGCATCGCCGTCTTCGCGTCGCGGCCATGCGTGCAGACCTTGGTCATCAGGAAGACACGCTCGCGCCATCCGTTGGCGAGCGCCTTCCCCATGCGCGTTTCGCTCTTGCCATCATGGTACTCCCACGCATTGTCCATGAAGGTGATGCCCGCATCGATCGACGCATGCACGATGGAGATGGCCTCTCGCTCGGAGCCAATGAGGCCGAGGTGGTACCCGCCCAAGCCCAGGGCAGAAACGACGGCCCCCGTTCGGCCAAGGGGCCTCCGCGCGATGCCTGCCGTGTCCTGCACACGTGCCTGTTTCGTGGTCATCGATCCTGCCTCTCCGGCTGTCTGTCAGGGAAAACCCGAGCGTGCAGAATCTGCACCCGTGCGGCTGTTGCGTCCGCACTCGGCGGGCTAACTTATTCGCGGAACTCGACCCACACGGAGACGCTGATGCAGGACGAAACGACCGATTCGCACGCTGGCCGGCATATCCCGTTCAAGCAGGAAGGATGGGGAGTTGCCGCGTTCGTCGTGTTGCTCGCTATCGCCTCCGCCGCGGGCGCAGCCTACGTCCACAACGCGACGTACAAGGCGCCGACGGATGTGCGCTTTCAGGCCGCCGGCACGGCGGCGCCGGCTCACGGCGCGGAAGCGGCACCAGCTCACTGACCGTCGCGAGCGGGTTGCGACACGGGCAGATGCTCGTGCAGGCAGGAGAAGAAGCCGTGCGCCGATAGCCGCTCCTCCCAGAGTTGCCGGTTGGCCAGCTGCATCTCCCGGAACGCGTTCACGGTAAGGCGTTGATGAAAGTCGGCGACGATGTCGGCAATGTGCGCGATTTCCGTTTCGTCGCACCAGACGGCGTGTCGCCGCCAGTCGATCGTCATGCTCCTGGGTAGGCCGTCATACGGGAGCACGCAGTCCGTATCGACAAAGACGGGGATGCGCCCGCAGATCAAGGCCTCATAGAATCGATGTGAAAAATTGCCGCCGCCGCGGGCGCAAAGGACGTAGTCGCAGCTGACGAGATTCTCGACATACTCTCGTCGCACCTTGATGCCCCTTTTCTGGTTCCAGCGCGGCTGATGAATCCCCTTCACGGTGCTCCACCGGATCGTCCCGCCGAAGAAACCGCGGCGTTCCACAAAGCTGGTCGCCACGCGCGGCGACGCTCGCAGCGCGTCGAGCGCACGACGCCGCACGACGGGCGCCACGAGCCCGCAGAATCCGACGACGGGCACTTCGCGCTTCTCACGCAACGGCAGCACACCGTTGCAATAGCGCCGCATCAGGTCCCCGCTCCACGCAGGCTGCGCGAATTCGTTGGGCTGGCGCCGCGACCGGTACATCGACGTGCGAAACACGAGCGCATTGGCGAATGGCAGCGGCTCGTATCGATCCGTATCGACAAAGACGATCGTCTGCTTGCCAGCCGCGGTCATCCGCTCGACGAAATCGATCGCGAGCTCGGTCTGCCGATGACGCTCGTAGTGATTCCACGTTCCCGGCAGCACGGCCACGTCCGCCTCGGCGATCGACGACGAAAGGGAGAAGTGCGCACGGCCACTCTCGGCGAAGCGATCGAAGCGCAGCGTCGCGATCCACTCTGCCGGCTCGGCGAGCACGCCCCAAAAGGGCATCAGCAAGGGACAGTGACCCATCCCGCGCGCGAGCGCCGCACTTTCCGTGTAGAGCGTCAGCACGCGAACATCGCGCGCCGGCCAGGACCCCGCCCATGAGTCGGCTCGAGCGGCAGCTGACGGCGGCGCTGGCCGTCGCGCCGAGAATGCGCGATTGCGGGCCATTCACCGTACACGTGCTGGAACGCATTCGAGGAGAGATCACGACACTCGACGCCATCGAGCTTCGTTGTGCGGCAACACGGCGGCGATACTGGGTGAAGCGGTACGCGCGTGCGCGTGACGCCGAGAAGGAGTGGGCCTTTCTCTCGCACCGCGCGCCCTTTGGCGGGTTCGATCTTGCCGACCCTGCCGCATATCTGCCCCCACCGCTGGATGCGATGGTCTCCGTCCACGCGACGGGTGAACGGCTGGATCATCGGCTGCACGCCCAGTCGCGCCGGCACGCGATCGAGCAGGACTGCTTCGACGTCGGGCGGTGGCTGGCAGCCCTGCACCGTTCTGATGCGGTGCCCTTGCTGGGGGCACATCCCACTGCGGCGATCGCACACGCAATCGAACATCGGCTGCACAGGGTGGCGGCGAAGTGGCGCGTGCCGGCGTCGCTGCGGCGAACGGTACTCGACGAAACCGAGCGCCGACTGGCGCAGACAACAGCGGACGGCCTCGCACGCGTACGGACGCATGGCGACTTCGGGCCCTTCAACATCTTCATCGATGGAGACGCCGGCGGCGGAACGATCATCGACCCCTCGTTCGAGCCGTCGATCGACGCCCTTGGCAACCGGTGTGCGCGCGGCGAAGACGCGGCGCGCTTCCTGACGTGCATCGAGTTCGAAGAGGGGCTGTCGCCGCCGGAGCGGCAAGATGCCGGGCGCCGCTTTCTCGACGGATACGGCAGCAGCGGCGTCGATGTCCGCACGCCGGCGCTCACATTGTTTCGCTTCAAGTACCGCTTGCAAGGATTGATCGACATGTGGGCAACGCCCATAGCCGACGTCCGGCGACGGGGCGTGACAGCGATGATCGAAGGGTGGCTCGCGGAGTGACCCGCAAGAATCACGGTGATAGCGCAGCGTGGTTCGCCTTGATCTTTCGCACGTAGTCGAGCGTTTCGGTATAACGCCACCGTTCCACTTTCGGCGCGACGCTTTCGATGTTCGGCCACGTCCTGTCATCGAGCTTCGCGGCAAAGGCCGCCCGGCGTGCACGCATGATCGTTCCTTCACCGGCGTTGTAGCCGGCGAAGACGAAGTGCCAGCGCTCCGGTTCGTCCACATCGCGGCTCCAGAGCGTCCACAGGTCGCGATCGTGCAGAATGCCGGCGGCGATGTTCCACTCGGGATTGTCGATGGCACCGAAGTGCGGCAGCGCCGTCCGTATCTGGCCATACGTCGACGGCATCAGTTGCATGATCCCGCGTGCGCCGACTCGGCTCGTGGCCCCGGGCGTGAGATCGCTCTCCGCCATGCCCTGCGCCTTGAACCAATGCCAATCCGTCCCGACGCCGAAATACCGCTTCGAGTACTTCTTGAAGATGGGATCGAATCGCTCCGTTGTGCGCTTCGCCTCGCGCGCCTCGGACGCGCGGGCAATCGCCTGCCCAACGCTCTTGATCCGCTCGCGCGCACGCTGGGAGTGAGCCGCATGCGGCGTGACGATGAGCGCCACCAGCAGTGCCAGCCGCAGAAGACGGCCGGTGGAGAACCTGTTTTGCAGCACTGCGAGACGATGGCCGGTGGCGGATCCCAATGTGTTCACCCCAATGCCTTGCCGATGATCATTGCGATCGAGAGAAAGATAGCGGCGATGAAGATCGCTACGGCGACGTTGCCCTTCTGAAGCTCCGCGGGGAAATCCACTTCGGGCGTCAGGCGGTCGATCGCTCGGTAGGCGAGAAACATGAGCACGACGCCAATGACGGCATAGAGAACATTCAGCCCGATGACGGTGAATTGCACGTGAACCTCGCGTAAGTGTTTCCAGCATGGCCCCGTAGACGAGACCGGTGCCACTGGGTCGCCGGAAATCGACGAGGCTGAAGGCCCTTCCGCAACCATCGGCAACTGGCCGAGCCTTCGCCGCGCGACTATGCTCTCGCATCATCCTTACGCACACGCCGAGCGATTGTGTCGACATTCGAGTACCAGCGGCCGGAGTCCCTCCCTGACGCGCTTCGCCTGCTCGCCGCGCCATCGCATGTTGCGCTTGGCGGCGGAACCGACCTGCTCGTCACGATCGACGAGGGGCTCGCCACCCCGTCCGCCGTCGTTGACGTCCGCTGGCTCGCCGAATCACAGGGCGTGGTGTCGCAGGCCGACGGATCGGTGCGGATTGGCGGCGCCTGCCGCCTCGATGCTATCGCCGAAAATGCCGTGGTCCGCGAACGATTCCCCATGCTGGCGTCCGCCTGCGATGCCGTTGCCACGCCGGCGATTCGGGCGATGGCGACCCTCGCCGGAAACCTGATGCAACGCCCCCGCTGCTGGTACTTCCGGCAGAACGTTTCGTGTCACAAGACGGGGGGCTCGAACTGTCCGGCGAAGGAGGGGGAGAACCAATACCTGGCAATTCTCGAGGGGGGTCCGTGCTGGATCGTGCATCCCTCGGACCCTGCGGTGGCACTCGTGGCGCTCGATGCCGACATCGAGATCGCGGGCCAATCCGGTCGGCGATCCGTTGCTGCGGCGGAATTTTTCGTGCTGCCGTCCGAACGACTGCATCGGGAGACCGTCCTTGGCGACGACGAGATGATCGTCGCCATTCGATTGCCCGCGGCGTCTGCCGGTGGTGTGCAGCAATACATCAAGCTCATGCAGCGAGAAGCGTGGGACTTTGCGCTCGTGAGTCTCGCTGCGGCGCGCCGTGTGGATGGCGACGTGCGCCTGGTGCTCGGGGGCGTGTCGCCGCGTCCGTATCGTGTCTACACATCCGTCGAAGAGGAAACGATGTCCGGTGGACTCGACGACGAGACGATCGCCGGCCTCGCCGAGCGCGCTCTGCTGGACGCTGAGCCGCTGTCGAAGAACGCGTACAAACTCGACCTGGCGGCCTCATTGTTACGTAACGCTATTCGAGATTTGTCATCGGCGTGACGTGGATCACATCGAAAACGCCCATTTGGTACGTCCGTTGCCTGAGAGAATAGGCACGACCTCTCCAAGGAGTTGGCGATGACGGACACAGGGAAAACACAGGCGACAGCGGAGCCGCAGGAATCGCGGCGGGATACATGGAGAGGCCGCGCATTCGGCACTGTTTCCTACGCGGCGGAGTCAGACGCGCTGCTCGAAGATCTCCGCCGCGCTATCCGGCCAAGCGTGTCGGGCGAGGCACAGGCCAACGACGTGCATCGCGCGAGAGCGACGGGCGAGCGACGCAGAGTCAGTTAGTGTCCGCGCCAGAGCTGCCCGTTTTCAGGACCGACCAGCTAATGCGCTGAGGGATCCGTTCGGAAGGGATGCTCGAAGCTGAGATAGAGCAGGAGATCGCGCTGCCCACTGCTCTTGCCGACACCGATCGGAAACGCGATGCCCGGCACAACCTGAAGGCCCGAGGCAAAGTTGATCGCGCCGCGCACGCCGGGTGAGATGACGTAGCTCGTGCCCTCCGCGCGGGCGCCCGTCGGCGTGAGGAACTGAAAGCGCGAGGCCACGGCTTCCACCATGACGTTGAACGTCGGTGCGAGGAGCCAGATCCCGCTCACTCCCCCTTTGATCGAACGTGTGGTTGCCGTCTTTCCAAAACCATTGTCGGCCCGCGTGAGGCTGCCGCCCGCATTCCAGTGCGTGACGAAGGCATCGCTCAACGCATAGCTGACGGGAAACGCCAACTCGATGGCCGGCCCGCCTGCCCCACGTCCCTGCTTGACGTCGCCCGTGGGGGCGTACAGGCTGACGCGCGGAGAGAACCACAACGGTTCTTCCTCAGCCCCCAACAACTGATAGCGATAGTTCAATGCCACGTCGCCGACGCCGGCGCTTCCGCCGTCGGGGCGCAGGATCGGAATGGTGTAGCTGATCTGGTGCTTCTGCGAGGGCGATGGCCATTCCTGCGTGAAGGCGTAGGCCCAGCTTCCTTCTTTCGTCCGCTGGAACACGCTGATGTGCTGCACGACGCCGAATTCCTGGTTGTACGCCTCCTCCATCAGGAAACTGTTGTCGGCGATGGGCGGCGCCGCCTTTTTTGCGGTGTCGGGCTTCGCCTGCTGGGCGCCCACCGCGGACGCAAGCGTGGCGATGGCGGTGAACTGGAGTAGGAGTCGGCGCATGTTTTGGAGGGGTCGAGGCAGGTGGTTCGCGACAATACTAATGCGTGAGCACGCTTCCGGCGCAACGGCAGGTGCGGGCCCTCAGCCGGCGCGCACCGCCGAACGGTAGACCCAGAAAATCATCAGCGGCTGGAGCGGCATGCGCGCCCAGAGGCCGAGCTTCCACCACGCCGACCAATGCTCAGCGTACGCGTTCATCAACATCTGCGCATTCGCGGGATACACGGCGACGAGGAGCGCGATCAGTCCCCAGCCAGCCGCCAACCGCGTGGCGGGCAACAGGACGCCTGCTCCACCGAGGATTTCGAAGACGCCGCTGATGAGGACGAGCGCCAAGGGTGCCGGCATCCACGGCGGCATGATGCGAACGTACGCACCTGGCTTGACGAAATGCATGACGCCGGCGAACACGAAGAATGCGCCCATCAACAGCAGCGATACCGAAGGGCGTGGGAGGGAGTTCACGAAGGTTCTCCCGGTGGCGTAGCGTCGGGGTGGCCCAAGGTCGCCGCGAGGCCGTCGAGCGCAGTCACGATCTCGCGAAGGCGCGAGATCATTTCCAGCGCTTCAGGCGGCAGCTCTTCGCCAGACTGCTCCGTGCGCGCAACGAACGCTTCGAGCTGTTTCAACTGCGTGGCCAATCCCTCTCGCGGCGACTCCGCGCTCTGGCCCAACGTTTCTTCACTCATGACGCCTGTAGATGTAGGTGGAATCAGCTTACAGCACGGTCAGCGTCTGGGCGCCGGACCACCGCCGACCTTCGTCGAGCACAATCGGCAACTGCACTGTCGCCGCCTCGATGCAGAGCATGTGCTTCTCGCCACCGGGCTCCATGTCCTTGAGGCCGGCAGCCATCGCCCCGGGATTCCACAGCACGGCGTCTTCGAATTCCGACGATTGAATAGCCAACGCACGGCCGGGCTCGCGCAGGGTGAGCCTCGCCGGTGCCCCAACGTACACGCGGTCGATTTCGCCATGGAGGTGAAGGCTTTCCTCGCCATCGAAGCGAAGGACGCCTGGCGCAACCGACTCACGGTAACGGCAACCGTGCAGCCCTATCACTTCGGCCAACGCGACATCTCGCACGCGAAGATACGTGTGTAGTGCGGCGGTAAAGGAGAACGCTTCGGTGCCGGTATTCTCGACGGTGAGCGAGACGGTCAGTTGGCGCCCGCCGACACGCACAGCGAGCGTCGCGGCAAACGCCACGGGCCAAATCGCGCGCGTTGCTGGAGAATCGCTGAATGTGAAGGTGGCGATCGCGTCGCCATCCGGGTCGTGCGCAATACCTGCGTCTGTCCAAATGCTCGTCCGCGCGAAACCATGGCGGGGGAGCGGACCCTCTGCAGCAAACTGCGGGAAGATGACGGGAATGCCGCCACGGATGGCGACGCCGTCGCGCAGTTCGGTCGCGGCGCTGAGGAAAAGCTGCTCGTCGTAACTTGGCGCCGGTCTCCATGACGTGACGTGCGCGCCGTGGAGATACACCTCGGAGGACGCTCCGTCTGCAGCGCGCAGGTCGATCTTCTCGAGACTCACCCTGAATGATGCAACGCTAGAACTCGCGCTTCTTCATCTGCTGGAAGAGGTCCTTCGCATCGGAGCTCGCGGCCTCCTCGGCTTCGGTCTGCGGCGGGCGCGTGGCGTCGAGGGTGGCGTCGTAGTTCCGATTCTTCTTGGGCTTCGCCGCAGCGGCAGCGGCTTGGGTCTTTCTCAACAATGCTTTCAGCTGAGCTTCGTTCACGGGCGTGGCTCCGGGATCGGGAATGGTTGGAAGCTAATGAGGTTTGAGAATCCGGCCATCGTGCGCATGGATGTCATCCCGACCGAAGTCGAGGGATCGGCACGTGCAGCCTGGGGTTGAGGTGCAGACCCCTCGACTCGCTTTGCTCGCTCGGGGTGACAACAGCTTCCTCACTGCGCGACGTAAAGGCCGAACAATCTCGCCAGTTCCGCGTTCAGGTCCGAACACAGCCCCTCGTGTACCGGTGAGCATTGGAGAACGTCGGATCTCGGCGCCGTCAGCCAATGGAATCGCTCGGAGGGCGGCGCGAGAGCGACGGGGCCCGCGCTTTCGTCGCCGGAGCAGATCAACTCACACGACTGGAGATATCGCGCGAGGAGCGCCGGATCGACGCCGGGCGCGAGCGTCGCCAGCCGACTGACCTCAGCAAGCGTACGCAACCCGAGAAACTCGTGCGTGCGCGCGTGAAGCACCACGCCCACGTTGGCGTAGGCGCCGAGATGAACGCGCGGAACAACGCGAAGGACGGCGAAGTCGTAGTCGATTCGCGTCGTGCTCGTCATCGCCGAGCCTTGAGGTGGAGCGGCGGCTCGAGCCTGAGCTGCTCCTGCGCCGCGATCGCCTCACCCAACCAGATGCTCCGCGCCGCGAGACGTTCTCGCAGGTAGCGAGCGTAGCGGTCCCGCGCCTCGCCGGCGGTCGGGAAATCACCGCCGCCGGTCACGGGGTCCATGAGCAGGTCATCCGGCACGGTGGCGACGATCTCCTCGATGACACCGTCCGCGAGTCGCGCGGCACTTTCGGCATCGGCGGCCGCGAGGTCGCCCGCCATCGGAAGGAGCACGTGCGACCGGATCAGCTGAAAGGGCGTTCGCGTGCGCGCCCCGTCCACCGACCCCCAGTCGTGATGCGCGTACAGCGCAGCGCCGTGATCGATGAGCCACGGCTGGCGCTGCCAGATCATGAGATTCGGATTGCGCGGCGTGCGATCGGGGTTCGTCGTGAAGGCATCGAGCCAGACCGTTCGTGCCGCCAACTCCGGCGTCACGAGATCGCCCGCGGCGCGCGGGTCGAAGTTGAACGCACCTTCGAGGTACCGCATACCCACGTTCGTACCGTGGCTGCGCCGAAGCAGATCCTGGATCTCCGGGTCGGGCTCGCTCCGGCCAAAGCGGTCCGAGACGTCGATGACGGCGAGCTCGGGGGTTGGGAGTCCAAGGTGAAGCGCCAGCCCGCCCACGATCAGCTCCGACACCAGGACCTTTGCGCCCTGACCGGCGCCGCGAAACTTCACGACGTACATCTCGCCGCTTTCCGTCTCCACCACGGCGGGCAGTGAGCCACCCTCGCGAAGCGGATGAACGTAGCGGCCAGCAGCGTGGCGGTGGATCACGGGCACTATTTGCCGTGTTGCGCTTCGGCGTGCCGCTGAAGCTCGGTGTCCCTTGTGGTCGTCGTCTCGCGGCGATCACCTCGATGGGGCGGTGAGGAAATGACGAGAAAGCGAATGTCTTCGGTCCCATCATTGCGGGCCTGATGTGCGGTGCCCTGCGCCAGCTCGATCCCCTGGCCTGCCGAGATTTCGTGGCGCGTGCCTTCCACCTCGATGACCATCGTCCCACTCAGCACGTAGAAGAATTGGCGCGCCCGCGCGTGCCAGTGGGGAACTTCGCACGTGCCTGGGGGCATTCGTTCTTCGATGACGCTGAGCCCGGCGGCCTTGACGAGATGCCATCCTTCGCACGTCCCGCCCCAGGAGTAGTGGTCGGCCGTGTCGGTCGAAATTGGCATAGGAATCATCGGTCAGGCTCGCGAATAAAGTGTGGCCCCAAGATGGACCCCTTGCCGCGAGGGGTCCAGACCGAGTTTTGCCGGCCGGCCAGAATGGGTGAAATCGCCCGCAACACATTGTCAACATTGGAGTTAACTACATCGCGCCCAAGTTGACGCGAAATGGATAACCGACTACTTTAGTCTAGTATCGCTCTCGCTCGTGCTGGTGAGTCGCTGTCGTTACGCGGCCCCGTGGTCACACGATGTCCTGGTCGCGATGAGCGCCCCATACGGTCGGGAGATTTGTTGACATGAGTTCGTCCATCGATTCGCTGGTCAACCGCGAATATCAGTACGGCTTCGTGACGGATGTCGAAGCCGATACGATCGCGCCGGGATTGAGCGAAGAGGTCATCCGGCTGATCTCGTCAAAGAAAGACGAGCCTGCATGGCTCCTCTCGTGGCGGCTCAAGGCGTACAAGCGCTGGCTGACGATGTCCGAGCCGCATTGGCCGAACGTCACCTATCCGCCCATCGACTATCAGGACCAGTCGTACTACTCGGCGCCCAAGTCGGTCACGCCGCTGCAATCGCTGGATGAGGTCGATCCGGAACTGCTCCGCACCTACGAGAAGCTCGGCATTCCGCTCAACGAGCAGAAGTTTCTGTCCGGCGTCGCGGTCGACGCGATTTTCGATTCGGTGAGCGTCGGTACGACGATGAAGAAGGAGCTCGGTGAGCTCGGCATCGTGTTCTGCTCGCTCGGCGAAGCCGTGCGCGAACATCCGGAACTCGTCGAGAAGTACCTCGGCTCCGTGGTGCCCTACTCGGACAACTTCTTCGCCGCACTCAATTCGGCGGTGTTTTCCGAAGGGTCGTTCGTCTACGTGCCGAAGGGCGTTCGCTGTCCGATGGAGCTGTCCACGTACTTCCGCATCAACGCGGAAGGCACTGGCCAGTTCGAGCGGACGCTGATCATCGCGGACGAAGGATCGTACGTCAGCTATCTCGAGGGGTGCACAGCACCGAAGCGCTCGACGTCGCAGCTCCATGCCGCAGTGGTCGAGCTGATCGCGCTCAAGGATGCGACGATCAAGTATTCGACGGTGCAGAACTGGTACGCCGGCGACAAGGAAGGAAAGGGCGGCATCTACAACTTCGTGACGAAGCGCGGCAAGTGTGCGGGATCCGGCTCGAAGATCTCGTGGACGCAGGTGGAAACCGGGTCGGCCATCACGTGGAAGTATCCGAGCGTGATTCTCCAGGGCGACAACTCGACTGGCGAGTTCTACTCGGTGGCCGTGGTGAATAACCGGCAGCAGGCAGACACCGGCACGAAGATGATCCACATTGGCCGCAACACGAAGTCGAATATCGTCAGCAAGGGCATCAGCGCCGGCCATGGGCAGAACAGCTATCGCGGCCAGGTGAAGGTGATGCCAAAGGCAGAGGGTGCGCGCAACTACACGCAGTGCGATTCGATGCTCGTGGGCAACCAGTGCGGTGCGCACACGTTCCCGTACATCGAGGTCGGCAACAACAGCGCGCAGGTGGAGCACGAGGCCTCGACGAGCAAGATCGGCGAGGACCAGATCTTCTACCTCAAGCAGCGTGGGTTGAGCGCCGAGCAGGCGGTGAGCATGATCGTAAGCGGGTTCTGCAAGGAAGTGTTCAAGGAGCTTCCCATGGAATTCGCGCTCGAGGCGCAGCAGTTGTTGGGCATCACATTGGAAGGCTCTGTTGGATAGGGGACAGGAGACAGGGGACAGGGGACAGGAACCACGTGATTCGTGTGACCGTGCAGTTCCTGTCTCCTGACTCCTGTCACCTGTCCCCTTGTAACCTGTTCATCAAGAGACAATGCTCGAAATAAGAGGCCTCACGGCCACTGTAGGCGATAAGGAGATTCTTCGCGGCATCGACCTGACTGTCCTGGCGGGCGAGGTGCATGCCGTGATGGGCCCGAACGGCTCGGGAAAAAGCACCCTCGCACAAGTGCTGGCGGGGCATCCGGCGTACGAGGTCACCAGTGGCACGGTGACGTACAAGGGAGAAGACCTGCTTGCCATGGATCCCGAGGTGCGCGCGCAGGCGGGCGTCTTCCTCGCGTTTCAGTATCCGGTCGAGATCCCCGGCGTGAGCAACGCATACTTTCTGCGCGCGGCGTACAACGAGATTCGCAAGGCGCGCGGCGAGGAGGAAATCGACCCGATGAGCTTCGCGGACATCATGGACGAGAAGATGAAGCTCGTCGAGATGGACGATTCGATGCTCACGCGCTCGGTGAACACCGGCTTTTCCGGCGGCGAGAAGAAGCGCAACGAGATTCTCCAGATGGCGGTCCTCGAGCCGACGCTCGCGATCCTCGACGAGACCGACTCCGGACTCGACATCGACGCCCTGCGCATCGTCGCCAATGGAGTGAACACACTCAAGCGTGCGGATAGCGCCACGATCGTCGTCACGCACTACCAGCGTCTCCTCAATTACATCGTGCCTGACTACGTGCACGTGCTCGCGGGCGGCCGTATCGTGCGCTCGGGTGGCAAGGAGCTCGCGCTCGAGCTCGAGGCCAAGGGCTACGACTGGTTGCTCGAGGGAGCCGAGGCGTGATCGAGCCGTATCTCGAGAGCTTTGAGACCTTTTCACGGAATGGAGGGGCGGATGCGCCGCAATCCGTGCGCTCGCTCCGCCTCTCCGGCATTACGCGCTTCGAAGCGCTCGGCTTTCCGACGACGCGTAACGAGGATTGGCATTTCACCTCCGTTGCGCCCATCAGCGAGGGCCGGTTTTCGCTTGCCGCACAGGTGGACGACGGAGCTGCGACGGCCCAGCAGATCGCGCCGTTCACCTTCGGTGCATCGTGGCACACGCTGGTCTTCGTCAACGGCCGCTTCCACGAGACGCTATCGACGCTGAGCGCGTTGCCGGACGGCGTTCGTGTGATGCCACTCGCGCGCGCCTACGTCGAATCGCCGACCCTGATCGACGCGCACCTCGGACAGATTACGTCGATCGATGCGCATACCTTCACCGCGCTCAACACCGCCTTCATCCAGGACGGCGCTGTCGTGCACATCGGGCAGGACGTCCAGCTCGCGCAGCCCATCCATCTGCTGTTCGTGAGCGACGGCGCAGCGGCGCACCGCGCCTCGATGCCCCGCAACCTGATCGTCGTCGACCGTCACGCCAAGGCGACGATCATCGAGAGCTATGCGGGTCTCGCCGAGTCGCGCTATTTCACCAACGCGGTAACGGAGATCGCGATCGCCGATGGCGCGACGCTGACGCATCTCAAGCTGCAACGCGAGTCGAAGGACGCGTCGCACGTTGGTACGGTGGATGTGCGGCAGGCGCGCGATAGCCATTTCTTCTCCTTCAGTTTCGCGACGGGTGCGACGCTTTCGCGCACCAACGTCTACACCGAACTGCGGGGCGAGGGCTGTGGTGCGACCTTGAACGGCCTGTATCTGGGCGATCGCGACCAGCACATCGATCACCAGACGCGCATCGAGCACGTGGAGCCGAATTGCTACAGCCGAGAGCTGTACAAGGGGATACTCGACGGCGACTCGCACGGCGTCTTCAACGGCAAGGTGTACGTCCATCCGGAGGCGCAGAAAACCGACGGCAAGCAGACGAACAATACCCTGCTCTTGTCCGAACACGCGCGTATCGACACGAAGCCGCAGCTCGAGATCTTCGCGGACGACGTGAAGTGCACGCACGGCGCGACGGTCGGCCGGCTCGACGAGACGTCCCTGTTTTACATGAAGAGCCGCGGCATCAATGCGCGCACGGCGCGCGAGTTGTTGACGTACGCGTTTGCGGCCGATGTGCTCGAGACCATCGAGCTGAGCGAAGTTCGAGAGGGGTTGGAGCTGGCGACCTTGCTTCGATATACCGAGCATTGATGCTCTCGCAGCCCGCATGAGCGATCTCCAGGAACTCTACCAGTCGATCATCCTCGACCACAATCGGCGGCCGAAAAACTACGGCACGTTGGAGGGCGCAACGGCTCGCCGTGAGGACCGCAATCCATCGTGCGGCGACGAGATCGTGCTCGAGCTCAAAGTGGAGGGCGACGTCATCGCGGATGTGAAGTTCACGTCGGAAGGATGTGCCGTGTCCCGCGCCTCGGCGTCGATCATGACGCAGTCCGTCAAGGGAAAGACGCGCGCCGAAGCCGACCAGCTGTTCAGCACCTTCCATGACCTTGTCACCGGGAAGCTCAAGCCAACGCCGGAGGAGGCGCGCGCGCTCGGCGAGATCGCCGCGTTCTCCGGTGTGTCGCGCTTTCCGATCCGCGTGAAATGCGCGAGCATGGCGTGGCACTCGTTGCAGGCGGCGCTTCGCGACGACGCGACCCCCGCATGAGCGAATTCGAAGACGTCGCCGGCGTCTCCGACGTCGCCGAGGGACACCTGCTCGGCGTGAAGCTCTCCGACGGGGAGCACGTGTGCGTATACAACTACAAAGGCACGATCGGCGCGGTGAGCGACTTGTGTACGCACTCCGAGTTCTACATGTCCGACGGCGTGCTCCATCGCGACGGCTCGCTTGAATGCATGTGGCATGGCGCTCGCTTCGACTGCCGCACTGGCGCGCCGCGCCGCTTTCCCGCGATCAAACCGTTGCCGGTGTACGAAGTCGAAATTGCCGACGGGCGCATCCGCGTTGCGCCACGCACGAGCGTTGAACCGACGAGCCCTGAGCAGCCATGACGAATCCGCGCCGCACCGATTTTCCCTTGCTCGCTGCCAACGCTGGATTGCACTACCTCGATTCCGCGGCAACGTCGCAGAAGCCGCGCGTGGTGCTCGATGCCATGCGCACCTATTACGAGACGGACAACGCGAACCCGCATCGTGGCGCGTACGATCTGTCTGCACGGGCAACCGAGCGCTATCACGCCGCCCGCGAGCGCGTGGCGCGCTTCCTTGGCGTGTCCGACTCCGATTGCCTCATCTTCACCCGCGGCACCACCGAGTCGCTGAACCTCGTCGCCACCGCGTGGGGGATGGCGAACCTATCCGCCGGCGACGACATCGTCGTCACGGGACTCGAGCATCATGCCAACTTCGTACCCTGGCAGCAGTTGGCGCGCGCCCGAGGCGCCACGTTCAGCGTTTGTCCGCTCACGAGCGAGCAGCGTGTCGACCTGGATGCGTTACGGGACATGGTGGGATCGCGGACGAAAGTCGTGGCATTCAATCATGTGTCGAACGCGGTCGGCACCGTGAATCCAGTCCGCGAGATCACGCAGATTGCCCGGCAGGTGGGTGCATTGACGGTCTGCGATGGCGCGCAGGCCGCGCCGCACATGCAGGTGGGCTTCGATGAACTCGATATCGACTTCTACGCCTTCAGCGGTCACAAGATGTGCGGCCCAATGGGTATCGGTGGCCTGATCGGGCGTCGCTCGATTCTCGAGGCGATGTCACCATATCAGTTCGGCGGCGACATGATCGAGTTCGTGCGCGACGATCACTCCACGTGGAACGTCCTGCCGCACAAGTTCGAAGCGGGCACGCCAAACGTCGGCGACGCAGTCGGTCTTGCTGCCGCCTGCGAGTACCTCGACAACATCGGCATGGCGGAGGTATTGGAGCATGAGCGCGCGCTCGTGCGTTTCGCGACCGAGCGGCTCGACGCGCTCGGCGGTGTGCACATCTATGGCCCCGCGCCGTCTGAGCGAAGTGGCGTCGTGAGCTTCACGGTGATGGACATTCACCCGCACGACCTCGCGACAGTGCTCGATCAGGATGGTGTGTGCATCCGCGCTGGACATCACTGCGCACAGCCTCTAATGCGGCGCCTCGGCGTTTCCGCGACGGCGCGAGCATCGTTCTATGTCTACAATGACGAGGCCGACGTCGATGCGCTGGTGAATGGGGTCGCGCGGGCGAAGGCACTCTTCGCGACGTCGGCGGTCAGTCAGGCTTGACCGGTACTCGTTAAGAGAAAGTAGCGTTCTCGTTCTTACCGTAAAGGGCGCGGAGGGGCAGAGGTACGCAGAGGGCTGCGGAACTGAACGTGCGGGCCCTTCGCGCTGCTCAGGGCGACAAAACACGCGGGACATACGTTCTGCTTGCACGCCTGCGTTCCGCTCGGTTGGTCGCCCTGAGTGCAACGAAGGGCCCGCACCGTCCTACGCCCGCGGAAGTTCAACGGTGAACACCGATCCCTGGCCCAGCGTACTCGTCGCGGTGAGTTCGCCACCCATGCCGCGGGTGAGCTCGCGGCTGATCGCCAGCCCCAGCCCTGTTCCCTCGGAAGTCCGCGTGAAGGCTGGCTCGAGTTGGACAAACGGCTCGAAGATGGTTGAAAGCTGACCTTCCGCGATCCCCACACCAGTATCGGCAACGTGAATCCGAACGCGGTGCTCGTCGGCGTCGGCGGTGAGGGTCACTCGACCGCCTGGCGCCGTGAATTTTACCGAATTGCCGAGCAGATTGATCAGCACCTGCTCCAGCTTTTCACGGTCGGCGAGGGCCACGAGCGACATCGGCGCAGGAGTGTGCTCGTACACGATCGAGCGCACGCGCGCTTGTGGCTCGATTACACCTTCCATGCGCACGAGCACCTCCTCGATCAACGTCCGTTGAATGTCGTACCGCATCCGGCCTGCCTCGATACGACTGAAGTTCAGGATGTCGGTAATGATCTCGAGCAGATGCTGCTGGTTTTGTCGAATCCTGACGAGATCGCGTCGTTGCGCATCGGTGATCGGGCCGCGCACCCCCATGGTGAGGAGCTCCACGTATCCGGCGATGGCGTTGAGCGGCGTCCGCAACTCGTGACTCATGGTCGCCAGGAAATCGCTCTTGGCACGGTTCGCCGCCTGCGCGTCCGCGTACAATCGCGCATTCTCGATCGCCGTCGCGGCACGCGTGGCGATCTGCTCCACGGCCGCCACCTCCGCAGACCCATAGACGCGGCCCGAATCGGAGTAGACGAGCGACAGCGCACCGAAGATCTGCCCGCGCGAGCGCATCGGCACACAGAGAAACGAGCGGGGTTGGAGCTGCCTGAGTAGCTCCGCGTGCTCGGGTGAGCGCGCGAATTGCGCAATCTCTTCCGGATCGATGACGGGATTGAGAGCCGGCTTGCCACTCTTCACGACTTCCGGCGTTCCGCGGTCGTCCGGAGAGTATGGGTATTTCGACCACAGTGTCCGAACCACCTCCTCCTTGAGCGGGTCGACGTGCGTGGACGAGACGCGACGGATATTCCCCGCGTCGTCAACGAGATCGACGCTGCAGTAGTCCGCCAATACCGGTACGAGCAGTCGCGTCACCGCCGCAAGGTTCCATTCGTAGTCGAGCGAGATGCCAAGAACGCCAAGCGCATTCTCGACGGCCTCGTGGCGTTCGCGATTTACGTGTTCGTCGTCGATGTCGTCGAACACACCAACCCATTCGACGACGTCTTTCCCGTCGCGGATGGGGACCGCACGCGCGCGGAACCAGTGGTACTTCCCGTCGCGGCGACGCAGACGGTATTCGATGGAATACGGTTCCGCGCGTGCGGTTGCGGTTCTCCAGATGTCGTCGACACGTGCGCGGTCTGCGGGATGTACGGCGTCGATCCATCCTGATCCGCGACGTTCCTCCGTTGTTTGCCCCGTGAGGTCCCGCCAGACGGGCACGTCATCGACCATGCCGGCGGAATCGCTGTTCCACACCATGATCGTGCTGGCTTCGATCAGTGCACGATACCGTTCCTCCGTTCGCTCCCGCTCGCGCTCGGCGAGTCGAGCCTGAGTGATGTCCTGCGCAAAGATGGTCACGCCTCCGTCGGGTGTCGGAACGCAACGGACGCGCAACCAGAGATCCGTGTCGAGATACCGCGTTTCATACTCGACGACCGTATTATCCTGTTGCGCCCGCCGCGGCTCTGTCTCGAGTGGTGTGCCGACAGCGGCAGGAACCCGATCCCACACGACCTGTCCGCGCAAGGCCGAGGCGTCGATTCCACGACGATGGAGCAAGCGTTCGCCGGCGAGATTGTAGAACCGGAGTCGCCAATCGGCATCGTAGACGATCATCGCCTCCGTCATGCCGTCCATCGCCTGCGCCACGCGCTGGTTGGCGGCTCGCAGACGGTCGACGGTGACGCCGAGCATCATCGACACGCTCACGAAGACCACGATCGCAAAGGGCTCTGATCGAGGGAGCGCGCTGATCACACCGCCGGGTGCCATGATGAGGATGTCCCACACGAGGACGCCGACCAGCGAGGCGACCATCACCGGGCCGAGGCCGCCGCGCCACGCGACGTACACGCTCATGACCCAGAGCAGGAGCAGACGCGTGCCCGCGAGGACGTCGCGCAACAGCCAGGACAGTGCAATGGCCACCAACGCCGCGGCCAACGCCTCTGCATACCGACGTATCGACCTGCTCCGTCCATGCTGCATCACGTACGCTTTTTCTCCCGACGGTGAGACGTCAATAGGACCTCCCTATTCGCGAGTGCGAAATTATCGCTCGCTCGCGTCCGCGTAAGTCGAGATCAACAGAGATGTACGGCCGTGGCCTTGATCACCGCCAGCACGCGTTGATCCGCCACGATCCCGAGTTCCGTCGCTGCGTCCCGTGTCACCACGGCGGTGAGCATCGTGACGCCGACGGCCACTGTGACGCGTGCGAGCACGCCGTCGCGCGCCACCTCGATCACCCGGCCGTCCAGCACGTTTCGCGCGGAGCCGGATGACGATGGGGTGCCCGCAAGCGCGATGTCCTCCGCCCGCACGACCGCGTGCGCCGCCCCGCCCGGATGGTCACCGACGCCGAGGAGTTCGATACCCTCGCCCCTGAAGATCAGTGTCGATACCTCGGATCCCGTGGTGGACTCAGCACGTGTCACATGGCCGGAGAAAACGTTTTCCGCGCCGGCGAACTCCGCCATCTCGCGAGTCGCAGGGCGACGAAACAGCGCCTCCGGCGTGCCCGATTGCGACAACCGGCCTGCGCTGAGCATCATCGCGACGTCGCCCAACGTCGCGGCTTCGATGAGGTCGTGGGTGACATGCAGCACCGTCGCGGTGCGCTCGCGCTGCCATCGGCGGAGCTCGCTGCGGATTCGGACGCGGCCACGCGGATCGAGCGCGGCGAAGGGCTCGTCGAGCAACAGGATGTCGGGGCTCGGGGCAAGCGCCCGAAGCAGCGCGATGAGTTGCCGCTCGCCGCCGCTGAGCGACGACACCGACCGCGATGTGAGTGTGCCCGCGCCGAATCGCTCGATGAGCGACTGAACGGCGCCATCGTCGTGCGCGCCGTAGCCGATATTCTCCGCGACGGTCAGGTGAGGAAACAGGTAGCTGTGCTGATAGACGAAGCCCACGCGCCGGTGCTCGATTTCGAGGCGCGTTACGTCGAGCCCACGAAGCCGCACACTCCCCGCCGTGATCGGCCGCACGCCCGCAATGGTCTCGAGCAAGGTCGTCTTTCCCGCACCCGCGGCACCGAGGACGATGCCCCACGCACCCGCCGGGATCGTCGCGCTGATGTCGCGCAACTCGAAGGCACCAGCGCGCGACGCCAGACCGGAGAGCTCGATCACGAGGGCTGATCCAACCGACTGATTCCGGAGCGCAACGAGCGAAGCACGACGAGCGGCACGAGGGCAAGCAGGACGAGGATCGCCGCGACCGGGAGTGCGGAATCCAGCCCGAACGCCGTGAAGCGATCGTAGCTCAGCACGCTCGCGACTTTCGGGTTGTACGTCAGGATCACGATCGCACCGAACTCACTGACGGCGCGTGCCCACATCACGACGGCCGCCGTCACGAGCCCGCGGCCGGCCAACGGCAGCGTGACGCGCCGCGCGGCCATGAACGGCGAGTCCCCTAGTGTACGCGCGACATCCTCGTAGCGCCGGTCGACACGGGCAATGGATTCTCGCGCGGCGCTGATGTAGAGCGGTGCCGCCACGAACAGCATCGCGAGCGCAATGCCTGCCGGCGATCCAACGATCGACAACCCGAGTCGCTGGAGCGCTGCGCCCGCCGGGCTCGCACGCCCAAACGCCAACAGCAACGCGATACCGGCGACTGGATGCGGAATCAGCAGTGGGAGCTCGACGAGTGCGGTTGCCACCGAGCCACCAGGAACGCGATCGCGCGCGAGCAGATAGGCCAACGGTGTGCCGAGGAGCACGGTCACCAGAGTGGCACCGGTGGCCGTCGTGGCCGTCAGCAGCAGCGCGCGTCGCAGTTCCGCATCTCCGCCGAGTTGCCGGAGGCCACTCAGTCCACCGCGCATCACGAGCACTCCGACGGGTACCGCCAGGAGCGCCAACATGACGCCGGCGCCGACTGCGACGCTCACGACGGCGATGCGATGCGCTCGGCGCGCACTCATCGCGCAATGCCCGGTGCGGAATCTCCAAGCACGACTGGATGCTCGAGTACATCCACGTATCCACGACGCAGCATCTCCCGGCCTTCGTCACTCAAGAGGAACTGCACGAAACGGATTCCTGCCGCGGCATGCGGCGCGTTTCGCGGCACACTCACGCCATAGAGAATCGGCGTTCCGCGCCTGGTCACGCTGTCCTTTCCATTCCAGAATCGAACGGATGCCGATGCGTATGTCGTCGCGTACTCCGCATCGCCGAGATCGATTGCCGGAGGCAACTGGACAAACTGGAAGTTGTGCGCGCGGGCCAACGACTCGTATTCGATGATGTAGTCCAGTTCACCCGCGGCCAACAGCGCCGCGAGCTCGGCTGCGTTGCCGCGCAGGAGCGCGGGCGGCGTTTTGTTCGTGAGGGCAGCCGCAAGACCGGGTTGACGGTAGAACGTTTCCGCAAGCTTGTACGTGAGGAGCGCGCGATAGCCGGCCGGTGCGAGCATCGGATCGGTTCGGCCAAGGGTGACGTCCCTCCGCTGGACGACCGTTACCCAGTTCGCCGCACGCATTTCCGCGGCGCCCCGCGAGCGCGCCGTGTACGCGACCACCATTCGGTTGCGAGCGAACGTCGCATACCATGACGTCGATGCTGGTATCAACAGCTCGGGAAAGACCTCGTGATCCGCGAGCGCGATGACATCCGGTCTCCGCTGAAGCTCCGTGATGCGACGTGCGAGTTCGAGCGAGGCGCCGTGCTCCTCCTGGACCGTGGTGCCGGAGCGCCGCGCGAAGGTGTCGAGAAGTGCACGCATCGGTCCACTGAGACTCGCGGCGTTGTAGATCACGAGCGTGTCCGCCTCGGACGTCGGCGTCCGCTCCGACGTTGAGCACCTTGTTCCGACCAGCAGCAGGAGAAGCGGGAAACTCGTGTTGAACGATGCCGTCATGCGACGTGTCGCGCGGAGTTTCACGGCGAGCCATCCGCGCGTGGCAAAATGATGTCGGAGAGTCGCTGCACCATCTCATCAGCCGCGAACGTTCGACGCACGAACGCACTGCCGCGCAGGCCCATGGCGCACACATCGTCCCAATCCTCGAGCGCCCGGCGCGTCAAATCACGCACCGCTTCCGGGGTCGCTCCAACGAGAAGATGCTCACCCACGGTCGCGCCCACGCCCTGCTGACAAATTGGTGTCGTCACGACAGGCTTTGCTGCGTACATGACCTCCAGAACCTTGTTCTGCAATCCTGCACCCGTCGTCATCGGAAACACGAACAGATCGACATCCGCAACGTGCGGCCAAACGTCGTCCACTGTGCCGGTGACATCCACATCCGTGCTCGCGAGTGCCTGAATGGCAGCGTCGGGGTCGCGACCGATGATCTTGAGGCGGAGCTCGGGAAACTCTTTCTTGAGCGGCAGGAAGACTTCGTGGTACAGTTGCAGCGCGCCGAGCACGTTGGGGGGATAGGCCATGTTCCCTAGGAATCCGAGACACTTGGCCCGTCGCTCGGGGGCCCTCGACGCCTCCGATGGCCGCTCGACAATCACGCCGTTGGGAACGACGATCGATGTCGAATTGGCTCCCGCCGCGTTCGCGTCGAACAACGAGACATACACGCACGCATCCACGTTTCGACGCATGCTGCGCTCCCAGCGCGCCGTTCGCCACAGGTCGAGCGCGCGAAACCAGCCCACATTGCTCATCCGGCTCGTGTTCGGGGCCGTGGAACGCACGTAGTGGAGGTACGGCGAATCGACCATGTCGTGGGTGATTCGGCTGCCCTTGGCCAGGGACCGCACCCGATCGAACGCCTCTCGGTTCAACCAGCCGACGATGTGAACGGCATCGTACCTGGTGGACAGAAGCATCGTCTTGAGCGCCCTGGCCACGTGAGCGGTATCATGTCGCTCGTGTCGAAAGGAGGCCCCGAAAGGGTTCGCAACGCGCAGTCCGAGCACGACGCGGTCGAGCGCCGAAGGCGCCGTCACTTGCGCGACGGTGACCACGCGGCGAACCGGCGGCACCTCCGACTCGTCGGCCACCGCATTGCCGACGGTCAATTCGGACGTGATCACCACGTCGACATCGCAGCGAGCCGCGAGGCTGACGAGCAGCGAGTAGTAGCGCACGGACAAGCCGTTCGCCCGGATTGGCCAGGGCGTACCTGGCAAGATGACGAGAACAGACTTTCGAATTGTCATCACAGCGGCGCGGGCGAGGCGCACGAGGAAATGCCCTCGGGCGTGCGCGCCAATATACCAAGAAATGATACGCGCGAGCGATTGCTGCCGTCTTCGCCAGCCGGCGGTCCTCCCGTCCGACCTCTGACGGCGAAACGAAGTCCGCGCCAATTCGTATATTGGCTAGTCCTCACCCCTGCCCATGTCTCAACTCGCCATCGATATCCGGAACGTGTCCAAGCGGTACGCGGAACACGTTGCCGTGCGTGACCTCTCGCTCGCCGTACCTCGCGGCGCCGTCTACGGGCTCCTCGGGCCGAACGGTGCCGGCAAGACGACCACCATCCGGATGATCCTCAACATCATCGTCCCTGATAGTGGTTCCATCACGCTGCTCGGCCAGCCACACCTGACCGAGGGAGCCACGGACCGGATTGGCTACCTGCCGGAGGAGCGTGGACTCTACAAGAAGATGCAGGTCAACCGGGTCCTCAAGTTCCTCGCCGAATTGAAAGGCATGTCCGGACGGGTCGCCGAAAGCCGCATCGCCGAATGGATGGAGCGCTTCGAGCTCAAGACCCCCGAGAAGGATTGGGGCCTTTCCAAGATCGACGAGCTCTCCCGCGGCATGCAGCAGAAAGTCCAGTTCATCGGCACCCTGCTTCACGACCCCGATCTGATCATTCTCGATGAGCCCTTCTCCGGGCTCGATCCCATCAACGCGCAGGCGCTGAAGGACACGGTCGTCGAGCTCAAGTCGCGCGGCAAGACGGTGATCTTCAGCACGCACCTCATGGACAACGCCGAGCGACTCTGTGACTCCGTCTGCATCATCGCGCACGGCGACAAGGTGCTCGATGGCCAGGTCGCCGACGTGAAGGCCGCGCACGGGACGCGCGTGGTGGCGCTCAGCGTCGCTGGGGAATCCCGCGACAGCATTGCCCATGTGCTCGCCGACCGCTCGCTCGCGTCGCGCGTCGATGACCAGAACCGCTACTACGAAATCGAGCTCGCCCCCGGCGCCGATCCGCAGATGTTGTTGCGTCGCGTCGTCGAGACAGGTGCGCTGATTCAACGCTTCGAACTGGTGCAGCCCTCGCTGCACCAGATCTTCCTTGAAAAAGTCGGCGCCAAAGGCGTCGAGGAGGGCATGAGTGGCCAAGGTTAATATGCGCAAACTCGGCGTCGTCTTTCGGCGCGAGTATCTCGAGCGCGTACGCTCCAAGTGGTTTCTCATCGGGACGCTGCTGGGTCCTGTCTTCTTTGCGGTTATTCTGATCCTGCCGTCATGGATCTCGATCCGCCAACGCCCAGGGGCCGAGCTCACGAAAATCGCTATTCTCGATGCCACCGGTACCGCACTCGGCGCGCGCGTCGGGAAGGCGATTGGAGAGCGGTACCCGTCCGCGCCGGCGCCTCGCGTGCAGGTGCTGAAGCCGGAGCAACTCGACGCCGCGGATTCCGCTGCGGTGACCCAAGTGGCGCAGAAGGAGATTAACGGCTTCATCGTCCTCGACAGCAACACGATCGGCAACAAGTATGTCCGATACGCGGGCCGAAACGCCGGGTCCGTCAGTGACGTCGAGGCGCTCATGTCCGGCGTTCGTCAGCAAGTCCTGGCCCTGCGTCTCGAGGGCGAAGGGCTCGACCCCGCGAAGATTGCCGCCCTGACGAAAGACCGGCTGGAAACACGAAAGGAGCGCATCGGTAATAACGGCCGCGAAAAGGGCGGTGGACTTGGCAATCTCGCGTTCGGCTATATCGTCGCCTTCCTGCTGTACATCATGATCGCGCTGTATGGGCAGCAGATTCTTCGCGCCGTCATGGACGAGAAGACGACGCGCGTCGCCGAGGTGATCGTGTCCAGCGTATCCACCGACACGTTACTCGCGGGCAAGGTGCTCGGCGTTGGGCTGGTGGCCATCACGCAGGTGCTTTCGTGGGTGGGGCTGACACTGGGAATGCTGCTGTATCTCGGGCCATTGCTCATCGCGAAGATGATGCCGCCGGCAGAAGTGGGCGCCGCCGCGGCCGCATCCCGCGGCTTGCCGACGGACGCCATTACCGCCGCCCTCCCGACGCTTGGCACATCGCTCATGATCTTCGCGTATTTCGTGCTCGGATTCATTTTCTATGCGTCGTTGTTCGCCGCGGCTGGTGCGATGGTGAGCAGCCAGGAGGACGTGCAACAGGCGTCGATGCCAGTGATGATCATGCTGGTCTCGTCGGTCATCTTCATGGCACCCATTCTCACGGCACCGGGAAGCGGCTTGGCGCGCGTAATGTCGCTGCTGCCCTGGTCCGCACCGATCCTCATGCCACTCAGGATGTCCCTGATCGGGGTCCCATGGTACGAGCTTGCGATCTCGCTCGGCGGCGTTGCGGTCTCGTGTGTCGCTGCGATCTGGCTGTCGGCGCGCATTTATCGTGTCGGACTGCTGATGTATGGAAAGCGCCCGTCGTACTCTGAGTTGGCCCGCTGGATTCGCTACGCCAATTGACCTGCTCACGCTGACGGAACACACGGAGTCACATCCATTGGATGTGACGATCGTGATGCCGTGTCTCGACGAAGCAGAGACACTGGCGGTGTGCATCGAGAAGGCCCAGCGTGCGATCAGCGGTGCACGTGTCCGCGGCGAGATCGTCGTCGCGGACAATGGAAGCACCGATGGCTCGCGGGAGATCGCCAGCGCGTTGGGGGCGCGCGTCGTCCATGTGTCGGCGCGCGGATACGGCAACGCGCTCAAGGCCGGGATCGCGTCGGCACATAGCGAGTTCGTGATGATGGGCGATGCGGACGACAGCTATGACTTCTCGCATCTTCCCCGATTCCTCGAGCGGTTGCGCGACGGCGCGGATCTCGTGATGGGCAACCGGTTCCTCGGAGGTATACAGCAGGGAGCCATGCCCCGCCTGCACCGCTACCTCGGCAATCCGGTGCTCACCACGATTGGCCGCGTGTTCTTTCACAGCCCGATCGGAGATTTTCACTGCGGCCTCCGCGCGTTCACCAAGTCCGCGTACGCCCGGATGAATCTGCAGGCGGCGGGTATGGAGTTCGCCAGCGAGATGGTGGTGCGCGCAACACTGCTGGGCATGCGCGTCGATGAGGTACCGACGACGCTGAGCCCCGACGGCCGCAGCCGGCCTCCACACTTACGAACGTGGCGCGACGGATGGCGACATCTGCGCTTTCTTCTGCTGTACAGTCCGCGCTGGCTTTTTCTCTATCCCGGCGCGCTGATCATGCTGTCCGGTGTGCTGGGAATGGCATGGCTGATCCCCGGACCGCGCACGGTAGGTCGCATCGAACTCGATATCCACTCCCTCATGACGTTCGGCATGATGGTGCTCGTCGGCTTCCAGGCGATCGCATTCGCGGTGTTCGCGAAAATATTCGGAACGTCACAGGCGCTCCTCCCGCCGGACGAACGCATGGACACGCTCTATAACTACGTCACACTGGAAGTGGGGCTGATTGTCGGGCTGGTCTTCATCGCGGCGGGCGTGGCGGGAATCGGCGTGGCCGTGACGGGATGGAGCAGCGTGCACTTCGGCGCGCTCGACCCCGCGCACACGACACGCATTCTCATGCCCGCGCTCATTTCAATGGCGCTGGGCTCCGAAATCGTCATGTCGAGTTTCTTCCTTAGTCTGTTGGGCTTCTCGAAGCGCTAGTTGGATTGGTGTAATTCGATTGTGGCTGGCCCAAGAGCAAAAGCAAAGCTTACCGCAGAGGACGCAGAGGTTCTGACCACCGTGCACGTATCAATGCACCGGACCGCAGAGGGGCGCAAAGGGCTGCGGAACGGAGTTGGTACTTTTTTTTGAAGTTCCTCTGCGACCCTCTGCGGTCCATCGCCACGGAGGTTACTCAGGTGCGAATGGCCTCTGCGTCCTCCGCGGTAAAGATCGTTGCCACCTCAGAAGGAACACAGATCTCTCATGAACCGGGCTTCTCGCAGCTTCAAACGCGTTCGATCTTCATTCTGGACGCATATCGGCTTTCTCGAGACGCGCAACGAAGTGCAACCCCGCGCCTGTGACGCGGTTGAGGGGCTCGGCGTACAGGCCGAGCTCCCGAACGATTCGCTCGAGCCTGAGGCCGAGTGAGCTCCATACGGCGAGCCATTCCGCTTCTCGCCAGTAGTTGTAAGGCAGGCTGACTCCGAAGCGCGCGTTGCCGACCCAATCCATCGCGCGCAAGCGCGCGTTAGCCGCGAAGCCCGCCACGAAGTGGTCCTTGATGAGCACATGTCGCCGAGCAACGCGCCGCGCCTCTCGCTGCAGTACGGTGGGGTCCGCGGTATGGTGAAGCACGTCCGAGAACATGACGGCGTCGAACGACTCGTCGTCGAACGGCAGCCGAGTACCATCGAACAGCGTGACCGGAATCTGCGATTTCTCGCGCGCAAGCACGTCCACGCCCTCGATCGCGAGATCGGAACGCAACGCGCCGAGCCGCGCGGAGAGCGCACCGTCGCCGCAACCGACATCGAGGACGCGTGCCTGTGGCGGCATCAGTTCCGCGAACCATTTGGACAACACGGTGACGCGCCGGCTGAGAATCATCCGGTTGTGCGCGACGCCGATCACGTCATCCAGAAGGGGGCTCACGGCGGCGAGTACCGCGTCACGCGAAATGGGCCCGACTCACCATTCACGTCAACGATCCACACCGCACGTGATTTGAAGTACGCAAGCAACGGCGCGTTCCCCGCATCACCGAAATCGCGCGCCCAGACCATCGGCGCCGCGTCGATGTCGGCGGCATTGTACACCCACTCCGACGCGTACTTGTGGTTGGGCCCGTATCGCACGATGGCCAGGCTACGCGGAGCGGTGCGCGTCAGTGTATCCGCAATCAGCTGCCGCTGCGTCGGCCAATCGCCGGATGCAGACCAGTACGAGGAGCTGCGCGGCGTCGTCTGAATGAAGCTCATGGCTCCAGCAAGCATCCAGAAGAGGAGAGCCGCCGCCGACAGCGCGGCCCCAACTGGCTGCGTACCGAGCCGAAGTCTCGCCATTTTGCGCAGGCATTCCCCATACACCACCAGCGCAAGCCCAAGCATCGGCGCGCCATAGTGGATCTGGAACCACGTCGTCAGCCCCATCCCGACACAGGAGAGCACGATGACGCCAATGGCAAAGCGCGTCCACCGCTTCCGCAGCGTCCACGGCAGCAGCACCAACGGAAACAGCGCGGCCTCGGGTACGAGGTGCCCGAAGTAATCCCTCACGACCCTCCGCACATAACTGAAGCGTCCGGCCGGTGTTCTCGACGACCGGTACACGGAATCCTCCCACGTCACGAACTTTTCAAACGAGACGTTGGTCGCGGTCGGCATTGGGGCGGCCTGTTGCCACAGGAAGACGGGGATCGGATCGCGTGCCTCCTGATAGGCGGAGTATGGCATCTTCCGCCAACTTCCCGTGACCGCCGAATTGTACGTTCCCATGGCAGCGAATCCAACGGCCATGATGACGGTGAGCGGTACGGCAACTCGAAGCACCTCGCCGCGATTGACACGGATGGTTCGCCGCCACCAGCCGAGCAGCGCGAACGCCGCGGGCAGCGCGAGCAACAGTCCCTCGAAGGGTCTCGTGTTCGCAAGTAGCAGGAGACCGACACCGAGTGCGACACCGGCCGACGCTTTGGCCTGGCGCTGTACGATCCGGTACAGCGCACCCATGACCAGCGCGCCAGCACCGGCCGCGAGCGCGCCTCCCCAGTACGAGGTACCCCAATAACTCATCGCCTCACTGAGACCGATCCACACCGTGTTGGCGACTCCGACCGCGAGTCCCCATCGGTTGCCCAGCCACGCACGGAACATCCAATAGCACGCCACGCCCATGAACGCGAACGACAGCCAGACCCCCACGATGGGCCGGCCGCTCACCGCCCAGCCCGCTGCGATGACCAGCGCGTTCGCGGGCGGGTACTTCGAGGTATACGTCGGGTGTTGAAGGACGTGAAACGTCTCGAAGTATCGCGCCATCGGATGGGGCGGATTGGTCAACCGCCCCTTCGCGAATGTCTCAGCGCCCAGCAGGTAACTGTGTTCGTCGTTTACGCGAGGGCCGGGAAACCCCTTGGCTGCGGTGGCGGCCCATGCGAGGGAGAAACCCAATACGCCGACGAGTACGGCCGAGAGCCACGCACGCTGGGCGCATGCATCCAGCGTACGGAGGGAGATCCCGCGGAATTCCTGCCAGCGGCCGGCGTGCAGGCCGGCCTACCTTAGGTCGTGCAATACTGGTCGAACGCCTTGACGAGGTCGTTCGAGATCTCTCCAGCGCTCCGACCTTCGATTTGATACCGCTCGAGCATGAAGACCAACTTCCCGTCCTTCAACAGGCCAATGGACGGAGAGCTGGGCGGGTATCCGGTGAGGTATGCGCGTGCACGCGCCGTTGCCTCGGGGTCCTGTCCGGCGAATACGGTCGTCAGGTGATCGGGCTTGGCGGAGTGCTCGAGCGCCGACGCCACCGCAGGGCGGGCATTGCGGGCAGCGCAGCCGCACATCGAGTTGACCACGAGCAACGTGGTGCCCGGCGCATTCTGGAGTTTTGCGTCGACGTCGGAGGCGGTGCGGAGTTCCTCGACGCCGAGCCGCGTGAGCTCCTGGCGCATGGGGGAGATAAAACGTTCGTCGTACATCATTTGCAACCTCGTAATGATTTGACCGCCGGCCGGCAGCCGCTACTCTCGCACCAATGCGAGAATGGCGGCTTGGGGCACGACAAGATAGCGCTCGTGTTCGAACGTGATTTCGACGGATGCCTTTCGGAAGAACAAGGCGTAATCGCCACAGCGTGCCTGCATGGGGACGAAGCGTGTTTCCCGCACAGGTTCCTTCCAGGGCTCGTCTCCTGCGGCCGCGTCGAAGCTCGGCATGGGCTGACCGGGACCTGTCGCGACAATGGTGCCTCCCTGCACGGCCTGGCTGTCGATCGCCGTCGAGGGAAGGTACAGCCCGACGTTCGTCCGTTCCTCGCCCTCTTCGACCTTGATCAACACCCGATCGCCGACGACGATCAACTCCTTGTCATTCCGTATCATGGTCACAATATATCCCGATTGTTGGCAGTTCGTGCCCGGCACGGCACCGGCACGCGAGCCGGCCAGGCGAGCGGGCCAATCCTTGTTCATGGCATAGGCACGGACTATTCTACGACTCCGTGCGGAGCCTCGCCGCCAAGTCCCATGTATTCCGACCTCGGGTCGGCGTTTCTTTCCTGAACCGATGGTCATGAGCCTCGCAGACCGGTCACGCCGAATCACTGACTGGATGCAGCATCGGCTCGTGCCTGAACTTCGGTACTCTCAGGACCACTTCGAGGGTTTTCTTCGCGACCGAACGCGGGGCGTGCAGACGTGGCTCGACCTCGGGTGCGGGCATCAGTTGCTTCCGGACTGGCGACTCGAGGCGGAACGGGAGATGGTCACGCAGGTCCCCGTCGTGGTTGGTATCGATTACGACATGGAATCCCTGCGCAAGCATCGGTCGCTGCGGACGGTGGCACGTGCCGACGCTCGTTCGCTCCCTTTTTCGTCGGATACGTTCGACCTCGTCACCGCCAACATGGTGGTCGAACATCTCGATGACCCCACGCGCCAGTTCGCGGAAATCGGACGCGTGCTCAAGCCGGGCGGCCGATTCGTGTTTCATACGCCGAACTCGCTGTCCTACGACGTGCGGATCGCACGCCTGCTGCCCGACTCCCTGAAGCAGCATCTCGCGCGCATACTCGAGGGACGCCAGGAAAGCGACGTCTTTCCGACGCACTATCGGGCCAATTCCCTCGAGGATATCACGCGTGTCGCGACCGCGGCGGGGCTCGACCTCGAGTCCGCCGTATTTGTTTCGACGTTGCCAGTGTTCGCGAGCGTGCCGCCATTGGCGCTTGCCGAATTGCTCGCGCTGCGCGTGCTGCGGCGCGACTCGCTCGCACCCTATCGATCGAACATCATGTGTGCGTTGCGAAAGCGGTCAGTGTGACCCAATTCACGGAAGTTGTCACGCCCCGTTGCCTCACGGTGCCGATCTATTTCGCACCCCTCGGACTTCGATTAGGTTGCTCTCCTGCCGCGCGGTCCATCGGGACGCCGGCGCCCACAAGTAGAAATCAAAGGTCATGAAACAGCAACTTTTGGCGCGAATCGCCGATCGCAGCGCCACCATCGGCGTCGTCGGCCTTGGTTACGTTGGACTTCCGCTTGCCGTCGAATTCGCTCGCGTTGGTTTCAAGGTCATTGGCTTCGATGTCAGCCAGCGGGTGTGCGACCTCCTGAATTCTGGAGAATCGCACATTCAGGACGTCCCCAGTGACGTGGTCGCGCAGCTTGTGAACTCCGGTCACTTCTCGGCAACGACCGACGCGATGGCGTTGTCCGCGTGCGACGCAATCTCCATCGCCGTCCCCACGCCGCTCGGCCGTACCCGCGATCCCGATATGAGCTTCGTCGAAGCCGCGGCCGAGACCGTCGCGCGAGTTGCGCATCCGGGACTCCTTGTCGTGCTCGAGAGCACGACCTATCCGGGCACGACGCGCGACGTGATCCTGTCGCAGTTCGATCCGGCGCGGTTCACGGTGGGAACTGACGTTTTCGTGGCCTTCAGCCCCGAGCGCGTCGATCCTGGCAATCCGATCTACCAGACCAAGAACACGCCCAAGGTGGTCGGCGGCATCACGCCCGCGTGCACCGAAGTCGCGACGGCGCTCTACGCCTCATGCATCGATACGGTCGTGCCCGTGAGTTCAACGGAAGCCGCCGAGTTGGTGAAGCTGCTCGAAAACACCTTCCGCTCGGTCAACATCGCGATGGCGAACGAAATGGCCATCGTCTGTGACAAGCTTGGCATCGACGTGTGGGAAGTGATCGAGGCGGCCGCCACCAAGCCCTTCGGATTCATGAAATTCACGCCCGGCCCCGGCATCGGCGGTCACTGCATTCCGCTCGACCCGCACTACCTCGCGTGGAAGATGCGCACGCTGAACTACAAGACCCGCTTCATCGACCTGGCGGGCGACATCAATACGGCGATGCCGTCGTTCGCCGTGGAGAAGGTTGTCTTTGCCCTCAACTCTGTCCGAAAGCCGGTCAACGGCAGCCTAGTCCTCATCCTCGGCGTCGCGTACAAGCGGGACATCGACGACGCGCGAGAAAGCCCGGCACTGGACGTCATCCGGCTGCTCGAGGCACAAGGGGCACGCGTGCAGTATCACGATCCGTACATCCCGAGGCTTCGCGTCACGGTGGATCACGCAGATGGCCACGGCGAGTCAGGGTCCGCACATGAGGTTCGCCACAGCACACCACTGACGCCTGAATTGATTGGGGAGGCGGACGTCGTCGTGATCGTCACCGACCACAAGTCGATCGACTATCAGAACCTCGTCGATCACGCCGACGTGATTGTGGACACACGAAACGCGACGTCGAAAACGCGCCCGGGCCGAGCCAGGATTCTCGCGCTATCGAGCGCTTTCCGGCCCTCCGTGGCGCGTTAGACGGTCAGGTTGCAGCGCCGGTCGCGGGACTTCCGCGACGCGTTGGTTCCCAGATGTGATCCTCGTGGCCAAGGGCGAAGCGCCACGAGGCATGAATGACGGCGATATTGGCCGCCACGGCGAAGCCAAGTGCGGATATCGGCGCCGGCACGTGGCGCTCGCCAGACAGCTTGACCAGCACGAACGCGCCCGCGCAGGCGGCGGTCGCCGTCAACAGGACCGCGCCGGTGATCCAATGCGTCGGCGCGAACATCGCGACACCGACGACGCCCGCTAACGCGGCATGGGGCACGAACCACCGAAGGATCTTGTGGCTGAACAGCTTCCATGCGAACGCGCCGTAGCGCGTCGGATCGAGCAACTGCCTGTTGTGGTATAGCGTTTCCATCCCGCGGCTGATCGTTCGTACCTTGCGGCGATACTCGCGATCGAGTCCGTGCGTTCGAGGGACGTAGCAGATCGCATCGTCGACCGATACGGCGCGGTACCCATGCATCCGCGCCGTCAGCGCCGCTGAGAAGTCTCGGCTCAGGTCATCGCGAACCGGCAGCTTGTGCAGGTCGGTTCGAATGGCATAGCCCGAGCCCGATGCACCGATGATCCCGCCCACACGAGTCTCGAGCGAGCGTACCAGCATCTCGTAACCGACGTAGCCGGCTTCCGCCTGGTTGGCGCTCGCATCACGCTCGGAGATGCTGACGTCGCGCGTTGACGCGACGCCCACGCTCGGGTCCTGCATCTGTTCGACGAGCTTCCGCACGGTGGACGGATGAAATCGGATCGACGCGTCGGTATTCACGACAATGTTGCCGCGGATCAGCGAGCACGACGCGTTTTCCGCAGCCGTCTTCCCCGCCCGTGTCGTCATGCGCAGCAGTTCGACGCCCTGGTGCTGGAACCCGCGCACGATGTCGTCCGTGCGGTCGGACGACGCGTCGGAGAGAACGAGAATTTGCAGGCGGTCGATCGGATAGTCCTGCGCGAGGACAGCCTCGAGGCAACCGGCGATCTGGGCTTCCTCGTTGTACGCGGGAATTGCGACGGTGACGAGTGGCCATTCGCGCACCGGGAACACCTGGGGAGCGGAACTTCCCCGCGAAATCAGCCAGAGTATCGCTGGGTACAGCAGGTACGCGTAGCCGCCCACCAATATGGGCAGTGACACGAGCAGCCATGCCATCATACTCATGGCTTGCTACCGGCAATTCGCCGTGCGGGAACGCCAATCGAGCGAGCGATCATTGGGCGCGCCGGTACGACAACGGTGCCCGCCCGCGCTGCGCTGCCGCGGCGCGAAGCGCCGGTTGGGCCGACTTGAACGCGATTGCCGCCAATCCGGAAATGATGCCGCAGTTGGCATAGAGGTACGCGGCGTACGCTTGCGACAGGAAGAACCCAGCCACGACGTAACCGACCATCGTGGCAAACATGGCCTCGGCGAATGCTCGCTCCCGCAGAGTGACCGCGTCGTCCGGTCGCTTGGAGCGCGCAACGACCCAGCATGTCTTGAAGAGGTGGTAGAGAAAGATCAGGAAGCCGATGATGCCGGGAATGCCGAGTTCAGCGGCGACCTGCACGAAGGAGTTGTGTGCGGCCGACCACTTGACGCCCTGCCCTCGCGACTGGCGTTCTGCCATCTCGGAAATCGTTCCCTCGGCGATCGGAAATCCGTCGACACCGACACCCGTCATGGGATGGCCGGCGAGATACCCCATACCACGCTGCCACACCATGACACGCCCTGACTCGACGTTGGCATTGTAGTCTTCCTTCGGGTTCAGGATCGTCCCCATCATTTCCCAGTAGGTCGGGCCGGCGAAGATCACCAGCAGCGAGCCGATGGCCGCCACCGAACCAAAGCGCACTCGCACCGGAATGGCACGAAATCCGACCAGCAGGACCCCGACGACGGCGATGAGCCCGAGAAAGCCGCCGCGCGAGCCCGTACGAGCGACGACGAGGGCGAAGATCGCGAAGCACCCTAACGAAGCCACCCGCTGCATCGGCTTGACGCCGCTGCGAAGGAAATAGACCGCGATCGGGATCGTCAGCACGACCATCATGGCCAGATCATTCGCATCGTAGTAGAGCACCGCACCCAGGCGGCCATCAGCATTCACCTGAAAGGTCGTGACGATCTTCAGGCAATAAATGGCCGCCGACGCGAGGTTGACCATCGCAATGCGCTCGACGTCGCTGATGTGCCGAATGCTCGCCGTGATCATGAGCATCACCAGGAACGTCTTGATGAAGTCGTTGAATACGAAGCGGAAGCTGTTTCCCGGATAGACGCTGGTCGGGATCGACACGATCATCCATCCGAGGACGAAAAGCGCACCCTTGATGCTGGGCAGCTTGAAGCGCCACTTTTCGCGCGTCGCATGCCCCTCATACAGGAACATTGCAATGCTCGCGAGCGACACAATGATCGGGAGTTGCAGCTTGCCCAGAAGCGGGACCGCGTCCTGGATACGCCACACGTAAATGGGAATGAGCATCGCGACGAGGTAGTCGAAACGCCGGGCCTTGGGCGCGGGCGCGCCTCCGGCCGCCGGTCCCCGCCGACCGCGCAGCGGCTGCACCGTCGAGTTGAAGGCACCAAACGCTGGGGCTGTCATCAACGCAATCCGTGTGGTTCCACGCTCTCCCCGCTATACATGCGCATGCCGCAACTCCATACCCGATGACAATCTACCCGCGCCGCGAGCGCAACGCGTCGGCTCGCCGACGCCTTCGGGTGCTTCATATCGTCCTCAACCTGCACCAAGGAGGGCTCGAACGCGTGATCGGCGACCTCCTCAGGGGGCTCGACCCCGATGCGTTCGAGCTCCACGTCCTGGCGCTGCGCTTCCTCGGCCAGCTCTCCCATGGATTGGACGATTACGCCACCCTGCACGTTGCGAAGCAATACTCGCGATGGTCGATGCTGCATCCTTCGGGGATTCGCGACGAGATCGCCGAGATCGCGCCGGACATCGTCCATACGCATAGTGGCGTCTGGTTCAAGGCGTCGCTCGCCGCGCGAATGGCGGGGGTACCCTTTCTCGTGCATTCCGACCACGGCCGGCAGTCTCCAGATCCGTGGGCCGACCGTTTCGTCGATGGGCTTGCCTCTCGACGGACGGATGTGGTCATCGCCGTGTCCGAGCCACTTGGTCGGCAATTGGCGACGACCGTCGTTGCACATCCTGAGCGTGTCCGCGTCATCCACAATGGCGTCGACACTGATACGTTCTGCCAGCGACCCGACGACGGCGTCCTGCGAGCGGAACTTGGCATAGGGCCTTCCGTCCCCATCATCGGCAGTATCGGCCGGTTGGACCGCATCAAGGGCTTCGACGTCATGATCGACGCCTTCGCCGTGCTTCGCGCCCAATGGCCGGGGACCGATGCGCCGGTGCTGGTCATTGGCGGCGACGGTCCCGAACGCGACGCGCTCCGTAATCAGGTCCAACGCCTGGGCCTCGACGGGCAGACGCATCTCCTGGGGTGGCGCAGTGACGTGGGTTCGATGCTCCGCGCCTTTTCGCTGTTCACAATGAGCTCACACAGCGAAGGCACGTCCATTGGCCTCCTCGAGGCCATGAGCAGCGGGCGGTGCCCCGTGGTCACCGACGTCGGCGGCAACGCGGATGTTCTCGGAGCAGCACTTCGCCACCGGCTCCGGCCGGTTGATGCGGCGCAAATTGCACACGGGTGGATGGACGCGCTACGCGACCCAACGCGACTCCTCGAGGACGGGAACGCAGCGCGACAACGCGTCGTCGAGAAGTTCAGCCTTGCCGCCATGATCGCGGCGCATGAGAGCCTTTATCGCTCAGCGATGCCCGGAACGCCGTAGGCGCGAGACATCCAAAGGGCGACGAGAGCGCCGAGGATCAGCCCCACCGAGGCGCCCCCGATATCCGACAGCTGCGGTGGGGCAAGGCCGAAAATGGCCGGGCCGACCGCAAAGCCGACGCCCACCGGTATCAGCAGGGCGAGCCCTAGCGAAACGCGCGCGCCACGGGTGCGACGATGGAGAACCATGAACTGCCCCCAGTAGCCTGCTGGTACGAGTAGCACGCAGAGCCAGAGTGCGTCGAGCACCATGTCCGTGCGGCCACCGTCCACACGAATGGGGGCAAGCGCCATGAATCTCCATGCGTTGGAGGTGCTGAGGCGCATGCTCGTTTCCCTTCGCGCTCGTTCGCTCACGGTGCTCAGTTCAACCGACGGAAGCGCATAGCGAGCCCGCAGGAGCGTGGACTGGCGGCCTGCGACGCTTGGTCCGGGATGCCCTCCTTTCAATCGGTAACTCGGGCTCCGTAAACCCAGGTCGGCGGCATGCGTCCGAATACCAAACAGGATGTCTTCACCTTCCGCGGCGAGCAGGACGATTTCCTCCTCGTCGATATCGACCAAACGAGCGATTGCCGCCTGACGACGGGGCAACGCTCGAATTTCGGCGATCACGTCGACGGCAGCTCCCCTCGGCGCGCGCAGCGAATTCGCAACCCAGTTCGCATTGGGAAACTCGCCGTCTGGAAACGGGCGACCGCCCAGGGATGCGGAGAGGATCCTTCCGTCGTACGCGGAGTCCTGTCCGAGTTGGTGCGCGAGCTGCCCGAAGTAGCGCTTCTCGGTCGGACTCGGCACGAGCGCGTACCCGCCGATCAGGTGCGCCAGCGCCCACACCGATAGACCTCCACCTGAAAGCCAAGTCGCCGTTCTCCGCGCCGGCAGCAGCAACTGACCCAGGTGGGAGCCGACGAAATACCCCAGCGCACCGCCCACGCTGTTCGTAATTACATCACCAATCGCTCCGTTGCGTCCCGGGATGAGATACCGCTGAAGCAACTCGATGACGACGGTCAGTGCGACCATGCCGAGCATCGACGGCACGCGTTTCCGTCCAAGCAACGCCAACCCTGCCCCGAGTGGCATATAGAGCAGTACATTGACAAACGCATCGACGCCGCCGAACTGGCCGCACACGATGCACATGGATTCTGCCGTATCGGGCTGGTCCGATGGTGCCAGCGTGGCGAGCGCGATCGCGAGAGCTCCAACAATCAATACGGGGCGACCCACATGCCCGAACGATGAACCGGATGCGGACGAACTCTTGATCATGATGCGAAACGAGGAGCACAGTTCGCAGTCGCTGCAGGTGATCGAGGCCGCGACTGCCCGGTCCTCGGCGGCAAGAATAGAGGTCCGCTCAGGCTCGGGCAAATCCGGCCACGGCGGTGGTTCTGGCGCGGAGCACATTCGCGTGGCGAATCGGACGTGACCGGCCCAGTCACGAACCTGCCGGATTCGGCGAGCGGAGAGCCGGAACTGGAAGTCGCAGCGAAGCGCCTCGACGATTCCCTCGTCCGCGGCGTTGCGTGGACGGCTGGCGTGAAATGGCTCAGCCAGTTGATGACCTGGCCCGCCACGGTGATCGTCGCACGCATCCTCTCGCCCGACGACTATGGACTCGTGGCAATGGGCTCCGTGTACGTCGCCTTCGTGCAGATCGTCAATGAATTCGGGCTCGGCACTGCCATCGTCAACAAGCGCTCACTTTCGGAAGACCAGATCGCGCAGATCTACGGCCTGTCGATGCTCTTCGGGTGTGCGGCGTTTGCGCTCAGCGCCGCGCTCGCGTATCCACTGGCACTGTTCAACCGAACACCGGCCGTTCAACTGATCGTGATGGCGCTCAGCGTGAACTTCTTCATCACGAGCTTTCGGTCCGTCCCGATGGCGTTGCTCGCCAGGGATTTCGAGTTCCGGCGATCCGCGATCAACGAAGGCCTTGGTGCGATCGTTCAAACTGTGGGACTCGTCCTGCTCGCCTATCTCGGCTTTCGGCACTGGGCGTTGGTGGCTGGCTTTCTCCTCGCGAACCTGACAACCTCAGCACTGGCCTGCGTGCAACGGCCGCACAGAATGGCGTGGCCGAGGATGCCCGACATCCGGGAGGCCGTTGTGTTCGGCAGCCACCAGATGGGATCGCGGATCGGTTGGTATCTGTACACGTACGCCGATTTTTTCGTCATCGGCCGCGTCCTCGGCCAGGGCGCGGTGGGGAGCTACAGTTGGGGCTGGTCGTTCGCCAGCGTCCCTGTAGAGAAGGTGACGTCGCTCGTTGGGAAGGTCGCCCCACCGATCTTCAGCGCCGTTCAAGACGATTTTCCGTCCCTGCGCCGCTATCTTTCGCGACTCGCCGGCGGCGTGGCGCTTCTGTCGTTTCCAGCAGGTGTCGGGCTTGCTCTGGTGGCGGGAGACTTTGTGCCCGTGGTGCTAGGGCACAAGTGGCTCAATGCCACTCGGCCTCTCCAGATTCTCGCATTCTTTGCCGCGTTTCGCGCCCTGGTTCCGACCATCGTTCAAGCAGGTACAGCAGTTGGACTCGTGCGCTCCGTGATGCGGAATCAGATCATGTGCGCCATTGTGTTGCCCGTCGCATTTCTCATCGGAACGCATTGGGGTACACCGGGCGTTGCGACGGCATGGATCATTGTCTATCCACTGCTCACCTTGCCCCTGTTCTTTGCTGTCTTCCGCCGCATCGAGATGCGTGTCGGGGAATATGCGAGTGCGCTCTGGCCTGCAATGAGCAGCACCCTGGTAATGGTACCGGTGGTGCTCCTCGTGCAGATGGAGCTCGATCCGGCCACGCGTGGCTTTGTTCGACTCGTCGTGGAAGTGCTCGCCGGCATGATCGCGTACGCCGCTGCGCTCTTCCTCCTCCATCGTTCCGAGGTGCGATCGATGGTTCAGGTAGTTCGCGGCAGCATGCCCGGGACTCGCGCGAGGGCCGCCGCGAATGCGTAACAGCCGAGCGATCGCGTCCCGACTCAAGCACCGCGCACGCGCGGTTGTGACCAACGGCCCGGTGCCGTGGCTCTTTCGCTATTTCATGAAGGGCGCGGTTCCGGTCTTCATGCTGCACCGCTTCGAGGATCGGGCGCTCGGCGTCGTGGGACATTCCCAGGAGCTGGTCCGTCGTCATCTCGGTTGGCTTCGGGAGCATGGCTTCCGGTTTCTCTCGCTCGCCGATCTCGTCCGCGAATTGACCGAAAGTCCCGACGAAATCGGCCGTGCGGTGGCCATCACGGTCGACGATGGTTATGCCGGCTTTGCACGGTTCGGTCAACCGATTCTCGCGGAGTTCGACGTTCCCGCGACTGTTTTCCTGACCACGGGATTCATCGATCGCACGATGTGGTTCTGGTGGGATCGCATCGACTTTGCGCTGAAGCACAACACGCGTCGCCGCTGCGATCTCACGATCGCCCAGCTCTCCATGACGCTCACCTGGGCGGACGAGGAATCACGCGTGCGGGTGCGCGGCAACATCGTCGAGCACCTCAAGCTCTTGCTGGAAGAGGATCGCCTGGCGGCCCTGGAGCAGATCACTTCGCAATCCTCGGTCGAAGTGCCCCACGGTGCGCCACCGTCCTATGCTCCACTGAGTTGGGATAATGTGCGGTCCTTGGCGCAGAAGGGCATCACATTCGGCCCGCACACGGTTACGCATCCCATCCTTTCGCGCGTGTCCGATGCGCAGTCCGCCATGGAGATTCGGGAATCGTGGAGACGGCTGAAGGACGAGACGACGGCTGCCGTGCCGATTTTCTGCTATCCGAATGGCCGTGAGGTCGACTTCACCGCGCGCGAAATGGATATCCTGAAACGCGAGGGATTCACGGCAGCATTCACGGCCACCGCAGGGTACGCCGAGGCACGCGATTTTTCCGTCGTTGATTCAGTGTCGCGCTACCGCGTTCGGCGGTATCCGTTCCCCGATCGGCACGAGGACCTCGTGCAGATTGCGTCCGGTATCGAACGCGCCAAGGACTACGTTCGCAACTGGAACTGGCGGTGACGATGCGATCGCCAGTGCCGGCGATCGTGCTCGGCTTGAATCCCAACGCGCTCGGAACGGTGCGGTCGCTGGCAGCTGCAGGGATCCCGGTTATCGCCATCGAGAGGCAGCCGAGTGGCCCCGAGGAGGCGCACACCTGGATGAGCCTCCGCACACGTCTCTGCCGGAAGATCATCCTTCCAACCGGCGCTACCGATGACGCGCTGCTCGCCGCCCTCGTCGAGCTTGGTCCAACGCTGCCTGGCCCCGCTCCCATCCTGCCCAGTGGCGACGCAGACGTGTTGTTTCTGGCGACACATGAGCAGCTGCTTCGCACGTGGTACCGGTTCCATCTGCCGGCCGACGATGTCATCCGGTTGATGATCGAGAAGACGGGATTCCACGACTTTGCGGCGAGTGTTGGTGTGCCGGTGCCAGCTACGTTTCCACTGCAGACACCCGAGCAACTCGCGCTCGCACGCCGCGAGGTGCGCTTCCCGTGTATCGTGAAGCCGGAGCTGCGCGACGATCGCTGGGACACCCTGTTCGCCCCGAGGAAAGGGCTCGTCGCGCGAGATCTCGAGGAGTTCGACAGCACGCATGCCGATGCACAGCGAGCGGGGGCAGCGCTGGTCGCGCAGGAGATCATCCCTGGTCCGGACTCGGAGCTGTTCTTCAGCCATGTGTACTATGGCGCCGCCGGCGCCGTCCTCGGCGCCTGGAGCGGACATAAGATCCGACAGGCGCCGATTCACTTCGGCACATCGACGCTCGCCGAAACGGCGGTCGCGCCGGAGACGATCGAATACACGCATCGGCTCCTCGCTCCTCACGGATACCGGGGTTATGCGAGTGTGGAGTTCAAACGTGACCCGCGCGATGGGTCATTTCGGGTGCTCGAAGCGACCATCGGGCGCACGTGGTACCCGCACTACCTCGGAATGATCGCCGGTCTCAACCTTCCCGCGTTATGGTACCATGACCTCATGGGCGACGAGCCCGTAGCGTCATCGGCAGAGGTGCGGTACGGGGTACGTTGGATCGACGAGTACCGGGACCTCATCGCGGCGCTATCATACTATCAGGCCGGTGAGTTGACCGTCGCCGAGTGGTTGCGATCCCTCGTGCGGATCCGTGGCGCGGCCCTATTTGCCTGGAACGATCCCCTGCCCGCGTTTTTCGTACTGTTGCGCCTCGCACTGCATGTGCGCAACGTCGTAGCCAATTTGCTTGGCCTGAGAAAGCACGCACGCCCGCCCTCCTGATCCTCCCGCTCCAAGGCAATGGCCGCAATTGTCGGATTCCTCGCCGCACTCCCGGAGGCCATTGTTCCGGACCGGTGGGACGAGTCGCGTGATTTGCTTCGCGAGCGTTCCGCGGCGCCCGAACGCGAGTACGTGGCCCCCGGCGTGCGCGTGGCGTTTCGCGGCGCGGCGGAGCAGCAGTTTGCGGAGACGACTTCGGTCAGCGTATACCTGGACGGTCGCGTGGAAAATATCGCGGCGATCGCGGAGCAGTCACGCGTAGCGATCGATGCGATGCCAGTCGCGCAGGCACTTTCCCTCCTGTTTGCGCACGAGGGCGAGGCGTTGTTCGCGCGGCTCGAGGGCGCCTTTTCCCTGACCCTGATCGACCACGCAGCGCAACGCATCTATCTCGTGCGTGACAAGTTCGGGAGTCGTCCGCTGTTTGTGGCGCAAACGCGGGACGGCTGGGCCTGGGCGTCGGAGTGCAGGTCACTCTTGCCGCTCGTTGCACTCCGGAAGCTCGACCTGGCGGGTTTTGGCGAATCGATGCACTACCGGTGGATCGTTGGCGATCGCACGCTCTTCGAGGGTATCGAGCAGGTGTTGACCGCCAGCTACACGGTCCTTACGGCGTCCGATGCCCGGCCACGACCGCGCCGCTATTGGCGCCCTGAATTCCATCCGGCGGCGCCCGCCGCCTCGCTTTCCGACTGGGCGGACCGGGCGGACGAAGCGCTCCACGCCTATTGTCGCCGCATGATTGGCCCTCGGGCGAGGACGGCCGTGCTCCTCAGCGGCGGCACGGACTCGTCGCTGATTGGCCACTATGTGTCGCAGTACGCCAAGGACGCTGTGCTGGTCACGCCGACGTGGCGCGATTTTGACGATCCCGAACTCCCGCGCGCTCGTGCCTTTGCACGGTTGATCGGGCTGGAGCATCGCGTCATTGAATTGGATCAGGCGATGGTGAGTACCCTTTTTCCGTATGTCCTTTCCCGACTGGAGCAACCGTCGCGGAATTTTCATGCGCTCACCCTCGCCGCGTTGCTTCCCGAACTTTCAGGGTTCGATGCGGTCGTCTACGGCGAGGCGGCAGACACGATGTTCGGGCCATTCGGTAGTCTGTACGTCCAGCGCTTCGAGCGAAAGTGGAGCCGGTTGCGGCGCGTCAGCGGAGCGGTGAACAGCGTCACCGCGCTTCTCCCCCAGACCGAACGGGTACGAAATCTTCGCCGACTCGTGGATGTCGAGCCGTCGGAGTTGATCCGCAAGATGGGTGAGCTTTCCTTACCGGATTTCCTCGTCGACCGGTTGCGCGACTTGGGCGTAGATGATGAGCCGAACGCGGTGGTCAAAGACTTTTTCCTCCGCGACGAGATAGCAATCTCCGAGCGATACCAGGCGTTTGCTCTGGCAACGGACGTCGTGTGTCACATGGAGTGCGTGGATCGTCTCTTCGCGCCCCGAGGAATCGATGTCCTGACACCATTTCTCTCGACGGAGTTGTTCGAGTTGGGCCTCGAACTTCCCTCCGAGCACAAGTCGGATGAGCGCGGCGCGAAGCCCGTGCTCAAGACGCTGGCGGGTCGCTTCTTCCCTGAAGACCTCGTCTACGCACCCAAACTCGGCTTTCCCACGCCGACGGAGCGCTGGGTGCAGAACGAACTGGCCGCCAGAGTGACGGCGATGCAGTCTGGTTCGAATCCGATGGACGCCCTGCTCGGTGAGTCGATTATCGGCGCGCTCGACTCCACGCAGCACCTGGAGGCGGTCTGGACGCTGGCCTCGATGAATGAGCTCGTCGCGCACTTCGAGCTGGACATCCCTGCTGCGCCGGTTTCGACTCGAGGATAGATGCCGCGTTAGTGCGCCACCCGCGACCGCTCGAGCACCGTGTCATACAGGTCCCGAACCCGATCGAAATAGACTGCGGGTGAAAGCCGCTCGCGGGCCCGCAACTCGCCGTTGCGGCCAAGCCGCAGCCGGAGCGCTTCGTCGTGCATCAGACACCGAAGCGCACCGGCGAGGTCCTCGACATCGCCAGGACGAACCAGAAGACCGTCCACCGCGTGATCGATCACCGTCGGTATTCCGCCTACGTTCGAGCCAATGCGTGCTTTGCCACACGCCATGGCCTCGATGAGCACGCGACCCATCGCCTCTGACCGAGACGGCAGGACGAAGATCCCGCAGCGTCCGAGATACATGGGGATATCGCGGTGGAACACCGGGGGGCGCGCCTCGATTCGCGGATGCCCGGCAATCGCGGCGCTGAGCAACGTTGGATCAGGAAACCATCCGATGATCGTGAGTCGCCAATCGGGATAGTCATCACTCACGAGCTTGAACGCCCGGATCAGGATGTCGACGCCCTTCCGGTGGAATGGGTGGCCGATGAACAGGACTTCCGGCGAATCACCGAGGTTCTTGTACGGGACCAGGTCGACGTAGTTGGGGAATGTTCGGATGACAGGATCACGCAGGACGGTTCGGAATGGTGTGATCTGGCTGTCGTTGAGCAGCTTGATTCCCTTCGCGCGCCGCAGGACGAATCGTGCCAATTGCACGAAGATTGTCTGCTTGACGCGCCGCATGAGGGCGTTGGGGATATCGGCGTAGTTCTCTGCGGCTGCGTAGTCGCCGTTGATCTCGGTCATCAACGGCACACCGTATTCGCGCGCAACGAGCCACCCGATGAGCCCACTGCGAAGGGGGTCGTAGGAGACCACGGCGTCGAAGCCTTCACCGCGAAGGGCACGCTCGTGCGCAGCTGCACGAGCGCGTGCAAGCAGCACGAGAAACGACCCGAGCTTCTCGGTCTTGCGTTCGCGAACAGCGATCACATCGAAGTTGCCAAGCGTCAACCGTTGATCGTCGTTCGCGGATACGAGCAGAACTCCGCCGTAATGCGCAGAGAGCCGCTCGAGTCGGTCCTTGAAGTGGTCCGCGATATCGTGGACCGGCCCTGGAAAGATCAAAAGCAGGTTTGGCTGCTTACCCTCCTTGCTCCTGGATACCAAGCGGGCTGCGTCGTCCGCTGCTGATCTCACCATCCAGGATTCCCCGTAAATACTCGGATCGTTCCCCACCAGACGTACATATCGATGCCCGGTGGTCCGTCATCCTTGTTATGCGCGAAGGAAAAGCCCTCGATCATATCCGGCGCATTCGTACCGTCGTTTCGGTACGTGCTGAAACCGCCATCATCGTGCAGCAGCTTACCATCAACCCAGATCTGCCAGCGGCCATCCGCGCTCGTTGGCGTCGAGGACGCGCGCATGTGAAGCCGAATCGTATGCCAGTTGCCGTCCCAGAGCTGCTCCGGACGCGTCTCGCCGGGCGTGCCGCGAGGGTTTCGGTTTAGCCAGTAGTTACCCCCCGGAATACCGGGCCGCGATGGTAGCTCCTCCCGCAGCGCGTGTTGGCCAGGTTCATCTGCCCCGACGTAGAACGCCCACCGATAGTTGAAGTCGGACTCCGTGTCGCCAAAGATGAACTTGTGGCCGTTGGGCGAGCAGAGCTTGTTCGACACGGTAAAGTTCGAGCTCCACTTGACCCTGAACTCCCCCCACACCTCTTGCACGACGGGCTTGAGCAGGACGCTGCGGCGGAGCGTAATCGAGTTGCAGCCATCACCGGGATGTAGGTAGTGATAGCGCATCGACTTCGTGTTGCCCGGCGGACCCGTCGACTGGTCGAGCGAGATCTCCCCCGCCACGAAGCCCTTCACGCCTGCACTGTCCGTCAGGTTCTGCTCCGAACACCGAAACGTGACGCAATCCGCGATCATCTGCGCGGTGCTCGTGTATCCGTCGAAGTTGATATTCTTGATCGGCGAGACGAGGGCAATGCCTGCTGAAGTCGCAAGCGTCAGCGCGCCCGATGAGAACTTCAGCGTATGTACGCCGCTTCCCGTGAGCGTCAGCCCCGAAAAGAACGCCGCACCGCTCGCATTCGTCATTGCGCTCGCTGCACCGGAAAGGGTGCCGGTACCCGATGCGAGCGCCACGGTCACGGGCAGTCCCGCCTGGAACACGGGATTTCCCCACTCATCCGTCAGCGCCACCACGGGTTGCACGGTCAACGCGTCGCCGCTCGCGGCCGCACTCGACGGCTGCACGCTGACGGCGAGTTTCGCCGCCGCACCGGCGGTGATGCCCACGACCGAGGAATTGGTCGTGCCGAAATTGGGCGCGGAAAAGCTCAACACGCGCATGCCGATGGTGCCGCTGATTTTCAGGTTCGTGAACGACGCGATTCCACTGCTGTTGGTGGTCGCCGTCGTCGTCCCTCCGAGCACGGCATTCGTGGACGCGAGACTCGCCGAAATGACCACGCCGGCCTGATTGAGTGCGCCGCCTGATTCGTCGCGCAACTGAATCGCCGGCTGCTGCGGAAACGGAACGCCGCTCGCCGTCGTGTATGATGGTTGCGTCACGACCATCAGGCGAGTGAGCGGGTTCTGCGTGACGCTGATCGAGCCCGTGGTCGCCGCCGTGAGCGACGGAGCGGTGAACACGAGCGTCCGGGTGCCCACGGCACCGGAGATCGACAGGTCGGTGAAGCGCGCGACACCACTGGCGTCCGTGGTCACCGTCGTCGTTCCGTTCAACGTGCCGCCGCCCGAGGCAATAGCGGCCGTCACGTTCACGCCGGCGAGGTTCACGGGGCTCCCGTTGCTGCCCATGAGTCGAACGATCGGCTGTTGCGTGAAGGGCACACCGTCCACCACGGACGCTGGAGCCGCGGTCGTCAGACTGAGACTCGTCGCGACCGGGAGTGCGACCACCACGAGTGTCGCGCTACCGCGAACCCCTTCGCTCAGCGCGGAGATGGTGACGGTGCCTGTCGACACTCCCGTGACGACACCGCTGGTCGAGACGCGCGCGATGGCATTGTTGCTCGAATCCCAGATAATGACCCGGTTGCCCAGGACGGCGTTGTCAGCGTCGAGCGCAGCCGCCACGGCGGTCGTCGTTTGACCAACGGTGATCGAGGACGCCGCGAGCGTAACGCTGACGCGGATAACCGGCTTGGGTCGAACGGTCAGCGGCAGGGTCGCGGCGCGTGACGCCGCGGTCGCCGTGATGACGGCATCGCCTGGAGCCGTGCCCGTGAGCATACCACCAGACGACACCGAGACGATCGACGCATCGCTCGACTTCCACGAGATCGTCTGGTCAACAAGTGAATTCCCCCCGGCATCGCGCGCGACCGCGCGCGCCTGGGCGCTCTGCCCTACCACAAGCGTCGTGGCATCGGCAGAAATTGTCACGCTTTCGACCGTCGGTTGGGATCCGCTTGGTGCTGCGTCTGCACAGGACAGCGAACCCGCGAGCAGAGCCAGGATGGTACAGGTCATCAATCGGCCGGCTGGTCGCATGTTCAGGGAGGGGGCAAAACAGAGGGGCAATATTCTGCCCTTGTCGAGGTGGTGCAAGTCCAAAAGCAGGTGCTCCCGCTAGGATTTCTTTGTAGTGTCGTCCACGCTCTCTATTAGACGATCAAGCGCCAGAAAGGTGCCGTCGTCGCAGTGAAAATCACCGTCAGTTTCACACGAACAGGCGCCGAATCTGTGAGACATCGCACAACGGTCATCTCCCGAGCGGAAGCCGCCGACTCCCCTTCGCACGGCACAGCACGGCGCAACGCAGCACAATCTCCCATATTGTCGTCATCATGAGCGCTCCTGAACGCGTCGACTCGCACGTAGCAGCGGATTCTGCGGTAGCGCGTCCGCGGTTGCTCTTCCTCTGCCAGACATTGCCGTATCCGCCGGATGGCGGCGTTCAGATCCGCACCTACAACGTACTGCGCCTGCTCGCACGCGACTTCGACGTTACGGCACTGTGCTTCTACCGCACCGGGCTCCTCCCTACGGCCGAGCGCGTCGCCAAGAGCGTTCGCGAGCTTGGACGGCTTGGCGACATTCAGGAGTTCCCGATCCCGCAAGAGCACAGCAAGCGGCGCCTGCTCATGGATCACCTGCGCAGCGTCCTCTCGGGGCGCGCCTACACGGTGACGGCATACGATTCCGCGCCCTTCCGCAGTCGACTCGTGCAGCTTCTCGCTGAGAAACGATTCGATCTCGTGCACATGGACAGCCTCGACCTCGCGGGCTACGTGCCACTGCTACGCGATCTGCCCGTCGTCTGCGTGCATCACAACGTGGAGTCTGCGCTGTTGCGAAGCCGGGCTCAAACGTTTCGGGCACCGGCACGCGCGTACCTCACCTATCAAGCACACCTCACCGAAAACGAGGAAAAACGCTTCATCCCGAGCATCGACCTGAACATCGCCGTTTCGCGCGATGACGCCGAAGCAATCCGCCGGCTCGCGCCCAGTAGTCGGGTCGTCGTCATTCCAAATGGCGTCGATACGCAAGCGTTCACGCCGGGGAGCGATGCCGGCGAGAGTGGTGGCCTCGTGTTCGTCGGCGGCCATTCCTGGCAACCGAACCGCGACGCGATGGCGTATTTTTGCGAGGAAATCCTGCCCATCATTCGCCAACGCGGCGTCAACCCGCCGGTCACCTGGGTCGGGAGCGCGAGTGAAGAGGCGAAGCGGGAGTATCTCGAGCGATACAGTGTGCGCCTCACCGGGTACGTGGACGACATTCGTCCCTTCGTCCATCAGGCGGCCTGCTACATTGCACCGCTTCGCGCCGGTGGCGGAACGCGCCTCAAGATCCTCGATGCCTGGGCGATGGGAAAGGCACTGGTCAGCACCACGGTTGGATGCGAGGGACTCGATGCCCGTGACGGCGACAACATCGTGATTCGCGATACTCCAGCGGATTTCGCGCAGGCGGTCATCGAACTGCTCGCTGGCGCCGAGTTACGCCAGCGGATCGGCCGGTCCGCACGCCGCACTGCCGAACGCGTGTACGACTGGGAAGTCATTGGCGTGGACATGCTCGCCCACTATCGAACGCTCCTCACGAGCGGAGCGCGTTCAGCGTGAGCAATCGCGTCGCGCAGTTTTTCGACGAGAACGTCGCCGACTACGATGCGAAGCACTATTCGCCTGGTGCGCGCACGTTCATGACGGTCCGACAGCGCCGCATGCTCGAGTTCGTGGACGGCCTCCGTCTTCCGGCAGGTGCGAAGGTTCTCGACGCGGGATGTGGGCCTGGGTACATGCTGTCGGCGCTTGCCCAGCGCGGATTCGATGTCTCCGGACTCGACGCGGCGCCCGAGATGCTCCGAATGAGCAAGGAACGCCTTCGCGTGACCGCGCCGGAGCGCACCTTCGCACTCGAACTCGGGAGCATCGAGTCCCTGCCATTCGCAGCGGAGTCATTCGATCTCGTGTGCACGGCCGGCGTGGTCGAGTATCTCGAGAGTGACCGGCTCGTGCTTCAGGAAATGCACCGCGTCCTTCGGCCCGGTGGCCACCTGCTCTACCCCGTCACCAACCTGCTCTCCCCGGTCGATTACCTCGACTTTGCGGTCGAGTACCTCAAGCGGCGCCCGTCGTTTCTGCGCGCCTTCAATGCCGTATGGATGCGTCTGGGACATCCTCCCGTCCTGCCGCGCCATTTTCACGTGCGACGACACCGGCCGGGTGCGTTACGCGATGCGCTCGCGCAGGCCGGATTCGCGCTCGACGACTCCCTGTACTTCTTCTTCCTGCCACTTCCCCGTCCATTCGACAAGCTCTTGCCCGGAGTGAGCACCAGCATTGGACAGCGCATGGAAGGGCTCTCCCGCTCGTGGCTCGGCGCGCTCGGTGAAGGCTACCTCACGCTGTCGCGAAAGCGTGTCGTCGGCTGACGGGTTCGAGACTCGCACGGCCATGACGACTCCACTCCGCGCTGTGCACACCATACACAGCGGTGGCTTCTATGGCGCGGAGCGCGTGGTGCTCGACCTCATGGGCCGGCAAGCCGTACGCGGCGTCGTTGCTCCGACACTCATCGATTTCGTCGACGTTGGGCAGGACGAGAGCGAACTCGGCGCCCGCGTCCGCCGCACGAGCGCGCCGGTGATGCGTCTCTCGACGACGCGGGGCATATCGATCTCGTCGCTTCGCGCGTACGCCCAGCTCATCGCGACGCTTCGCCCGGATGTCGTGCATTCGCACGGATACAAGCCCACAGTGTTTCACCAGATCACTCGACTACTCGGCATGCATGACGTGCCGCTGGTCGTCACCGCCCACGGCTACTCGCTCACAGCGCCATCGCTCAAGGAGAAGCTCTACGAGCATCTTGACGTGTGGATGCTCACGCGCGCCGATGCAGTCGTTGCCGTCTCCGACGCGATGGAGCGGTATCTCAATCGCGCATCACCCCGCATCGCGATTCGCACGATCCCGAACGGGATAGAAACGGAGCTCGCGCTCACCGGCGACAAACCGCTGACGACATTTCTCGCGAACGTGATGCCCGCGGAATTCGGTGCCGGCGCCGCGGAGCCGCGTCCGGTCGTCATCGGGTCAGCGGGGCGCCTTGTCCCGATGAAGAATCACACACTTCTCATCGACGCCTACGCCGAGCTGGCGCGCCGCGGTATCCACTGCGTCCTCGTCATCCTTGGCGATGGGCCTCTGCGCGACGACCTCGCGTCGCAGTGGAGACGCCAGATTCCAGGCACCGATCCGATGCTCGTGCCCCACCAGGAACGGGTGCTCGATTGGGTCCAGGAGATGGACATCTTCTGCATGCCCTCCGGTCCGGGCGAAGGGTTACCGATGTCGCTCCTCGAAGCGGGCCTCCTCGGCCGCGCCGTTGTGTGCACCGATTCCGGCGGCATCGCGGACCTCATCCGAACCGGAGAAAACGGAATCCTGGTGAAGATGGGAGACAGGGACGCCCTCGTGTCTGGCCTGGAAACGCTCGTCGCGGATTCTGCGAAGCGAGTCCGGTTCGGCGAAACGCTGCGGAACACGATCGTGCGGCAACACGACGTTGCGGTGGTCGAGGAACAGTACGCAGACGTCTATCGTTCGGTCGTCCGCTAAACGCTCCTGACCGCGCGAACGATCGCTTCGCGCTCGTGCGTCGATACGAGCGAGTGCGTGGGAAGCGTGATGAGCTCGACGACGAGACTGTCAGCGCCCGGCCAGCGCCGCTCGATAGGCACGAGCGAACCCTGAAAGGGCGCGAGCGTAGCGAGTGTTTGCGGGTAGCTCGCGGCGATCCCCAATTCCGCGGCCCGGTTCGCGCCGGGCAGCGCGCCGAGGCCGCCGGCGATGCGGATCGGGAACCTGATGTACCCCGCGACTCCTCCGGTGGGCACGTCGATCGTGTGTGCGCGACTTCGCGCGACGCGCGTCAGGAAGGCGTTCCCATTGCGTCGGCGTTCCACGGCCTCCGCGTCCGCTGCACGCGCGTTCGCGATGACACTTGCTGCCGCGCCACGCGTGATGTCGGCCGGGGCGCGCGGGGATTGATACACCGTCTCGCCAAGTGCGAGCGCCGGCACGGAACGTGGAAGGCCATAGATGGCAGGGCGGCCGAGCGTCCACTGCGCGAGCAACCCAAGGCCAACCTTGACCTCGGTCGCCAGCCCGCTCGTCGCGACGCCCGTAGCCTCCGACGCGCCTCCGATCCGCCCGAGTACTGCCCCCCCATTGCCACCGGTCCACCCCTTGCCGCGGCCGAAGCTCAGCGTGCTGACATCACCGAGTGAACCGAGTGGCACGCCATTCCAGGCGGCCCCGTGGCCTTGTGCGGCGTCCTCGATGAGCGGAATTCCGAATTGCGCAGCGATCGCGCTGACGCCGTTCCAGTCGATCGGCACACCGTACAGCGGCGCGACGACGGCAACCGCAGCCCCCGCCGCAAGAACGCGCTCGAACGATGAAAGGTCCGGCCCGAGGGTCAATGGATCGATGTCATAGAGCGCCACGCGTACGCCCGCGCCGATCGCCGCGGACGCCATGTCGTAGCAATTGAACGCCGGCATCGCGATGAATCCGTCACGCGTGTCGGACGCCATCATCGTGATGGCGCGCTGGAGCGCCTGCGTTCCGCTTCCACACAGCTCGCAACTGGTCGCGGAAAATCTGTCGACCAGGATCGCACTCAGCCGCGCCCGCGGGTCACCGGCGAGGCCAGCAGCCGCCACGGCTCCGGTCACGATCGCACCCGCGCGAATTGGCGAAAACGCCGCGAGTTGGTGCCTCAGCTTCATGGCAGTGCGGCGTGCATGCCGCTCACGGCAGTTGCCGCGAGAGGAATGGACCCAGCAGATTCGCCACCGCGAGGGGCATGCGCTTCCATGCCGCCTGGGCCAACTGAAACGCTCGGCTGTCCGCCGACGGTGTGCCCACCTCGGCGCTGCGCGACCAGAACGCCCATGGCAGCTGAACGTCGTGCCCACCCCATTGCTGCTTGAACTTGTGTGTGGCACTTCCCGGCGACGAACGGCCGAAGTTGAACACTCGCGCGCCACGACTGATCGCCTGCTCCATCATTGTCCCGTACAGCAACATGTTCGGCGACAGCTTGTTGTACTCACGGAGCGACGATGCCCACGTGACTTCGAGCTCCTCGCGCCATTGAAGGCTGCAGGATGCCGCCGCCGGCCGACCATCCGCCGTGTATACGGTGACGAACATCACGCGATCACCGAAAGCCGAGAGAAGTCCGCTGAAGAACGCGCGTGGAAGAACGGGCGTGCCCAAGTCACGCATGTTGCGTGAGAAGACGCGATAGAAGGCGTCCAGTTGGTCGGATCCGACCGTCGCCGTCATTCCTTCCTTGGCGGGACGTCGGATTTGGCTCCGCAGCTTCGCCTTGAATGTCGTCGACCAGAGCTCCTCGAGCGAGGGCGGAAGCGGAAGGTGCACCGCGACCTTTCTGAAGGAGTGCTGGACCGGCCCAACGACCTCCGTTCGGTTGCGAAGTTCGAGCAGTCCCGCACCGATGCGCTGTGCCTCCGCGACAGCAAACTCCGTTAACGCCGTTCGCGCACCGGCCGTTCCGATCGGCCCGCCGTCATTCACGAATGGGACGGACACCAGAAAGTGTCCGGCGAGGCCCTTCACCTGCACGAGCGGCAGCACGCCGGCGATGCGTTGGTGGTCGTCGCGTGCTATCAGGTACAGGCAGCGATGACGCAGCACGTCTCGCATGATGTTACGCCATCCGGCCAGGTGGGCGAACGTGCTATCCTGCGAGCGAGCGACAAAATCGTCCCACTCCGTCAGCTCGGAGGCGAGCGTTACCTGCATTGCTCAACGAGCGAACCCCTGAGCGTTTCGGCAATCGACTGAAAGCGGAACGTCGACAGCAAGCGCGCCAAACGTGGAGCGGTGCGCGAGATGCCACCGTAGTGGCGCAGCCGTGTCTTGAAGGGCACCACGATTCGTGGCTGGTCCGTATCCAGCTCCCATGGATGGATATAGAACGTGGCGGGCATTCCGCGCCGCGCCGCCTGGGCGAATGCCGCCTCGACGAAGCGGTACGGCAGGTGCCGGAAATATGCGCCTCCCCCTGCGGGCAGCGTCTTCCCCACGGCGCTCACAGTGGCCGGCGGATACTCGCGCAGCACTCCGGCGTCACGGATAACATCATACGGATCGCGCGACCCGCCAGCGTATCCATAGCCCGTGCGCTCCACCGGGTAGAGCGAGGAATCGTAGCGGTAGCCCGCTTCGAGGAGGATGTCGAGCGCCCATTCCCCCCCGCGTACGATGGAAAAGCTCGGAGCGCGATAGCCGAGTACCGGCGCGCCAACGATTTCTTCCAGCGTGTCCTTGGAACTCACCACCGATTCGCGGAATTCTGCGGGCGTAAGAGTCGTCACGCGCTCGTGCCCCCAGCCGTGCGACGCGATCTCATGACCCGCCGCCGCGATTTCACGCACCAGCGGCGCATGACGCTTTGCGATCCACCCCAGTACGAAGAAGGTGCCGCGTGCGTGGTGTCGAGCGAGAAGCTCGAGCAGCTGCCGCGTCCCCCGATCGACCCGGCTGGGAAAGTCGTCCCACGTCGAACGCGAGACGAACGGCTCCATGGCGGACACCTGAAACGACTCCTCCACGTCCACCGTGAAGTGGTGGCGCACTTCGGAATCGTTCATGCGGTTACGCTCAGCGAGACGACAGCGCCACTCTGGAAGCGGTGCGCGCCGCCTGTGCGGTGGCGACGGCCCCACGCGCCGGCAATACCCGATTCACCTCGGTCACCAGACGCTGCGAAATCGCGCGCCCGAGCGAGTCCGCCGACTGGAACTCGGCGGTCTTCGTGAGGTCGCTCGCATGCAGGTTTCTTGGGACATACGCGACCACGCGTACCAGTGCTTCCTCCGTGTGACCGGCAACCGCGGCATCACGCAGCAAGTTCCACTTGACCTGATACTCATTGGCGACGACTCGGCCACGGCCCTGGTACCAGTAGTACACGACCGCCGTGGCCTTGCCGTTCTTGAGGATGTAGTGGTTGACCGGATACAACGCGCCCCCGACGGCGAGCGTCGTCGCATCGGCCTTCATGATTTCCCATCCGGCGCCAGGCAAACAGTTCTTCGGCGAGTGAATCGTCTTGCCCTGCGTTTGGCGCTCGTAGTATGAAACCAGTGCGGTGAACGCGATGACCGAATCCTTCTTGTACGCACGCGCGACCCAGTTGGTCATGCCAGCAACACGCTGTGCCTCCGCACTGATCGTCTGGTTGATCGTGCTGAATCCGTCCACGGACTCGAGCACGGTGTCGAGCGACGCCGCGAGCGGCACCGCCGACTGGCCGCGCGTGCGGAGCATGAAGCCGGCACCGATGAAGAGGATGACGGCCGGCACGAACTGAGACACCTTAATCACTTTCCACCTCCGCCTTCCGATCCAACCACCCTTCGACCAGCGTCATCAGCTTCACGACGATAGCAAGGCAGCTCAACGAGACGAGAAACAGGAGCCAACCCTCGGTGATGTGCATGAATCCCTGACCCAGTTTCGGGTCGACGAAGTACACCAGAAAGCCCGTCATGAAGACACGCACGCCGTTGATGACGACGGCGATTGGAATCGCAATCAGGATCAGCAGCACCCGCGCGATGGGCGTCCGCAGCATCAAGGCTCCCAGCAACACGGAGAGACTGATCAGCGCGGTCAGCGATCGCAGCCCGCTGCACGCCTCCGTCACGAACAGCTCGTGCCCCGGCAAGCGGATGACATTACCGGTCAGCAGCACTGGAACGTCGCGCATCTTGAGCATCGCGGCGCCCATTTCAGATGCCTGAAACTGAAGTGGAAGCGCCAGCGCCTGTGTGACCAGTTCCGGTAGCGGTACGGACAACGCGCCAACGACGAACGGCAGCCACCAGTACAACACCTGTCGGACGCCGAAGTGGAAGACGGTCAACCCGACGAGCGCCAGAACGATCGACGAGCGCATCGTGAACAATTCGGCGGCCAATCCAGCGGCGCACCGCACCAGGACCGCGAAGATCAAAATCGCGATTCCGAGTTTGTGTTCGGGAGCGGCTCCCTCGCGAATGCCCGCACGCCACGCCCACCACACAGCCACCGGGGCGAGCAACAATCCGTGCCCCGCTTCCGGGTTCACCCACCAGTCGCGCGCGAGCGAGGCGAAGGTGCCGCCGAAAAGCAGCAGGAAGGCAATACAGGTGGCGGCGAATGGGATCAGCACTTTGTAGTCCGCAGCCCCGTCCGCGTCGAAGGCGCGGCCGGTGACTCGCTTGAGTTCTGCCTGAAAGTGTGCCGCGGTCATACGCTCAACTCTGGGCGTGTCAGTTGGCACCCCGACGGAATATCATGACCGGGAGCGTCATGGCCATGATCCGGATATCGTGCGTGAGGCTCTGCCGGCGAATGTACTCGATATCCAGCTGAACCTTTCGGCGCACGTCGTCGAGACACGCGTCATACGCCTGGTTGATCTGTGCCCACCCGGTGATCCCGGGCTTCACGCGTTGGCGGAACGAGTACTCGGGAATCGTACGGCGCAGGTCGGCGAAAATGGTCGGCCGCTCCGGACGCGGGCCGACGACGTTCATGTCGCCCCGTATGACGTTGAGCAGCTGCGGCAGCTCATCCAGACGCGTCTTGCGCAGGAGATTTCCAATCACCGTGACTCGCGGGTCCTTCCGAACCGCCCATACCGCCTTGCCGTCCTTCTCCGCATCCACCTTCATCGTGCGGAACTTGAACATCATGAATGGCTTTCCACCGTGGTCATATCCGCGACGGTCGAACGCTGCATTCTGGCGATATCGCCGGTCGACGCCCACACGAACCTGCGAATAGAACACCGGACCGTTCGAGGTGAGCTTGACCGCTAACGCAATGAGCGTGAGGAGTGGCGACAGGATCAACGTCGCCAAGAGCGCCACCGAGACGTTCAGGATTCTGCTGAGCAGCTGTGACCGCTCACGCGGAATCACATCGTCGATGACCAAGCGGCCAGCGTCTGCCTCGAGCGAGATGCGCGGCCGCTCGACGGCGATTTCGCTCGCGCCCGCCAACCCACCGTTTGCACCCCGGTCAGTTCGCTCGCCGCGACGGCGTATCGTTGCTGGTAGTTCGATAACTACCGAAACAGCACCCTGCATCCTGGAATGGCCCCCCGTCGAACCGTTCAGCACGGCGTGTCGCCGCGAAATATCATGATGTTGTTGCACACAGCATCTGCACTAGGCGTGCTCGCGAGAGCAGTCACCGACAATCGGCGTAACTTCTTACGTGGTAATAACTTGGGATGATCAGTCTGGCAGGAGAAACAACCTGATCAGTCAATGGTGTGTAGCGTCGGCGCCACAGAATAAAGGCGCGTGCGCTACACACCAAAAAGACGATTATCCTTCGATTTGCGCAACCTGTTTGCCGGACTGGTTGAACTCCTCCGTCCCATACCCGGCAACGTATCCATAGTACTCGTACTCCCCATCCGTCGGAGCGGCGTTCAACACCGAGCCGATCACCGTGATCGGCAACCGGTCGACCAACGCCAGCTTCGTGGCCGCCATTCGGCGCTCCGTCTGCCCGATACGCAGCACGACCAGCAGGCTACCCGTCGCTGCCGCAATCGCATAGGCATCGACGCCGGCCGCAAGCGGCGGCGTGTCGAACAACACGACGTCGTACCGCCCGCGAAGTTCGGCCACGAGTTTCGCCAACGCCGGTGACGTCAGCAGCTCCGGGCTCCGGCGATGCAGCGTTCCCGTGGGAACGAACATCAGATTCTCGTATCCCGTGGCGTGCACGATCGAGCTCTGGTCCGCTGCGCCCGACAGGTAATCCGTGAGCCCCAGGGCCCGCGGAACGCCGAACAGGTCGTGCAACGTACCGCGACGCGTATCGCCATCGACGAGCAGCGTGCGGAACCCTGCGTCGGCAAACGACATCGCCAGATTCGACGTGATGAATGACTTGCCATCGCCCGGCGATGGACTCGACACCGCGAGCGCAATCTGGCGACCGCCGGTATTCATCACGTTCATGCGCAGCGTTCGGAACGATTCGACGAGCTGCGAGATCTGCTCAGGCGTCTGGTTGTCCGCGCCACCCTTCGGCAGCTGCGGCACCGTTCCATTGATCGGCAGGCCCAGGTCGTTCTGCGACTGCTCCGGGTAGCGAATGCGCTTGTCCATCTTGTCGAGCAGGAGCGCCATGCCGATTGCCACGGCAAGTCCGCCCAGCACCGCGACGCCGAGAATGAAGGGCGCGGTGTTTTTCGTCGGCTTGAGTGGCGCAACCGCGGAATCAAGGATGTCCACGTCGGGACTCGCGCTCGCCTCGGCCAGCTTCGCCTCGGCGTGTCTGCTCTTGAGCGTGGTGAACAGACCTTCCGCAACAGCAACCTGACGGCGGAGACGCATTTCCTCGATCGTCCGCGTCGGAATGGCCTCGAGGTCGTTCGACTGGTTGCCGATACGCCCTTCCAGATCCTTCTCGCGCTCGCGCATCTGGCCGAGGATCACCTCTGCCTGCGCGGGCACGGTCTTGGTCTTGAGCGTGTTGAGCGCGTTCTGGAGGTCCTTCACGGGCGGGTAGTCCGCCTTGTAGATCTGCAGGGCGGAATTGATATCCGCTTGATACTTGATCATCAGTTCGAAGCTTTGCTGCAGCTCCTTGCTCACGGGGCTCTGCACCACGCTCGGGATCAGCAACAGCGACTGATATGGAGTCGTGCCCGCCGCCGCGCCCGCAATCGTTTTCTCGAGCTGCTCGCGATCGTGTCGCAGATTGTCGTACTCGATCTTCTTCTCGAAGAAGCTCCGCATGGCCGGATCGCGCGTCATCTCGAGACCGGCGGCCACTGGGGCACCTTCCGCTGGCAGTGTGATCGTATGGACGCGGAAGTTCTCGAGCGCCGCTTCTGCCTCGTGCAACGACGCTTCCGCAAACTGCAGCTGGCCGCCAAGAATGCTCGCAAAGTCCGTGAGGTTCTTGCGCTTCAGTTCCGCGGCGACACCAACGTATTCCGTTACCCACGTGTTCATCGTACGCGCCGCCAGCTGCGGATTGGGATCCTGCAGCGACAGCCACATGAAGTTGCTCCCCATCGTGAGCTTCGAATTCAGCCGCTTGATGAGCTGGATCGACGTTTCACGCGGCGTCGATACCGTGAACTTCATCTCCTTGCCCGCGATCTTCGAAAGGACGGCGGGGGTCGGCAACCACTGGAAGCCGAGGCGCCGCCCGATGGAATCGCCGACGGCACCACTGTCCGTGACCGGAGCATCCTCGAGCGCAAGATTCCAGCGCGTGCGCTTCTTGTCGACCTTCAACGTATAAGTGCCAGGAATGAACATGCTCCCCGCAGAGAAATTGCGGAGCACAGTCGAATCGGCATCCTTGTCCGCTTTGACGTACAGCGCAAGCTTGCGGACGACGGCGTCGGAGATTCGGTAGCTCTTGAGCAGTTCGACCCACGCGCCGGAATTGAGCAGCTCGCGCGATCGCATCGGGCCGCTGCGATCCTGCATCGGCGTCTCGGACTGAATCGAAATCGTCGCGCGGACCTCGTACTCGGCCCTGATGTAACGTAGCGCGACGATGCCACCGGTCAGTGCGAGCAGGAACAGCGCCAGCGCCAACCACTTGTAGCGGCGCAGTGCAGCGAGCGGGCGCTCCAGGAACGACCGGGGCGCGATGGTTGGCGTGTCGCCCCATCCACCCCCGTCCGACGGGATGTGGACGCCCGACGCCAACTGATATGGAATTGCATCCTCAGCCATAATGGACGATCTCTGCGAATTGCCTTGAAAACTCTGCGGACGTGAACGGCACGGCTCCGGTTGCGGTCATCGGAGCAAGAAGCGCTGCAAGGTGTAAATGAGCCCCGATACGGCACCGAACACCGACAGCACGGACTGCCAGCCGAAGCCGGACGGCGGCTCGATGAGAAGCTCATCGCCCGACTTGAGATGAAGTCTATCGAGAGACATTCCCTCCGTCAGCGCCGTTTTTGTATCATCGGCACTCCAGAAGAGTTCTCCACTCCGGCGGATCGTCATCGGTCCGAACTCCGTGTTGGTCGCGGGGCCGCCAGCTTTCATGATCACGTCACTCAGCAGCACATCCGGCGCCACATAATAATACCCTGGGCCCCGCACCATCCCCTGCACGGACAGCCGCAGCAAGGTGGTGACCTTCACCGCCGAGTTCTGCAGGAAGCGGCCAAGGTGGGCCGACACCTTTTCGGTGATCTCGGACCGTAACACGCCCTCGAGCGGAACATCCCCGAATTGCGCGCCCATGGGCAGAAGCTTCCCCGCCCGAATCGTGACGGTGTCGTTCGTGCCCGCCGGCGCCTGCACCGATCCGAGCAACTGCACCACCACGCGGTCACCCTCCTGAAAGTCGCCTCGAATCAGCCGCGTTCGCAGGAGGAATGCCTCCGCGTTCCGATGGAGCGACTCGGCTTTGACCGCTTCCGCTTCGAGCGTTGCACGAAGCTCCAGTCCGGCGCCGGCGTCCGGTACGAGAGGCTGTTGCCCCCCAACCGTGGCAGCGGCGCCACACAGTACGAGTGATACGGACGAAACAAACCAGCGCAGTCGGCGAAAAATCATCTACTCTCTAATTGCATGCGGATTAGCGCGCGGCAATCTTGCTTCAGCCGCTAGTCCAAGCTGTGACCGTCGGATCAGGCCCGCGTCTGAAGTGTACGAATTCAGGACGAGGCGCGCTGTCGAAAGGGCACATTGGAAAGAACAAGTTACTTTACGGTACAAAGCGCAATTGGTTTCCGGATTTCTACACCGAATGAAGACTGCCGGTCCACCAACGGCGCAAGTTCCCTCGTTCCACCCACGACTTGGCCGCCGTTTCCCTCTCGCGCAACACGTGAAACCATTCATGTCGCTCGTTTCGCCGGCAGCGCCTGCCGTGCTCGCTGTCCACGCCCGCCGTCACGCCCTCCTCGCCGTGCTTTGCTCAATCGTGGCGACGGCGTGCACGAAGGATGTGACGCCCATCACAGAACCGCCCATCGACATCGGCCAGATCGCCATCACCAATGGGAACGTGACGGTCGAGAAAGGCTTTCACCTCACGATGGCCGCCACCGTCAGAAACAAGCAGGGTGTGACGCTCACGAACATTCCCCTCGCCTGGCGCAGCCTCGCGGAGAACGTCGCGACGATCGACATCAACGGCCGCCTCACCGCGATCGACACCGGTACCACCACCATCGTCGCCAGCGCGCTCAACGTGATTTCGGCCCCTGTAGCGATTCGCGTCGTGCACGTTGGGGCCGACAAGATCGACGCGTACCTGTTTACACCGCCAACAGCGGTCAATCCGGGCGCGACCGCGGACTCCATCCATGTCCTCGTGAGTGACGCGCTTGGCAAGCCGCTGACCGTGCCGGTTCGCGTGGCCTTTGCGGTCACCCGCGGCGGCGGCACCATTTCGCCGGCGATCGCGACGACCGATCGCAACGGCGTCGCCGCGGCAGAGTGGAAACTCGGCCCCACGGCTGATCTGAATACGGCCACCGCCACGCTGCTCGGCGAAGAGGACCATCCGTTGACCTCCGTGTCATCGAGCGTTGCAACGTTCGCCCTTCGAACGTACGCCGCGCTCACGGCTGTCGAGGGCGACGGCCAAACCGGTGTTGTGCTCTCCGGGCTACCAACGCCCCCGTCCGTTCGTCTCGTCGATTCACTCGGCAAGCCGAGATTGGGAGTGCCCGTCACCTTTGCGGTCACCGGGGGCGGTAAGGTTGCCGCTCAAGTCGTCTCGACCGGAGCTGACGGCACCGCTTCGCCAGGTGTCTGGACGCTCGGCGAGACGCCCGGGGTACAGATGCTCGTTGCCAAGGTGGAGCTGGCGACCGTGACGTTGACGGCGACCGCCACCGGCACCCCCGTATTCTATACGCCCACCGAGATCGTGGCTGGTGGCTTCGGCACGTGTGCCCTCGAGGTCGACGGCTCGGCGAGTTGCTGGGGGCTGGAGCCCGCGGTGGGGGATAGCAGCGCCGTCAACAAGTACGTGCCAACACCCACTTCCGGCGGCATCAAGTTCATCAATATCGCGACGGGTCCCACCAACCCCAGCCACTTCTGCGGCATCGCCGTCGACCAGTTCCTGTATTGCTGGGGGCCAAACTCTTTCCCCGACACGACCACCGGTACGAAGCTCACCACGGCGCCGGTGCCGTCGAAGGTATCGAGCTCACTCGCGTGGACCAGCGTGGCGCCCGGACAGGCGCACACCTGCGCGATTGCGGCCGATCAGCTCGCGTATTGCTGGGGTGACAATTCTCAGGGGCAGCTTGGTGATCGTTCGACGAAGATCCGCTTGGCGCCGGGGGTGGTGTCCGGAGGCTTCAAGTTCGCGCAAGTGTCGTCAGGTGCCGCGCACACGTGCGGCCTCTCACTCGAGGGCTCGATCTTCTGCTGGGGCATCAACGGCAACGGACAATTGGGTGATGGCACGACGGCGAGCAAGACGTCGCCAACCGCTGTGTCCGGGGTCCTGACCTTCAAGTCGCTCTCGGCTGGCGCAAGCTTCACTTGCGGGCTCACGGCGGTCGGACGCGTGTATTGCTGGGGGAATCTCGGAACCGGGTCCACAGCCGTGCTCAGCCCGCGGACGTACCCCACCGCTCCGGACTTCACGTCGATCACCGCCGGCGGTTTCCATGCGTGCGGACTGACTGCCGATGGGACAGCATACTGTTGGGGTAACAACACGGGCGGCCAGGTCGGTGACAGTTCCGTGGTCGAGCGCCCGAATCCCACCCTGGTTTCCACTCCGCTCAAGTTCAAGACACTTAGTGCGGGGTTAGGACACACGTGCGGTCTCACGACCGACGGCGCCGCCGCGTGCTGGGGGCTCAATAACGTGGGCGAGCTCGCGGCGGACAGCACCATCGCCGCGCGGCTGACGCCGAAGCTCATCGTCAAGTCCGTGACACCCTGACTTCTCACGCGGCATCCTTCACCGGCGTGTCCCGGTGCCTACTTTTTCACGAGTGCCGATCATTGTCTCGACCGGCTAGCCCTTCGCGTCTTTTTACGAGGTCCCATTCGGTGATCACGCGCCGCATCTGCGGTCCCGGCATCTGCTCCCTGCTGCTTCTGACTCTCGTGTCGCTGAGCTCCGCCGCTCAGGAAGCCGTCACCATCACCGGACACGTGTCCTCTGCCGGTCTTCCGGTTCGCGGAGCCAAGATTCGCATCGATTCGCTGAACCTGGGCTCCACATCGAATGACGAGGGGCGGTACAGCTTCATCGTGCCGTCCATTCGCGTGCGCGGTCAAACGGTCCAGCTCACGGCATCGTACCTTCGCTTCCCACCACAGAATGTTCCGATCCAGTTGGTCGGAGGCGCGCTGAATATCGACTTCGACATCAATACCGCCCCGCCGGCACGAACACCGCCAAGGACGGATCCGCCCAGGACGACGCCGGCGACTGGTGTTCCGGAAGCCACGCCGGCAACGACGGCGCCAGACGTCGCGGCCGTCGAAGTAGCCGGACGTGCGGCGCCGCTCCTTCACTCGTCGATCCTCGACAGCCTCGTGTTTGGCGACGTTGCCGGCTCGACCGATCTCGCCAGCGCGCTCGCCGGCCGGCTGGCCGGCGTCGAGGTGCAAACCGCGGCGACCTTTGGCGGAGCGAGCTCGCTCATCGTGCGTGGACCGCGCTCCATCATCGGACTGACGCAGCCGCTCGTGGTCGTCGACGGCGTGCTCGCCGACAACAGTAACGTCTCGGAAACGTTGCAGCGCGTCGGGCAAGGCGGCTTCGACTATGGTACGACGATCGGCGACCTCAACCTCGACGATATCGCCACGCTCGAAGTCGTCCGCGGCCCAGCCGCCTCTCGGCGTTTCGGGGGACGAGGCGCGAATGGCGCCATCGTCATCACGACGAAGAGCGCTCGTGGGCTGCGCGGATTCGCCGTTTCTGCGAACCAGCAGATCACGCGCGAGGCGGCCGTCCGGCTGCCTTCCTATCAGAACGCGTATGGGCAGGGACTCCGCGGCGCCTTCGCGTTCTTCGACGGAAAGGGTGGCGGCGTCAACGACGCGACCGATCAGAGTTGGGGCCCGGCGCTCGATGGCTCGGCGGTGCTGCAGGCAAGTCTGGTCGAAGCGGGGCGTCCGGATGTACGGCAGTGGGTCGCTCGACCCGACAACGTGAGCAGCTATTTCGTGGGGGGATCGACGCGCGCGACAAACGTTGCCGTGCTCGGTGGCGATGACCAAGGGCATTTTCGTGCGGCGGTCAGCAACCGCTTCTCCAGCGGGATCACGCCGCAGAGCACACTCACGCGGCGCGACGCGGTCTTCTCCGGCGGCGTGCAGGCGACCAGCCGTATCGCCGTCGACGGCAGCTTCCATATCTACAACGAGGTGGCCCAGGACCGCCCAGGCACGGGGTTCGACGAGAGCAATCCGGTTTCGGGCTTCTCCCACATGGGCCGGCAGGTCGACGTCCAGACGTATCAAACACTGCAGCGGGACTTCAAGGCGGCGCAGCTGAGCTGGAACTACAATGGCCGGAACAATCCGTACTGGGCTGCGCTCCAGAACGACAATCATGACAACCGGCTTCGGGCGCTCCTCGGCGTGACCACCTCGGTCAGCCTCACGAGCTGGCTGACTGGGAGTGCCACGATTGGCGCGGACCGGTCATCCGACGACCGCATCTTCTCGGTGGCCGGCGGATGGATGGGTGGGTTTCCGTACTTCAAGGGGCGCGGCGACTTCTCCACCGGTGGCTCGCAGAACACCAATATCCGTCGCGCGGCGCTGAACTACGACGCCATGCTGCAGACCACGAGCGCGCGCCGGGGAGAGCTGGCGGTGTCGGCATCGGCCGGGCTGGGACACCGCAACGAGTCGCTCGATCTCTATATCCAGGCGACCGACCGTCTGGTCGCCGCGGAGGCGCTGCCAAGCGCCAGCTGGAACGGTTCTTCGAGCAGTGACCTGGCCTTCGGCGGCATCGACGCCACGTTCCGTGAGCGCGCGGCACTTTCGGCAGGCGTGCGCTACGAGTCTGCTGCGCCGTCGCCCGCGGCGCATGTTGGCACGATCTACCCATCGGTCCAATTGTCGTACGGCGTCATTCGCCCCGACTCGCTTGGGAGCACGCGGACGCTTCAGTCGCTCGTCGTTCGTGGCGGGTGGTCCCGCGCTGGCAACGACGCCACTGCGGCGACGCTTCAGCGACTTGGGCTTATTGACCCAGCGGTGACCGGCCCGACGTTGGGGACACCGGAGACGACCAACGCGTTGGAGGCCGGCGTGTCGGCGGCACTCTGGAACGATCGCGTCGCGTTCGATCTCACGTACTATCGGGAAGGGAGCAATGATCTGCTGCTCCCGGCGGAAACGGGCTACCTGCGGACTGGCTCGATGAGCAACAATGGAATCGAGACCACGGTGGCATTCGTGCCGCTCCGTCTGGACAACGGGTTGGAGTGGCGAGCAGGACTGACGTTCGGGATGAACAGCAATACCGTGGGCGGACTCTCCGGCACGAACGGGACGATCGCGCTGGGACCGTCGATCGACATGCTCTCCATTGTAGCGCGGCCAGGCTACTCGCTCGGGGCGCTCTTCGGAACCCAGTACCTGCGCGACGGCGCGGGGAACCTGCTGCTGCGGAACGGAGTGCCGCAGCCGGATTCCGTCTCCGGGGCCGTCTTCCTTGGACAGGGCGTACCGTCATGGATTGGGGGCCTCTCGTCATCGCTTCGCTTCAAGGGGGCGGAGGTGAGCCTGCTCCTCGATGCGCATCACGGCGGGAAGATTTATAGTGCCAGTAACCGCGCCGGCGCCTACTCAGGTGTGCTGGAGGAAACGGCCTTTCGCCCCGACACGGGGCTGCTGATCGTGGGGCTCGACGTGGTGACGGGACGGCCCAACACAACCCACGCCACGACCGAGGATTACTACCATGCCCTCGGGAGCATCTCGGAGCGGTGGATTTACGACGCGAGCTTCGTAAAGCTGCGTGAGTTCCGGTTGAGCTATGCGCTCCCGTTGCGATTCTTCGAGGCGCTACGGGCGCAGAGTATTCGACTCTCCTTTATCGGCCGTAATCTGGCGATGTGGACGCCGGCTGCGAACATCGACCCGGAAACGATCCTCAGCACGTCGACGTATCGCGGGGCAGAGCTTGGACAGCTTCCCCGGTCTCGGAGTGTTGGGTTTCAGCTCTCCCTAACACCGTAAGCGCTGTTTAATGAACGCGGATTGAGCGACTGTTTGTTGCGTCGAGCCGCCGACGGCGAACCTGGTGCCCCTGGCCACGGGGCTCGGGCAACCACTTGAACGGTGAAGTTGAAGCTTGGGCCCCGCTCTGGCCCACAGTGGCTATTTGCGGCATCTAGGCGACAAATGTGCGGGATAGCTGCGACACTTCTGTGACATGGCTCACGGGAGTGAGCGGACGCAATATTTCGCAAGTTGTTATTTGTCAACATGTTAGCCGCTTTGTCATCAAGGGCACTCGTGGGGAATGGAAGATGCCCGATGCGGTGTTGGCAATTTGCATCTTCCAGCGACCAACCATGAGTCAGCCACCCAATCCAACTCGATACGACCTTGTGCGTAGCGAGCTCATCGCCTCGCCGAAGGTCTGGCTGGTGACGGGTGCTGCGGGCTTCATTGGGTCGAATCTGGTTGAGGAGCTCGTCGCGCTCGGTCAGCGCGTGGTCGGTCTCGACAACTTCTCCACGGGCCATCGCGCCAATCTGGATGACGTAGTCGCCGCGACCGCAGGCGCGTCCGGCGTGTTTTCCTTTGTCGAGGGTGACATTCGCGACACGGCGATCTGCCGGAAGGCGGCGGACGGTGTGGACTACGTACTACACCATGCGGCGCTTGCGTCCGTGCCGGAGTCTCTGGTCGATCCGTTGACGAGCTGCCAGGTGAACGTGGACGGATTTCTCAACGTGATGCTCGCCGCACGTGATGCGTCAGCGCAACGTGTGGTGTATGCATCCTCCAGCGCCGTCTATGGTGACGCGGCGACCGTCCCGCAGGTCGAGCACGACACCGGAATGGTCTTGTCGCCATATGCGGCGTCGAAGGCGGCGAATGAGCTCTATGCGGCCGCCTTCCAGCGGAGCTACGGACTCGAAACGGTGGGTCTTCGCTACTACAACATTTTCGGTCGCCGGCAGGATCCGGAGGGCGCTTATGCCGCCGTGATTCCGCGCTGGACCGCGAAGCTGCTCAGCGAGCAACCCTGCGAAGTATTCGGCGATGGTGGTGCGAGCCGAGATTTCTGTTACGTCGCCAACGTCGTGCAGGCGAATGTGTTGGCGGCAACGGCGCCGGACCCAGTGGTCACGTCGCAGGCATACAACATCGCCTGTGGCGCGGAAACCACGCTCAACGAGCTGTTCTACATCATCCGCGACGGACTCGCGGCCGTACATCCTGTGGTCGCCAACGCAACGCCGTCCTATGCACCGGAGCGCCTCGGTGACATTCGCCGGTCCGTGGCGGACATCAGCAAGGCGCGCCATTCCCTTGGGTACGAACCGCTTCGCTCGACGGCGGATGGCCTGCGCGAAGCGTTGCATTGGTACGCGACGCAGTATCTGTCGTCGGAATCACTCGTCACGGCACCTCATTAGTACTTCGTTCGTTGGTAGTCATCGTCACCACCTGTCTCAACGTGTCCGACCATGGTTGAACTTTCCAAGCGCCCAATGCTCGTACTCATCGCCAGCCATGGCGAATGGGTCGGCCGTTCCGTCGAGAGTGTGCTCGAGTTGAACGGATTCACGGTCCTGCGTGTGGCGGGTGGCCGCCGCGCACTCGACCTCGCGAGACGCGTCAATCCAGACGCCATCCTCCTCGATGATTCGCTCTCCGAAATGGGCGGCGTCGAGGTGTGTCGTGCGCTGCGGGACGACCCACTTTTCGATCATTCCATCCCGGTAATCGTCACCTCGCCCGCGCCGGCGTCGAACCGCGTCCGTCTCGCCGCCTACGAGGCGGGAGCGTGGGACTTCTGTAGCCAGCCACTCGATATCGAAACGCTGCTGCTCAAGATGAGCACCTACGTACGCGCTCGGCGGCGGTTGGAGGATGTCCAAGCGTCCTCGCTGATCGATCCGTTGACCGGCCTGTACAGCGTGTACGGGCTTCAACAGTGGGCGGAGCAGCTTGGTGCACGGGCATCGCGGAAGCATGAACCGTTCGCGTGTGTCGCCGTCACCTCGAATGCCGTGGCGGACGGGTACACCAACAAGCCCGCGAGCGCCGAGTTGACGTACATGGCGGACGTCTGTCGGGCACAGAGCCGCAAGTCGGACGTCATCGGATACGTCGGAGAGAGCCGTTTCGCGATCCTGGCGCCCGATACGGATGAGCAAGGCGCGCGACTGTTCGTCGACAGGCTCACGCGTGCGGTGACGAAGACCTCGTCGAATCTCGAAATGGAGCAGCCGTATGCCGGACTGCACGCGGGATACTACGCGGTACCTGATTTCAGCGCGGCAGGGGTCGATGCCAATGAGGTGGTTCGCCGGGCCAAGGCCGCCCTGACCCACACGCAGAAACAGATGGAGGGAAAGCGCTCGAGTGGTGCCTTCAGCTTCAGCGAGTTGCCCGTGAGCTGATCAGGCCAGCTGTTGCGGCATCGCAACAGAGTCGTCCTGATGCTAGTCGCGTGGTCCGCGATCAATCACTTGGTCGCGGACTTTTTTTGTAGATTTAGGCCAATTCAGGGGATTTCCTTGACATTTTGGCTCTGGCATGGGACGTTGGTGACGCGCGACACCTACTATTGTTGTTGTGGACAAGCAACACTGGCGCTCACACGGCTCGCACCGCATTCCCCCCGACGTCGGGACACGAAATGCCGATCAGTAATAGCAGTTCCGGGCCCCTCCGGAGTAGCGAGGTGGATGTCGTCTCACGTTTGACGGACTCAGCGGTCTCGCTCCGCGTCCCAGTTGGTGAGACACAGATTCCGGATACCGCAATGGTTCCGATGGAAGCCCGGGCGTCAATTCGGGTGCTCGTCGTGGACGACGACAGGATCCTGCGAGAGGGGTGCGCGAGCGTCCTGCAGGTCGAGGGGTACAATGTCGCCTCGAGTGGACGCGGCGATGAAGCGATCGAGCTCTTCCGTCGCTCTCGTTTCGATATTGTGCTGGTCGATCTCTACATGACGCCCGTCCCCGGGATCGAGATCCTCAAGGCCGTCCTGGAGGCGCAGCCGAACACGATCGTCATCGTGATGACCGGCAATCCCAGCGTCGCGTCCAGCCTCGAGGCCATGCGCATCGGAGCCTGGGACTATCTGCCCAAGCCCTTTTCGGGGACGCACCTGCACCTCATGTTCGGTCGCGCGGCCCACGCGGTGCTCACCAATCGCGCTGCGACGGAGTCCGCGTCGGATCTCGTTCCGGCGCACGGCAACAGCGATCAGATCACGTTGCTCGGCGTCTCTCCCGCCTTTCGGACGGCGGTCGAGCTCGCGCGCAAGGTGGCGGCGACGAACGCCTCCGTGATGCTCGTGGGCGAGAGCGGAACGGGCAAGGAAATGTTCGCGCAGTTCATTCACCGGCACAGCCGGCGCTCCGGGGAGGCACTGGTCCCGATCAACTGCGCGGCCATGCCGGAGCATCTCCTCGAGTCGGAAATGTTCGGTCATCGCAAGGGCGCGTTTACGGGTGCCGATCGCGAGAAGACCGGCCTCCTCGAGGCGGCACATGGAGGCACATTCTTCCTCGACGAGCTCACCGAGATGGCGCTGCCGCTTCAGGCGAAGCTGTTGCGCGTCGTTCAGGATGGGGTGGTGCGGCGTGTCGGCAGCGAGCAGCAGGATGCCCAGGTGGACATCCGCTTCATCTCCGCCACCAATCGGGATCCGCGCCTGGCGATTCAGAGCAAGCACCTGCGTGAGGATCTGTATTACCGCCTGAACGTGGTGTCGATTGCGCTCCCGCCTCTTCGCTCACGCATTGAGGATATTGCGATCCTCGCGAACCACTTCCTCGCGCATTTCTGGAAGCGGCATCATACCTCGCGCGACGAGTTGCCCACCTTCAGCCCGGAAGCGATCGAGTTTCTCCAGGGCAGGTCGTGGCGCGGCAATGTGCGCGAACTGCAGAATGTGGTGGAGCACCTCGTCGTCCTCACCGCCCCCGGGAGCCTGATCGTCCCGGAGGACATTCCCATGGGGCAGGATGATTCGTTCAGCGACCCATCCATCACCGTCGGCGTGCCGATGCACGACGCCTATCACGTTGCGAAGGAGCAGGTTCTTGCGTCCTTCGAGAAGGAGTACGTGACGCGTCTCGTGTCGCGTGCCGCAGGAAACATGTCGCGCGCCGCGCGGCTGGCGAGCGTCGATCGGACAACGCTGTACCGCCTGCTCGAGCGGCATGGGTTCAGGCGTGACGCGAATGAAACGCTCACGCTCTAGCTCCTCGCGCAGTACGTTATAGCCTTCCCAAGTTCAATCCCTTCGGCCCCTCCGATACGTTCTCGACGGATGGCCCAAAGGCAGCAGAATCCTACCTGTCACGCATCCGAAAGCGGTTGCCTTCTACGCATATCGCGGCCGACATCGTCAGCCCGTCGCTGCACGACTTGCTCCATCTCGCGGCAGACCGCGCGACGGCGGAGCTATCGAGCACCGATGGGACTCCGCTGCCGGACGTACGGGAACAGTTGACCCGGCTCGTGCTCCTCGGCCTGGCAGTCACCGGGGAGTTGTCGAGCATGGACTTCGGCGAGACACAAGCGATGTCTCGCCCCGCCGTCCCGCGTCACTATGCGGCAGCCCTGCGCCGTGCCCTGTTGAGCGTCGTTATTCAAGAAGGTGGAGCGGTTGGCGCTGCTGAGCTCGCCGCACTCATCACCGCGCTTGACGCGGTGGAATCACCGCACGGCAACGATCGACCCAACGAGTTCACGCGCCATCTCTCGAGCTCGCAGTCGGTCAACGCGGTCGTCGAGATCGCGCACGACATGCGATCGCCGCTGACCTCGATTCTCTTCCTCGTTGAAACGCTCCGCCGCGGCCGGAGCGGGCCTGTCACCACGGTACAGGAACGTCAACTCGGATTGATCTACGGCGCGGCGCTCGGCCTCAATACGCTCGCGTGCGACGTCATCGACGCAGTCCGGGGCGGTCAGCGGCTCGTCGACGGCCGACCGATTCCCTTCTCCGTTGCCGAAGTCATGCTCGGCGTCTGCGACACCGTCCGGCCGATCAGTGAGGAAAAGGGGCTGCCGATCACGCACATTTTGCCGGCAGTCGATGGCCGGATCGGCTACCCGGGAGCGCTCGGGCGAGTGTTGCTCAATCTCATGACGAATGCCCTCAAGTACACGAATGAGGGTTCAGTCACTATCGGCGCGACGGAGCTGAGCGAGACGCGCATGTCCTTCTGGGTGTCGGATACCGGCCAGGGCATTCCTCCCAGCGTCATGGGCATGCTGTTCGACGGTTTTCGGCCAAGCGCCTCGGGCATTCGCTTTTCGAATGCCGGTCTGGGGCTCGCTATCTGTCAGGACTTTCTGGGATCGATGGGATCGACGCTGCAGGTGGACTCGACCCCGGAGACCGGTACACGCTTCTCGTTCGAGATCGATCTACGAAGGGCATAGAGCACCCGCGAACTTCTCCGCAATTCCTTCCTCCATTCCGTCCCTCCTCGACGAATGAACAACTTCAAACGACTTGCACCGGCCGCATACCTTCTCGCCGTGCTGTTTCTCGTGATTCCGATGGTGGACAACCTGATGTCCGTGGTGCCGTTGCATCCGGGAAGCAGCGCCTGGCGCTTCGGCGCGATCGGCCTGCTGAGCAATGCGCTCCTGCTTCCGGCGCTGGGCCTGCTCATCGCGTTCTTCGCTGCGATGAACCTGTCGCATACGCGTTTGCTCTTCATCATGCGGATTCTGACATGGGCTGTCGCGATGCTGCTGGTCGTGGCTGCGATTGTCTTCCTGCTCGATGCGCTCCAGGCGCGCGGGACGCTCAACCCGGCGTTCAAGCGTTCCGCCAAGCTCGCCAGCATTACGGCCACGGCAAAGCTGCTCATTGGCGCGCTCACGTTCGCTGTCATCGGGTATGCGGGTCGCCCGGAGGCGCCAATTGGCCAGCCGGTCAAGCCGGCGCAGGGGCGGCGCTGAGGCTTGTTTTCGGCCGATTTTTCGCGATTGGCGGGCTGTCGACGTGTGGTGTAACCGCCACATGATTGTGGCACAATTACTTCTTTTTCCCGATCTCGCCGCCGGTGATTAGTATTTAAACACTTTGTAAGTTGTTGTAAATAAACAAGATAGCTACATTTTCCGGCCTGAGCTCGGCTGCGGCACGTGGGAATGATTCGTGCTTTGTCTCAGGTCCGAAGGGTCGCTTGTTCAGGCGCTCCGAACTACACTAAAACGTCACCGGTTCCCCTCATGCGTTCACGTCTCGCAGCTCTCTTATTGACGGCGTCGGTGCTGTCTGCCGCTCCGATTCAGCTTCAGGCGCAGGCGACTGTTCACTTCAGCTTCTACGACGTGAACGGCGCACAGTACGGCGGGCAGTACGTTGGGGTCTTTTACGCGCTCCGCGACCCCAATACGAGCGCGGAGACCCAGATCTCCGTGAATTGCATCGACTTCTTCCACCACGTCACGTGGGATGAGGAGTGGGACGCCTATATCACCAATCTCGGCGGTACGCCTGATCTTTCGAAGACTCGCAACCCGTCGTCGTTCAGCGACTACAAGTTGGCCGCACAGCTCGTGGCGAACTACAGCGGTTCGAACGTGAACGCCACGCAGTCCGCCCTGTGGAACCTGTTTGGCAACGCTCCTGGCGGCGCATTCACGCCGGATGCGGCGCAGGCGGCAGCGATCTCGGCCGCACAGGTCGCGCAGGCCGGTATCGACCTCAGCAAGTTCTACGTCATCACGGACAAGAACGCGAACGGCAATGTCCATGACGGTACGGTGCAGGAATTCATCGTGTGGGATCCGAGCTTGCCCACCAACCCGAACAGCGAAACACCCACGCCGGAACCCGCGTCGCTGCTGCTGGTCGGAACAGGCCTCGTCGGACTTGCTGCGGTCCGCATCCGCCGGAAGCGACTCAACAAGATGTGAGTCGGTCTGACTCGACGAAAAAGGTCCCGGGCGAAAACGCCCGGGACCTTTTTCGTTTGCAGGGAAGGCGGTTGCGTCGCGGCCACCTCACACTCAGCCGCCGAGCGACTAAGGAACGGATTCGACGAATGCAACGGGAGCAACCGGATCACGAGCTCGGAATCGTGCGCTCGGCCTGATCTGGCCGTTTCAGGCGCATCGGTAGAATCCGTTCCTCAAAGACGACCCTCTGTACCTACCACGGCAGCTGTGACGCCAGCCCGCGGACGCTCAGTCAGACGGGCGGCGGCGGCGCCGGCAGTGCAGGGTCGAGCGGATCAGCATCCACGTCCTTCGCCATGCCGCTCCGCCGCACGAAGACGATGACCGCGGCGAGCAGGAGCGCCCAGAGGCAGATGGACAGCTCGCTTTGCAGCAGCGCGCGCACCGACATGCTCGGCCAATCGTGAAAATCCGCGCGCGCCGTGCCTTCCGGCTCGCGGCGCAGCGCGATGAGCAGCAGACTCGTGCCCATCTCGCCAGCCACTTCCACAAGGGCGAACACGGGCGCTCTCCAGCCCCATGCACGCACCGGAAAGTTCGCGAGGTGCGCTGTGGTCATCCCCAGCACGATCAGCGTTCCCACGACGAATACGAGGCCGTAGTAGAGCCAGCTCGCGTGGCCGTAGGTGAATGCAAACGCGCGGATGAGGCGCAATACGATGCCCGTGAGGAGCGCCATCTCCACCAGCGAAAGCGAGAGCCGCCGGAAGGCGGGAGGCTCCTCGACATGCCATTCGATGGTGCTTCGCGGAAAGAAGGAAGGCATCGCGCTCAAGGTCGCACGGGAAGGTGACCGCGGCAAGGCGACGTGCTTGTGCCACGACTCTTGGACAGCACGGCGGATCCGATCGTTGCGTATCCGGTCAGCGCAGGGCGCGGTCGCCCGGCGTGTACGGGGTTCCGCGCATGACCGCGATCAACGCTTCTTCGATGCGGTCGAATGAAAACGGCTTGGTCAACACCGGCTGCCGCGAAACCGATCCGCGCGATGCCGACGTCACCACGTCACCGGTGATGAAGACCGTGCGGGCGGCGAGTCCTGGTCGCTCGACGCGAAGGCGCTCGTGAAAGGCGTAACCGTCCATCCCCGGCATGCGCAGGTCGCACACGATCGCGTCCACGCCGCCGGTTCGTGCTGCCTCGAGCGCGGCCGCGCCGTTCGCTGCGACAACCACGCTGAAGCCACGCATCGCACCGAACGCCTCCATCCCATTCCTGAGGGCCGGTTCGTCATCGACGAACAACAACCGGATGCCGGCCAGCGGCGAGCGAAGCGTGAACGTCACCGCGTCTCCGGGACCTTCGGCATCCCGCGGCTCTGCCGCGACCGCAGGCAGCGTGACGCGGAATGTCGTGCCCTCGGCGCCCGTGTCGACGACCTCGATGCTGCCGCCATGCGCCGTAATGATGCCATAGCTCACGCTGAGGCCGAGGCCCGTTCCTTCACCCTCCTTCTTGGTGGTGAAGAAGGGCTCGAAGATGTGCGCTTTCACGCTCGGGGCGATTCCGGGACCACTGTCCTTGACCTCGAGCCGCACCGCTCCATCCGCCGTGTATGTGCGCACCCGCAGCGCGCCGCCGCCGAGGGGAACCATCGCTTGAACGGCATTGGTGAGCAGGTTCAGGCAGACCTGCTGCAACTGGCGCGCGTCGCCCATGACGGATGGCAACTCCTCGGCGAGCTCCGTTTCGACGCGAACGTTCGCCTCGGTGAACTGGTACTGCCGCATCCGCACCGTGCGGGCGACAACGCCATTCAGGTCGAGTGGCGCGCGCTGTTGATCGCTGCGCCTCGCGAAGGCAAGAAGGTCCTTCACCACCTGGCTCGCGCGCATCGTTTCGGCGCGAATGACCTCGATGGACTCGCGTTGCGATGGATTGAGTGTCGTCTCTCGCAACAGGAGCTGCGCAAATGCGCTGATGCTGCTGAGCGGATTGTTGACTTCGTGCGCGACTCCGGCAACGAGTTCGCCGACGGCCGCCAGACGATCCGACTCCATCAAGCGAACCCGGAGCTCTCGCTCCTGCGTCATGTCGCGGCCGATGAGCAGCACGCTCGGTGGGTCGGCCTCGGGCAAGCGGCTCGCCGCCAAGGCGACCACGCGCGTTGCGCCGCCGTTGAGCGTCACCTGGACCTCGACGCGCGCCGGACTGCCATCGAACGCCGCAGCGAGTGCCCCCTCGAGGGCTGCTCGGTCCACAGGCAGCAGCAAGTCCACGAGGCTGCGCCCAATGACCTGATGCGGTTCGATACCAAAAACATCGCGCACGGCGTCGTTCGCTTCCCTGATGCGACCGGTGCCGTGCAGCACGGTGAGCACGGCATCAGGTGCCGCGCGGAACAGCGTGCGGAATCGCCACTCCGCCTGCTTCATCGTCTGGAACAGTTCCGCGTTCGCCAGTGCGACGGAGAGGAGGTCCGCCATGGCCTCGACGCGCTCGAGCTCGAGCGGCGAGAAGGTATGCACGACTTTGGACACGATGCCAACCGCACCGATGCGCTCACCGCGGCGGTGTACGGGAACAACCGCCATTCCGCGCACCGGCGCGGCCAGCGTGTCGAGCCAGCTGCGATTCACCTGTGTGGGATGCTCGAGGACGTCGGCAACACTCCATGTGCCGCCAGAGCGAATGACGCGCCCCATGGCCGAACCGGCGAGCGGGATCTTTACGGTCGCGGCGGTCTGAAGCGAGCCGCTCGACGCCACGAGTTCCAGCATACCATCATCGGCAATGAGGCCAAGTGCCGCGCCATCGGCTTGCGCGACGTCGGCAGCCGCTTCGAGAAAGCGGTCGAGCACGCGCCGCGGATCGAGCTCCAACGTGATCTGCTGGCCGAGCCACCACATCCGGTGCAGGACGCGCTGTGCGTCATCCAGTTCGAGGGTTCGTTGCGCCACGCGCTGCTCGAGCGTTTCCTTGAGCACCTGCTCGGCACTGATCCGGACTTGAAGATTCTCGGCGGCAACACGTTCCTGCGACAGGGCAAAGCTGCCATACAACGCCAGCAGGCCATTGAGCGCAGCCATGGCAACGGCAAGCTCGAGACTGCTCGCCTCCTGAAGGCCCAGCAACACCGTGGACGCCGGCGAAAGGAGTAACCACAATTCGCCGACACCGAGCAATGTGGCCAGCAACGCGAACGATCCAAACACGACGCGCACGATGCCGCGCGACGACCACACGATGACGCCCGAGGCGATCGCGAACGCGACGCAGGCCAGGACGAATGCGGCGCCAAGTGGTGGGGCTGTGGCTTGCCACGGACCCAGCAGCAACACGCCAAACAGGACGACGCACGCGAGCTGCGAGCACGCGATCAACCGTGAAATGAGCGTGGCAGGAGCGAGCGACGCCGTCCTCATGGAGAGATCACGTCAGCGGCTCAGTGAATCCTCGTCCCGATGCGTCCCCACCTGATGTCCGTGATGAACGAGAGGGGGCGATCCGTTTCGTCGCCACTGCGGTACGAGTAGTAGACGAAACTCGGGCGGCCACGAATGTTCTCGCGAGGAACGACGCCCCAGTAGCGGCTGTCCTTGGACTCATAGCGCGCGTCGCCCATCATGAAATAGTGGCCGGCGGGAATGAGCAGCGGGCCCCAGTTGTCGAGCTGCGGCTGTGCAGGCGCGGGGCCGAACCGCGACTGCTTGACTTCGATCTTGTGCTGCCACTCGAAATTCGGTGCGATGTCCGTGGGCTGCGAGCCACCCGGCCTCGGGATGCTCACGATCCCATATCCCTGACGCTGGGGGAGCCCATTCAGATACAAGAGCCCGTTGCGCATGTAGAGCGTGTCACCGGGCATGCCAACCATGCGCTTCACGAGCGTCGGCGTGAAATCCGGCGCATTGTCCGCCTGGTACGGCGATACGAAGACAATGACCTCACCGCGCTTCGGCTCACTGAAGGAGGGCAGATGCGAGTTGGTGAAGGGAATGTGCGGTCCATACACCGCCTTGTTCACGAACAGCCAATCGCCGATGAGCAATGTGGGCACCATCGAGCCGGAGGGAATGCGATAGGCGGCGATGAGCAGGGTGTTGATGACGAGATAGATCAGGATCGCTCCTGCGAGCGACTTGATGTTTTCCCAGACGGTAGTGATCAACGGAGCCTTCGCTGCCTTTCCGCGGCGAGCGTTGGCGACGGGGTTTGATGCCATGGACGACTGAGGGGAGTAAGAAGGGGAGACAATGAAATCTCCCTACGTATCGGCGCTGGGCAAGGGTTCATACGGACAAAAGCGCGAGGGGGCGTGCCGACGAATCGGCACGCCCCCTCGATACGACGTGAAACAGCGAGGCTCGACTTACTTGAGGTGCTTGTTGACGAGCTTCGTCATTTCGAACATTGACACCTGGCTCTTGCCACCGAAGACGGGCTTGAGGTTGTCGTCGGCGTTGATGTTGCGGCGGTTCTTGGCATCCTGGAGGCCCTTCTTCTTGATATAGGCCCACAGCTTCTTCGTGACTTCCGTGCGCGGAAGCGGCGTGCTGCCAACGACGGTCGACAGCGCCGCGCTGGGAGTCATCGCCTTCATGAATGCGGCATTCGGCGTACGCTTGGCGCCAGACTTCTTGGCAGCCTTCTTCGCGGGCTTCGCCGCCTTCTTGGCGCCGCCCTTCTTCGCCGCAGCCTTCTTTGCTGGTGCTTTCTTCGCAGCGCCCTTCTTTGCTGCTTTCTTCGCTCCACCTTTCTTCGCGGCCATGCTCGTCTCCCGGAAAAAGAACTGGTTCTCGCTGTGAGCGAAACACTCTACTGCGCGGCGGAAGATACAATGACTTGAGGGTCGCGCAATAGGGAGGATGACGATTTTCCCTATGAGAATCGATATTTCCACTGGGAAATCGCGTGTTTTCTCCTCTGGGCGTGCGAATTCTCACTTGAGATTCGTCACCAACCAGTCGGCGAGGACGCCGAGAATATCCTTGCGGACACGCTGCGGACGGAGGGCAGCATAGCCGCTGGGATCGCCAGACGGATCATCGAGCATGATGTGATTCAAGCGAGGAAACAGGCGTACGGTCACTCGCGTGTTGCCTGCTTTTCTCATCGCGTCAGCGAGCACTCCCGCCTGCTCCGGTGTCACCTGACGGTCCGTTTCTCCCTGCAGGATGAGCGTGGGCGTACGTACCTTCTTCGCCGTGGCGAGCGGGTCGTAGGTGGAGAAGAAATGCCACCAGCCCGGCAGCGCGAACGCCGAATCCGTCTGTCGCGTGCTCTCGGCGAACAGTGAATCCTTCTGTCGCGCCGTGAGACGCGGGAGCTGATCGATCGCCTGGCGTCGCTGGAACGCGGAGATCTCGCGACCGCTCTTTGCGGGACCGGCGATGAGCGCGATCGCACGAATGCGCGGGTCCGATGCTGCGATCATCGGCGCGATCATTCCGCCTTCGCTGTGCCCGACCAGCCCGATGCGAACCGGGTCGATTCCCTTTTGCGTGCGCAGCCACTCGACGCCAGCCCGGATGTCGTCGGCGAAGTCTGCCGATGTGGCGCCAGCGGCCCCGCCGTCCGATCCGCCGACGCCGCGATCGTCGAGCCGAAGGACGGCGATACCCCTGCGCGAGAGGGTGTCAGCGATCTCGCGAAACGCACGGATCTCACCGATGGTGATGAGCGCTTCGTCTCGATCCTGGGCACCGGATCCGGTGATCAGCACGACGGCAGGAACACTCGTGGCGCCCGCGTTCGTCGGTTGCGTAAGCGTACCAGCGAGCACGTTGCCTGCTGGCGCGCGGAGCGTGATGTCGCGCGCTGTGTACGGCGCGCCTGCTGGCGCTGCGTAGCTCGTGGGCGCTGGCGTCCATGCGCCAGCGGGTGAATCACCATCGCGACGGTCGATGTTGAGGCGCTGCGAGGGCACTGTAGCGCCAAGGAAGTGCCCTGCCTTGTCCGTACGCGTGCGCAGCGGCACACCACCTATGACGACGACCGCCGAGTCGGACCCGACGGCAATGACGGTGGCGGTCAGCAGCTGGCCAGGGCCGACGATGATGGGAACCTGAGCGGTGTCGCCGCCGATTGCACGCGACATGCGGAGGATGAGCTCGAGCGACGTTCCGGAAAGATTCGTGAATGGTACCGTGCGTTTCGGAATGCCAATGCGGTTGTCCGCCTTCATGGGCCCCATTTCGACGTGAACCGCTGCGGAGTCGCCCGTGACACTCAGCGCGGTGCTCTGCATGGCGCTGTCCCCCTGCACGCCACGGCCGAACGCGATCGCCGATCGTGCTACCGAACCGGTTGGCGTGAGCTCGAGCTTTTGCGTGATGCGACCCATCGGTGATTTCAGGAGCAGCACGGCGTCAATGCGCGTCGAGGAGAACATGGCATTCTCGACCGCCAACGTGTCGTTGCCAATGCGGACGACGAAGACGGCGCGTTCGGAGGACTGCGCTGAACTGATCGAGGAACTCGCGGTGCACGCGACGATCGCGCAGCACAGGAGCTTGGTGGCGTTCATTGGGACATCTCCCGCTTCCAGGTGAGGTACGAGTACACGACAGGCGCGATGACGGCAGCGCCAACGGAACCGACGATGACGGCCATCGCGGCGTCCTGCGGCAGCAGAAGGCCGCCGATGATCATGAAGAGCCCTGCCGCGGTCATCGTGTATCCCGCGAGCCGATGCGTGCGCGCCCAGACGCGTTCATTCGAGAGCGTCCACGGTGTGCGCACACCGAACATGAAGTTCGAGCGTGCGAGCGGCATGACATTCCCGATGACGAGAAAGAGTACCCCCGAGAGGACGGGCGCCGCACGCGCGATCGGCACGGGAAGCCCAAGCGACCAGGCAATCGTGATGACGTGAATCGCGAAGAGCAACGTGAGGGCGGCGGCAATGGTGATGTCGTAGGCGCGTTCGAACTTTGCGTAGTTCTCTCGGCGTGGGTCGATGACCGGAACGACGCGGAGTACCACCCAGATGGCGATCATGCCCAACGGGGCGACGAAGGCTCCGATCACACGGGGCATCCAGCCATTCGGCTGGCCATCCATGGCCCAGTGCACGGGCATCTGTGCGGGGAGCCTGTCGAAGACAACAAGCGAGAGCGCGACGCCAACGATGACCAGCGCGAGGGGATAGGTACGTTTGAGGTGGCTAGACATCACGCCCTCCTGGGCGCATCCATGACCAGAGATGTTCGACGACGTCCTGAAAGACGCTCGTGTTGAGCTCATAGACGATCTGTTGTCCAACGCGGGTGGAGAGCACGAGTTGCGCTTCGCGCAGCACGGCGAGGTGGCGCGAGACCGTGGGCCACGCGGCGTCGAAGTGCTGCGCGATTTCGCCGGACGTGAGCGGCCCGTCGCGGAGGAGGCGAAGAATGTCCCGTCTGGTGGGATCGGCGAGTGCTCTGAAGGCGTTGTCCATACTTAGCTGATAAGCTAATTAGCTAAGTAGACAATAGTCAAGAGCCTACCTTGCCAAGCGACCAAGCAACTCAGCCATTCGCAGATCGTACGGATCCGCCGTCTCATCATCGTCGGCGATCTCGTTGTTCAGCTGCGGCGTTTCGAGTATGAGCGGGATGTTTCGCGTTCGCCGGTCGGCCAGCAGCCATCCGAACGCCTCGTCGCCGATGAGCCCCTCGCCGATCAGCATGTGCCGGTCGCGGTTGGAGCCGAGCGCGCCCTCGCTGTCGTTGAGATGGAAGAAGCCCGGTGCTTCGCCGGTTTCTGCCTCGAAGGCATCGAGGATCGCGCTCGCCGCCAGCGGCGATTCACGCAGGTCGAAACCGCTCGCGAACAAGTGACACGTATCCAGACCGTATCCCGTTCGGGCGCGAAGATGCGCAGGAACGTGACGGAGAATGCTGCCGACTTCGGCGGGCGTGCGCCCCATCGTGCGTCCCGCACCCGCCGTGTTCTCGACGAGCAAGCGCGTCGCGCCCTGCACGCGCTCGAGGGCGAACACGATCGCCGCCGCAATGCGCTCGGCGGCCGCCTCGCGATTGTCGTCCGTCGCTGCGCCCGGATGCCAGCAGACTGCCCCCACGCCCAGCATCGTCGAGCGCTCCAACTCCTTGGCGAGTCCATCGCGGGCGCGGATCCACTTGTCCTCCTCCGGCGTCGCAGTGTTCAGCACGTAGGCCGCATGCACCACGACGCGCGCGGGCGCGATGTTCGTCGTGGCGAGCACGTCGCGAAAGCGCGCAACACGGTCCGGCTTGATCGATACCTTGTCGTTGTAGTACTTCGGAATGGCGGTGAAGATCTGGAGCGCGGTGAGACCCGCGTTGTGCGCGCGGCGCGCGGCCATGTGAATGCCGCCATTGGGGACGGTGTGGGATCCGAAATAGTGGGTCACTGAGACTCCTAAGTGAGTAGCGAAGACAGTTCGACCCCAATTCGGCACCCACAGCGTCTCCGACTCGGAGGCAATCCGTCAAATCCGTTGAATCCGTCGAATCTGCTCCCAGGACCCTGGGTCGTTTTGGCCAGTCTCGTCGACCTGAACGCTCCAACGCGCACCGCCAAGAGATTATTCCGGCCGACTCGTGCGCGACGACAGATCCAGCATCAACGATCCGGCCAGATACTCCACCGACTGCGGATTCTTGAGTTTCGCGAGACGCCGCACGACCTGTGCGATGCGCGAAGCCTGCTCCTGAATGATGCGCAGTTGATCGAGTTGGTCGGGCGACAGCTCCTTGTCCATGAGCAGCAACTCGGCGTGGCCCAGTAGCGCGGAGAGGGGGTTGTTGATCTCGTGTTCCAACGCAATCGTCGTTTCGCCGATTCCAGCAAGCCAACGCGACCTGGCGAGCTCGGCTTCCGTGCGACGGCGCGCGTCGTCCTGCGCGATGCGCCGCTTCGCGATTTCCAGTCGAGCGCGAAGATTCTCGGGCGAGCTTGGCTTGGTCACATAGTCGTCGGCCCCCGCCTCGAGCACGTTGGCGAGGTCGTCCCGGCCATCGCGTGCGGTGACAATCAGGACGAAGACGTCGCGGCCGGTGTCGTGCGCTCGAATTCGGCGGCACACCTCGAGCCCGTCGAGCCCAGGCATGTTGATGTCAAGGATGACCAGCGGAGCGGGCGCGCGCTGGAACTGCTCCCAAGCCTGGACGCCGTCTTCCGCCATTGACGCTTCATGGTCGAGGTCGGCAAGGACCGCGGCCATCAGCGTTCGGGCCATTGCATCGTCGTCGGCGAAGAGTACGCGCATGTCTTGGCGCGGGTGTGTGTCAGTGAAGACTGCCAGTGCGGACACGAAACGCTGCGATGCCGGCTGACCCCGCGCGTTCCTGCCACGCAACGGCAATGGTGCGGCCTCGAATGGCCACGAGCGGCTGCGTCGCCGAACCGTTGTCTGCGGAAACAGGAAGAATACGGTCTTCGAAAATGTGGCCCATCGTTCGAGACAACGCGAGCCCGATTCGCGCCGCGCCACCATTTGGATCCTCGAAGGCCACGGCCACGCGATCGCCGTCGGACGCCACACTCGTCGCACCGATGTGCTCCCCGTAGACGATGGACACGGGAGAATGAAAGAGCGCGCCCGCGTCCATCGAGTGCGAAAAGAAGATGCCGGGCCCTTCCACACCGACCAGCCCATAGCTGACATGGATGTAGCGTGTCGCCGAGTCTGCCGTCACAGCGGGCGGTGAGCGCCGGCACCCTGTCACGCCGCGATCCGTCGTGTCAACAGGCACGACGACGCCCCATTCCGCTCCGTAACGCTTCCGCGAGAAGACCAGGGATGCACTGCTATCGGGGCGCGGCGACCACCACACGGCGACGAGCGACGCTCCGTCTCTCGCATACCGGATCGATCCCGGACAGGCTGGCGCTGGGAGGTGTGTTTCGACGTTGATCGCAACGAGTGAATCTGCTACGATGTCCCCGTTGCCGGTGAGCCGGACGATGCCACTACTCGCCGGGAGCGAGCGAACGGCGGACCACGCAACCGGAGGCGTGTCGCACCCCGCCAGCGCGAGGATGAGGAGAGTCCGGACTGCGAGAGGGCCTCGGGGCGCGATCATTGGCGGAGGATAGTCCCTGCGTCCACGCTGCGACAGCGACGCGCGCTCGTCCGCACCTCCGGATTATCTTTCTTGGCTGTCACCGCCCCCTCCGCCACTCAACCCGTTCGACCATGGCTGACACTGCCCTGCCCACGAGCTCTGCGCCCGCTCAAGGCGCCGCCGAATCGCAACAGTCCGCCGAGGCGATGTCACCGCGCAGCGCGCTTGCGGCTTTTTCTGGAACGCGACGCGTTCCACCTCCGGTCAACGAGCCGGTCAAGAGCTACGCGCCCGGCACCCCGGAACGCGCCGCGCTCAAGTCGCGACTCGCGAGCATGGCGAAGGAACACATCGACATTCCGATCATCATCGGGGGTCAAGAGATTCGGACGGGAGACCTGGCGCAGAGCGTCATGCCGCACGACCATCGTCACGTGCTGGCGGATTGGCATCGCGCGTCCCCGGAGGTCGTGCACCGGGCGATCGCGGCGGCCAAGGCTGCCAGCGCGGAATGGTCGAACTGGGCGTGGGAAGACCGTGCCGCGGTGTTCCTGCGCGCGGCAGAGCTCCTCACGACCACGTGGCGGCAGACGATCAACGCATCCACGATGCTCGGACAATCGAAAACTGCTTTTCAGGCGGAGATCGATTCCGCCTGTGAGCTGATCGACTTCTGGCGCTTCAATCCGGCGTACGCACAGGAGCTCTACAGCGAGCAGCCACTCAGCAACAACATGATGTGGAATCAGCTCGACTACCGGGCGCTCGAGGGCTTCGTGTATGCGGTCACGCCCTTCAACTTCACGTCCATTGCCGGAAACCTCCCGACGGCACCGGCGTTGATGGGCAACACGGTGGTCTGGAAGCCAGCCGGGACGTCGATGTTGTCGTCGTACTACATCATGAAGCTGCTCGAAGCCGCTGGCCTCCCGCCCGGCGTGATCAATCTCGTTCCCGGAGACGCGGTGTCGATCTCGAACATCGCGCTCGCGGACCGGAGCCTCGCCGGCGTGCACTTCACGGGCAGCACCGGTGTGTTCAATTCGATGTGGCAGACGATCGGCTCCGATATGTCACGGTATGCGAGCTACCCGCGCATCGTGGGTGAAACGGGCGGAAAGGACTTCATCGTGGCGCACGCGTCAGCCGATCCACAAGCACTGGCGGTCGCGATCGCGCGCGGCGGTTTTGAGTATCAGGGGCAGAAGTGCTCCGCCGCCAGCCGCGTTTATGTACCGCGCTCCATCTGGAAGGACGTGCGCGAGCGCACGGTGGCGATCATCGAGGAGCTGAAGGTCGGTGACATTACCGACTTCAGGAATTTCATGGGCGCCGTCATCGACAAGAAGGCGTTTACGAAGATTTCGGAGTACATCGATGATGCGAAGCGGAACGCAACGGTCATCGCGGGAGGCACGGTCGACGGGAAAGACGGCTATTTCATTCATCCAACGCTGGTCGAGACACAGGACCCGGGTTACCGTCTCCTCTGCGAGGAAATCTTCGGCCCAGTCGTGACGGTGCATGTCTACGACGACGCCAAGTGGCACGAGACGTTGCGGATCGTGGACACCACGTCGCCCTATGCGCTCACGGGCGCGGTCTTCGCGAACGACCGCCGCGCGGTGCGCGAGGCAATGTTCGCGCTGCGCAACGCCGCCGGAAACTTCTACGTCAACGACAAGCCCACCGGTGCGGTGGTCGGACAGCAACCGTTCGGCGGGGCACGTGCGTCCGGCACGAACGACAAGGCAGGGTCGAAGTTGAATCTCGTGCGCTGGGTGAGCGCGCGCAGCATGAAGGAAACGTTCTCACCGCCGACCGACTACCGGTATCCATTCATGGACGAGAAGTAGCGGCGGCCATGGCAAAATTCCGGTATCTCACCGTCGACGTCTTCACCGATACGCCCTTTGGAGGCAATCAACTGGCGGTGTTCCCGGACGCGCGCGGCATCCCCGAGGCGCGTCTCCAGGACGTCTGTCGCGAGTTCAACTACTCCGAAACCACGTTCGTGTATCCCGCGGTCGACCCAGCGAACACACGGCGAGTGCGGATCTTTACGCCCGGTGCCGAGTTGCCCTTTGCGGGGCATCCGACGGTTGGAACCGCCCATGTACTGGCCGCGATTGGTGACATCGCGCTGGATGGCGATGTGACGCGCATCGTGTTCGAGGAAGGTGTCGGCCCCGTTCCCATTTCGATTCGCGCACGCGACGGCGTTCCGGTGTTTGTTGAGCTCACCGCGGCGAAGCTGCCTGAGGTCGGCCCTCCTCCTCCCGATCGCGAGACCGTGGCGCGACTGATCGGCGTTGGCGTGGACGACCTGCGAGCCGACCCGTGGATGCCGCAGTCGGTATCGTGCGGGCTTCCATTGCTCTTCGTCCCGCTCCGCGACATCGCCTCGGTTGCGCGCGCGCGACTCAGCATGGACACCTGGGAACGCACCCTCAAGGATGCGTGGGCCGCCGAGATCTTTCTGTTTGCCGAGGGTGGTGAACGCGAGGGCTCCGACATTCATGCTCGCATGTTTGCTCCCGCACTGAATATCCCGGAGGATCCTGCGACCGGCAGCGCCTGCGCCGCGCTCGCGGGCTATCTCGCCGTCCGCGATTCGCGTCGTGACGGAACGCTGCACTGGCGCGTGGAACAGGGGTTCGAGATGGGGCGGCCGAGCATCATCGAAGCGGAGGCGGACGTGACGGCGGGCCGCGTCACTGCCGTTCGCGTTGGCGGCGGGTCGGTGATGATGAGCGAAGGGTTGATGGAGATTGCATAAGGGCGAAGGTGCGGGCCCTCTCGCTGCGCTCAGGGCGACAAAACGAGCGTTCGGACCAGCTATGGGGCGGCTGCGAGGCGCTTGCGGCGCGCCATCGCGATCGCACCGCCGGCGCCCACCACGCAGCCGAGGACGATAAAGGCGACGCCGCCGTAGGCGATGTAGCGGGCGCGATCTGCGGCCGCGAGTGCGGATTGGCTCCGGGGGCCGGGATGCTGGTACGACAATTTCGTCAATGCCTGCAAACGGTCGTTCGACACGAGGCAGAGGCCCGCACCGACAATGATGCACACGAGTGCCGCGAGATCGATCAGCCGAGCCTGACGTGAGACGGTCGCCATGGAACTGAATATGCCCTTCGAACACCCCGTCGCCTATGGGTTGCCCGACGATTGTCGAGCCACCAGCTTGCGATGACCCGCACCCCCGCGCCGCTTGTCTTACAGAATACTCGTTACGGATGACATCGACGCCGATGGCGTCGCCCTGCTCACCGCCGAACCGTCGTTCGTCGTCGACGAGCTTCCAACGCTGCCACCCGCTGAACTCCTCGAGCGCATCGGCGACTATGACGCGTTTGTGGGGCGCAGCGCCACTCGCATCACGGCGGAACTTCTCGCTCGCGCAAAGCGACTCCGAGTCGTCGGCCGCGCCGGCGTCGGCGTGGACAACATCGCCATCGAAGCGGCAACGGCACTCGGCATTGCGGTCATCAATGCGCCCGCGGGCAATACGATCGCCGTGGTCGAATTGTTCTTCGGTGCGGTCATCGGCCTGCTGCGACACCTGCCGCAGGCAGCTAGCTCGATGCGCGACGGCCGCTGGGATCGTTCGCAACTCCTCGGTACGGAGCTCAAGGGCAAGACGCTCGTCATCGTCGGAGTCGGTCGCATCGGCGGAGAGATTGCAACACGCGCACTCGCGTTCGGCATGGATGTCGCCGGCTTCGATCCCTACATCGCCGATGAGCGCTTTCACGCATTGCGCATCCGGAAGCTCGCCACGCTGGAAGAGGGGCTCGACGTCGCAGATTTTCTCACGGTGCACACGCCGCTGACGGAAGAAACACATGGCATGATCGGCAAGCGCGAGCTAGCGCGACTCAAGGGTGGCGCCATCGCGGTCAACATGGCGCGTGGTGGGATCATTGAGGAGGCGGCGCTGGTCAGCGCGCTCGAGAGTGGCCAACTCCGTGGCGCAATCGTCGATGCCTTCAGCAAGGAACCGCTGGCGGCCGACCACCCGCTGCGCCGCGCGCCGAACACGCTGCTGACACCGCACATCGGTGCGTCGAGCGCGGAAGCGCAGCGCAACGTCGCCGTCGATGCCTGCGCCGCGGTGCGCGACGCATTGCTGCACGATGAGCTCTCGCGATCGATCAATGTCGCAGGGGCTGGAATCGGTGACTGGCGGGAACTCCAGTCCGCGCTTCTCGTCACGCGACGCGCGGCCGCCGTGGCGCGAGCGATCCTCGCGGACCGCGGAGCGCGGGTCGTGCAGCGCGTGTCGCTGCGGTGCGGCTCGGAGATCGCGAGTGCATCGGCGGCGCTCCTGGCGGCGGCGGCGGCCGGCGTGCTCGAGGGCGCCATCGAGGTGGAGCGGCTCAACCTCATCAATGCCCGCTCGCTCGCCGAGGCACGCGGCATGGAGCTCTCGTGCTCGAAGAGCGAGTCCCTTGGCCCCTTCGGCGTCCAAGTCAGCCTCAGTGGAGGCATGCAGGAGCTTGCGGTGGCCGGCGTGGCCCCCGAGGGATCGGCGGGTCGCCTCACGAGAATCGGCGGATTTCATGTGGACGTTGCGCCGCGTGATACGCTCGTCATTCTCACGAACCACGACGTCCCAGGGGTCATCGGCCGCGTCGGCACGCTCCTCGGCGACGCCGGCGTCAACATCGCCGAGTATCACCAGGCGCGGCTCGCGCAGGGTGGGGAGGCGCTCGCGGCAATCAGCGTGGATGGGAGCGTCGGCAGCGGCGTTCGCGACGCGCTCCTCAAGTTGCCTGATATCCTGTCGGCAACGGTCGTTCACTTCCGCGCGTGATGCCACATCCAACTGGGCAACAGCAGGTGCAGGCCCTTCGCTTCGCTCCCTTCGTCGCTTGCGCTCCTCGAGGGCAGGCAGGCGACAAAAGGAGCGTAACGGCAGGTGCAGATCCCTCCCTTCGTCGCTCGCGCTCCTCGAGGGCAGGCTGCTGCGCTCGCTCGGGATGACAGCGTCGTGACACACCTCGGTATTCCTTCTATCGCGCGCGACGAAGAGGTTCGCCGCGCGTACGCGTCGGACGTCTCGGGATTGGTGCTCGTTCCCGAAGGCGTGGCGAGACCTGCGTCTGCGGGTGAAGTCTCCGCGTTGCTGGCGGAAGCTCATGCGTCGAACACACCCGTCACGCCTGCGGGCGGGCAGACGAGTACGACCGGGGCGTCCATCACCGACGTCGGCCTCCTCATGTCGACGCGCGCGATGCAGCGCGTGATCGACATCGATCCGCGCGCACGAACGATCCGCGTCGAGCCGGGAGTCCTCGTCGGCGACATGAAGCGTTTGTGCGCGGAGCACGATCTGCTCTTCGCCCCCGATCCAACGAGCGAAGATGAGTGCACGATTGGCGGCGCGATCGCCTGCAATGCATCCGGCGCACGGTCGTTGCGTTACGGCGCAACACGTCCGCACGTGCGCGCGCTCAAGGTCGCACTCGCCGATGGGTCGTTCGTCGATCTGCGGCGGACCGCGCTGGAAAAGAACACCGTCGGCTACGCGTTTGCACATGATCCTGTGGATTGGTTCATCGGCAGCGAGGGAACGCTCGGTGTCATCGTTGAAGCCGAGCTCGGACTCCTGCCGCTGCCGGACCATGTGGTCGGCCTTTCGATCCCCTTCGCAACGGAGCATGCCGCCCTGGAATTCGTCGTCGCAGCGCGGCGGGGAGCCGGCGTTCATCCGAGATGCCTCGAGTACTTCGACATTCTCGCGTTGGGCATCGCGCGCGATGCCGAGGGGACGCCGGAATGGGCGCTCGGAGCAGCAGCGTTCGTGTACGTTGAGGAGGTGCCTTCTCGTGGAGCGGAGCCTGCCCTGGACGAGTGGCTCTCGCTCGCCCAGGCGCACGGCGCGATCGTCGACGACGTTCGCGTCTATGAGGGAGAAGCGGCGCTTCGCGAGGCGCGCCGGGTCCGGCACGCCGTACCCGCGCACATGAATGAGCGTGGAGGGGCGCGGCGTGCGCACGGTGGACGGAAGGTGTCGACCGACTGGGCCGTGCCATATGCCCAGCTTGGCCGAGCGATTGGTCGTGCGCGTTCGCTTGCGACAGACGCAGGGATCGAACAGGCCGTCATCTACGGGCATGCCGGCAATGGCCACCCGCACCAGAACTTCATTGCCGACGACGCCGTCGCGCTCGCGCGAATCGAACGGGTTGTCGAGGCCACCCTGCGTGAGGTCATCGCATTGGGTGGAACAGTCGCCGCGGAGCACGGCATCGGGAAGATCAAGCGCAAATGGCTTCCCCTCCAGATGTCGCCGCTGCAGATGCGCGCCATGAGTGCCATGAAACGGGAACTCGATCCGACGGGCATTCTCGCGCCAGGTAACGTGCTGTGAGCCTCAACGGGTTCGCGAGTGTCATCCTCGACGTCGATTCCACGCTGTGTCGCGTGGAAGGCATCGATTGGCTCGCGCGTCGTCGTGGTGCGGAGGTGTGTGATCACGTTGCGAAACTGACCGATCGCGCAATGCGGGGAGAGATCGCGCTCGAGAACGTTTATGCGGAGCGGCTGGCGCTCGTGCATCCCACGTGGGACGATATCGCAGCGCTGGCCAACGCGTATGCAGAGACGTTGGCGCCTGGTGCGGAAGACGCCGTGCGGAGGCTGGTGGCAGCGGAGCGTCGCGTCGTGCTGGTGAGCGGCGGCATTCGCGAGGCGATCCTGCCGGTCGCGCTTCGGCTCGGCATACCGCGGCGCGATGTCTATGCCGTCTCGACACGGTTCGACGAGCTGGGGGAGTTCATCGGCTTCGAGTCAGACTCACCCCTCGCAACCGCCACGGGCAAGCGCGCCGTCGCGGAGTCGATCGGCCTGCCGCCGCGCGTGCTTGCGATGGGTGATGGTGTCACCGACCTTGCGATGCGACCCGCTGTTGACGCTTTTGCCGCCTTTACCGGCTTCGTGCATCGTGACCAGGTCGTGGAACTGGCCGATGTGGTCCTTGAATCGTTCGATCAGCTCGTGGAGCTCGTTCTCGCATGACCATGCCACTCCTTACGCAGGGCACGTTTTTCTTCCCTGGTCCCACCGAAGTGCGACAGGTCGTGCTCGATGCAATGACACAGCCGATGATCGCGCACCGCGGTCCTGCGTTCGAGTCGATGTATGCACGAATCCAGACATCCCTCCAACATATCTTCGGGACGGCGCGCCCGGTGTATGTCAGCAGTTCATCGGCGACCGGGCTGATGGAATCCGCCATTCGCTGCGCGCCCGCTGGTCGCGTGCTCTCCATCGTCAATGGTGCGTTTTCCGCACGCTTCGCGGCGATCGCGACCGCGTGTGGTCGCGAGACCGTCGTGATCGACATTCCCTGGGGGAGCACGGTCGACCTGGATGAGTTGACCATTCGCCTCAGCGCGCGCGAGTATGCGGCCGTAACCGTCGCGCATTCGGAGACGTCAACCGGCGCGCTGACTGACGTCCGCGCCGTCACGCGGCTCGCACACGAGCACGGTGCGGTGTGCCTCGTCGATTCTGTGACGGGCATCGGTGCCGCAGAACTTCGATTCGATGATTGGCAGCTCGACTTCGCGCTCACCGGTTCACAGAAGGCACTCGCCCTGCCGCCCGGTCTCGCGTTCGCCGCGGCCACGCCGGCGTTCATCGACAGTGCGCGTTCGCAGGACCGCCGCGGCCTGTACTTCGATGTCGTGGAGTTCGACGCCTACGCCGTCAAGCATCAGACACCGAACACACCGGCTCTTCCGCTCTTTTACGCCGCGGATGTGCAGCTCGCCGCGATCGCGGAAGAGACGATGCCGGTTCGCTGGGCGCGACATAAGGCGATGGCGGAGCGAACGTACGCGTGGGTGGACGCGTCGTCAGCGCGTCATGAAGGAGCACTGAGCATCGCGGCTGGGCCGGGGCATCGCTCGCCAAGTGTCACGAGTATCGTGCTTCCCCCGTCGCTGACGTCATCGACGGTGTTGCGTGCGGTGGCGGAGCGAGGATTTACGATTGGCAGCGGGTACGGGAAGAACAAGGAGACGTCAGTGCGAATCGGGCACATGGGGGATCACACGCTCGAGGGGCTGGAGCGGTGCCTCGGCGCGTGCGACGCGGTGTTTGACGCGCTTTTGGATTGACTCTCGCCGTTCGATTGTTCGGCGCCACCCAACAGATTGTCAGGTGTTGAGCGCGATTAAAGCGAGTCCTCTCGACGAGCCGTCGCTTCGAGCCCTGACCCAGGCGACGCGATCACCTCGTGTTCTCCCGAGTGTTCAGTATCCTCACCCCACGCGCGCACGCAGTCCCGATCCGCACGCTTGGCCGCATACAGCGCGCTGTCGGCGCGCGACCAGAGCACTGCGGGGAAGTTTGGCTCGCCGCGCGGTGATCCCACGGCGACACCTACACTCGTCGTGAGCGAAACGACGGCGGCGGACGCGTCGACGACGAAGCGGTGCGATCGGACGCACTCGCAGAGCCGAGCGGCAAACAGGTACGCGCCTGGTACCCCGGTATCGGGGAGCAGAATCGCGAACTCTTCCCCACCCACCCGCGCCACCACGTCACCCGCGCGCCCCGATGCGAGCAGGAGTGCGCCCACGTCGCGGAGAACGACATCTCCGGCGAGGTGACCATACGTGTCGTTCACCGACTTGAAGTGATCGAGATCGATGGCGATCAGGCCGAACTCGCCGCCGGCACGTGTCGCGCGTGCTGCCTCGCGCGCGAGCGCCTGATCGAAACCGCGCCGATTGAGGCAACCGGTCAGCGGATCGGTGAGCACCATGCTCGAGAGCTGCGTGCGCACGCGGTTGTAGGCCTGGCCAACCCGTGTGATGCCATCCGGCCTGCTATCGGCGGCCACATCGTACGCTCGCGTAAAGTCGCCTTCCTCGGCGTGCTCGAAGAGTCCGACCAGGGAACGAAGCCGTCGCCGGACGTCCGTCGAGTGGATTACGATGACGGAGATACCGGCCGCACAGAGCGCCAGCGTCCAGAGCTCTTCAGGGACGTCGATCGGGAAATGTCGTACCTTCGCGTAGTAGATGAGTGCCAGATGCGCAGCGAACCCCATCTGCAGGGCGCGCCACGCATGCTGACCGCCAAAGAAGTAGTTCGCCACGTGGACGATGATGATCATGCCCAGGAGCGCGCGATCATAGTGTGCCGGCGCGGACGTTGCGCCAGTCATCGCGAACACGAAGGCGAGGTCCAGGGCGAGCACGCAGGTCACGCAGGCTGGAATTGCCATCGACTTGACGCGCGTCGCGTGAATCAGTGCGAGTCCAGCGCAGTATGCCGCAAGGATGACGGCGACCGTTGCGGCGACATCCGTTGCCCTCTCCCATCCCGTCGTCCAGGCCAACATGAAAAGCTGGACAACGCTGACGACGACGCCGACGGTCAGTCGCGTTGGCAGCTGAGCCCGCAAGACAGAGGCTGCCGCGATGGCGCGACGCTCCTCGGGGGCGACTCGGTCGGACTCTGATGAGCCAACCATCGCCTCCTCGGTCACCTTGACTGCCACTTGGGGACCAGGAGTAATAGCGTTCACAATATGTGCAGTGAAGCGATCCATGTGCCAGAATGCAGATCACTCGCAAGCTGCTGTCCCACATCTACTTGCGCCGAGCTCGACGCATCGGCGAGTAGATCAAGGCAGGGCGGTCTGCGGCAAATGGCTCATTCTGCACGAAGGGTGCTTGTGCGTTGAATCACCAAAGAACCAGATCGTCGCGCTGCCAGTGCGCGGTGTCACCGATACAAATCGGCCGAAATGTCCTGATTGCCGGCGGTCAACCGGCGATCGCGCCCGACGAGAGCGGCGGTTTTCCGGCGACGGCAGGTCCCGTGGCGGTAATCGTCCGACGCTCCCCGACTTGCTGGCGCCACATGGCGTAGTAGAGTCCCTTCCGCTCGAGCAACTCGTCGTGGCGTCCTTGCTCGATCACTCGGCCACGCTCCAGGACGAAGATCTGATCGGCATGCAGAACGGTGCTCAGGCGGTGTGCAATCAGCACCGTGATCACGTCGGATGTTTCGGAGACGTCGCGCATCGTCCGACTGATCTCCTCTTCGGTGAGGGAGTCGAGCGAGCTCGTCGCCTCGTCGAAGACGAGGAGTTGCGGGTCGCGGAGGAGCGCACGGGCAATCGACAGGCGTTGCTTCTCACCGCCGGAAATCTTCATCCCGCCCTCGCCGATCACGGTGTCGAGCCCCTTGTCGGCCCGATTGAGCAGCGAGTTCGCCGCCGCGCGCTTCATCACCGCGAGACACTGCTCATCAGTCGCGTCCGGTCGCACGAAGAGCAGGTTTTCGCGGATCGTTCCGCTGAAGAGCTGCGCATCCTGCGTCACGAAGCCGATACGTTCACGGAATCGGTCCAGGTCGATGCGCTCGCTCGAAATGCCGTTATACAGGATCTGCCCGTGACTCGGCCGATAGAGTCCGACGAGCAGCTTCACGAGCGTGGTCTTCCCCGCGCCGGACGGTCCGACGAACGCGAGCGTCTGTCCCCTGTGCGCCTCGAACGACACATCGGCGAGCGCAGGGCCGGTGGCCGTCGCATGCGTGAAGCTCACATCCGTGAACGAGAACGTATGGAGGTCGTCGATCGGAACCGGGTTGACCGGTTTCGGGTCGACGGGAATACGGAAGATCGCCTCGAAGTTCTCGAGCGACGCCTCCGTCTCGCGGAACGTGTTGACGACGTTGCCCAGCTCCTGCATCGGTCCGAAAATGAAGAAGCTGTAGATCATCAACGAGAAGTACTGCCCCACCGACATCTTCCCCTGAAAGATCAGGAACAACATGAGGAAGAGAATGCAGGTGCGGATGAAGTTCACCGCCGTGCCCTGGATGAAGCTGATGGATCGGATGTATCGGACCTTCTTCAGCTCGAGCTGAAGGATCTTGTTCGTCGTGGCGTTCAGGCGAAGCTCCTCCTGTTTCGCGAGGCCAAGACTCTTCACCAACTCGATGTTGCGCAGCGATTCCGTGGTGGCGCCGGCGAGGGCCGTCGTTTCCTTCACGATGGTCTTCTGAATCGCCTTGACGCGTTTGCTGAGGGTGTTGCTGATGAACGCCAGCACGGGAACGGTCAGAACGAACGCCGGCCCGATGGACCAGTGCACGGAGAATGAGTACACCATCACGAACACCACGCCGACGATGGTGGTGAACACGAAGTTCACGAACTGGTTGATGAAGCGCTCGGTGTCGGAGCGGACTTTCTGGAGCTTGCCCAGCGTCTCGCCGCTTCGTTGATCCTCGAAGGTCTGGAAGGGGAGTGCGAGCGAGTGGCGGATGCCGTCCGAATACAGGTCAGCGCCCACTCGCTGTACTACCACATTCAGGAAATAATCCTGGAAGTTCTTCGCCACTCGGCTGACGAACGCCACGCCGACGGCCATGCCGAGCAACTTCGCGATGCCCGTGATGAACTCCTCCTTCGTGTACTTGTCACGTTGGGAGGCGTAGTCGTCGACGATGTGCCGCAGGATGGCCGGATCGAGCAGCGAAAAGACCTGATTGATCGTGGCGAGAACGAGCGCCAGGACGACCAGCGGCCAGTACGGCTTGAGATAGCGGAGGAGAGTTCGCATGAGGAAAGATTAACTCCTCCTCCGCTCGGATGGTTCGCGGCCTAGTTCACCAACGGCATGACCTCCTCCGCGAAGCGTTCCATCTCTTCGAGTTGCGGGCTGCATTGCAGGAGCAGCAAGCCAATGCCCGCGTCCTGAAAACCGCGGATCTGATCGGCGACCTGTTCCGCCGTGCCGACGAGACCCGCGCGCAGCCCGCGATTCGAGACCGAGTAGTCCTCGAGTGAGACGCGCTGCTCGAGTTGGGTGTTCGCCAGCCAATCCTGATAGTTGTGATAGCCGGGTGACCCCACCGTCACGTTGGTGATGCGCGCGCGTTCGCGTTCCGCGTCCGCCTCGCTCTCCCTGACGATGACGTATGCCGCCATGCCGAACTCCATGGCGGGCCCACCAGCGGTCTCGCGCCGTGTGCGCATGTCGGTCACCTTCGGTGCGATCCGTTCGACGGGATCACCGTGCATGACGTACGCGTCGCACTTGCTGGCGATGAGATTCTTTGCGGTTTCCGATTCTCCACCGGCGTAGATCGTCGGTCCGGGACGACGGACGGGCTTTGGCTCGACGATGAGGTCGTCGACCGTGTAGTAGCTGCCCTTGTGCGTCAGTCGCGATTCGCGCCATGCGCCACTCACCACATCCAGCCACTCGGCAGTGCGCGCGTAGCGGTCGTCGTGCTTGTCGAAATGCACGCCGTACCGACGTGCTTCGTCGGCCCACCACGCGCTCACGACATTCAGCGCCAGGCGCCCGTTGGAGATCTGATCGATGTTCGCTGCCTGCTTGGCGAGCTGCGCGGGGGGATGGTATTGCGGCCGGACGGCCACCATGAGCTCGAGTCGTTCCGTGACCGCGGCGAGCGCGGCTGCCGTACTCCATGCGTCCAGCGCAGGTGCGTCCGCACCTTTGATGTCGTTGAGAAACAATTCCGCAATCAGTGTAAGATCGAAGCCGATCTCCTCACTGCGCTGCGCCAGCCGCCGAGTGTAGCTCCAACTCGCGTCCATGCGTTCGTCGTCGACGTTGCGCAGCCAGCCACCGAACACGGGAAGCCAGTAGCCGAAGCGCATGCGACTGGGGGCTTCGGCGCCTGGACTCGCTGATCGGCGCTCGGGAGCAATGGTTGCACTCATGCCGCGACCTCGGTGCGCGCATCCGCGATGCGGGCCTCGATGTAGTCCACGAAGTTCACCCACGGATCGAAGCCGATGACGTTCGGTGCGTCGGCGACGAAGTTGGAAAGGGCGTTGACGTCGTAGAAGTAGGGCTTGCCGTCGCGGTCATCGATCAAGTATTCGATGCCGCCGATATCGAGCCCCGTAAAGCGTGAGATACGCTCGACCTGCTCGATGATCTCCGTCGGAGGCGTGTACCCCTCGACGCGAAGACCGCTCTTCACGGCATCGACCGCGCAGGCGGCGCCCACCAACTCGACGCCAGTTGTCGTCTGGCAGGCGTCGGCAGGACAGAGATCGAACGAGCCGATGGCTGGATACACGTTGATGGCATAGAGATAGTTGCCGTCGAGTGTCTCGACGCGGGTGATGTGACCGTCGCGAAGTGGTGCGGCTTCCTGCACCAGCGCCACGCCGTCGACGCCGAGGTTCACGTCACCGCGTGCGACGGCGGCTTCGAGCGCAGCGGCCGTCTCGTATTTGGTGATGCCGGCGCCACTGCCACCGATGTTTGCCTTGACCAGAACGGGATAGCGCAGATCGATCGCTGCGCGTACGGCTTGATCGGGATTGTTGATGACCACCGATCGCGGTACGGGAATGCCGAGTTCCGCAAGTGCATCGGCCTGTGACGCCTTGGAGAGCTCGTAACCGTACGTCTTGCTGCCGTTGATGACGGGCGTGCCGACGCGCTCGAGGTGGCGGAGCCAGTGCAACGTGTGGAAGGTAGAGGCGGCATGCCCGCGCAGATACGCCGACGGACTCGCGCGGTTGACCACAAGCGAATAGGGCGACGTCCGCTCGGCGGGGTCGTACCGGTGCGATGAGGCATCGAGGCGGACGTACGGAAGTCCGCGTCGCTCGAGCTCGGCGAAGAGTGGCTTGAACCAGTCGGGGTGCTCGTGGTAGACGGCGATCGGTCGCATTGCTGGGCATCCTTGGAGAGGGGAACGGTGTGTCGCTCCGCACCTCGATCCGTTCGCGAATCCCAAGTTGCCCAGAAAAAGAGAGCGCCCCGATCCGCGTGGGATCGGGGCGCGTCGGCGACGTGTGCTAACGTCGAGACTTACGAGTGCGCGTCACCGATCCCCTGTCGCATACGCGACATGGGCATACAAACGGGACACATACACTGCGCGGCTCGTGAAGTCATAAGACGAATATGGCCGCGACTGCGGACAAGTCAAGGCTTATCGCATCCACACATACGCCGCTCCCGGGCAAATAGCCGCCACCCCCGCATTCCGACGAAGTGCTTCGTCGATGTTGGACATCGCGCTCATTCGGTCCAGCTCTTCGAGCGGTGGGACCTTCATCCCAGGCGCTCCCTTGGTCGCGACGCCTTTCTTTCCGCTGCCGGCACCCGCCTTCGTGTTTGCCATGGACGTGGCGACGAGCGCGGCGATGTCACGTCGGCCTCCGTAGACCTCGACACTTTCAATCTCATCAACCGTGAGATTACCGAGCCTCGCGGTCCTCGGCCCCCCGTTGATGATGACAGCACAGTCTTCACTGTACCAGTCCATCCCGCCCATGTTCACGGCCCCGATCACCCACTCGATGCCGAGCTTCTGGAGCTCTTCGCGTGAGTAAACCGCGGTGAGCTGCTTGTTACGCGCGCCGAGTCGTTGAGTGAGATCTTCAATGTTGAACGCTTCGCGCACCGGACGCGGCGCGGAGGGCGGCTGAAGGAAGACGGAAATCCGTCGGCCGCTGTCACTCGGGATGTTCACTCCCACGATCTTCGATTCCATCCCTTCCATCTGGACTGCCACCATATAGCTCCCCGGTTGGAGCGGCATGAAGAATTCACCGACTGAATCAGTCGTCGTCCGGATGCTCTTACCCATCACGCGCACTGCGGCGCCGGGCACGATGTTGTACGACGTGTCCGCGACGACACCACTCAAACCGCCGCGCACGGCGGAGGCGATGACTGCCGGCAGGGCACGCGGCATGGGAAGCAGGGCAAACTCCGCAATACCGCCGAGGCTATCGACGATCACGGTTCTGATCTGCGGGGCGTAGCCGAATTTCCTGGCGCGAACCTCGTACTTTCCTCGCGGGAGGCTGTCGAGGCGAAACGTGCCATCAGGCTTGGAGAAGGTGCGTCGCCGGATCGCCGGGAGGGTTATCTCTGCGCCATCGAGCAGGAAGTCGCCGGTGTCGCGCACGACTCCTGTCATGAGCCTCGGGCCCGGCTTGGTCCACTCAGCGGTGACGTTGACGCCAGGAAGCCGCACGGGTTCCTGGGCGCCAGCGAGTGGCGCGACCAGGAACGTCAGGAGGAACAGCCCACGAGTTATTGCCGACGATTCTGTATACATATTGAGGGCAATTCTCTCACGGGCGCTGCGGTTCGTCAAGAGCAGTCGTCGACGCCTCAAACCCAGACTGACAGGTGCAGATCCCTCGACTTCGCTCGGGATGACATCACCACCGCAGCGCCTCGCCTAGAAACGGGCCTCGATGTAGGTGTCGACGCGCCACGCCCGCTCGGGGTTGATCCCGCGTGCGATGTCGAAGCGAATCAACCCGTCGAGCATCGACCAGCCGAAGCCCGCGCCGGACATCGGCAACCCAATCGTGTCGAGCTTCGTGCGATCGCCCGCCCATCCGAGATCGGCGAAGATGACCGGCTTCACTACGCCATTGCTCAATGCGAACTCGGTGCGGGCGAGCCAGAACGCGTCACCCACACCACCAGGCGCGCCGGGGCGCTCGCCACGAACGGTCTGCGTACCGCCGAGATACCATTGCCGTTGCGGCGGGAGTACTCCAATTGAACTTCCGCCGGCGAGCGTGAGGGAAACTCCTCCGCTCCCAATGGTATGCGACACCGTCACGTCGAGCGCCGCGCGTCCGTACGCTCCCGTGTCCGCACGCGCCCCTTCGACGCGGAAATCGCTGAACAGACGGAAACCGTCCGGATCGAGTCCAAAGGTCGCGGTGTAGCGGCTTCTCGCGCCAGCGAAGACGCCGCGCGTCGCCACGAGGTTGGGCTCGAAGGTCGATCCGTGCACGGCGTGCGCAACCGAGAACGACGTCCCGAGGGTTGCCGTCCGCTGCTGCTCCGCGAACACGGACCAGATGAACGCCCCACCGGCCGCCTGATCCGGCACCGAACTCAATTCCAACCCCGAGGCGCGATAATAGAACCCTTCATCTCGGCCGAACAGGAACGCGGAAATCGATGCGCCGAGCGTCAGCGGATTGCCCCAGTCTCCTGCGGACACGAGGTGATTGTAGGCACTGATGGACATCGTGCGCCGAAGGTCGCTGCGAGAACCGGTGAGTTCGACAGCGGGCTGGAAATCAGCGCTGCCAATGCGTCCCTCAGCGTGGAGCGAGTAGCCTGCCCCGAGCTGTTGATCCACGCGTCCACCCACCGACACGCCTTCGATGCGATTGTACCGCGGGTTGTTCCACTGCGCTGTCATGGGGAGGGGCGAGAAGTCTGCCTGCGCGCCCATCGACAGCGCCTGTGAAACGAGTGCGTCCATCTCCTCGCCGCCGAAGCGTTCCTCATCTTTGTCATAGATGGACGGCGGCAGGTCTGGCGAGTTCGCGAGCTTCGCGGAATCACAGGGGATGCTCGTGAAGATGAGATTCGGATTGTCTCGCGGCGCGCGTGTGTAGACATAGTTCGCGCTGGTGTCGCACTGCGCCCTGCGTCGTGAGTTTCGCCGAGCGGCGCGTACGGAATCGGCCCTGCTCTGGCCACCGACGTTGACGTTGACGCTGACACCGCCCGCCTGTCGCGGCGCATTCGAATCCGGTCGAGCGATGGGTGGCAACTTCGCGCCGGAATTGACGTTCTCGTATTGGTAGGACTGCTCGAGCTTGAAGGGCACGCGGACAAAGCTCACGTTCGCGCCACCCTCCATCACCTGCACGCGCGGCAGCCAGAATCGCCCCTGATAGAGACCGAATTCCACGCCAATGGCGCTCACCGATGCCGTCATGGGGAAAATCATTGGTTTCACGAGGGCCGGCACATCTTCGAACGAGGTCGAGTCATCTTCTTCGGCGACAGCCTTGATGTCCATCGGCACACTCATGCGATAGGCAGCACGCACGAGCTGACCACCTGCGAGATCGAACCACAAGGAGCCAACGGCGAGATTCCACTTCGGCGTGCGCGGGCGCACCTGAAGCTCGCGCAGACGAATCGCCGTCCCATCCGGTAGCCGAAAGGTCGCGGAGTCGCCGGCGGCGTAGGTGTAGTAGGCTTCCGAGCCGTCCGCGAGCGGATGAATGATGCCTTCGTTTTCGTCGACGGCTTCGTTGGCGGCGCTTGATCCGATCCACAGAGTCTCGCTGCCAGGGTAATACGGGATTGGTGAAACATTGCCGTCCATCCGAATCGCAGCCGACTTGCCGGCGATGGGAACGACCGCGCGCGATCCGGTGACGTCGACATAGGCGCCAATGCCACGACGCCACCGAACCTTGGTGGCTTGCTCGCTCCGGAAGGCGAGGCGGTCACGGCCGAATTTTGTGAAGCCCATTCCCACCGAGACACGTTGGTAGGTCGTGGCATCATAGCTCTGGAGCGCGGAATCCTGACGCAGCCGCGCGTCGCGCGCGGTCAGCAGAAGCTTCTGTGTTTCCGCGTTCTTATAGGCCGACGCCAGCATCTCGGCGGTGACGGCGATCCGCTTCGGATCCTTCTTCGGGCGATGCATGCTGGTGGTCGAGTCCCGGTCCTGCTGCTTCGGCGGCGGCGCTGGTGTCTTGCGCGTCGTCTGCGGTGGAGACGTGACCTGGAGGAGAGCGATGACAATGTGAGCCAGCATACGACAACCCTGTTGAGGTGGGGGATCGTCCCCTCGTACGCCCGTCACCCCTGAAAGTTTCCTGATGCCGGAGGCCGGTCCCGTGAAATATGTTTGGCCGTCGCCAACCTCAGGCCACCCATGCAGCCGCTTGACCTGTTCTTCCTCGCCTATCTGTTTGTGTTCCTGCCTTACGCCGCAGTGCGTGGTGTTCGTCGCGTGCGTAAGGGGACGGTCGCGATTCCCCCAACCGGCAAGCGACAGCAGGGGACGCTCGCCATGATGGCCATGATCTTCCTGCTGGCATATATGACCGCCCGAGGGAACGGCCTCGCACTGGGTATTCGCCCTCGCAATGTCGCGACGGCGCTTCCCTGGACACTACTCTTCGCGGCCGTCTGTGCGGGATGGCTCGTGACGCGCTGGCGTGCACCGCGCGCGCCCAGTGACGCGGTCCTGACGCCGGAAAAGCTTGCGCCGCACGGTACGAAGGAGGGGATCATCTGGATCGTGACGTCGTGCACTGCCGGTGTCGTCGAGGAATACGTGTACCGCGGCGTCGGGACGACGCTGCTCGCGTGGTACGCGGGCGGCCTGCTGCCCGCGTCCATCATCTGCGCCGGCGCATTTGGCATCGTACACGCCGCCCAGGGCAAGCGCGGCATGCTCGTTACCTTTCTCTTCGCACTCGGCGCGCAGGCACTGATCTATGCGACAGGCGCGCTCGGCCCCGCGATGCTCGTTCATGCCCTTTATGACATGGCCGCAGGATGGGTCCTGGCCAAGAAGTATCCTCGAGCCGCACCGGAAGTCCTATGCGTTTGATTCGAAGCACACTCGTCGCGCTGTTACTTCCCATTGGGCTTGCCGCGCAGGGCACGCCCGCGAGGCCCATCGACTGGGCGGCGTTGCAGGGCGAGACGGTGGACGTGATGCGCCAATATCTTCGCATCAATACGACCAACCCGCCGGGCAACGAGCTCGAAACAGCCAGATTCCTGAAGGCGTTTCTCGAGAAGGAGGGCATCGAGGCACAGATTCTCGATACCGCCGAGCTGGGAAAAGGGCGCGCGAATCTCTATGCGCGACTGAAAGGCAACGGATCGAAGAAGGCGATCGCGCTCGTCCACCACATGGATGTCGTGCCGGTGACGCCGGCATTCTGGACGGTGCCCCCTTTTGGAGGGGAGATCAAGGACGGATTCATCTACGGTCGCGGTGCGCTGGACATGAAGAGTCACGGGATCGCGCATTTGATGGCGATGGTCGCGCTCAAGCGGAGCGGCGTGCCGTTGACACGCGATATCGTGTTCATCGCCAACGCGGACGAAGAGTTGGGGAGCACAGGCGCGCTCGTGTTCGTCGATCGGCACGCTGACCTCATTCGTGATGTGGAGTATCTCATCACGGAAGGTGGCGCGAACGTCTTCCGTGATGGAAAGCTGGAGTACTACAGCGTGGGCGTCGCGGAGAAGCGCACCTTCTGGCAGCGGCTCACGGTGCGAGGCACCCCGTCGCACGGCTCACGTCCGACGAAGGCCAACCCGGTGCCGCGGCTCGTCGCGGCGCTCGGCCGGCTCGCGAAATTCGAGACGCCACTCCACGTGACCCCCGCGGTGCAGAAGTTCTTTCATGACATCAGCGGGAACTACACGGGTGAACGCCGGCGCTGGCTCGACAACGTACGACGCGGACTCGAGAACAAGCGCGCGCGTGAGTGGATTCTCGGCGACGTCTATTGGAATGCGATTCTCCGCAACACGATTTCGCTGACGGTGTTGCAGGGATCGAACAAGACGAACGTCATTCCTGCGGAAGCGTCGGCGGAGGTCGATATTCGTTTGCTTCCCGATCAGGACGCGGATTCCGTGCTCGCGGTGTTGAAGAAGATCGTCGGTGACACCGCGGTGCATTTCGAGCCACTGCTCAAGCCGAAGACACCATTCGAAAGCCCGACGAACACGGATCTCTTTCGCGCGATCGAGCGCGTGGCCAGGGAGCGCGATCCGAGTGCGTTCGTCACGAGCTCGATGATGACGGGCGCGACGGACCGTCCGACGTACCGAAAGCTGGGCATCATTGCATACGGCCTCGACCCGTTCAAGGTCGAGGCTGTCGATGAGCAACGCGGCACGCATGGCAATGACGAGCGCCTTTCCGTCGTGAATGTCGGCGCCGGTGTAAAGTTCGTCTACGACATTTTGCGCGCTGCGCAGTAGGAGTGCACCGGCACATTGAACGCGGATTGAGCGAATTTAGGCGGATAACGTCTGATCAAGCATTTCTTGGGTGCAAGTTGCTTGAATCAGACCTTATCCGCATCCATCCGCTCAATCCGCGTTCAATGTGCCGGCGAGGTTCAATGTGCCGGCGAGGTTCAATGTGCCGGCGAGGTTCAATGTGCCAGCGCGCTCAAGGCACCATAGGAGCACGCAACGCATTCCAGAGCAGCGGCAACGTCGCCATGGTTTGCGCGCGGTATTGCGGGCGGAAACCGAACAAGACCACGTGTCCCTTCCCGCGTTTGACGTCGACCATCGCCGCTTTCCCCGCGAGCTTCGGTGCGCCGAGTAGCCAGCCTGAGAGTAGCGGATCGGTTCCGGCAGCCGGATATCTGGCGACGACAGAGGCGGCGGATGCATCCGTCACGTCGAATGCCGGCGAGCCCTCGAACCATACGGCGGGTGCCGGCGCTGCGTAGCCCGCCGCGAGCGGGCTGCCACGGTCAATCTCCACTTTTAGCAGGGACCCGGGCGCATAGAAGTCGTTCGACCGGATGCCTGCCAGCACATTCGTCACCGGCAGTTTGAGCGACTCGATTGCGTAGTTGCTCGCTTCATTGAACGCGACGAGTGTTCCGCCTGCTTCGACGAACGACGCCAGCGCCGCAGCGCCCGCCTCACCGACGCCGCCCTTGAGTGAATCGGGCGCCGCACCGTTCGGCCCACGCGCGATTGCGTTCGCCTGTTGATCCGGGAGCAGCACGACATCGAACTTCGATGACAGGTTACCCGCCTTGATGTCTCTCGACGTGATGACGGTGAAGGGAATCTTGTACTGGTCGAACACCCAGCGCGTCCACCCTTCGTCCATCGAGGGGGAGTAATTCTGGAAGATCGCGATGCGGCGGCCCCGGTTGTTCGTCAGGCCGCTGGCGATCCATGGCGTCTGTGCGACGGGTGCGAGCGGCGTCGCATCCACGGTCACGGCGTCGGGAACGAAGGCCACATCGAACCCCATGAGCAGCGGCAGCGTGTGCGCGACGACGTCGTACGGGCGCTTCGGCGGGCCGCCGGGATACTCGTGCAGGTCCGGATAGTGCTGGCGCTCGAGCAGTGTTTTGGCGAACGCGCCGTACGGCTGCGCCGTGTTGATGAGATAGCTCCCCGCCGCGAAGGTCTGACCGTTCGCCGTGAATGACACACGGGCGCGCCGAATTTCCACTTGGCCACGCTGCAGAATGCGAAGCGCGAAATTGACCGCGGTGTCGCGGGTCGGTTGCGAGGGAATCACAATCGTGGCCGGCCAGTCCGAACGGCCGGGCGCTTCCTTGCCCTGGATCGCGTGGCGCTGCACCGCGGAATAGCTCGACAACCAGAGCGCGCGATCGTCGGCCGCCTGTGCGAGCAGCGCCCACGAAGCAGCGACCTGGTACTTCACGATGTCACCGATTCCCCACGCACCGCCCTTCCATGTTGTGAGAAAATCGACGCCGGCAACCTTCGGATCGACGTTGTACCCGGGGCGCAGCGACTCGAAGGCCACGGTGATCGGCGAGGCGAGCGATGCACTTGCCGTCTCGGTGAGAATGCGGATCGCGCCGTGATAATGCTGATAAGCGCGAGCCGGCGTCCACGCATCGTACGACGTGTTGTTCGCGACACCGACCAATCCCTGCGACGTGAGCCGCCATGTCATCGACTTTCCCATCTGCGCAACGCCGGCCATGAGGATGGGATCGATGTTCGGCTCGATCGGATCCATATAGGGTGGAATGAAGATGCGCGTTCCATTCGAGCCCTGCTGATGGATGTCGTTCACGATCTGCGGGTGCCACTGGCTGTAGAGCGAGTCGATGACCATTTGCGTCTCGACCTGCGAGAAGGCGTACCAGTCGCGATTGTTGTCGTGTCCCGTGTAATAGTGATAGAGCACCGGAGGTCCGGTCCCTTCCCACGCCGTGCCGAGTGAGCTCTTGTACCAATTACCGACGATGTCGACGCCGTCGGGATTGAGTGATGGAACGAGAATCACGACGGTGTTCCGGCGGATCTCGCGCGCCTCTTCATCCTCACTCGTCGCCAGCCGGTAGGCGAGCGGCATCGGCGTGAGAATGCCGCCGACCTCCGTCGAGTGAATGCTCGACGTCACCAGGACGACGACCTTGCCGTCGCGCTCGAGCGCCGCGCGTTCCTGCGCCGTCGCCTGACGCGGATCCGCCAGCTTTCGTTGGCTCTCCTTGACGCGGGGCAGATTCGCCAATGTCGATGAGTCGCCGATGAATACCGCGACGAAGGGACGGCCGAGGGTCGTCTTACCCAGGACGCGCGTCTGCACGCGCGGCGACGCCGCATCGAGCGCCTTGAAGTACGCGACGACCTGCTGCCACTCGGGGAGTTTTCGGTCGGCACCGGGTTCGAAGCCGATCACGGACGCGGGCGTCGGCACCCGTGGCGATTGTGCGGACGCGCCTGTCGAAATCAGCAGGCTGGCCAGTAGGAGACATCTGCGGGAATTCATCGTCGAGGAGGTATGGGGTTCTTCGGTTCCTAGTGGAGCGTTTCTCGACTGTTGATAGCAGGTGTTGCCCGGTTGTCACCCCGAGCGAGCACAGCGAGTCGAGCGGGTCTGCACCTCGTACACAGGCGGAACGTGCAGACCCCTCGACTACGCTCGGGGTGACAACGCTGCTGCTATCAGTAGTTGTGAAACAGTTCACTAGCCAACAAGCGAGCGGGTAAAAACGCCCGCCCGTGCATCGAATTCGGTCGGAGAGCAACCCGCAAAACGCTGCATGTCTCGTACAAGATGCGAGTGGTCGTAGAAGTGACACGATGCCGCGATGGCCGACCAGCTCTGCTCTGGATGGCGTTCAGCAAAGCGCAGCGTGCGCTGAATCCGGTTCAGTCGGAGATACATTTTCGGCGAGATCCCCACGCTTTCTTCAAACACGCGCTGGAGCTGGCGTTCGCTGCGGCCCAGCGTCCGCGCGACCGATCGCACGGTGGCGTCCGGATCTCCGCCGACGGAATGGCGAAGGGCGCGGTACACCGTCGTCGCGGCTGGTTCAGGGGCTGGCCTGTTTGCGACATGTCGCGTGAGCGCGCACGTGAGCGCGCGCGCGAAGGTGCCTGGATCTGTCGCCGGATCGATCGCATCGAGGGCCGCGGTCAATGATGTACCGATCGCCAAATCGGCCGGCACGATTCGCTCGCGCGTTTCTCGCGGGCCGACGCCGAGCAGCGCATGCATCGCCCACGGATGCAGCCGAACGCCGACGATCGAGACGCGCCCCTGCGGTCGGAGCGTGATGGCCCGCGTGAGTTGTCCGGCGAGCTGCGGACGTATGTGCACGTCGTAACCCGAACTGTGCGCGCGGTGGATCGGATCACCGAGATTGAAGATCAACTCGGGACAACCGTCTGGAACGATGGGATCCTCGGATTGACCGGTGATCGAGGCGGGAAGTTCCAATGTCCAGATGCCGCGCACGTACTCTCCGAGCTTTTCGCCCGGCTGTGTCATCGTAAACGGCGACGCCTCAGCGCTTGCCGGCATTGTACCGGGCGAGAATCTCGCGGACGCGATCGAGTGGAATGGCCTCCACGGTGCGTCCTCGACTCGTCACTGTCGTGGCCATGAAGAGTGAGTTGTAGATCGCTTCCTCTGTCGCTTCGACGACACCTTCGAACAGCGCGGACATGTCGTCGTTGGAGAGCTCCTGTGTCGCGAGCAGTCGCGTGGCACTGTCCGCCGGCGATCGCACGACGTTGGCGGGAGTGCGCCGAACAGCCTGCGCGGTGGAGAAGGCAATCACGAAATCGCCCGATCCGTTCGAAGCGCTCGAACCGGTGCGCGCCAACCCCATGATCGCACGCGCCGCGAGTCGTTGGAGATTTCGGTCCGAGATCGGGGCGTCCGTCGCAACCACCATCATGATGGAACCATCACCTCGTTCGCGCTCGACGGCGTTCTTGAAGGCGTACTTGCCGAGCTCGCGCCCCACAGGAGCGCCGAGCACCTGAAGAACGCCGCCGAAGTTGGTCTGTACGAGGACACCGACCGTCCATCCACCCAGCGTTCGCGGTATACGACGGGATGACGTGCCGATGCCGCCTTTCCACTCGAAGGCGATGGTTCCGGCGCCGGCACCGACACTGCCCTCGGCGACCGGTCCGCTCGACGCCGTCGCTAAGGCCGTATGAACCGCCTCGGACGAGATGGGTCGCGACCGAATCGCGTTGAGCGTTCCGTCATTGGTCTCGCCAATGACGGGATTGATCGACCCAACTCTTTCCATGCCCGGCTGCGCGAGCAACTCGCCGACGAGTGCGTCGGCGGCGCGCCAGACACAGAGGGTACAGGTGAGCAGTATCGGCGTCTCCAGCTCGCCGAGCTCCTGGACCTGCGTCGCCCCAACCAGCTTGCCGAAGGCGTTGCCAATGTGCACGGCGGCGGGCACACGATCCTGAAACAGGTTCCCGCCATGCGGAAGAATTGCAGTGACGCCCGTGTGAACCGAGTCGCCGAGAATCACGGTGGCGTGGCCGACCTTCACGCCAGCGACATCCGTGATGGCGTTGTTTGGACCGGGCGCAAAGATTCCCGGCGCGACGCCGAGCTCGCGTGCGCGGACACGCGCCTGCGCCGCTGCTGTCGGCGCGAGTGCAGAAAACGTGACGACTCCGAAGGCGAGCAGATTCGCAATTCGCATTCGTCAAAGATGCGACAAGTCAGCGTAGCACGTCAGATCAATTTGTCCTTGACGAACGAGCGACAGTGCCTCATCATACGGCATGATCGCCAGCGCCAACTATTACGTCTTCTTTTCATTTAGCTACGGCTACCCCTCGACGGGCCGTGGATGGAGACGTACGCGCGACTGACCGGAGCAAACGCTCCCGCTACGAAACCCCGCCGGCCCGTGGAACTCCACGGGCCGCTTTTTTTTTCACGTCGAAGCCCGCCCACACTCCAGAGAAGAGCCATGATCATCATCACACGCCCCGACATCACCAACGACGAGCTCGATCACTTGCGCGAGCGCATCGAGGCGGCCGGACTGCACACGCACCTCTCGCGCGGCGAGCACCGCACCATTGTCGGCTGTATTGGTGACGAGGCCAAGCTCATGGAACTCCCGCTCCGTTCCATTCCCGGCGTCGAGTCCGTGCTTCCCGTGCTCAAGCCATACAAGCTCGCGTCCAGAGAGTTCGCGGTGAATCGCACGGTCGTGCGCGTGGGCAACAACGCCGTCATCGGAGGGCACGAGCTCACGATCATCGCCGGCCCCTGTTCCGTCGAGAATCGCGCCATGCTGCACGAGACGGCCGCCGCCGTGCGTTCCGCCGGCGCCACGATTCTTCGCGGTGGCGCCTTCAAGCCACGGTCGTCACCCTATTCCTTCCAGGGGCTCGGCAAGGAAGCGCTCCAACTCCTCGTCGGCGTACGCAAGGAACAGGGACTTCCCGTCGTCACTGAAGTGCTCGACACGCGAGATGTGGACCTCGTGGCCGAGCATGCCGACATGCTGCAGGTTGGTGCGCGCAACATGCAGAACTACGCACTCCTGGCCGAGCTCGGACGCGTGCAACGTCCCATTCTGCTCAAGCGCGGCCTGTCGGGCACGATCACGGAACTGTTGATGGCCGCCGAGTACATCATGGCGCACGGCAACCACCAGGTGGTGTTGTGCGAGCGGGGCATTCGGACCTTCGAGCGCGCGACGCGCAATACGCTCGATGTCTCCGCGATTCCCGTGTTGCAGCGCGAGACCCACTTGCCGGTCATCGTCGATCCGAGCCATGCGGGCGGTGACGCAAAACTCGTCGCCCCGTTGGCGTTCGCTGCGATTGCGGCGGGCGCCGATGGGTTGATCATCGAGGTGCATCCAGACCCGGAGACGGCGCTGTCCGATGGCGACCAGTCGCTCGACTTCGCCGCATTCGCCTCGCTGATGAAGCGGGTACCCGCGTTCGCCGCGGCCGCGGAGCGCTCTTTTACACCGCAACCAGAAGCTCCCCTCAGTGCGGTCGCTGTCGCATGACGGACGACGGAAGGCATCTTCTCGACCTCGCCGAGCGTCGTGCGAAAATCGAGGAAATCGACCGGCGGATCATTGCGCTGCTGGCGGATCGCGTAGCGCTTGGCCGTGAAACGGCAGAAATCAAGCGCGCGGCAGGGTTGCCGATCCTCGATCCGCAGCGCGAGGCCGAGGTGATTCGTCGTGCCGTCACGACAGCACGCGAACACGACTTGCCCGTCGAGTCGGTTCGCGAGTTGTTCTGGCAGGTCGTTGGATTATCGCGCCGCGCCCAGGAAGACGCACCGTGACCGCAGTCGATCGATTTACCACGGACCCAACGCCGATTCAGCGCGTCGCGGTCATCGGGTTGGGTCTCATGGGTGGGTCCCTCGCGCGCGCGCTGGCGGCGCGAGACGTGTACGTGCTCGGTTACGACAGCGCGCCGGATTCGCTCGATGCGGCGGAGGGTGAAGGCATCGTGCACGAGCGACTGGGCGCGCTCCTCGACGGCGTGGAGCGTGCGGACGTGGTGGTGTTCGCGCTGCCCGTCGATGCGACGCTTGCCACACTCCCCCGCGTTGCCGCGAAGCTGCGCGGCGCGCGGTTGGTCATGGATGTGGCGAGCACCAAGCGGAGCATCGTGACCTCCGCGCACGCGTCCGGCCTTGGTGAGCGATACGTCGGCGCGCATCCGCTCACGGGCAGTCACCGCTCGGGTTGGCGCGCTTCACGCGCCACCTTGTTCGACGACGCGCGCGTGTTTCTGTGCCCCACCGAGGTGACGACGCCAGACGCGCTTCGACTCGCCGAAGGCTTCTGGCGCGGCCTGCGCGCCGGCGTGGAAGTCATCGACGCGTCGGTCCACGACGAGCAGATGGCGTGGCGAAGTCATCTTCCGCATGTCCTTTCGACCGCGCTCTCGCTCGCGCTCCGCGACGCGCACATCCAACGCTCGGCGCTCGGTCCGGGTGGGCGCGACATGACGCGGCTTTCAGGCGGCGCGGCATCGATGTGGACGTCGATCGTCGAAGACAACGGGGTCGCCCTCGTGCATGCGATGGATGCCGTGGAACGGCAGCTGCACGTACTTCGTGACGCGCTGTCGCGTGGGGACACGGCGGCGACACATGCCTATTTCGTGCGCGGGTGTGCGTGGTTCGATGGCGAGCCGCTCTAGCGTTACGTATCTTGGGCACATGCCGGTAGCCGCACTCAGAGTCGAAGGACTACGGAAGTCGTACGGCGACGTTCGGGCCGTTGACGGGCTCGATCTCACCGTGAACAGCGGCGAGTGTTTCGGGCTGCTTGGCCCGAATGGCGCCGGGAAGACGACAACGATCGAGATCTGTGAAGGGCTCACCGAACCCGACGCGGGGGTTGTCGAGGTGCTTGGCCTGCGGTGGGAGAGCGACGAGCACGCGTTGCGTGAACGCCTCGGCGTTCAACTCCAGGACACACAACTCGCCGAGAAGCTCACCGTTCAGGAGACGGTCAGGCTGTTTCGCAGCTTTTATGCACGCGGCCGCGAGGTGGACGACGTGATCGATGTCGTGCAGCTCGGCGAGAAACGTGAGTCGCGTGTGGGCAAGCTGTCTGGCGGCCAGAAGCAGCGCCTCGCGTTGGCGTGCGCGATCGTCGGCGATCCGGAATTGCTCTTTCTCGACGAGCCGACCACTGGCCTAGATCCGCAATCGCGCCGCCAACTCTGGGATCTCATCGTCGAGTTGCGCGCGAGTGGGCGCAGCATCGTGCTCACGACGCACTACATGGACGAGGCGGAGAAGCTCTGCGACCGAGTGGCCATCGTGGACCACGGGCACGTCATTGCCCTGGGTTCGCCACGAGAGCTCATCTCGACGCTGCACGCGGAACATGTCGTCGAGTTCACGACACCGGGCGCGCAGCCGGGCGCCATCGACGTGAACGACCTCCGCACGTTGGACGGAGTGACGGCCGCGCGCGAGCACGATGGGCGCTGGACCTTGGAGGTCGTGCAGTTGTCGCGCGCCGTGCCGGCGCTTGTTGCGGAGCTCCAGCGCCGGCAGCTCGCGCTCGGCGAGCTTGCCACCCATTCGGCGACGCTCGAGGATGTGTTCGTTTCGCTTACCGGGAGACAACTGCGCGATGCCTGAGCCACTGATGCGCGACGCATCGAGCCCGAAGCGCGCGTGGCATGAGGGATCGCTGGCGCAGCTCACGCAGGTGCGCTTCAAGGAGTTCATCCGTGAGCCGGAAGCGGTGTTCTGGACCATCGCGTTCCCGATCATTCTCGCGCTCGGCCTGGGCGTTGCGTTTCGTAACAAGCCCGCGGATGTGATCGCGATCGCCGTCGTGCGCGGTACGCCCGCCGGCGATTCGCTAGCTGCCCGCCTCACCAAGGCACCGGGGCTCCGAATCGAGTCGATGGACGACTCGGGTGCCGCGCGCGCGCTGCGTACGGGAGATGTCGCGCTGGTGGCAACGCCGGGTGAAACTGGCGCAGTCACGTATCGATTCGACGATACGAGGCCGGAGGGGCGGTCCGCGCGCTCACTCGCGGACGATGCGCTGCAGCGAGCGGCCGGCCGGCGCGATCCCATCGCCGTATCCGAGGAGAAGGTGCAGGAGAAAGGTTCGCGCTACATCGATTTCGTCGTGCCTGGACTGCTGGGGATGAACATCATGGGTGGGGGAATCTGGGGGCTCGGATTCACTATTGTCGAGGCGCGTCGCCGCAACTTGCTCAAGCGGTTCGTTTCGACACCGATGCGGAAAGCGCACTATCTCGCGTCGTTTCTCTTCTCCCGCTTCCTGCTGCTCATCGTCGAGGTAGCGGTGGTCGTCGGGGCCGCGCGATTGCTGTTCGAGGTGCCAATGCGCGGGTCGATCCTGCAACTCCTCGTGGTCTGCTTCTCCGCGGCACTCGCCTTCGGCGGTATCGGACTGATGATCGCGTCGCGCGCGCGCACGATGGAAGGCGTGTCCGGCCTGATGAACCTCACGATGATGCCAATGTGGGTGCTCTCGGGCGTGTTCTTCTCGTCGAGCAACTTCCCGAAGGTGGCGCAGCCGTTCATTCAGGCGCTGCCGCTAACGGCAACGAACAATGCGCTGCGAGCGACGATGCTGCAGGGCGCCGGTTGGTCGACGGTCGCGCCGTCGATCGCGATCATCTTCGGGTGGCTCGTGGTGAGTTTCGCGATTGCGTTCAAGCTATTTCGCTGGCGATAGCCGGTGTCGCCCAATTCGGGCATCGGCTTACAATACCCTGTCGTCGTCATTGTCACCGCAGAGGGCGCCGAGGAGCAGAGGGACGCAGAGGAAAAGCGTAACAGCAGGCGTAGACCCTCGACTCGCGTCGCTCGCTCGGGGTGACAAGGCTTTGAGGTTCGCTCATCGCGAAGGGCCCGCACCTCCGCAGTCCTCTGCGCCCCTCTGCTCCTCGGCGCCCTCTGCGGTAAAAACGAGAACGCTACTCGACGTAGCCTGATGCCCGAGAGCGGCGGTGAAAATGAGAACGCCTATGGGCCTTGCTCGGATCTCCGGCGACGCACGAGATACGTCAGTACGATCAGCAACACGAAGGCGATGACGCTCAGCCGCACATCGAGCCGCGTCGTGAAGTGAATCAGCTTGAGGGCCGTGCCTCCCGCTACGAGGCCGAGATACGCGAATGCCAAGGACCACAGCCAGCAGCTGATTCCGCTGCCGATGAGGAACTGTCCGATCGGAACTCGGGCTGCACCGCAGGCCAACGGGAGCGGAAGCCGGACGCCGTATGCAAAGCGCAGCATGAGGGACGAGCGCCAGGGATGACGGGCAACCATTTCGAGTGCCTCATCGAGCAGTCGGCGCTTGTGCGGCCACCGCGCATGTACCCACTCGATTCGCCACAATCCCAGATAGTAGAGGGCCAGGGTCGCCACCCACGTGCCGAGCGCCACGGACACCACCACGGCGATCATGTCGGCGCGACCGTGCCGCGCGGCGATACCGCCGAGGATCGGGTTTGTCTCCTCGCCGATGATGCTCGACGCGCCGAAGGCCGCGTACTTGCCAATGCGCTCCAGCAGCGACATCCGCTGGAGATGCCGCAACACCGGTTCGGTGGATTGCAGGATGACGACTAGGATACGACCATTCTCCGCACTGGTTCGCCGTTCGAAGTGCGCAATTTACTGGCGTGCAACGGTTCGTGAGCCAACTCCAGGGCCAGAGTCTCCCGCCTTCATGACGATCTCGAGGATCTCGATGCGTTCAACCGCTCAGCTGTTGCTCCTGTTGGCGTTCCTGTGCCCGGTCGCACATGCACAGTCACCGCGCCCGTTGCTGCTCGTTCCGCAACCGCGAGAATCCACAGCCGACCGGGACGTTGAGCTCGCGCGCGGGATTGCCGTAGCCTCCCCGTCGAACCGCGAGGATGCGTTCGCGGCGGGCGATCTGCGCGATGCCATGAAGGAGGCTGGTGTGCGTGTCGCGGACGGCTCGTCGAGCGCTCGCATTGTCCTGTTGCGCGCCTCGTCACCCGCCGCACGCGCCTTGATGACACGCGCCGCCATCGTGTTCGATTCCGCGATGCATGACGAGGGGTACGCGCTGGTTCCGGATGGTTCGACGCTGAACGTCATCGGCGCAACGGCGCGGGGCGTCTTCTACGGCGTGCAGACGGTGAAGCAACTCGTTACTGGGCGGGGCGCGCGCGCGACGCTCCGCATGGCGCAGGTCCGCGACTGGCCCGCAATGCGGAAGCGCGGCCTGCATGACGACCTATCGCGCGGGCCGGTTCCATCGCTCGACTATATCAAGCGCCAGCTACGCACGTTCGCGACGTACAAGATGAACGTGTACTCCCCCTACTTCGAGCACACGCTCGCGTACGGCGCGAACCCGCTCATCGCACCACCGGGTGGGGCGCTCTCGCGTGAGGATATCCGCGAGATCGTGGCGTACGCGAGCAAGTACTTTATCGACGTCATCCCCGAGCAGGAAGCGTTCGGGCACTTGCATCACGTCCTCAAATACGAGCTGTACGCGCCGCTCGCGGAGACTCCGCATGGCCACGTGCTGGCGCCGGGCCAGCCGGGTTCCATGGCCCTCATCAAGCAGTGGTTCGCCGAGATCGACACCCTCTTTCCGAGCAAATACGTACACATCGGCGCCGACGAAACATTCGAGCTCGGCCGTGGCCAGACGGCGGAGCGTATCCAGCGCGACAGCATCGGCCCCGTCTACCTCGGCTTCCTGAAGGACATCGTCGAGTCCATCAAGCGACCCGGTAAGAAGTACCTGTTCTGGGGTGACGTCGCGGGAAATCATCCGGAGCTCGTGAAAATGCTCCCGAAGGAAATGGTGGCGGTGGCGTGGTCGTACGGTGCCTCGAATAGCTTCGATCGACAGATCACGCCGTTCACGCAGGCGGGCTTCGAGACATGGGTGTCCCCGGGAGTGAGCAGCTGGAACCGCGTCTATCCCAACTACAACGTCGCCTTCGTCAACATCCGGAATTTCGTTCGCGACGGTCAGCGACTCGGCGCGACGGGCCTGCTCAACACGAGCTGGGACGACGACGGCGAGGCGTTGTTCAATCAGGTGTGGGCCGGCGTCCTCTTCGGTGCGGCGGCGGGCTGGCAAAAGGGAGAAAGCAGCATCGAGCGCTTCCAGCAGTCATACGGCCGAGCGTTCTTCGGTGATACGACCGGGAGCATCGACGCGGCGGAGCGGCTCTTGATGGCCTCGCACAAGGCGCTGGAGCGTGCGGGGCTCAGCGAGGGAAGCGACGCGCTGTTCTGGCGGGATCCGTTCAGTGCCGATGGCGTGCTCAACGCAGAGCGTATCCGGCCGGTGTCGCGCGAGATGCGTATCGCCGCGGAATCAGCGCTCGTCCACCTGGCCATCTTTCGTGCGACGAAGCCAACGCGGCACCTTGACGTCATCGACGCCATGGAACTCGGCGCTCGGCGACTCGACCTGATCGGGATGAAGTTTCAGTTTGCGGACGACATCCGGCGGTCGTATTCGCTGGCCAGCGATACGGCGAGCAAGGATCGCAATCGCGCACTCGGTGACATCTCCGGGATCAATGGGCGGCTCCAGGATCTACGCGACGGATACGCCCTGACGCGCGACCTCTACGAGGCAGCGTGGATGCGTGAGAATCGCCCGTACTGGATCCACAACGTGCTGACGAAATTCGACCTCGCGACTCAGCTCTGGCAGTCGCGTGCTGATAAGTTCGCGCTCACGCGGTCCGAATACACACGAACGAGAAAGCTGCCGTCGTTCGAGGCCGCGGGAATTCCCGCGCCGGTCCCTCCACCGCCGGTCGTGCCCTAGTGGAACGTTTCCGATCTATCGATAGCATGACCGATTCAACAAATCGGACGAGAATCTCACTGCAGAAGTCGCCGCGGATCTTAGTGGACTGCGGACAGCACAACGAATGAACCACAGAGGACACAGAGGTCACAGAGAAACACTCACGTGGTTCTCTGTGTCCTCTGTGGTTCGCGGTTGTTGCTACCGTTGCTCTGCGGTCGATGCCTTGTCGAGCGATCTGAACAGGCACGTGCTGCCTGTATTTGAGTAACACTCCACTAGACGTTAGCGGTGGACGTCCTTCCTGTGCGATATCCCCTTGCGGCGCCGAGCCCCGACTGCGATGGCGCAGAGTGCGGGCGCCAGCAACAGCACGGTAGCTGGCTCGGGCGTCGCCGATTCCTGCGTCGTGAACGTCAGGTCATCGAAGGCGATGCCGTCAGAGCCCGGTGTTCCGCTGACGTCCTGCGAGAACTCCACACGCCAAATGTCGCTTCCATTGACCGTGACCGTTTGACCCACGCCGCCGCTGTTGGGGCCGCCGGCGGTCGCGGTGCCGACGAGAAGCCCATTGAAGTCAAACGCCTCGAGGCGGAGCCCGAGAAAACTCACATCGAGTCCGCGAATGCTGACCGATTGCATGGCTTGCGTGAATAACGCGATGATGGGGTCGGTCGGTGGGACATAGTTTCCGCTCGACGTCGACTTGATGCTACAGCAACCGAACAACCAGTAATTGCTGTCGTTGGGATACTCCGCGCCGTCGGGGAGGGGCGTGGACCCGCTTCGGCCGCCGAGGAAGTCACTCCAGGTGGCGTTCAATACGGCCACTCCCTGTCCGGCATAGAAGCCGGGCGCGACACCGATCTCAGGTGTTCCGTTATTGAAATTCACCGTCGTGGTCACCTGCGCCCTGGCAGACGCGCTGACGCAGAGGAGAACGGCGAACAACGCAATTCTGTGACTGAGACGCATGAGGGCGACGGTGAGGGATTCTCATGACGCGGGCGTGCACGCGTCATGCCCTCAACCGTGTCTGGATGCCTGCACGCAAGTCGTTACCAAGCAATGGGTTGCGGAGGTAACGGCTAGATAACGACATGTGAAGTGTCGCGCCATCTCGACGGTTCTGTCGCCTGAACGCTGCTGTGCTATATCTTCCGGTATTCAGCCGTCACCGAGCAACAGTAGGGCGGCAACAGCGGCCAGAAGCAGCACGAGACAGCCGCAACCCGGATTTCGCGGTACCCAATTCGGCAATCGTGGCATGGCGCCAATCTAGCGTCTCGCTCGTCCCTTCAATCGAGTCCCCATGTTCGATCAGGAATACTTTGACGTCATCCTGCAGCGCGACGTCGACGCCGTCGGTGGCCAGCCCGTCGTGGAGATCCAACTCATGAGCGGTCACTCGCACCGCGTGCTGGCGATCGTCTCCGCCAATTCGCACACCGTTACGCTCGACGCCTATCAGGCGCGTGGAGACTTGTCGCACGAGCGGTCACGTTTTGCCGACGCCAATCGCCCCGGTGGCGGGGAGCCGACGTATCGGGCAGTGATTGCGTACGAGAGTATCGCGGCCGTCGTCCTCGACCCTGCGATTTCGAACGTCAAAGCACGACCGGGCTTCGCGAGCACGTGAGCGACTCGGCGAACGACGATCGCGGACGCATCGTCGTCGTCGCCGCCGGGTTTGCCCTCTGGCGCGGCGGGCGCTGCATCGGCGCCGCTCGGTGGTCGGACATACGCCGTCTGCGTGCTTACCGAACGGACGACGCGCTGCGACTTGGTATCGACCTGGCCGATGGTACCGCACTGGAATTTCATGAGAAGGCACCGGGGTTCGACGCTTTTCTCGACCGCGCCTCAGCTACGCTCTCCGGGCTTCTCCCTTTTGCGCAATGGCATCCCGCGCTGGTGCTCGCTGCGCCTGATGGAGAGGGGACGGTGCTCTTCGAACGGACGGGGCCGCGGCGCTGACCGTTCTTGTCATCCCGCACGAGCGAACGCGCGTGACGGGATCTACCTTCTCGGCGCCGAAACACCCCATGCGCACGCTGAGTAGATCCCGTCAGTCGCTCGCTGCGCTTGCTCCTGCGGGATGACAGTATTGTCGCACCTGTTTTTTCACCCTCAGCCACGGCCGTCCGATGCGCCGACATCTTGCCGCCCTCATCCTGACCGTCTCGAGCACGCTGTCCGCCCAGAACGCGCGACCGACCGTCGGCGTCGAAGGCGACTACGTCATTCGCAACTTCAAGTTCGCGAGCGGTGAGACGCTTCCGGAACTCAAGCTCCACTTTCGTACCATCGGCCAGCCGAAACGTGACGCGACCGGCGTGGTTCGAAACGCCGTGCTGATCATGCATGGGACAGGTGGCGCCGGCACGCAGTTTCTCGGCGCCGTATTCGCGAACGATCTCTATGGCGCCGGCCAGCCGCTCGACACGACGCGCTACTATCTCATCCTTCGCGACGGCATCGGTCATGGCTTATCGAGTCGTCCAAGTGAAGGACTGCATGCGCGCTTCCCGCACTACAGCTACGACGACATGGTAGAGGCCGACCACCGCCTGCTGACGGAGAGGCTTGGCGTGGCGCACCTGCGTCTCGTGATGGGGACGTCGATGGGCGGGATGCACAGCTGGGTGTGGGCGGAACGCTACCCCGACTTCATGGACGGCGCGGTTCCTCTTGCCAGCGTGCCGGTGCAGATCGCCGGTCGCAATCGCATGATCCGCAAGATGGCGATGGACGACATCCGGAACGACCCGGAGTGGAAGAATGGCGAGTATACCTCGCAGCCGTCCGGACTTCGGGCCGCGAGTCAGCTCCTGTACATCATGAGCAGCGCGCCGTTGGTCCAGCATCGCGACGCCCCGACTCGGGACGCGGCGGATTCCATCATCACGCGGTACCTCGACCAGCGAATGCGGACGAGCGACGCGAACGATTTTCTCTACGCCTTCGATGCATCGCGGGACTACAACCCCGAGCCGATGCTCGGCCAGATCAAAGTCCCACTGCTTGCGATCAACTCCGCGGACGACCAGGTGAATCCTCCGGAACTCGGTATCATCGAACGGCTCATCACGCGCGTGCCCAAGGGCCGCTTCCTGATGCTTCCGATCAGCTCCGACACGCGCGGCCACGGAACGCACACCGTCGCCAAAGTCTGGAAGGAACCGTTCGCGAAGTTCCTCGATTCGCTGCCTCCCCTGCCCGCGCTGCATTAGCACGTGCCGCTCTACCTGATCCACGGCGCATTGGGCGCCGCTGACCAGATGCAGCCTCTCGAAGACGCATTGTGGCAGCGGGATGTACGTGTCATCGAACTACCGGGCCACGGTCACACGCCACTCAACGGTGTGCCCTTCTCGATCGACGCATTCGCCGAGCACATCGTCGCGATGCTGGATGCGGATGCGTGCGACGAGGCGGACTTCCTGGGTTACAGCTTGGGTGGATATGTCGCGCTCGTCGTTGCGCTTACGCATCCGGCGCGCGTGCGACGCGTGATGACCCTCGGCACCAAGTTCGAGTGGACGCGTGCCATTGCGGAGCGCGAGACAAGCCGTCTTGATCCGGTCAAGATCAGGGCGAAGGTGCCGAAATTCGCGGAGTCGCTCGAATTCAGGCACAGGATCGCGGGCGGTTGGGAAACCGTTCTCGGCAATACTGCGGCGCTGATGCACACGATTGGAGAGCGGCCTCAGCTCCGTCCAGAGGAGCTTGGCCGTATCGCGCAGCCAATCTGTGTCGGCGTGGGTGACCGTGATGCCACGGTCGGTGTGGATGAAAAGCATGCGTGTGTGCCACCTCCTCCCGGGTGGATCACTCGCTGTGTTGCCCGGCACATCACACCCATTCGAGCAGGTGGATCACCGCCTGCTCGGGGACCTCATGGCATCATTTTTCCGCTCGGGTGCCGGCTAGCGCGCGGCGGCGAGCGAACGCGGCGATCCCGATGAGCCCAGTGCCGAAGAGCACGAGTGTGGCGGGTTCAGGTGCGGCAGCGCTTTCATCCTCCATGGAATTCTCGATGACCCCGCATGCGGGCTGCTGCGTGACAGGGAAGCTCGCATTCGGACTGGTATTGCAGACCAAACCGTTGGTATCGGCGCCGTTGAATACCGATCCCGTTGCGGTGTAGGACATCGAGCCGATGAAGAACGCGTCCCAGATCTGCGACGTCGACCAGGAAAACGAGACGCTCTCGTCCGCTCCGCAGGTCTCGGTGCCGCCGCCGTACTGATCCGCATAGATGCCCTTGGCGCAACCGCGCACCCCGAAGGTGTTTGGCCAGTTGACATCCTGAAGGTTGATGACGCCTCCGCCGGATTGGTGTATCGACTGCGCGTAGTAGCTCGGTATCTGTCCTGATGCGCCATTTTCGAGGACGCCATTCACGAATCCACCCTCAACGCCGGGGGACACGGGGGAGATCAGGTCCCAGAACCGCACCTGTGTGATCGCGTTCCAGAACGTGTTGTCGCCAAAGCCCTGCCCCTGAAGGTTCTGGAGCGTGACCTTGATATCCGTTCCGGCAATCGTCGCGGCGGTCCGGAGGGTCACCTTTCCACACGCACCTCCACCTGTGATTTGAGTACAGACTGTCCACGATTGGGATTTGCCAAGCTGGGCGTGCGAGGTCTGCGGTGACGCCATCAGCGCAATCAAGGCGACAGAGAGGCGAACGGCGGGCGAGATGCGCATGGGTTTCAGCGGCCGAAGAAGCGAGATCGATGACTCTGGCGACGAGTCTAGACCCTTTCGAACAGCAATCCCGATGCTACGGCAACCGTTTTCTCATGCTCTGTAACTCATTGCTACTTCATGGCTTGAACAGATAACGGTGGGATAACGGCCTCTCGCTGCGGCGATTGTGTTGCGTATTCTCAACACCGTGTGGCAATCGTCGCACACTTCAGGTGGAGCGACCTACGTCACCTTTCTGGAGGGCGGTTTCTCTCCGAATTCCGATTTCATTTCGTCGAACACGCGCAGCACTTCGACGATGGGCCGCGGCAGGTAGTCTGACTTGAGGTAGACCCACCCCTGTTCGCGGTAGAGCCGCTGCCCATGAATGCGCGCCCACGCGAAACGGCGAGCGCGCACTTCGGCGGCGATGGCCACATACGGCACGAGCGCGATACCGAGTCCGCTCGCGACCATGGCCTTGATGATCTCGACACTTTCCGTTTCCATGGCGACGGTCATCGGCAATTGCTGGTCGGCGAAGAACTGATCAACCAGCATTCGCGTGTTCGAGCCAGGCTCGAACAGGACCAACGGATGTTCCGACAGACTTCTGGCATCGATCGTCTTGCGCAAGGTGAGCGGATGCTTGGGCGCGGTTATGACGACGAGCTCCTCGCGCAGCACCGAGCGGACTTCCATGTCGGCGCCGGGAATAGGAAGGGTCAATAATGCGAGGTCGAGTTGGTGATTCCGCAGCAACTGCAGCACGGCGATCGTGCTCCCGGTCTTTACGAGCAAATCGACATCCTTATGTTGGGCATGGAATCGCTTGAGCAGCTTCGGGAGCACATACAGGCAGACCGTACCACCACCGGCAATGCGAAGCTGGCCGCGTTTGAGCTTCTGCGTCTCCGAGATCTCCCAGACGACCTCGCGAATGTCGCGCTCGATGCGATTCGCCGTCCGGAGCAGCACCTCGCCCTCCGGGGTCAGCGTCACGCCTTTCACCGATCGGTGGAGAAGCGGCCCCCCGAGCTCGCTTTCCAGCAGCTGCAATTGACGGCTGACTGCGGACTGCGAGACATGCAGCCGAAGAGCAGCTCGTGTAAACGAGCCCTCTTCGACGACCGCGCGGAACATCTCGAGCTGCCGGACATCCATGGGGCGAGACTCCAGGCTAAGGGCTACGTGCTAGGGAACAGGGGACAGGGGACAGGAGACAGGGGACAGGTGCCGATGATTCAAATCAGCTCCTTGTCTCTGGTCCCCTAGTCCATAGCTCCCATTAGTCTATGCATTTTCGGCATGGGTTGCATGATTTAATTGTGTTTGACGCATAGCCTTCGCCTGATCATTCTCCGTCCATCGGAGGAGGATTGGCGAATGAGCAAGAGCACGTGCGGGCCCTTCGCTACGCTCAGGGCGACAGAACAGGCGGAACGAACCGGTTTCCCAGAGGAAGTGAAAGACGCGTGCGGCGTTGGACTCCTTGCCGATATTCGGGGCCGGGCGAGTCACTCCGTGCTCGCGCAGGCGTTGATCGCGTTATCGCGCATGGCCCATCGCGGCGCCATCGACGCCGATGGACGTACCGGTGATGGCGCCGGCGTCATGACGCAAATTCCCTTCGACATGCTGCGGCCCGAAGTCGAGGCGCTCGGCTTCGATTGCTCGCCTGGCGAGTTGGCGGTGGGCCTTGTCTTTCTGCCACGTGACGTCGCCGCCTCGGAGGCCGCCCGTGCACTGGTCGAACGAATCCTTGCGCAACGCGGATTCGCCAAGTGCGGATGGCGCGCCGTGCGCTTCGACGAAAGTGCCTTGGGCGCCAAGGCACGCCAGTCGCGACCCGCGCTCGCGCACCTGCTGGTGCCGCGCCCGGACTCCATTGCGCGACCCGACTTTGAGCGGGAGTTACTCGCCGTTCGTCGGGTCATCGAGTTGCGCGCCGCAGGCACAGGCGTTGATGAGTTGTATGTCGCGTCGCTCAGCCACCGCACGCTCGTTTACAAGGCACTCGTGCGCGCCACCGATCTCGTCGCCGTCTTTCCCGATCTCAGAGACACCGCGTACGCGACGTCGTTCGCGCTCTTTCATCAGCGCTTCAGTACCAATACGGCACCGTCCTGGCGAATGACGCAGCCGTTTCGTCTTGCCGCACACAATGGTGAGATCAACACCATTGCCGGCAATCGGCGGTGGATGCAGGCCCGCGCACAGCAGCTGGCCTCGTTCGATCGCGGCCGCGGACCGCAGTTGGGCGCATTGCGCACACCACGTGGCACCAGTGACTCGGCGAGTTTCGACGATGCATTGGCGTCCGTGACGTCGGTGGGCCGCGAACTGTCGCAAGGCGTGTCGCTGCTCATGCCGCCCGCCTGGGAAGGAGACGACGCGATGGCGCCGGACATTCGCGCCTTCTTCGACTACCAGGCCTCGCTCATGGAACCGTGGGACGGACCCGCTCTCGTCGTCTTCAGCGATGGACGCGTCGCGGGCGCGGCCCTCGATCGTAACGGCCTTCGGCCCGCCCGTTTTCTCGTCACCACTGACCATCTTGTGCTTCTGTCATCGGAAGCCGGTGTGCTCGACGTGGATAGCGCGCGAGTCGCACGACGCGGACGACTTGGACCCGGCGACATGTTGATCGTGGACTTCGAGCGGCAGTGCCTCCTCGAGCGAGACGCCGTGCACCGCGAGTTTGCCGTTCGCCATCCTTACGCTGATTGGCTGAGGGAGCGTCGCATTCCGATCGCCGCCGTGCGCGCGGCGAGTGACACCGCACGTCCTGTGGTCTCTCCTGCCGTCGACCTTCGTGCGCTTCGCGCCATGGGATGCACACGAGAGGAGTTGCTGCTCGTCCTGGGACCCATGTATGCGGAAGGGATCGAACCAGTCGGTTCAATGGGCGACGACTCACCGCTCGCCGTGTTGTCGACGACCGACCGATCGCTCTTTTCGTATTTCCGCCAGCGATTCGCGCAGGTGACCAATCCGCCCATCGATTCCCTGCGCGAAGGGCTTACGATGTCTCTCGACGTTCGGCTTGGCGCTGCTGGCTCACTGCTGGCGGACGCGCCCTTGGCGGGCTCGCACGTCCATCTCGACAATCCCATTCTCGAGCCCGGCGACATCGAAGCGCTACTCGACTACCAGAACAGGGATTGGAGGGCACATCGCCTTGGGCTGCTGTTCGATCCGGCGGAAGGAAGTGGAGGATTCGCAAAGGCCCTCGACGCCTTCGTCGCCGATGGCGACCAGGCGGCGCGCGGCGGCGCGTCGTGCCTGATCCTTTGCGACGATGGAGTCGACGCGACACACGCAGCCCTTCCCACACTGCTCGCTGTCGCCGCACTGCATCAGCATCTCAGCCGAGCGGGGCTGCGGCTTCAAACGAGTCTGGTCGTCGACTCGGGCGACGCGCGCGACGACCACGCCGTGGCGGCACTCCTCGGCTTCGGTGCCGACGCGGTGTTCCCGCGCCTCGGATACGCCGCGATCGAACTGTCGTCGGCGCATGATGCAATGGATGCCGAGGTTGCGCAGACACGGTATCGGGCGGCGTTGGCGAAGGGGCTCCGGAAGATCATCGCGAAGATGGGGGTCTCCACACTCCGATCGTATCGTGGGGCGGGACTGTTCGAGGCGATCGGCATCGCCAATCACGTCATTGCGCGCCATTTCACAGGGACACCGTCGAGTGTGAGTGGACTCGGCATCGCTGGCATCGCCGACGAAACGCTCGCGCGGCACCGCGCCGCGTTCACCGAGAGTGACGCGGCACTCGAAGACGGTGGGTGGCACCGCTATCGGAAGGGCGGCGACACGCACGCCTACGAGCCACGGGTCGTGAAGGCACTCCACACCGCCATTCGCACCGGCACAAAGCTCGACTATCGCGCCTTCGCGGAACTCGTGCACAGTCGAGCGCCCGTCGCACTGCGTGACCTGATGGAGTTCAAGACGCAGGAGTCGATCGCGCTCTCGGAGGTCGAGCCCGTCGAGGACATCCTTCCGCGATTCATGAGTGCGGCGATGTCACTTGGCTCTCTCTCGCCGGAGGCGCAGCAGGCAATCTCCATTGCCATGAACCGGATGGGAGCGCGGAGCAACAGCGGCGAAGGTGGTGAGCCACACGAGCTGCACTGGAAGCCGACATCGGGTTCAGACCGCGCGAGCGCACGGATCAAGCAGGTTGCGTCGGGCCGCTTTGGCGTGACCGCGGCGTACCTGATGTCCGCGGACGAAATCCAGATCAAGATGGCGCAGGGATCCAAGCCTGGCGAAGGTGGACAGATTCCGGGAGTGAAGGTCACCGAGCACATCGCGCGCGTGCGCCACGCGGTTGCTGGAACCACGCTCATCTCGCCGCCACCGCATCATGACATCTACAGCATCGAAGATCTCTCACAACTCATTTACGACCTGAAGAGTGTCAATCCCGCCGCGAGCGTCAGTGTAAAACTCGTGTCGTCCGCGGGCATCGGGACGATCGCCGTGGGTGTGGCAAAAGCCTACGCCGATGCGATTCAGATCAGTGGCCACGACGGCGGCACCGGCGCGTCACCACGTGGGTCGATCAAGAATGCCGGCACGCCATGGGAGCTTGGGTTGAGTGAAACGCAGCAAGGGCTCGTCCGCGGCGGCCTGCGTGGGCGCGTGCGGCTCCAGGTGGACGGCGGCATGAAAACGGGACGCGATGTGGTGATCGCCGCCATGCTTGGCGCGGAGGAGTTCGGATTTGGCACTGCGGCGTTGGTCGCGGCTGGTTGCGTCATGGCGCGGCAATGCCACATGAACACCTGTCCGGCGGGCATCGCCACCCAACGCGAGGACCTGCGAAAGAAGTTCGACGGCACACCGGACGATGTGATCCGCTTTTTCGTCGCCGTGGCCGAGGAGGTGCGAGAGATTCTCGCGATGCTTGGTGTGCGCCGCGTCGCGGATCTCGTAGGGCGCACGGATCTGCTCGTGCAGCACGGGAAAGTGGGTGGCAAGGCCGGCCGCGTACGACTCGAGCGTGTGCTTCTCGAGACGCCAGCGGATAGCGAGCGCCATTCGACGCCACGCCGAAACACGCCTCCACGGACGGGTGCCGGCATTGACGAGCGCGTGTTGCGAGAACTGCGCTTCGAGGACGGCCGAGTCTGCCCAGTCGAACTGATTCTTCCGATCTCGAATGCCGATCGCGCCGTGGGGGCGCGCATTGCCGGCCAACTGGTGTCGTGGTCGCGAGGAGGGTCCGTTGGCCCTCGCACGGTGCACCTGCATTTCCGCGGCTCGGCGGGTCAGAGCTTCGGCGCGTTCTGCGTGGACGGCATGCGTCTCGTCGTCGATGGCGAGGCCAATGACTACGTCGGCAAAGGCATGTCGGGGGGAGAGATCGTCATTCGACCATCGACGGCAGGCGATCGTGACGGCACGAATGAGGTGATCGCGGGCAACACCCTGCTCTACGGTGCAACGGGTGGTGTCGCTTACCTGGCGGGTAGCGTCGGCGAGCGATTCGCGGTGCGCAACAGCGGTGCCGTGGCCGTCGTGGAAGGCGCGGGCGACCATGCCGCAGAATACATGACCGCCGGTGGAGTGCTCATCCTCGGGCCTACGGGGCGCAACCTCGGTGCTGGGATGACTGGAGGCGTGTTGTTCGCACTGGACGTAGAGGGTGCACTCGAAACGCGCGTCCATAAGGAATGGGTGCGAATCGAGGAGAGCCTCTCGGCGTCGGACGAGTTGTGGATTCACGAGCTTCTGGCCCGGCACGTTCACGCCACCGGGAGCCGGCCGGCGGAGCGGCTCCTGGAGAATTGGTCGGCGACGCGGAAGCTATTCCGCCGAGTGTCGCCAAAGAGTGCAGTAGCAGACGCGAAGCCGTTTCCGTTGCCGCGTCTCCATCCGGTTCACGCTCCGGCGTGGGCCGAGCAGGATGATATCAACGCGAGTGATGTCGAGGAGTCGGCGCTGTCCGCGTGGGCGTGACCAACAGCGCGAGGTGCAGACCCGCTCGACTCGCTTCGCTCGCTCGGGGTGACAGCAGGTGCAGGCCCTTCACTTCGTTTAGGGCGACAAAACGAACCTGTCATCCGAGCCGAGTCAATCAGCGTCGTTGTCCTCTGAGCGCACGCACCCGCTTCAGCAGGAAAGCGACGACGAGAGCCGTCGCGACGGTCCAGCCGACCGTGAACATCACCTGCGTCTTGTACGGCGCGAACTGTATATCGAACAGCTTGTACGCGCCCAGCGCGACGGCATCAAGGATAATGATGCCGAGGACCAAGTGCAGCGTTGCGCGCCGCATAGCGGTGCGCCTCGCTGCGATGGACTCGTCGGCCATCAGTTGCCCATGGCGGGACGGGCGGCCGCGGGTACCGGGTGCTCCGCCGTCATCGGCGGGTTGAAGCCGAAGCGTCGCGCGAGCCACTGGCGCATTTCGTCCATCACTTCGTAGAAGGTCGGAATCACGAGCAGCGTGAGCAACGTGCTGGTGAGCACGCCTCCGATGATCGCGATGCCGAGCGGCGCACGGAACTGCGCGCCCTCGCCGCTGCCCAGCGCCACGGGGATCATACCGGCGATGAGTGCGAACGTCGTCATGAGAATCGGACGCAAGCGGATCGCACCGGCTTCGATGAGCGCTTCGCGAAGCGGCTTGCCATCCTTCTCACGCGCCCATTTCGCGAAGTCGATGAGCAGGATCGCGTTCTTCGCAACGATACCCATCAGCAGGATCACGCCAATGAGGGACATGATGTTGATCGTGTTCTTCGTGATCGACAGTGCGAGCAGCACGCCGATGAGGGACAACGGCAGTGACATGAGAATCGCGAGCGGATCGAGGAAGGATCCGAACTGCACGACGAGGATGAGATACATGAGCATGACCGCGACGCCCAGCGCAAAGCCAATCTGTCCGAAGACCTCGTTCTGGCCTTCGGCGTCGCCAGCGAGGGAAAATCGTACACCGGGCGGCAACGTCATCTTCGCGACCTTCGCAACCACGTCATTGGTGATGTCACCGGTGGCGCGGCCAGAGGCGTTCGCCTGAACGGCGACCACCAGACTGCGATCGAAGTGATCGATGATCGCGGGCCCTGTGCCTTCGCGAATGGTGGCCACCTGTCCGAGGGGCAGCGTGCTTGGCGCCCCATTCGGGCCGATCACCACGAGCGGAATCTTTCGAAGATCTTCCGCATTGCGACGCGCTTCGGGGATGAGCCGAACTTCGACATTGCGCATCTCACCCGCGGGATCCTGCCAGTCGCCAACATCGATTCCGGCAAAGGCCGGCCGCAGCGATTGCGCGAGCTGGCCCACCGTGACGCCGAGTGATCCCGCCACGCCGCGATTCAGGTCGATGTTGAGTTCGGGCTTCTGGCCCTTGGTCGACAAATCAACGTCGACCGCGCCCGGTGTGGCCTTTACGAGTGCCAGCACCTGCTCCGCTGCCTGGTTGATGGCATGGAGATCGTTGCCGCGGAGTTGGTACTGCAACTGCTTGCGACCGCCGCCGAAGTCGCTCGTGAAGACCGAGAGTGACACGCCGGCGATGTTCTTCATCTCACCGCGGAGCACCTGCGCGAACTCCTCCGCGCTCAAGCTGCGTTCATCCTTCGGGATCAGGCGAACGTAGATCGCCCCTTCGTCCACCGTGCCGGAGGCTCCGCCACCGAGTGTGGTGTAGGTGTACTTCACTTCCTTGTGACTGCGGGCGACGCGCGCGGCTTCCTGCGCCTTGAGCCGCGTGTAGGCGAGGTTGGAGCCCGGCGGCGTCTCGAGGGCAATCGTGAACTCCGCCTTGTCGTCTTCAGGGAAGAAGCCAACCCCAACGGTGCGCATCACGCCTCCCTGCTTTGCAACGAGCGCAGGGAGCTTCACGAACATCGCAATGCCCAGAACTGCCACGACCACCTTCACGGGAGTCACGAGCCGCTTGCTCGTCAGGGCGAACACCACGACGCCGACGCTCGCCAAGGCAGCCACCAGGCCGAGCAGGCCCGCGGTGAACAGCGTGAATGACGCGAAGAAGGTGCCGATCGCAAGCGCCACCATCGCCGACCGATGATCGAGCGCCCATGCGATGACGAGCTTGTAATTCTCCGCCTGCCGGTTGAACCAGTTGTTGAAGATGTCGAGCTTCTTCGTGATCCAGGACTTCTGCTCTTCCGTGCGGTGCGGATCCGCCCAGTAGGCGGAGAGCATGGGATCGAGCGAGAACGACACGAAGAGCGACACGAGCACGGAGCACGCGATCGTCAGCGCAAACGGCTTGAACCACTGCCCTCCAACGCCGGGCATGAAGCCAATGGGGAAGAATACCGCGAGAATCGAGAACGTCGTCGCGGCAACGGCGAGTCCGATTTCATCGGTGCCCTCCTTTGCCGCAAGGAAATGGTCTTTCCCCATTTCGACGTGACGCACGATGTTCTCTCGAACCACGATGGCGTCGTCAATCAGGATGCCGATCGCGAGCGAGAGGCCGAGCAACGACATGGTTTCGAGCTTGAAGCCCATCACCCAGACGGCGATGAAGCTCGCCAGCACGGAGACGGGTAGCGCGAGTCCCGTGATGACGGTGGACCGCCAGGAGTTGAGGAAGAGGAAGACGACGAGAACGGTGAGCACGGCGCCTTCAAGCAGCGCCTCTTCGACGTTCCACACCGCATGGTCCACGCGCACACCTGTGTCCTTCACGAGCTCGAGCTTCGTCCCTTGTCCAAGTGTTGGCTGGAGTTGTTCGACCCGAGCGCGGATGCGGTCGCTCACGTCGGTGGTGCTGAATCCTTTCGACTTCTTGATATCGATGCCAACGGCCTCACGCTCGCTACCGCCAGACCCATAGAGCGCGAGGGTGCGCGGCTCTTCCGTTCCATCCCGCACGTTGGCGACGTCGCCGAGTCGCGTGATGATGCCATTGCGGTCGGCCACGACGAGTTGCGTGAACTCCTGCGCATTCTCCATGCGCCCCTTGAGGCGAATGGAGCGCTCGTCCATCGCACCGGTGACGCGGCCCACGGGGGCAGCGAGGTTCTGCGCCTGGAGTGCCTGCACAACCTGACCAACGCTCACCTGTGCGGCCTGCATGCGCGAAGGATCCAGCTCAACGGTGAGTTCGCGCTCGATCGTGCCGGCGACGGTGACTTCCGCGACACCGGAGATCGACCGCAGTTCGCGGGTGATCGTGGGATCCGCGAGCCGCGTGAGCTCCGCCTGTGACAGCGTGACGCTGGACAGCGCAAGCGACACGATGGGACGATCGGTGTCGTTGAACTTCTTGATGATCGGCTCTTTCATCTCGACGGGAAGGTCCGCACGCTTCGACGAAATCGCGTCACGGAGATCCTGCGTGGCCTCGGCGAGATCCTTCGAGAATTCGAACTCGATGATGATCTGTCCGAATCCGTCGTACGCCTTGCCGCTGATGTGCTTGACGCCACTGATCGACGCGATCTGCTCTTCGATGGGATCGAGGATTTCCTTCTCGACGCCATCGGGCGATGCGCCAGGATACGGAATGCCAACCATCACGACGGGTGGGGCGACGTCGGGGAATTCGTCTGTCTTGAGTTTGAGCAGCGCGAACAAGCCGAACACCACGAGCGCCACCATCGAGACGACGGTGATGAGTGGCTTCTTGATCGCAAAATCCGAAATGAACATTGGAGTCCTTAAGAGATTGTCACGAGCGGAGCTGCACCTATTACCAGCGGAACTGCATTTACCACAGAGGACACAGAGGACACAGAGGACACAGAGGACACAGAGGACACAGAGGACACAGAGGACACAGAGGACACAGAGGACACAGAGGAC